>JAPKYS010000003.1 GCA_026394195.1 bacterium | reverse complement strand
CGGGAATTTACCTGTACCGGTTGGAAGCAGGCAGCCATACAGCGGGCGGGAAGATGGTGCTGTTAAAGTAGCTGCGAGGTGTAAAGGCGGACCGGATGAGCGTCGCTCCTTTGTGTTGAAAGGAGATACAGGGCAGTGGGTAATCTGATCCCGAAGGATGGGGTCACGCCCGCATCGCGTCTTAATTGGTATATCCCAAAGACCTCAGTCGCTGGATTTCCATCAGCGTCAACTTGCGCCTGGTAGCCTGAGACTGGTGAGACGGTTGATCCAACTGCGCATGCAAACGCAGCAGCATCTGCTCGGCTATTTCTTTATTCTCCGCAAGGATGTTGTTTTTTTCACCAGGGTCCAGTTCCAGGTTGAATAGCATCGTATCGCAGACTCTGGTCTGCAGGTTCTGCTTTAGCATCAACTTATACGGTTCCGCGACCACAGCGCTCCACAACTCGCGGGAGTGCTGAAACATCATGTATTTATCACAGTTCGCTGGATCGTGCACCTGCAGTAGTGATTGACCCTCGGCCTCCGGCAGTTTCTGCTCGATCCCGGCCAGATCCAAGACAGTAGGTGCCAGATCCAGCAGTGATACCCCTGCCGGTTGATCAGGCAGGGTCATTCCCAGGTCTGCCGGGACGTAGATGATGAGGGGGATCTTGACCTGCTCCTCGAAAAGTGATGATTTATGGTAGAATCCCCCGTGTTCCATGAATTCCTCCCCGTGATCCGCTAAGATGATGATTACCGTTTCCTCCGCCAATCTCAATTCTTTCACCGTGGACCAGATTCGTTTGACCTGCTTGTCAGCCACCTGGATGCCATTGGTGTAGCGCTGATGCAAAGTATCCTTCATGAGGATCTGCCTGTCTGGCGCTTTGGACTGCGGTTCTCCTTCCGGACCAGCCCAAGACCCTATGTGCAGCGTTTCCAGATCCAATAGTTTTCCCTGGTATGGCTTAGCCCAGTAGGGAACATGAGGTTCGTTGTAATGCAGATACAGGAAGAACGGCGTGCTGGTTTTCTCCTGTACGAATTTCTTGGCTTTCTGCGTCATGTCAGTTCCTTCAGCGCAGAAAAAGTCATTGGAAATGAAATTGAACTGATACGCCAGTTCGTTAAGGAATGTAGGAGAACGAAAGAACGTGCGCATAGGCAGTAAAAGTTGATAGGAACCTTTGCCTCGCATGAACTGAAACTCGTCGAAGGACCGGTCAAAACCGTAAACATTTGAAATGTACTGGTTCGCCGTATAAGCGCCGGTTCGATAGCCGTTTTCATGCAGGAGGTCTATCAGAGTCGGAACGCTGTCCGGAAGAGCGCTTTGCTCCAGCAGCCCGATTTTGTTCGGCAACCGCGACGTAAAGAGCGAGACCACAGCCGGGAATGTCCATGACGAAGTGGAGTAACAGGATGGATACACCTTCCCCAGTGCTCCTATCTCATCCATCCAGGGCGTAAGACTATATTTTTCGGAGTTGGGGCCGACATGATCGGCGCGCATAGCATCGAAGAGCATGACAATGACATTAGGGTGCTGATTAGCTGTCAGAGATTTGGATGGTTGGGTCGATGCGGTCGGAATTAATGGGAGGTAGGGAATCTTTATCGCCAGCAGAGCGGCGATCAGCGGCACGACGAGGAGACTTATCTTGAAGGATCTAACAGAGTGGGAGGTCTTGTAAAGTACCGCCGTCATCCCTGCGGCCAGCAATATGAGAGCAGGCTGCAAGCACAAATTAAGCGGCGCGAAGGCGTTATAGAAAAACAGGTAACGCGGAGAATCATTCTGCAGGAAAAATCGGTAGGTTACCTTGGTACTGATGATCAGGTAGATTAAAATGGCGATGAAGCCGGTGAATGTTGTTCGCAAGCAGAGTTTGTTCTTGCTTTTATTCCACCGGCTTAAAATTAGGTTTGCTATCAATCCGATAGTAAGAAGGATAAATGGCCAAATGGCGGCTAACTTGAATGAAACACTAACGGAATCCAACTGGAGAATGGCAATGAGGAACTGACGGAATAATCCTCCCCATAGCAAGGTGATGATAGCGGCCATAAGCCAGACATGTTTTTGTCCCGGCCAGGTCCTGTTAGGAAAAATCTGCGAATACAGGTAATTTATTGCTTCGACAATAACACCCAATAAAAGGAAGAGG
>JAPKYS010000059.1 GCA_026394195.1 bacterium | reverse complement strand
TGTTGATCACCTCTTCCACCAACCTGCCCGCGATATTGTAAACTGACAGGTTTACATTGGCACTGTTCTGCAGATTATAGCTGATGACAGTGCTGGGGTTGAAGGGGTTGGGGGATACCGTCGTTGCGAGTCGATTGTCTTGAGGTACGGTAGTAGGTTCAACTATACAGGCACTACTGGCGATACTTCTTGATAAAACATCCGGTCCCAATCTGACTAATAACAGGTCTTGTCCAATCGTATCATCATGCTTGGTCGTACCACAGATTATGTAACCTCCGTCATCAGTCTGTCGAATGCTTTCACCTATGTCAGATCCATCTATAATTCCACCTCCAGCATCGATGCTAAGCTCCCAGATCTGATTACCACCACCATCGACTCTTAAAACGTAGACATTTTGAAACCAATTGGAGAGGTAACCGACCTCTGTCCCCGCAATGATGAATCCTCCTTCCGCGCAGGGATAGACGTCCTTACCTATGGTCCATCCGACGGGATCATTACGGTAGGTGCGCTGCCAGAGCAATTCGCCGTCAATATCGGTTCGAATCAGGTAAACATCACCGCTCCAGCTATCATCGGCATTTGCCCAGCCGGCTATCACATACCCGCCGTCAGATAACTGATGAACGTCTTCACCATATTCCCAATAATTGGGTTCGGTATGGAACTCATGTGACCATTCTTCAATTCCATCAACATCAGTTTTCAACAAGTACGCATTGTAGTCGGGGATGGGGTTCGACACACCTGATACGATATAACCGCCGTCAAAAGTTTTCTTAACGGACCGACCACAATCAGTGCCGATAGAAGGATTGAATTGTCTTGTCCAGATTGGATATACAGGCCACCAATTATATTGTGTCTGCATCAAGACAATTTTCACATCAGAAAGAAGATTTGTGTAACCAGTGATCACATTTTGGCCATTTTCAAGCTGAATTGCGTCGTACCCCTCCTGGACCTCTGGATAAGTATCGAAATAATAATTACCCCACATATCCTGCACTCGGATAAAGGCAGCGGGATAAGGACTATCTGGGGTAGTACCGGTTATAACATACCCCCCATTTAGAGCGCTATTGATGCTATATCCTGCCGCAGCTCGATTGTCGGAATATTGAGATACGATCCCACCTTGACTATTCGTTTCCAACACATACAATCCAATCGCGCCGCAAGATCCAGTGGCGCGAATATTACCACTTGACGTCTCGTAAGCATCGTAACCCAAATCGTTACCGGCGCCGTTATAGTGATGCAGCCAATCTATTTCAGGCTCTGCATCTTGTACAACCTTGAAGGTGAATTCATCGTGATCCCAATGCACGATCTCGCCACCATTGGGTATCTTAATACCGATAAAGGCTCTGATTTCGTATTCCCCCGGAGGAAAATATTGCGAAGGGACGTCGTAAGTAAGTTGCTCTTGCCAAACTTGACCGGGTGAGATCGGCACGTCCTGAGCTTGGTAGATTGTAGTTTGATAAACACCCTGCCCGTTGTATATGTAACACCATATATCAGGCTGCACACCGCGTTGGCTGCTGTTGTTGGTTACGCTAAGATTATAAATTATACTTCCTTCTTTATCCCAGGCAAAAATCACCGGTGGATAGAGTGGTTCCGCAGAAATCCTTGTGCCTGATGCTATGGTTACTTGATAGTCAGAGTGTTTGTCCAAGTTTGCTTCCTCATTGTCAAGGCGGGTTACAGCTATTACAGCTTGATCGAGATTCCAGCCCATGGGCGCGTCAATCGTGACCGAACCGATGGTTTGAGTTAAAGGGATATAATTCGATTCCACATTGCCCCCGGCGGGGCGCATGACATTAACTCCGAAATCCGCATGTTGTTGATGATTATCCGGGTCCTGATTAAAGGTAAAGGTCGCCGACGTTAATTGCCAACCGAAGAAATTATAGGCGAGATAATCCATGCCGAAGGACGCAGGTAGAGCGAGGTCCCCCGGGCTGGTGTAGATTGCCGGTTCGCCGTTGAATTGAATCGAGGCTTCAGGCTCAGGCGTTGCGTAAAAACCTGAATTTGGATCGGGACTCCACAAGTTATATGTTGGATCATTGAAATAAATCCGCTTCGCAAATTCTTTGATTGCATCGTCGAAGGTAGAATAGCTGCCGTTGCCCTGTTCCAATTCGTCATCTAAATGAGATTCAATCGTGCTTAATGCTGTATCATTGTAGCCATGACAAGTTTCCCGGATGATTTGCAGCTTATTCGCAACTGTTCCATTGGTGTAGGTTTCGTACAGGAAACGCCAAAATAAGCAGTAGGGGTAACCGTCTGCGCCGTTAAACCGAGGCGGTAGGCTGATAAAATGGAGACTTGAATTCAAGTAACGGCTTATATATTGATTCGCATCCCAGTGGTACATACTAGAGCTCTGATATTCAGCGCTATGGGTTGTGAAGACAGTTTGTAAAAATCTTGCTTGACCCTCGGTCATCCAATTTAACAATGGCGGAATACCCTCCGGGTAGGCGGAATAATTGTGACTAAATTGTATCCCATGATAAAATTCATGGCGTAGTGCGGTATAAATCAAAGTAGTTTCATCCGGGTAACCAAATTGGTTACCTGTAAAAATTAGACTACCTATTCCAATCTTCCTCTCTTCACCGGGTATAGCTATTGTTTTAATTGTTCCGTGATAGTTGTGGCCAACAATATCTAACTGCGAATCATTGATAAACACCTGATAATTTTCGTCGCCATCGATCGGCTGATTGTTCGGAAGTCCCTGGCAAAGAGACCATGAGAGAACCTCATAATTCCAGGAATCGATCAGGGCTTGTTCCACCTGTTGTGCATAAGTTGAAGCAAAAGCGATACCGTCAGGATGGTCGTAGAAGAATTGATTTGTGAACTTCAATGTGAAGTCATATCCATTTGGAAACGTATTAATCATCGCCTTTTCAGGTATTATCCAAATATGTTCGTCATAGTATATTAATCGATTAAACATATCGTAAAGTCTGAGATCAGCAATTCCAGTCTTGTTGTTATTTGGAGGTGTCCAAGTGTGGATTATTTTACCATCGGCACCAGCAGTAAGATTCACATCATGAAAATTATCACCAATATAGCCGTAAATTGGAGTTATTACTAATCTGATTATTTGTGAACTGTTAAGTCCCGCTATTTTGAAGGTAATTGAATTATTGGTGCTGATGCCATTCTCTCCAACTACAATATAATAATGTTTGTTACCATCATATAATTCAGGTGTCACTCCATATATCGTTAACGTTTCATCATCAGTTTGACCATTTCGAAGTGGAAATGTTCGCCATTCTCCATTCTTTAAATATTCTGTGTGTTTTACCTCACCATCCTTAATTACTATAAACAATTCAAGTTGACTTTGTTTACCTGATCTAGTTTTCATATTCAGAATTATATGTCGATTAAATTCAAATCCATCTTTTTCAATTGCTACTTCCTCTTGTTTAACGATTTCTATGCTATCATCTCTAAGCCAATACATCAGTCGAACTAGTGCTTCCACTTTTTCATCTAAATTTGATTTTGATACCTTTGCCACAAAAGCGTAGAGCTCGTTGAATTGGGCTGGCATAAATAGTCGTTCTCCTCCAATCCAGCCCACCAAACGTTCCTGCGGTGGGAGGGAAGCCATTAGTTCTATCTTGAACTCGACTCCGGGGAAAACCTTTTCAAACAACGGGTGGTGGATGGGAATGGATTCCTGGAAAAACTCATCGAAGGGGTCTTTTGGGATTGGCTTGTCGGCAAATGCAATCGCGCTCACGCAGAGCGTCAGCAGGGCCAGAATCAGCAGTTTCTTCATGGCAATCTCCTTTTGGGTAGTTGTATTAATTTGAGCAGATAGTCAGGTTAGCAGGTTAGTCTTAACAATTTACCATACTCAGGAGATAAAGTCAAGATGTATTTTGGGAAAATTGGAGAAAATAGGGTGGAAATCCCTCATTTTTTGCCCCGCCCTGAAGGACGGGTCTACGACTAACCAAAGCCCCATGAATGGTAGTAAGCTAATTATCTTTACAGAAGCAATGCCGGATTAAAAGTACTTCGATTCCCGGGAATGAATTCCCGGGCTACTATCCTTCAGTCCCCTGAAGGGGACGTTTTGGAGCGTCCTGAAAGGACTGCAGGTACATAACCCGAAAATTCATTTTCGGGCGGAGTCGTTTCGCTTGAATAAATCCCCCCAAAGATGTCAAGTTATTTAGTTCACTGCCATAATGGGGCTCCAGCCCCCTTGAGGGGGCTTTATTGCGTATAGACCGGTGCTTCAGCGCCGGGCGAGAGGCGGAAGCGCCAAGGGGTCAACCGCGGATAGTCGACCGCATCGCTATAGGACACGACAAAGCGTGTTCCTCCGTAGTCTTCGCAAGAATCACGACCAATACATCTCTCTTCATTTTTCATTTTCAGTTTTTAGTTTTTCATTCTTCCCCCCACCTCCCTTTCATTGCCGAATATTTTCTTGCATTCCGTCAATATAAAAACTAAATTGTGCAAATAGGAGCTGACTTCGCCAACAGAGTCCCGTTCATTTGCGAAAGACATAGTGGAGCATTCCCAAAGGATAACTTTATGCCTGTATTAAAAAATCTTCATTGCGACCCTGACCTGAAGCAGGTCTATGCCCGAATGGGTTTCAAGACTTGGCGGTCAGCCATACCGGAATCAATGAAAGTGCTGGTCGATGAGTCGATCAAATTGGGAAAAGGGCTGGTCTCGCCGTCGGTCTGCTGGGAATACCACCCGATCAGCTCAGTCAGCGGCGACGTCATCGCAACGGATCGGAATTATGCCATTTCCAGCGAGAAGGTCAGAACCTGGATGGAGGGTTGTCATGGTCTCTATCTCTGCGCTGTAACGCTCGGCCCTGCATTGGATGAGAAAGTGACTTCGCTATCCACCAATGGGGAGCTGACCCGGGGGTTTCTACTGAATGCCTACGGCGCTGAAGCGGCAGAGGCGCTGATGGAATCTCTGAATCTCTACCTGAGGACTTACGCGAGCGAGCAGGGTTGGCAGACCACCAAACGCTACAGCCCCGGATACGGGGATTGGCATATCAGCGCGCAAAAACACTTGTTGGCGAAAGTCGGCGCCGACCAAATCGGCATCAAATTGACCGACTCATTCCTGATGGTACCGGAGAAATCGGTATCGGCGATCATCGGAGTGAAAAGCATATAATGGTTATTAACCATATGACCTAAAACCTGTCGGGGTCGGGGGCGACTTCGACTATACGCTAATGTAGCATGTAGGGGCACAGCATGCTGTGCCCTGGACAAAAAGGATTAATTTGTTAATAAAATCAGTTAAAAACCATTATAATTTAATTCTAACCAATATACCGGAGCAGATAAGTTGATCACACGGCAGGAATTTCGTCAGAGAGCGGAAAAAGAAATCATCATCCTGGATGGCGGATTGGGAGTGCTGTTACAAACGTCCGGATTGGGCATCGGCCAGGCGCCGGAAGAGTTCAATCTGATCCATCCGGATATCGTGGAAAAGTCGCAAAAAAGCTTCATCGAGGCGGGAGCGCAGGTTATCCTGACCAACACCTTTGGCGGCTGCCGCATCAAACTGGACGAGTACAATCTGGGGGACAAAACCAGAGAGATCAACACCAAAGCCGTCGAAATTGCTCGCAGAGCCGCAGGGAACAACCCCATCTGGGTGGCGGGTTGCATCGGACCCTGCGGGAAGTACCTCAAACCGGTCGGTTCGCTGGACTTCAAACCAGCATATAATACCTTCGCTGAGCAGGTGCGTTACCTGGCGCAGGCGGGCGTCGATCTGCTGATCATCGAGACCATGTCGGACATTCGCGAAGCGCGTGCCGCCATGATGGCCGCACGGGAAAATTTTTCTGGCCCGATCATCGCTCAGATGACCTTCGCTGATGGTCGAAACACCGTAACCGGCACAGATCCCTTGACGGCTCTGACTGTTTACGAAGCCTTGGATGCCGATGCTTTTGGCATCAACTGTTCGACCGGTCCGGAAGAGATATTCGGCGCCATCAGCATGGTGCTGAATAAAACACTGCTGCCTCTATCTGTGGAACCCAACGCCGGTATGCCTCGAATTCACGAAGGGCGTACCTGTTTCCCGGCATCGCCGCAGCATCTGGCAGAATATGCTCAGAAGTTTGTCGATGCTGGAGTTACCTTGATCGGCGCCTGTTGCGGCGCCGGTCCCGAGCACATCGCCGCCATCACCGACGCTTTGCGGGGCAAAAAGCCGGTGAGCCGGACTCGCGACCGCTGCCGTTCGCGGCTAGCCTCCCGCGACCGCACCGTCGAAATCTGCTGCGACCAACCCATCCGCATGATCGGAGAGAGAATCAATCCCACCGGGCGCAAGAAACTGCGTACGGAATTGCAGGAAGGCAAATTCCATCTGGTGCGGCAGGAAGCTATCGAGCAAGTCAAAGCCGGAGCGGACATTTTAGACGTTAACATGGGCGTTCCGGGCATCGATGAACCCGAAACCATGCGGAAGGCCATCCAGGTGGTGCAGCAGGCAGTCGACGTCCCCATTTCCATCGATTCCACCAATCCCGACGCCATCGAGGCAGCTCTGGAAGAAATCGAAGGGAAAGCCCTGATTAATTCGGTGACGGCGGAGGATGAGAAACTGGACCGTATTCTCCCTCTGGCGAAGCGGTTCGGAGCATCCGTGCTGGGACTAACCCTCGACGAAAAGGGGATTCCCGCCACCGCAGAGGAACGACTTGAGCTGGCCAGAAAGATTGTCAATCGCGCCCTGGAAATCGGTCTGCGCCATGAAGACATCTTCATCGATCCGCTGACTCTTACCATTTCTGCGGAACCGAAACGTTCCGCAGAATCTCTGAAAACGCTGCGATTGATCAAGGAGCAATTGGGCGTTACTACCGTCATGGGTGTTTCGAACGTGTCCTATGGTCTCCCCAACCGGGCACTGCTGAATCGTACTTTTCTGGCGATGGCGCTGCAGAACGGTCTGGACCTCCCCATTATAAATCCGTTCAGCGAATCGGCTCGGGAAACGATACATGCCTCTAATGTGCTCTTAAACCGCGACCGCAGCGCCCGGCATTTCATCGAACAATATGGTGGAGTTGAAGATGAGCGCGCCGAATCCACCAAGGATACCCGACCGGTGGAACAACGTCTCCATGATGCGATCCTATACGGCAACCGGGAAGTCGTACTGGAGCTGCTGGACGAGGTCTTGAAGAGCGGCAGGAGCGCAGAATCAATCAATGAAGAGATTCTTATTCCAGCTCTGCAGGAGGTCGGCAGGCGTTACGACAACCGCGAATTCTTCCTGCCGCAGGTTATCCTGGCCGCTGAAACCATGCAGGATGCCTTCGGGCGCTTGCAGGCTCTGTTCCCGCATGGAGAAGCAAAACATCGAGGGAAAATCATTCTGGCGACGGTCAAGGGAGACGTACATGACATCGGCAAGAACATCGTATCCACAGTGCTGCGCAACTATGGCTGGGAGGTGTTCGATCTCGGTAAAAACGTCGACACGCTTGACATTGTGCGCAAAGCTCGGGAAGTGCACCCTGACTTCGTGGGTCTTTCCGCTCTGATGACCACCACCATGGTTGAGATGGGACGCGTGGTCAAAGAACTGCGCGACGCTGGTATTCCAGCCAAAGTCATCGTTGGAGGCGCGGTCGTCAGCAGGGATTTTGCC
>JAPKYS010000041.1 GCA_026394195.1 bacterium | reverse complement strand
TATTTCATAATAACCACCTTCCCCGTCACCGTAGTCGGGGTCATCCCTGACCCCGCCAGGAGTATAGTTATTAACCCGACCCCGTTAGGGTGGACAGTGTTCGCCCGCTATTCCGAATTGTTCGGAAGCGGCTGTCCGATTCCCGACGCGCTTCGCTTGCGGGAATGACAGCTTATAGTTTGTCCAGTATTTTCCGGTCGGATTAATAATTACAAATAGATTATTATTCGGTCAGACTGGCAAAAAATTGCACTGGATTTATGGTTATTCGATGATTATATTTGCTTCCGTAGCGCTGACCTCTTCTGATTGTTGCCTCATCCAGGACCGCACTGGAGAAAAAACGCGTCGCCAAGGGATTTCCTAAAGCGGCGCGTTTTATTATTCCTACCTGACAGGCGGACTTCAAATTACATCCCAATTTCCCGCAGTTTTTGAGCGCGTGCGGCGCTGTAGCCCAATCTCTCGAAGTCGATGATACCGCTGGGGCTATGGCATTCGGCGCACTGCCTGCCTTCCTTCTGTATGCCGTGGTTGATCATGAGGTTGCCTTCGTTGCGCATGGGGGGGGGCGGCGATGTCAATTTTGAGCCGAAAATCTCTCTGTTTCTGCATTTTTTTTGAGAGATGAACCACACGACAGCAGGTCTCGCGACTACCCCCCGAATTTCACCCGGCAAAAACTGCCTTGATAAAATCTTAACCAATTGTATATATGGAAATTAACCTAATAGCCTGATTAGGGGAATTTTCTAAAAAGTTGAGATTTTACTTGACTCGGCGAGGTGAATTTGGTATATTGATCCCACATTTGGGGTAAGTGTGGGTAAAATGCCCAAAAAAGTGACAACACCTGAGAGTCCGGAATTCAATCCTTTTCCGAACTCATTCACCGACTCTTTCGATTACACGATCGATCATCGGGGGCGAATTAATTTTCCGGCTCCCTTCCGGCGGGCTCTGTCCGAAGAATCAAAAGACCGCGTGGTCATCACGCGCGGGCTGGATGGATGTCTGTTCGTATTCCCGCGAGACGTCTGGGAAAAGCATCGGATCGAATTCAACCGCTCACCCTATTCACCCGAACAGCAACGTCGTCTGCAGCGTCTGTTAGCCAGTGGCGCCCGCGAATCCACCTTTGACGCTCAGGGCCGCATCACCATCCCACCCCGCCTGGTTGCCATGGCGCAACTTGAAAAGGACGTCCTGATCATCGGCATGGGGGATCGAGTCGAGCTCTGGAATCCTGCCATCTACGATAAGTACATCGAAGTGGGTGAAGACACGGTTGAATCGATATTGGAAAAGTTCCTTGCGGGAGCTTCCGGCAAGCCCGAGGACGGCAGTGGTCCGAGTTCCTAAGTCCCGTTAAATCGCAAACCCTTCACTCGAAGTTGACGACTTCCGATCAATCTGATCATTCCGATTTTATCACTCACCATCAACCGGTCATGGTTGAACAGGTGATGGATATGATCTTGCGTTCTTTGCCGGATAAGTCCGCGTTGTTAGATACCATCGTTGATGGCACCGTGGGTGGGGGAGGGCACGCTGCCGTGTTGCTGCAGCGACTCTCCCCCATGGGGCGAATGGTCTGCTTCGACCGCGATCCGGAAGCGCTGAAAATGGCGCGAAAGCAGATCGGCGAAGACGTCAGAGTAACGTACATTCAGGAAAGTTACTCGGAAATTCGGAAGCACCTGAAGCAAAATTCCGTCGACGTCATTCTGTTGGACTTTGGGTTATCGACGGACCAATTGGAATCGGAGCGCGGGTTTTCATATATGCGGGACTATCCTTTGGACATGCGATTTGATCCCCGATTGACCAGCAGCGCATTCGACGTTGTCAACGAGTATTCGACTGCGGAGTTGCGGGACGTCTTTTTCAAGTATGGAGAGGAGCCCATGTCCCCTCGGATCGCCACACGAATTGTCGAAGCCAGAAAAAGTGTGGCGATCGAGACGACCCGGCAGTTGGCTGAATCAATCAGGGGATCAGTGCCGGAACGATTCTACATCAAAGCGCTATCGCGCATTTTCCAGGCGCTCCGCATTGAAGTGAACCAGGAGCTTGAGCATCTGGAAAAAGGATTGGCGGAAGGCTGGGAGGTTCTGAAAGCAGGCGGCGTATTCTGTGTGTTGACCTATCATTCCCTGGAAGACCGCCGCGCTAAAAGGTTTTTTGCTGCCAAAAGCAAGGGCTGCACCTGTCCGCCGACACTTCCGATCTGTGTTTGTAATAAGAAACCTGAAGCTAAAATATTAGGCGCTTCGTTTCGTCCGACTCCTAAAGAGATAAGATTAAATCCACAAGCGCGCAGCGCCCGGTTGCGAGCCGCATTGAAAATACCAGTCCACGGTCGGGAAAGCTGATTCCTACAGGGGACAAGCAGGATTTCCTCCTCCGACCCAGGTTGAGAACCATGACGACAACACTCGACAGAAGAAGCAGAATTTCGCGCAGGGGAACTGCGAATGCCCGCTTCCTGCGAGCTCGTAACCGGGCCGTAAGACCTCCGGGACCCTATCGTCCCGGACACAATCCCAGACCATCCAAGGATGGTGGTCTCGGTAATTTTTGGATTACGGTGTTCTTACTGATGCTCCTTTTTATCTTGGGTCAGATCTGGAAGTCACATCAGATCACCACTCTTTTCACCCATTTGGACAGTCTGCGCAACAATCAGCAGGAGCTGGAGGAAAGGCAGATAGCTCTGCAGAGCCGCTTCCAGGAAGTTTCATCTTATCCCCGGATTGAACCATTAGCGCGCAATCTGCTGGGGATGACTCCTCCGGACAAATCTCCGGTGGTCATCGCGGCTCTGGATGACCAATTCCTGGCAATGCGGCAGGCGAGGGAAGGGAATCCTCCGGAGGGGAAACGATGAAGCAGCGCAAGCAACCCTCCGCTCGACCGAATGGCCTGGCCATTCGCTATGGGAGACTGCGCTTCCTGGCTTACAGCGCAGTTGTTCTGTTTTTATTCTTGGGGGTTCGGCTGTTCCAGTTACAAATTTTGCAGGGTCGCGAATATGCTCAGAAGGCTCTCGGACAGCAGATCACAGAAGTCCCCCTCGCCTCGAGACGAGGGCAGATTGTGGACCGGTCCGGCCAGGAATTAGCCCTGGAATTGCCGCAATTCTACTCCCTTGGAGCGTATCCAACTCAAGTAACCAATCCCACCACTCTCTGCAATCAGTTAGCCAGTTTCACGGGTCGACCGGTGACTCACTACATGCGTCGATTGCGGTCACCGTCGAAGTTTATCTACCTCGAATGGCGCCTGAACGAAGATCAAGCCGCACAACTGGAAAAACTCAACATCGGAGGATTGAACCTGACCAAAGATGCGGGTCGGTTCTACCCCTATCACGAAGCGACCTCACAACTATTGGGGTTTACTGATCCCCAGGGTCATGGGATCGCCGGTTTGGAAGTTGCCTGCGATTCTCTGCTGCAGGGCAGCCGCGGTTGGGAAACACGTCAGCGTGATGCTCATGGGGGCAGTTTTTGGGATCCATTGCGCAGTTTTTCACAGCCTAAAAATGGCGGTTCGGTCAGGCTGTCGATTGACGTCGTGGCTCAGGAAGTATTGCGGGATGAGCTCGAGATTGCCATGGAGGAATTTAAGTCCCTGTGGGCAGGCGGAGTTCTGGTCAATCCGCATACAGGAGAGATTTTAGCCATTTGCAGCGTCCCTGATTTCAACCCGCTACGTCCTGAATTAACGTCCCAGGCTGACCATAAGCTGCGGCCGGTAACGGATTTGATCGAACCCGGATCCATATTCAAGGTGGTCGCCGCGACTGCTGCATTGGATAAGGATTTGTTCAGTCTGGATGAACAGATTTACTGCGAAGCAGGCGCCTGGGCTATCGGATCCAGAACCCTTCATGACGCTCATCCTTACGGCTGGCTCAGTTTTGAAGACGTGATCATTCATTCCAGCAACATCGGCACCGCCAAGATTGCAGCGCGAGTCGGATCTCGCGAAATGTACCGATATGCCACTCGTTTCGGTTTTGGACTTCCCACCGGCATCGAATTTCCCGGTGAAGCTGCCGGTCAACTCAGGTCCTACGATGAATGGGGGGACATCCATCGAGCCAATATCGCCATCGGACAAGGCGTTTCCGTTACCATGCTCCAGATGGCCATGGCTTATTCGGCGATTATCAACGATGGTATCCTGATGGAACCCCGACTCATACTCGACGTGACCGACGCGGATGGAAACCATCGCGGTTTTCCTCCAAAAGAGATCAGCCGAGTCATGGAACCCCAGACTGCCCGCACCCTGCAAAATATTTTGATCCAGACAGTGGAGCGAGGCACCGGTAAAACCGGGGCGATTGACAGCGTGGTGGTCGGTGGAAAAACCGGAACGGCGCAGATCCCCAACCTGACCAACGGCGGTTATTACAATGATCGCTACGTCGGTTCTTTTATTGGCTTTACGACAGGGTGCGAAGAAGACCGGCTGCTGATCGTCTCGATTTATGATCCCAAGGGCGTTTATTACGGAGCTCTGGTGGCGGGTCCGGTTTTCAAGCGGGTGATTGAAAAACTAATCCCGTTGGATATCGTTCGCACCGCCCCGAAAGCTCCGCCCATCGAGGTTGTGCACGTTCAACGGGATACCAACGGCGCAATTCCGGCAGAAACGACTGAGGCTGCCATGTCGGATCTGGCGGCTCTCCATCTGTTGGATATCGCTAGAAACATGTCCGCTAATACGGCCGAATTAAGAATCTCCACAAGCGGTAACACAGTCCCGGATCTGAAGGGATTATCTCTTCGTGATGCGGTACGGATGTTGTCAGAACGCGGGATAAAATACCAGATATCCGGTACAGGATGGGTGGTGGGACAATCGTTGGTCCCGGGGAGCAGCTTGAGCGCTAATTCGATCTGCTGCATACTGGCTTCACCACTGCAACCCGGCGCTGCTGATAGTTTGGAACAGGATTCGTTGAATCAAAAAGCTGAAAAAAAACTGCCGAAAATTACCGCGGCGGATAGCAGTAAGGCTGCCGCCAAGGGGTTGACGACCAAGCCTTCAACCAAGCAGCCACAGCTTACCAAACCAAAAGCCGCCAGTAAAAAGACAGAAAAAAAGAAAACGACGCCCAAGCCGAATCCCCAAAAACCAAAACGAAAACCTTAATCGAGTTAAATTGTTACTATCTGCTTTGGCTTTATTAATACCCGGGTGCCGCGTCGCGGCCTCGATCGATCCGGAAATCACCCGCGTGGATTACGATTCCCGCAAGGTGGTTCCGGGTAGTTTATTTGTGGCTGTTGCAGGTGAAAAAACGGATGGGCATCTATATCTTGATCAAGCTTTCGGGCGCGGCGCTGCTGCCGCGGTCGTGGAGAAGATCTCTGATTCGATCAGCGATAAACCGATGCTGGTGGCGTCTGATACCCGTCAGGCTCTGGCTTTGATCGCCGGTGAGTTGGCGGGTCACCCGGATCGGGATCTTGATCTGGTGGCGCTTACAGGCACCAATGGGAAAACCACAACGGCTTATCTTCTGGCAAACGTTTTCACCCGGCACTACGGTAAATCCGGGTTGATAGGGACGGTGGGGAATCGCATCGGCGACACCCTTGAACCACAGGAACGAACTACTCCGGAAGCGCCGGAATTGTACGACTTGATTCAACGGATGAAATGGGAAGGATGCGGCGCCGCGGCGATGGAAGTCTCTTCGCATGCAATGGCATTGCAGCGCGTCTATGGTCTGACCTTCAAGGCGGCGGCGTTCACCAACCTCTCCCAGGATCACCTGGATTTTCACGGTAACTTAGAGTCGTACTTCAAAGCAAAAGCGCTGCTCTTCAGCGATTATTCGATAGGGTCTGCCATCATTAATAGCGACGATGCTTATGGGCAGCGCCTGCTGAAATTGACCAGCGCGCCGGTTCTGACCTATTCTCTATTGGGGGATGCAGACGTACAGGCGGAATCCCTGCAACTGAGCGTCAACTCCATCCGTCTTGAGGTGCACACTCCTCGCGGGCGGCTGAAAATTGAATCTCCGCTGGTGGGCAGGTTCAATGCCTACAATCTACTCTGCGGGCTGGCGGTCGCTGAGGCGCTATCGATCCCGCACGATCAATTCCTGGAAGTGGCTGCACAATTTCAGGGCGCTCCGGGGCGTCTGGAGCGATTCGATCTGGGAAATCGCTGGGTTTACGTGGATTATGCCCACACTCCTGAAGCCATCGAACAGGTGGCGCGAGAATTGAAAAAGCTATCACCCGGACCTCTGCATATCCTATTCGGGTGCGGCGGCAACCGCGACCGCGCCAAGCGTCCGCTGATGGGACGAGCGGCGGAAAAATATGCTGACCGGCTTATCATCACGACGGACAATCCCCGAGATGAAGATCCTGTGGAGATCATTGAAGAGATCAAATTAGGTTTGGATCGATCCCAAGAGGCGCGGATCATCGTCGACCGCCGGGAAGCCATCGAGTTGGCTCTGCGGGAACTTCCAGAGCAAGGAGTTTTATTGATTGCGGGCAAAGGTCACGAGACATACCAGGATATTCAGGGGAAAAAGCACCATTTCGACGATCGCGAAGAGGTTCGACGAATCATGGGGAAACCAAGCGCATGAGCCTGACCTTTGCAGAACTCCCTGCCATGATCAAATGCCGGCTGGAACCGGCCGTTTTGAAGGGAAAGCTGGGAACGTCTAACTTCGATTCCCGACTGTTGCAGCCGGGGCAGGTCTTCTGGGCGCTGTACGGGGAAAAAAGCGATGGTCATCAATTCGTGGGCGAAGCTTTCCAGCGGGGGGCACAGGCTGCAGTCGTGACTGAAAAGGGATTCCGTCAGTGGCAGGAAAAACTCCCTGACGCTGCTTTTGTGGTGGTGGAAGATCCGTTAAAAGCCTTGCAGGATCTCGCTCGAGTCTATCGCAGCCGGTTTTCGCTTCCGGTCATCGCGCTCACCGGAAGCAACGGCAAGACGGCAACGAAAGAATTGTTGGCTGCGGCTTTAGGGCTGCGATACCGGATTGTGCGATCAGAGGGGAATTTCAACAATCATATCGGCGTCCCATTGACGTTACTGCAAATCGATGACAAAACCGAAATTGTGTTGACTGAAATGGGCACAAATCATCCAGGTGATATCGAACTGCTCTGCCATATCGCTGCTCCAACCGCAGGATTGGTGCTGAATGTTGGGCCAGCCCATCTGGAAGGATTCGGCGACGAAGAAACGGTCGCGGTGGAAAAAAGCGCATTGTTGCGATCATTGCCGGCAAACGGCGTCGCTTTCATCAGTTGCGATGATTTCCATGTGCGCAGGATGAGCTCGACAGCGCAAACCTGCATCTGCTACGGTTTCAGCCAGGGCACTGCTTCATTCAGTTGCACTCAGAGGGTAAAGGCTGAATACCTGGGGTTGACACACGATGCCAAGGGGCGCTTCCGGTTGAAGGGCGTCGACTTTATTTTGAACTGGTACGGACAGCACCAGGTTCACAATGCGCTGTCGGCAGCCATGGTGGCGGATTACTTCCAGATTCCTCTGATCGAGATCGCTGAGACCTTCGCGAGTCTCCCTCCTCTGAAGGGGAGGTTGCAGCTTGATACAATTGCCGGCGTCACCCTGATCGATGATTGTTACAACGCCAATCCTGCTTCCACGGCGGCTGCGCTGGATTTTTTATCATCCTTGTCGGTGCCCGGGAGAAAGTTGGTCGTTTTGGGTGACCACCTTGAACTGGGCAAGGCAAGCGCAGAGCTGCATCGTTCCATAGGCCGCATGGTCGTCGATCGCCATCTGGACGGCGCCTTCATGGTCGGTCGGAAGATGTGTTTCGCCCGGGATGAAATCCCAGCATTGATTCTGCATTATCAGCCCGATTATACCGAATTGGACGATTTGATTGCCAAAGTGATATCCCATATCAAACCTGGCGATGCGCTATTAGTCAAGGCTTCACGCGGCGTAGGGCTCGACCGGTTGATCACCGCGCTGAAAACCAAATTACGGGAGGTTAAGGGTTAATGCTGTACCACCTCCTCTATCCACTCCGCGAGGTTATCTCCGGACTGAACGTGTTCCGGTATATCACCTTTCGTTCTGCCGGAGCAGCCATTACTGCGCTGTTGATCAGCTTCCTGGTGGGTCCCTACTTCATTCGCATGCTCCGCAAGTACCAGATCAAGGAAGAGATCCGCGCGGATGGTCCTCAGACCCATTTAGTCAAGGCAGGGACTCCAACCATGGGAGGGCTGATCATCCTGGTGGCGGTGATCGTCCCGACGCTCCTGTGGGCCAGACTGGATAACCTATACATTGGAATTATTCTCCTCTCCACTGCCTGGATGGGCCTGGTCGGGTTTTATGACGACTATTTGAAGGCTGTCAAAAAGAAGAAAAAGGGCTTGGTGGCGCGGTACAAATTAGCTGGGCAGATTTCACTCGGCGTGATCGTTGGCTTTATTCTGCTCTCATATCCGAAAGCGCTGGGTTTGAATTTCTCCGAACACGTTACGGAAACGACCCTGCCCTTCTTCAAGAATATTCTCTTCAATTTCGGCATTTTCTATCTGCCCATGATTGTCTTCATGATTACGGCCACATCGAATGGCGTCAACCTGACCGATGGACTGGACGGATTAGCCATCGGCATCGTCGGGATCGCGGCCGCCGCTTTCGCTCTGGTCTGCTATGTATCGGGTCACGTGCGCTTCAGCGAATACCTGAATATCATTTATCTGGATGGCTGCGGGGAATTGACCATCTACTGCGCTGCGCTCATCGGGGCATCACTGGGGTTTTTGTGGTTCAACGCCTATCCGGCTGAGATCTTCATGGGAGACACCGGCAGTCTGGCTCTGGGCGGAGCTTTGGGGACGCTGGCTGTCTTGATAAAGAAAGAGTTTCTACTGGTATTTGTGGGAGGCATTTTTGTGGTCGAGGCGCTTTCGGTGCTTATGCAGATAGGGTATTTCAAATACACCCGGAAACGGTTCGGTGTGGGGAGACGAATTTTTCTAATGGCGCCGATCCATCACCATTTCGAACAAAAGGGTTGGCCTGAAACCAAGGTCGTGATCCGTTTCTGGATTCTGCAAATCCTGCTGGTGTTGATTTCCCTGACCACCTTCAAGATCAGGTAACAGGCGATGCTGACGGTTGAGGATATTAAGAACTGGAAATCTCTACCACCCGATTTGAGCGGCAAACGCGCTTCAGTCCTGGGATTGGCGCGCAGCGGGATCACTGCGGCTAAGCTGCTACATGCCCAGGGTTGCAACGTACTGGTCAGCGATGCGGCGGAAAACTCATCAATTCTCGAAGCGGCTGCTCAACTGCGTCAGGTTGGGATGGAAGTTGAAGTCGGCGGGCATTCAGACCAAGTGATTGAATGCGATTTCATCGTGCGAAGCCCCGGCGTGCCTGATGAAAACGCTATTTTAAGGACAGCCAGACAGCAGGGACTGACCGTCGTTTCCGAGATTGAGGTTGCATCCTGGTTCTGTCCCGCTCCCATCGTTGGCGTGACTGGATCGAACGGTAAAACCACCACAGTGGAATGGCTTGGGGACGTTTACCGCCGAACCGGGCAGAAAGTGGCGGTCTGCGGGAATGTGGGAGTGTCGTTCTCCGGGATGGTGCAAAATTTGAGTCCGGAAGATACTGTCGTGCTCGAAATATCCAGTTTCCAGCTTGAAGACATTATACGATTCTCGCCGCGTGTGGCTATCATCACCAATTTTTCACCGGATCATCTGGATCGGCACAAGACCTATGATACCTACATCCGAGCCAAATGCCGGATTTTTGAAAACCAGGCGAAAACGGATTCACTGATTTTCAATCGCGGGGATGCCGAGGTGACCCGGCGCTGCGCCGCGGCGCCATCCAGGTTCATCTCGTTCGGGTTGGATCGTCCCTTCAACCCGGGTTGCGGACTTGATCAGAACAGTTTGGTTCTATGCGATGGCCAATTCGACCGTCAACTTCTATCGAAAGAAGAGCTCTCGCTGCCCGGCCGGCATAATCTGGAAAACGCCATGGCGGTGGCGTGCGCGGCAGCAGATCTGGGCGTCCCCGATCAAATCATTGCCGCTTCGCTGCGACAATTTCCCGGCGTGGCGCACCGCCTGCAGAAGATCATCGAGGCAAATGAGGTGCTCTGGATCAACGATTCAAAAGCAACCAATATCGCTTCGGGGCTGGTCGCTCTGGAAAGCTACACCCGACCCATCATCCTGCTGGCGGGTGGCAGAGACAAGGGCAGCGATTTTGCGGCGGTGGCGGGTCAGGTTGCCGCAAAGACGAAGAGAATAATACTCTTCGGCGAAGCTGGCGCACTCATTGAAAAAGCCTGGGGTAAATCGATTGAGGTGCAACGATCTGCCACTCTGAAAGGGGCGGTGGAACTGGCGGCCCGATTGGCGGAACCCGGCGATGTAGTCTTGCTCTCACCCATGTGCGCTTCATTCGACGAATTTAACAATTACGAGCAGCGTGGGTCTGTTTTCGCTGAATTGGTCAAAGCGATTGCCGGAAGAACCTAAAGGAGGAGAATCTGCATGAAATTGGGCTTGCGAGAACCAGCATTTCAACACGGCGACCGCATCTTTATCGCCACGCTGGGGCTGCTGAGCATTTTCGGCTTAGTCATGATTTACAGCTCCTCATCTTATATGGCATTTCAATCCCATGGCGACCCTTACTATTACCTGAAAGAGCATCTCCTGCGCCTGGGATTGGGTCTTGCACTCTTTTTGATCGCTTATAACTTCGATTATCATCACCTGCGACGTGTGAGTCTGGTTCCATGGTTGATTACCCTGGTCGGATTGGTGATTGCGCTGGCACTGCGCAGCCGCTGGCTTTCGATCTTCGGAATCAGCCTGCAGCCTTCGGAATTTGCCCGTATCGCTCTGATTATATTTCTGGCTGACTGGTGTTCACGCCATGCCAAAAGGCTGCAAAGCACCTGGAAGGGATTCGCATTTGCGATTTCGATCATTTTGATTACAGTTGCACTGGTAGTCATCGAACCGAGTTATTCCGCGTCCGCCATGATCTTCCTTTCCGCGGGATTGGTCGTGTTAATGGCGGGCGCCAAATGGGCGCACGTGTCGGCAATGGTGGTGCCTCTGATTCCCATTGCGGCGGTGGTAGCAGTGGCCGCTCCGTACCGCCTGCAGCGAGTCATGGCCTTCTTCAACCCTCTCGCCGACCCGAAAGGCGCAGGTTATCAGTCGTTGCAATCTCTGATCGCGGTGGGGAGCGGGCAGATCATCGGTAAAGGTCCGGGCATGAGCGGTCAGAAGTTTCAGTTCCTACCTGAAGCGCACTGCGATTTCATCTTCTCCATTCTCTGCGAGGAATGGGGGTTTATCGGGGGCGGAATCTTGCTGGCGCTCTTTCTGACTTTCCTGGTGCGAGGCGTGCGTATCGCTTTGAGGGCTCCGGACCAATTCGGATTTCTTCTGGCGGGAGGATTGGTGTTATCGATTGCACTTTTCGCCTTCATCAATATAGCGGTTTCACTCGCAATCCTGCCGGTCACCGGTTTGCCGCTGCCGTTTGTTTCCTACGGAGGCAGCGCACTATTGGCGAACATGATCGCCTGTGGATTAATCCTTAACGTTTCGCGCCACACCGATTCGCCGGAGGCGATTTGATCCCGACGCGCATCTTGCTGGCCGGAGGCGGCACCGGGGGGCACCTCTTCCCCGCTCTGTCGGTGGCAGAGGCGCTGGACCGAAAAGGGGCAGCCCTGGTTTTCGTGGGGACTCATCACGGGATTGAAGCTCGAATCATTCCGGATAAAGGATTTCCAATCGAGTTTCTTTGGCTATCGGGCTTCCAGCGCAGGAAGCTGCTTTCAAACCTCCTGCTGCCCTTGAAGGTCATCGCGGCTCTGGCGCAGTCATTCGCCATTTTGCGGCGTTACCGCCCCAGAGCGGCATTGGGAACGGGGGGGTACGTTTGTGGACCCATTCTTTTAGCGGCGACGCTGTGCCGCATCCCGTTTTTCCTGCAGGAACAGAACAGCTACCCGGGCGTCACAACCCGGTTACTATCTCGGTTTGCGAAGGGAATATTTTTAAATTTTCCCGAAGCCGCAAATCATCTCACTCAACCGGGGAAATGCCGCCACGTAGGCAACCCGGTGCGGATCGCTTTCAAGGAATTGGACCGGCAGACCGCGGTAGTAAAGTGGGGATTGAATGCCAATCTGCCG
The DNA here is from genome assembly GCA_026394195.1 of bacterium. GTDB lineage: Bacteria > Electryoneota > B3-LCP > B3-LCP > B3-LCP > JAPKYS01. The sequence continues at coordinate 25,052 of JAPKYS010000041.1, read as the reverse complement.
ACCGTTCTGGCATTCGGAGGTTCTCAGGGGGCGATGCGCATCAACACTGCCGTTCGGGAAGCACTTCCCGAATTAAGTTCGATCTGCAATCTCATCTGGAGCAGCGGGGATAAAGATAACCGTGACATAACCGGTTGGTCAGGGCCGGGCGTACTGGTGAAGAAGCCTTTCATTGAGGAGATGTCATCCGCCTATGCCGCCGCAGATCTGGCGATTTGCCGCAGTGGCGCCATGACGCTTTCGGAACTGGCGGCGGCGGGTGTTCCCGCCATCCTGATCCCTTATCCCTTCGCGGCAGGCGACCACCAGCGTCACAACGCGGCTGCTTTTGTTCAGGCGGGCGGCGCTTTGATGATCGAAGATAATGAACTCACCGGCGCACGACTCTGCCGGGAGATCGAATCTCTCCTGAAAGACCGCGGCAGACTGGAGACGATGCGCGCGGCTCAGAGAGCCATCCCTCGACAGGATGCGGCTGACATCATCGCAACCGCCTTATTAGAGGCGGCAAAAGGCACAGAATGAACCCTATGTTCTATCGATTGAAAAATCTGCATTTTATCGGTATCGGCGGGATCGGCATGTCGGGCATTGCCGAAGTTCTGTTGAACCAGGGGTTTCGCGTCACCGGATCGGATCTGGTTGATTCCGACATTCTTAGCAACCTGCGCCAATTAGGAGCTGAAATCAGCATCGGTCACAACGCAGCTAATGTGCAAGGCAGCGACGTCGTGGTCTATTCATCTGCCGTCAAATCAAGCAACGTCGAACTGCAGGAAGCCCGGCGTCTGAACATCCCCGCGATTGCCCGAGCTGAAATGCTGAGCGAATTGATGAGAATGAAGTACGGCATCGCCATCGCCGGGACACACGGCAAGACCACCACGACCTCGATGATCGCTGCCGTGATGACAGAAGCCGAACTCGATCCCACCTTTATCGTCGGAGGGCGGGTCAAATCGCTGGCGACCAATGCCAAGTTAGGTTCCGGTGAATTTTTGGTGGCGGAAGCGGATGAATTTGATCGATCTTTTCTGAAACTAACCCCGGCGATTGCCGTCATCACCACTCTGGAATCCGAACATCTGGACACCTACGGCAGTTTCGATGAGCTTCGCAAGGCATTTCTGCAATTTGCGCGGCAGGTTCCGTTTTACGGTTCAGTAGTCCTCTGCATCGATGAACCGACAGTAGCCGCATTGATTCCTGAATTGCAGCGCCCGGTCATCACCTATGGTCTGGACGCCAAAGCAAAGATTCGCGCTTTCGATCCGGTTTTTTCGCAGACAAATTCCCGTTTTCAGGTTGAAGTCAATGGCGAGAGGCGAGGGGAAGTACAGCTGCATCAACCGGGGCTTCATAATATAAAGAATGCTCTGGCAGCAATTGGCGTCGCCGAAGAGCTAAAAATTGATTTCCGCAAGGTCGTATCGGGGCTGAACAAGTTCCGCGGCGTCGAGCGCCGCTTCGAGATCAAGGGCGAGGCGAACGGCGTCATGGTGGTGGATGATTACGCTCACCACCCGACGGAAATCCAGGCTACCCTCAGGGCGGCAAGGGGCGGCTGGAAGCGCCGCATCGTGGCGGTATTTCAACCGCATCTCTATACCCGTACCCGCGACTTCGTCGAGCTGTTCGGTCAGAGTTTCAAGGATGCCGACGTGGTCGTGATCACCGGAGTGTACGGCGCTCGAGAAGAACCCATTCCCGGCGTTTCCGCGGAGTTAATCGTAGAGGCAACTTTGAGAGCCGGGCATAAAGACGTTCATTATTTTCCAGAAAAAGAAACTCTGGCAGCCAAAGTTCTCGAAATCATACAGCCCGGCGACATCGTAGTCTGCCTGGGGGCTGGGGACATCTGGAAAGTTTCAAAGGAGATATCCAGTAAACTCTCCGAAGGTTCAGCAAAATGAAGCCGCCGATTGATTTAGGCATCCGTGAGCAGGTTTCTCTGGCTGCTTTGAATGCTTATCGTATTGGAGGACCTGCGCGCTATTACGTTCGACCTGATCAGGTCGACCAGTTACGAGGCGCTCTGGGCTGGGCAAAAGAAGCAGCGATCCCGATTTTCATCCTCGGCGCAGGTACCAATTTATTAATATCGAATAACGGCTTTGATGGATTGATCGTGCACTTGCAGGGTTTTTCGGGACAGATCAAAGAACCTGTGGCTTCGGGGGAATGGTCGGTGGGAGCGGGCGCGATGCTGCTGGGGTGGGTGAAAAAAGCGGCGCATTCCGGTTTCGCCGGAACGGAAGCTCTGGCGGGCATTCCCGGCACGATTGGCGGCGCCTTACGCATGAACGCGGGGGCATTCGGGCAGGAAATCAGTCAGCATCTTGAAGAGGTCGAGGTTATTACTCCTGAGCTAAAGGTGAAGCGACTCAAGACAGCCGATATCGGCTTCGCTTACCGACGCGCTGTGGGCTTGGAAGATTCAGTAATCCTGGGAGCTCGATTTCAACTTGAGCCGGGCGATCCCGGACAGCTCACCGCCCACCTGCGTGAAATCGTCGCCATGCGGCGCAACCGTCAGCCGCTGCAATTCCCTTCCTGCGGCTCGGTCTTCAAGCGCCCGGAAGGAGATTTTGCCGGACGGCTAATTGAAGCTGTGGGGCTGAAGGGTTACATGATGGGTGGAGCCCAGATCGCGGAAAAGCACGCCAATTTCATCATCAACCGGGGGGGCGCCAGCGCAGCAGAGGTGTTGGGATTGATAAAGTTGGTTAAAACCCGTGTCAAGGAAAGCTTCGGTGTGACTCTGGAACGTGAAGTAATCATGATAGGATTTTCGGAGGATGAACTTGCTGGGGCGTAAATCGAAACGAGCCAAACGGATGTCGCGCCTGGAAAGGCGAATTCCGGTGAAAAAGAGCCGGTCAGGCTGGGTGAAGAGGACACTGATTCTGTCGATTCTATCGACTTTGATTGTCGGTGGCTATTTTGCCTATGCTCCCGTATGCAATTTTCTCAGTCACCAGAAGATGTTCACGATTAATGAAGTCACTTTTTCGGGTAATCCCCACATCGATAACCAATATTTACTCTCGCTGCTACCGCCGATTGTCGGCGAGAACCTGCTGGCGCTCAACGTCGATTACCTGAAAGGGACCCTGATGCTGCACCCCTGGGTGCAGAACGCTCAGATCCACCGACGTCTGCCCAATCGAGTCGCCATCACCATCGAGGAAAAGAAACCCGTAGCGCTGCTCAATGCGGACCGTTTAATGGCGGTCGATCTGAGTGGATTACCTCTGAACCTGGACAGCCGCAAGGGTTCGCTGGACGTTCCCTTGATCAACTGCCCGAAGGGCAATACGATTAAAGCGGGACGCCCCATCAGCGATAAACGCATACTGAATTTGCTGCCGCACTTAGAGGCGCTCCACCAGAGGCTGCCGGAACTCTGGGCATTGATTTCCGAAATATCCTGGGATGACCAAAATCAGGTGGTGATGATATCCACCCTAAGCCAGGCACAGATTCTCCTGGGTAATGAACCTACCTGGCAGCAAATGCTGAATCTCTATTCCTTTATGCTCTACCAGGGCAGCCGCACCGGTATGGACAATTTGAACCATGTTGATTTACGCTTTCCCGGACGAGTGGTGGTGCGGCGCAACCCAGTTGAAGCAGCGAAATCGCAGACACAGCCGCCAAGTGACAAGAGGGCGTCATGAAAAGTAAAAAACGATCTTCCCATAAAAGCGATAAAAACCTGCTGGTCGGGTTGGACCTGGGCACGTCCAATACCCGGGTAATTATCGCGCAAAGAGGCGAAGAGAGCCTGAACGTCATTGGGCTGGGCAGCAGTCCATCTCTGGGGATGAAGCACGGGGTGGTCGTCAACATCGAACAGACGGTGGAAGGTATCATCAGCGCGGTCGAGCAGGCTGAAAACATGGCGGATACCACCATCACGTCTGCCTATGTCGTCATATCCGGGGATCATGTACGGTCCGTCAATTCAAAAGGAATGGTTGCGGTTGGCAAGTCAGGCAACGGTCAGGGATTAGCGCACAAAATATCTCAGGATGACATCCAACGGGTGATCGCTACGGCACAAACGGTGACGCTGCCCACCGACCGAGAAGTGGTGCACGTAGTCCCGCAGGACTACCTCGTGGACGATCGTGAAGGGTTCAGAGATCCTTTAGGAATCGCCGGGTTGCGGCTGGAAGCCAACGTGCACATCATCACCGCCGCCATCACGGCTGCTCAGACCATACAATATTGCCTGCAGGAAGCCAAAGTTATCCCCGAAGAGCTGGTCTTTCCGTCTCTGGCTGCCAGCCTTGCCGTGTTGACCGAAGACGAGCGAGAGCTGGGGGTAGCTCTGGTAGATATCGGTGGAGGCACCGCTGATCTGGCGGTGTTTGAAGAAGGCGCCATCCGGCATACTGCCGTAATCGGGTTGGGTGGAGAAGACGTCACCCGGGACCTGGCTCACGGGCTGCGCATTTCCCGCGGAGAAGCTGAGAAGTTGAAATTGGAGTACGGCTGCGCTCACCCCGGAAAATTACACCTGACGGAGCCGATTCCCTTGTCCAGCGGCGAAGACCGGCCTGATCGTCAGGTGGCACAGGACATTGTGTGCGCCGTTATCCAACCCCGCATGGAAGAGATCTTCGATTTGATCATCAGGGAACTGCGGCAGGCTGATTACATGAACCGGCTGACTTCTGGGGTGGTGCTGACCGGAGGCGGATCTCTGATCACCGGCGCGGTGGATCTGGCGGAAGAGGCGTTCGCCATGCCGGCTCGGCTGGGAAAACCGCGCGGTCTCGAGGGGCTGCGGGATCTGATAGATTCGCCGATATATGCGGTTCCGGCAGGGTTGATCCTCTACGCAGCCCAGCAGCAGGATCGGGAAATCAAAATAGCCAGATCCGGTTATAAACGCCGCGCGCTGATGCGCCATTCTGAGTCGAAGATCGTGAATATCAAACAGTGGATCACTGACATGTTCTAACCCGAATATACCGCAAATAAATATTGCGAAACCCGAAACAGAAGGATTGATTTCGATCCGAGATAGCCGGAACAATATGGAAAAAATGATATAAATAGACTTTGCAGGGAGCAGTCATGGAAGAACTTAGAATTCGCTTCGGCGAAGAGGAGAACAAGAAGGCTCGCATCAAGGTTATTGGTGTGGGGGGAGCGGGCGGCAATGCCATCAACGGCATGATCGACGCCTACCTGGCAGGGGTGGAATTCATTGCCATCAATACGGATGCTCAATCGCTGATCACGTCAAAGGCTGACATTTGCCTGCCGATTGGTCAGACGGGGTTGGGAGCGGGCGCGGATCCGGAGCTGGGTCGCAAAGCGATGGAAGAAGATCGGGAAAAGCTCTTCGATCTTTTGACCGGCGTCGATATGGTCTTTATCACCGCAGGAATGGGCGGTGGAACCGGCACGGGAGCATCACCGGTGGTGGCGCAGGTCGCTCGGGAAATGGGCATTCTGACCGTCGCCGTCGTCACCAAGCCCTTTCTTTTTGAAGGACGCCAGCGCATCGTCAGGGCTGAAGAAGGCATTCGCAAACTGCGTGACAACGTCGATACCTTGATCCTTATCCCCAATCAGCGTTTGGTGGCGTTGATCGAGAAGGGGACGCCGCTGCGAGATGCCTTCCGCAAAGCGGACGACGTGCTGCTGCAAGCCACCCGTGGCATCAGCGATCTGATTCTGGTCCCGGGATTGATCAATCTGGATTTCGCAGACGTCAAATCAGTGATGGCTGAAGGCGGAAATGCACTGATGGGCGTCGGGGTAGCGAAAGGCGAAAATCGAGCCGTCGAAGCGGCAGAAAAGGCCATTGCCTCGCCGTTTATGGAAGACGTCTGCATCCAGGGCGCGCGCGCGGTTTTGGCGAACATCACCGGCAACCTGAGCTTCGACGATTACAATGAAGCGTCCAACGTCGTGCATGACGCGGTGGGCGATGATGCGAACATTTTTGTGGGCGCGGTGCTCGACCCAACCATGAACGACGAGGTCAGGGTCACCGTGATCGCCACGGGCTTCTCAGCGCCTGCCGATCTGCTGGCGCGAGTGCCTCTGCGCGAAAGCCAGTATGCCGTCGATCCGGTCCGTCAGGTCAGCTATCGCCCGCAGCGCCTGGTGACCGAACGACAGGCTGTGGTGACTGCCACGGCGGCGCCGGTGGCGGAAATGGAGCTGGAAGCAACAGCCACCGCCAGAAAAGTTCCCATGGATCGGTCGCTGGGAGTCAATCTGGAAGATCGCAACATTCCGGCGTTTCTGCGCAAGCAGATGGATTGATGCGCAAAGTTTTGGATTTGTAGATATTTGTGAGGCTGTCCCCAAAGGGAGGTAAAAGTCATTGCGAGCGAAGCGAAGCGATCTCGTTCTCTGGTTCTACCGGATTGCTTCGGCTCCTATGGAGCCTCGCAATGACTACCAAAGTTGCTTTTAGGATAGCCTCATGGTTTATATAGGGATCCAACATCGTGAAGAGAAGCCCCGGACGCTCCATAACCCTCCTCGATAACCTGGCGGCAGAACGGCGGATTTGTGTTGACCGGATGCCCCGCCGTCCCAAAGCAGTGATCCTCTTCCCCGCTCCCTATTCAGCCGCCATAGCCAACCTGGGTTTTCTGACGATCTGGGGCAGGCTCAACAGAGTACCCGGTTTTTCCTGCGATCGGGCTGTCTGGGATCCCCGGACAGCCTCTTTTTCTCCCGCATTGGAATCAGGCCTGCCCATCCACCAGTTCCCCTTGATCTTCATCTCGTCGACTTCGGAGTTAGACCTGATTACCGTCATCGACGGCTTGTTGGCGGCAGAGATCGAACCGGAAGCACTGAAGCGAACTGGTAGAGATCCTTTCATCGTCGGCGGAGGGATCACCTTCACACTGAACCCGCAGCCGTGGGCTCCCATCGTCGATCTGGCGATTCTCGGCGAAGGAGAGGAAGCGGTGCTCGACTGGCTGCAGGTCTACCTCGACTGGTCGGCGAAAAGAGGGACAAAAGCAGAGCTGCGATCCGAAAGTCAGAATATCACTTCGGCATGGCTTCCCGGCGATACCCACAGGACGGTCGTCGCCGCCAAGTACGTCAACTATCCCGCCGATCCCGCCATCTCGCCCGTGATTCACCCGCAGGGGCATTTTGGCGACTGCCTGTTAGTGGAAATCACGCGCGGCTGCCCCCGGCATTGCAGCTTCTGCGCCGTGTGCGGCGTCTATCCTGCCCGATTTGCCGAACCTGACGCCATCTTAAGTAAAATTGCCGAGCGAAAGACGCTCGGAGCTAAAAAGGTGGGGTTGCTGGGCGCTGCCACCGGCGACCACCCTCAGCTAAAACCAATGATCAGAGCGCTGGCGGCGGAAAAGTACGAGCTGACGATTTCCTCGCTGCGCATCGAACGGTCGGACGAAGAGCTGTTAGAGCTGCTGGTCAAGTCGGGGTTGCGCACGCTGACGGTGGCGCCGGAAGCAGGCAGCGAAGTTCTGCGCAACCGCATCGGGAAAAAGTCGAGCGATGCGGATCTGTTGCGACTGGTGGAATTGGCGGGAATACTTGGTTTGCACAAGGTGCGGCTCTACTTTCTGATCGGTCTGCCGGAACCGGAACCTGCAGAGGCGATTATCGACCTGGTGAAGCGGTTACGGCAGGCGGCTCCGGTAAAGTTGGGTCTGGATTTGAGCGTGGCGTCCTTCATCCCCAAACCCGGGACGCTATGGGAAAGAGCGCCATTCGCCGCCACGCCGGAATTGGAGGCGATTAAAAAACTGCTGCGCCGGGAGCTGTCGGGTCTGGCGAGAGTCAACGTGGAATTTGAGTCCACACGGATGGAACGGCAGGCGGCGCTGCTCTCGCGGGGAGACGCTGAAATGGGCTCAATGGCGCTGCGGTCGCGCCGGTCTCACCGTTCGCTGGAACAGGAGCTGCGGCTGAGCGGTGGAAAGATGGAGGGGTGGTTGGGGGGGATAAGCGAAGACCGGATGCTGCCGTGGCATCAAATTAAATCTGCGGAATGAAACATAGATACTGTTTGGTCCCCCCCAAAAAAATCTAATATTAGTCTTGCTTTTTATTTTCAGGTAAGTTATATTTTGTGAAATTAATCCAATTTCAGGGAAATAAAATATGTCTCGTCACTTCATTATCCTCATCTTTTACTTTACGCTCTTCATTACCTCTCTCGCGCAGTCCGAAGATGCTCTGATAATCCAGACAGGACATTACACCCCACCCATTTTAATCGATCACACTTTCAACTACTCCTTGTACGTCAATCTGGAATATAACGTCTACTTCGATATCACCTTCCCCATCTTCGATCCCCACACCAGTTTCAGTGGAGCAGTCTGGTCGGTAAAACGCGTCGAGGACAGCACGCTCTGGGAATTCGATGATTTCTGGCGCGATGGGTATGTGAATTGGGACGTTGACACGACGACGGGATTGATTCACTATTGGGTTGAATCAAATTGGCCTTTACGGGATGATATTCTGCTCGGGGGACAACCCGGCACTTATGTCCTGCGCTTCGGCAAAGTAGTCGGGCTTCCGGTGCCGCTGAGTCATTACCAGTATTGGCACAACATGGACAGTATCGGCATCTACTTCGCCGATACGGTCAGATGGGATGCCGGATTACCTCATATAAAAGACATTTCAATCGTTCAACCCTGCGCGCGGAACTGGTTGCCGGTCATTGAGGGTTATATAGATGAGACGGGGCATCCCAACTATGATGACTTCAAGGTCACGCTGAGCGCCAAATTTGCCACACAAACACCCCCAAGATCTTATAAATTCCGCTGGGTTTTGCAAAATATTTCCTGGTATGACGGTGCCTGCATGAATTACCGCGCTCAGGGACCCGATAGCACTTCGCTGCTTGACAGCCTCGAATCCAGTGAAAACAGCGGCGGACCCACGAACCCTGATAAGTGGTGGTTAGCCGACTTGATGATCCTGGGTCGATATAATCCGGGTTACAGTTGTTGGTACGATACCAATCGCTGCGCTTTTTACGGCGAAACGAACCACCCGGTGAACAATGATGCGGAGTTTTCGATTGTAGTCAGCAGCTACGATTTCGGAGCGCACGGGGACATTCTCTTAGAAGCGCAGGCAGATTCGGCGTCACCCTGGTACAATATGACCAAGTACCAGCGCAGCGACAGTTTATGGGCGACCTACAGCACCATCCCCATCGATGAGGATAATCCTCTTTTCAACAAGTGCATGATGGCGGATTACTGGAAAACTTTGATGTTGGCGGATACGCTGTGCCCGGATACAATTACTATAATCTCGCAGGTTACGCCCACTCAAAATATTGACCAATGGCCTCTGGGATATTTACAACTTCAATTGGGAGACGAGGTAAACACATTTGAAGAATACAGAGGATTTTATTGCAGAGGAGTCCATAAGCGAACCGTTCCCTGGACGAAGGATTTTTTCATCTATAGTGATTTAGACACATCAAGTCTAAATACGGGTATTGGTTATGCCAGCCTTTTACCATACGGGGTGTGTCATTGGATAGATTCTACTGAAATGCATAATTATTCGAGACCAGCTCCCCGTGATTCACTTAGAGCTGAAGCAAGAGCGGTAAACTGGTTAAGTGAACGAATAGATTCAATCGCAATATGTCCTTGTGCAATTCTACTGAATAACCGCTCAACAGTAGTGTATGATTCGCTTGATACACTTGGGCTGGCATATTTTTATAGGGTAGACTCATCACGGTATTATTGCGTTCCTCAGAATACAATACTAGGTTATTTATTTACGAATCGGGTAAGATATCATACGCCACCACATCGGAGTATCGCTATCTTTGATTCACTTGATATACCGTGGCAAAACTCGATCGCTGGCCATGAGATCGGGCACATGGTGAACATGCCGGATGATACTTCTAATGCGAACTCGATCATGTACTATGGAATGGATTCCTATCATCCTCAAGAACAATATATGCCGGAAGATCTCGGTTATTATTGGGTTAAGCCATATTTCTGGCGAGGATCAGAAAGACATCGCTATCGCAAATACGTTGAGGAGAATAGAAAATGGTGATCAATTCAACAAAAACACTGGCCATAGCATTAGTTCTAAGTATCTTGGCCAGTCATCATGCCTTGGCTGCAGAAAAACAAAATATCAGCATTCGCAGTCAGAGTCAGATCAACTACAGCTATGAAATTCAAGCGAGCATCAGTGGAAATTCTATTCTAGAGCAGTATGGTTTCTCAGATGATGCAACGGTATTTCCTGGCATAGGATTAGCATGTGTCGTTACTCTGTTGAATCAAAGTAAAGATACCCTCCGGCTTGCAGAGTCAGGCCAGAATATTCTTCAGTTTCTTCGTCTAAATTATTCAAAAAACAATGACCCCGATAGGGAGGTAAAGCACTTCCAGACGCAATTAGTACCAACCCTTGATTCTACCGTTCCGGATTCTTTACAAAATCTGGCGGAAGGGAATATTCTACCACCACATAGAATTATCGAAGTTCAGGCTTTTCCTTCCTGGGATGAATTGTACTCCCTTTGCCCGGACACTCTGGATTTCTTCTGGTCTTTTAATAATTCTGAAGGTGTACGTTCTGATTCGACTATAACTCTACTCCGGGAAGAGTGCTCACGATTCACGGTCAAAATTCTGCCGAATCCGTTAAATAAAGCCGATTCCATCTATTATTTTAACGAGCAGGCGAAGGATCTTAATCAGAAAGGAAAATTGCAGGAATCATACAACATGAGCCTTCAAGTTTTACAGATGGACAGCATGAATGTTACTGCGACAATTACCGCTATTGACATCCTCTGGAAAATGAGTCAATTTACTGATGCCTTGAAAATGGCTCAAAAAGAATACTCACTTATAAAGGAAATCGCTGACTATGATAAAATGCGTGGGGCCTTTCATGGCGCTGACAACGATAATAAATATCTGAAGAAAATAGCTTTCTTCATCACCAAATGCCAGAACCGCGAGAAGTGGAAGTGGGCGAAATAGTTTCATCATCTTGTTTGTTATAAGGCAGACTAACCGGGTCTGCCTTGCTTTTTTGTCTTTGGCAGCTCCATGTCGCGGGCCACGAAATCGGACACACGGTAAATATGGGCGAAAATCCTGATTCACGATCAATAATGGGCGAGTTGACAAATTGGCATCACATCGCAAATCAATATCAACAAGTGGATTTGGATTCATTCCTGGTAAAACCATGGCAACCATAAGAGGATAAAATGCGCAACCGAAAACGTGTGACCATCCCATTCTTCTGCATCGTGATTACAGCGATAATCACACTTATGGCCATCTCGGTTCTCGCAGGCGAGAAACAGAAAGTGACCATCATGGGTACCCTGAGAGTCAGTTATTCAAGACCTGCAGGTCCACCGTTTATAATGACCACCGATCTAAAATTTTACTTCCAAGAAGAAACAAGTTATGTTCTACCGGGTACAGACATCATTGGCGAAATCACGTTGGTTAACAATACGCTTGATACGCTAAAACTGACGAATGGAGGAGCAAATCTAGTTCAATATTTAGCGCTTCAATGTGATCAAGATTCACTCATTACTCTTGATAATTCGTTACGGTACTGGGACGACGATACTTTACTTGATTACGGGCTACCCCCTGCTTCGACCGGCTCGGGTATCCTATCTCCGGGTGAGAAGTTAAATATACGGTGTGTTTATCCCTGGTCAGAAATCGCAAAAAGAGATGATCGATTATTTCACCTTAAATGGAAATTTAATAACTTGCTTGAAAAGGAAAAAAATTCGGAGGTCATTGGAGTCGTATATGAAAGTAAGCCTTACAATTTTGAGAATTTACCCATTGTGAGCAAGTCTGATTCTATATTTCTCCTCGATGTACAATCGCAAAATAAAAATATCAACGAAGACTTTCTGGGAGCTCTGGAATTATGCAACCAGATGATTCAGCTGGACTCAATGAATTTAAGTGCCTATAGGACAGCGGCAGACGTGCTTTGGAAAACCAACCGATTTGATGAGGCTATTGAGTTTGCGCAAAGAGGTATTATCATGCTGCAAAGATGGTCTTCAAAGAAGGATTGTAAGGATTATGTGGTGTGGGGAGATGATTTTTATATTGGAGTCATGACTGATTTCATCACCAAATGCCAGAAGAGAGAGAAGTGGAAGTGGGCGAAGTAAATTCTTCCGTTAATTATTAAGGCAGACTAACCGGGTCTGCCTTGCTTTTATTCTTTGGCAACTCCATGTCGCCGGTCACGAAATCGGACACACGGTCGACTTTCGCCATGACTCTCTTAACACCAATACGATCATGCACCCCTGGATTAACAGTTACACTCATCCTACCGATCATTACAATCCAGCTGACCAGGATTCATTTCTGGTCAAACCAAGGCAATAGGAGGTAAAATGTTACGCAATCACTCAAAAATATTTGCTGCGATCGGTCTAGGGATAACGTCGTTGTTCCTGTTTACAATTGTGATTTTTTCAGCAAATAGACCGGAGCCCCCAAAATACTGGTTTGGAAGTTCTATCGATGTGAACCAAGACCCCGGAATAGTACCTGTATTAGCTTCAGATCATGATATGATAATATCTCTGAATAATAGCGCCTTCAGGATTTATCCGGGTTCTTATATGAAGAATGAGTTTATGATTGCAAATAAAACTGATGACACGTTGAGGATCGCTACCACTGGTCAAACCATACTCCAATTAATAAAATTTAAATACACCTATCGTGGCGACAGCCTCAGCCAACCTGCCGATATTCCATTCAAGTATGTAGAAATTATTAAATGTGCTGGTGATGTTGAATTACCAACCTGGGGAAAAGGTAACTTCTTACCCCCTCACGCTGAGGTGCAGATTGATGCCGCTGTGGGTTGGGATGAATTAGTCAAATTAGGACCGGGCATCGTCGATTTTAGGTGGGTATTTGATAACTCCAGCGAAGCAGCGAAGGATTCGACGATTACGTTAGCCCAATATTCCAGTAAGGTTAAACCGTTCAGAATTATAAAAACGCTGGAGACTCGGTACGATTCGGTTTATTCTTTCAGTCTGCAGGCGAAGAGACTCAATGGAGCTCAAAGATTCGATGAAGCTTTAGAGTACTGTGATAAAATCCTACAGATGGATTCATCGAACTATACGGCTATCGAATGTAAAACGGACGTTCTCTGGAAACAGAGTCGCTTTGATGAAGCGCTGGTCTATGCCTTTAAAGGGAAAGCTCTGCTGGAGAAGGCTGCGGATTCCCTCAGAGCGAATAACATGATAGTCACCTGCGATGATGAAGGTACTTTTGTTAATCGCATGAACTTCTTCATCACCAAATGCCGAAACCGCGAGAAGTGGAAGTGGGCGAAGTAAATTCATCAGGTTAATTTTTAAGGCAGGCTAACCGGGTCTGCCTTGCTTTTTTAGTCTTTGGCAACTCCATGTCGCCGGTCACGAAATCGGACACACGGTGAATATGTATCACAACCTTAATGACAGCACTTCCATTATGCACGATCATCTGGATAGGACTCTCTACTTCAACCCACCCTCGGTGTATATGAATGAAGACCTTAATTGGTACCTGGTTAAACCGCTAATAACTCCATGAGGATAAAATGAAACGGCCAGTGCAAATAAATAAAATCACCTTCTTATTAATTCTCTGTACCCAACTTGTTTTTCCTGGACAGGGATCAGCCGAATTACCATCTCAAAAGATAGAAATCGATTACAATTTAGAGCCCAATGCTCTGACTGGAATTATCCAGTCGCTGACCTCAATGGAAGATACGCGTCGAATCCTCTGGCTGGATCAAACCGCAGTATTCAGTGGGACAGACCTAATCGGTCATTTTTCCATGCGTAACCGCACAGCGGATACACTCAAGTTATCTCCTCAAGGTATACCCTTAGTGCAGTATCTCAAACTCATCTACGCCTTTCACCTGGATAGCAGTATTACTCCTCAAGAATTTCCGATGCAGATAAAAGAAACAGTAACTGTACGTGGTGATTATACCGAACCTCTGATGAGTGGTGGCAGTGTCTTGTTGCCTCATGCCACGATGGAGTTGGACGTCACCTGCCTCTGGGATGATTTACTAAAAATTGCGCCGACGCAACAGATTATTGATTTTCTGTTCATTTGGGATAACACCGCCGCGGTAGAGCAAGACAGCGGTATTTATGGTAATCGCTTTGCGGGACGCAGTCAAGGATTTAATATCAACAAAATCCCAGCTACCCGCATAGACACGCTTTATGTCCTTCATTTACAATCCGATCGATTGAATCGATCTAATGGTCAACTTGAAGCGCTTGCCATCTGCAATCAGATGCTGCAGATCGATTCGCTGAATTTTTGGGCTTGCCGCACGGCTACGGATGCGCTTTGGAAGTTGGAACGATTCGACGAAGCCGCGATATATGCCAACAGAGGATTGAAAATCCTACAAGACCATCTACCCTGGATCAGAAATCCAGCTATCCAAGATGAAGCCAAATTCCATGTCAAGTATATGCAGGAACGCCTTGCATTAATTGAAAAACATGAATCCTTCCGTGCTTATAGATCCATGCCGATGGAATAAAATACCTTCTTCATCACCAAATGCCAGAACCGCGAGAAATGGAAGTGGGCGAAGTAGGATAAACAACTCTAAACAAACAAGGGGCGGTCTAACGACCGCCCCTTGTGCATTTCTGTAAAATCGCTTACTGTTTTGCGCCCTTCAGCTTCATCTTCTCGAGAGTGTAGTAGATGGCAGGGATGAGGTAGAGAGTGAAGATAGTCGAGGTGATAAAGCCGCCGATGGCGGAAATCGCCATGGGGGAACGGGCTTCACCGCCGGCTCCGATGCCCAGCGCCAGCGGCAGCATGCCCAGCGACGCCGCCAGGTTGGTCATGATGATGGGGCGCAGACGGGTGGGGCTGGCTTTCAGGATCGCTTCCAGCAGAGGCAGCTTCTCTTCCCGCCGGGTGGTCTGAATGAAATCGATCAGCAGAATGCCGTTGTTCACCACGATGCCGACCAGCATGATGACCGCCATCAGCGAGTAGATCGAGATGGCTTTTCCAGTGAGGAAAAGGGCGAATAGCACACCGATCAGTCCTAACGGCAAGGTCGCCATGATGATGAGCGGGTGCAGATACGATTCCATGATGGCAGCCATCAGCATGTAGGTCAGGATGATCGCCAAGATCATAGCTCGCCCCATCTCGGCGAAGGATTCCGCCATGTGTTCGGATTGCCCGCCAAAGCGAACGGTATAGCCTTCCGGAATCTTCATGGTATCCAGATTCGCCTGGATTAATTTTTGAGCTTCGCCGATGGTGGTGCCGGATACTTCTGCGGAAACCGTCACCATGCGTTCTTTGTTTTTACGCATGATCTGCGACGGACCTTCCATGTAATCCAGATCAGCGATGCTGGAGATCTTCTGAGGACCCTGCATGGTCATGACCGCAAAATCGGGCACGTCCCGGATCTGCTGCAAGTCTGCATCGCTCAGCTTGACCCGAATGTTATATTCGCGGCTGCCTTCCCGATACTTCGAGACTTTCTGACCTTCAATCATGGTGCGCATGGAGAGCGCCAGTTCGCCGATGGACAAGTTCTGGTCGGCGATGCGGAGGCGCTGCGGGCTGATCTTCAGTTCGGGCTTGCCGGTCTTCCAGGAACTGCGCGGATCGATCACGCCTCTGACTTTGCCGGTCATATCGACGAGGCGATCCGATAGCTGCGCCAATTGATCCATTTCCGGACCTTCGATTTCGATTTCAAGATCCGCCTGCCCTCCACCGAACAAATTGCCCGGCTGCAACAGAATTTGTGCCGCTGGCATGTCGGTCAGACGCGGGCGCAGGTACTCGATGATTTCGTAGACGGAACGTTTGCGGATGGGTTTGTCTTTAAGCTGGACGACCACCACCCCCAGATGGATGCCCTGGCTGGTGGAAAAACCACCGGATTCATTGGTTCCCACCTGGCTGTATACTGTGCCCAGTTCAGGCAGCTTATTGATCTCGTCTTCGATGCGGCGTAAAACTCGATCCGTTTCCGCCATGGTGGCTCCGGCGGGCATTTCCACCGATACCGAAAAATTGCCCATATCCGCCTGCGGCATAAATTCCGAACCGACGAAGAGAGCCGCCACCACCAGACTGCTGACAAACAAGAGCGTCACGATTCCGAAGAGCAGGACCTGACGGTTGAGGAAGTAGGCGAGCCCGCGGCGATATGACGCCGCCAGATCGTCGTACATTTTATCCCAGGCGGTAAAAATCTTCTTCAGTTGCCCGGTCCTGGTCAGGATCAGGATCAGCAGCAGGAAAGCGACAATGACCGCCAGTGTCACAGGTCCTAAAGCGAAAAGTACCAATCCACCGGTCGCCAAACCCGCCACAGCGTAGACCAACCAACTGATCCGGACCGACGCCATCATCGGAACCATGGTCAGGGAGATAAACAGTGAAATGAGCGTGGCAAAGGTTACGGTCAGACCGAATTCCTTGAAGAACTGTCCGATGATGCCCGACATGAAGGCAATGGGCGTGAAGACCACTACGTTGGTCAGCGTTGATGCGGATACCGCGATGGCGATTTCATTGGTGCCCAACCGAGCAGCTTCGGCAGGAGGATGCCCCATAAGCTGGTAGCGCTCGATGTTTTCCAGAACCACGATGGAGTTACTTACGAGGATACCCACCGAAATCGCCAGAGCCATCAGCGACATCATGTTCAAGGTAAACCCGGCGAACAGCAGCAGCGTAAAGGTGGAAACAACGGCAATCGGCATGGAAATCGCGGCGATAACGGTTCCCTTCCAGGAATGCAGGAACATGAACAACACCAAAGCCGTCAACAAAATTCCTGATAGCAGGTTACTCCAGACGTCATTTACCGAATCCTGGATAAAGGTAGTGCGGTCGCGGGCAACGTCGATTTTAACGTCTTTGGGCAGAATTTTTGCCAATTCCGCCAGTTCCAACTTGACTTTCCTCCCGACTTGCACTGCATTGGCGTCAGATCTCTTGACCAGAGAAAGGCCGATGGATGAGACTCCATTCATGCGAGCAAGTTCTCGCTGTTCAGCATAAGTATCGTTAACAGTAGCGACGTCCGCCAGGCGGACTGCCGGCTGACCCGGCGTCATAGGCAGGTAAAGATCCTGAATCTGCTGGACATTCTCGAATTCGCCCTTGACCCTGATGGAATACTCCTTTCTACCGGCAGTGATATGGCCGGAGGGGAGATTCATATTTTCCTGCCCCAGCGCCTGAACAACCTGCAGAATCGAAAGACCGCGGGCTTCCAGTTTACGCCGGTCAACCGCCACGACGATTTCGCGTTCCTTGCCTCCTACAATTTCCACGTTGGCGAGTCCGTCGATGCGGTTTAACCGCGTTTTTATATCTTCATCGCAGAAGATGTAGAGCTGGTCCAGAGGGCGGGAGCTGGAAACCGCCAAATTGATGATCGGCATTGAACCGATGTCGAATTTCTGGATCTGCGGATCGACAGCATCTTCCGGCAGATCGCCGCGAATGGCGTCCACCTTCTCCTTGACGTCGATAGCCGCAAGATCCACGCTTTTACTCAGCTCAAACTCGAGGAAGGTCAGGCTCATGCCTTCCTGCGCTATCGAGGTCATGTTCCGCAACCCGGAAATCGAAGAAACTGCCTCTTCAACCGGTTTGGTGATCAGAGTTTCGACTTCTTCAGGACCAGCCCCCGGGTAGACAGTAACGATAGTCACGTAGGGGAAATCGATTTTCGGAAAGAGGTCGATGCCCAGTTTGGTCAGTGAGAACAATCCGATGACCAGAAAGGTAAAGATAATCATGGTCATCAAGATGGGGCGCTTGATGGATATATCTGAAAGTAGCATGATTTTCCTATGTCAGCTTGAGAGCAAATTACTTGACAACGTTAACCAACTGACCGTCGCTGAGATTGTTCTGACCGAACGTCACCACTTTTTGTCCCGGTTGCAGTCCACCCAGAATTTCGATTGAGGTCGCGTTTTCCTCTCCTTTCTGAATCGGGGAGAAAACTGCTTTATTGTCCGGACCGATGACGAAGATACCGGGTTTCTCATTTCGGGTGATCAGCGCATCGCGGGGAACTTGAATGACGTCCGGTTTCTGCACAACCACCACGCGCAGATCGACCAGCAGACCGGGTTTCAAGGCTATTTCGCTATTGGTAGCTTCCACCCAGACGGTGAACAGTCGGCTCTGCGCATCGGCAGAAAGACTGATGTCAGCAATTCTACCTGCTATTTCCTGTTGTCCATCGCCATTTATCCTGATGAAGACGGGTGATTCGGGATCGATCATCCTGCGATCATCAGAATTGGCATTGAATTTGACTCTGATCTTGCCCAAATCGGCGACGCGCACTACAGGTTTGCCGCTTTCCGGCGTTTCACCGACCCGAAAGAAGAAATCAGTTACCACGCCGCTGATTGGAGCCGTTATGGCGATCACGTCCGAACTTGATTTTAGATTCTGCTCGGTGATGTCCCGGTTGAGTTCGGCTTTTTCGAGCGCCTGCTGGGATATTGCTCCTGCTTCGTACAGATTCTTCATCCTCTCGGCTTCCCTGACAGCATCCTGGTAGGCTAACTTGAGTTGATTGTACTGAGCCATACTTGAGCGCGTGTCCATCCGGCAGACCACTTGACCCTTTTTGACCCGCTGACCGATCTTAACGGGAAGTTCCACGATCCGCTCGGAGATCGAGGCGACGGCATCCCCCTGCAGGGCGCCTTCAGTCGTACCCAGGTAAGAGCGGGACAGAGTAAATAGTCCTTTGACGACTATGGCGGTTTCAACGGGAATTCCTTTTTCCAACTGGAGTTCCCCGATACTCTTGGGAAGCGCTGCTTTTTTGCTCTGAATCTGCCGCGCACCCGCAAAGACCACCCAGGCGGCGATCAGAATGATGACTATTATCGTAATACTCTTTTTCATCTTGGTAAGCCTCACATGTTTTTCCGGTTAATTGCCGCCGATTGCTTTTTCCAACTCTGCCTGAGCCGTGATTAAGTCATATTTTGCAGAAAGAGAGTTCATCTGCGCCTGGTTCAGCGCGATCTGAGCGTCCATGACTTCAAGCTGCGTTGCCAGGCCGTTTGCGTATTGAACTTCGGCGATCTGCATGCCTCTTTTCGCCAGATCAACCCCTTCGAGTTGAGCTTTGACATTTTTCTGCGCTTCTTCAAGTTTGCTCTTGCCCTGGATTATCTCAAGATTGATACCTCTTTCGACCTGATCCTTCTGGATATTCAGGGTTTTAATATCAGCGCGAACTTGCTGCACGCGATACTTCGCCTTAAAGCCGTCAAAGATGGGAATGCTAAGCGCCAGCCCGGCATAAAGATTCTTTTGCCACCAGTAGTCGGCGAACTCAAATTCAGGTCCCTGACTCGAGGCAGTATAGGCTCCGACCAGCGCCAGGTTGGGCCAGATGACTCCGTGAGCCTCGATGGTTTTCAATTGTGCCAGAATGCCTTGCTGCAGTTCCATCTGCTTCAGTTCACTGCGCCGCTGCAGTGCAATGGTGAGCAGATCATCCGAGGGCAGATTGGGCGCGGGGTATGCTTCCATGGCGTCGGTCAGTTCGTGCTCCTGGTTCTTGGGCAGCCCAAGCGTAACGTTAAGCGCTTCGGCGGAGATTTTACGGGCGCTCTCTGAGCCGATAACTTGAGGGTAGAAGTTGGAGACCTGCACCTGGCTGCGGATCAGGTCATATTCCGAAACCAAACCTTCTCGATTCATCGAGGCGACTTTCTGCAAGTGTTCCTGCATCTGCTGGTAAGTCTGCTTGGCGACCTTTTCCCACTCCTGCGCCACAACAGAACCAAAATACAATTGGGTGACGGTGAGCTTCACCTGCGCATCCGTCAATTTGATCTGCTCTTCGGAGACTTTGCGGTAGAGTTTGGCAATCTTCAACGCCATGCCGACTCTGCCTGCCGCATAGATGGGCTGAGACAATTCTACCGATGCGTTGAGCATGTTTCTTTCGGTGAAGCTGATTTTCTGCTTGGATCCTCCGAAATCGACTTCCATTTCGGGGATGATGAAATTTCTCTGATAGTAAGCCGAGGCGGACAGGCTGGGAAGCGCGGCTGAGTACGCCTCGCCGATCTGGGCCTTGGCTTTTTCCAGACCGATCTGGGCATTCTGGATCTGGGCATTATTCTTTTGCGCCAGTTCCCAGGCTTGATCGAAGCTCAGTTTCAGCGGCTGCGCATGGAGGACGCTGTTAAGCAACAGCATTGCGACAACAGCAGCCGGGACAACAATTTTGAATTTCTGATTCATGGTCAATGATATTTTTATTAGTGATCCGGATTCTTTTGTGTTTAACTACATACGGTGGAAGGGTGGAATAACTTTGATTCGTGGGGAATCAATCTTCGTGTTTTTCCACTATCAAGGTCGATGCCTTGGTGCTCAGATATTCGGTTATCTTTTTCATCAAGGTAAGGACTGCTTGCTGTTCCGAGTCCGACAATGATACCAGCATCTCGCGGCTGACCTGGCTGTGGGAGGCGATGTGCCAGTCGTGAATGGCTTTCCCCTTCTCAGTAAGCCCTACTTTCACGATACGCCTGTCTTCATCGTGACGTTCACGGTAGACCAGTTCTTTCTGCACCATGCGGTCGATGATCCCGGTCAATGTACTGACGGCAACTCCCAACCGGTCCGAGATTTCACGCATGATGCTTGGACCCGTACAGCCCAGATAGAACAGGACGTTCACCTCGCGAAAGTTGAAATCGACGTCAGGAGGCGCCCCCCATTTCTCCGTAGTCATGAAGCTGTAATTGAGCTGCAGGATAAATTCTGTCAACTGCTTGCTATTTTCTTCGAAGGAAGACATTCTCGTTCCTCTTTCGTAAATTACGGAATCACTACCATCCCCAAGTAGGACTATTCAATTTTGGGATAGTACGATTTCCGAATAGTTCTAAGATAAGAGTATTAACAAGGAAAAGCAAGAGAATTTTCGGAATTTATTTACTATAATGATTCCCATAATTCTCTGGGCATAGAACAAATCAGATTTTTGATAGACAGTCGTGTCATTCCGGCTTGTCCGGAGTCTGACACGCCGTCAGATTCCCGACGCAGGCTGAAGCCTTTGCGAGAATGACGGCTTCTCTTACCCTGTAACGTAAGTTCAGTTACTTATAGGAATCGCTATAAAAAAAGGGGCAGGAAAAATACCTGCCCTAAATCGCCAATCAGGTCTTTTCTTTCCTACCTGATCAGCACTACTTTTTTAACCTCGTTGGCGCTGCCTGCTTGAACTCTGAGGAAGTAAACTCCGGACGGCAGGGAATTGATCGGCAAGGCGAGGCTCTGAGTCCCCGCATCCATCCAACCGTTGAGCAGTTCCTGCACCCTCCTCCCCAGAAGGTCATAGAGCGCCAGATTCACTTGCTGCGCTGCAGGTAGATGCAGCGTAATCATCGGCACTGCAGTCGATGATATCGTCAAGAGCTCAGCAGATTGCGGCAGTTGACGGTCAAAGACGTTCGCCTGAACCACAAACCAGCTGACGTCGGTGTCGTTGATGCTGTTGGAATCGGCGGGAGCATGGGTGGTCACCGTGACGCTTCCCGGACCGGACTGCGTTGGCGTCCAGATACCGAAATCGACTTTGACGTCCCGACCGACCGGCAGGTTCACGAACTGAGTATCCTGGTAGACTCCGCTGACGGTGACCATGACGTTCGATAGAAGTTGCGTCCCCCAATTGCCGAGATAGGCTGCGATGCGCACGGGTTGACCGACCTGCAGCGTGGCATGGTGAGCCGGGGAAACGACCATTAAAACGCCGGCGTCGTTATCGCCGATGTAGCGGTTGCAGCCCATCATAGCCAGGTAGGAGGTGGTCCAGGCAGCATCGGCAGTCTGCGAACCAACTGCAGAGGAAGGGATCCCGCCGTCGCGATCCTGATCATAATTCAGCAACAGATTGGTGAGATAGAGGTGATTCTGCAGGTAGGTTGAATCGCCGGTGACGTCGAACATGGCGCCCTGAGCATTGCAATAGGCAACGTTCCAAGCATTCGACCAGCCCGGTAAGGTAGGTTCGTAAACCTGCACCTGCGGACCGTAGGTCGCCAGCCAGCTCTGACCCAGCGCGGGATCGCGACGAAACAACGAATTGCAGATGCCCCAGACGAACGTCCCCGACGACATTGCCCAGGATTCCATGCTCAGGCGCGCTGATGGACTTTGTTCAACCCAGGTCATGATTTGTCGGGCACGGGCGCAGGCGGAATCCATGTAGGCTGAATTGCTGGTCGCTTCGCCGTAAAGGTAGAGATTGCCGCAACACCAGCCGGTGACCATTACGTTGAGCGCCACGCTGAAAGAGAGCGGCGTCTGCATGATGTAGTTGGCGCTGTTGACCGCGTAATCCCAATGCGAGGAGTCGCCTGTAGCTTCCCGATACTGCCGTTCCGCGGCCAATCCCCAGGCGCAGTTGTGCGCGGAATAATACCCGGCTCCTTCCTGCCAGGCGGGCCAGGCGTAGGCATAGACCCAGGCGTTGGCGATATTGCGATTGTATCGGGTATCGCCCGTCAATTGCAGGATGCGCGACCAATCCCAGATGGCTTCAAGGGTGTTGTCCGTTTCGAGGATGTAGTACTGTCCGCCCTGCTCCTCTTCGTGTTCACCTCCGAAATTGACCCCGGCGCCCAATTCCTGCAAACCCTGTTCAAAGCGCATGATCTTGAGGAATTCGGTGAAATGGTTGAAGGTGGCGTCCACCTGGGGAACGGTGAAACAGGAGATTCCCTGTTGAGTTGTGATTTGGTCCGGAGGCACGTAGGGAGTTGCCAGACCTGCCGTAACGGTCAACAGCAGCAGAGTCAGCGTGATGGTAGTTTTCATGAGTTGCTCCGTGGAAAGGGACTGCGAGGATTGTCGGGGGTTAAATACACCTATAACTGTTTTATTTACCCCTGTTAAAACCAAGAGAAAGACCGCTCTAAGATACACCAAAAAGCGCTATATGTCAAGGATTATTTTTCAATAGAAATAAAAAGGGGCGATCCGGTGGATCGCCCCTTTTTGTGTTTTTATTTCATGGTCATTCCGGCTTGTCCGGAATCAGACCATGAATTCTGTTCATCAAAGGATCATTTCATCAATACCATCTTCTGGCTGGCAGTGAAATCCCCCGCCCGTATGCGGCAGATGTAAATGCCCGACGCTAAATTCGATCCATCGAAGGTGATTTCGTGGTAACCGGCGGGATACCATGCCTTTTGTAGGGGCGCAGCATGCTGCGCCCCTACGGCGCGTCCGCTAATATCGAACAGCTCCAGCGTCACCCGGCTCGCCACCGGCAGCCCGAAACGGATCGTGGTCGTGGGGTTGAAAGGGTTGGGGAAGGGGGGACACAGCTTATACTTATCCGGTATAACGTCGCTGATCTGAAGAGTATTTTGCATACCGCCGCTGTACGTTCCATGTCATTCGTAGGGAACGCCTAACTCCAACGCGGCTAAGAACGCCAGATGACTCTCGGGATGCTGGATTAGAAATTGCTGGAAAACACTGTCTCCTGAAGCGATATTGTTGAGACCATATTTGTAAATCACTCCCAGTTCGATCAGCGTTGGTTCCAGCAACGAAGAAGGCCAAACTGAAATTAACTGCCAGTTGCTGGCGATAGGGAGCGCTGTTTGGTACTCGCCGGTGCGGGCTAAAAGCAGCACCTTGTGGTAGTAAGCATAAGGAAGTAGACTACTGGCGGGTGGATCGGAAATCAGATTCGTCAGATAATTGATCGCGTCCGAGTAATCATCCACCGCTTTGTATGCCATGACTAAATGGTTTAAGGCAAACCGTCCGGGATCGGTGTTGGGATAAGCTCTGATGACCACCTGAAAGGTATCGATGGCAGCGGAATACAACCCATCCAACATCAACTCCATGGCGTTCTTGTTCATGCGGTAAGCGGAGGATAGAGGGCTTACTCCCGGGTCATCAGTTGGTTGCATGGTTTTCTGGTTCTGGGGCGAACGCTGGAAGTTGTCTCCTTCCTCAGGCGGCGGTGAAGTTAACCATGGAATATAATTGACTAAGCCATAGAACTGCGATGACTGTGGAATCCTAGCGCCCCACCAATTTTTCACCATATAAATCGTATCGGAAGAAATATTTTGAAAATCATAACAATTTTCAGCGTGACCAAAGATAAGATTATTCCCTGGATTGTTTGTGGATCTTCCAAATTCAGGTAATGCATCCTCCATGGCTATTACGTTCGTATTATTGTAGGTTATTGTATTATGCCCTGCCTCAGGATACGCAGAGCTGTAACTAAATATTGGATAACAACCTTCTCCATAAGTAAAAACCTCATAATCAGCGGTGCTATTGGAGATGTTGCAATTTCCAATCCAGATGTCGGAACCGAAGAGGATTTCCAACCCACAACCATTCCACTTAAACTCACAGGAACTGAAGTTACCATTTGCATTAGAAAGCACAACGGAACTCCAATTATGGCAGTCAAATTGACAATATTTTGCGACCACTGCAGCATTGAAACATTGAATTGCTAACGCTTGACCATAGTTTATACTACAATGCTGCAAAAGAACTTTTCTGAGACTGTTGATTTTTACACCTTATTATTTGCATAAAAGTATTGCTTTCTGAGCGATTAATTTGTATATTAGTTCCTGAGTAACAATAACTTAGGAAACATAATGGCTTCATTTAAACCGACCCGTCAGCAGCGTTCTTTCATGGATGCCCAAGTCTATGACCGGTTGATTCCCCCGGATCACATGTTGGTCAAGTTGAATCGGATCATCGACTGGTCCTTTATCGAAGAAGAGTGCCGACCTTTCTATCAAACCCGGGGACGCAAGGGTGAAAGCCCGGTGGTGCTCTTTAAGATGCTGTTTATCGCCTATCTGTTCGACATTTCCGAGCGCCGCATCGAAGAAGATTGCACGTATAACATGCTCTTTAAAT
>JAPKYS010000032.1 GCA_026394195.1 bacterium | reverse complement strand
ATTTAAAGAGCATGTTATACGTGCAATCTTCTTCGATGCGGCGCTCGGAAATGTCGAACAGATAGGCGATAAACAGCATCTTAAAGAGCACCACCGGGCTTTCACCCTTGCGTCCCCGGGTTTGATAGAAAGGTCGGCACTTCTCTTCGATAAAGGACCAGACGATGACCCGATTCAACTTGACCAACAAGTGATCCGAGGGAATCAACCGGTCATAGACTTGCGCATCCATGAAAGAACGCTGCTGACGGGTCGGTTTAAATGAAGCCATTATCATTCCTAAGTTATTGTTAATCAGGAACTAATATACATATTAATCGCTCCGAAACCAATACTTTTATGCAAATAATAAGGTGTAAAAATCAACAGTCTCATATAGATAACCAGGATCGGTTCTTAAACGGAATGAGAGGCACAGAGCATTCATCGAAAAAGGTTAGCACTGAAATCAACCGAGGAGAAGCTCAACCTGTATAGGATTGTTGTTTCAGTAAACCTCCAAAGACAGAGTGCAGGTCTGCTGCGTGTCATGAAAACGTCAACCGCAACTCAGAGTGAGAAATGATCCTATATAGTATTCTTAGAAAACTAGAACCTCCATACTGGGCATCCCGAACTTGTGGGCGCCGAGGAATCAGCCGCTTTTTACCAGCAATTGATCAAAGAGGTATATAGATTATCCGAAAATTTAGTCTGGTGTTGACTATCCAGCATTTAAATGACAGTGAGGACCTATATTGGTTACCGAGAAATATCCTCGAGCCGTAAACGCAGTGTAACACAATTCAAAAAAAGGTAGGGCCAGATTCAACACCGCAATGAGGTCATTCTATATAGGTTAATTAGGCTGGTTCTTGGGCAGTAGCAGTCGCGTAGAGCATTCCCGGGAGTTTTAACGCCGAAATCTACAACAGGAGGACATTAACCTCTATAGGAGTATTGATAGACGTGCCTGGGCGAGTTAAGCGGCCTTTATTAGGTAGAAGAAAAACCGGACCCCGATGAAGAGTCCAGCTTTTAAATTTATCAGCTCCGTGGATCCAGCGATACTACTTTACCATCACCATCTTCCCGGAGGCGGTGAAATTTCCTGCCTGCAGACGATAGATGTAGATGCCGGATGTCAAGCCAGCTCCATTGTAGGTGACCTGGTGGTTACCGGCTTCACGCCAACCGTTGACAATGGTCGAGACCAGGCGACCGGAGATATCATAGACCGATAGGTTCACTCGAGAAGCCGTGGGTAGTCCGAAGCTGATGGTCGTCATTGGGTTGAACGGGTTGGGGAAGTTCTGACCCAGCGAAAAGGTTTGCGGAACGGATGATTCATCCGGATTGAAGGCCAGCCACTGGTCGAAGGATTCTCCGGTGTTTAACCATTCGCTTATCAATTCATCGTCTCCGAAGGAGAGCTTTTCAAAATTGAAACTGTAGCTGTCCCAGAGGAAGTTGGGGTAAGTTCCGACGCGCCCTTCATAGGTATAGGTGCCCGCAGGCATGCTGCCGGGAACACGCTGACTCCGGTTACGGTTCAGGGTGTAACCTCCTGGCAAGGAGAGATTTATGGGACCTAATAATGGTCCATACCAGCTGAGGTCAGGCAACCGTACCATGATCCAGGTGTTGAAAACGAGAAATGTGGGTTCATTATTTGTCAGAGCTATATCGAAATCAAAACTGCCTCCTGAACCGGGAATTATCACCGGTGTAGCAGTAGGCGTCATCGTTATCGTCACGTCAGGGATGGTTGCTGGTGTGGAAATGAAGATTGCGGATTGATCCTCCAGAGGTGTTGACGGTGCGGGGTAATTTGTGTCCTGCCGATAGAGGAGTCCATCGTCCTCAGTGCTGTTTTCAATTCCAGTAGGTCCCCAACTCTCAAACTCCTTGAACTGGAATTTTATTTGACCATCGCCCGTTGAAGTCGGATAATAATCCGGATCATACAGGATTATTTCAAAAGTTGCATGATCACCAATGGCTAAAGCATACCAGGGTACGTAGTTGTATTGAATAACTATAGTGTGTTGAGCATGATCGAAATGGTACCAGACTCCACCCGCATCGCCACCAACCGTGACTCCAACCGGATCCAGATCTCCCCAGACAGGACAGATCATGGCTGGTGGACCATCTGGATTCGGTATTGAAGTAGACGTATAATCCAATTCGTTGGTGATTCCCATGCAGATATGACCTTTAGTCGTTACGGTCAGGCTGTCGTATATAATTCCATAATACTGAAAGTCAAAGGGTAGAGCCAGATGATAGACTTCATCCAACTCTGTGAAAGGAATAAGAGAGCCTATCCCGCCAGAATCGGGGACCAACTCGATCCAATCATATTGAACGAAAAAGGGATAATCGTTCTGGTCATAAGCCATGTAACCGTAATTATCGGGTCCGGTGGGTACAAAGATGGCGTTCCCTATGGTTGTTGAAAAGCCTGTTTCATCGGTATAACCATAATCCCCGGAGAGGCTGATAGTAAATTCCGGGAAGCTTCCCGGGGGATGGAAGTCCTGTTCTACAGTGACATTGAAAACCATTCGTCTCTCTGCTCCAGCCGGAATATTTCCGCAGCTGACAATACCACTGTTTATAGTTACCGCGGCATTTTCGCAAGTCAAAACGGCTTCAATATTCTCGCCTAAATAGGACCCGGCATTACCCAGAGTAATGATCAAATCTGCGCTCTCCCCAGGGGCTAACAAACTGTCCCCGTTACCTCCCTCAGAATCGTCAATAAACAGTTCGGAGAAAACAATGTCTGGAGCATGAGCAATAACACTAAAGCTTGACTCCCAGTTATCTATACCGTTGGTTGTAGTCAGGAGGAAAGTAATTGGCTCCAAATCCTCAATTTCGGGGTTCAGGCTGAATTCAAGAGCGCGATCAACAGTTGCGGTTGAGCCAGCGGCAATAGCGCCTATCCAGACAGAATCCCGGCTGATAGTTACCAATGGATTAGCGGTCGTGATAATGCCGCTGATGTTGTTTGCTGCGGAAGCCCCATTGTTTTGAACTGTAAGGTCCAATTCGACAGTTTCATAGAACTCGAGCCACCCATTACCGTTACCCGTAATATCATCCTGCACGGTATGACCTTGATAGATAACGTATGCACCTGAAGGATCAATAATGTCGATGGTGGCGGTGTAGGGAATCATATCGCCCCCGGAAACTGTAAGTGTCAACGTTCCGGTACCAGGAATCGGGGGATCGAATCTCAGGAAGGCTTGGCCGGAAGCGTTGGTCACTGCTGTTGCATAAACATTCTGGTTCATCCCGCAAATCATGGCTCCCTTGACCGCGCCATACGGCGAAACGACGCCAACATTAAAAGTAGAGGTCCCTACCAGAATTTCCGGATTGTGTAAAACCAACGGCGTATAAGGTACACCTCCTCGCAAGCTTACCGAGGGGTCACCGAAAATGGTCAGATTAGCGAATTCCCACGGTCCGACGTCGGGGTAGGGGTAGTTATCCATCATCAGCATTGAACCGCTGAAACAGATCCCTCCCAGGGTCAGCATTGAATCGACTACAAACATATCTATCGCTTCATCCTGCATATCCAACGGAGGCGCTCCGGTCATCCCTTCTACTGATCCGTAAAAACCAATTGCCCCGGTAGGTTCACCGGTTATCTGGTTAGTAGCGCGCAGCCAGGCTTCACCGAGACAGGTGTATTCTACGAACTGACCAGTATTGCACCCAACGCTGTTAATGTGAGGGAGCATGTTGCTGTTGGTTAGCCCATTCACTTCTGCAGTGGAAATTCCGGTTGTGCCCCATCCTTCGGGACCGCCATGTCCTGTATAAAAGAGGATACTCCTACCCTCATTTATAAAGTCAATTGCCATCTCCATCGTACACCAGGGATCGTAGGCGCTATCAACTTGAGTAAAAGTGTGATCCAGAAGTTTATGTGCAATTTTGGTCATGTGGGTATAATCGTACTCGCCATGATGTTCAGGAAACGGCCCAGTGGTGCTGCCTATGACAAACCCTTTGTCATACCAACTGCCAGCCGGATTGGGATATCTCTCATAATCAATCGTCCGCTGCACCTGCGTGGCAACATGCGCAATGTTTTCAGCGGAGAACCTGCCGACGAATATGTCAGGGTAGCTGTCACTGCCTGACAACTGCGAATAGATGGGATCGGAGTCCTGATCGCGGGAAAACGTGGGTATCTGTGCAGCATCGCCAACGAATAAAACGTAACATAAATTATGGGAATTATAATAATTCAGAATGTAGCTTTTAATCTCCCCAGGAGTACTCCCTGCTTCCGAAACAGGTACCAGTTCCGTCGGGATGCCGCGCTGTATCTTCCAAGCGACAAAATCTGACATTTCCTCCATAAAGTCGTCATAACAGATGATCAGCATTCCCCCAGATTCCAGCAGCATGGGATAATCCAAGGGGGAGCGATTGACAAAACGGCGTTGGTAGATCTTTTTAAATTCAGGATCGATCACAGTCAGCGGACGACTGCGCACCAGCGTATTTTCTCCACCGGAGGCTACCTTCTTGACCTCTATTGTGATATCTGAGTAAATCCTTAAAACGCGGGAAACAGGGTTGTATTGAAAGGCATTGAGTTCGACCACAGCACCGCGATAATCTCGCAGGATGTAAGGCTTCTGTAGGTTTACGAGTGCCCCTGGATAAAAAGAATCCCGCTGATAGACGTCAGCGTAAGTATAAGGGACGGTTGCAGGATCTATTGATCGGAGCAGAGGGCCTTTGGAGGGCGCGATATCAACGTCTTTAATTTCGAGGTAGTCAGAGGAGATGATTTCATATCCCATTATACCTTCGTCGGGGATCAGAATAGAGCGATTGATTCTTGGTAAGCGGGGGTAACCCGCCTCTTCAATCATGCTCTCCCTGGGAAGATTCTGCAGAACAGTGTAGACTTTTCCATCTATGGATATTTCATCAGCGGCGTAACCGTTTACTGTATACCTGAGAACCGTGCGGTCAGCCTCAGTTTTCAGAACTTCAACCGAAAACGGCTCAGACTCAGAGGTTAGCGGCACCCATCCCGCCGCATTTGATATACCCGAAAGGAGCAGGCTTAAGATCAACAGACAGAAGAGTTTCTTCATGGTCATGGTTTCCCGGGTTGAGTAGCGAGAGGTGGAGATTCAGCAGCACATTAGATTTAATATACAAAACAAATCCCGCATTGTCAAGTGCCTCCCTGAAAATAACAATAATAATTTCATCTAAATAAAAGCGCCAGGCCACAGCCCAAAAACGGGCTAAGACCTGACACCATTTGCCTGGTAACAAGGGGTTGCAACCCCCTGATGTTATCATATCTCACTTAACTTCAGGCGGCAGCAAGCTGCCGCTCTTAAGCCCATTTACCCCTACTTCACCATCACCATCTTCCCGGAGGCGGTGAATTCCCCTGCCTGCAGACGATAGATGTAGATGCCAGACGGCAACCCAGCCCCGTCGAAGGCAGCCTGATAGGCGCCTGTTTCCCGCCAGCCATCCACCAGAGTCTGAACCAGGCTTCCCGAAATGTCGTACACCTGTAAGCTGACAAAGCTCGCGGTTCGCAACTCATAGCTAATGGTAGTGGAGGCATTGAACGGATTCGGGCGCGGTGGATACAGGGTGGTTCTAAAGGGTTGTAAAGGGGATTGTGGAACAACCCCGGTGCCGGATCCTTCAATTTTAAGGAGCCAGGCCTGGTGGCTGTTGCTGAACCCGGAAGTCTCTCCTGCAACGATGTAATCTCCATCTGAAGTCTGCTGCACACAGAAACCGTCTTCATTATCGCCAATTTGACCAAAGGTGCGATACCACTGCATAGTTCCGGAGGCATCGGTTTTAACCAGGTATAAATTTCTGAAAATATCACCCCAGGAAGTCGTCATGCCGACAAATATATATCCATTATCGGTAGTCGGTTCTACCCAGTAGGCTTTTTCGCTGCCACTGGTATCGCCATACGCATGAGTCCAGAGGGTATCGCCGGAGGCATCGGTTTTGAGGAGCCAGGCGTCAAACCTGCCGGTTTCAAAGGAATTGAAACTGGAAATAATGAATCCGCCATCGGTCGTCTGCCGCACGCAGGTACCTTCCTCCGTTCCTGTTCCACCATAGGTTTTCGTCCACACCGTGTTGCCCGACAAATTGACCTTGACCAGGAATACGTCATTGTTCGACGGGCCGGAAGGTCGGGAGGTACCTGAGATGATATAGCCATCGGAAATTTCCTGGACGCAGTACCCGCAATCAAACGTGGTCGTACCGATGGTCCGCGTCCAGGTGGTATCCCCGGAGCTGTTGGTTTTAATCAGGTAGAGATCGGTATTGCCGGAAACCGCCATGCCGCGTTCGCCTACGAGAATATAGCCTCCTTCCTCCGTCTGCTCCGCGTAGTAGCCGTAACAGTTATAGGCGGCGCCATAGGTTCGGGACCAGACCAGGTGACCGGCAGCGTTTATCCTAAGCAGGTATAGTTCGGCATCGAAACTGGGGCTGTAGGACCAGGAGGTCCCGGCGATGATGTAACCACCGTCTGACGTCGGCCGTATACTCTGGGCATCATCGTAGCCGTCCCCGCCGAAAGTTCGTGTCCAAAGGGTATCACCGGAAGCATTTGTTTTCACTACATAGACATCATCGTATCCTGCGCCGAATGAGTCGGTGTAGCCCGCCAGGACGAATCCGCCGTCAGGGGCTTGAACTACGCTGTACGCATATTCGTAATCATTGCCGCCATAGATGCGGCTCCAGAGACTGTCGCCTTCAACCGCTCCAGCTGACAAGGCAAGCATTAGCATGATGAGGGCTGAAAACGCGAAAGCTATAAAAGTACTGATTCTCATGGTTCCTCCATTTGCCTTGAGATGGCTGTTTTTATTTCATTAAAACCAATTTTTGCACCTGCTGAAGATTCCCCGCTGTTAATTGGGCAAAGTAAAGGCCGGAAGGGAGATCCGCACCGGAGAGGGTTATAGCGTGATCTCCCTTCTCCCGCCAGCCATTGACGAGGTTGGTAACCAAACGCCCTGAGAGGTCATAGACCGACAGGGTCACTCGGGATGCGTAGGGCAGTAGGAAGCTGATCGTAGTCTCCAGGTTGAAGGGATTTGGGCTAACAGAAGTAATGTATGAAGGATTATCCGCTGTGATCGGTATTTCTGGTTCGTCAAATTCCTCGCCCGTATTCATCCATGGGCTTGCTCCTGCTCCATCGATTCCCGTTCCCAATTTCGTGAAGGTGAAGCTCGAGGCGTCCCAGGGAGTGTTGGGATACGCTCCCACACAACCGCGGTAAGTGTACAGCCCGGCCGGTGCAGAACCCGGAACCGATTGAGTGCGCCGACGGGTGACACTCTGGTTGGCCGGCAGTGTCAGGGAAAGTGGCCCCAGCAGCGGGCCGTACCAGTTCCCATTGGGCAGTTGCACATTGATCCAGGCTTGGAAAGCCCACGGAAAACTCGTGTTGTTTGTCACCGTGGCATCAAACTGGAAACTACCGCCGGTGGAGGGGATCTGGATGGGAGTCCACGCTGGAATCAACGTCACCGAAACGGGTGAGGCCGAATTAACATCAACGCTGAAAGCGCTGGCAGTCTCGTTGGCAATTGGCAACCAATTTTCACCTTCACGGCGCAGGGTATGAGGGCAGGTCAGGGCGGGATTAATATTCAAACACCATCCACACCAGGTTGTTTCGCCGCCGATAGCCCATAACCAATAGTTTTCCCCTGTCTGCAGCAGGGAAGAACCGTTTCCTTGCAAATGGATGGGAGGCGTCCATTGATACCAGGATTCGAAGGCAGTGATCACCCACTGCTCCATGACCTCGGTTGGAGACGGTGGACCGCCGGAAGGGTTTCGGGCTAATTTTATAGTAACAGTATCTGGCAACGGGGAAGAGGGCACATAGAAGAACGCCACCCAGATATCGGAAACTGCGCCGTCTGCCGTGGTAGTGAAACTCATCGCCTGTTCGACTCCATATTGGCTGGGGACATTGACCCCCGCGACGGTCCAACCCATGTTATAGGTGTAGTCCCATCCATCGTGGTTGGGGCCAAAGTTGTTG
Source organism: bacterium (assembly GCA_026394195.1). Taxonomy (GTDB): domain Bacteria; phylum Electryoneota; class B3-LCP; order B3-LCP; family B3-LCP; genus JAPKYS01. The sequence continues at coordinate 603 of JAPKYS010000032.1, read as the reverse complement.
TAAACCGTGGTTTGAGCGTCTGCTGTGTATGCCAACCCCAGGATGAACGACGCCCAACAAACCAATCGGATCATGGTGTTCCGAGTCATGATGGTCGCCCAATTTGAATTGTGAAGATGCAGGTTCTATTTCACCATCACCATCTTTCTGATCGCGGTGAAGTCACCCGCCTGAAGACGGTACAGGTAGATACCTGAAGGCAGTTTAGAGCCATCGAAGGTTACCTCGTGCGCCCCCACCCCACGCCAGCCGTTGGCCAACGTAGTGACCAGTCGCCCGGAAAAATCGTAAATATCCAAGCGGACTTGGCTTGCTTCCGGAAGGTCAAACCTAAGCAACGTCGAAGCATTAAACGGATTCGGATAGTTGGCCAATAAGCTGAAGTTGGCTGGGGTTTCCGCTGGTAATCTGCCGATGGCAACGTCGGCTAATATGTCGGTGCCGTCCAGCTGGGCATAGGGGTGATCGATCTGATAGGTTTCCCAGGCTGCCAGAGTATAATCTCCGGACGTATCCCCAAAGAGCAGCACGTATTCGGGAGGGATTTCCCAAGTATTATATGCGGTTTGGATGAAGCTTTTAATATCCGTCGTTGTAGCGCCG
>JAPKYS010000008.1 GCA_026394195.1 bacterium | reverse complement strand
CAGGAGAAGCTTACGACCAAACAGATCATTATCACAGGTAGAGCTTTTCGTCCATACCGTATCGATCTCAACTGAATCCATTTCCTTAATCATAGCAATAACAAAGAGGCTGTCCAAAACCCTTTTGGGACAGCCTCTGTTTTTTGTACCCAATCTCAAGAATTTTCTGTTTTTTTGATCATCGCCTCTTGACTTTGCTGCAGAAATTAGATATATTACCTTAAACAATCCATCAAGACGCTGGAGGCTGCCATGTCCGGTCTGGAAAAATACGGTAGAATCGGTCTGCTGATTCTTTGTTTGATACTGCTTGGATCCCCCCAATCCATTCGTGCATTGGACTACGTTGAAGCCTCACAGGGGTTGTCGGAGGTGCAGTGGGAAGGCGGTCGCACGGAGATCGAAATGGCTGATCTGAACCTGGATGGCAAGTTGGATCTTATCACCATTGGAGATCATGGTTCGCCTTATATCAACACCCAGGAACATGGTGTTGCAGTCTATTTCGGCGACGGTATGGGACGCTGGAGCCTCTACATGAACGGCGACTTCGGCTACGGCGGCATTACCGTAGGCGACGTGAATAACGACGGTCTGCCGGATATCGGTTACGGTATGCACCATAACTACTCGACCAGCGACTTCGGCGACCAGTTGCTGGAAGTGGCGCTGGGCGACGGAACGGGTCGAAATTGGACGCCCTGGGATGACAATTTAGCCACACAAGGTGAGGATTATGGCATGTTCGCCACTGATTTCGGTGACGTCGATAACGATGGCGACCTCGACATCGCCGCAACCTCTTTCGGCTATGGTAATCCGCTGGAGATCTATCTTAATGACGGCGATGGCACCTGGACTCACAGCGCCGCGGTTTCCAGCGGCAACTGCGGAATGCACATCGTCTTCGGGGATATCAATCGCGATGGGAATCTCGACCTGGCAACGTCCTATCAGAATGGAGCCGTCTTTTTCGGCAATGGAGACGGCACATTCTATAATGCCGACTACAATCTTCCGGGGGGAGGGACTTATGGACGCAATGGGATTTCTCTCGGTGACGTCGATGGTGACGGCGGAATGGATGTGGCGTACATTCTCAGCGGCGGCATCCAGGTCTGGTCCTATAATGAAAGCAGCAGCAACTGGACGAATTACTGCGGAACCCTGCCCGCCAGCGGCAGCTGGGGTATGACTCAGCTCTGCGACATGAATTCAGATGGTTTCTGCGATGTTGCGGCTGCCGGAGCAGGGAATGTGTCGGTCTGGACCGGCAATGGAGCAGGCGCATGGACGCAGGCTGCATCTTATGTCATTCAGAATGACCCGACCGGTCCCTTCGAAGCTTTCCGCACTGGCGGCGACGTCGATCATAACGGAAAACCTGATATTGTTCACATCACTGATGAAGGCGGCAGTTTTAACTCCTACAATCACCTTCGCTTTTACCGGGAAATATCAATACCGACCTTTCTTAGTCTCCTGCCAGCTTATCCTCGGGGCGGCGAGGTGTTCAAAGGCGGTTCAACCAGATTTACTAATTGGATTTCCGCAGTCCCCGGTGGAGCAGTTTCGCACGTCACGATTGAACTATCTTCGAATGGTCCCACAGGACCATGGGTGCCACTCGCTCAAGCGCTACCGGATAACGGTCGACTGCAATTTACGGTGCCGACTGGCATCAATTCGAACAATTGCCGGTTTCGGTATACCCTGAGCACCACCTCGGATACCGTCATCACCATCACACCCGGCTCGTTTACGATCATGGGATCGGCGCCGAACTTAGTCATTTCTGTAGAACCTTTGGCTCCACCCATCATCATCCCGGCGAACGGCGGCAGTTTTGGATTTATGCTGGGATTGACCAACAACCAGGGAATTCCGCTCTCTTGCGATGTATGGACTGACGTCCGGCTGCCTTCGGGAAATCTATATGGGCCAGTAATCAACGCCTCTATAACCGCTCCGCTCGGGGCTGTATCCCGCCAAAGGACGCAACAGGTGCCTGCAAGTGCTCCGGCAGGCAACTTTTATTACCGAGGGTTTGCCGGGAGTTATCCTAACGTAATCTGGTCATCAGACAGTCTCTTATTCACCAAATCATCGGTATCAGCAGGAAATGGTGCCACCACCTCCTGGTGGTCTGACTTCTCTGGATTTGATGACATTGCTGAAGTCACACCCTTGCAACACCTCGAGTTCAAGCTGGTTAAGGCCTCTCCCAACCCCTTCAATCCCACCACGACCATCAGCTACGAACTGCCAACAGCGAGGCTGGTGAACCTTACGGTTTACGATGTTAACGGAAGAAAGGTGGCGGAATTGGTCAAGGGGATGAGGGACGCAGGATCGCACACCGTGACCTTTGATGGTTCCGGGTTGGCATCGGGTGTGTACATCTACCACCTTACAGCGGGAACCAATATCGCCAGTGGGAAAATGGTTCTGATGAAGTAGATAGTTCTATCCGCATTGCGTTTAAGATAAGGGGGCGAGCTAATGGCTCGTCCCCGTTCATCAATCGACCAAGGAGAAGCATCATGACGAAAAAGCAATTTTTTGTCGCCGGTCTCGTCATCGGATTGGCATTACCGGTGTTAGCAACAGAACGCACTTCGAATTTAAATGAGCGCTCCAGCGCATCCCGAGGGGAGGTGGATAGGCCCACACCCCCACCTGCCGCTCCGATAACGGTGGATGCCGAATATGATTCCTGCGAAGGATCCTTCATACGCTATCCCTACGGATTTGGAGCGAATCTATTCGCCCAACTGGTCGATGCCATGCAGGACGTGGCTGTGGTCTACATCGTCACTTCCAGCCAGACCAATAAAACCAGTTGCCTGAATTATTTAGCTTCGCATGGTGTGCCGAATGAAAACATCGAATTCATCATTGCACCTACCAATTCCGTCTGGATCAAAGATTACGGCCCCTGGTTTGTCCGCCAGCAGGATTCCACTCTGGGAATCATTGATATGCCGTATGCCTGGAGTCCCTCCTGGACCAACGACGACCATTTCCCGGAAAACCTCGAACCGATCTGGGGGATGGATTATTACGGTCCCAGCATCTGGCACGACGGCGGCAACATGATGACCGACGGTCATGGCACCATGATGATGTCCACCTACGTCAACGAGAGTAACCCCGGCATGACCAACGCCCAGATCAATCAAATCTACCACGATTATTTCGGACAGGACACCTGCTACATTTTCCAGCATATCAGCATCGATCTGACCGGGCACATTGACCTGTGGGCTAAGATCATGAATGATACCACCATCCTGGTGGCGAAGATGCAGCCCGGTGATCCCAATTACAATTTAATCGAACAGCACGCGACCCGGATGGCGATGATTCCCACCGTGTATGGGACACCCTTCCACATCGTGCGCTGCCCCATGCCGCCGGCTTCCGGTTATTACAAAAGCTACCTCAACAGTACCCTGCTCAATCATCGCGCCCTCGTGCCGATCTACAATCTCACTTACGACGCTGCCGCCCTTGATTCCTATCGTGTGGCTTTAGGTCCTGATTGGGATGTGGTTGGCATCGATTGTAACAGCATCGCTTTTGCCGGTGGGGCCATTCACTGTACAACCCAAAATGTCCCGAACCATGAATGGGACTACCTGGTAAACGCCGACTTGGCTGCGGACCCAGTCAATCCGCCGATCGTTCTCCCACCACAGGGCGGTACATTCGCCTTCAACGTCCACATCGGCAACCTCGAAGCGAATTCTATCAAGCTCGATTTCTGGACCGAAATGGTATTGCCTAACGGGGAAATATACGGACCGTTGTTTAAGCGGGAGGGGGTGACTCTTCCCATGGGTGCAGCTATAAACCGCACCTTGCAGCAAAACATCCCCGCCAGCGCTCGATCCGGTGACTATACCTACCGATGTTTCATTGGTTCCTACCTCCCACGCGTGATCAGTCAAGCGGATTCTTTTGCCTTCACCAAGCAGGGAACCACGGCAAGTAGTTTTACTGGAGACTGGTCGGTTAGCGGTTGGGATGAAGTGGTCTCCACCAAGGTGGTGGCACTCCATAGATTCAATCTGGTGTTCGCAAGCCCCAATCCCTTCAACCCTACCACGACGATCGGCTATGAACTGCCAACCGCCAGGCTGGTGAACCTTGCCGTTTATGACATTAACGGAAGGAAGGTAGCGGAATTAGTCAACGGTATGAGGGATGCAGGAGCGCACACTGTGACCTTCGATGGGTCAGGGTTAGCGTCAGGTGTGTACGTCTATCGGCTGACAGCAGGAGAAAACACTGCCAGTGGGAAGATGGTACTGATGAAGTGACACATCTCCAACTACAGATCGAAGGAATCGGAAAATTGATGAAGCGAATTACACCAAGCCATCGTGTAAGCCGGCTGTTGATAGTGTTGGCTCTGACCCTATTAATCAGGGTGTGCCACAGCAATCAGCTTTCAGGCAGCGCTGTACCGATTGAAATTGCCTGGTCAACCAGCCTCATCAACACCGGTCAACTGGTAGCTGTTCTGAAGCATACCAAGATTGCGAATAACTTTGCCATCGAGCCTGCTTTTAAGGGGATGGATAGTAATGAAAGCGTCCAGAATTTTCTTACCGCAGAAAAAACTGACGCTGTTATCCTTTCCGACCTGGAAGCAGTCATGCTGCTGGCAGCAGATACATCCTGGACCATCCTGGCACGAGTAGCCTGGGAAACAGCCACTTCCCACCCAGTTCCGGATAGTACCGAAAGAGTTCCCCGCATGGCATTGCTGCTGGGCAGGCATACCTTCATGGCACGAACCCCCGCAGGGGTGGTGGATCTTTTGGCTGCTTTGATGGATGCAGGTCTCTATAGAGCCCGGCATGCGGACCTGGCCGGCCAATGGTACAGCCTAGAAAATTTCAGAGCGACCGGACCCGAAGAGCTTAGAAACAGCGCCGACGTCGATCCCAATCACCGGGCGATGATGAAAGGTCATATTTCCATGAACCTGCCCGCGGGGGATTTAGCGAAGTTGCAGGAGCTCATCGTTCTCTTCGTTCAAAATGGCACGATCCATCAGCCTTATCAAATAAACACACGCACTGACCTCAGCAATCTGCGCAGAGCTGAAGAAAAATGGTGGAAAATACCCGATAACGAACTCGAATAAAACCTGAAGGGGTGCGGTCATATATATCTACACCCCTCTGCATACATAGCACGGTTCTCTGATTCGCACCATGGCTTAACTTGCTTTAGAAAGCAAGTGGATCGATCAGGAGACCTATCATGTCTTGCTGGTACTACCTCTTCTTTTTCTGTTCAGGACTGACTGCTTTAATCCTGGAAACTACCTTCACCCGTCAACTCAGCCTCATCTTCGGCAGTTCGTTACCGGCTATCTCGGTGGTTCTCGCCATCTTCATGGGTGGAATGGCTCTGGGCGCCGCGTACCTTAGCCCACGCGGAGACCAACGCCATCCACTGCGATTGTACGGTTTACTAGAAATCGGAGTGGGGATTTTCGCTCTGACAGCCGTTTTAATTCTGCCGATTTTAAGGCATGTTTATGCTTGGTTAACCAACATTTTCCCCTACCTCGGCGCAACACGAATCCTGTTGCAAGGCACTCTTTCTGCGCTGGTTTTATTACCTGCTACCATTCTGATGGGAGCAACGCTGCCGATCCTGGTGCGCGGCTTGACCAACTTACTGCAGCAACGCTGGCATCGCATCAGTCTGCTCTATGGAATCAACACCATCGGGGCAGCAGCGGGAACATTATTGTGCGGTTTTATTCTGATTGAACAATTTGGGTATCTGAAAACCGTTATTATGGCGACGACGGGCAATATCATAATCGGCGGAATGGCAATGGTGCTGGCAGGGAAGATTCCCTGGAGCCTAGTGACTCAGGATCCCGCGTCACCGGTCAAACCGAAGAAAAAATCATCCGCCCGTGGTAAATCATCTGCCGGTGAGACTGCATTACAAAAGCTGCTGCTCGTCTTTGCCGCCCTATCCGGGCTGGCAGCTTTGGGCTACGAGGTTGCCTGGTTCAGAATTCTCACATTTTCAGTCGTCGCCGATGTTTACGCTTTCGCCCTGATGCTGGGGATTTATCTGATCGGTATTGGAGGTGGAAGTCTTTTAGCTGCCTGGCGATTACGCCTGCGCGATGATCAAGACCATTCAGCAACGAGATGCTGGCTGGAACTTGGTATTTTGGAGGTTGGCGTTTGCGCTCTGGTAGTGCTGGGATTTATTGCTTACAACCTGACCAACAATTATTTTGGTAAGCCTGATCTCAACGAAGCGCATTATTGGGAGCTGATTCTGCGAAATACTGCCGTCAGAGCGTTGATAATGATCCTTCCCACGACTCTGGTCCTGGGATACGTCTTTCCGCTGCTGCTGTCTCTTGCCACACCCAACCTGAAATCCATGTCAAGCCGCGCAGGGCGTGTCATAGCCGTTAATACCCTTGGAGCAATCATTGGATGCCTTGGGTGTGGGTTTATATTGATTCCTCTGATCGGAATTCAATACACTTTATTCGTTCTGGCAGCGCTATCCGCATTAATCGGACTGGCGACGCTCACTTTTACGCCGCTGCCGAAGAAAACCCGCAAGCTCTCTCTTATTCTTAGCGCAACGATCGTCATTTTGCTGCTGGTGAGATTTCCAATCAGTCCGCACCTGGGATTTCACCTGATTCCCACGCATGATAAGGCGAGCTTGCTTTTTTATCATGAAGGTGCGGATCAGACCGTGATGGTGACAGAAGACCTGGAAGACCGGCATACACGCAGGCTCATTTTAAACCAACAACAGGCGACCTCTACCGGTATGGCGGGTCAACGGAAGAATCAGTTGCTGGGCCACTTGCCGCTCTGGGCTTGTCCCCAGGCAAAAAAGGCGCTGGTTATATGCTTCGGCAGCGGGGCTACTTTTGGAGCTCTGGGATTGTACGATCTCCAGAGAGTTGACTGCGTGGAAATTTGTCCGGTGGTGCCCCGGACTGCCAAGTATTTCAGCGAATGGAATGCAGATGTGCTCAATCGCCCACAGGTGCGGCTGATTATTGATGACGGCAGGAGCTTTCTGCTGACGACAAGAGAGAAGTACGACGTTATTACACTGGAGCCCATGCATCCCGGATTAAAAGGGGTCACATCACTCTACAGCTACGAATTTTATCGTGAAGCAAAAGAGTGTCTAAACCCGGGCGGGGCTTTGTGTCAATGGGTTCCGCTATACAGCATGAGCGGTCAAGATGCGCGAGCGCTGATGGCGACTGCAGTTGCAGTCTTTCCGCAGACCAGCCTCTGGATCGTCGGCAGTGAAGGAATTCTACTCTGCCCGCATGATGAACTGGCTATTGATTGGAACCATGTCACCGCCCAATATTCTCGTCCGGAGGTTCAGAAGGCGCTTAAGCGTGTATTACTCGACAATCCCTGGGCTATCCTATCCGGATTTCTGTTAGGTCCGGAATCGTTGAAATCCTATCTGATCGGAACACCGATTATCCATGACGATCATCCATTTACCGAGTACAGCATCCCCCGTCATCAGCAGATCAATCCCTGGAGTGACATCCTGGCGCTTGAAGAGAAGCGAGAATGTCCAGTGCCCTATTTTACAAATATATCGAATGAAATCAGGGATTCACTGACGGCACGCTGGGAGACCAGAAAACCTGCCTGGATCGATCGGGATCGTGGCTTGGCCGCCTATGAGCAGGGTGAAATCCAGTCGGCAAGAAAGCATCTTGAAGCCGCGGTGGACAGCAACCCCATCGATCGTTATGCAATCCACTTTTTGAAGGAGATTTATTGGCTTTACGGAGTACAACTGAGCATGAGAGGTCAGTGGCAGGACGCTGTTGCAGTTTATCAGAAAGCTTGCGAATTGGATTCCGAGGATGCTGATGCTCATTTCTACCTGGCGATGGCCTTGAAGAATGCCGGTCGAAATGATGAGAGTGAAGCTGAGGCGAGAAAGGCTGCGCAAATCCGTGCAGATTATAAGGCTGCCAACCAGTTGATATCTGATCTACAAAAACTGAGATAGTGGGGTTCGTTTTTTTCTGATTTTTCCTTTGCATTCCTCAGAGAAGTAATTTAATATATAAGGTTCCGCTCAGATTCCTGTTGAGCAGCTTAGGTCAGACACAAATTAAATGAATTATAACTGAATCCACAGAATAATCCGGCAGGTACACTTGAAAGTAGAAAAGGAACAATTAGGGACTTCACAATGGCTTCTGACTGTCGAAGTGCCCGCTGACGTCGTCAATGAAGAGCTGGAAATTGAACTTAAGAAGTTGCAGCAGCAAGCCGTCATGCCCGGTTTCAGAAAAGGAAAAATTCCTCACAGGTTGATCCGGAAACAGTATGAAAAAGAGCTGAAAATCGATATCTTGCACAAGCATCTGGGCGAATACTACGAACAGGCGCTTAAGGAAGCTGACATCGGTACGCCGGTGGCTGCGCCAAGGATTGATATTGTGCAATTCGATATCGAAAGTGCTCTCATTTTCAAAGCGACAGTGGACACTGAACCTCCTATCGAACTGGCGCCTTTAGACAGTTTGACGGTGGTGCGGGAAAATGCCGAGATCACTGACGAAGCCGTGGATATTGAACTGGAAAATCTGCGCCAGCGCCAAGCGGTCATCCAGGAAGATACTGAACCTGCGGGTCTTGCGAGTCTGCTTGAGGTTGAGCTTCAGGAGCTGGACGCAGGGTACATTCCCATCATTGGCCGCAAGCGCCAGGACGTCACCATTGATTTGAGCAGAAGCACGGCTGAAATTCGGGACTCCCTGGTTGGGATCCGCCCAGGCGAAAAACGCAATGTCACCCTGGTACGCCCTCCGGGCTCACCGAATGAAGAGAAAAAATACGAGTATATCCAGGTCGTTGCGAAGTCCGTAAAACGGAAGGATCTGCCTGAGCTGAACGATGACTTCGCCAAGGAAGTCGGATCTGAGCTTCAAGACCTGCAGAGCTTGCGCCAGGCAGTGAAAACAGAACTGCAAAGGCAGGTGGAATCGCTATCTTATCAGCGTATGGTTCATCTGTTGGCGCACCAGATCGTGGATAACACCCGATTGGAGGTTCCGCAGTCCATGTTAGACGACTACCTGGACCGGATGGTGGAAGATACCCGCAAGAATCTAAAAAACGACCAGAAGAATCAATTCGACGAAAAATTCGTGAGAGACCAATATCGCGAACGAGTCTCCTGGAATTTAAGGTGGTACCTGATCCGCAAACGCCTCATTGAAATTGAAGGATTTAAGATCGAAGAAGAAGACTTCCAGAGAGAATACGAAAGGATCGCTGCTGGAACCGGCAAGAAACTGAAGCTGGTTCAAGCCTATTATTCCACCGAAAAAGAGCGGTCGCGTCTGGAAGATGACCTGCTGGAAAGAAAGGTATTGCAGTTTATCGTCGGCAAAGCGCGAGTGATCGACCGCACCGTATCGTTTGCAGATTTCTTCGCTCGAGCAGAAGAAGAGCACCGTCACTAAAACTCAGCAGCACAGCAGCGCGATATAACCAGTCACGTCACGGAAGGGTAATAGCCCCATTTTTCACGATCTTTGGGCTTGCAGAGGGCGGGATTTTCTTCGTATAATGTAAATGCGCTCCGAAGTCCCGGCGAGATTACCATTGAAATGAGTCAGCATGGCATTTCCAAAGGCCTCTAAAGCGCTGGCGGACCATCTGGAAAACGCCCTCTCCGGCTTCTCGGTCAAGAAGAAGCCCATGTTCGGTGCGCCGGTCTTCTGGGTCAACGAGAACATGTTTGCCGGAGTATTCGGGGATAACATTTTCGTGCGCCTCTCAGCGAGCCAGAAGGAAGAGCTCTTCTCGCAGTTCGATGAAGCCGGACCATTCGAGCCCATGCCGGGTCGCCCGATGAAGGATTATGCCGTGCTGCCGGAAGAAGTCCTCAACAATCCGGAAAGCTTCCGGGAATGGCTGACTAAATCGCATCAGCACACCAGCACACTGCCGGTGAAGGTGAAGAAAAAAAAGAGAATATATCAAAACTATAGATCGTTCATAATTGCCATCATGGTAACCCAGGAGCCTGCATGAGTTTAGTTCCCATGGTCATCGAGCAGACGGGGCGCGGGGAGCGCGCATTTGACATTTTCAGCCGGCTGCTCAAAGAAAGAATCATCTTTATCGGCAGTCCCATCGAGGACACTGTTGCCAGCCTGGTCATCGCTCAGCTTCTCTTTCTGGAAGCAGAAGACGCCGAGAAGGACATCTTCCTGTACATTAACTCTCCCGGTGGCGTGGTCACCTCGGGCTTGGCGATCTACGACACCATGCAATACATCAAACCGGATGTAGCGACCATTTGCATGGGGCAAGCGGCTTCCATGGGAGCGGTGCTTTTAGCCGCGGGAGCCCCCGGAAAGCGTTCCGCGTTACCCAACGCGCGCATTCTCATCCACCAGGTGATGGGTGGTGTACACGGACAAGCGGCCGACATTCAGATCCATGCTAAGGAAATTCTCAACGTTAGAAAGAGACTCAACGACATCCTGGTCAAGCATACCGGACAGACATTGGATAAAATTGAGAAGGACACCGACCGCGACTATTTCATGAGCGCTGATGAAGCCAAAGAGTACGGGCTGCTCGATGAAGTGATTACTGAAAAAGAAAAGAAACGAGGAAAGTAGCACTCTATGCGCACCGACCGCACCCAACTCTGCTCATTCTGCGGGCGTTCAGCTTCGCAGGTCCAGATCATGGTCAACGGCCCGGACGTCAATATCTGCGACGTTTGCGTGCGGGCATCACACCGGCTGGTCACACAATCACTGGCGCAGCGTCGTCAACAGCGAATTGAAAATTTCCCCACTCCGGAACAGGTCTTCCAGCGACTGAATGAGTACGTGATCGGTCAGGATGATGGGAAGAAGAGAATTGCTGTCGCGGTTTACAACCACTACAAGCGAGTCAATTCCCTTTCACTGTCGGACGACGTCGAAATCGAAAAATCGAACATTTTGATGGTTGGACCGACCGGTACGGGCAAAACCTTGATTGCACAGACGCTGGCTCGTTTTTTACAAGTGCCTTTCGCCATTGCGGATGCGACCACTCTGACTGAAGCCGGCTATGTGGGTGAAGACGTTGAAAATGTGTTGGTGCGTCTATTGCAGGCTGCCAATTACGACCTGCCGCAAGCTGAAATCGGTATCGTCTACATCGATGAAATCGATAAAATTGCCCGCAAAGATCCCAATGGGTCTATCACCCGGGACGTATCGGGCGAAGGCGTGCAGCAGGCTCTGCTGAAACTACTGGAAGGCACTATGGCATCTGTGCCGCCAGAAGGCGGGCGTAAGCACCCGGAACAAAAGCTGATCAACATCGATACGCGTAACATCCTGTTCATTTGCGGCGGCGCTTTCGAGGGACTCGACCGCATCATCATGAATAGGGTGGGAAAGAAAGTCATCGGATTCGGCGCGCAGCAGCGCACCACCAAGAAGAAGAGCACATACGAGTTCTTGCGACTGGTCGAACCGGATGACCTGATGAAATTCGGTCTGATCCCTGAGCTTATCGGGAGGCTGCCGGTGACAGCGGCGATGAGTGAACTTTCTGAGGAAGCCATGCTTGCCATCCTGACACAGCCGAAGAATGCTCTGGTGAAGCAATACCAAAAACTCTTCGAAATGGAAGGCGTCACCCTGCACTTCGAGGAGGAAGCGCTTCGTGCCGTGGTGACCAAAGCATCGAAAAGAGGCACGGGTGCCCGAGCGCTCCGCACGATATTGGAAGAAGCGATGCTGGATATTATGTATGAACTTCCTTCCAAGAAGGATGATCTGCAACAGGTGGTCATTACTCGTGAAGTCATCGAAGAACGTACCGCACCGGTCTACCACCGCAGGGAAAGACAAAAGCGCGCCTAACGCTCCAATACAGGTTATTCTAAGTACTTACGAGCCGGTTTCAACCGGCTCTTTTTTTTGATGCACGCTGCAGAATAACCTATTTTGCTGCTTGGAAAAAAATTCCCAACTCTTCTCGGTTAGGGGAAGGGCGGGTTATATTCCTATTGACAAATCGAAATTTCATGACTATATTGGCTAAGGCCAGCTCCTGTCTCCCACAGGAGTTGACGAAAGCAACTCTGTATATCCCATCATGAAACGAAGCATCCTGACCGTCGACGACGACGCCAGTTCGCTGGACCTCGTTGCTGACTTCCTGAAGAGTCAGCAGTTTGAGGTTATTCCGGCGGATACAGGCGAGAAAGCGCTGGAACTTTTCGATAAGCGCGGCCCCGAGCTCTCCATTCTGGACATAAACCTCCCCGGGTTATCCGGATTGGACGTGCTAAAACAGATCAAGCAGCGGGATCCCAAGCATCCGGTGATCATCCTATCCGCAGCAGCGGAATTGGAAACGGCGGTCAGCGCAATGAAGATTGGCGCCAGCGAGTATCTGCTGAAACCGGTCAATCTGGAAGCATTGAAATTAGCGATTGAGAAAGCCTTTGCCGAAAGCCTTTTGATTAACACCCTGACTCATCTGGTCAATACCAAGGAGCAGGAATTCAGGCAGGGCGCGGTGATCGGTGAAAGCTTGGCGATGAGTGACGTCATGGCGAGCGTACACATGGTGGCGGCATCGCCTGCGGTGACCGTCATCGTGACGGGGGAGTCAGGCACGGGCAAGGAGGTAATTGCTCGGGCAATTCACTACTTCAGTCCGCAGAAAGGAAAAGCCTTCCTGGAGTTTAATTGCACTGCAGTCCCGGAAACCCTGATGGAATCAGAGCTTTTCGGACATGAGCGCGGCGCGTTCACTGATGCCAAGACCAGGAAGCAGGGATTGCTGGAATTGGCAGATGGCGGCACCTTTTTCCTCGACGAAATCGGAGATATGCCGCTATCGCTGCAAGCCAAGCTATTAAGAGTGATCGAAGAGCGAAACTTCAGGCGCGTTGGGGGTTTACAGAACATTTCGGTTAATCTACGCATTATCGCTGCGACCAATGCAGACCTGCCGGTTCTGGTGGATCAGGGAAAGTTTCGAGCCGATTTGTACTACCGTCTGAACGTCATTTCCATCCACATGCCGCCGCTGCGTGAGCGCGGAGAAGACATCCGCCAGTTGGCGAACCATTTTCTCGACTACTTCAATCGCACGTACCGCCGCGATTTAAAGGGGTTCAGCACAGACGCGCTCCACCTTTTAAACACCTACCCCTGGCCTGGAAACGTGCGCGAATTGCGCAATGCAGTCGAACGTGCCGTAATGATCTGCAACACCGGCTTGATTACGCCGCGTGACTTGAATATCGACAGACGCGGCAGTAATCGCGACGCTCCTGCGATTTCAACCATCCGGGGAGGTCATGTCGTCGACCTACCCGAGGCGGGGGTACCTCTGGAACAGATCGAAAGAGAAGTTATAGTGCGGGCGCTGGAAAAATGCGAATGGAACGTCTGTAAAACCGCCCGCTTTCTTCACCTTTCCAGACAAACCTTGCGTTATCGTATGGCGAAATTCGGCTTCGCCGCCAATGAATCGGAAGAACTCTCCTAATCACGCCCTCGCAACTGATCCTGTTTTTCCCCCCAATCACCAAATTGGACGCATCCCTTCACTAATCGGGATCATCTCTTGATTTCCCCATCGGCGTCTGCTATCTTTTTAGCGATTGAATGGGAGAATTATGTACTTGAATACAGCCACGTTTCTGGATATTCTGGACGGTCGTTACCGATTACTTCGACTTTTAGGCGAAGGCGGAATGGGATCTGTCTATCTGGCGCAGGACATTTTCGACGAGAGCAACGCGGAGTACGCGCTTAAAATTCTCAAGCCGCATCTGCAGGATGAAATAGCGGCATTTCGGCATGAATTCGCGTTATTGTCCGAAATGAAGCACCCCAACATCGCCCGAGTGTACATTTATGGCACTGTCGCCGACAGCGGCGCCAATTACTACACCACCGAATTCATTAACGGCGATAATTTCTATCAGGTGGCGAGAGAGCAAACCTATGAAACCCTGATTCTGCTGACCTCACAAGTCTGCAGCGCTCTGGACTATCTCCATGGTCGCGGGGTACTCCACCGTGATCTGAAACCTGAGAACATTCTGGTTGGAAAAGATGGTCTGGGCAGATTGCAAGCCAAGCTGTGCGATTTCGGATTGGCAAGGCGTGGTGAAGGATGTGAACAGGGATTCTGCGGGTCTCTGGACTATGCCGCTCCCGAAATCATGCGGGGTGAAGCGGCAGGGGTTAAAAGCGATCTATACTCACTTGGAGTTATTTTATATCAAACCGTCACAGGGCGGCTGCCATTCGAATCAGACAATCTCGCAGAAAGTTTGAAGAAGAGACTGGAGGTCCGACCCGTTCATCCGGCCAAATATCACCCTGATCTGCCTGAGGCTCTGGGCAGCGTGATCTTGAAATTGCTTGAACCCAATCCAATTGAAAGACCTGATGGCGCGAGAGCAGTCATTGAGGATATTAACTCCGGAATGGGTCTTCAAATCTCAATGGATACCGCCGACAGCCTGCGCGCCATTGTTCACTGCGGGCATTATATCCAGGTGATGGGTGAGCTAGACTATCTGGAAAATGCCGCCGCTGACTTTGGATCGGCAGGTTCAGCCCGAACCATCCTGATAAAAGGACCCTTTGGTTGTGGAAAGTCACGTCTGCTGGATGAGTGGCGGGTTTGGTGCCAACTCGAAGGATTGCCGATCTACCAAACGCGAGCAGGTGGCGGCAATGGTTTGAAAGTCATTAAATCATGGCTGGGCCAACTTCTTGGTGACCCTGCAGAGGTTCGGAAAGATAAAAACATTGCCAAGCTACTCGATCAATATGCATCGACCCTTCTACAATTAATTCCAGCTTATTATACTGAAATCGTAGATAACGTGGAAACTTTATCTGACGAAGGCAAACGACTGAAAAACTATGAAGATTTATATCAAATATTCAGCAAGCTTCTCTCCAGACGCCCTGCCATACTCTCGGCTGATGACCTTCATCTGGCAGACCAGGCCACCATCGAAGTCTTACGGTACATGCTGCAGGGGCGTGTCAGGCCGAATGCGATCTGGGTTTTAGCTTTCGACGACGGGAGTGAGGTCGAAAATAATGATGCTGCCCGTGGTTCCGATGGCAGCTCTCTGGAACGATTCCGTCTATCATTTGATCGTGAAATCCTGCTTCGAGGCTACGAACCAGTACAGATCGAAGGCTATCTTAAATCGATTTTCGCGGATCAATTACCTGCACAACCTTTCATCGACTCTCTCCTTAAAGCCACCGGTGGCATTCCGCTTTTCATTGAAGAATTATTATTGGAGTTGCTCACTCAAAAACAGATTCGACACCAGTTGGGTGCGTGGGTTTTCCCAACTGAAATCTCCGGTGTCGAAATCAGCGGCGGATTTGCAGATCTTTTAATGAGAAGACTGGAATCAGTCACCGAAGAGATGCGCCACGTTCTGCATATACTCTCATTGGTACAGACTGAAATTCCGCTGACCACCATTGCCACGGTATCCGGAAAAACTGAAAATCGAACCCTCGCCACTTTGAAGGAAACCGTAAAAATGGGCTTGGTGAGGCAGGATGTGGTCGGAGGGCAAATTCGCTTGCGCCTGGCTCATCAGTCCATTGCAGATAAGTTAAAAGGTGAACTCCAGACGTCAGAACAACGCCGCCTGAGTCTGATCCTTGCTGAAAAATTGAAAGAGAGCGGTCAATTTGATGACTGGGCCGGCGAAATCGCTAAACTGTATTTCAATGCTGGGATGATGCAGGAGGTAGTCGATTGGGCGGCTCGAGCAGGATCCATCGCCCGGAGCACGTTTCAGAATGACGTGGCTTTGAGACAGTTTTATCTCGGGTTACAGGTTCTCGAACAAGATAATGAGTCACCGCAAAAACAGATTCCTATTCGCCTGCAGATATCAGAGTTGGAGTACCTGGCTGGACACATTCCGGAAGCCATAGGAGTGTTGGAGAAATTTCTTGAAAAATTCAGCTGCAAAATCCGGTCAGAGGAAATAGCAGCGCTCTTGCAGCACCTGGCAGAGGTCTACGAACATAAAGGCGAATTATCGGAAGCATTGAACTGCTGGGATGCTGCCCTGAAGCACCTGAGAGGTGGTGAACGTGCTCGAGCTCTGAGCCAGGTGGGGTGGATAAAATTTCGGCAAGGAGAAGTTCGGAAAGCCCTGGAATTATGTCAGGTGAGCCTGGATGAACTTGTGAAAAGCGGCGATACCAGCGGGCAGGCGATCATCCATAATGCGTTGGGTAGAATTCATTTCTATTCCGGCGACCTCGAGGCAACCCAAAAGCATTGGGATAGCTGTCTCAAGCTGCGCCGTTTGAATCCCGATAAAAAAGGATTGGCTGACATTCATAATAATTTAGGTATCGTATATTCCTGCAGTGGAGATACGGAGGGGGCTCGCCGTCAATTCGAGATGGCTGCTCAACTGTCGAAAGAAGTGGGGGATTTTACACGATTAAATGGTCTTTTGGTCAATCTGGGCATTATGGCTTTTGAGGCTGGGGATTTGAATATGGCGCAGAGATATTATTCGGAAGCTCTCGATTTCTTTCGCCGCGGCGGCAGCGATCGCGAGCAACTTGACTGCATGAATAACCTGGGTGAGATAAATTTTCTGCGTTCCAACTACAGAGAAGCCCACGACTTCTGGCAAGAGTGTCTGAAAATCTGTTCGGAAACCGGTTACGTGCAGGGAACGATTGAACCACTTACCTATTTGGGTACATTATACGTGGCAGCGAATTGTATTACCCCAGGAAAACAATATCTTGATCAAGCTTGGGAGATCGCCGAGGAGACGCAGGCATTAAAAGAACAAGCCTTGATCCTCGAACAAAGAGGGATTATCGCATTGCAGGAGCGGCAATTCGTTGAAGCCAAGATCAATTTCAACAAATCCCTGGTCGCATTGGAGGGGATGAACCTGGTCTACCTTACCTCGAGATTGCAACTCAGGTTGGCGGAATTAGCGTGGTATGAAGGTGAAAAATCGGAGTATATCGCTCTACTTGAACAACTTAGGACTGAGATTGACAGCCAGGAATCGGGTTGGTTGAAAGCTGAGCTTAACCTCCTTTTAGGATTCAATCTGCGCTCTGACAGCACAGAAGAAGCCTTAAATATTGCGATCAGCCTAGGTCAGACTTTCCCTGACCTGCTCTGGAGAGCGTATTGGCTGCGGGGCCGCTTTCACCATCATCGCCAACATTATGGATCAGCCGGTGAAAACTATCAAAAAGCCATAGAGACGGTAAAGAAGATCATCGTTCGATTACCTGAAGATTTGAAGGACGGGTACTCGAGACATCCCGAATTGATGTTGTTGCGCGATAACGCGACTAAATTGAAGTCGGAAATCATAGCAGCACGGAGCGCCAATCATGTTGGATGACCTATTTGAAGGATTGACGGACCTTGAAGAGCTGGGTCGTGAACAGGAAGCCATCTCAATCGGAGCCGATCCGCTTTCAGGCGAATGGCGGCGGTTACTCGAAATCAGCACTCTGATTGCCGGAGAATTGGACGTCGATCGGCTGCTGCAAATGGTGATGGATGCAGCCATTGAGATCAGCAAGGCTGAGCGCGGCTTTCTAATTCTACTTGACGAGGCAGGAGCGCCAAAAGTAAGTATCGCTCATAACCTTGATCATAAAGAGATCCAGGACGTCAAAGGATCGATCAGTACCTCGGTGATCGACAAAGTGCTGAAAGAACGTCAGGCCATGTTGATCAATGACGTCGAAAACAATGAATCTCTCGCTCGGCAAGTATCGGTGCGTAATCTGCAATTGAAGTCAGTCATGGGTGCGCCATTACTGTGCGGAGAAAAACTGTTAGGGATGGCTTATGCGGACAATTCATCCCTGGCGGGGGTCTTTACGCAAAAGGATTTCGCAATCTTTGTAACCTTTGTGAATATGGCCGCTGTGGCTATTCAGAATGCGTCATACTTCAAATCCCTGCGCCTGAGTCTGGAGCAGTACCGCAACCTGAAGGACTATAATGAGACTATTCTGAGAACCATCCCCACAGGAGTCATGATACTCGACCACGCAGACAAATTGGAGTATTACAATAGTGTTTTTGAAAGTATCTGCCCCTGGGTTGGAGCAGATAAAATTGGTCAACCGACAGCCATACCATTCGAATCTGTAGTCTACGCCTTGAAACAATTGCGGGCAGGCCAAAACCCAAGAGCGATTCCGATTGAGGTCGGCGGCAAGCATTTCGAGATTGTGCTGTTTGAAGTTGTGGCCCGAGAAGGTAAAGTTGGGCTGCTGATTTCGGATGTGACTGACCGCAGAAAATTGGAACAGCAGTATTACGAGGAAGAAAAAAGAGCATTGATGACTCAGTTGGCTGGTGGAATCGCTCATGAAATATCCAACCACCTCTTCCCCATCCAGGGACGGGCGCAATTGGCGGAGATGAGGATTCATGAACTACTGGGAGATCAGGATGCCGAAATATCCAGTTCTCTGCAGATTATCGAAGGTCAGGTGCAGAAAATCGCTCGAATTGCCGGGGATTTACGCAATCTTTCCAAGCCTGTTCAGAACACGGCGATCATGTTTGATCTAAATGAGATCGTAAAACATTCAGTGGAACTAATGTCTTCCACCGCCGGCAAGATCAAGCGTTTCAGGATAGATGACCCAAAAGCGGTATTCCGATTGCAGCTTTCCTATCATTCAGATCCTTTGATTGCGACAGGTGATCCGGACCAAATCCAACAAGTGTTGATGAATTTGATCATCAATGCCGCTCACGCTCTCGAGGAAAAGGGCGAGGGCGAACTTTCCATCGGGACGTCCAGAGATGGTAAAAAGGCAATTGCATTTATTGCGGATACCGGACCGGGTATTCCGGAAGAATTGCGAAAGAAGATCTTCGAACCGTACTTTACCACCAAAGGGGAGGGTAAAGGGACCGGTCTGGGATTGACCATCGTGAAGAACATCGTGGAAGCTCACAGCGGTGAGCTGTTGCTGCAGACGGAAGTAGGGCGCGGCACCCGTTTTGATATCATACTCCCCATGGAAAAAGCCATCTAAGAAATCAGCTTGACTCATCCTGCCTCTTTTCGCTTGTAATCAGCGACGAGCCTGCCTATATTATTCCTCTGATAAAACCGGAAAGTACTCCATGTCCAATTACCGCATCGCCATCGGTCAATTTTGTCCTGTCATCGGGGATCAGGAAAAGAATCGCAGCAAGATTTTGGAACTTGCTGACAAGGCGCTCAATCAAAGAGCCAAACTGTTTCTGCTGCCGGAGCTCTGCCTGAGCGGTTACCTGCTGCAGGATCAGGGCTTCGCCTGCGGATTATGCGCCGATGATGCTTTCCTTGATCCTATACGTGATCTCAGCCGCAAGATCGTTATCGTTATCGGGCTGGTAGAAAAATCCGCCGACCACCGATATTTTAATTCCGCCTTTTTCTACGAAGGTGGCGAGTTGAAGCACATTCATCGCAAAGTCTATCTACCTACGTATGGGGTTTTCGACGAGAAACGGTTCTTTACCGAAGGTGAACGTATCCAGGCTTTCGACAGTTCTTTTGGACGGACGGGATTAGCGGTCTGCAACGACATGTGGCATCCTGCGGTCCCCTATATTCTGGCGATGGATGGAGCAAATCTCATCCTGGTGCCTTCTGCCAGCCCGACTCGCGGCGTATCGCAGGATGACGTCAGCGATAACACCAGAGTCTGGACATTGCTGCTGTCGCACACCGCCAAAGCTTATTCCTGTTACGTTGCTTATGCCAACCTGGTCGGGTACCAGGATGGACTGAATTTCTGGGGTATGAGCCGTCTGGTGGGACCCAACGGCAGAAATATCATGGAAGCAGGGATGAGCGATGAAGAACTTATTTTCGCAGACCTCAGCCATGAGGCGTTAAGACGGGAAAGAGTCTATTCTCCCTTGCGGCGCGACGAACGCCTGCTGCTGACTTATCATGAACTGTCACGAATCGTACAGAATAAATTCTAACCCATTGGGGTTCAGTCTTTCTATCTGCTCAACAGCCATGAGCAAACTGGTCGTCAACTTTAATCCGGGGAATATCTGCATCGAAGCGACGGAAGGCAGCTCGTTGCTAGAGGTCGCTCGATTAGCGGGATATTCTCTGGCGAGCGAATGCGGCGGATTGGGTACCTGCGGGCGCTGCAAAGTGCGGCTGCTTTCAGGGAACATATTCCTTTCCGGTGAACCGGATTTAACAGCCAAAGAGAAAGCTCAAGGCTATATCCTCGCCTGCCTGGCGAGAATTATCGAAAACATCGAAGTCGAAATTCCACCGGAATCGGAGTTCTCGTATACGCTCGTTACTACTGATACCCCATTTAACCCCGCTGAACATCCAGGCGCTGAACTGCAAGTGCGTGGAATCCCAATAAATCCATTGGTACAGCTTCTCGAACTTCAAGTCCCTCCTGCTACGCTGCAAAATAATGCTTCCGATTACGAGCGGTTTGGTGCGGCTCTGGCCAAACGTGACGTCCCAAGGACATTCGACATCAGTCTGGATTGCTTGAGGAGCCTTGGGAAAACACTACGTGAAAGCGATGGCGCGGTTGAAGTCCTAACACATCAGGAGGCTCAATTAACGAAGATATTAAAGGTTAGCTCGGAGCCGCAGCCTGATATTTATGGCCTGGCTCTGGATATTGGCACCACTACCGTTTTCGCCAGACTGATCGATCTGAAGAGCGGAGAGATCCAATCCGAAGCCAGCGAATACAACAAGCAGATCCCTTGCGGTGGGGATATCATCCACCGCATTGTCTATGCCGGACGAAAGCATGGGTTAGCACAATTGCAAAACTTGGCATTGCAAAGTTGCAACGGACTAATTTCGGAATTATTACAAATAACCGGTGCTAAACGGGAGAGCATCGTGGCGGTGAGTGTCGCCGGAAATACGACCATGCAGCACCTGATGCTGGGCATCAATCCGCAGACCATCCGCGAAGAGCCATATGTTCCAGCGGTGACACAGTTCCCGGTATTTGCTGCGGTGGAAGTGGGGTTGGAGATATTCCCGCAGGCGCCTGTATTTTTCAGCCCATCGGTCGCCAGTTATGTCGGTGGCGATATTACTGCAGGCGTCCTGGCTGCCGACGTCCACCATTCCGATCGATTGACTCTCTACATTGATCTGGGTACTAATGGCGAGATTGTGCTGGGAAACCGGGAGTGGTTGACGGCCTGCGCTTGTTCTGCCGGACCCGCATTCGAAGGAAGCGGCGTCAAATGCGGCATGCGCGCTGTCCCCGGCGCCATCGATCAGGTGACTCGCAACTCTAAAACGGGCGAGCTGGCCTTCCGGGTCATTGGCGGTGGGACACCGAAGGGGATCTGCGGATCGGGGATGATCGACCTGTTAGCTGAACTGCGCTCGTCCGGCAGGCTGGATGCGAGGGGGAAGCTAAAACAGGAGGCAGATCCCAGGCGAATACGCAGTATGGGCAGAAAGGCGGAAATTTTATTGATCGACCGGGCTGAGACTGGCGGCAGCGGCGACGTGGTGGTCACCGAAGTGGATCTTGATAACCTGATCCGCACTAAGGGAGCGATCTTTGCGGGGATTCAGACGTTGCTGAAGGGGGTGGGCTTGCCAGTTTTTGAGATCGAACGAGTGGTTATCGCCGGAGGTTTCGGGCGCTATCTGGACGTCGAAAACGCCATCCGCATCGGCATGCTGCCCGACCTGCCTCGAGACCGCTTCGAGTACATCGGCAACGGGTCGCTACGGGGCGCGGGTCTGGCGCTGCTCAGCTGGCAACTCTGGGGTGAGCTGCACGATATCTCGCGCAAGATCACCTACTTCGAACTCTCATCCTGGCCCGGCTATATGGACGAGTTCATGGCGGCGCTATTCCTACCGCATACCGATATCGGGTTATTCCCGAGTGTGAGGTGATTTTAAGGCGACCGCAGGGTCGCTTTTTTTGTGAAAAATCGCTTCAAAATTTCAGTTTTCTCTTACAATTTGGGAAAATCGTTGGTAAATTAAAATTGTTGAATCCGAACCTGTTTCTCATATTACAAAATTGATAAAGGTGAAAGCCATGACCCCGCTGCGATTCTCTCTCCCATTAACCCTTCTGCTGGTCGCGCTAACCCTCCCCGCCCACGCCCAGATACAACCTCTCTCTGCCTGATGGACCAGCACCGGTGAAACCGATTCCACCGAGCTGGCGTTATCCTTGGCGGTTTTCGGCGGAAAGCCGCACCACGAACTCGGTGGCGATATGCTGCGAATCCGCCGCCGAACCGCCGTTGCCGCAGATCAGCAGGCTGTTGCCGCGCAGCATGGCTGCCGAAATCAAGTCGGCTGCGGTCTGAAGCGGCGCTCCGCAGGCTGAGATCATCGCCTGCTTGACGGCGGCGCTGGCTTCCAACGAACTGCGGATGAATTCATCATCGGTCATGAGCATTCCTGTCATTACGGCGCATTTTTTAATTGTACGCACCACGAGAATAAACGATCCCGCTTCCGGGACTTCCGGCAGCCCTTTTCGTCGTCAAGGTGCACATTTCCTCTGCATTCTCCATACTCCAATTTGAAAGCATGTCATTCCGGAAGGGCTTATTTTGGAAGAAAAAGGTCGTCATTCCGGCAAATCCCATTGGGATGCGTCCGGAATCTGACGACCGACAAAAATTCTGAACCGCTGAAACCGCTGATGACACTGATGTCGCTGATAGGAACAACCGCCGCGTAGGCATCGGACTTGCCCCGACCCGAAACCGGAAGGGTGGCGCAGCGTCCCTGCTTGCGAGATACCCACAGCAAGCTGTGGGGCACCCAGACAAAAAATCTTTCCCCATCCCAAAATAATCCTTGACAAAGGACTTTTCTTTTCGTATATTAGAACACCCGTCCAGCTCGGGGTGGGTTTCTCGTTGTGTCAGGTCTTGCGGCTGCGAAGCAGACGTGTGACCTGAACTGTCGTTTCGGATGATCAAGCGTCAGGTCACGCCGCCTAACGGCGACTAAGACCTGACGCAACGCACAAGAAAAAAGGCGGCAACCTGCTGCAACAAGGGGCTTGAGCCCCTTGCGTAACGAGCGTTGCCACCCCATACGGCAAGGGGGTGAACCCCCTTGTTGCATCGCAAGCTAGAAAACCCGTAGTCGGCGTCGTCCCTGACGCCGACACCATAAAATCTTAATTCAAGGAGACCACCATGTTCCGTTCTATCATTCTATCAGTGATGCTGCTGTGCCTTTGCGGTGCTGTAGCAATTACTCTTGCCCAACCGCCCCCGCCGGATACACTATGGACGGGTCTCTATGGCGGGCCGGGAAATCAAGTTGGTAACGAAGTCCAGCAAACATCCGATGGCGGATTCATTGCAGTTGGAAACGAATCCCAGATCGGGGATGTTTATCTTTTAAAAACAGATTCATCAGGTAATCAGCAATGGATTTACACCCTAAATAGCTCTTATCCCGAGCAAGGAAAGGATGTTCAGGTCACGACTGATGGCGGATATATCATTCTCGCTTGTGGAACGGGAGGAATTCACGTTACCAAAACGGATGCATCTGGTAATACGCAATGGTCTCATTATGTTGGAAGTGGCATATCGGCAGGACGTATTAAACAAACGACTGATGGCGGGTATATTATCGGCGGTACTACTCTACTCGGCTATGGTGTGCTTGATATGTATCTGCTGAAATTGGATCCATCAGGTAACTTTCAATGGCACAGAACCTTTGGCGGTGAAAACCAGGATGAAGGACATTGCGTTGATTTGACCACTGATGGAGGTTATATTGTAGTAGGTGAATCTCATCCCATCGTTGATGATAGAGTAATCTTTCTCGTTAAAACAGATAGTCTAGGAAATCAACAATGGTTTCACACTTACTCAGTTTTCGCAAGTCCTGAGGCTTTCTATGTCCAGACAACCTTTGATGGAGGATTCATAATTACTGGAAAATATAGTAGTGGTCAGTATCATAGTTATCTACTCAAGTCGGACAGTTCAGGAAATTTACAGTGGTGGAGAGACTACGGGGAAGGCTTTGGTCAGTGTGTACAACAAACCAGCGATAGTGGATATGTATTCACTGGTCAAAACCATTTTGGCGAGTTATCCATCACTAAAAACGATGAATCTGGAAATTCTGATTGGGTTCTAATATATCCGAACTTTATTCAAGGGAATTGTATCCGGCAAACAACAGATAATGGCTACATAATCGTTGGCGACAGTGATTTTGACATAGCCTTAGTACGCCTTTCGCCACAAATTACTCCTCCCACCATGGAGGTTACCCTCACCCCCATCAATCCTCCCATCGTCATCCCCGCCAACGGTGGTTGGTTCTACTACAACATCAACGTCCACAACTATGGCACGCAGACGCAGAATTTCAATGCCTGGAACCTCTTGAGAAAGCCGAACGGAATGTTTACACCACCTGTTTGGGGTCCCATCACTCGCACTCTGCCTGCCAACGCCAATCCGACCCGTATGCTGATGCAAACCATAGCCGGAAGTGCTCCGGCAGGTAACTACTTATATATCTCCTACGTCGGGATATACCCTTGGGTGATCTCCGACTCCTCCTTCTTCCCCTTCACCAAATCCGCCCTGTCCGATGGCGGAGACTGGGTCGAAGAGTCCTCCTGCACCGGCGATTTCTTCGAGAAATATGCCTCGCAGGATAACCCTCCGGTCATTCCTAATTCGTCATTCGTAATTCGTAATTGCTCCCCCAACCCCTTCAACCCCACCACGACCATCCGCTTCGATCTGTCGCAAGCCGCGCAGGTGACGCTGGAGGTGTTCGACGTTAACGGACGCGTCGTAGGGGTTCAACATGTTGAACCCCTACAGGCTGGTTCGCACGAAATCCAATTCGATGGTTCGGGATTGCCGTCGGGCGTGTACATCTACCGCCTGACAGCGGGTGCGACTTCAGCGAGCGGGAAGATGGTGCTGCTGAAGTAGGCACGAGTCACGGGTCACGAGTCGCGAGAGGTAGGGGCGTTTAATTAAACGCCCTGTCAATGGAAGCGGGTAGGATAGACATTCTTGTCTGTCACCAATACTCGGCGATATAACCAGTCAGACAGGAATGTCTGACCTACCAGGAAAGGCGTAGAGGCGCTTTGGTGCGCCTCTTTTTGCTCTTTTGCCCCATTCATGGGGCTTCCATAGATGTAGCCCCGTCACTTCAGGGCGGGGCGGGGTTGGCGGTGGGGAAGGTGGTTATTTTAAAATAATTGGAGAATGGAGAATGAAGATTGACGAATGAAGAATTGAAAACAATCTTTGCGTCTTGGCGTCTTGGCGAGAGAATTTTCTATTGCTGACTGCTTCCCCTAATACCCTCCGATAAACCACCGGGGCGGTTCCAGGCCGCGTAAGAGCACGTCCAGGCTGGCGTTGGCGATTTCGCAGGAAAACTCACCCTGAATGCCCAATCCCGCATCCAGAAACGGCGAAACCGAGGCGTCCATCAGCCTCATGATGATCAGCATCACCCAATACGACGCCACTCTGGGATGCAGATCCTGACGCACCTCGCCCGCCTGCTGCCCCCGGCGGATCGCCTTTTCGCAATAGTGCAGGATCTGTTCCATGCCGCGGTGCTGGTAGCGCAGCCGCACCGGGTGATCCACCGCCATCTCAAAAGAGAGCCTGACTCCGAAACGCAGGTAGCGGGAATAGTGCTGTCCCCACAGCAGCGCCACCCGGAAACTTTCGGCAAAGAGTTGATCGGTGGGGAGATCGCTCTCCAGCGAGGGTAGTTCGCTGCCGATCTTCTCCTCCCAGAAGGCGTTCAGCCAATCCGCCACATACCCCAACACCTCATCCGAATCCTGGAAATACACCCGTATCTCCTTCAATCCGAAACCGGCGCTCTTGGCGATGCCGTAGAGGGTCAGGTGTCGGTATCCCGACTCCAGGAATTGGTTGATGGCGGCTTCGATGAGATGCTGCCGGGTTTCGACCGGCAGGGCGGCTAATTTATCTGGGTACTCAGTGGACATGGAACTTTTCATTTCTGCTGGCAATTAGCAAACTAAGCAATTTTTCGTCTTAATTCAACGAAAATGTTGGGGTTTTAGAGGATCGGAACAGGTAACTAACCGTTTAATTATAGATTAAATTCGCGCCCCAAATCGAAGATGTCCCTCCCCTACGAAGAAGAAGAGATTACCGGAAAGGCGTATGACGCCCGGCTGATGCGGCGGCTGCTGAAGTTCGGCAAGCCTTACTGGCGCTACATGGCCGCGGGCGTGTTCCTGCTTCTGATCACCTCCGTGCTGGAAATCGCCGGGCCGCTGTTGACCAGGAAAGCCGTTGACGTATACATCCCCGCCAAGGACGTGCAGGGGCTATTCACCATTCTGCTGCTCTATATCGGTGTGCTGGCAGGCATGATGGGAGCCGGATTTCTGCAGATCTACGTCACCAGCTGGGTGGGGCAGAAGATCATGTTCGATCTCCGAGCGGCGCTGTTGGCCAAACTCTCTTCGCTCTCGGTCTCCTTCTTCGACCGCAACCCCGTCGGGCGCATCATGACCCGCACTTCTTCCGACGTGGAAGTCATTAACCAGATGTTCACGCAGGGGGTCGTAGCCATCTTCGGGGACGTTTTCATCCTGGTTGGGATCATCATCGCCATGCTGGCTCTGAATTGGAAGCTGGCGCTGGTGACATTCAGCGTCCTGCCGGTGCTCTTCTGGATCGCTTTCTGGTTTAAAACCCGGGTGCGGGACGCCTTCCGTGAAATGCGCCAGAGGCTCTCCACCGTGAACTCCTACCTGCAGGAAAATATCGTGGGGATGCGCATCGTGCAGCTTTTCCGCCGCGAAGGGCGCAATTTGAACAAGTTCAAAGACTTAAATCGCGGGTTGATGGATTCTCACGTCAAGACCATCTTCTATTTCGCGGTGTTCTTTCCCGGAGTCGAATTGATCTCGTCGATCGCCATCGCACTGATCCTCTGGACCGGCGGCGGGATGATCCTGCGCAACGCGCTGACCCTCGGCAGTCTTATCGCCTTTATTCTTTACGCTGAACGCTTCTACCGTCCCGTGCGCGATCTGGCGGAAAAGTACAACATCCTGCAGAGCGCCATGGCGTCCGCCGAGCGGCTGTTCAAGCTGCTGGACGAGGAACCATTGGTGCAAGATGCCGCTTCACCGAAAAGACTGCCGTCCAAAGCCGATTCGATTGAATTCCGCAACGTGAGTTTCGCCTACAACGGCGACGACTGGGTGCTTAAGGACGTCAGTTTCAAGGTGGATGCAGGGCAGACGGTGGCGATCGTCGGGCACACCGGAGCGGGCAAATCGACCTTGATCAACCTGCTGACCCGCTTCTACGACGTCCGATCAGGACAGATCCTGCTGGGCGGCGAAGACGTCCGCGACGTTCAGCAATGCGACCTGAGGCGTAAACTGGCGGTGGTGCAGCAGGACGTCTTCATTTTTGCCCGCAGCGTCGAAGAAAACATCCGCCTGGGGACCACCATTCCCCTGAAACGAGTCATCGAATCCGCCCAAGCCGTCAACGCCCACCGCTTCATCGAAAAGCTGCCCGATGGCTACGCCACCAAGCTGGAAGAACGCGGCGCCACCCTCTCATCCGGCGAACGGCAGCTTTTAGCCTTCGCCCGAGCCCTGGTGCACGATCCCCCCATTCTGATCCTTGACGAAGCCACGTCTTCGGTCGACACCGAATCGGAAATCTTGATCCAGGAAGCCATCGGCAGACTGCTGCAGGGGCGCACCGCCATCGTGATCGCGCACCGGCTTTCCACCATCCAGCGCGCCGACCGCATCATCGTGCTGCACGACGGCATGATCCGCGAAACCGGCACCCACCAGGAATTGCTAAAATTGAAAGGATTATATTACAAGCTCTATAGGTTGCAGTACAATAATCAGGTGGGGGAAGAACAGGTTGCATAAGATACGAGAAGAAATGAAGATTCGATAAGCGGCGGGAAGCGAAGTTGACTTGTAATTGATAGGATCGTCGCGGACCACTCCATGATAACATGATAACGGAGCTTATGATGAGCAAATGTGCACATCTAAGAAACCCCAGAAACCTGTTGACAAATCCCATGGATTTTTGTATTTTCTATCGGTTTAACCTGAGGTAGGTCAGATGATCACAACACCAAAGTGGGATCCTACAAGTTCCGAGGCTTGGGCACAGATCTTGGGACTTGTTCATGTTCCGATGTTCGGGGAACCAAATCCGAAAATCGCTGGGGAGCACTCTGTGCTTTTAGATGGAAATCCTGCAAGTTTTGCTTTGTCCATCACAGATGATGCAAGTTTTTCACTTCAAGATGAGCCAATATCTTGGAGCTGGTCTTCAAATCTTCGTCATGCAGTTATTTATAATTCTGCTAGCAAGGAGATTTATTTAAGAAGGTGGGATTCCATTAATGAGTTTCGCCGTTTTCAAGTAGAAGAATTGAAGCCGGTTGATGTCAATGCACTTTTAAAAATATTATCTACGTCGCAAAAACCAAAAAATATTGACGTAATCAGTTTTATTCTACATGCTTTTCGACAAATAAGAAATTCTTTTCCCGGTGATGCCTTGAATGCAATTCGTGTACTTAATTCATTATTAATGGGTTATGAGGCAGTTAGATCTGGTCACGGCGAAATAGATGAAAAGAAATGGAACACTTTGAAGAAAGTAAAGGATATCTTTAAAGCGATAAGCCCCGACAAGAAAGATCTTATAGATTCCCTATCAGGGGCAGAAGATTATGATATATCATCATTTACTTCAATATTTATTGATAATTTCCCTTTTCCGAGTGGATATCATTTCGAACCTGAATTGTTACTGAGGCATGCAGCTAGCCAATTATATCAAGAGGCACATATTCGAATAGAATTTGAACAGCTTTCTTTGTCTGGTTTCGGACCTAACCAAAAACCGAGTGGATGTTTAAAAAGGGATGTTAGATATACACCACAAAATCTGGCTAGAGCAATAGTCCAACAAGCTCTAGCGGGTTTTGGCAATAATTTAAAAGCTATAAAATCCTTAACCATTTTAGATCCTGCTTGTGGATCAGGGATATTTCTACAAGAAGCATTTAGAGAATTGGTTAATAAAGGTTTTGAGGGGAGATTAATTCTTAAAGGTTTTGACAGCTCAGAAATCGCTTGTTCAATTGCAAGATTTTGTTTGAATAGGGCAAAATTAGAATCAGAAACTAAGTTGTTAAATGTTAGCATCGATATCCGATATGGTGATTCCCTGATAGAGAGTTGGGACTCTCCGGATATAATATTAATGAATCCTCCATTTATTTCGTATGAAAGGCTTGACAATCATACTAAATCATTGACTCAAGGTATACTTCAAGATCTTGCAAGATATAGATATGATATTTCTATGGCGTTTATTTGGAAGGGAATACAAGAGTTAAAACCAGGTGGAGTATTAGCCTCTGTTTTAGCCGCACCACTTTTTGAATCTGAATCTGGTTATAAGTGGCGAGAAGCTATTGTGGGGAAAACGGAATTACTCCTTTTAGGTCGGTTTGAAAATGTTAATTACTTTGATAATGCGCTTGTTGAACCAGGCTTTATTGTTTTACGTGTCAAAGATTCTAAAAATCCGCCTAATGATGCCGTAAAAATTGTATTATCTAAAAAAAATTATTTCGATGAAGCGCTTCGATCTCTACGCCAGTATCAAACTACTACTGTAAATGAAAAATTCGAGATATACCAAGCAAATCCAAACCTGATTATTCCTTCGAGCTGGACGCCACGTAGTCAGGAAATAGTAAAAACAATTGAAGCATTTTCTATTGCCAAAATGACCCGAGTACAAGATATGTTTAAGGTACACGAAGGAATTCGGACAGGTAAAAATAAGGTGTTTATCCTAGATAATAATGAATACAAAATTCTACCGACCCAAGAGCAAAAATATTTCCGTCCAGCAATAGCAAATATTGCATTACAGAATAGTCGGCTGTATCTAACTGAATATGTATTCTATCCTTATGACACAAATGGTCTGACTATTCGTAGCGAGGAGCAATTAGCGAAAGAACTACCAACCTACTTTAAGAATAACCTAGAACCCCATAGAGAGGTTTTAGCAAAGCGTTACAATAAAAGTGCTGCTGACTGGTGGTCACTTTCAGCACCCAGATCGTGGCATGAATTTGGGAAAGCAAAAATTGTTTCAACCTCTTTTGGTGGTGCAGGTTATTTTGCCTATGATGATAAAGGAGAATATGCGGTAGTTCAAGGTTACGCCTGGATTTGGAAGAATCTAAAAGAAATACCTTCCTTGAATGGTGATGATGATATGGACTCTACCATATTTCCCTTTGAAGATTCACCACTCCCTTGGGCGTATCTTGCACTATTAAATAGTCATTATTTCGAAAAAATCTTAGAGTGTTTCTGTCCTAAGGTTCAAGGAGGGCAGTTCAACTTAGGTAATCAATTCATAAAAAATGTATTTTTA
Source organism: bacterium (assembly GCA_026394195.1). Taxonomy (GTDB): domain Bacteria; phylum Electryoneota; class B3-LCP; order B3-LCP; family B3-LCP; genus JAPKYS01. The sequence continues at coordinate 3,395 of JAPKYS010000008.1, read as the reverse complement.
CCTGATCTCTCTGATGAAACGCGAATTCAGAAACATATTGTTTATGAATTAGCAAAATTAGGAAAAATGATTTATGAGCAAGATATCATCGAAGAGGATAGACTCAACGACCTAGTGAAAATTGTTTATGGATATGAAGGTGGAGATTATAATGGCTAGCATGGATGATATTTCTAATTTCCACACTGATTTGTGTAGTCATTTAAAAAGTCTTGACTATAATATCAAAATAATTAAGCTTAATTCTTATAATAATGTTCTTTATTACAACTCACTGGTGCCAAGTAATGGTGAGTGGGTCAAGTTATATAGTGGAATTGATAAAATACCTATTTTTCAATTGATATCAAATGATAATGTATAGTTAACTTGGAAAGAAGCTTGGGTAAAAAAAAGGACATTTCAAAATAATAAATACGAATATTTACTACAAAGTGCTGGATGGATATTATTTTGGGGAAAATCTAACTGGGATCTACTTCTAAGAGCTGAATGGAGCTGCGAAGAAAATAATAGAAAATATTTGCCCCAGCCTCATTGGCATGTAGATTCTGAGATAATGCTTACAATTTCTACAACACCAGGTTATTACAGTGTAAAAGAAGATGAACCAGCAAACAGATTAGAACTTAGTGAAATTCCAAAACAATCTTCCCTAGCACAGGGAGTAGAAGAGTATCATTTGGATATGAATCGTGTTCATCTGCCTATGGGTGGATGGAATAATTGCAATGAATTCCCTGCGTGTTGGAACTCTAATATATCTGATATAGATGGAGATATTGATTTCGATAATTTATTGAAGTGGTCTGAAATGGTATTGCGCTTGATAACTAGTGAGTTTAAAAGGATAAATTTGGTTATTCCATGATACCGTCACTTTCGACGGATCGAATCTGCCGTCGGGGGTATACCTTTACCGCTTATCGGCAGGCGCAAACGCAGCTAACGGAAAGATGGTGCTGCTGAAGTAGCTGCGAGGACGAGTCACGAGGTGTAGGGGCGTTTATTTAAACGCCCCTACCGATGTAAGAATCATAGGGGCACAGTATGCCGTGCCCCTATGTCTTTAAAAAAAATATCGCCAAGCCTGACCGCACGATCAAACCGGCGAAATTTAATAAATTGACTGACGGACTATCCGATATTGCTGTTCTGGTTTACGCGGGTTCCAATTCTTCCAACTCACCCTTGCGCGCTCGGCGCACGTTGGTTGCCTGCGGACCTTTCGGGCCCGGCATCAAGTCGAACACCACCTCATCCCCCTCTTCAAGAACCCGGTAGCCCTTCCCTCGGATGGATGAGAAGTGCACAAAGACGTCCTTTTCGTCTTCGGACGAGATAAACCCGTATCCCTTGTTCTTGTTGAACCATTTCACCACGCCGTTACTCAAAACAGCCTCCTCAACATTTACCATTGAACGATTTATTCCGTCAGAACGCTGAGTCGACGGTCTTGGCGACACTATGGACCAACCTAAGGGTCTTAAGCGTGTCGGCATCAGTAATTTTGCAACTACCATGCCAGAACCTAATATAGGTGACAAACTGGGGAAGGTCAATCTCTAAATTCAGTTTTCAGAGGGGTTTGACGCGTGACCTTCTCGATTTCTACGGCGATATCTGCCTCGCTCAGCGAGCGGCGCGCAACTTCGATCCACTTATCTTCGACCAGGATAGCCATACCGCAGCGTGAATGATCGAAGGCTGAGTGCGGCACGGTTTCGATGGGAATGCCGTGTCGGATCAGAATCTGTTCTGCCTGAAGCACCGACTGAGTGCTGTCAAAGGACAGGAGGTAGTCCATTATTCCGTCCACGGTTTTTCACCGGCTTCGCTGATCTCGCTGAGTATCAGAGGGCTTCGGCGCGGCGTCTGCGCACCAAGCTGATATGCAGCTGTCGCCAAGGGAATGGATTCGGCAAAATTTGCCTCCTGTGAGGTATAAAGTGTCACGATTGGATCACCCGCCTGCACTGAATCACCACGCTTTTTATGCAGGATCAAGCCAGCCGTGTTATCGATATCGTCTTCCTTGCGCAGACGCCCGGCTCCAAGATAGATCGCTGCCTTGCCAATCGCCAGGGCGTTGAGGTCCTGAACGTACCCGGAAGTCATGGCAGAAATGGTTTGGCAGTGTTCAGCTTGAGGGTACAAGTCAGGCTTCTCGAGTACACTGAGGTTTGCTCCTTGCAGTCGTGCAATCTCGATAAATTTTTCCAAAGCTCGACCCGATGAGAGGGTCTCTTCCGCGGCCTGTCGTGCCGAAGTGTAACTAGCATATTTTCCGGCGAGCTGCAACATCAGAGCTGCTTGAACCATTGACAATTCCCGCAGATCGTCGCTGCCGGGTTTGCCTGCCATAATATCCAAGCATTCTCTCACTTCCAGCCAGTTGCCCACCGCGCAGCCCAGTGGCTGATCCATATTGGTCAGCAGAGCGTGCACTTTCATGCCCAACTCCGAGCCTATTGCGACCAGATTAATCGCCAGTTCACGCGCTCCCTCGACCTCTGCAAAGACAGCCCCACGGCCGAACTTCACGTCCAAGAGCAGCGATTCTGCGCCTTCTGCCACTTTCTTCGACAGGATGCTGGCGGTGATCAGCGGAATGGAACGCACTGTGCCGGTGACGTCTCGCAGAGCATAAATTTTCTGATCTGCCGGGACGATTTCGTCACTCTGACCGATCAACGCACAGCCGACCGCGGCAATCTGTTCGGCAAACCGATCCAGCGAAAGATTGGTGGTGAATCCGGGTATGGATTCGAGTTTGTCCAGCGTCCCTCCGGTATGTCCCAGTCCCCTGCCCGAAATCATCGGCACAGCCACGCCCAACGATGCTGCGATGGGTGCCACCAGCAGCGAGACTTTATCGCCAACGCCTCCGGTAGAGTGCTTGTCGACTTTCGGTCGGCGGATGGCGGAAAGGTCCGCACGACTCCCGGAAGCGATCATCGCCAGGGTTAAATCGACCGTTTCTCTGCGGCTCATCCCCTGAAAATAGATAGCCATGAGCAGCGCAGTCATCTGGTAATCGGGAATCCTGCCTGATATGTATTCTTTGATCAGCCAGTTAATTTCGGCGTGGCTGAGCTCAGATCCGGCTTGTTTCCTGGTAATTATATCAATGATATGCATGGATTTTTTCTACTGAATAAACGAGCTTTGTCCTGCGACTATTCCAACAGCAAGTCTACGATTCGCACGGCTTCCATGGCGTCCTTGCCGTAGCCGTCGGCGCCGATGTCCGAGGCAAAATCCCTGCTGACGACCGCGCCTCCAACGATGACTTTGGCTGGAATACCAGCGTCGCGCAGTTCTTTGACCACGCGTCCCATCTCAACCATGGTGGTGGTCATCAGAGCGGAAAGACCCACGAAGTCAGGGTGCAC
>JAPKYS010000068.1 GCA_026394195.1 bacterium | reverse complement strand
CGGAATAATCCTCCCCATAGCAAGGTGATGATAGCGGCCATAAGCCAGACATGTTTTTGTCCCGGCCAGGTCCTGTTAGGAAAAATCTGCGAATACAGGTAATTTATTGCTTCGACAATAACACCCAATAAAAGGAAGAGGAAAGGATAATAGATGATCCCCCAGAAGATTCTTCGCGGTTCGAAATGGAATATCCCCAGAATGCTCCCGGTTAAGTATTCCCAGACGAGAAACACCAATCCTGGATACACATAGAAAGATATCCGATGGTGCCGATTTTCAGAATCAGAGCTCACAGTGCAGATCCCCAGATTAAAGATATTTAAATCAGGAATGCAAATTCTTAAGCAATCTCATTGGTACCTTCTTTGAATGCTTTAATGAATATGCAACTCTTGCGCAATTTATCCTTAAAATCGCTATAATTTTCACTAATAATGAACGTATTCAATATGCTTTTCATTGCCGCAATGAATATGCCAGACAAGTGCTTATTTCACTTGAATCAAATCCGAAATACCCCGCAAAAATAAGGGTGCAGCCAATATGCACCTTTATAGACGGAGAGGGAGATCTATTTGTCAGTAATATGTGGGGCGTCATCCGGTATTTTAAGACGCCCCGGCAACGTGTCAGGCGTCTACCTCGTCCAGATCCTCACCGCGCAGGAGGCTGTCGGGAGGAAGGTGGAGGTGGTGAAATAGATTGATCTGATAAGGGGGGACGGACATTCTTGCCTGTCCTCAAATACTCGTCGGTATATACGGTCAGACAGGAATGTCTGACCTACCCCAATCAAAGAGGGCGCACTGCGTGCGCCTCTTTTTTTGATGAAAATCTTTCCCCAGCCGAATTATTTACTTGACTTTGTAGGAAAAGATGTGTATATTCTTGAGTGTGTCGAAAAATGCAAAATTGGATTCATTGCGAGCGTAGCGAAGCAATCTGGTAGACCAAAATGCGAGATTGCTTCGTCCAATGGACTCGCAATGACTGTTGAGTGTCAGGTTATTTGATTAACTCACAAAAAGGAGACTGCCATGCGCTGCTTTAGTATCTTTTGCTTAGCGGTTGGACTTCTGACCGCCAGTATCGCTTTAGCACAGAATCTTACCGTCCAAGTCACGCCACTGATTAATCCCACCGAGATCCCTCCGGAAGGGGGATCGTTCAGTTATCAAGTATCTGTCACCAACCACGAAGCCACACCCCAGCAAGTTACTTTATAGTGCATGGTAACCACTCCGGAGGGAGAGCAGCGTCTCGCTCTGCAGCCTTGGACGGCTGGGATACCTGCTGGCCAAACCGTTCAACGATCCTTTACTCAAACCGCTCCAGCAGCTTCGCCCATGGGTAATTATGTCTTGACTGCGAACATCGGCATCTACCCCAACACCGTTTGGGATAGTGACCAATTTACCTTTTACAAGCTGAAGCCACCTGAATGGGTGGCGCGCTACATTGGGCTTGGTAACTTAGGTGATGAGGCTGCCAGCCTGGCGGTGGATGGCAGCGGCAACGTCTACGTAACGGGTTATAGTAGAGGAATTGGGACTTTGGATGATTACGCCACTATCAAATACAATGCATCTGGCAATCAGATCTGGGTAGCGCGTTACAACGGACCAGGGAATAGTTATGATTACGCTTATTCCCTGGCTGTGGACAGTTTCGGCAATGTCTACGTGACGGGTAATAGTTTTGGAAACGGAACTGGTTCCGACTATGCCACCATCAAGTACAACACCGCCGGGCAACAGCAGTGGGTTGCGCGCTACAACGAGCCTGGTAACTCCGGTGATGTTGCTACCAGCCTGGCGGTGGACGGCAGCGGCAACGTCTACGTAACGGGTTATAGTTATGGAAGCGGGACTAACCTAGACTACGCCACCATCAAGTACGATTCCGCCGGAGTTCAGGAGTGGGTAGCGCGCTACAACGGACCAGGGAATAGTTATGATTACGCTTATTCCCTTGCTGTGGACAGCTTCGGCAACGTCTACGTGACAGGTTATTTTTATGTAAGTGGGACTAATTCCGACTATGCTACCATCAAATATGATACTAACGGCAATCAACTCTGGGTGGCGCGCTACAACGGACCGGGGAATGGTGGTGACATTGCTAAATCCCTGGCCTTGGATAGCTTCGGCAATGTCTATGTGACGGGCTATAGTAGGGGAAATGGCACAGATTATGACTACGCTACCATCAAATACGACGTCAATGGCAATCAGCTCTGGGTGGCTCGTTATAATGGATCAGAGAATTCTGAGGATAAAGCTAATTTGCTTGCTGTGGATGGTTTAGGCAACGTCTACGTAACGGGAACCAGTTATGGAAGCGGGACTTATTATGACTACGCCACCGTCAAGTACAATTCCGCCGGAGTTCAGGAGTGGGTGGCGCGCTACAATGGACCGGGGAATCAAACTGATTGGGCTTACAGCCTGGCGGTGGACGGCAGCGGCGATATCTATGTGACGGGCTACAGTTATGGTGGTAGGGCTGTTGGTGAGGACTACGCTACCATCAAATACGACACCAATGGCAACCAGCTCTGGGTGGCGCGTTACAATGGGCCAGGGAATGTTACTGATCAAGCTCATTCCCTCTCTGTTGACGGCTTCGGCAGTGTCTATGTAACGGGTTGGAGCATTGGAAGCAGGACTTATAGCGACTATGCTACCATCAAATATTCCCCTACTGACCTGCCCGACTGGCAGCAGCCGGTCGCAACCGCGTTCGGTGCGCCGCTGCCCAAAGAATATCGCTTGGAGCAGAACTATCCCAACCCCTTCAATCCCACTACGACTATCAGTTATCAGCTTCCAGCTAAAAGCCAGGTAAAGTTAGAGGTGATCGATATTTCGGGGCGGTTGGTTACTACGCTAATCAACGGTTGGCGGGAAGCGGGGTCACACGAGGTGACTTTCGATGGGTCTGGGCTGGCCGCGGGGGTGTATGTGTGCCGCTTGCAGGCAGGAGAATACACGGAGGTGCAGAAGATGGTGCTGTTAAAATAGTCACGAGGCACGGGTCACGAGGCACGAGAAGTAGGGGCGTTTAAATAAACACCCTGTCAACAGAAACGGGTAGAATAGGCATTCTTGTCTGTCTTTCATTCTCGGCGAAATATACGGTCAGACAGGAATGTCTGACCTACCCCAATCAAAGAGGGCGCACTGCGTGCGCCTTTTTTATCAGCGGAATCAGCGTCATCAGCGTTTTCAGCGGTTCAGGTTCTTTTGTCCCATTCATGGGGCTAGTTAGACGTAGCCCCGTCTCTTCAGGGCGGGGCGAGGGTGGTTGCGGGTAGGGGCGTTGAATTAAACGCCCTGTCAACAGAAGCGGGTAGGATAGGCATTCTTGCCTGTCTTTCATTCTCGGCGGTATATACGGTCAGACAGGAATGTCTGACCTCCCCAAATATGAGTTAGGGCGACCCACCGGGCCGCCCTTTTAAATTGATCTACTTTATGCCGCGCAAGATTGCGCAGCACTTTGCGGTAGAGGTGACTATGTCACTTCATCAGGACCATCTTGTTGACGGCCGTGAATTCGCCCGCTTGAATGCGGTAGAAATACAGCCCCGACGCCAGTCTGGAGGCGTCAAAGGTGACTTCATGCGCGCCCGCGGTCACTTGCCCGTCCACCAGCGAAGACACCAGACGTCCCGAAATGTCGAAGATCTGGAGCTTCACTAAAGCATTGCGCGGCAGATCGAAGCGAATGGCGGTGGTGGGATTGAAGGGATTCGGATTGTTCGGGTACAGGGCGAACTGCCGGGGAACGTTCTGTGGAGTTTCACCCGGGATCACGCCGGCAGGCGATCCAGCCACGTTCTCGCAGGCGCCCATATCCGGTTCGCTGCCGACCGGGTTGGGACGAGGATTGCCATCAATGTCCACCAATGGAGCGCTGTAGATGCTTCCACCAATTTCCATAGAAACCACCGCGCTGCCGATGCAGGCGCTGTAGGCTTGCAAGTGTAAGTCGGTGCTGCTGACGAAATAGGGATTGATGCCGATGTTGCCGCTGCCGTTGTATCCACCCTGAACGTCGCAATAGGCTGCCGTGCAGTTGGAGCTGCTTTCCTTGTAGATTTGATTCGGAGAGTTGCCGTAGAGAATCGAATTCAGCAGAGTGGCGGTGGAGCTATATGCACATGAGAGCGCTCCGCCGTTGGCTGCGGCTAAGTTGTAGACGATGGTGTTGTTTTCGCAGCTTATGGTGGCTCCGGTCAGAAAGATTCCCGCTCCGTTATTGGCGTTGTTGGCAGAGATGATGTTATTCTCCAGTGCAACATCCCCCACCAGCACATAGACGCCTCCGGCAAAACCGATGGCGACATTGCTCTGGATGTAATTATTACGGACGTCAGTCTGACTCTGCCAGAGATAGATCCCGCCGCCGTTGCTGGCATTGTTGGATAAGACCATATTGCCGTCAATCGTTCCCTGAGATTGCGACGTGTAGATACCTCCACCCGAACTGGCTTCGTTGTCGCGTACCTCGTTTCCGGTGACCGTGACATTGCCCTGTTTCCAATAAATCCCCCCACCCTGCGTGGCTGAATTCGACTCGATGGTATTCTGATCGATCAAGGCATCGGAGGATTCGCAACCGATGGCTCCACCGTGGACGGCTGAGTTGTCAGAGAGATTATTGAGGCGGATTTGCGGACTACCGCTCATGATTCCGATCGCTCCGCCGTTACCGGAAACGTAATTGTCAGAGAAGCTATTATTCTGGACAACCGCGCTCGATTGGTAAGTGTAGACCGCACCGCCATTGGTGGCGTGGTTGGCAATGAAGACATTGTCGGTGATGGTTGCGTTGGAATTTTCGCAGTAGATCACTCCACCCAGCTCATCGGCCGAATTATTCTGGAAGGAATTCTGAACAATTTGCGGCTGAGCGTTCACGCAGGCGATGGCTCCGCCCCTGACCGCCGAGTTGGATTCAATGGTGCAATGCGTGATGGTCGGATTCGAGCCTGAGCAGAAGACGGCTCCACCGTATCCATCCATGCCCGAACCTTCAGCTCTACCGGATTGCAGATGACAGTATTCCAGGCGGGTTTGACTTGAGGCTGCTTCGAAGCGGATGCCTTTCCAGCCAACGGCTGAAATCAGCGGAGCCATAGTAATCGGATTGGTTTCGGTTCCTACGGCATGCAGGGTCGCTCCGGAAGCGACCGTGAGCTTGTAGTTATCAAAGAAAATGATCTGAGTTCCGGGATCGATGGTCAAGCTGCCGCCGGCGGGGACGGTAACGTCGCCCATGACGTAGTAGGGGCTGGAGGCTTGAGTCCAAGTTCCTGAAACGACTCCGTTGACCGGGGTGTTGCCGCCCTGAGTGATCTGCAGGGTAGCGTTGACGTAGGTACCGTTATCCGGGATAGGGACTGGTGTCGATCCGGATACCGCGTAAGCCGGCCAGGTCAGGTTGGCTACGGCAAAATCGGTGATCGATCCCTCGATGCCGTTGCCGCGGCGGTCGCGCACTTCCATGAATACATTGTTCTGCACGAAGGGGTTCATTTGACTGACGCCGTCGGTCAGGTCGACGATGAAGTTGCTGGCGGGGTAGGGTCTGGCGGTGCTGAACCAGCCCCAATCGTAGGTCTGGCGCACCCACAGCGGCGCTGCCGGGTCACCGACGCCGTAGCGATGCAGGATGGGGTAGCGGTCTCCGTGATCGATGTGTACAATGCCGACGACCGTGGGTTGATAACCGATGCGATCGGTGCAGTAGTCAGCATAGGGGTCGCAGTAAGTGCCGTTCTGCATAAACTGGTAACTGACCCAGTAGTAACCTGCCGCGCCCCAACTGGCTCCCCAACTGTTCGCCACCTTGAAGGCGCCGACGCCGTCTGCGGTCACCATGTTGTCATCGAAACCGCAGATGCAGGTGCAATGCCAGCCGCGAATGCCGCCAGTGATTTCCGCCAGAGTATAGATATTGCCGAAGTTGCTGATGTTGTCGAAGTTGGAACAGACTGCGAACGCCATGGTGGCGACGCTGCCGTTCATCAACAGGTTCTTCAGGGATTGCAGATCGTTCTGCATGTTGATGGCATAAGCCTGCTGCCCGCGGAAGGGGATGGCGTTGTAAAACGCTTCTTCACTCGGGAAGTTGATGCAGTTTGCATCGGTGTATGGCATGTAGGGATAAGGAGTCGCGCCCAAATCGCAGATCAGCTTCATAGCATCGGCCGGCCCTGAACCCTGATCCGAACCGCCGTTGATCTGATTGTAGGTGAACGCCGGACTGAACCAGTGCATTGGATCGGTCATATCCCACTGATGTTCCTGGTATTCCTGGAATGACTTGAAATTGTAGGTGGTCCCCCAGGCGGTGCAGGAACCCTGTCCGCCCTGGTTGCCCATAGGCGGGAAATGCGGCGAATGATCGACCGCATCATCGATTCCGGCAATGGCTTCGATGGGCGGCGATACCGTCATCCATGAAGGCAGTACTTTATCGGGAATACAGCCGAGTGGGTGGAGTTCTTCTGCAAGGGTGACAGTGGCCAGAGCCAAAATTGTCAACAGGATGAGCAGACATTTCGAGGATGACATGGAGCGCTCCTTGAGCTTGAAGCTGGTGTCGGTTTGGATGCCATCGTCAGATGATGGCGCTTTAGTCCTATAATATACGAGAAATAAATCCAAAAGTCAAGTAAAATGGCAAAGTTTGAGTGGAATTGGGAGATGGGAGGAAAGTTGTGACCATGTGGACCAGTGACCAGGTAAAAAAGCAGTCAGCACTCAGCCCGTAGGGTCGGGCTTGCCCCGACCCGAGCAGCGTGTCACTCCGGCGAAAGCGGGAATCCATTTTCTTTGTCTGAATCACTGATTACGCAGATTACACGGATTAAAAAGGATAAGAGCAGTCATTGCGAGCGTAGCGAAGCAATCCGGTCGACCAAACAGCCGTCATTCCCGCAAGCCCGTAAGGGCGCGTCGGGAATCTGACGGCGTTTTCATTTCACACCCTCGCCCCGCCCTGAAGAGACGGGGCTACATCTATGGAAGCCCCGTGAACGGGGCAGAAGAGGTAGAGCGGCAGCTCGCTGCCGCCAATTCTTCATTCGTCATTCTTCAATCTCCATTCTCCAATTTGAAAAAGCCCCCTGAAGGAGGCTGGGAAGAGGAAAACAGGGTGCGTTCTGGGCGGGCATGGACCACTCCATGACCGCAATAAAAGGTGTCACGGAATGGGCTGGGACAGTCCAGGGAAGGATTTAGGATAGACCTGGTCAACCAGTTGGATAGGCCACCTGCCGCATTATGATTCAGATAAGTAATTTTCCGTAAACTGCTCGTTATTATTTCACTTAATTCTTGACTTAATTCCCGAAAATGTTTATATTTTAAAAAAAATCAGAAAATAAGGAATAAGTGAGGAACTACTTGCAAATAATTTTAAAGATAATTTATGGAAGTGCAGTTTATCTTGTAACGTACCTTGGTATCTGCGGATACGCAACGGATCACTCTTTTCCTCATATTTCTATTCATATAACTTGTTTAGTAGTCTCCTTTGGTGTAGTTTTTTCGACAAAATTTTCTTCTCCTCTGCACACCACAAAAGCGATGTTGTCACTTATACAGGGGAACAAATTCGCACTTGAAGGGATTTATAGTGCCGCTGTAAAAAAATATGAAAGTGGTTTAAGTCAAAATCCAAGAAAAAGCGAGGAATGTCTTCTTCATTATAATAAAGGAGTGACTTTCTTCAAACAAGATAAAAAACCTGATGCTAAAAAAGAACTTCAAATTGTATTAAATCTTGCAAGCGAGTTGTGCGAAAATGCTAATAAAAAGATCCATCAGGAAGGATTTACATGTTTGGTAAATGCATCCGAGTATTTATTTCTGATCTATTTGTTGGATCGTGACACGAAACTTGAAGAGCGATTGACTACAGGATACAAGATACATGAAAAGGTTATTGAAATCAGCAAAATTAGTGGTAAAGATAGGGAAAAAGAGCTCGCTACAATATATACCAGCTTAGCTCTCATCGCCCTTACAAAAAACGATGTTAAGAAAGCTGAAGAATATTGGCTTTGTAGAATACAAATTTTACTAGCGAGTGAAGCACAACCAACATCCAGAGTAAAACACACGATCAACTACTTGATGGGTTTATTCAATAAACCAACCTAACTATTTTCAAATAATTGTTTTAATATTTAACTGGGTGCTGTAGTGTATCTCTTTAAAGAAAGATAAACGCCAGGAAACAGGAAAAAACAGAAGGAATAGCTAGAAAGAAGAATCGTGATGAAATTCCCTAGAATTCTTAGTGTGCTAATCGGAATTGTTGTTATAATTGTGGGGATTGCTGTGTCAAAACCACCAAATTTCTATTTAATCTGTTTGGGATTATTGGTCTTAATTCCAGTAATTATTACTCTTCTTAGTCAATCCAAATCCCAAAAAAGAATAATGGTAGAACTTTCATCTATGGATTTAAAGAATATTCACGAAATATTCAGTGAATTACAACCCTTTACCGACGGTCTTCAATCCTTCACCGACGGTCTCTCCACCACCGATAATAAAGAACTGAAGCGCCTCTGCGAAAAAGGGCAGGAAGAAGAAGCCCGCGCTGCCAAAATCGCAGAAGCCATCAAACAGGGCGATGAGCAAACCGCCCGACAATACCATCAAGCCACTCAGAAAGCCATCGAATACTACCGCCAGGGTCTAACCGCCAACCCCAAAACCAGCGAACGTTGCGCTTTGTTTATCTTGATAGGAAACGCTTCCTTCAGTATATCTATGCTTGAAGAAGCAAAATCAACTTGGGAAGAGGCGATGGGTTTGGCTGTTGAAATGATGAAAAGTGACAATGTTGAGGTCGTTCGAGATGGAAAAAAGTTTGTTGCTTTCACCTCCAGCAACTTGGCAAATGTCTATCGTACTCGAGGTGATCTGAATAAGGCTGAAGAGTTGTATAGGCAAGCCTTGAATATTGATGAACAATTGGGTAGCAAAATAGGCATGACTATAGATTATAATAACCTGGGAAATGTCTATCAAAATCGCGGAGATTTGAACCAAGCGGAAGAAATCTATCGACAAGCGTTGAAACTATATGGAGAATTAGGCAGCAAGGAGGGTGTGGCTAACCAATATGACAATCTGGGGAATGTTTACCAAACTCAGGGTGATTTTGATAAGGCAGAAGAAGTGTATCGGCAAGCTTTGAAGCTTTTTGAAGAATTAGGCGGCAAGGAGGGGATGGCAATACAATATAGTAATCTAGGGGTTGTCTATCAAATTCGCGGCGATCTTAGTATAGCGGAGGAAATGTATTGGCATGCCTTGAAGCTTGATGAGGAATCGGGCAGAAGCGTAGGTTTGGCTGCAATTTATGGTAACCTGGGGAATGTTTATCAGACTCGCGGCGAGCTGGATCAGGCCGAAGCAATGTATCGGCAAGCCTTGAAACTGAACGAAGAATTAGGTCGTAAAGAGGGCATGGCTATCCAATACGGCAACCTGGGGATTGTCTATAGAATTCGCGGCGAGCTGGATCAAGCCGAAGAAATGTATCGGCAAGCCTTGAAATTGGATGAAGAATTAGGCAGCAAAGAGGGCATGGCTAACCAATACGGCAACCTGGGGATTGTCTATCAAACTCGCGGCGAGCTGGTTAAAGCCGAAGACATGCATCGGCAAGCCTTGAAGCTGGATGAAGAAATAGGCAGAAAAGAGGGCATGGCAGCAAATTACGGCAACCTGGGGAATATCTATCAAATTCGCGGCGAGCTGGATCAAGCCGAAGAGATGTATCTGCAAGCCCTGAAGCTGAATGAAGAAATAGGCAGAAAAGAGGGCATGGCAGCAAATTACGGCAACCTGGGGAATGTCTATGAAATTCGCGGCGTGCTGGATCAAGCGGAAGACCATTACAGACTCGCTCTGAAATTATTCACCGAAATCGGCGCGCAGGATAAAATTGTTTGGGCGCAGAATGCCTTGCGGGCGATAGGGAAAGAACCGTGAGGGGGAGTGAAGAATATACTGGGATCTGTTCTGCTGCCCACCCGCCGTGCCTCTCTTCCTCGTGCCTACCACCTCGTGCCTACCACCTCGTGCCTCGTGACAAGTGCCTATTTAACGGCCATCCTCACGCCGAAGCTCACCATGAACAACCCCACCGCCACTAAAATCACGGTGGCGCCGGTGGCAGAACCCCAGACATAGGAGAGGTACAGCCCCAAAAAGGCGGATACTCCCGCCACTACCGAAGACCACCAGAACAGCCCGGAGGCGCTGCGAGCCAGGTTGCGGGCGGTCGCCGCGGGCACGACCAGCAGGGCGGTCACCAAGAGCAGCCCCACCGCTCGCAGGCTGATGGTCACTAACAGAGCCAGCAGCACGCCGTACGCCATTTCCCACAGCGCCGGACGCACCCCCCGCGAGTGCGCCAGCGGCTGGTTCATCGCCAGCAGCAGCATGCGGTTGTAGCCCACCCATTGAAAGGCCACGACCAGGGCGCTGATGCAGAGGATGATCCAGAGTTCGCCGTTGTTGATCGCCAGGATATCGCCGAAGAGGATGCCTTCGAAGTAGCGGGTCAGGCCCCGCCGCGCCGATACGATCACGATGCCCAGCGCCACCACCGCGGCGAAGAAAACGCCGATGACGGTGTCGGTGGACAGTTCGGCTTTGCGCGCCAGGATCAGCACTCCGCAGCCGATCGCCACTCCGAAGAGGATCATGGTCAGGCGCGGCTCGATGCCGAGGATCAACCCCAAGGCGACTCCGGTGAAAGCCGAGTGCGAAATGGCGTCGGAAAAGAACGCCATTCGGAAGCTGACTACCTGCACTCCCATGGCTGAACAGGCGGGAGCGATCAAGATCAGTCCCAACAGCGCCCGGCGCATGAAGGCGGGGTCGAGCCAGTCAAACGGCAGCAGCCTGCCGATCAGGTCAAGCAGCGGGTCCATGGTCTTTGGTATGGTTGATGGATTGGTGGTCGTGGGTTTTCATGAAGAGGTTCATATGGGGGCTGAAGACCCGGTTCAGGTTTTCGGTGGTCATCACTTCTTCGGTGGTTCCGGCGCAGATCAGGGTGCGGTTCACGCAGAGCACGTAATGAGCGTGCGTCGTCACCACGGAGAGATCGTGCGTCACTAATAACGTCGTCAAGCCGAGATCGTTGTGGACCTCTTGCAGCAGTTCGCAGAACATCGCTTCTCCGCTGATGTCCACCGCTGCGGCGGGTTCGTCTAACAACAGCACTTCGGGATTGCCCAGCAGAGCCTGCGCCAACAGCACGCGTTGCAATTCTCCGCCGGATACCTTGCCGATGGGCGTGTGGAAACTGGATCCGACGCCCACGCGTTCCGCCGCCTGAAGGCATTCCTGTTTGTTGGGCTTGCGGCTGCCCAGCCAGAGCGGTCGGGTGGTCAGCCCGGAAATCAGAAAATCGCAGACGGTGATGGGCGAACCGCGATCCAGGTCGACCTTCTGCGGGACGTAGCCGATGCGGGGACGGCGCGCTCCGGCGAAGCTGCCGAAGCTGATCTTGCCGCGGTAGGGGCGCAGTCCCAGGATGGCGTGGAGCAGGGTGGTCTTCCCCGCTCCGTTGGGACCCATGATGGCGGTGAGCATCCCCTTTTCGATCTGCGCGCTGACGTTTTCGATGACCGGCTTGCCGCCCAGTTCGATGGTGACGTTTTCCAGAGTAATGGCCGGGTCTTTCATGGATTTGCCTCCCTACACTTATTCTGCTTTCCGTCGCAAAATCCCCTGCCCCATCGAAAAACTCCTTTTCAGGATACTCCCCGGTGAGACGCCGAGTTCGCGATGCAGATAATACATGGTGATCCCTGCCAGCGAAAACAGGGTCAGCAGGATGGTCAACGCTCCACCCTTGGCGCCCCAGAGCGGCATGAAGATCGCAGCGAACACGAAGAAGAGCACCAGCGAACTCCACATGGCGACCAGGATAGCGCGCGGTTTGCCGATGCCGTAGAGCACGTTTTCACTGATCATATAGAGCGGTTCGAAGAAGCTCGCTAGAGCGAACAGCCGCAGGATGTTGGCAGCATCCGGAAAGATGCCCCGGTAAACCAATGCCACGATCCAATCCGCTCCGATCAAGACCAGGATATTGATGATGATCAGCAGAGACAGGTATCCGCCCAGCACTTTTTCGATCAACTCCTTTAGTTTGGCGATTTCGCCGCGGGCGAACAGGTTGGAGCTGGTGGGAAAAATCAGCAGGTTGATGGCTTGCGTCAGGGCGTTGTAAAAGCGGAAGAAATTCTTGGCGGCGAAATAGAGCGCCACTTCGCTGGCTCCCATGAAAATCCCCAGCAGGTGATAATCGATCTGAGTGTAGACCATGTCCCCCACTCCGATACCGAGAGAATCCCGGCCGTAGAGCGCCATCTTCGACCATTCAGTCTGACCTTTGACCCCCCATCCGGGGATGCGCCCCCAGCAGAGCAGTGGCGCGATCAAGGTCGAAAGCAAGCCGCCAGCCAGGTTCAGTGCCAATACCTGGTCGGCGCCATGTAATGCACCTCCGACTGCCAGATAGACGATCCCACCCGCTGCGAAGAGGAAATAGCAGCCTTCGAGGATGAACAGCCGTCCGATTTCTCTCCGGGCTTGTAAGAGCGCCGAAGCCAGATCACGGGGGATGAACACTAGGATGATGCCCGCCGCCCAACGGCACCCCTGATCCAGGCCAGGCGCATGAAACAGCTTGGGCGTCAACGGAGCCAGCAGGAAGATCAACGCGGCTCCGGCAAGTTGCGTTCCCACCCAGTAGATCACACCGGCGCGCCAGGACCCGCGGCTCTGATCGCCTTCCGCCATGAACTTGATCAGGGGGTAGAGCGCGAAGCTCTTGCCGATCAGGGAGATGGCAAAAAAGGTCGCCAGCGCCAGCGAGTACACGCCCAGCTCGGATTCACGCGAGAGGTGCGTATTGACGAACAGGATGACCGCTCCGCCGTAAGCCAGCGGCAGAGATTTTACAGCCAGCGCTCCCAGCGCTTTGGCGCGATAGTGCAGGAGTTGCAAGGGTTACCAATCGAAATTGTGTCAGTCGGAAAAGTATAAGCAAAAAAAGCTAAAAAAGCAAGGGAGATTCGCATCAAGCTCAGGAGCTGTTGCATAATTTTGTATTTTTTTTCGTACTACATAAAAAGAGTTGCATTTTGAGGTTTTTATCATTATATTGATTATAGAATTCAGGTTCCCCCTGAACGTGCAAAAATTTGCACTTGACTTTTGCGCAAATATTTGCGATTATAATGACTGAGGGGCGAAGGCTCAGTCAAACCTGGGGTTTAAAAAGGGAGGCGCCATGCTGGACAGAGACAGTAATTCGCAGTTGCTTTATGGACTCTTCCAGAGCATCTGCGGTTGGGCGCTGGAGATTGGATACAAAGACATCTCCGGCATGAAAAACCTCCTGAAGCTGGCCATGGTGGACGTCTGCCGGCAGAGCCACGGGGAGAAGCCTGGTCTGGCAACGCAGATGGCTGTCGTTGCTGACCTGGGAATATCACTCCGGAACGTGCAATATGCGCTGAAGGCGCTGGAGAACATCCAGAACTTCTCCGAAAGCTACATTAAGATCCGCCAGATTCAAGAAGAGATCACCATCATTCTCTCACAGAAACCAGACACGCTGGATGGACTACTACCCGAAGTATCCTACCTGATCCACGCACCTCACGAATTGCAAAGACGCACATTGCGCACCATTCTCTCTGATCTGGAGAAGAAGGGAATTGTTCGCTCGGACGTTGAGCGTAACCGGGTGAAATACAGTGTAGTCGATTCCCATCCCACTCTGGTCGATCAACATGACATTTCTTCCCGCGTTTCAGGCGTGATGACTCACATCGACGCGTTCACTCACACGCTGGGGGAACCGTTCGTAGGTAATTACCGCATCCGCACTGCAGACGCAGCTGCTTTCCAGACAGCCATCAATGATTTCCTGCGCGGCACGGGTACGGCTTACGAACAGGAATGCAGTCAGAGTGATCCCAACTGCCGTCCCTTCACCTTCTACATCGGCAGCGCCACGGGGAATCACCTGAATCACTCCATGAGTGTGGCTGAAGCCATGCTGGAAGTCATACGGGAACGATTTGCAGATCCATCGAAACCGGCTCTGGCTCGAACCCACTGGTACTATCTGACGCCTGCAAAGGCGAGAATCGTCTTAAAAGAAGTCTGCGACTTCGTCGATCGCGAAGGCAGAATGGCAGATATGGAAACGGCTGATCCTGACACATTCCCCCTGACCTGCTATGTCGGTCTGGCCGATCGTCAATCCAGCCCGTCGCAAAAGGAGAACCTATCATGATGAGGAAACTTGTCTCAACCGCCGCCATCTTGCTGATGGCTACCATCGTTCTTCTGACGACGGCTCCGTTGGCATTCGCACGCACACCACACCAGCCTGCGCCGGAAGCTAAACTCGCGCCGCCAGTTCAGAGCATCACGATCCACATTATCTCCCCGCTGTTTCCATCATCCGGAGGGATAATGATTCAATTCCCGCTTCCCTGGATTAAAGGCGATCCGATGGCAAATCCGGCCATCGTGAAACCCATCCCACCCGAAAAACCCGGAGTGCTCGATGGCGGTGAAAGCGGATTTATCCGAAATGGTGGAATGTAAAACGAGTCATCTAATATGACTATGAAGGAGAGCGTTGAAAAATACTTTTCGCGTCATTGCGAGGGACGAAGTCCCGAAGCAATCCGGTAGAACCAAGCTACGAGATTGCTTCGCTACGCTCGCAATGACTTCTATTTTTATTGTTTTTCAACACTCTCATGAAGGGTGAGCCATCGGCTCACCCTTTTCATTTACCTACCATTAAAACCCTTCCAGATCTTCCCGGCGTCGGTGCAGCAGCAGGGTCGTGATGCTCATAAAGACCGGCAGCAGAGCCATGATGAACAGCAGTTGCTTGATACCGATTAGCTCCGCCAAACTCCCCATGGGACCCATCAGCAAACCTGCCGTCCCCCAGGCAAAACCGATCTGCATCGCTGACGCCAACCCCTCGCGTTGATTCATCAATTTCTGAGCGGATAGTACTACCGCCGGGGTGGAGGCGAAAAGCAATAATCCTCCTAACATCAGCAGCATGACAGATAACCAACCGCTTGTGTTCAGAAACAGGCAAAGTACGGGGATGGTCGCCAGGGGTGTCCAGATCATCACTTTCCAGCGGCCTATCTTGTCGGATAAGATACCTCCGCTCAAACTCCCTAAAGCATCACCAAACTGCAATGCGAATATAAAAAATCCCGTCTCTTTCAGGTCGAAACCCTGATTTTTCAAATGAAAGGGAAGAAAGCTGGAGTAGGTGAGTAGTACAAAGGCACGGATTACGCTGGTGATGGTCAGCAGTGTCAGCGGTTTTATAGGCAGCGGCGCCTTGGTGGAAGTACCCAGGCTGTGATGAGTCGCCCGATCGATCCCAACGATGTCTCTGGGACCAAAAAACAACCAGAGAATTACAACCAGAGTTGAGGGGATCGCTGCCAGGAACATCCAGTTTAATCCCACCCATTCGACCAGAAAAGAGACGAAAATCGGTCCGAAAGCCGATCCTGCGGTTCCGGCAGTGATGAAGAAGGCTATCGCCATCCCTTTACGATTATTGCTCAATGCGGATGCGACAGCAGTAGCGGGGGGATGGAAAAGACCGGTCCCTAACCCGCCAAGCGTAATAACCAGTACCAAGGTGAATAAGTCCGGAGTGATCCCGATCAGACTCATGAAAAAGCCCACCGTGAAGGTTCCCAGTGGGATGATCCAGCGGTTGGGGTGACGGTCACTCCACCATCCCCAGATCGGCTGCGCCAGGGACGCTGTCAGGGTAAGCGCGGTAACCAGCAGGCCGGCTGAAGCTAAACTTAAGCCATGTTTAGCCGCCAGGAGCGGCAAAAGGGGGGCTAAAAAGCCCCCCCCATAGCTGTCATTGACCAGGTGAGCCAGCGAGTGGATGAAGAATTGAAGACGCCGCATCCTAACGAAGGTTCATCAGATTTCACCCGCCAAATTCAGAATCAGTTTGGCGCAGTTCTCCAGATCGCTGACCTTGATATATTCGTTGATCGTATGAACCTCCTGCATGCCGGTGCCGAGGATCACCGATTCAATTCCTTTTCCGTTGAAAATGTTGGCATCGCTGCCGCCGCCCGAAACCTCGGGCATCATCTCCATGCCAAGTTTCTTTCCGGCTTTGTAAGCCAACTGATAGGTCGGGCTGCTTTCAGAGATGCGGAACGATTTATACTCAAGTGTGCGTTTTTCTTCGATTTCAGCCTGGATTTTTTGACCGTTAATGTTGAGAATCGAATCAGCTGCGGCTTTATCAAATGCCGCTCGCATGGCTTCAACCTGTTTTTCCAGCTTGGCGTCATCATGGCTTCTCGCTTCACCGCGCAAGGTGACTTCCCGCGCCACGATGTTGGTGGCGGTTCCGCCTTCGATGACACCAATGTTAGCGGTCGTTTCGTGGTCGATGCGTCCCAGCGGCATCTGGGTGATTGCTCGCGAGGTTACTAAAATCGCGGAAAGACCCCGTTCGGGTGACAGCCCGGCGTGAGCTTCTTTACCGATCACCTTGTAAGTCATGCGGTAGGCAGCCGGCGCTCCGACACAGATGGAATCGACGGCCTCTGTATCGAGGAAATAGGCTCGCTTCGATTTCAGCACCCGGGTATCGAACTCTCTGGCTCCCAAAAGACCCACTTCTTCGGCTACGGTGAAAAGGATCTCCAATTCGCCATATGGAATATCCTTTTCTTTAAGGATATACAGCATTTCGAGAATTGCAGCGATACCCGATTTGTCATCTGATCCCAGGATGGTATCACCGGAGGAACGGATGACACCGTCAACCTCGACCGGTTTGACGCCCTTACCCGGGACTACTGTATCCATGTGTGCGCAGAAAACCAATGGCTCCACTTTCCCCCGCAGTGGACCTGAAAAGCGCGCTAAAATGTTGCTGCAATTTCCGCCGATTTTGTTACCGGCATCATCGATTTCGACTTCGGCGCCAATTTTCTTGAGATGCATCAGGATATATTGGGCGACGTCTTTTTCCTCGCGTGAGTGCGAGTCGATCTGGATCAGATCGAAGAACATTTGTTTGAGACGATGGTTGTTAATCATTTTTCCCCTGTGTCAAGAAACCGCTCAGAGTTAGGTTTATGTTTTCATCGAAATCGCTGTGACATACATCCTGTTTTCGAATAATTCAACTTGAGCTGTGAATCTCGAAGCAGGCAGCACACGATCACCCTTTGATTTTACTTTCAGGTAGTTGTCGGTGAGACCTTCCCACCGGTTTTTTCTGTTTGTAAATGTTGTAACGATATCTTGTATTATTCCAGAATTTAAACTCTGAAATTGTCCCCTAAGTTCCAAATCTATATTTTTTATTTTATTTGCTCTAACAAGTTTTTCAGCAGTAGGAATTTTATCCTTAAAATGCGGCGCGTCAGTATTGTTTCGTTCTGAGAAGGGAAAGACGTGCAAATAGCTGAAAGGCACCGATTTGATGTATTCGGCGCTATCTTGAAAATCTTCCTCGGTCTCTCCGGGAAATCCAACGATGACGTCTGCGCCCAGGGATACATCAGGATACTTTGCTTTGAATGAACACAGCTCTCGCAAAACCGCCGAACCGTTGTCCGCACGATTCATCAGGGCGCGAATTCGTGCACTACCGCTTTGTAAGGCGATGTGAAAGTGACGGCAGATTTGAGGTTGTGAGACGCACCATTCCAAAAATTCAATTGAAATCGACTGTGGTTCCAGTGAAGAGAGCCTTATCCGGGCTCCATTACATTTTGGAATCAGAGC
Organism: bacterium; assembly: GCA_026394195.1. Taxonomy (GTDB): domain Bacteria; phylum Electryoneota; class B3-LCP; order B3-LCP; family B3-LCP; genus JAPKYS01. The sequence continues at coordinate 26,843 of JAPKYS010000068.1, read as the reverse complement.
CTCTAATAAATACTTGAATTCCTGTGTTCCGGGCAGATCCTTCCCCCAGAGTGCCGTATTGGTTCCAGTTAAAACAACTTCGACTGCCCCCTGCGCCACCAAATCCCTGAATGCGCCGACGCATTCCTCCGATGATACACTCCTGGAAGGACCTCTTAATTGTGGAACGATACAATAGGCGCAATGCTGGTCGCAGCCGCTCTGTATACGTAACAATCCACGGGATCGTCCGGATGGAATGAAACCATGGGGTGGAGCCAAGGGATCATCCGGTTGCACTGGAATCGATTTTCGGATAGGATCTAATTGTTTCAGATCATCCGGAATCGACCCAAGGTAATCCACCTCCCGGAAATCGTCCGGCTTATGGAGAACCCCGCAACCCAGTGCGACGAACTTTGCCTGCGGGTTCAATCTGCGCAGCTTACCGATTTCACCCCGGGCTTTCGCCACCGCGCGCTCTGTGACCGCGCAGGTATTGACGACAATCCAATCTGCTTTGGTGATTTCGCCGGTTTCCAACCAACCATATTTCAAAAAGCGATGTCGCAGCGCCTGCGTATCGAACTGATTCTGTTTGCATCCCAGGGTGCGGAACAACACCCTGGGATGATCAATCGGTGGAGTTATTCTTGCTCCTTTGTGTCTGTATTATCGGCTGTTCCTGCTTCAGGCTTTTCTTCAGCATCTTCCGATTTTGCAGTTTTTTTCTTACGCGGAGCCTTTTTGGGTGGCGCAGACTCTGCTTTTGCGGAAGTTTCAGCCGGAGCCGCTTCTGCTATTTCAATCGTTTCAGCCGGAGCCATCTCGGGAGCTGCTTCAGCTTCGACCGGTGACTTTTTGGCTTCGGCAGCTTTTTTCGATGGCTTCTTGGCTTTAGGTGGCGGCGCAACCTCGGGTTCTGTCGCGGCTGCCTCTGGTTCCACGACTGGTGGAGCAGCATCAGTGGCGTCTTTTTGAGCCTTCAAATAAGACTCGTAATCAGCCTCATCTTCGCGTTTCTGAGCGCCCGCGGCGGATACGACGATCTTCTTGCTTTCTTTATCGAAATCGAGGATCTCGATGCGGATGGCTTCACCCTCTTTAAGCGCACGACCACGGCCGGTGCCCGGGTCTTTGCCGAAATGCGAAACCGGCAGGAACCCTTCCAATCCCATAGGCAGCTCTACGATGGCGCCACGATCAACGGTACGCGCAATACTCCCTTCCAGCAGAGTTCCCACAGGATATTGTTGTTCGAAATGTTCCCAGGGATTGTCCTGAGTTTGCTTGTGGCCGAGAGCGATGCGCCGCTCATTCCGATCGAACGACAGGACGTTGACTTCGATTTCATCGCCTTTTTTCACGATTTCGCCGGGGTGGCGGATTTTGCGCGTCCAGGAAAGATCGCTGATGTGGATCAACCCTTCAACGCCCTCCTCCAATTCGACAAATGCTCCGAAGGGGACCAGATCGCGGACCACACCCTTGTGGCGGGAACCGACTGAATACTTCTGCTCCAGTTTCTCCCAGGGATCTTCTTCAGTTTGCTTCAAACCGAGGGAGACTTTGCGGTTTTCTGCGTCGATGGCGAGTACTACGACGTCAACGTCCTGTCCGATATTCAGGAGTTGCGAAGGATGCTTGATGTGCTGCGTCCAGCTCATTTCGCTGATATGGATAAGCCCTTCGATTCCCTCTTCCAATTCGACGAAGGCGCCATATTTCGTAATCGAGACGACCTTGCCCTGAACCTTGGTAGTGACGGGGAAGCGTTGTTCGATGCCTTCCCAGGGGTGAGCCTGCAACTGTTTCAGACCGACTGAGATGCGTTTACGTACCGGGTCGAAGTCCAGGATGCGGACGTTGAGCTTCTGATCGTAGGATACGATTTCGGACGGATGGTTGACGCGGCCCCAGGAAAGATCGGTGATGTGAAGCAAGCCGTCCACACCGCCCAAGTCGACAAAAGCGCCGAAATCGGTAATGTTTTTGACAATGCCTTCGATCACCTGACCGATTTCGATCTTGCCCAGAATCTCCTCACGCACTTCGCGTAGATTCTCTTCGATCAAGACCTTGCGGGAAATGACGATATTCTTGCGGATTTCATTGACTTTGACAATGCGGAAATCGTTGGTCTGACCAATCCAGGAATCAAAATCTCTGACCGGGTGCACGTCGATCTGCGATCCAGGCAGGAATGCATCGATTCCCATTACGTCCACGACGATACCGCCTTTAATTCTTCTGACGCATTTACCGCTGACTTTTTCACCGCGCTCGTAGAGACCCATGATCCGCTCCCACACGCGCGTAAAATCAGCTTTTTTCTTGGAGAGCACCAGTTGTCCGTCGGTGTTCTCGATATCTTCCAGAAAAACCTCGATGGAATCCCCAATGTTCAGGCTGGCAGGTTCAGCGAATTCCTCGATGGATACTGTCCCTTCCGACTTGAAGCCGATATCAATGGCGACTTCACGGTCGTTGATAGCGATTATCCTGCCGTTGATGATCTGACCTGGAAGAATCTGCTGCATCGTGTCCTCGTACAGCTTGGACATGAAAGCGGATTCTTCCTGGTCGTACTCAACCTCTTCCTTCAGATCGGAAAGATGAACGACGCGTTCAGGCTCCTCTTCCGGATTCCACTTCGGTTTGGGTTCGGGTTCGGGTTTGCTTTCTTCCGCCGGTGGCGGGGTGACAGGTTGTTGTTCTTGCTCGTTTTCTGCGTTAGTTTCAACTGCGCGTTCAGGCTCCTCTTCCGGATTCCACTTCGATTTGGGTTCGGGTTCGGGTTTGCTTTCTTCCGCTGGTGGCGGGGTGACAGATTGTTGTTCTTGCTCGTTTTCTGGGTTAGTTTCAACGACGCGTTCAGGCTCCTCTTCCGGATTCCACTTCGGTTTGGGTTCGGGTTCGGGTTTGCTTTCTTCCGCCGGTGGCGGGGTGACGGGTTGTTGTTCTTGCTCGTTTTCTGGGTTAGTTTCATTGAACGACATTGTAGAATGCCTCCAGTTGTGTGAATTGTCTGTTTGGTTTAATGTGGGGTTGAGTCAAAAGTTCAGCGTCAACTAAGTATTCTGCACATCACGTAAGGTTCGGACGGTTGCTGCCACCCTTTCCAATAGCCACATCGGGGTGGACGCAGAACCGGTTATACCGACCTGATGGAAGCCTTTCAGCCAATTTGGGTCCAATTCAGTCTCATCTTCAACAAAAGACGTATTGGCATTCACTTCACGGCAGATATTAAAAAGCAAATTGCTGTTCGAGCTATTTTTACCGCCCACGAAAATGATTGCTGGATGGCGGGCAGCGAATTCCACCAGTTCTTTTTGGCGGCGCGTGACGAAGCTGCAACGCGAATCGAAAATTTCCAGATCTTTGATCTGCGCCCTTAACTCTTCCTGCCACTTGCCGAAGACTTCCGGAGCAACAGTAGTCTGCGCTATCAACAGAGTCGGCTTGCCGGGATCAATCGGCGCCGTGGTGCTCTGCCGGTTTACGACAATTGCTCGACTGTCGCAGTGCCCCTGCAGAGCTATTACTTCGGGGTGGTTCAGATGTCCAACGATAACAATCTGTTTACCCGCTTTAAACGCCTGCCTGATCACTTTCTGGGATCGTTTGACCTTGGGGCAGGTGGCGTCTAAAAGCTCGACTTCCAAGGACTTCGCCTGGTTGAAGAACTCACCCTCTTCTCCATGTGTGCGCACCAGAACGGAATGGGCATGGGCTTCCTTCAGGTCCTCAATCGGTTTCAAGCCCAGTTGATTGAGTCGCTCCACTTCGAGCCGGTTGTGGATCAGTTCACCTTTAACCGCCAGTCTCCGCCCCTCCGCCAAAGCACGTTCTGCCAGTTCGATGGCGCGATGGACTCCACCGCAGAATCCGGCTTTAGGGTCAACGATTGCTTTCACATCGATTGTTCAGCCGCCTTTAAGGCAGCGATTTCATCCATGATTTTCTGCGAGAATGCCAGGTAGGCTTCGCGCTTGTTCTGACCCGGATCGGTAAAGAGCTCCGAAAAACGTAGAGGATCACCGACGATGACTTTGATTGGTTTACGAATGAAGATACGTTTGAAATTCACTGGTGTTCCACCAATATATACCGGAAACACAGGCGAATCTGTTTGAGCAGCCAAAAAGCCGACGCCCGCGGTTACCGGCAGGAAATTTTCAGTAAAACTGCGCGTTCCTTCGGGAAACATGATTACGCCATTTTCAGATTCAAGAACCCGTGCAGTGGCGCGGAGAGCCTCCAGATCCTGTCCCGATCTTTTTACCGGGATGGAGTTGTAATGCTTGACCAATCTTCCCAGGATCGGTTTTTCAAAGAGCTGTGCCTTGGCCATGTAATAGGTTTCCCGCGGCAGGGAAGCCCCCAATATCGGTGGATCAAGATTAGACCTGTGGTTGGCTGCGAAGATAATCCTGCCCTGCATGGGTATTTTCTTCGTGCCCCGGATTTTAAATCCGAAGAGGGTCCAGCCGAAAGTACGAATCAAGACCCAGGCGAGCCGGTAAGTCAACCGCATTTCAATACGTATGCTTGAAGGACTGCTTCAACCTGATCGGCAATCGTCAGCTCGGTCGTATCAATAACGATGGCATCTGCAGCTTGTTTAAGAGGACCTTCTTCGCGAGAGGCATCCCGCTGGTCACGGTAGTCGATCTCCTCCACGGTTCTGGCGACTTCCGCTTGAATGCCGGCTCTCTGTAAATCCCGAATTCGCCGCTCTGCCCGGATGCGCAGATTTGCCGTCAGAAATATTTTCAGCTCCGCATCCGGAAATACGACAGTACCGATGTCTCGCCCCTCTGCCACGATACCGCCTGGCGCTCCCAACTGCCTCTGCAGGCCCACCATCCGGCGTCTAACCTGAGCAACTTCACAGACTGGCGTGACCGCCCGAGTTACTTCAGGAGACCTGATTAAATCTGTGACGTCATCCTCGCCAAGGTAAACCCGCTGCAAGCCACGTTCAAACTTGATCGAAATCCAGACGTTTTCAGCCACGGCGGCGATCGCTGCAAGATCGGTCAGATCACACTGGTCTCGCAACGCCTGAAGGGCAATGGCGCGATACATGGCGCCGGTATCGAGATGGATGAAGCCCAACCGTCCGGCAACTTCGCGAGCGGTGGTCGTTTTACCGGCACCTGCCGGTCCGTCAATTGCAACAATAGGCCGGCGTCGGATCTCACCGTCCGGCAAATGGCTCAACGTTTGATCCTCATCCCACCGGATTCCCCCTCTTTGCGCACAAAAATCCAGGCGACGACCTTACCGGGATCCAGGATGCTATGATCCTCTCCCCAATAAGCATGATGCCAGTGGTGCGCAGACGAGGTTTCGTCATCAGGGATACTGTCGATCTCAGCTTTCAGTTCGCGCAATCTTTCCTGCCACGCCGCGAAATTCTTCTCACGCAGGTCAACCCACCCCGCATCCGCCCAATCATCGATGAGTTCAGGTTTAATCTCGAATTGGTCGTGCACCTTGGCAGCAGGTATCTTGACCTCGGGTCCTCGCAGCAACGATTTCCCATCAGGAAGCAGGATGGGGATGCCGATGGAGAGGATCTGAGAGCGAAGATTGCGTTCCTTTTTGATAAAGAGCTCGACGGCTCTGGAGAGCTCCTTGGGTGAACTTTTGAGGACGGCTGAAAGCGATCCGCTGACCTTTTGCAGGAGGTGCACTTCGTACAACAGCTTGGAAAGGCGCGGTGGTCCGAGGAGTTCAAAGGCGACTGATTCCGTCTGATGTTTCTCCTGGAGATCCCTCATGACCTGTAGAGCGCCATCTCGCATGGCTCCGGCGCGGTAGGTCGGTCCCAGAACCGAAGCATCCAGGGCGTGAATGACATTTCGACCGCTGGAAGAGCCCTTAACCTCCATCAAGGTATAGTCCGCAATTTCTTCGGGAGTAACGAATTCCATCTGACCGATGGAGCTCAGCGCGTAGAACTCCCCATACGAGAAGATACCGTTTTCACCGGTATCGATGTAAACGGATTTCAGCGTTTCATTGGTGCGCACACCCTGATCGGGCATATGGGATTCGAAGACTTCCTCAAGGACGACTGCTTTATCCGGAGCGCAGTCAACCAATTCGATCTGTTTGCCGTGTTTGGTGATGGGTCCGTACCCGATTTTCTTCCAGGCGATGGCAGCCGCCGGCTTGATCTCGCCGATTGCGGTATCGCCGGGGGTGCGGCCCAACAGCATCAAGAGCAGCGATTGCGCGCCGCCCATCGCTGATTTAGCCATGAGGACGCGTGAAGGGCGCTCCTCGGAATGGGTATAGGGGATGTTCAGGCCCATACCGCCCGTGCCGGTAGTGCCGATCTTGAAATATGATTGAACCTTGAAACGGGACAGTGTCGCTTTTAAAATTTCGATATGGCGCACCAGTTGTGGTATGGAAAGACAGCTTAACAAGCGTTCGATCTCCGCTTGCAGGGAATCGGTAAGTTTATCCTGCTGACGGGCTGCGTCCAACTCATTCAAAACTCGCGCGCTGCCGGTAAATGTATCCTGGTACGCCAGTCCGGTTGCCGAGTTGACACAATCGATGATCAGATGGGGCTGGTGGTTTTCGACCAGCTTGTACAGCGTAGACACAGTGAGGATTTCTTCCGATAACTTTTCGACGCAATCGAGCATCAGGCGGCGGCGTTTAACCGCGTCGCACAGAATGATCTCCCGGTGCAGCTCTTTGTATTCAGACCGCACAAAAATGTCCCCCCATTCAGGGGTAAATTCTATATGAGGCGCCTCCTTACTAAAAATCCGGCAGGCTTCTTCAGCTTCTTCTTTCAATAGGGAGGCAACGATAATTTGTCTGGGTTGTTCAGGAAATAAGCGGCGGCAAATGGACGCTCCCACGAGCCCCCAGCCGCCCAACACCAACACGTTTTTTCCTTTTAAGTCCATATTTGCCTCAAATTGCGGTTCACGATTGCGGATCGCAAACCCGGGGTTAGTTACGGTGTCATCCTCTAAATGGTTTCTACAATTTCCGGTTCTTCGACAGGGGGCGCCTCGAAGGTCATTTGCACCTGAAGCGGATCCTCAGCTACCAAACCCTGCAATTCCCGCAGCTTGGGCAGATCTTCCAGATCATTAAGTCCGAAGTAACGCAGAAAGTCCTGGGTGGTGACGTAAAGCAGGGGGCGACCCGGGGTAGTCGCTCTGCCACCCACGGTGATCAAGCCTCGCTCCATCAAGGTGCCGATAACGCCGCCGCAATCCACACCTCGCACGTGCTCCATTTCCGTGCGTGGAATGGGCTGCCGGTAGGCGACCACAGCCAGCGTCTCCAGCGCCGATCGGGAAAGTCTGGTGCGCAGCCGATCTCTGAGCAATCTGCGCACGTGCGCCGCGAATTCCGGCCGGGTCCCCAGTTGGACGCCACCCGCTAATCGAATGATGCCAAACGATCTGCCGCTCTGGCGGTAGTGGGAGTCCAACGCTTCGACGTCGGCAGCAAATTCTTCCGGACTGATCTTGCCGATGACCTCGCGAGCGCGTGTGAAGGTCAGTGGAACGTCGCAGGCGAAAACCAACGCTTCGATAATCTGCTGCCGCTCTCGGTCGATCATGTTATGTTATGCCTGCTTGGATACGATCAGAAAATCCCGTTCGTCAACGCTCTTTAATCCGATTTCTCCCAGACGCACCAATTCCAGAATGGCTAAAAAGGTCATGATGACCGCCAGACGAGTAGGTAAGTCCAGTACGATCGCCGAAAACGAGATCCGTTTTCTTTCCGTCAACCGGAGTCGGATATAGTCAATGCGCTGTTCCACCTTTTCGGATGGAATTTCCAGTTCATAGGACGGCTTTTCAGCTTTGAAGCGGTCCATGGCGAACCGGAACGCCAGCAGCAGGTCATATAGTGAAACGTCGACGGCTGCTTCCTTCTTGGCGATCTCTTCCGGTAACGCCGGAGTTCCCCTCCCGAAGAAATCGGACTGCTTCTCTTCCAACTGCCGGAAAATTTCCGCCGATTCCTTGAAAGCTCTATACTCAAGGATTCTTTCCACCAGGTCGCGGCGGGGGTCGACGTCCACGCCTTCGATGGAGGGACGCGGAAGCAGCATCCGGGCTTTGATGCTGAGCAGCGTAGCCGCCAGCACCAGAAATTCGCCTCCGACCTCCAGGTTCGCCGCCTTCATAACGTCCAGCGTGCGCAGGTACTCATCGGTGATCTGTGCGATGGGGATATCGAAAATATCCAGCTCCTCGCGCCGTATCAGGTAGAGGAGCAGATCCATCGGACCCTCGAAGGCGGGCAGATTCAGATGAATCCCATCACCGAGAGGCGTCGCCTGGATGCGGATGGAACTGCCGGGAATCCGGTCTCCGGGAGATAGATTCATGGCAGCTTCATGGCCTGACGCACTTCTGCCATGGTAGCTTTTGCGACTGCTCCCGCTCGATGATCTCCATCGGCAATAATCTCGGCGATCAGCTCCGGATGCTCTTCAAAATGACGTCGCTGGTCCCAGATGGGCTGCAGATAGGCGCATAATTTCTGCGTCACGTCCTGTTTGTGAGGCACGCAACCCAACTTGCCGCTGCGGCAATCGACGTCTGCGGCTTCAGCGGTCTGCGGATGGAATTTATGATGATAAACAGAGAGGGGGCAAATTTCCGGTCGGCCCGGATCGTCCCTATGCACCTTCTTCGGATCGGTGATGCACTTGCGCAGCTTCTGAGCGATCACTTCGGCAGTATCCGACATCAAAATAGTATTATTCAACGACTTGGACATGCGCTGGGCGTCGGTGCCCGGCAGGCGCTTGAATTCGGTCAACTTGACCTGAGGTTCCGGGAAAACGGTTCCATACAGCAGATTGAAGCGGCGCGCCAGTTCCCGGGCGATTTCCACGTGCGGAGCCTGATCTTCACCGACCGGCACCAGGTCGCCTTTATAGAGCAGAATATCCGCGGCCTGCAGGACGGGATACCCTAAATGACCGTAGCTCAAGTTCTCTTCCAGATGCAGCTGCCTCGCTTGTTCCTTTACGGCGGGGTTGCGTTCCAGGCGCGGCACGGTGATCAGCATGGAAAAAATCAGGTGCAGTTCAGCATGTTCGGGGATGTGAGACTGTACGAAGATGGGGCTCTTTTCCGGGTCGATGCCGGCGGAAACCCAGTCGATGACCATCTCGCGGACGTTCTCAGCCAGGTCAGCCGTGCGGTCGTAAGCGGTGGTCAGAGCGTGCCAGTCCGCCACCAGGTGGAAATTGTCGTACTCGTCCTGATGCTGAACCCAGCTTTCCAGAGCTCCGGCCAGATGCCCGATATGCAGCCTGCCGGTCGGTCTCATGCCCGATAGAATGCGTTTCTTCACGTCGTGCGTTATTGGATTAGACTACAAGAAATCAATATAAGAAAAAATCGCTGCTCAGGCAAGCGATTTGTGGGGAAAGCGGGATAGCGGGAAGAGGCACGAGTCACGTGTCACGAGTCACGAGAGGAGAGAAAAAAAGCAGTCATTGCGATCCGTCAGCTGACGGAGAAGCAATCCGGTGGAGCGAGCGACGCCCGGCGATGGAGGGACACGCTCCGTCGTGTCCTTTTTTACAAACGATCCCACAGCAGAGCTGTGGGGGGCCAGACATGCCACCCGCCAGGTTGTTATCGCTCCCCCAGAGCTTCTAAATCGGCGAGGTCCTTTTTTCGATGGGTGGCGCGCTTGTTGACGATGAATTGCTCTCGGTTCAGGTAGAACACCGGAATGCCAGCCAGACGACCGCTGGTGCGGCTCGGCCAGGCAGCGTCCCAGGTCACGCCCGTCAGGGAGGTGATGAGATCGATGCGCACGGGGGGAAAACCAAGCTGTACGATTTGATCGGGCTGCGTGAAATCGGCGGGCGTCAAGCCGACGTCGCCGAAGCCGAAATCCGTCAAGGCGCTGAATATCTTCGCCGCGTTGTCTGCTGTCGGCGCAACCCACAGCTCCAGATCTCCGGTGGTTCTCGGAGCACCATGAAAAGCTAAAGCGTGGGCTCCGACGACGAGATACTCAACGCTGCGGGCGTTTAACAACTCTAACAACTCTTTGAAGTCCGGTTGGATCTCCATAGGTCTGTCTTCTCAAGAATTCGACGGCGACGACGCGCTCTTCGGGGGTTTTAGCCAGCCAGAATTGTAGATTATCCTGGATCTCGTCGTAGGTCTTCAGGTTGTGGCGGCGCACCGATTTGGCAATCATCATTATTTCATCGGGTGATGGACAGAAGGTAATTTAACGCCGCAAAGCCTGAAAGTCAAGGAGATTTGGCAGGAAGATAGCAGGAAAGCGGGAAAGCAAGATGGCAAGAGAGGAAGAAAGGAAGATAGAAGAAATAAAGCAGTCATTGAGAGCGTAGCGAAGCTATCCGGTGGAGCGAGCGACGCCCGGCGATGGAGGGACACGCTCCGTCGTGTCCTATCCCTTGAGTGTATGCTGTCTTCTCTCCGCAGTCGACAGTGAACGGGCTGGTAGGTCAGACATTCTTGTCTGACGCTTTTCGACCAGTATCCACCATGACAGGCAGGAATGCCTGTCCTCCCCATTGGCTTGTATTTGTGTGGTCGACTCCCCGCAGTCGACCGTTCACTGCTTCCGTCGAGTACAGGGACTCGACGGCACATCCAAAGGACACGACGGAGCGTGTCCATCCGTAGCGGGAATGACCCTTCCGGTTTCGGGTCGGGGCGAAGCCCGACCATTACTGTATTTACAGACAGACAAGAATGTCTGTCCTCCCCTCCCCCTCGTGACTCGCACCTCGTGACTCGTGACTATCTAACCGCTCCCCTAACTTCCCCTAACGCCGTCGCCAAAGCGATCAGCCCCTTTTCGCTGCGATTGGGATAATGTCCAATCCTGAGTGTGCGGTCGACATTGTAGCCTAAACCCTTGCCGAGGATGATACCGTAATCCTGTTTCAGGCGGGATACCCACAGGTCGGCGTGGTCTTCAGCTAATTCCAGCGCGGTGAAGCAGGGTGAAAGTCGGTCGGGAGATCCAAAGATTTTCAAGCCCTGATCGGTCAGGGCTCGGCGGAAGGATTCGGCTTTCTGCTGGAGCCGGATGAAGTAGCGATCTTTACCGGTTTCCAGCAAGCTGTCGAGAACATGTTTCAGGCAGTATTGTATCAGTACGTTGGGCGACCAGAGGTAGCTGTAGGCTTCGGCGGTGCTGAGCAGCCGCGACATTTCGAAGTAATAGGACCAGGTCCAGTGCGCCTGCGCCAGATAAGATTGATCAGCGATGATGAAGCTCAAGCCCGCCGGGCAGAGCAGCGCCTTGTACGCCGAAGCCACCACGCAGTCGATATTCCATTCGGTCATCTTGATATCCACGCAGCCGATTGAGGATATCGCATCGATGATCGAGATGGCATTAACCTGCCGAGCCACTTTCCCTACGACCGAAACGTCGTTGACAACGGTCGACGAGGTTTCCAGATGCGCGGCGATGATGGCGTCGGCTTTAAAAGATACTGCGGCGGATTTCAGGGCGGCTTCATGATCGGCGCGCAGCGGCTTGCCGAAGCAGAGATCGAAGGAATGCACGTCAGAAAAATGGAACTTGGCGATCTGATAAAGTCTGTCGCCGAAGTAGCCGTTGCGGATGACCAGGATGCGCTTGTTGACCGGCAGCGCCGCGATGGCACATTCCAGAGCGCCTGTTCCCGCCGCGGTCATAAACATCACCTTAGCCTGCGTGGAGCAGAGCTGCTGCAAGCCTTCCGCCGTCTGGCGAATCAGCTCTTTAAATTCGCTATCCCGAGCGTAAAGGTGCGGCTGGTTCAACTGCCTCTGCCAGAAATTTCGCGCATCCGCAGATGCCGGTGAATAGTTGAGCAGTCTCATCACAATGTCAGATTCCGGGTGAATTCGTACATTTGTTTGAACTCCTTCACCAATGCCGCCAAATCAGCGAGCGGATAGGATACTGCAGCGTCGCAGAGCGCCCGGTCGGGCGCCGGGTGCGTTTCGACGAATAATCCGGCTGCTCCGGCCGCCGCGGCGCAGCGGGTCAGCAGCGGGATGTGCTGCGGAGTGCCTCCGCAAGGGTCGGCGGCGCGGCGAGCCGTATTCCGGACTGAATGTGATACGTCGAAGACCACTGGATAGCCATAATCCCGCATGATGCTGAAATTGCGAAAATCGATGATGGTTTCGCCGTACCCGAACAGGTTGCCGCGCTCAGTCAAGATGATGTTCCTGTTGCCGCGAGCTTCGATCTTTTCCACCGAATAGCGCAGATCCTGAGCTGTCAGGAAGTGTCCCTTTTTGATGTTGATGGTTTTTCCAGTATCAGCAGCGGTGTGCAATACGCCGGTATTCTTGCACAGCAGCGCCGGAATCTGGATGACGTCCAATACCTCAGCAGCTTTTTCGATTTCGTTCGCTTCGTGAACGTCGGAGGTGACCAGCAGACCGGTCTCCCGGTGCACCGAAGCCAATATCTCCAGCCCCTGTTCCAACCCCAGGCCGTTGAAGGCGTCCTCCCGCGTTCGGTTGGCTTTGGTATAGGAGCCTTTGAAGATAACGGTGATCTTCAGCTCTGCTGAGATACGCTTCAAAGTCTGAGCGATCTGAATCGCCATCTCCTCCGATTCGAGGGCGCAGGGCCCGGCGATCAGGAAGGGATAAGAAGGAATAATCGGATTCAACATGTTGCTCCCCGGATGTTTACTTGCGGATCATTGGTTGATATCAATTATAGTCTTGTTGAATGGCGAATTCTCCAGATTCGCCATGACGCTGGGAAGATCAGTGAAGGGCTGAATATCAATTAACGAGTTATATCGATCATCCCATTTTTCCAGCAGCAGGTTCATGGCTGCAACGAAGGGCGAACCGTCTCCATCGAGGTGGGAAAAGATCACCGTCGGTTCCTTGCGCGGGAACTCCACCGGCAGATCAACCGACTTCCGGTCGCGGTAGCGGCTCAGGACGACCAGTCTACCGCCTTTCTTAAGAGCTCGACAGGCTTGCTCAAAACCGGCCGTTACCCCCGTCGCCTCGAAGACGAGGGGGTAGTCAGGACTCGTCGGCGAAGCGCGCAATGCCAACAGGTGCGGACAGAATGCCTCTTCCAAGTTGCGAGCCCTGTTTGTATTGGGGTCATAGACCGCTATTTTCAATTGCGGGTAGAGCTGCGTCAGCGCAAACGTCAGCATGAAGCCCTGGCTGCCACATCCCAGGATAAGCGCTCGCTGTTCAGCTTGTGCCTGACTTAGTTCAACGGCGTGGAGGGCGGCGGATAGCGGTTCGATCAGAGCACTCAGCCAGGAGTATCGATACGCAGGCACGGGATGCAGGTAGGAGTCGTGGACGTCGACGAACCTCGCCAGTCCGCGGGGGTGGAACAGGTTGGCTTCGCTCGAGTCGCACAGATGAGATGCTCCGGACCGGCAGTAATCGCACGTTCCGCAACGGTAATTGGGATCGACAGCGATCTGCTGACCCGGATAAAAAGCCGTGACCGCCGCGCCCACCTGCACGATCTCACCGAAATATTCGTGACCCAGAGTGCGAGGATACTCGGCCTCCGGACGTCCCAGATAGTAAGCCAGGTCGGACCCGCAGAGCCCGCAGTACGCTATCCTCAAACGAGCAAAATGCGGATCGAGCGAAGCGGGCAGGGCTTCATCTTTGAATTCCAGGACTCCTGGACGCAAAAGCCAGGCGTAACGGTTATTTTTGTCCGAAGATACCATACCGTTGGCTCGGTCAAGCTTTTATCTTACGAATTGCCCTATTTATGCAGCTTCACCGCCGTGACGGCGATCTCCAACATGCAGCCCTTTTTGGAAAGACCGGATACTTCCACCATCACCGAAGTAGGCCGGATTTTCTCGAAATAATGGTTGCGTACGCCGGATATTTTGGGAAAATCTTGCATATTCAGCACGAATATTTGCGCTTTGACAACGTCTTCTAAAGTTGCGCCGGCTTCCGCCAGCAATTTTATGATGTTCTGGAAAATGTAATCCGTCTGTTTCTCCACGTCTCCCAGAGCGATGATGTTTCCTTTTGAATCCATGGCTTTCTGACCCGTCAGAAAGATCAAATCTGCGCCCGGTAGTGGCACTTTGATGCCGTGTGAGTACGCTCCCATCAATCCGCTGAATTCACCTTCCGGCTGCAAACGCTGGAATTTTCCCATGATCGATCCCCATTATTTTGGTTATGTGAAAATTTACTCGAACGCTTTTTGCACTAAATATAAGGCGAAGAGTGTGCCACTGCAAAATATTTTGTTCCTAATACACATCAGACTTGACTGCTCTTGACATTTCGATCTTTTTAGCTTATATTCTGGAATGGGTCAATTCGGGAAAGAATATTGGTTTTCCGGACGTCTGAGATGAAGAAAAAACTCGCTATCGTGCAGTCCTTTTATATCCCTTGGAAGGGGTACTTCGACCGCATCAATCTGGCTGATGAGGTGATCCTCTACGATGACATGCAGTACGTCAAACGTTTTTGGATCAATCGCAACCGCATCAAGACTGCCGGAGGGGTGATCTGGTTGACGGTGCCCGTGTCGGTCAAGGGCAGGTTTACACAAGCCATCAAGGATACGCAGATCAGCGACCCTGCCTGGACCATGCGGCATTGGGAAACCATCGAGCGCAGCTATGGCAGGGCTGCACACTTCCAGGATTTCCGGGAGCTTTTCAAGCAGTTATTCCTCGAATACGAAGATCTTACCATCAGCAAGATCAATTTCCGCTTCATCGCCGCGATCTGTGACCTGCTAGGCATAAAGACCCAATTCTCCTGGTCAATGGATTACCCCCTGGTGCAGGGGAAGACAGACCGGCTGGTAGATCTCTGTCTCAAGCGAGGAGCCGGTATATACATATCAGGCCCGACGGCGAAAGAATACCTGCGCGAAGAGTTGTTTAAAGAAGCCGGGATCGAAGTGCAGTATATGGATTATTCGGATTACCCGGAATATGACCAGCTTTATCCTCCTTTCGTGCATGAAGTCAGTATATTGGATCTGCTCTTCAATACGGGTATGAAAGCCGGGAAATACCTGAAGAGCTTTTCGACCAATACTTAAACTTGTTAGTCTATACTCTCATGGAGCCGCAACCCAAAGACCTGAAACTATCCGTTGTCATCCCCGTGTTCAACGACGAGGAGGTACTGCCTGAACTCCATCGTCGGCTCGATGCTGCTCTCCGGAGTATTACTCAGAACTCTGAAATAATCTACGTCGATGACGGCAGCAGCGACGGATCGCTGCGGGTTTTAATGGATCTGCGCGCGGCGGACGATTCGATCACTATCGTCCAATTGGACGGGAACTTCGGGCAGCCCAATGCCATCGAGGCAGGTCTGGAACTGGCGACCGGCGACTACATCGTCATCATGGACAGCGACCTGCAGGATCGTCCTGAAGATATTGCGGCCTTGATCGATGCTCTGCTGACCCAAAAGGTCCCCATGTCTATCGCCACCTCTTCACAGCGCCAGGATCAGCGCTGGAAGATCCTGGTCTCCAAAGGGTTTAATGCGCTGGCGAATAAAATGACCAGCATTCGTTCGCCTTTAGGAGCCCGGGTATTCCGGGTTTTAAAGCGAGAGTTGATCGACGTGCTGAAGCAGCATCCCGAACGCAGAGGCAGCGCGCTCAGCTTTCTGCTCTGGCTGGGTTATCGCTACGCCGCGGTCGAATTGCCCCGCGAAGCTCGGTATGCAGGATCGAGCGGATATACATTCCGCAGGATGCTGAACCTGGGTCTGGATCGAATTTTGAAATATTCCACCATCCCCTTCCGATTAATCGCCAGGCTGGGGTTGATTCTCGGCGCCATCGGATTGTGGGGAGTCTGGTACCTTATGATTGTCCATATCCTCCCGACCGTAAATCCATCCGGCTGGGTCATCTTCTTCGTAATACTGCTTTTTGCGCTGAGTTTGCTGGTTGTCTGCCTGGGAATTCTGAGCGCCCTGCTGGACCGACTACAGAGTCGAATGAAACATAAAATCAGGTACATCGTCAGCCATATCTATCAGAAAGTCTTCCAGGTTTTATAATAGGAGCGTGCCAATTAAGAAGGTTGTCATCATCGGCGGGATCGGCAACGGTTCCGTCATCGCCGCGGCGCTGGATGACGCCGCCAAAAGGGATTATGGAGAATGGGAAGTCGCCGGTTATCTCAACGACCGCCTTCCGGCAGGGTCCGACCTTGAAGGGCACCCGGCGCTGGGCAGCCTGCAAAAGGTTGAAGATTACCTGCAACAAGGCTATTACTTCATCTACACCATCTTCCGCATCGACGGGCAGGACCAGCGCCTGGCACTCCTGGAGAGCCTGAAAATTCCCGACGAGAAGCTGGCAACCTTCGTGCATCCAAAGGCTTATGTGGCTCCCAATGTGAAATTGGGTCCGGGGTGCGTAGTGATGCCCAACGCCTCGATCTCTTCGGGAGCCACTCTGGGGAAAGGCTGCCTCGTGATGGTCAACGCCACCATCGGGCACAACGACCAAATCGGCAACTGTTGCCATATCGCCGCGCAAGCCTGCATCAGCTCCTTCGTGACTCTGGGGAAGGGCGTGCACGTCGGTCTGAACGCCACCATCCGGGAAAACCTGACCCTGGGCGATTATTCGGCAGTAGCGATGGGAGCGGTCTTGTTGAACAACGTTGGCGACGGTGAAATCTGGGCGGGAGTCCCGGCAAAACTCTTACGGCTGGCCAAAAAGGAGTTACCCTGATGTCCGATCAACCCTATCAACGCACGCTGGGCGATTTTCACGTAGGTCAGACCTTCGAGCACTGGCCGCACAAGACCGTGACCGAAAGCGACCATAACCTCTTCTGCCTGTTGACCATGAACCACAACCCGCTGCATAGCGACGAGGTCTACGCCAGTGGGAAGCAGCACGGCAAGATACTGGTCGCAGGGCCTTACATCTTTAGCCTGGTGGTGGGGATGTCGGTACCGGATATTTCCGGATCCTGCATCGCCAATTTGGGTTACGAACAGGTAGTGCATCATGCGCCGGTGTTCGTCGGAGATACTATCGGCGCGCGTTCCGAGGTGCTGGCGGTTGAACCGTCGCTGATAAAACCGGATCGCGGCGTCCTGACCGTCGAAACTGAAGGATTCAACCAGGATGGCTTGAAGGTCTTGAGCTTCAAGCGCCGGGTCTTGCTTCCTATTGTGCTGCCCACTTAACTAAAGCGGTGTAATCATGCCCAAACCTGACCATGGCTTGAAAACATTTCGATCGCTGCTCTTCGTCCCCGGGCACCGGGAAGCGCTGTTCGAAAAAGCGGCTCGCGCCGGAGCGGATGCTTTGGTTCTCGATCTGGAAGACGCCGTACCGGCAGCATACAAGGATCTGGCTCGCAAGGCGGCGCGGCAAGCACTGGACCGGGGTGTTTTCGGGGATGCGACGGTCTTCGTGCGCGTCAATTCGCTGCCATCAAGGCTGACGGCGGACGATCTGGAAGTGTTTGCCTCAGATCGCGTGACCGGATTTGTCTATCCGCAGGCCAGCAGTTCGGTGGAACTGGAAGAAGTGAACCAGCTCCTGCTAAAGATCGAAAAATCCAATCGGTTCGAGCCGAACCGCTTCGCACTGCTGCCGCTGCTGGAGTCGGCGCGAGGAGTGCTGCACGCCTTTTCCATCCTCACTGCTTGCAACCGGATAGCAGCCGCCATCTTCGGCTGCGAAGACTATCTGGCGGACTTGCAGGGGCGGCACTGCGAAAACGAACAAAGTCTGCTCTGGGCACGATCCCAGGTAGCTGCCGCAGCCCGAGCCGCCCAGATTGAACCCATCGACGCGCCCTACGTCAAAGTGCACGATCTGGACGGCCTGAAACAATTCGCCGAAATGGGGCGAAGCTTGGGTTTCAGCGGCATGCTGACTTTGTCCCCCCGGCAGATACCGGTCATCCATCAGATCTACACACCGACGCCTGAAGAGATTCAACAGGCTCGCAGCCTGGTCGCCGCAGCGGAAGCGGCACAGCAGCAGGGCGTCTTCATTTCAGGCGGCGAATTCGTGTCTCCGCCCACCGTCCGAGCGGCGAAAAAGCTGCTGGCAAGAGCGGAGGGGATGGCTCTGCCCGGCGCTAAAGCACCGGACTATACGAAATAAAGACCCCTGAAGGGGCCTGGAGCCCCATTCATGGGGCTTGGAAGTGTATAGCCCCGTTCTTCAGGGCGGGGCGAGGGGGATGGCGTTTTAAGCAGCATAATCAGGGAAATCGGCAATCGGCCCATTGCCCGGTGCTCCACAAAGTGGTCCCTTCGAGAAAAGCACCTAGCTACCGATTTCCAAAGCCCCGTCCTTCAGGGCGGGGTGGAAAAGAGAGTTCCGCCCCTTGTTCGATTATCTCCTTCAATACCTTTTCTACCAGCGCAGCCAGCGCTGGGAGCGCCGACGGCTGGAAGCCCATCAGGACGAGCGGCTGCGGCGGCTGATCCGTCACGCCGGGGAGCGCGTCCCCTATTATCGCCAGCTGTTCAAGCAGATCGGACTCGATCCAGTCAAATTTTCCGGTCGGGAGGATCTACACCAGATCCCGCTGCTGGACAAGGAAACCGTGCGGACTCGCCAGCAGGAATTGATCGCCGATAACGCCAACCGCTACGGCGTGGTCTGGGAATCCACCAGCGGTTCGACGGGGACGCCGCTGCACCTGATCGTCGACCGGGGAGCGCGCAGCAACAAGCTGGCCGCTCTGCTGAGGAGCTACCATTGGGCAGGCTACCACATCGGCATGAAGACCTTCAGCCTGCAGAGCTATTACCTTAAGGGCGGCGACTGCCAGTATTACCCGCTCTACCGGGTGCTGCGCTTCGATTCCAACCGGCTGAAGCGGGATTCCGCCGCAGCAGTCATCCGCATGATCCAGAAGCTGAAGCCGCGCTTTTTCATGGGCTTCCCTTTCGATCTGGTGATGCTGGCGCGGTTCGCTCAGGAAGCGGGCTTGACGATTCCGCCTCCGGTGGCGCTGGTGACCTACGGCGAAACGCTGTCGGAGCACAAGCGAGCGTCGCTGACGGCGTCCTACGGCTGCCCGGTCTTCACCTACTATTCGCAGCACGAATGCGCTTCGATGATCGCCGAATGCGAACGGCACGGGTTGCACCTCTGCGACGATTTCGCCTGTCACGAAATCGTGGATACCCGCACCGATCCGGCTACGGGGAAACAGGTCGGCGAATTGGTGGGGACGGGGCTGTACAACTACGCCATGCCGCTGATTCGCTACCGCACCCGGGATAGCGTGGTGGTCAGCGAGACGCAGGAGTGCTCCTGCGGTCTATCCCTGACGCGGGTCGGCGACATCCTGGGCAAACAGTGCGACTACCTGGAAACGCCCGACGGCAGACTGTTAGGAGCGGTTATGTCGCATTCCATCGATAACGGCAAGGGCGTTGTGACGTCGCAGGTGGTGCAGGACGCTCTGGATCACATCTACGTCAACCTGGTCGTGGATGGCAGCTATGGCGAACCGTCTCAGCAGGCGCTGGAACGCGACCTGCGCAAGCGCCTGGGCGACCGGATGCAGATCGATTTCCGCATCGTGTCCGAATTGGAAAAACGCCCCGGCGGCAAGACGCCGTTTATCCTGTCTAAAATCGGGAGGGAGTATGGATAGGAGGTGGTTGATAGTGGTGGTGCTGTTGTTGCCGATCACCCTCTTTGCCCAGGATTTCCCGTATCAACAGGAATATAACACAATCCCCGTTGAGATCGACGGGTGGCAACCTTTTCAACCCTGGTCATTCGGACTTTCTGAATCAATACCGGAATTCTGCGATATCGACGCAGACGGTGATTTTGATGCATTCGTAGGAGTATTTTGGGGGACAATTACCTTCTTTCAAAACACTGGAACTAATCAGATGCCCATCTTTTCACTTATTACCAGTCAATATGCGGGTATTGACATCCACGCACAACCCTGGTATGGTAGGCCCGGTCCCTCTTTTGGCGATCTTGACGCAGATAATGATTATGATCTTGTCTTCGGCGATGGTAACGGTTATGTCCATTATTACAGAAATGACGGAACGGCACAGGAAGCTAATTTTGTTCGGGTAACTGATTTGCTTTTGGACACAACCTATTGGTGCTGTCATGCAAAGTTGGTCGATCTTGACGCTGACGGCGATTTGGATATCATCGGAGGAAACAATGCAACCGTTTCATACTTTCAGAATACTGGAAGCCCACAGCAGTTTAATTTTATACCGATCACCGGTCAACTCCAAAATATTAACGTCGGACAATTCGCTAACCCGAGTGTCTGCGACATCGATGAAGACGGCGATTACGACCTGTTCATTGGCGAACGCTTCGGTCACATTCGGTATTACCGCAACGACGGCACGCCGCAGCAGTACAGTTTTACCTTGGTTTCCAGCAATTGGTTAGGAATAGACGTGGGAGATTTCTCTGCTCCTGAATTCTGCGACATTGACGGTGATGGGGATTACGACTTATTTGTGGGGCGAGAACCGAACCTGGGCGACCCCACCCACGGTGACGTATTCTTTTATGAAAACGTCGGCACTGCGCAGAATCCCAGCTTTCAATTTATCACTACAAATTATTTAACTGCAGACGTAGGTAATAACAATATCGAGCAATATTTAGATATCGACGCAGACGGGGACTTAGATTTGTTGGTAGGGTGTGGATCCCACCTACAATTATATCGTAACACAGGAAATGCGCAGAATCCGGCATTCTCTCTGGAAGATACTGCCTTCGCAGGCATAGATCTTATCGACATTCAACCTTTTTTCTGCGATATTGATAACGACGGCGACTACGATCTTTTTGCCGGGACAACAGCTATCCCTGGACCTCCGGGTATGCGTCTATACCTCAACCAGGGTACGCCTCAGCATCCCCATTTTGTCTTATATTCCGGGAATTTTGTCCCCGGCGATTACTGGGTCATCATCACCCCTACTTTAGCGGACATAGACGGTGACGGTGATTTGGATTTGTTTATCACAGATCACCAAGGGCACTATTTCTATTATGAGAATACGGGAACACCTCAATGGCCCACTTTTCAATTTGTCACCAACAATTGGCAGAGTCTGGGTGGTGGTGCACAACTACACCGTTTTTTGCACTTTTATGATATTGACCAAGACGGAGACTTAGATCTTTTCTTTTTTAATAATTGGAATGAATCCGGGGGTGACAATCTAAGATATTATCGAAATCAGGGCACTGCCCAGAATCCTCAAATGATTTTAGTCACTCCAACTTATTTACCCTTTGAAGTAATTACTGCATATCCCTGGTTTTGCGACATTGACTCTGATAGTTTGACCGATCTCTTCGTCAGTGACGGTTATGGCGGCATTATGTTCTTTCATGGGGTGGATACCACGGGAGTGGCACCCTTTAACCCGCATTCTATACCCAAAGATATATCCCTCTCCCTCTTCCCGAATCCTACCAACGCCGGAGCGGTGGTGCGGTTTACGCTGCCGGGAGCGGGGTTAGTGCGGGTGGAATTGTTCGATGTGGAGGGGAGGCTACTAACGGGCGCATGCCATGCGCCCCTACAAGAATCTTGGTTCCCCGCCGGGACTCACGACCTGCGTCTCGATGCGAAGGATCTGCCGTCGGGGGTGTATCTGATACGCTTAGATGCTGGTCAGCAACGGGTGACGGGGAAAGTGGTTATTTTAAAATAGCCACGAGTCACGGGTCACGAGTCACGAGAGAAAAAAGCAGTCATTGCGAGCGAAGCGAAGCAATCTCGTAACTTGGTTCTACCGGATTGCTTCGTCATCCGCCAGCTGGCGGATTCCTCGCAATGACGCTCATTTGTCTTTTTTTATCAGTGGTATCAGCGACATCAGCGGTTTCAGCGGTTCAGACAATAATAAAATGGATTCCCGCTTGCGCGGGAATGACGGCTTCTTCGCTGAATGCTGAGTGCTGATTGCTTTTATACTTGTTCACATCCGGAGAATCATCATCAACATTCCCTTCAATCTTCCCTACCTGACCGGCGCTGAGGAAAGCTATCTCTTAGAAGCGCTGCGGTCTAGAGAGCACTGCGGCAACCGGGAGTTCGCACAGAAGTGCATCGCGCTGCTGCAGGAACGCTACGGCTTCGGGTCAGTCTTCCTGACGCCGTCCTGCACGGCGGCGATGGAGATGGGCGCGATATTGGCCGATCTGCAGCCGGGAGACGAGGTCATCATGCCGTCCTACACCTTCAGTTCGACGGCTAATGCCATCGTCCTGCGGGGAGCGCGTCCGGTCTTCTGCGATGTGGCTCCGGACACCATGAATATCGACGTCAGCCGCATCGAAGCGCTGATCACCCCGCGCACCAAGATGATCGCTCCGATCGACTACGCCGGCATCCCCTGCGATATGGACGCCATCCAGCAAATCGCCGGGAAGCACGGCTTGACCGTCATGCAGGATGCGGCGCAATCGCTGCATTCGATCTATCGTGGCAAACCCTGCGGATCGCAGGCTCCGCTGGCGGCGTTCAGCTTCCACGAATCGAAGAACTTTTCCTGCGGCGAAGGAGGAGCGCTAGTGGTCAACGACCCGGCGCTGGTCGAACGAGCGCTGATCCTGCAGGAAAAAGGCACAGATCGGGCTCTGGTGCTAAAAGGCGCCAAAAGCAAGTACAGTTGGGTGGATTTAGGGTCCAGTTATCTGCTGTCGGACCTGCTGGCAGCCGTCCTGCTGGCTCAGCTGCAGCAGGCTGAAGAGATCACCGTCCAGCGCAGCCGCATCACCGAAGCGTACTACCGGCTGTTCACGTCCTACGAACAGAAAGGCTGCCTCTCCCTCCCCCACCCGTCTGATGACGTGACCCTTAATCACCATGCCTACTTCGTGATTTTCGACCGGACGGAAAGTCAACAGCTATTCCTGTCGCTCTGCCGTCAAAAGAGTATCTACCCCTACACTGGCTATCTGCCGCTGCATTCATCGGTGATGGGGAGGAAATTCGGCTATCAACCCGAAGATCTATCGCTGACGGAAGCTCTGGCCAGCCGCATTGTGCGGCTGCCTTTCTACACCGATCTGCAGGGTGAGCAATTGGAATACTGTCTGGAGGGAATGCAAGGTGTATTGGGGCGGATTTATCCGTGCTGAGCGTCGGATATTTCATGTTGAGACGGTGTGGAGACCACCCCGCCTACTAAATACAAATTATCCCAGCGTCAGGTCACACGCCTTTGACGCAAGACCTGACGCAACGATGAAAGTTACCCACAGCAGAGCTGTGGGGCACCCAGCTTAACCGAAAGCAGTCATTGCGAGTCCATTGGACGAAGCAATCCCGTAACTCGTTTCAACCGGATTGCTTCGCACGCTCGCAATGACGCGCAAGTTAAAAATTTTTAACTGCTCCTGTTACCCATTTTTCACGAGTTTGCTGCCATGAGACCTGAAAACTTTGACGCACATAGCCAAGCAGCCAGACTGCATCACGACCTGGAACGCGTGCTGCATTTTTCCGGAGAATCGCCGAACGTCGACTTCTTCGTTTCGTCGTTGACCGAGCATAATCCCTTCAACAGCACCGCGGAAGTCGCCGATTGGCTGGATCAGTTGAATCGCACGCCCTCTCTGGAAGTCGAACCGGTGCTGCTGACCGGGATGCGAGACTGGTATTTCGATCCCTTTACCGGTGATCTGATGCACGGCACGGGAGGCTTCTTTGCCATCCGCGGATTGGAGATCTTCACCAACGTCGGTCCGGTGCAGCGCTGGACACAGCCGATTATCGACCAGCCCAAGATCGGCGTGTTAGGGATGCTCACTAAAAAGATCGACGGCATCCTCTTTCAGCTGATCCAGGCGAAGGTGGAACCGGGCAACCTCAACGGCTTCCAGTTGGCTCCCACCGTGCAAGCCACCCGCAGCAACTATCGGGGACTGCACGGAGGCAAGCCGATCCCCTACCTGGAGTATTTCTTAAACGGCAAACCGAGCCGGATTCTCTTCGACCAGCACCAAACCGAACAGGGCGCCCGCTTCTATCACAAGCGCAACCGCAACCTGATCGTACAAATCCCCGACGACGAGGAGATCGAGTTGCTGCCGCACTTCCGCTGGGTGACGCTGGGGCAGTTGAAGCGCCTGATGCTGCGGAACGACACCGTCAACATGGACGCCCGCTCGGTGATTTCGACCATCTCCTTCTGCCCCGGAGCCAAAGCGGCTCTCCACCCCATTCGTTTGGAGGAGCTTGAAGATTGCCTGGGGAGTTCGCCCCTGGTCAGCAAACCCCTGGATGAGCTGAAGATCAAGCTGATGCTCTCCGCCTGTTCCGATGAACCTCCTCTGCACAGCATGGACGAACTGCTGCGCATGCTGAGTCGGGAGAAATTCCAGACAGAACTGGAGACCACTTTGATCCCCTTGCGGGAGGTCAGGAGCTGGACGGTTTCGCCGCAGGAAATCGCTCACGAACGCGGGTTGTACTTCTCCGTCATCGGAGTGCGGGTCAAAGCCGAAAGCCGCGAAGTTCCTTCCTGGGATCAGCCCATCATCAAGCAGCATCACGCCGGGATTGTTGGGTTTATCATCAAGGAAATCAACGGGGTGATGCACTTTTTAGTGCAACTCAAGCTGGAAAGCGGCAACATCGATCTGCTGGGAATGGCGCCGACGGTGCAGTGCATCACCGGCAGCTACGAACACGCCAACCTGCCCCCCTACGTCGGCGAACTGCTGAAACCGACGCAGACCCGTGTGGTCTTCGATACCATGCAATCGGAAGAGGGCGGGCGCTTCTACCGGGAATCGAATCGGAATCTACTGGTGCAGGCAGACGACTCCTTCCCCGTCGACGCTCCGCCGAGATACCTGTGGCTGTCCCTGAAGCAGCTGAAGCAATTTCTGACCATCAACAACTTCCTGAACGTGGAATCCCGCAGTCTGCTGGCGATTATTTGACGTAACCAGGTGAACAAGTAACCAAGTATCCAAGTAAAAAAAAGGTGCCCCACAGCTCTGCTGTGGGTAACCTTCATTGTTGCGTCAGGTTCTGCTCCAAAGGAGTGTGACCTGACGATTTTACCACCGTCAACTAACGGATGGAAAGTCGACGGCGCGGCGAAAATCTTCTCCCCACCCTTTTGTTTGCTTGACTTTGGGAGAAAAGTTGTGTATATTCTTTAGGTAGATTAGCTGTCGACTGCGGAGAGTCGACAGCACGACGGGTTACCTTAACTTGCGCGTCATTGCGAGCGTAGCGAAGCAATCTCGTTGCTTGTAAACAAGTGAACAAGTAACCAAGTATACAAGTAAAAATTTCTGCTAAGCACTATATGATTTGTTTTAATCACTTCCAGGAGACTACCATGCGCTGTTCACATTTCCTTGCTATTGCGGTTATGCTTCTGATTGCCACTACCGCCTTCTCACAAAACCTCTCCATCCAGGTTACGCTGCAAACCAATCCCACCGAGATCCCGCCCGAAGGGGGATCGTTCAGCTATCAGGTCTCTGTCACCAACCACGAACTTACCCCCCAGCAGTGTACCCTGTGGTGCATAGCTACCACCCCACAGGGAGAACAGCGTCTCGCCTTGCAGCCGATCACCGCTGGGATAGCCGCAGGTGATACCGTTCAACGGTCGTATACCCTGACCCTTCCTGCTTTCGCCACTACCGGCAACTACACTCTAACCGCCAATATCGGCATTTACCCCAACTCCATTTGGGATAGCGCCCAATTTACCTTTTACAAGCTGAAACCGCCGGAATGGGTGGCGCGCTACAGCGGCGGGCCTGGTAGCTACTATGATGAGGCTTACAGCCTGGCGGTGGACGGCAACGGCAACGTCTACATTACGGGTAGAAGTTATGGAAGCGGGACTGATTACGACTACGTCACCATCAAGTACAATTCCGCCGGATTTCAGGAGTGGGTGGCGCATTACAACGGGCCTGGTAACTCCTATGATGAGGCTGCCAGCCTGGCGGTGGACGGTAGCGGCAACGTCTACGTAACGGGTTGTAGTTGGGGAAGCGGGACTGATTACGACTACGCCACCATCAAGTACAATTCCGCCGGGGTGCAGCAGTGGGTGGCGCGCTACAGCGGGCCTGGTAGCTACTATGATGAGGCTTACAACCTGGCGGTGGACGGCAGCGGCAACGTCTACGTAACGGGTAGTAGTGAAGGAAGCGGGACTGGGCCAGACTACGCCACCATCAAGTACAATTCCTCCGGAGTTCAGGAGTGGGTGGCGCGCTACAACGGGCCTGGAAACGACTATGATGAGGCTTACAGCCTGGCGGTAGACGGCAGCGGCAACGTTTGCGTAACGGGTTATAGTTTGGGAAGCGGAACTGATCAAGACTACGCCACCATCAAGTACAATTCCGCCGGAGTTCAGCAGTGGGTGGCGCGCTACAACGGGCCTGGAAACCACTATGATTATGCTTACAGCCTGGCGGTGGACGGCAGCGGCAACGTCTACGTAACGGGTAGTAGCATTGGAAGCGGGACTAATCGAGACTACGCCACCATCAGGTACAATTCTGCCGGAGTTCAGGAGTGGGTGGCGCGCTACAACGGGCCCGGTAACAACTGGGATGAGGCTACCAGCCTGGCGGTGGACGGCAGCGGCAACGTCTACGTAACGGGTCATAGTTATGGAAGCGGGACTTATGCCGACTACGCCACCATCAAGTACAATTCCGCCGGAGTTCAGGAGTGGGTGGCGCGCTACAACGGGCCTGGTAACTCCGGGGATGAGGCTAACAGCCTGGCGGTGGACGGCAGCGGCAACGTCTACGTAACGGGTATAAGTGATGGAGGCGGGACTGGGCCAGACTACGCCACCATC
>JAPKYS010000002.1 GCA_026394195.1 bacterium | reverse complement strand
CGGATGGTTGTCGTCGGATTGAACGGGTTGGGATAAGCGCCCAGCAAAACGAAATTTTCAGATTGTAAGGGCGATGCATGCGTCGCCCCTACGTCTGTGGTGGCGAATTCATCGAACACATCGCCGGTTACGTAGGATTCGGTAATCCAGGGGTTGCCATCCGCGACTGTGGACTTGGTGATGGTGAAGAAACTGCTGTCCACCACCATATTCGGATAAGAGCCGACATAGGAAATGAAGTACAATGTTCCCGACGATATGCTGCCGGCGATATTCTGCGTCAGGATGCGTGTAGGATTGGCTCCACCCGGCAGCGTGCGTGTCACCGGTCCAAAGACCGTGGTATACTGGTTGGCTGAATCACGCACCTTGTTCCACAGGGAAAGTGTAGTCGGAGTAGTGGCCAGGACGTGGACGTTGACGCTGTATGGGAAACTACCGCCGTTTGCCGGGATCACGACCGGCGGATTGATGGCGCTGGTGTTGACGTCAAGGCTGGTTGCCGTCTGATTTCCCAGGGAACCATCCGCATTAACGTTCTGCGCATAGATGTCCGCAAAGTCATTGCGGTTATCGCTCCAACTAAGAAAGGCACGATTCTCAGTATTTACCACCATCAACAGATCATCCTTACCGCCCAGATCTGCTGACGAGAGTAGTGTAGGTCCCCAGAGCAAATTCCCGTCAATGTCCACCTTCAGAGCTTTTACAGCGTTGTTCACCACTCCGGGGGCTTCAAAGTATCCCACATAAATTCCGGAGGCACTCACTTGAGCACTCACAAAGGAAATTTGATTGGCGCCCAAGCCAATGTATTCCCGACCCGAATCCGTCCAGAGTCTACTGCCCTGCGGCGAAAATTTTTGTCCATACAGACCCCAACTGGATTGATTGGTATTCATTTCCACCCAGAAGACGTAAAGAGCATCAGCAGATGGTGCGTATGTAATCGACGGATAGGCATGAAGTGTGCCACTGCTGGTTGAAGCCATTACACCATTCAGCGGGAAAACCAGACCTCCAGAGCCATTTACGTGAGCAACTTTGACGCTGAAGTCCGATAACGAGGGCGAGTCGTACCATCCGTAGAAGGCGCCGCCGTTTTGATCTGAAATTATTTCGGGGTACGTCCAGGCGGACATGTGGCCCAGATCGTAGATGATCACGCCCGGAGCAGTCCAGAGCGAATTGCCGTTCGCATCGAATTTTTGTGTGTACAGCAGCGTCGTGGGTGACCAGAACGGCCCCGTCGAATCTTTCCAGAAGACGACCACATTATCATTGTCTGCCGGCACAAGATCCGGTGCTCCCAGCGCATGACTGGCTGCTCCGGCGATGGTAAATCCGTTTTCGCCCCAGAGTTTCTGGCCGCTGCTCGAAAGTTTCTGGAAGCAGACGATATCGGTCGTTCCGGATTTCTGCCAGGCAAAGACGAAATTACCCGAGTTGGTGGCCGTAACCTTGGCCGCCGGTTCGAAATCCGCGTTGACGGTCGGAGACAACCCGATGCCGTCTGCGCCCCAGAGAAACGTCCCTTCCGGGCTGATCTTATAGGCGAAGACGTCAAGCTCGTTGGTGCCGCCATTGCGGGTATCCGAAAAGACGATCACCGCATTATTGCTCTGATCCACAGCCATGTCGTAGTCGACCAGCGAGGTCATCTGAGTGTGATCGCTGATCAACAATCCGTTCTGCGCCCATTGGGGGACGCCGGCGGAATTCAAGCGCTGCAAATACATACAGTAACGGCCGCTCCGGCTGTCGAACCAGCAGATGTAGCAGCCGCTGTCTGAGGTTGCCACCATTTTCGGGGTCGCTTGATCGCCGGTAGTGGCTGCGACACCCAGATTCTGCATGGGATTGCTGCTCCATTGCGCGAAAGCTGCGAGCGGCAGCATCAGCATCGCCGCAATGATGATTGCATTCCTGAAAGTATTCTTGAGTTTCATCTTACTATCCTCCAGTATTGAGTCGTTGTAGATAATTTACGCTTTAAATAAAGCAGAGTCCAGTATAATCCATCCGATTTGACGTTTGAGGCCGGTTTTTCGGGTTGAGGCTCTAAATAATTAGACGACAGTTGTTTCAAAAGGGATATGGTAAAAATTGAATTTTCCGGAAAATTTTTAGATATTCCGACGCGGAGCTGCTCTCAGGAATATAAAGGGCGAACCCCCTGGTCCGCCCTATTATTATTGCTCCTATTCATGCAGCGCAAAGTCGCGCAGCACTTTGCGGTTAGAGTGACTTTGTCACTTCATCAGCACCATCTTGTTGGTTGCTGTATAATCTCCTGCTTCCAGCTTGTACAGATACACCCCCGACGGTAACCCCGATCCGTCGAAGGTAATTTCATGTGCGCCTGATTGTAGGGGTTCAACATGTTGAACCCCTACGACGCGTCCCTCAACGTTAAATACCTCCAACGTCACGCAGCTCGCAGCTCGCAGCTCGTAGCGGATGGTTGTCGTCGGATTGAA
>JAPKYS010000015.1 GCA_026394195.1 bacterium | reverse complement strand
AGGAGAGTATTCAGCCACAAACAAAATGGTGCTGATGAAATAGCAATACGCGTTGTAGGGACACTATTTTGTAACAAGGGGCTTAAGCCCCTTGTTGAAGGCAATCAGTATCCAGCAGGGGCGTTTAATTAAACGCCCTGTTGAAGGAAGGTAACCGTAGGGGCGCAGCATGCTGCGCCCTTACATTCAACCATAACGAACCCTGTCATTCCCGCAAATCCCGAAGGGATGCGTCGGGAATCACCTCACAAGGGCAGTGATGACGGTAGGCGATTCCCGACGCGCTTCGCTTGCGGGAATGACAGCTTATAGTTTGTCCAGTATTTTCCGGTCGGATTAATAATTAGCTGATGACCATTAAGGCTGGGAATACCTTCAAGAATTATTAGGGGCGACCGATCAATCGTCCTTTTTACTTTTTATGTCCCAGGTGCAAACCATTGCACTTCTGCCCCAGCACAGATTCTACGTTCAGCAACGCAACCTTCCTGTGGAGATAGGTGTCGAATCTACAGCGCTTCCTCTCGATCAAGCAGACGCCCGTACCTTTCAAAATAATGTGGAGATCCTAAGATGTTGAAACATTTCATCGCCACGATAATCATCTTGACGCTTCTTGCCATCCCCCTTTTCGCTGCAGAAATTCACGACGCTGTGCAAGGAGGCGATCTGAAAGTTGTCAAGACATTGCTGAAGCAGGATAAAACCCTGCTCAATGTCAAAGATCAAGCCGGTAATACTCCTCTGCACCTTGCCGCTCAGAATGGTCATTTTAAGCTGGTCAAGTATCTGGTTGCACAGGGAGCGGACCTAGAGGCCGGAGATAATGAGCATACCACACCCCTCCAGGTAGCGGCTTATACGGGAAAGCTGGACGTGGTAAAATATCTCGTTTCCCAGGGAGCTAAGGTGCTCCCCGCTGATGATCACGGGATGACGGCCTTGCATTGGGCAGCCTTTCATGGGCATATAGAAGTAGCGGATTATCTGATCCGGAATGGTGCAGATATGAACGCCCGTACCAAGGTCGGCGGCACACTCCTGCTGGGCGCTTCCTTATACGGTCATCCGGAGATGGTCAAGTATCTGATCGCCCAAAAAGTTGACCTCGAAGCGGTCAACAATCAGGGACAAACTGCGCTCATGTTGGCAATCTCGAGGGGACAGAAGGAGGTCACCGAAATCCTGGTTGAGAATGGCGCGAAGATCAATTTTCAGGATAACAATCAGGATTCTCCGTTGACTATCGCTATCTGGAGAAATAACAGAGATCTGATCGACTTTCTAATCTCAAAAGGTGCAGAAGTAAATCCCACTGCCGCTGATGCTGAAGCGCCGCTTACCATCGCTTCAATGAGAGGACCGATCGAAATAGTCCGCTTATTACTGGATAAAGGCGCCGACGTCAATCGTCTCAGCGTGTCTAAAGACACCCCGCTAATGTTCTCCGTCTGGGGTGGAAAGGTGGATATCGCGGAATTACTGATCAATCGCGGCGCCAAAGTCAATATTCAAAACAACGATGGCATAACCCCGCTCCTGCAAGCTGTCCGTTCGGGAAACGCCGCCTTCGTGGCTCTGCTTTTGAAGAACGGCGCCGACGCTCGGCTGGCTGAATCCCATTACAACTGGACGCCTCTGCACATTGCCGCCCTTAAAGGACACGACGACGTCGCCACGCAACTCTTCTTTAAGGGAGCCGCCGTCAACGCCGTAGATAAGGAAGGGCGAACCCCGTTGTACCTGGCCGAAAAATACGGCAATAAAAGCCTTGCCGACATGCTCAGAGCCAACGGCGCTCAAGCGCAAGGTCCGATGGCAACAGAAGGCAAAAAAGCCTCTCTGACTGACCCACTGCAGGAAGGTGAAGCGCAACTCTGGTATCTGGGGCATTGCGGTTATGGCATCAGAACCAAAAATCACTTCCTCATCTTCGACTACTTTACCGGCGGTAGAGGACCAACCGAACCGAGCCTGGCAAACGGATTCATCAATCCCGACGAACTGACCGGACTGAACGTCGACGTATTTGCCACCCACTGGCACTCTGACCACTTCGATTCGACCATCTTCACCTGGGATGAACCCCTGAAGAATCTCACCTACGTCTTCGGTTTCCAGCCTGAACAGGTACCCGCGGACCAACGCGCCGGATATAACGGTGAGCAGTACGAATATGTTGCTCCTCGCAGCCACAAGGTTGTTGACAGCATGGATATTACCGCCATCCAAGCCAATGACGCCGGAGCCGGATTCCTGGTGAAGGTCGATGGCGTATCCATCTACCATGCCGGCGACCATGCCGGATGGCTTCCGAATCAGCGAGACGGCTATCTGCAGGAAATCGATTTCCTCAGCCAACAGACTCAGGGAGTGGATTTCGCCTTAGTCAACGTGACCGGCTGCCACATGCAGGATCGGGAAGCTCTCTATGAAGGCAACCGTTACACCATCGACAAGCTCTCTCCGCGAGTCCTGATTCCCACCCACGGTATGGGTTCGGAATACGTCTACAAAGAGTTCGCCGACCGGCTGGCTGGCGATAACGTCAAGATCAAGGTGTTTACACCGGAAAATCGCGGCGACAGCTTCCAGTTCCGCAACGGCGAGATGGTCATGACAGATTAATTTGAAGGGATTACACGATAAAGGGCGGCCGATCCGGTCGCCCTTCCTTTTCCCCACCTCAAAACTCACCTTAAAAATCCTTGACTTTACCGCTTGAGTTCGTTACCTTTTGGACGGTTTCAATCCGCTTAAAAAGGGGAGGGTGGGCTGTGCGTAAAACGTCCTTGGGTATCGTCATCCTGACGCTGCTGATGTCGGCGCTGGGGTGTTCCAACCGCAACGTCAAAGCCACCGACGAACAGTTAAATCAGGCTCAGACGCATAATGCCGAATTGCAGGCGCAGATCAACGACCTGCAAGCCAGGCTCATGGAATCCGAAGGCAGCCGCAAGAACTACCAGGATTCCCTGAGAACTTTGGACTCCATGATTGAGCAGCAGGACGTCCTGATCAAAGATCTGGACATGCAGGTCAAGAAGTACCAGGCTCAGGAACCCAAGCAATTATCTCCCGCACCACTGCTGCCGCCCGTCGTCGCGCAAACCACTCCCGCCCTGAGCGACAACTATCAAGCCGACTACGACAAAGCCCGCGGTCTGTTCGAGAAAAAGTCCTTCAAACAGGCTGAAGCGATCTATACCGCCCTCCTGCAGAGCGAACCCGACCACAAGCTGGCTTCCAACTGCCAGTACTGGCTGGGGGAATGCTATTACGGTCAAAAGCAGTACGAAACCGCACTGGCGGAATTTCAGAGAGTCTTCACCTACGCCAAAGCCCCCAAAGCAGACGCCGCGCAATTGAAAATAGCCGTCTGCTACATGCAATTGAAGAAATACGAAGAAGCCCGCGAAGAGTTAAACCGGTTACTCTCAGCCTATCCATCCAGCGAATACGTGCCGCGGGCGCGCGCTCTGCTGGATCAACTACCCTGACTACCGAATCCATGCAACTCCTCCCAAAGACCGTCAGAAACGCCCGAGGGCGTTTCTTTTTATTGGCAACCGCCGTTGCCCTGATAATCTGCACGTTGGTGATAAAGTTCACAGATGGAGCTCAAAAGGAAAAATCCTACCAGACCGGTTACATCTGGCCCATAAAACTGGGCCGGCAGCTCTCAAGTAGTTTCGCCGAGACGCGCAAAACCCATTTTCACTTCGGCATTGATATCCGCACCAACTCGCGGGTGGGATATTCCTGCCTCGCCGTCGCTGATGGCGATGTGGTACGCATCAAGGTATCGCCTGGTGGATACGGGAAAATCCTCTACCTTCAATTAAAGGACGGACGGCAGGCGGCATACGCGCATCTGCTGAAGTTCGCCCCTAACATCGAAAAGCTGCTGCACGCCGAGCAGTACCGTCTGCGCATGTATCGCTGTGAAATGTTCTTAAAACCGGGCGAACTCTCCTTCAAACAGGGGGATATCGTCGCCTATTCCGGCGCTACCGGAGCCGGACCGCCGCACCTGCACTTCGAAATCCGGGACAACGGCGGCTATTGCAATCCATTCCTTTTCGGGTTCACCGCTCAGGATACCAAAGCACCTCAAGCCAACAAGATAGCGCTCTTCCCCTTGGACGTATCCTCGGAAATCGGCGCAGGTTTCGATTCGCAATCCTTCCGCTTGACGGCAGCTCAGCCCGGAGTCGAAAATCAGTACAAGCTCCCCCAGGTTCCCCAGGTCTATGGACCGATCGGGTTGGGCGTCTCGGGTTGGGACTACACCGACAGCTCCTCCAACCAGATCAGCTTTTACGGTATGGATCTGTTCCTTGACGGCGAGAGCATCTTTTCCGCTCGTTACGACCACTTCGGCTTCGAGGAATACCGTCAGATCGAGCTGGAACGAGATTACCGCCTCTGGAAGAGCAACAAAGGCTTGTATCATCACCTCTGGCGCGATCCACAGATGACCGCCGATTTCTATCGAGGCGGGGAAGGAGTCATCGATTCCAGGGAGTTCGCTCCCGGCCTGCACAGTTTCCGGATCGTGCTCTGCGATTATGCGGGCAATAAAGCGGTCATCGACGGCAAACTGGATTTCAAGGCGGATCCGATCTATTCCGATATTGCCGGGTTGACTCAGCTTGCCGGATTCGTCGGGTCGAAGTTAGGACAGGCGTTTTCCAGCAAGTCTGCAAAACCCTTCAGCAGCAGCCTGCACGCCGAGTTTTATGAGAGCTACGTCATCCTGACCATGCCGTCCAATCCCTCACAACAGAAGATCGAACTGCTGCAAACACAACCCTTCAAGGCGCAGTTCCCCATGGTGCGCTGGAACGGCAAATGGTTGGCGAAGGCGAAACTGGAACCGAGCCAGACCGCCAATCTGACCTACGAAGTGCGCGCCGAGCATAAAGATGGCACGATCTGGACGGATACTGATTCTTGGCCCGTGCAGTCAATCCTGCTCACCGGCGGAAGAGCCTCCTCTGACGACGGCTGCTTTCGCGCCGACTTCGAAGCTGAAGCGGTTTACCGGCCTCTCTTCATCCGCATTGAGAAAGAGAGCCTGGATAAACCTGACTCCCGGGTGCGCAGCCGCATCTACACCCTGCAGCCGACTGACGTCCCCATCCGCGGCAAAGCGGACGTATCCATCGCCATTCCCGCCGGCGAAACCGAACTCGAGAAGCTGGGACTGTACACCCGTTCCTGGCGTTGGAAATTCATCGATAATGACCGTGACCGCGTCCCCGGGTCCATTTCCGGGTCGACGCCTAACCTGGAAACCTACGCGCTGTTGAAGGATAATATCGCCCCGACCGCTTCCTGGTCCAATGCTTTCGGTTCGATCGCTAATTCACGACCGACCTTCCGCTTCCACATCAAGGACGAACTTTCCGGAGTTGACGACCGCACTATCGATTTCGAGATTGACGGACAATGGGTGCTGCTGGAATACGATCTGGAAACTCAGGCAGCCGTCGGCGCGCCGGACACTCTGCTGACCAGAGGAACGCATAAGATCGATTTTAAGGTGAAGGATTACTGCGGCAACGAAACCAGCATCCATCGCACCATAACCATCGGCAAGTAGATGATCCCGCTGAGAGATGAAAATCCGGGGCTGCGTTTTCCAGTCGTGACCGTGCTGCTGGTAGCCGCTAACGTGGCGGTGTTCGTCTATCAGACGCTCTTAGATCCGCGCCAACAGACAGTTTTCATCATGAGCTATGGTATGGTGCCGGCGCAGCTCCTGGGCCAGGCGCCGCGACTCTACGGCGGCTTTCCTTCGGCGTTGACTCTGGTGACCTCCCAATTTCTGCATGGAGGAATCTTGCACCTCGCCGGTAATATGCTCTACCTCTGGATTTTCGGCAACAACATCGAAGACGTGCTGGGTAAGTTCAAATTTCTGCTCTTCTACCTGCTCTGTGGAACCTTTGCCGCTATTGCCCATGTAATTATCAATCCCTTCTCCACCGTCCCGATGGTGGGAGCTTCCGGTGCTATCGCCGGAATTTTGGGAGCCTACCTGGTGACTTTCCCCGGCGCGCGAGTGCTGGTGCTGATCTTTCTGGTTATCTTCGTCACCACGGCGCGCATTCCGGCGTTTTGGGTATTGGGTTTCTGGTTCGTGATGCAAGTGCTCTATGCCACGACCTCCGCAGCGGGTGAAACCAGCGTAGCCTATCTGGCACACGTGGGCGGTTTTTTGGCCGGAATCTACCTGATGAAGAAGCTGCGGCCCGGAGTAGGGTGGGGAAGGGGGCGGCGCTGAAAAAGAGTTGACAAAAGACCGATATTTTCGTATATTGCTGTAAATTGGGGGAATCTGCTTATCCTGGAAATTTGTGGATTAGATTATTCAACCCTGCGCCGATTTTTCCGTATCACCTGCCAAAATTTGACCTTGTCACTGCTAAATTAAAAACCACTCTACGAACTAAATCCAAAATCACGATGCGAAACACAATTTTTTGGTTGTTGGCTTTCCTCATCACTGCCTCTGCGGCGGTATATCAGCGCATGACCGGACCCACCTACGCCTTGCGTGGAGAAGCCACCTTAGGCTCTGTTCACTTCAAGTATCACCTTCCTCGCAGCAACGAAGGTCGCGGCGACGCTCCGGTAGAGATCAAGATGGTCGATCGGGACGTCCATGGGGTTTTGGTGTACAAAAAGTACAAGTACAATGAGCCATGGACGGAAATTCCTTTGCAGCGCCAGCGGGAAAAGCTGACAGCCATCCTCCCGAAGCAACCCACAGCCGGCAAGCTGGAATACTATCTCCGCCTCTATCGAAACCAGTCGATGATCACCATCCCCGGAGATCGTGACGTCGTCATCCGCTTCCGGGAGAGCGTCCCCGCTTGGGTGGTGATTCCACACATCGGCTTGATGTTTCTCGCCATGCTGCTATCCACGCGCGCTGGGTTGGAAGCCTTGATCGCAACAGGGAAAACCCGGAGATTGGTGTTGTCGACGACCGTTATCCTCTTTATCGGCGGTATGATCTTTGGTCCCCTGATGCAGAAGTATGCTTTCGGCGAATTCTGGACGGGCGTCCCTTTCGGTTATGATCTGACCGACAACAAGACCCTGATCGTTCTGATTGGCTGGCTGATCCCCTTTTTCCTGGCGTTACGGGGCAAGGCAGCTCGAATCTGGATTCTAATCGCGGCGCTGTTGATACTGGTTGTCTTCTCAATCCCACACAGCATGTTGGGTTCAGAGTTGAATTACCAGACGGGAACCGTCGAAACCGGCGGCGGGCATTAGGAGAACCTTCAGAAGATAACGGCTCCTGTCAGGGTCTTCGGGTCGTGATTGAGTCATGATCCGCCCGACCAACACTCTTCCTCGTCAAGATAGTCCGGCGAAAAGCAGGCAGCAGAATTATTTTTAAACGCTCTGGTGAAAAAAAGCACAATAACAAACGGCTAACGAGCGAAAAATCGGTTGAAAACGGTAAGATAATTGAGTATATTTCAAGGTGAAGTCTAAAATCGAATCGTGATACGAGCTCATTTTAGTAGAATTCCTAATCTTAAAGTTATAAACTGGCTAATCTAACTAAAAAGCGGCGTTCATCCCGGAAAGAACCTCCTTGGGACCCAGAGCGCCGGTCTGATCGCTTCCTGGCGTGTCTGCCGGACCAGGGGCATGTCCTGATCATCACGCATGACAACCCCGATCCGGACGCGCTGGCTTCCAGTCTCGCTCTTCAGGTGCTGATTAAAGCAAAGAAGAGCTTGAAACCCTATATCGGCATCGGTGGCATTCTGGGTCGAGCCGAAAATCGGGTGCTCTCGCTTGAAATCGACCTTAACGTCAATCCCATCGAGTTGGTCGTCGACAAGCCCTGGGACGCCATTGTGATGGTTGATGCGCAGCCGGGTTCCGGCAACAGCACTTTACCGTCCGATCTACCCATCACGGCAGTAATCGATCATCACCCCAGCCATCACCCCGTGACCGCCGAGTTCGTCGACATTCGCCCCGAGTACGGCGCGGTGAGCACTCTTTTGGTGGAATACCTGCTGGCTCAAGAAGTCAAGTTGGAATCGAAACTGGCGACAGCGCTATTCTACGCCATAAAGAGTGAGACTTCGGAATTGGGACTCAGCATCTGTGATGCGGATCAGCGAGCTTATTTTGCGCTGTTCGGAACCGTGGATTGGGAACTCCACCATCGCATCATGAAGGCGGAAATTCCGGGGGATTATTTCACACTATATCACCGCGGCATCGCAAACGCCTGTCTCTTCGGTAACGTCGTGGTTTCCAGGTTGGGTGAGATACCCGTACCCGATGCGGTCGCCGAACTGGCGGACTTTCTGTTGCGCCACGAAAATGCCGACAGGACGCTGGTGATAGGCCGCTATGAGGACCAGATCGTTTATTCGATCCGCTTCACTCCCAGCGATCTATCTGCCGGTAATATCGCCGGAATCATGGCGAGAGAATTGGGCACAGGCGGCGGGCATGATCACATGGCAGGCGGGCGTATTCTTTCCAACGGCAGAAATCGAAAAAAAATAGATGAAATCGAAGCGGTTCTCATTGATCGCTTTCTAACGGCTGTTGGCGCTGAACAGTTCAAACCCGGTGTTCCACTGCTCCTTGACAGTCAACATTGCTAACTTAGGAAAACTATCGTGATTTCCCAATTCACACCCGTCGTCTGGATGTTGATCTGCGCCGGAATCCTGACCGCCATCATGATGGCGGTAGCCATCTTTTTAGGTCCCAAGCGGCCTAACAAGGTTAAAGGCGAACCCTTTGAGTGCGGTATTATCCCCACCGGCGAAGCGCGAGATCTGCGATTCCCAATAAAATTCTTCATTGTCGCCATTCTCTTTATTATCTTCGATATTGAAGTAATTTTTCTCTATCCCTGGGCGGTCGTTTTTCGAGAACTTTCCATCGTCGCATTCGTCTCGATCACGATCTTTATCACCGTGTTGATGGCAGGGCTTTTCTACGCAGTCAAGAAGGGAGTACTGGAATGGAAGTAGGAAGCGAGGGAATCCCGGGAATGGCGTTCACCAGCAAGCTGGAGTACATTTTGGGTTGGGGGAGAAAGTATTCACTGTTTCTCTATCCCTTCGTGACTGCCTGTTGTGGTATGGAGTACATGTCCGTCGCCTGCGCGCATTACGACATCGACCGCTTCGGAGCCGGTCTGCCGCGCTTTTCCCCGCGCCAGTCCGATCTGCTCTTTGTGGTCGGCACGGTATCGCACAAAATCGCGCCCGTTCTCCATCGTGTCTGGGAACAGATGGCTGACCCCAAGTGGGTGGTGGCTTTCGGCGCTTGCGCTTCCGCCGGCGGACCGTACGACAACTATGCTACAGTCCAGGGCATCGACACCATTATCCCGGTGGATATCTACATCCCCGGCTGTCCTCCCAGACCCGAGATGGTATTGGATGGTCTGATAAAATTGCAGGAAAAGATTCAAACGAGAAAGGCATGATGCCTCCTGATTCCCTCAGCGCCGGCGCGCCCATCGTTCAGAATATCGATTACCTGAAGCAGCTCCCCCACGCCGCGATCATCTTCGCCGTCGTGATGGGGATCGGCTTCCTGATCAAGGTTGTCGGATTCAGGTGGATCGCCAGACTCGCTTCCAGGAGTAAGACCCGTCTTGATGATATCATCATCGGCGCGCTGCGGGGACCGTTGCCGTTTTGGTTTGCCGTATTAGGGCTGAATCTCTCCACCCGTTCGATCACTCTGCCGCATTTGGCGCAGGTTTGGATCGATAGGTTATCGCTGGTCGTCATAGCCTTCTCGATCACCTGGGCGGTGGCTCGCATTATCGGCGAGGCCATCAACGAATACGGTCGGAACGTCGAAGGCACCATGCCGGTGACGAGTCTTACGCGTAACTTCGCCAAGATCGTCATTTTCATCATCGGTGGTCTATTCGCCTTGCAAGCGCTGGGCATTTCCATCACCCCGATTATCACTGCTCTGGGAGTCGGTGGTCTGGCGGTCGCCCTGGCTTTGCAGGATACCCTGAACAATCTTTTTTCCGGTATGTACATCATGATAGCCAAACAGGTCAGAGTTGGTGATTATGTGAAATTGGATTCCGGGCAGGAAGGCTTCATTACCGATATCGGCTGGCGTACCACTACCATTCGCTCGATTGCCAATAATAATATACTCGTGCCCAACAGCAAGATGGCACAGATTATTATTACCAATTTCTCCATGCCTGAGAGGCAGTTGTCTTTAACCATGCCCATCAGCGTATCTTATTCCAGCGATCCCGATTTCATCGAGAAGGTTGTGCTTGAAGAGGTCGCCAAGGCTGCGCCGGAAATCGAGGGACTCCTCGCCGATCCTCCTCCTGTTCTGCGCTTTAATCCAGGCTTCGGAGACTCCTCTCTCGATTTTACCCTCTTGATTAACATCGAAGAATTCAGTAATCAGTTCGCGGTGCAGAGCGAATTACGCAAACGCATTCTTAAACGATTTAATGCCGAGGGGATTGAAATTCCCTTCCCCCAACGGACGCTGCATCTGGCTGATGATCTCATAACACCGAAAGAGAAATCATAGCAGCGTAAAATAAAAAAGAACCTTTCACAGTAACTACTCTCACAGGAGAATATATGCACCATGTCATCATCGGTTGCGGAGCTGCAGGAAGAGCAGCTTTAAACCGAATTCGCAGAGATGAACCCAATGCGAAAATCACTATCATCAGCGATGAGCTCGACCCTTTCTACCTTCGCCCCTATCTGGGCTATTTTCTGATTAATGAGCGTTTGCCGGAAGCCCAGCAGCTTGCCGATGCCGAACTGAGCGAGACCACCGGAGTCGACTTTATCATGGGTGTCCGTGTAAACCGGGTTATGCCCAAAGAGAACGCCGTCGAATTAGCGAACGGTAAAAAGCTTAACTATAATTTCCTTCTGGTAGCCACCGGCACTCGATTTTGGCCCCAGGAACTTGCTCCGGAAGGAACGCAATATTACACTCTGAAGACCAAAGCAGATGCTCTGCGACTCAAACGCGAAGCCGAGACTGTGGAATCGGTGCTGGTTTATGGCGGAGGCTACCAGGCTCTGGAATTGACCCGAATCTTCCATTTGAAGGGCAAGAAAGTTCGCTGGTTGGCTCCTCCCGGTTTCTTCTGGCCCCGGCAACTCCCCGGCGTCACCGCCCTGGACGTCAAGAACAAGTTAGACGCTCTCAATTTGGACGTCAGGATCAATCGCCGCGTGGTGCAAACCCTGGATCTCGACGGCAAACGCTACCGCAGTTTCGATGACGCCGGTGACAGCTTCGACAGCGACTTGATCGTCCTGGCTCCGCACGAAGCGCCACGCATCGATTTCCTCTTAGGGAGTGGCATTCACATTGACCGTGGCGTCCTGGTCAATGAAGAGTTGAAAACCAACTTCCCCAATGTCTTTGCAGCCGGTGACTGCGCCCAGGTCTTCGATCTTAATTCCGGACAATCCGTCATCAATTTCGGCTGGAAGTCAGCGTCGAAGCAGGGAATCGTCGCAGGTGAAAACATGGCGGGTAATAACAGCGTCGTCATCCCATCCCAGGATGAATTCGTCCTGGATTTGATGGGCAAACGGCTGCTGGAACGCTGGTAAAACCATGAGTGAAAATCCCTCATACCTGCAAGGGCTGCAGGAACAACTGGGCGGCGCAATCGAAGAAATTGCACATCCGCATGGGCAATTATGCCTGGTAGTCAAACGGGAAGCCATCTGCCAAGTACTCCAATTCCTTATGGAGGATGACGAGGCTTGCTTCGATCTTTTTCTCGATCTAACCGCGGTGGACTACCTCGGTCGTGAACCCCGCTTTGAAGTGGTGATTCACCTGAGCTCGATTCCGAAAAATCACCGTATCCGTATCAAGGTCAGACTGGCTGAAGACGATCCCTTCATGCCGACCATTACGTCGGTCTATCCTGCGGCGAATTGGTTTGAACGCGAATGCTATGACCTCTACGGTATCCGCTTCGATGGACATCCGAACTTGACGCGGATCATGCTCTATGAAGGTTTCGAAGGGCACCCGTTGCGTAAAGATTATCCGGTCAAGGGCAGGCAGCCGCGTATGCCCTTGCGCAAACCCGAAGTGCGCCGCAGCGACGTCGCCTTTGAACCACCTCAGGGATGAGCTGTTGATCCAATCATGAATACCAACACCGAAGAAAAAACCTTTACCCGCGTTGCCGAAGTCATCGAAGAAGACGTCCCGGTCGAAGAGATGTTCCTCAATTTGGGGCCGTCTCACCCTTCGATGCACGGGATTGTTCGCATCATGGTGCGCCTCTCTGGCGAGCGCATCGTCTGGTCGGACGTCGAGATCGGGTATTTGCACCGAGCCTTCGAGAAATCCGTTGAGAATTGCACCTGGAATACGGCTATCGTCTACACGGACCGGCTTAATTACGTCAGTCCGATCATTAATAACGTCGGGTATTGCATGGCGGTGGAAAAACTGCTGGGCATCACAGTGCCCGAAAGGGGCGAATATGCCCGTACCGCTCTTTCCGAGATCTCCCGTATTGCGGATCACCTGACCGCTGTCGGCGCGGCAGCCATGGAAGTCGGAGCTTTCACAGCGTTTCTCTACACTATGAAAGCCCGTGAGTGGCTCTACGAATTGATCGAAGCGGCTTGCGGTGCCCGAGTCACCACCAATTTCGCGCGCATCGGCGGCATCTGCGCCGATTTACCCTACGACTTCATGGATATGTGTGCCTTGCGCCTTCCCGAAGTCGAAAAGGTGGTCGTCGAACTGGATAAATTGCTGACCCGCAATCGCATTTTCATCGACCGTATGCAGGGAGTCGGTTCGGTGGATGCCGAACATGCCGTCGCATTTGGCTTCACGGGTCCGCTGCTGCGAGCATCCGGCGTACCCTATGACGTGCGCCGCGTGACACCCTATTCGGTGTACGACCGCATGGAATTCACAGTGCCGGTGGGGACAACCGGTGACTGTTTCGACCGCTACCTGGTGCGTCTGGAAGAGATGCGCCAGTCACTCCTGATCGTTGACCAGTGCCTGAAGCAGATCCCCGCAGGACCGGTCTGTGTGGATGATCCGCGAATTTCCCTTCCTAAAAAACAGGACGTCTACACCAACATCGAAGGGTTAATGAACCAGTTCAAACTGGTTATGCACAATCACGGCATTCAGCCTCCGCCCGGAGAAGTATATGTTTCGGTGGAAGGGGGAAATGGTGAATTGGGTTTTTATATCGTTTCCGATGGAAAAGATAGACCCTATAAATGTCGCTGCCGCCCACCCTGTTTCCCCCTGGTGCAAGCGATTCCTTATATGATACAGGATCACATGGTGGCTGACGTCGTGCCTGTATTTGGTTCGCTGAACATGATCGGTGGAGAATTGGATCGGTGATGCAAGGCGAGTCATCGCAAACGACATAAATCAATTACACTAGGTCTGACTATGAACTTTACCCTGAAAACCCTATCACTGATTTGCTTGATTCTGGTCGCGGCCAATGGCTGCGCACAGCAACTCAGCAGAGCCAACACCTCACCTGCGTCTTCCACGACGGTCCCGGTGATGGCTTCGAATCGGTCCAATGCTGGCAATCCGATCATGATCTCCGGGTCGCAGACCCTGGAATCTCCCCGATTCTCCATTTCGCTGCCTAAGGATATTTCCGTCTGGACAGGTTATCGGGCTTCCATACCGATTACAATCGCAAATAAAACAACCGAAAATCAGACTTCGGATCTGCTGGTAAAGACAGCGGTAAACATCTTTGTGGCTGACGTAACCAGCGCAATCGGCAAAGAATCTGCTCTGCTGGAAGCGGGTAGAGTAACCGTTCCTCCCAACGGTAAGGTTATTAAGAATCTTGAGGTACAGAGCCTGCGTATCGGACGGTATGAGATAACGATTGCCATCGACGGTAAGGAAATCAAATTACCGATCAACTCGCAGGTCGCAGAAAATGGTCCCGCCTTTTTATATCGCTGCTGGTTCGAAGGCGCCCAGTTTTTTAAAACGATGTTCTCGGACGGCAGCATGGAGTTAACCCAGGATGCCAAACGTGTAAAAGCCAAAGAAATACTTAAAGAGGAAATCCAGGCGGGTAAGAGTGAGCAAGAAGCCAAGCGAGATGCTTTAGAACAGTTCCGACAGGATTATTCCATTATCACCTATCAAAAGAAATCAAATTGGGAGCAGGTCTATCAGCAGAAAATTGACCAACACACCGAACAGTATGGTTTTGGATTCGTAGATATTGATGGCTTGAGTTGGAGTACCGTCGGAGGCCAAAAAGATAGTTATAATTGGAGCGTCGGCGATTTTATGTTGGAATTATCAAATAAATATTTCATGGCTGAACCATTTGTTCGTGTGGAAGGAGCGCCCGATTGGGCGACGGATCTGCAGGGACCATCAGGCCGCTTTGGCTTCTTTGATGCCAATAACAAAGTATTGATGGATAAATACGAAAACTATTGCACGGCGC
Organism: bacterium; assembly: GCA_026394195.1. Classification (GTDB taxonomy): domain Bacteria; phylum Electryoneota; class B3-LCP; order B3-LCP; family B3-LCP; genus JAPKYS01. Next base: position 76,184 of record JAPKYS010000015.1, on the reverse strand, counting down.
TGGCAGATCGATACAATGGCGATGGCATCAATGATGCTCCGGGATCACCGGTTATTAACCATTTTATTCTGGCAAACGAACCAACTCTGATGTGGTTTTCTGTGGATTTTGATCGAAGTGGACATCCAGTGCAATCTGGGGGCGAGGGGATGGCGCCGACCCAATGGTTTAAAGATGCCGTTCAGCAGGGCGGATTGGAAAGAGCTGGAGCGAAATATATTGACATGTTCGGTGACATTACCTTCGCCAGTATCAAGCGTGCCGCCGAGGCTATCCATAAGGTCAATCCAAAAGCCCGGGTTGCCACCCATCAGTTTATTCCTGGGAAATTCGGCAGTATGGACATGGCGATGTTTAAATATCTGCTCGATAAAGGGATCGGCAAATATATCGACGCTTGGGGATTACATCCGGCGAATGCCTTCGACCTGCTCTCACTTTGGAAGAAGAATCCCGATGTTCCCTACACCCTCGAAGATGCCGCCAACCAATCACCTCCTTTTCAGGCGGATGGACTTTCATCTGCCTATGGCTGCCTGGATCGAAAAGGACAACGCTTGCAAACTGTAAAACCTGTTGATGAGATTATCAAAGCTAATCCCTACATGGGGAAGTTGTGGCGAAATTTAGTCGATATCCCCTACTCACAGCCCCTGGAAGATCTGGCTGAATTGCTTGATCGCTATAACCTGGATCTCCCCGTCTGGGTAACCGAAGCGATAATGATAGGACCTCTAGCAACCAATCGAAGAGAGAATTTGATAGCGGCTTTGCATGAGTATACTATTCTTTTTCATGAAAAAGTGGAAATAACCACCCTGGCCAGTGTAATCGAAGCAGGCGATAAGTCCGGCACGACACCGATTGGCTACCTGCCCGATCCAACGGCGAAAGAGTTATTATTGGACATTAACCGAGCAATCGGCGGAGCGCATCCGATTGAAAAACTGGGTTGCACCTGGTTTGCCCCTGGTGAAAAGAATTATCTCGATTACACGCGCACGGTGTACAAGCTTTTCAACCGGGGGGATGAAGATATCATCGCCATCTGGAGTAATTCGGGCAAGGATGAGATCCTAAACTTCACCCTCGCTCCGAACGCCGACATTTCCGACGTCCGCATGATGAAGTTCGATGCGGATTCTGACTCGTTCAAGGTTGAAAAAACGCTTTCAGCATTTCCATCTCAACTAACGATCAAGCCACTCAAGGAATTCTACTACATTTCTGTGCGCAGCAACCAGCCGAACCTCGGTTGGCTTACGGATATCCAGCGACAGGTTTCTGCCGAAGAAGCCGATGTGGCCGCACAATACCAGAAGACGGTCGATTACCTGCGTAATGCCAGAGGTTCTCTGCGAGGCAGTGATCGGGGGATACGCAGCTTGATAGTACGCGGATTGGAAGAAGCGCAGGATGCTATAATCATGGGTCAGTATAATGATGCCCGCGCCACTTTGGAACAGATCCAACGCCGCGCCCAATAGCATAATTAATGGAATAGCGAGCAGGAAGAGCTCTGATAGTCGATCAAAAACCATCGAAGACACCTGTAGAAATATCGTCTGAACCGAACATGAGATCATTCTCTGAATCGACCCGGCAGCAGGCGCTGGCTTACCTGGAGTTGTACCCCAAGAAGGAAGCGGCGCTCCTACCCGTCCTGCATTTGGCGCAGAAAGAATTTGGCTTCATCGACGATGATGCCGAAGTGGCTGTCGCCGAACTGATGGGAATTTCTCCCATTTCCGTGCGGGAAGTTTCCAACTTCTACTTCATGTATCATCACCATCCCATCGGTAAGTACCATTTTCAGGTTTGTCACAACATCAGTTGCAGCATCATGGGAGCCGAAACCATCTTAGGTCACCTGAAAAAGCGTTGGGGGATCGGCAACGGGGAACGCACGGCGGATGGTCGATTCTCGATAGAACGAGTTGAATGTTTGGCCTGCTGTGATCGAGGTCCGGCATTGCTGGTCAACCAGACCCTGCACACCGATCTGACGCCGGAAAAAATAGACGAAATTATCGAGACACTAAGATAGTGAGTAGTGTCATTCCGGAAGGGCTTTAGCCCTATCCGGAATCCAGAAAAAACAGGGCGCATGCCATGCGCCCCTATAAGACGATGACATCGTCGGGGAAAGTTTATCAGTCAACTGACTGACCCCTGACCCCGACGTTCGCATTTGTTAGAGACGCCCATGCCCGAATACAAATTAGTCAGTAAAAATTTCGACTACCCCGATCAGCCGGAACTGCAAGCCGCAGTAAGCCGCGGCGCTTATGAGCAGTGGAAGCGTGTGCTTTCTGAGCAGATTCCACCGGATAAGATAACTGAGGAAGTCAAGACCGCCAAATTGCGCGGTCAGGGCGGGGCGGGATTTCCCGCCGGCGTCAAATGGGGTTTTGTGCCGAAGGCTTCCCGCAAACCCAAGTACCTCTGCGTCAATGCTGACGAAGGTGAACCCGGCACCTTCAAGGATCGGAAATTACTGGAAAGAGATCCGCACCAGATGCTGGAAGGGATTGCCATTGCCTGCTATGCGGTCGACATCCACACGGCCTTCATATACATGCGCGGCGAATTTTATGAGCCCCAACGGATTGTGCAGCAAGCCATCGATGATGCAGTTGCAGCCGGACTGTTGGGTAAGAACATTCTGGATAGCGGCTTCGACTTGAACGTCATCATCCACATGGGCGCCGGAGCTTACATCTGCGGCGAAGAAACCGCCCTGCTGAATTCGCTGGAAGGCTGGAAGGGTTGGCCCAGGCTGAAACCTCCCTTTCCCGCGGTGGTGGGAGCCTTCCGCAGTCCCACGGTGATCAACAACGTCGAAACGTTGTCGGGTGTGCCGCACATCCTGCGCATGGGCGGCGAAGCTTTCCAGAAAATCGGCACCGAAAAAGATGGCGGAACCAAGCTCTTCGCCGTCAGCGGGCACGTGGAAAAACCCGGAGTCTACGAACTGACCATGGGATCGTCCTTGAAGGAGCTGATCTACGACGTCTGCGGAGGCATCAAGGGAGGGAAAAAGCTAAAGGCGGTCATTCCCGGAGGTTCGTCCGCTCCAGTGCTGAAGCCCGAAGAGATCGACGTGCCTCTGGAATTTGAATCCATGGCGGCGGCGGGGACCATGTTAGGTTCCGGAGCGGTCATCGTTATGGACGAGACCGTTTCCATCCCGCAGATCTTCATGATCATGGCGCGCTTCTACGCTCACGAATCCTGCGGGCAGTGCACTCAGTGCCGCGAAGGCTGCACCTGGATCTACAAGATCAGCCAGAAGATTTTAGCCGGGCAGGGCAAACCCTCCGATATCGACCTGATGCTGGACCTGGCGGATAACATGAACGGCAAGACCGTCTGCCCCCTGGGCGCCGCCATGGCGATGCCGACCATCGCCTTCCTGAACAAGTTCAGAGGGGAATTTGAAGGGATGATGAAGAACTAATCTTATATTTCGGTGACTATCTGAAATTCAGCATATCATGCTCGAACTAACCATCAACGATAGAGTGGTTCAAGTCCCCGACGGCTTGAACGTCTTGCAGGCGGCGAAACACGTCGGTGTCGAGATTCCGCACTTTTGCTACCACCCCGGGCTCTCGGTCGCCGGTTCCTGCCGCATGTGCCAGGTGGAAATCGAACAGGGCGGTCGCAAGAGGATCGACCTCTCCTGTTCCAACGCCGCCGTCGACGGCATGATCGTCCGCACCAATACGCCCGCCGTGGTAAAAGCGGTCAAGGGCGTGTTGGAATTTCTGCTGATGAACCACCCCATCGACTGCCCCATCTGCGACGACGCCGGAGAATGCAAGCTGCAGAACTACTATATGCTGCACGGGCTGTACGACAGTCGCCTCAATGTGGAAAAATGGCATAAACCCAAGGTCCATCCCGTCGGACCAACAGTAGTTTTGGACTGCGAACGCTGCGTGCTCTGCAGCCGCTGCGTGCGCTTCTGCGACGAGATTTGGGGTGAACGTCAGTTGGGGATTTTCGGGCACGGGTCTAACGAAAAGCTGATCAATTACCCGGGTAGGGAACTGGATAACCCCTACAGCGGCAATGTGGTGGATCTCTGCCCGGTGGGAGCCCTGTTAGATAAAGACTTCCGCTTTCAGCGGCGGGTCTGGTACCTGAAATCGGTCAAATCGATCTGCCCGCTCTGCAGCCGCGGCTGCAATATCTACCTGCACTACGACGTCGATCACGACTATCAGCGCCCCGGAAGGCGCATCCAGCGCATCAAGCCGAGAGTCAATCCCGACGTCAATCGCTGGTGGATCTGCGACCGGGGGCGGTACGGGTACTCTTTCATCGATGCCGCGACGCGAACCAAAACCCCGCGATTGTTAGGCAAGGATGCAGATTGGAATTATGCTCTGCAAAAAGCCGCGGAGCTGATCACCACGACCCAAAAACAGCACGGACCTGGCAGTATCTCCGCATTGATCGCCCCGACTGCCAGCAATGAAGACGCTTTCATGGCGCTGCGCCTTTTCCGCGAACGGTTGAATATACCACAGATCAGCTCTGATATCCCCTCATCGGAAAAGTTGACCGCCGACCAACTGCTGCTGACCGACGACCCTTACTCCAACCGGCGCGGCTTTCAGGATTTGGGGTTAGGACCTGCCGATGGCGGTATGAATGCTGAGGAGATCATCAATGCCGTCAAAGCCGGTCAGATCAAGGGTTTGATCGTCGTAGGTACCGATCTGGAAAGTCTGGTTGGGAAGCAGGTCGAATCGATCACCGGCAAACTGGACTGGTTGATTGTCGGTGCGAGTCAGGAAAACCAACTCTGGAATAGAGCCACTGTTGGGCTGCCGCTGGCGGTATATGCCGAATACCCCGGCACTTTCACCAACGTCAAGGGTATGGTGCAGAAGTTTGAAAAAGCCGTCGAACCACTGGGTCAGGCGCTGCCGCAGTGGCAGGTCTGGCATAAACTGGCTGGTCATCTGGGCGCTGATTGGCGTTTTGACGACGCCCGAGCCGTGTTCAAGGCTCTATCAGCAGGAAAACCGGACTACGAATCGCTGAACTGGCACGCCACCTTCGGTGTGGACAAAGGGTGCTATCCGGATAATTGGTGAGGGAAATTACTTGAGGCACAAATGACCAAGCTCAAAGAAGAAGTCATCGAATTAATAAAAAACCTGCCTGATGAGGTGGACCTGACCGATATCATGGCAGAACTCTACTTCCGCCAGAGAGTCGAGCTGGGCTTACGGCAACTCGACGAAGGGAAGGGCATTTCTCATGAAGACGTGGAGAAGCGCTTTCACAAATGGCTTACATAATCTGGTCTCCCCGTGCAGTGGCCGATTTTGAAGAAATTGTGGAGTATATTTCCAGCGATTCCGAGTATTATGCTCTTGCACTCGCTAAGGATATTTTTAACGCTATTAAATCATTGAAGTTATTTCCTAATTCAGGTAGAATAGTCCCAGAATTTAATCGTCCTGAACTTCGTGAACGGATTTATAAGGGGTATCGCATTATCTATCGGATTGCCAAGGAGAGAATTGAAATTGTAGCGATTGTGCACCATGCGCGACTTTTACCGGAAGAAAATGAGGCGGGGGAAGATTCTTAACCCACTTTAATTTCACAGGATCAAAGAGCAACTTTATGCTTGAAACCATCATCATCCTGATTAAAGTCTGGGCGGTGCTGATCGCCTTGGTATCGGGTGCCGCCATCATGACCTGGGTGGAACGCAAGGAATCCGCGGTCATGCAGGACCGCCTCGGAGCCAATCGCGCCGACATCCTGGGTTTCCGAGTGATCGGGCTGTTCCAACCTTTGGCGGATGGTCTGAAGATGTTCTTCAAGGAAGACTTCATCCCCGACCGGGCGGACAAATTTCTGCACACCTTAGCTCCCATTCTGGCGTTTTTCCCAGCTCTGGTGACCTTTGCGGTCATTCCCTTCGGCGACGTGCTGAAAATCGGAGACCTGGTCATCCCACTTCAGATCGCCAAGCTTAACATCGGCTACCTCTACCTGCTGGCTTTTGGAGGGCTGGCGGTCTACGGAACCGTCCTGGCAGGCTATTCCAGCAACAACAAGTACTCGCTGTTGGGCGGGCTGCGCGCTGCCGCTCAGATGATCAGCTACGAAGTCTGCTTGGGACTGACGCTGATCGGATTGATCATGGTTTATAGCACTCTACAGTTGGATAAGATCGTTCAACAGCAGGGGGAATTGCTCTTCGGATTTCTCCCTGTCTGGGGTATCTTCCTGCAGCCATTGGGTTTTCTGCTCTTTTTCCCCGCCGCTATCGCCGAAACCAAGCGCGTCCCCTTCGATCTACCCGAAGGGGAATCGGAAATCATCGGCTATTACACCGAATATTCCGGCATGCGCTTCGGACTATTCTATTTCGCTGAATTCGTCGAAATCATTGTTCTGGCCGCGCTGGTGTCCACGCTTTTCTTTGGCGGGTATCAGGTCCCGTATCTTTACGCCGATGGTTTCAGCTTCCCCTGGGGAGGTCATTGGGTGCTGCCCAACCTGATCATAGTGCTTTTACAACTGGCCTCCTTCGGATTGAAAATCGCTTTTTTCTGCTGGCTGCAAGTGCTGATTCGCTGGACTCTGCCACGCTTCCGCTACGACCAGTTGATGCGGCTCTGTTGGGTGGGGATTTTACCGCTGGCGATACTGAATATTCTGCTGACCGGGCTGATCCTGTTGTTGATCAAACCTTAACCCTTTAGCTTTAGCTGCGTCCCATCATGAAAGCAAAAAGTAGCCGGAAAACGAATTTATTCCTACTGTGCGTCACCGCGCTGATCTGCTTGATCATCGCTGAAACCTGCATGCGAGTTATTCGTCCTGATATTCTGGGTATTCAGGGCAGTACTAATGTTACGGTCTATGATGATATTTTGGGGTGGAAGAGTAGCGCTAATACAGCCTGGTCAAACCGCATTTGCAATGAAATGATTGAAGAGAAAGTCAATCAATTTGGATTCAGATCAAAGTCCCTATCTTCTCGGGAATTGGTTCAGAGTAAAACGCGCCTGATGTTTTTGGGGGATTCGTACTGTGAGGGATCGGGCATTAAAATTGATGATCGCCTTTCAGATATTATACCGATTATGGATACAAGCTTCGTCTCCTTTAATTTTGGAATGGTTGGTTATAGCACTGACCAGGAGTTATTAACGCTCAAACTCTATGGACATGAAATAATGCCGAAGAAAGTGATCTTGCTCTTTTGTCTGAATGATCTATTATTTAATAATAGTGGATTATGCTGGGCGCGGCCAAAACCTTATTATATTATCGGTGAAAACGATTCTCTAATTTTATTAAACACGCCGGTACCCAAGCTGCTTCACCGGACTTCTTTTAGTTCTTGGTTAAGAAGAAATGTCGTCCTGTATAACGCAACGTGTCGAGCCATTGCATTGATGCAAGCTAACATTGGATTCAAAAAAGCTTCGAAGGTTGATCAGAATGATAGATCAGTTTTTTCCACGGAACAATCCAAATATAACTTTTCATCAAACAAGAATCATGACGTTACCCCACGATTAATTAAGGAAATGAAGAAGGAATGTCTTGATTTAAACGCAGAATTAACAATACTTTTAGTGCCAAGCAGTCAGGATTGGACGGAAAAACATGAGGGAACCCCTCCTGAGGCTGAACCAGTTATTAGATGGTGCCAAGAACTGGATATAGAAATGATAGATCTCTTCCCGGTTTTTCGCAATCAATTTCTTCAGGATGGTCAGAATCTGTACGTAGGTGATGAGCTGCATTGGAATGCGAAGGCTAACAGATTAGCCGCGATCGTATTGCTCAATTATCTGCGTCAACGGGATGTAATAGAATCTATCCCAGGAGCGGAATAGTGGAACGCTGGCTCTTCTTAGCTTTTATGGCAGCCTTATTCTGGGGCGGCAATGCCGTTCTGGTGAAGTTGGCGGTGGGGAAAGAGTATTATGGGTTGGAACCTTCCCGAGCCAATTTCTTCGTCGGATTGGGAGTATTGACGACCATGCTCATTTATGACCGAATGACTCCAGTGCCGTTTTACTCAGCCAAGATGCCCGTCTATGCTCTCTCATTTCTGGTGGGGATCGTCTGGGCTCTGGGAAATATTTTCGCCTTCCGTTCCATCGAAGCCGGCGGCAAGATGAGTCAGGTGGTGCCGATCTATAACACCAACACGTTGATAGCGGTCTTTTTGGTGATCGTCCTGTTAAAGGAGGTTCCCACTGGCGCAGACTTGATCCGGGTCATTGCCGGAGCAATATTAATCACGGTCGGAGCGATACTGGTATCCTAAGTAGCTGAAACAACTTCATGACGCACGATCATAAACCTCTGCTGGAACAGCAACACCACCACGACGGGGAAAACGTTCACCATCACCACCACAGGGACACAGTGAAGAGCCGTCTCGGTTGGGTGATTACCCTGACCGGCGTAATGATGGTCGTCGAGGCGATTTTCGGATATTTTTCGGGCAGCCTGGCGCTGATTTCGGATGCCGGGCACATGTTGACTCATTTTGGCGCTCTGCTGATCAGCCTGGTTGCAATATATATCGCCCGCAGACCCAGCCAGCCAAGTCAGTCTTATGGGATGTACCGGGTTGAGATATTAGCTGCGTTGCTCAACGCAATTGCCTTGTTGGTTATTACCGTATTTATTTTTAAAGAAGCCGTACAACGATTGCTGGCGCCCAATCCGATCGCTACGTTCGAGATGTTTCTGGTGGCGATTATTGGGTTGATCGTCAACCTGATCTCTGCGGCGCTGCTCTGGAAGGTAGGGAGCGGAGATGATCTGAACATCCGTTCAGCCTTTTTGCATATGCTGGGAGATACTGCTTCATCCGTGGCGGTTGTGATAGGAGCGGTAGTGATCAAGTATACCGGGGCGCTTTGGCTGGATCCCATTCTCTCGGTTCTGATCTGTATGGTCATCCTGGTCTGGGCGTACGATCTGACGCGCTCCTCGATTTTAATTCTATTGGAGGCGACACCCAAGAGCATTTCGCTTCATCAGGTGGAAGGTGTTATTAAGTCCGTACCGGGCGTTGGAGCAGTTCACGATCTGCATATCTGGACGATTACTTCCGGAATGCATGCCTTGACCGCGCATATTGAAGTCTCTGACCAATTGCTGAGTATCCTGCAGGAAGTCCGTCATGATCTTGAGAGCATTCTGCGTGAGAAGTTTAAAATCTCGCACACTAACCTCCAATTCGAAGTAAAGAAAATAAAAGAGGGGTAGACCTGGGATGGTCAGCGCCTGCCCGTTCTTTGAGAATCAATATAGCATAAAAATGCCTACTATCGACTACAAAAAACTTTCGGTTCCATACCAGACCTCCGTACAAAAGGTCGAGATGGGGTTGTGGGAAAAGCTGTACTACCCGGAAGTGACACGCGGTTTGTTGATCACCTCCGGTCACTTTGTCCGCAACATGATGATTCACGCCGCCCACATGTTCGGATTGGCGAAAAACCAGCGCGGCGCGGTGACCTATCAATATCCGGAAGAGCGACGCCCGATTCATCGCCGGCTGCGGGGGCGTCACCGTCTAACCAAAAAGCCGGACGGTTCGGAACGCTGCACGGCCTGTCTGCTCTGCGAAACCGTCTGCCCGACCCACTGCATCTACATCGTACCGGAAGAGCATCCGGACCCGACGGTGGAGAAGCACCCACGCCAGTACGAAATAGATATCCTGCGCTGCTGTTTTTGCGGCTACTGCGTCGAAGCCTGCCCGTGTGACGCCATCCGCATGGATACTCAAGTCCAGGAACTTTCCAACTGGGATCGCACTCGGATGGTATATAATAAGGAATACCTGATGCGCGACGTCGCAGGTCCCGGCGCACCTCCAAAAGACGATCCGCCGATATGGTGGTTGAAATAAGAATGGTACTGTCGTTATGATCCTCGGCGCACATGTATCCATTTCAGGCGGCGTGCAGGTTGCACCCGGAAATGGCGTAAGAATCGGCTGCGACGCCATCCAGATCTTCGCCAAGAACCAGACCCAGTGGAAGGCAAAACCTTTCACGGACGAAAATATCCACGGGTTTAAGGAAGAGCTTCAGAAGAGCGGAATTAAAGTGGTGGTTGTTCACGACTCCTACCTGATCAACCTATGCGCTTCTGATTCTGTTAAATTGCAAATGTCTATTGATGCGTTCGTGGATGAATTGGAACGCGCCGAAACCCTTGGAGTCCCCTACGTGGTAACCCACCCCGGCTCTCATTTGGGCAAGGGTGAAGATTGGGGAATCGCACGCGTTGCCGAAAGCCTGGATGAAATCCACGAACGAACCGCAGGATTTAAAGTGATGACCCTACTGGAAACGACCGCCGGGCAGGGGACCAATCTTGGTTATACCTTCGAACAAATCGCCGCGATGCGAGACCTGGTCAAGGAAAATGATCGGGTCGGCGTCTGTGCGGATTCCTGCCATATGTTCGCCGCTGGATATGACTTGAAAACACCAGCCGGATATAAAGAGACCTGGGATAGATTCGGCCATCTCATTGGCATCCAGCACTTGAAAGCATTTCATATCAACGACTCAAAGAAACCCCTGGGCAGCCGGGTGGACCGCCATGAACACATTGGCGAAGGTCAATTAGACCTGGAACCCTTCCGCTGGCTGATGAACGACGCACGTTTTAATAATCTCCCAGGTCTGCTGGAAACTCCCGGAGAAGACGATGATTTCATTCGCAACCTGAAGTTGCTTCGCTCTTTAGTCTAATTCCTATGCAATCATCTGAACAGATACGCAGTTTGCTTCAGGGGACTATCGACGCCATCGAAGACTCTATCAAGATTGTCTCCACACAGTACGAAATCCTCTTCATCAATCGCGCCGCAGAAAAATCGGTCGGTAAAACCTGTGATACCGTTACCGGGCAACGCTGCTTCGATAAATTACGCGGGCGCATCGAACCCTGCCCACATTGTGTATTAAAGCAGGTGATCGAGGACGGTCATTCTCAGGAATTTCAGTTCACCGTGGTCGATCCGGATGGCAGAAACCACAACTTCGAGCAGATGGTCTACCCTCTTCGCAACGATAAAGAGGTAATGGTTGGAGTCGTGGAGGTTACCAGGGACGTGACTGAACGCCGCGCCTTTGAACGACACCTGTTGCATAACGAGAAACTCACGGCTCTCGGAAAACTGGCCGTTTCAGTCGCTCATGAAATCCGAAACCCGCTGACTGGGGTTCGGCTCGGGATCGATTCACTGCTTGAGGAAACAGAAGTTCAACTCCAAAAGGAAGCTCTTACCGCCATTTCTGAGGACATTCGCAGGCTGGATCGCACCCTGAACGAACTCCTGGATCTGGCGCGCCGCAAAGAACCGAAGCGTGAAGAGACGAATCTCGCCGACCTCATCGATCGGGCAATCTTCCTGGTGCGAAAATCTGCCTCCCGCCAGAAGATCGAAATCAAGATGACGCTTCCTCCCGACCTCCCCAAGTTAAACGTCGATAGTGATGCTGTCCGCCAGGTGCTGCTGAATCTATTCATCAACAGCATCCAAGCGATGCCGGAAGGGGGGCTGTTACAGATCGGCGGCGCAAAACTCGCCTACCAGCAGCGAGCCGGTGTTCTTATCTCGGTGCGTGATACCGGTCCTGGTTTTCCCCCTGAAGCTTGCGGACCGACCTTCGATATGTTTTTTACCACCAAACCTTCGGGCACTGGTGTTGGTTTGGCAATATCCAGCAGGATAATTTCCGACCATGGCGGGCTGCTGTGGGGTGAAAACCTCCGGGAAGGCGGCGCCTTGGTGAATATCTTCTTACCCATCGAGACTGACGAGATACTCCATGAAGTTGAGCATTCTGCTGGTTGATGACGAGCCCAATATCCGCCGGTTTCTGGGCAACGCTCTGATAAAACGCGATTATTCTGTCGAAACCGCCGTCAGCGCTGAAGAAGCTCTGGAGATTCTACGTCTTCGTGCCGTCGATCTGATGATCCTGGATATTTCTCTGCCAGGCATGGATGGATTATCTGCCTTGGAAAAGATTAATGCGATGGATGACCCGCCGCTGGTCATTATGATAACAGCTTTTGGTGACGTTAAATCAGCCGTGCGCGCGATGAAACTGGGCGCTCATGATTATATCACCAAACCCTTTGAAATTCCGGAAATGGAATTGGCGGTCTCCCGAGCCGGCGAGATCATCACACTGCGCCGCCAGGTCGACGCTTTGAAACGCCAGACCCCGCCCGATCAATTTGGTGAGATGCTCGGTAAAAGCGTCCTGATGCAGGAAGTATTCAGCGACCTGGCTAAAATAGCGCGCAGCCCATCGACTACTGTTTTGATCACCGGCGAATCAGGAACCGGCAAAGAATTAGCTGCTCGCGCTGTCCACAATCATTCAGCGCGGTCACAGGGCCCGTTCGTCGCCTTAAACTGTACTGCCATTCAGGAAACACTGCTTGAAAGCGAACTATTTGGATATGAACGCGGCGCTTTTACGGACGCAAAGGAATCAAAGAGGGGTTTGTTCGAAGTTGCTCATACCGGAAGCCTCTTCCTGGACGAAATCGGCGACATGTCCATTAAACTACAAGCCAAACTGCTGCGAGTACTGGAAGAACGGCGCATCCGTCGCCTTGGTGGACAAAAGGAGATTCTGATTGACGTTCGCGTCATCGCTGCCACTCATCGGGATTTGCACCAAGAGATAAAGCAGGGACGCTTCCGCGAAGATCTTTTTTTCAGGTTGGCAGTTGTGCCTCTGCACATGCCTCGGCTTCGGGATCGGCAAAATGATATTCCAGTACTGGTAAAAAAGTTCATCAATCAGTTTTGCCAGCAACTTGACAAAGCTGTCATGGAAATCTCTCCCGAGGCGATGGCTGCTTTGATGAACTATCCCTGGCCTGGTAACATTCGTGAATTACGAAATCTAATCGAGAGAGTGGTCATCCTTGAAGACAGTCCCGTCTTGACGCTCCGTGAACTTCCCCCCGAGATTGCCGGCAGGTCCATCGGATCTGTAGCGGCATCGGAAGGAGAGGGGTCCAATTTTCGCAAGCTCAAATCCAATATGGTGGCGCAATTTGAGAAGGAATTTGTAGCCAACTTATTGCATCGCACCAAAGGCAATGTTTCACGCAGCGCCCGGGAAGCCGGCATGGAACGCGGCGCCTTCCAGCGCTTGATGAGCCGCCATAACCTGCACAGCGATGATTTCAGACACGAGGATAATTAACAATTGAACCGGCAATATGAAGACATTTCGATGCAGCATCTGCGGTCATATCCACGAAGGCTTGGAGCCTCCGCGTAAATGCCCGGTTTGTGGAGCTCCGCAGGATGATTTTTTAAAAAATTGAATCGGTTTTCCATCGGCGAAGAATACGATAGATAATAACTTTTCAGGGATTATTTGCGTATTAAGTAGGAATAATAAACTTCTTGGAGATATCTCACATGGCTGAACTACTTCCGATCGGGTCATCGGCGCCGGACTTTTCATTGGAAACCGAGCAGGGCGTTATGATCAAACTGCACGATTTCATCGGGAAGAAGAACGTGGTGCTGGCTTTCTATCCCAAAGATGACACCCCTGGCTGAAAAAAGCAATTATCAGCTCTCCGGGATGATCTATCGTCCTTTCGTGAGCTGGACGCTGAAGTCTTCGGCGTCAATTCCGGCAGCGCAAAATCGCATCAAAAATTCAGCGCCAAGTATGGTTTCAACTTTCCACTCGTGGTAGATCATGAAGGCGAAGTGACTGAAAAATTCGCCGCCCGAAGGGATCTGGTGGGTGGGACTGTCAGGACCGTGTACATCGTTTCCAAGGATGGCACCATTCAATACGCCCAGAGAGGTTCGCCACCCGATGAGGAGTTACTGGGCAGACTTCGGCAATTGAATGTCCCGGAATAATTTCCCCTGCTACACTGAAGTACTCATAGGGGCGAAGTGAGCCAGTGGTGACAAGACACTGAGTTGCTTCACTCCAATGGAGATATAAATTTTCAAACGCAAATTAGAACTATCATACGAAATAATGGAGGTTTTATACATGGTCACCGGAACGGCAAATCCGCTGGAAGCGCTGCAAATGGCTTTGAAGCGGGAAAAAGACGCTGAGGCATTTTACCTGCAAGCCGCCCAAACCGCTGAAGAGGAGGGCGCGCGTAAAATGTATGAATTCCTGGCTGGTGAAGAGCGCAAGCACCAGCGCATCATTCAGGATGAGATCGATAAAAACTTCCTGAAAGAGATGTAATCAGATCTGATTATAGCGATTCCCATAAGTAACTGAACTTACGTTACAGGGTAAGAGAAGCCGTCATTCCCGCAAGGGCTTCAGCCCGCGTCGGGAATCTGACGGCGTGTCAGACTCCGGACCCCAATGGGGCAGGCTAAGCCGGAGTGACACAACTGTCTATCGAAAATCTGATTTGTTCTATGTCCAGAGAATTATGGAATCATTATAAAACACCAAACGCCCCTGCAGTAGGTCTGCAGAGGCGTTTGCTTTGTATCTCCTGACGAACTACCGATACTCGAACACCTCTTTTCCCCTTCCCAGATCCCGAGCCGATGGAGTGAGCAGCGTTCCTTTTTCAATGATAATAATCCTACCCTCCCGCATCGCCCTGCGCACGTCGTATTCGTTGTAGAGATGCTTTTTGGGGTAGTAATTTCTATTGTTCTGCATGGGGATGCTGCCTATCTTGAACAACACTGCCAAGTCGCCCGTTATCACCCCCGCAGCATTCGCTTCGTCCGTATCGAGGTGAAAATCCAGCTGGTGATTCTCATGCACGCGAATCAGGGCGTCGCCGAAGATGATGGTGCGCTGAGCCGACCTGTTGCCTGAGTGTGCCGGCACCGATACCGCCATGAACACGGTCTCCTTGTCCACAACTTCATACTCTCGAGCATCATGAGGCGTCATGTGTACGTGCCGCTGAGCGAGAATGACGCCCTGTTGGATCTCGATCCGACCTTCCGGGCCAATCAGAGTGATTCCTGGAGAACCTTCGTGATCCCCGGAATCCCTTACCGGCGGATTCAACCCTAACCTCACCGCATCTGATAGCGCCAACTCCACCTGCGTGGCGCTGCGGAAGGGACCCAATACCCGAACATGGTCTATTTTTCCTACAGCGGTCGCCAGAGTCACTATCTGTTCTGAGGCGAATTGTCCCTTCTGCGTCAGGTCGCGAGTACGCGTCAGGGTTGCTTCCGAACCGAACAATCGGTGGAAATCATCCTGGGACAGGTGAACGTGCCGGGGCGAAACCCCGATGGGAATTGGCTTCTTCAAGGAAGCGGGTCCAAGTATGGATTCTTTTAATGTAAAGATAAGGCAATTCTCTGTCCTTGTCAAGTTAAAACAGGCCGAGCCTGTGATCCGTCGTATTTGGATTACAGTCAGCAAATTAGTTCTTCTTTATCGCAAATATCCCCCAAAATCGTCATCACATTAAAAAAAGTACTTGGAATTTGGCAGGTTGTATGTTATATTATATCAAATTCAGATCCGCTTGATCGAACAACTAACTTGAGGAGTATGCATGAAAAGAGCGAAAGTCTTCGTCTTGGTGGCGTTGCTGGTTGCGACCGTGCCTTGGGTTTCTATGGCGCAGCCGACTTTGCAAGGTTCGCTAACCGGGACATTGGGACCAGGTACATATACGGTAGTGGGCAACTGCACCGTCGATGCGGGCAACAGCCTGACCATCGCTGCTGGGACCACCATCCAGTTTTCCGGACATTTCAGCATCAAGGTTTATGGCACGTTGCAGGCGGTCGGCACGCAAACCAATATGATCCACTTTGTGCGGCAAAGCCAGACGACGACCTGCGATTGGGGTGGAATCCGTTTCATGACAGGATCATCTGCAAACAGCACGCTGTCGTACTGCGACATTCAGGGTGCTCGCTACCAGACTTGGCCTGACGTGAACGGCGGCGGCGTTTACATCGAATCGGTGCCCCTCACCATCTCCCATTGCAAATTTAACAACAACTACTCTACAACTGGTGCGGGAATTTATGCCACTAACGCTGCAGTCACCATCACAGACTGCATCTTCATGAATGGCACGGCAGGGAACGGTGGTGGGATTATGTTGTACTCCGCCAGCGGTTCATCCGTGAGGAATTGCATCATCGCACGAAATTCTGCGACCAGCACGTGAGGCACGTGCGGGGGCGGCGGGATCCGCTGCGAAAGTTCCAACAACTGCACGTTTACTAACAACATGATTGTCCAGAACACCGTCGTCTATCGCGGTGGTGGTGTCCTGGTAATCACCAGTTCTGGGGCAACCTTCACCAACAACACCATCATCCGTAACTCCGCTACCGGTGGAACCACATCACAAGGAGCCGGTGTTCTCGCCTATTCCGGGAGTTCAATCAGCGGTAGAAACAACATCTTCTACTCCAACTCAGGCGGATCGAATCCAAACGTTTACGGGACGGCAACCCTGAGCTATTGCAACGTCGAAGGTGGGTTCGCGGGTACGGGCAATATCAGCTCGAATCCGCTTTTCGTCAATACTCCTCCGACTGGGTACTTTTTCCTGAGTCAAACTGCGGCCGGTCAATCCCAGAACAGCCCCTGCATGAATGCCGGCGACCCCGCTTCAACCATGGTAACCGGCAGCACCCGTTCAGACCTGGTGCAGGATGCCGGAGTGGTGGATATAGGTTACCACTGGACTTATCCACTATACGCCTCCGATGGTCTGGATTTCCCGGATGATCTGATTCCCGTGGAAGAATCACCCGCGCAGCCGACCACACTACAGTTGAACCTGCGCAATTATCCCAACCCTTTCAACCCGACCACTTCGCTCTGCTTCACTCTGCCCGAGGCGGGCCAGGTGAAACTGGCAGTTTACGACGTTACTGGGCAGTTGGTCGCGACTCCGCTGGAAGGCTGGAGAGAAGCCGGCGATCAGGTGGTGACCTTTGACGCAACCTCCTTGGTTTCCGGAGTTTACGTCTATCGCTTGACGGTAGGAAATCATCATGCGACAGGCGAAATGGCCTTAGTAAAATAACACGCTTGCTTTCAAGATAAACAGAGAGGGCGCTGATTATGAGCCCTCTCTTATTGATTCGCGCCTCAAGGACAGAAAGTCTGGATTCTGCCGTTTGAAACTGCTTCTCGATACTACCCCCCCCAAATTCCCAAAAAAAACTTGACTTCCCCGCTCGAATGTGTTTACTTTGATTCACTAAAGCGGGGCATTCTTTGCCCTCACAAAGCTTTTCGGGAGCGGTGGATAGTTGTCTCCTCTTCCGGACGTCAACATAAATAACTGTGCTCTCATCATTTACGATGGGGAGCGCCCCTTAATCACGTTAAGGGATAATGGATTAAAAGGAGGATGTAATGAGGAGAGGATTTGGGGTGGGCTGGTTTGTCCTAATCGGACTGGCAATCCTATTCTTCATTCCTTCGGGGACTTATGCAACCGACTTGAATGGTCCACGGATGGAATTGCGTTCGCAGATGCCCATTCGCGCCAATGACGTTGTTCTCCTGCAGGGATATGGCTTCAAAGCTCAGGAAAGACTGACGGGTTTTGGGATTGTCGCCCAGGTTCAGAACGAAGAACCGTTCTACTACCATGCGTTTCCAATTTCTCAGGAAGCCATGGCCAATGATCTCGGTGAATTCCAAATCGAAGTCCCCTTGCAACTGCCGCCCGGTATTCGTGGGTATATCGAATTAACTCTGATCTACGAGGGGCGCCTGGTCGCAACGGAATTCCAGCTCGTTCAAGACCCCGGCATCTACCATCGCTGGGAATCGGACGCTACCACGGGTACGCTGAAATTCGATGATACTTCCTTTAATCACGGCGGATCGGGTGAAGACCCCGTCGCCAACAGCGACGATGCGCCGTTGACCTCCAATGGGTCAGGTGGCTGGACAGGCGACATTATCCAGGTAAACCTCGAGCGTTATACCACCACAGACGCTACGGGAACCTCCACTCCCTACGGCAATATCACCAACGACGTTGGCTTCGATGGTGGCAATAATCTGACAGCTGGTTCCTCGGCAATTGTTGCCGGGTTAAACTCGACCTACAAATCCATCCGTATGACCATCCTGGTTTGGGATACGGGATACATCAATTTTGCTTCTGCCACCACGATAGGTGCGTCTCAAGGCGCTGATTGGCTTTCCACGGCTGACGTGACCGCCCCCACCGTTCAATCCGCCGTGGCGATCTCGCTGACACAAATTAAGATCACATTCTCAGAGAACGTGACCACACCGGCATTGAATGCCGATGCCATCGACAACTGGACTGTGACTTTTAATGGCGCCAAGGCGGTTTCAGCCTTGACACCACTCGGAAGCGCCAACACGAGCGTTTGTACCTTGACCGTCGCCAATCTCGGCGACTATGGAGCTACGCCATCGGTTGACTTTACCACAGGCACGGATGAGTTCGAAGATGCTGCCGGCAACGATTGCTCCACCGGTTCAGTCGTAGCAACTGACGGTATTGCTCCTGCGATTCCAACTCTGACTGCTCCTGACAGCACTACTTTGATGGCTGGATCTGCGGTGAATTGGTCAGCAACTGCCGGAGCGGGCAGCGATGTCTCCTTCTGGCGTATAAAATTTCAAGGATCGAATAACCTCACCAGTTGGACGGATCTGGATTCCAGTGTCGGACCGACCTACTCGGGAACTTATACATTTGGCACACGCTGGTCCTACTTCCGAGCCCTGGCGCAGGACGTCAGCGAAAACAGCACGGGATCTGCCAATTCCGGTAACTGTCAGGCTGCGCAATTCCTCGATCTCAGCACCATACCTGCCAGCACGCCTGTCAATGTCGAATCGCATGTCTGGACGGTCTCAGTAACCGACTGCTATGGAAATCTGGAAAATGTGACTCAGACCGTAGGTCTGGCAAGCTCAACCAGTGGGACGTTTAGACCGACTCCTGGCGGTTCTCCAATTGGATCGCTCAATTTTCTCAACGTCTCCTCGATGAATTTCTACTATATCTCCTCAATAATCGGCACCCGTCAAATCACCGTCAGCAATGCGGTTCTACAGGATGACTTCACGGATTACGTCGTAACTGCCGGATCCGCCAGCAAATTGCTGATCAAATTGCCCGGGCAGTCATTCTCGAACGGTGTCGGTATCATAGGCACTGCCGATTTCAGCAGCTACGGCGGTAACGTTGGCTGGGCCAGAGCAGGCACTGCTTTCCCCATTACCACCATTGTCGTTGATGCCGGGAACAACATCATCCTGAGTGAAAACGGCACCAGAACGATCGATTTCACCACCACGTCAGATTCATCGCCGAATGGCACCAATCCGGTTATCAACGGCACTGCTTTCCCCGTTTCCGGTTTATCGGTTAATTTTACCGATGGCGAATCCTCGACCTCGCTGATGGTCACCCTCTACAACTTCACTAAAACTTACGTCAGAGATAACATCGGCGCTTCCGATGATCCGTTGACGGGAGACGCATCGAGTGGAATGTTCATCCGCTTTGCCAACGCCGACCACCTCGATTGGACCAACTCTTCCGGAATTGTCACCACCACTCCGGT
Organism: bacterium; assembly: GCA_026394195.1. Taxonomy (GTDB): domain Bacteria; phylum Electryoneota; class B3-LCP; order B3-LCP; family B3-LCP; genus JAPKYS01. Next base: position 56,563 of record JAPKYS010000015.1, on the reverse strand, counting down.
CAACAGCACACGCACCGTCAACGTGGCTCTCCCGACTTTCTACGTCACTGCGTTGGATGCTTACGACAACCGCGACACCACCTACACCGGGTCTACTATCACGGTGCTGGGTGGTTCTGTGAATGCGCCAACCAATTCTCCCGCGGGCAAAGGCCAGGGCGGCACTAGCTTACCAGGCGGCAATACCCCACCCAGCTACGGGTCCAATACCACTTGGAGCAAGGGGACTCTAACCCTGCTATCGTCCAACGTCAGCCAGCAGACGATCATTTACACTGCCACGACCGACGGGTTCCAAATCCGTGCGCAGGCGACGGGAGGCACCTTAACCGGGTTGTACACGCCCAACAGCGACCTGTTCGATGTGAACTACGGTTCTTTGAACTACGTGCGTATTGAAGATACCGCAGGGGGTACAGGAAGTGAATACAACCCCGGCAGTTCGATTTCGACCTCCGATACCCGCACTTACTATTCCGTTGGCTATGACCAATGGGGTAATACTCGCGGCGACCAAACCGTCACCTGGTCCTCATCGAATCTGACACCCGCAGCTTCGGGTAACTCAACCTACTGGGATTTCGCTCCAACCGCTGCTACGACGAACGGTTCCTTGACTGCAGATGCCCCCTCAGGCACCGATCGCACCATCAGCCCCATTGTCGTGACGGTTGATGAATCGATTACATCGATTAAAATCCGCAATGCCGAGGGTGGCGGTGGTGCTGAAGTAACGACCATCGAAGTTGCAGGCTCTGCAAACGGTAACAATTACAATGTTTCCGATACGCTTTGGGCAGGCGGCTACAATGGCGATAATATCTATATATCCGACGTCAACGCCACCTGGGCGATAACTGCCAATCTGCCCACAACCGGCGGTTCCGGTTTCAGCACGCCCGCTGCTAATGCTCGTCAATGGACTGCCGATACCACCGCCACAGTGACCGGTTACATCATAGCTACCTTCAATGCTCTTACAGATTCCACCGGCCTTGTCCGAGTGGATGCCACCCGTCCAGCAATTGTGCAGGGCTTCAATATCGTCCAAGATAACAACGACAATTTCTACGTATTCGCTTACTGGAATCCCAACTCCAGCTTCGATGACGGCAGCAACTCTGGGTCCGGTAACGTCGGTGACTTTGACATCCGCTTCTCAGCGGTGAAATGTTCCACTGAAGCTCTCTGGAATGCGGCGACCAGCGTCGGAATCATTAACAAGCCTGTTTCGTTTAATCAGGCTTCGAGCTGGCACATCTACATGGCTCCCTTCCCGGCTGGAAATTACTTCTACGCGATCAAGACCCAGGACCCGCAGGGCTACTGGTCGCTGATCGGTTCCGGATGTTTCACGACATCTTCCGACTTTTCGCTGCCCGTGACACTTAGCACCTTCACAGCTCGCGGCGGTTACGGTAAAATTACCGTCGACTGGTCCACTGAATCCGAAGTGGATGCGCTGGGATTCCGCCTCTACCGGGATACGTCGCCGGACTTTGAAAATCCGGTCGTAGTCACTTCCTATGAAACCAACCCGGAATTGGCTTGTCAAGGTACCAGCGAACTCGGATTTGACTACACCTTCACAGATCGCAGTGAACTGATGCCGGATTGCGTCTACTACTATCTGTTGGAGAGTGTGGACGTGAACGGCAGAACTGAACAGAGCTCATCAACCGCGCAAGCTGCCGCGCTAGCCTTGCCGACGGACTATGTGTTGGAACAGAACTATCCCAACCCCTTCAATCCGACGACCCACTTCAACCTGAAGCTTCCGGAAAGCTCGGAAGTCACCGTTGTGATCTACGACGCCATGGGGCGGGAAGTCCGTCGTGTGCTCGATCATCAGAAAATGGACGCAGACGTGTACAGCCTTTCCTGGGATGGCGCGAATGCTGCAGGATTCGCCATGCCGTCGGGAATCTATTTCTGCCGTCTGCAAGCGGCCAGCAACAACCGTATCATCAAAATGCTGCTGCTTAAGTAGGCCATCGATCATCTGGAATAAAAGGGCTGGCTCCGGTCAGCCCTTTTCTATACCTGCTTACACATCGCCGTCAAATCGATCCTCTGCCGTATCACCTGCGGCGCCTCACTTAAACCACGAAGCCAAGGGGTTAAATCCCTTTTGAAAACACTTGCTATAACTTCTCATCTTTACTATAATTAAGTCGATATAGTACCATTGGCTTCCTGCCGTATATCACGTAAATACTAATTATCCTCCTGTTATAGAAGGCCTATACCTCTCTGGGGGAAGAAATGTCGCTGAGGACTTGTAAACCGGCTCCCATGCACCAACATAATACCGGTAAAATGAACTTCCGTCCGCATCGGATAACGACACTGACTGTCGCGGTCATCCTGATTCTTGGCTCAACGCTGTCGGGATGGACTACGTCGGCACAGCCGCCTGCGTCAAAAACCACCTGGACCTCAGCACAGAGTCCAGTTACCTTAAAGGACGATTTCGTAGTCCCGGCAGGTAGCAATCTCACCATAGAAGTCGGTGTCAAGGTGCTTCTGGGCGAAGGTGTCAGCCTGATCATTCAGGGCGATATTATCGCCATTGGCACGGCCGAGAACCCTATCATCTTCACCAGCGCTAATTCACAACCCGCACCGGGGCAGTGGGGTAATTTGCGCTTTGTCACCGCCGATACCACGCTTTCCTATGATGAGCAGGGTAACTATATCAAGGGATCGCGGCTTGAGTATTGCATCGTAGAATACGGCGGTAAACCATCCCGGAAAACCTCCAGAGAATTCCTCGGCGGCGCGATTCACTGCCGAAAATCCTCACCGTATGTGAAGAATCTGACCGTCCGATACAACCGCAGCGCTGAAGGCGGAGGCTTATTCTGCCACGAATTTGCCTCGCCCTATATTTCAGGCTGCCTGTTCCTGGAAAATGAAGCTGATGGCAGCGGCGGCGGTGTCAGTTGCTTCTTCTACTCAAATGCCGTAATTCAAAATTCAACCTTCCAGGCAAACCGCGCCGGTAATCACGGTGGAGGCATTTACTTCTCCTTCAGTTCTCCGCAGATCATCAGCAACGTCATTGAGAACAATACAGCCAAATCACAAGGCGGTGGGATGTATTGTTCCAATACCGTCACTCAAGCGATATCGCGAGTCCGCAGTAATGTATTTTTATCCAACCAGGCGGGTTACAAAGCCAACAGCATCTTCCTGACCGCCAAAATTGAGACCATCTTCCAGGAGAATTGCTTCTTTTCCGGAGATGGTTATGACGTTTATGTCGAAGCGTTGGAGAAGGATCTGGACCTGCGTGGGAATTACTTCGGACCCATCAGCGCCAGCGACCTCGAAACCCGCATTTACGACCGCTACGACGACCCCGGTCAGAAGTCCGTCTTACTAGATCCCGTACTCGATGCGCCCCCGCTGAACCTGCTTAACGCTCCACAGCAGATTTCCGGTTTGGATCTTTATGGTGATGCTGCCTTTTCAACAGACTGGCCCTTGCCGCTCTGTCCTGAAGCGCCTATCTATCTGCAGGCTGGCGCGGAAGACCGTAATCCTTATCATGCAGATTTTATCCCCATTAAATTGCGCTCAAGCGTGAGCAACCCTCAGGGCGTGACTACGTTGCTCTGGGAAACGGGCGCTTCAACCGGAGTTTTCCGTGTCGCTGGTCAGGTGGCGACCGTCAGTATGGCGAAAGGCGCCAACATCAAGGCGCAACCCGGTGAAACCCTATTCTTCTCCGTGGAAGGTCACGATATTTCCCGGCCAGTCGAAACCCCCAAGAGTTACATCACGAATCTGACACTGCCCGACGAGGCAGATTCCATGCACGTGATCAGTAATCAGCCCCGCATTACCTGGAAATTCAGAGACATCTTCGGCAAGCAGCAGGCAGCTTACCAAATGCAGATAGCCGGAGGAACTCCTTTTACCGCGCCGCCGGTCTGGGATAGTGGGGAGAGGAATGATTCGCAGACCAGCGCTGAACCCGACGGTTTGGGGTTGGTCGATGGCACGACCTACAGCCTGCGCTTGAAAATCAACAATGGCGCCCAATGGAGTGATTGGGCGGACCTGACCTTCCGTCTGAACAGCATGCCCACGATACCTGAAATCGTTTCACCCAAGGAAGGATTGATCGTCGCCAAGGCAAAACCGGAACTGATCCTAAAAGCCTCAACCGATGCCGAAAACGATCCGATATACTATGAACTGCAATTGTGCCAGGACGAAGCGGGGAATCGAGTATTGGCGATCGAGAAAGAGGGGAACACCGCCACAGCCCAGCTCCGCTGGATCGCGCAGGTAGATCTCCAGGATGACGCGGAATATTTCTGGCGTGTGCGCGCACGAGATGCCTTTGAAACCGGGTCCTGGACCAAAATGGAGCATTTCTGGGTGAACCTGGTGGAAGAATCACCGCTGCCTTTCGCCTTGCAGCGCCCCGAGTCCGGTTCCCAGATTTACCAGTTAAAACCGGTTTTTTCCTGGGACGCCACCACCGACCCCGATCCTTTGTCCAAAGTACGCTATCGCCTGTTGTTCAGCAAGGACGCACAATTTAGTAAAATAAATACACTCTCCACAGAAACAGACCTCACTTTCCAGGAAGCTCCGCAGCCCCTCGCCAACGAAACCATCTACTACTGGAAAGTTGAAGCCATTGATAATACGGGCAGGATAACTACATCGAACAAAACCGGGAATATCTTCATCAACACGACACCATCTGTTCCAGTGGTTCTTGCCCCATCAGCCGGTGCAGAACTCGGACCGGACAGCTCATTCGCCTGGAAGAAATCAGTCGATCCCAACCCTGACGACGTCGTAAGCTACCACCTGCAGATTGCGGAAAGGGAATTCAACACTCCATTGATTGATGAAGTCGTCAGCCCTGATAATGTCGCGGTCAAAGATCTCCAAAATACCAATCGCCTGGTTGACAACCGGGAGTACCGCTTCAGGGTGCGAGCTGAAGACAATCAGGGGATCACCTCAAAATGGGCGGAGGTAACCAGCGCATTCTTCTTCAACAAGGTTAATGATCCCCCCAGTGCAGTCACCGGAACGATCACTCCGGATGGAATCATGGTCAACGCCCCCGCGCCCATCATTTCCTGGGGAACGGCTTCCGACCCTGACCGCAGCGATCCACCCTCGTCGATTTCCTACTTGATCCAGTTTGCGCAGGATAGCGCTTTTTCCGTTGGCGCTCGGCAGGTTCAGGTCGTTGCCGGAGCCACCCGTGTCGCAGTTCCGGGGTTGGACGACAATATGAGGTGGTTCTACCATATTCGCGCCAAAGATCGGAAAGGCGCAGTATCGGTCTGGAGCGCCACCCGGAACTTTATCCTGAACACCAAGAACGAGCCGCCGTTACCGTTCTCACTTCTGGAACCAGCACAAAGCCTGGTGACTTACAAGTTGACTGGCATTAAGTTTACTTGGGAGGAAGCCAAAGATCCCGATTTCGGTGACAAGATTCAATATCGCTTCCACCTGGTTAAAGCCGGAAGTGAATCTCAGGGTGAACCACGGAAAATAGCTGGGACCTCATGGACGCTCGACTATCAACTGGCTAATGACACCGACTATGAGTGGTGGGTAGAAGCCGAAGATCTGGCTGGATTGCGTACCCCATCGAACGAAAAATTCCGTTTCCACGTCAATACGACTCCTTCCGTTCCGGTAGCCCGGCAGATCCCCGAGGGAATCCTCACCAATGAAGGCGTCTTCCATTGGGAAGCCTCTGGTGATCCCGATCCTGCTGATAAATTGACGTATGAACTGCGCATCGTTTCAACCGATAATCCCAATGCAGCTCTAGAGCTAAAGGGTATCACGGCTGACAAGGTATCAGCTGGGATTTTTGTTAAAAACTGGAAAAACCTGACAACCCTGAAGGACAACCAAACCTATAATTTCCAGGTCAGAGCTCTCGATCCCCATGGTGTCTATTCTTCCTGGAGTCAGTCAGTTGGTTTCAGCTTGGATTTGGTCAATGAAGCTCCTCTCGCTCCGAATATTCAGATCCCGCAAAACGATGCCGTGATACGCAGCACCCTTGTCATGGTCGAGTGGTCGCCGGGAAAAGATCCTGATCCGTCGGATCGTCAGGAGTCCCTCAAGTATCGGCTGCAATATGTAAGCGGAACCGATTTTAAGAGTGCCGAGATGAAGGAGCTTTTCATAGCTGCCGGATTTCCCACCCAAACCCAGCCTCAGGTTTCGGACAACCGACTCTGGTCGGTGAGAGTCCGTGCTGAAGATAGCAGGGGCGGGTTATCTGCCTGGAGCGCTCCTGTGAAGTTCGTCGTTAACAATGTAGAAGAACCGCCACAGGCTCCGAAGATCAGTACTCCCCAGAGTGGTGCGAATTTCCTGAGCAACCAACCCATCGAACTCCGTTGGCTTGCCGTAACCGACCCGGATTATGGCGCCAAGGTTAGTTATCAAGTCTGGTGGTGGCCCAAATCAGACAATAAATCCGGGGCGACCGGGCAAGATGTGGGATCCAATCTATCCTATACCTTGAAAGACCTGCCGGGCAACCAGGATTATCAATGGCAGGTCATCGCCAAAGACGAAACCGGACTGACCTGCGAGGGTGAGATAGGGAGCTTCCATGTCGATATCCCGAATCGACCGCCGCTCCCGTTCCGCCTGCTCTTACCTGAAAATGGAAAGTTTGATGTTCCACCGCAGCCTGAACTGAGCTGGGAAGCCGCCATCGATGAAGATGCCGGAGACCAAATAACTTATACGGTATACCTTACCAGGGACGTCACCTTCAAGCAAGGTGTTAAAACCTACTCTGATCTCAAGACAACGAAATTAGTTATTGATGAGGCGTTGGTTGCAGGGGCGATCTACTACTGGAAAGTGAAAGCTCAGGACAGCAAGGGACTTGCTATCTGGGGAAGTAAAAGCAGCGTGACGCCTTTCAGGTTCATCGTAAAACAACCGTAGAACACTTCGGATTTGACTAACAAAATATACGCAATCGGGGTCATCCCTGACCCCGATTTTATATTATAGGCACTTATGAAACGTAACGTCTTGACTGCACTCGTAGCCGTGGTTTTCCTGTTCGGTTCGCCGCCGTTCATTCACGGCGAAGTCCGGTTTCACTTCATCGACGTCGGACATGGCGATGCCATTCTGATCGAGCAGGAGGGACTTGGGCTGGCTTTGGTGGATGCAGGAAAACCTGAAGCAGGACCAATCGTCCTACGCTATCTGGACAGTTTGAAAATCAGCAGTCTGGATCACGTTTTCCTCACCCACAACCACGACGACCACATCGGCGGAGTGCCCCTGATTCTCGATTCCGTCGACGTCGGGACGGTTCACGTCACCGGAGCCAGTGATGACTGGCCCACTGCTGCAAAGATGACCACCTACCTGCAAAGCGGCCGCTGGATAGTGGACACCACGGAGGTAGGCGAAGCCATCTTGCTTTCAGATGATCTGTTGATTCAGGTGCTCAGTCCGCAACGTGCTGAAGTTGCCGGTAAGTCCGTCGATTCCAACCTTTATTCAATGGTTTTGATGGTGACTCATCACCAGATCAAAGTTCTGCTGGCGGCTGACATTAACCATAGTCGCGAAACCTGGCTGGTTCAGCAATATGGCAAAAATCTTGAATCGAACCTGCTGAAAGTTCCCCACCATGCTTCGGCGAAAAGTTGCAGCGCCGAGTTTCTCAAGATAGTTCACCCCGAAATAGCCATCATCTGCATCGGTCCCAATAATTGGGGCTATCCGTCAGACGAAATGATCATGCGCTTGAAGCAGAATTGCGCGACGGTGCTGCGTACGGATGAATACGGCTCGGTGGCGCTTTCCAGTGATGGGCAACGCCTCAATGTGATCAAGCCAGAGGTATCGAAACCATGAAACCGGTAGGATTGATTTACGATCCGATTTTTGCTGAACATGACCTGGGTCCGGGACAGCCTGAATGCCCCGAGCGGTTGATCTCCATTCTTAACGCACTGGCCAGTTTCAGGGAAGATGACCGCTTCATCTGGGTGGAACCCCCTGAGGCACAAGTCAAGGATATTGCCCGAGTGCACGATCCCGCATATATCGATTGGGTCTGTGATACTTGCGCCAAGGGAGGCAGTTATTATCCCGCCCTTGAAGGCACACTGGTCCCGGAAAGTTATCCTGCGGCGTTAAAAGCCGCCGGAGCGGTGATTCTGGCGTGTGATCGAGTCCGGAGTGGAGAGTGGGGAGGAGGCTTTGCCATCGTGCGCCCTCCTGGACATCATGCCGTGCATAACTCTGCCATGGGATTCTGCATCTTCAATAATATAGCCATCGGAGCCAAATATCTGCTCGAGGTAAAAGACGTTAAATCCATTCTCATCGTGGATTTTGACGTCCATCATGGCAACGGGACTCAGGACGCCTTCTATTCAGATGGGCGCGTAGCTTTTTTTAGCACGCATCAATTCCCGCATTATCCGGGGACGGGATCAAAGAAAGAGACCGGTGTAGGCGAGGGATCCGGTGCTACATTAAACGCGCCTCTGCAGTCCGGCAGCGATGATGGCGAAATGCTGCTGGCTTTCGCTGATCAATTAATCCCCTGGGCGGAAAAGCGTAAACCGGAAATCTTCCTGATTTCTGCCGGCTTCGATGCTCACAGCGACGATCCACTTTCGGCTCTGCAGGTTTCCACCGAAGGGTATCGGCATATTGGACAGCTCTTGAAAGCCTTTGCCGATAAGCACTGTCAGGGTAGATGGGTGGCTACTCTCGAAGGTGGGTATAATTTGACGGCGTTGGGGGCAAGCGTCAAGGCGTTTTTAGAGGGGATGGTGGAGGATGGGTAATCAATCCGGAATCGCGCTACAAGATGCTTGACATTTACCATCGAATCAACTATATTTAATTATCCAAGATAGGAGGTATAATGGCATTCACAAGAATAACCGTCAGCCCCGACCAGATGGGGGGAGTTGCATGCATCCGAAATCTGCGGATTCCAGTCTCTGTTATTGTTAGTTTGATCGCGGAAGGCTTTACGGAAGAGCAGATACTTGAGGATTATCCAGACCTGGAATTGGAAGATATTCGGGAAGCATTAAGGTTTGCTGCTGAATCAGTTCGTGAACGCCAAATACCTTTGGTTGTTTGAATGCGATTTTTAGTTGATAACGCACTTTCCCCGAAACTGGCTCAGAAATTACATGAGCATGGCTTCGAGACTCTCCATGTACGTCAGCTTGGCATGCAACATGCCTCAGATCAAGATATATTTGAATATGCCTCCAAGGAAAATTACACGATTGTGTCAGCGGATACAGATTTCTCACACATCCTGGCACGAATGAAAACGACCCGCCCCACCTTCATCTTATTTAGATGTTCAAATAAGAGCACAGAAAATTTGTTCACATTATTGATGTCACATTTACCTTATTTGGAAGCGGATATCCAAGCGGGAAGTATCATTGTGTTCGATGATAACAGGGTGCGTGTTAGAGCATTACCTATTATCTTGTGATATTGCGTGACTTTGGTTAAGTCTTGAGTTCTAAGCATGTATTCACTATAATACTTGACTGCTGTAGCGCCTCCTCCAACTTCTCCGCCGACTTCGCTCCCGCCGTTCCTAAATGATCCCGTCCGCCGCCCCCGCCTCCGGCGATGGCTGCGATCTCCTTGACCAGCTTTCCTGCTGATAGCTTCCTGTTCAGAATTAAATCATCCGTTACCACGACGACGATGGAAGCTTTTCCCTCGAGTGATGATCCCAACACTGCCACCAAATTGGTGCGCTTTTCCCGCAGAGCATCACCTAAGGTTTTCAGATCGTCCATGGATCGATCTGTGTAGAGATGAGTTACCAGCCGGACACCAGAAAGGTCCTGCGCGTTACGAATTAACTCTTCGGTCTCTCCACCAGCGGAGGCTTCTTTAAATTGACCGAGCTGCTTCAGCAGCGCTTTCTGTTCTTCGACCAGTTTCTGCACTTTTTCCAAGACGTCGCCGCCCCGAGCCGACATGATGTCCTGCAGAGCTCTGATTTTGCGCTTGTGGTTCAGCAGTTCCGAGACTGCACGCTCGCCCGTCATAGCCTCAATGCGCCGAATTCCCGCTGCCGCGGCTGATTCAGAAGTGATGATGAACGCCAGCAGACTGTCGGTCGACCTGACGTGCGTGCCTCCGCAGAGTTCAGCAGATACGTCAGCAATGCTGACCAGCCGGACTTCATCTCCGTACTTTTCTCCGAACAGAGCAGTCGCTCCGCGAGCTTTGGCGGTTGGAAAGTCGGTGATCTCCCAGGTGACTGGCAGTCCCTTGGCGATGATTTCGTTGGCGATGTTCTCCACCTGATCCAACTGATCTTCCGTTGGCTTCTCGAAGTGAGTGAAATCGAAGCGCAGGTAATCCGGGTGCACCAGCGATCCGGATTGGTTGACGTGTTTTCCTAAGACCTGCCGTAATGCTGCTTGCAGAATATGCGTAGCGGTGTGGTTATGGGCGATATTATTGCGACGCCGAGGGTCAACTTGCGCAGTGATGGTACTGGGGAAATTTATTTTGGCTGCTGCCAATAGAGCGTCGTGTCCTTTGCTACACTTGCCGATGTGCACGATCTCATCACCGATCTTCTGAGTATCCTCAATTACTACTTCCCAGTCCCCACCCGTCAGCATGCCGGTATCTCCGACTTGCCCGCCCGATTCGCCGTAGAATGGAGTACGATCCAGTACCAGGCGCATCTGATGACCATCGATCTGGTAGGCAGTCACCCGAGCGTTATCAACGCTTAAGTTATCGTATCCAACGAACTCGGTCGGTTTTGCGGTTATGGTTCTGGTCAGATTGGATACTTCAAAGTGAGCGTCCAGATCGGCGAATTTTCCGCTGGACCTGGCTCGCTCCTTCTGCCCCTGCATCGCCCGGTCAAATCCGGCTTGATCCACTTCGATTCCCTGTTCGCGCGCCATGAGTTGCGTCAGATCGAGGGGAAACCCGAAAGTATCGTAAAGTTTGAAAGCCTCGTCTCCGGCTAGAGTCGATAATCCTTTTCCCTTCAATTTATTGACGATTTCTGCGAAGATTTCGATGCCGCGATCCAAGGTTCTCCCAAAGCTCTCCTCTTCGCCGCGAATCACGCCGGAAATAAGCTCTCGTCGCTCACCCAATTCCGGGTAGAACGCACCCATATTTTCAGCCAGCGTATCCACCAATTTATAGATAAATGCCCGGTGAACGCCGATGGTACGACCGAACCGAGCGGCACGCCGTAAAATCCTCCGCAGGACGTATCCCCGCCCATCATTGGAAGGCATGGCGCCATCCGCTATAGCGAATGATAAAGCCCGAATGTGATCCGCGATAACCCGGTGTCCGACGCCCTCTTCACCCGCTGAATATGGAGTCTTGGTGAGTTCGGCAATTCGTTGAATCAGCGGTTGGAACAGGTCGGTGTCATAGTTCGACTTGACTCCCTGCAGCACGCAGCAGATTCGCTCAAGCCCAGCTCCCGTATCGACGTGCTTGGCGGGCAGTTCATTCAGTTTGCCGGTCTCGTCGCGGTTGAATTGGATAAAGACCAGATTCCAAAGTTCGACCACTCTCCCGCACCCGGATACGTTCACTCCGCATTGGTGACCTGTTTTCCCTTCCAAGACGCAGCAACCCGGACCGAGGTCGTAATGAATTTCGCTGCAAGAACCGCAGGGACCGACTTCAGCCATTTCCCAGAAGTTATCCTTGCCGTGGCGGCTGATGCGGTCGTGAGCGATATCCGTCTCCGATTTCCATACGGCTTCCGCCTCATCGTCTTCCAAATGAACGGTGGCGAAGAGTTTGTCTTTGGGAAGTTTCCAGACGCCTGCAACCAACTCCCAGGCCCAGCGGATGGCTTCCTGCTTGTAGTAATCGCCGAAAGACCAGTTGCCCAGCATCTCGAAAAAGGTATGATGGATGCCGTCTCTTCCCACTTCTTCCAGGTCGTTGTGCTTGCCGGACACACGGATGCACTTCTGGGAATTGGCAGCCCGGGTATAGGCGCGCGTCCCCTGGCCCAGGAAGACGTCCTTGAACTGGTTCATTCCGGCGTTGGTGAAGATCAGCGTCGGGTCCTTCAGAGGCACCACAGACGATGACGGCACAAAGAGATGCCCGCGTTCCTCAAAAAACGAGATGAACTGCCGGCGGATGGTGGAGGAGGGGAGGGAATCAGATTTTTTGTTTATCATATTCACCTAAGATCGGAGGACTCTTCAAGATAGAGTTCCGTCGCTTCTTTTAGATTAGCAAGCGCTTCTTTACTAGTTCTTCCCTGGCTGACCGTCCCTACTTCCGGGCATTCAGCCACAACTAGATTCTCCTCGCGGTGAAGGATCGCGGAGAAGGTGTGACGTGACATGATTTACTCCATCATTGTGTTGTTTCTAAAGGGTAAGAGATTTTCCTCTCCTACACCGCCCCCCACAAAATCCTTAACCCCACAAAACCCAGCGCCAGCGCCAACCCGCGCATGATCCAGGCGCCGGTCACCTGATCGGATAATCGCGCTCCAACTTGTGCTCCGATTAAAACACCCGCTGCTAACAGAACGGTCCGGTAAAGACCATGCGTAAACGTGCCATTGAGGATGTGAACAACGGTTCCCGCCAGAGCCATGATCGCCAGCATGAAATGCGAGGTCGCGGTGGCAATATGGACGGGGAAATCCAGATACATGACCAGAAAGGGGACGTGTACGATTCCGCCGCCAATTCCTAATAGACTGGAAAGATAGCCAACAAAAAAACTTACGCCGATCCCAACTACAGGGTTATATGAAATCCGATGACTGCATCCACTGGCTTCGATGAGATAGGTTGTATAGGTGAAGCGGTGGCTGCGAACCACATTCGCAGTCGGATTGTGGATGGGCGGCTTGACCACCATAACAATCGCGATGATCAACATCAATACACCAAAGATGATATCGAATAGAGTAATGGATAAATATTCCGTGGTTATGGCTCCTAAAATTGCTCCCGGGATCGTGGCGGTGGAAAATAATAGCCCCGATTTAAAATCGATGCGCCTTTTACGAAAGTATGCCCAGGACCCCGAAAGCGCATTGAAGAAAACGACAGCCAGGGAGATAGAAGTCAGGATTTCACGATCTTCACGGGGAAAGAGCAGAACCAGTATCGGCATCAGAATAAATCCGCCACCCGCTCCGATCAGTGTACCAAAAGCCCCGACGACGAATCCTAAAGGAGCAAGCCATAATAAGTCGAACATTAATCTTTGTTATCACTCCTCTCCATCCTGCCACTGATCTTCCCCCACGTCTCTGTGATCAAGAAACTCTCGTCCATGTTCTCTACCATCTTCACGAATTTCTTCATGGGGACGGAGAAGGTCAAAACGTCAGCAGGGACGAAGGGTCTCGCTGAAAGATCGAACATGCCGATGATGCAATGCGAAGTTTCAGACTGATTCTGAAGATATGGATGCAATACGACGGTAGCGCAGCCTGCTCCGAACGGAGCTAACACTCGATCTTCAATTTCATCAAAACCTGCGAGTGTGTAAAGTCCGGCTAATACGTCCGGTCTGGTGAAGAAAATCACCGCTTCAGGCTCATCCGAATTTTCCAGCAAATCCCAGCGCTTAAAGATCAAATACTTTTTCGGAGCCGTCAATTTGGGCCATTTCTCCATAATCTGACGCACGATTTCAGGAGATTTCTTGTAACGTTCCCCTTCCATCTCGCCTTCGATGCCGCAGGAAAGGAAATACTCGAAGTTCCTTCGCAGTGTAAATGAGAACCCCGAATACCGCTTGCCTCCGGCGCAGCCGATGGAGTGTTCATCAAACGCCAGCGGCGTCCCGCTGCGCACCCGGATCAGGCTGGCAATCAGACAGCGGTTGGTTTTGGCTGAGTCCACCAATTCTATCTCACCCCGCTCGTCCGAGTAGTAGAACGCGATCGGGAGTTCAGCGCCGGGGAAATATTGATTCCAGCCCCGGGCGAAACGTTCAATCAATGATTTGGTTTGCATGGTATTTAGATCGATCAGCCGATATATTCGTACATCGGTACCGACTTCTTTGGTTGTCCGGTGGCCTTCAGCATCACTTCAATGTGGCGAACCATATAAGGTCTCAGCAGGACGTCTCCACATACGCGACAGACTTCCACCGGGACATTCTCAATGACGACGACGCACCCTTTCGATCTAACGGTGTGCACGATTAGTTTATCTTCATACTGACCGGGACAGTTTTGGATGGAGCATTTCATTTTTGACCACTCCTCTGCAGGGGTGTCAGCCATTTAGGCAGCTTATCAAAGTGCAATTCCAGACACATCGAGATTAAATCGGAGGTTTGGTTTTATTATTCTGCTGCGTCAACTCTTCCATTAATTCCATCTGGATCTGCTGAATTTCCAGCAGCCGCTGCCATTGGTGGCTCAGGTAATGATCCAGTTTTTCCTGAAGGTGTCTTATCTCAAGCTCAGCCTTTAAATTGATGCGATAGTCGTACTCATTGCGTAACCGATCTTTGGATTCCTGTCGGTTTTGACTCATCATTATTATGGGCGCCTGAATCGCCGCCAGGCAGGACAATACCAGGTTCAGAAGGATATAGGGAAAGGGGTCGAAAGGCTTTCTGAGTAATGCTGCGGTATTGAAACTGATCCAGATCAGGATGACCGCCGCGAAGATAGAAATAAAGCGCCAACTGCCGCCAAATACCGCAATTTTATCTGCTAATCTCTCTCCGAAAGTGAACTTTTTAGTGAAATCCGTGTTAATATCCCGGGAGAGCAAATCCTGCTCATGGAGACTTTTAATGACCTGCTCATCGAGAGCAGATAGCTCGCCGCGATCAGTTTCCAATGCCTTGCGGATGTATTCCGCACGGAATGCATTTAAATCTTCCAGACAAATGAACCCATCTACTGACCAGTCAGGGATCTTGGCTCGAATCAGTTCGACCAGAGGATCACGCACCAATTCAGCCGGCAGCAGCTCATCATGGGGTTTCTCCAGTTTGCATACCTGGCATACGTGAGCTTTGAGTTCTCTATGGGGCATAATAATCACCCGTTTGTGGTTGAATCCCAAATCCAAGAAGGCAAAACTGAATTCGAATCTCAGAGGCTGTTGATGACTTTTTTCAGCTTCGCCTGGATCTCTTTAGCGATAGATTCCAGCTTTTCGTTGCGAATGGCAGCCATGGAGGCGAGAGGATCCACCGCTGAGATTTCTACGAAACCATCGCCAGTCTCCTGAACAATCACGTTGCAGGGAAGCATGGTTCCAACCTTAGCTTCCGCCTGCAAAGCCTGGTAGGCGAAAGGTGGATTGCAGGCTCCCAAGATTTTATACCGGTAGAAATCGACGTTCAGCTTCTTCTTCAGCGTTTCTTTCACATCGATCTCGGTCAGAATCCCGAAACCTTCCTTTTTCAGCTCTTCGGTCACCCTTGCGATTGCGTCATCAAAGGTGGAATCAATTTTTTTTGAAAAATAATAACTCACGTTACGAGTCTCTCCTTTAGTACATCGTGGAATGATAGATCTTTCCAAAGCTATTTTATTCTGCCGGATTTACTTCTCTTGAGTATCTGCTGAACAGTTGCCGATAAGGTGGTGGTAGCTTTCCCGTTTCGAAGATAAAAGAAAATGCTGCGGTGAGTACAATGCTGAATAGAATCACTGCGAAAATCACCTCCTGAATGATTAATCCATTTTCCAGTTCCAGAAGAGCCGGGAGTGAGGCCAATACTGCGGCCGCCATACCGCGAGGAACCATAATCGAAGAAATAGCTGCATCGAATTTCTGCATGGTGGTATCATAGAGAATACGTACAGTCGGCACCCGGACAACAAAGATAATGCTGGTAATCGCCAACCCGATGAAGGTTAAATTTAGGTTGTTCATTTTGATCGAAAGTCCGATATAGACGAAGAAAAAAGTCTTTAAGAGAAAGACAGCTTCACTAAAAAATGCTTTTTCAATCTCCTTTAATTTGACAGGTCGGCTGCTGGTTCTGTGCTTGAGAAATTCCAACCTGATGCTATGGGCGTTCCCTAGGACAATACCAAAGGCTAATGCGGCTAATGCGCCGCTGTATCCGAGGATTTCTGCGGTTCCATACAGAATGAAAACAAACGCAGGCGTCAGGAAGATGCTATTCTTCAACTGTCGGATATGCCGCAAAATTGACGACCATAGAAAAGCAAAAATGACGCCGATGGTGGTCGCCAGCAGGAATGAGGAGATCAATTGACCGATAATTTTTCCGGTATCAAGCTCTTCGTATTTATAAATCTGTAAAAGTCCGAGCGTAATGACGATACAAAGCGCTTCACCAATAGAGGTTTCCAATAGAAGAATGACACGCGTCGCCTTTTGCAGTCTTAATTGCCTGATTAAGGGGATGACGACTGCAGGAGCCGTCGCTCCCAGAATTGCGCCAAGAATGAAACATTCCAAGATTGGCAGTTTAAGCAGAGGTGAGGCTAATACGGCAATTGCAATAGTGGTGGCAGCGAAGCTGGCGAGAGTCAGTTGGATACCCAGGGTGATCGATTTATGTACTTCAGCGAAGTTCAACCCGATCCCGCTTTCAAATAGGATCATCACCAGAGCGATGGATGTAAATATCTGTCCGAACTGCCCGAAAGTTTCAGCCGAAACGATCTTTAATACCGGTCCCAGAAGTACGCCTAATAGAACCAGTGGCAGGACGTCCGGGATGCGGGTGCGGGAAAATAATGCAGCGAACAGGTGAGCGAGAAAGACCAGCGCTCCCACAAAAATGATAGCCAGGGCATCAGTCATAAGCCCCTCGGAAGTCATTAAAAGTATTGTGTTGGATCATCATCATTTATTTTTAGCTCTTTCTGAATCTCCTCCCACACCTCCATCATCACATCGTAGGAAAACCCCCGGCTGCGTAAAAAGCGCAGAGCCTTTTCACGGCGGCTCTGCGCTTTGGTTTTCTTCAGCAAGGTCATCTGTGGGCTGATGGCGCGCCGAGCAACCTCTATCTCATCATACTCCGGGTATTCTGCGTCGAAAATGCGGCGGAAATGGTCTGATTCAATCCCCCGCCGCTGCAGTTCAGCCTCAATCAGTTCGGCGCTGCGTGGAGAAAACCGCATCCGGTCCCGGATATAATCCGTAATCAGTGAATCGTCATCCAGGTAGCGGTACTCCCTCAGCTTGCCGACCGCCGAAGCGACTTCTTCTTCCGGATACCGTCGCTTCAGTCTTTCCTGCAGTTCAGCAACGGTCAGGCAGCGACGCGCCAGAGCGCGACAGGCTGCATCAAAGGCGTTTACTGGTGGAGAGGTGGTTCCGCCGCGAGCGGATTTACTCATGAGCAGACAGATTCAGCTTTTCTCTAATTTTGCTCTCGATTTCCACGCTGAGCGATGGATTAGCTTCCAGATATTCTCGCACCTTTTCACGTCCCTGACCGATTCGGTCGGCGCCATAGGTGTACCAGGCTCCTGATTTGGCCAGAATGCCATGTTCGACGCCCAGGTCTATATTGTCATTGATCCTGGAAATTCCAGTCCCGTAGAGAATGTCGAATTCAGCTTCTTTGAAGGGAGGTGCCACCTTGTTTTTAACGACCCGCACCCGAGTGCGGCTCCCCGTTACTTCGGCGCCTTCCTTGATGGTGGCAATTTTACGGATATCCAGACGCATGCTGGCGTAAAACTTCAGAGCATTTCCGCCTGAAGTGGTTTCGGGGCTGCCGAAGAGCACGCCGATCTTCATGCGAATCTGGTTGATGAAAACCAGCGCAGTGCGCGATTTCGCCACAGTGGCGGTCAGTTTACGCAGAGCTTGCGACATCAAGCGCGCCTGCAACCCCATATGCTGATCACCCATCTCGCCTTCAATTTCAGCCTTGGGGACCAGGGCCGCTACCGAGTCGATCACCACGATATCCAAGGCGCCTGATCTGACCAGGGTTTCGGCAATTTCCAGAGCCTGTTCACCATGATCCGGCTGTGATATCAGCAGGTTGTCGATGTCAACGCCGAGTTTCTTGGCGTAAACAGCATCCAGAGCGTGTTCAGCATCGATGAAAGCCGCGTTACCGCCCGTTTTTTGGGCTTCTGCAATGATGTGCAGCGCCAGGGTAGTTTTCCCGGAGGCTTCCGGTCCAAAAATTTCGATGACCCGGCCACGCGGGATACCGCCTACCCCCAGAGCGTAATCAAGAGATAATGCTCCTGTGG
This sequence comes from bacterium, assembly GCA_026394195.1. GTDB lineage: Bacteria > Electryoneota > B3-LCP > B3-LCP > B3-LCP > JAPKYS01. The sequence continues at coordinate 38,331 of JAPKYS010000015.1, read as the reverse complement.
GAATGATGGATACTTTTACGCGCGCCGCGTCATCACCGAGTCTCATAATGGAACCGCGGCCAAATTGCTTGTCGATTTGGGTTATCGCCAGTTCCAGTGCTCTCATTTTTTCAGCGGACTCTAGGGCCATCGCTGTCTCCTCACTATGTGGAATTTATCTTTTTATTATCGAATATACTAAGCGCTTTTATCCGTATCGAGCGGACTCTTATGCAGATAACTATAGACTGCTCCTCCCGGTTGTAGATCACTTCGGAAAAGTGCCACCTCAGCGACCGGAAATGATATTTCGTCTGACAAGGATCTCAATTTTATGAAGTAGTTGCGTAATTCTTCTGACCAGGGGTCGCCTTCAAGCCTGGCCAAGGTTAAATGGCCGTGGAAATCACGTTTTTCAGTCGGGAAACCCAACGGCGCGATGGCTTTTTCCACTGCGCTCTGCAAGTGCAGCAATTCAGAGTTAGGTTTCAATCCCACCCAGATGACCCGCGGTTGCGACAGTCTGGGAAACGCTCCAACACCATTCAGGACGAGTTCAAATGGATGGAACTGAGCCGCGACGCGATCCAGCGCGGTTGATATTGCCGCAACGCTGCTGGATCTGACTTCTCCGAGAAATTTCAGTGTAAGATGAGTGCCGTCCGGCTTGGTCCAGCGAGCCCGGTGAACCCGATCCTTCAGGCTCTCCTGCAGAAGAGCCAAGCCTCGTTTGACGTCACTTCCAAGCTCCAGAGCAATAAAGGTTCGAATCTCCGGGTCGTCGTTCATCGTTCCGATTTCTATTGTAAAAGATTAATATACGAAAATTTTCTTCAGGAGTCAAGACTCTTTATGCGATCATACAAAAGTTTAATGGCGCTGTAAGCGGCGCGTTTGCGGTTGATTTCTCGAGTCGAACCAAATTGAAATTCCCTGACAGCGACGTCGCTTCGGTCGGCAACTCCGATAAAGACCAATCCTACCGGCTTTTCCGGAGAACCTCCGCCCGGTCCGGCGATTCCGGTAACCGAAACCGCGAAATCAGCGCTGCAGCGCTCGAGTAATCCTTGCGCCATGGCTCCAGCCACCTTTTCGCTGACTGCGCCATAACGATCAATCATGCAGGCGGGGATTCCCAGGAGTTGCGTCTTGGCTTCATTGGAATAGACGACGACTCCGCGCTCAAAGTAGTCGCTGGATCCGGGAATGTCCGTGAATAGCTTGGCGATCAGCCCCCCCGTACAGGATTCTGCAACGGCAATACGAAAGCCTCTTTTTCGAGCCAGCTTCCCTGTCGCTTCAGGCAGCGTCTCTGTGTCGGTTGCATAGACGTGCGATCCAAAATCAGGGAGGAGCAATTTTTCAGCCTGCGAAAGCCGTTCAGCAATAGAGGATTGGTTGTCGCCGCGTGCTGTCAACTTGAGATCTACGCCGAAAATTTTAGGAAGGAAAGCAACTTCGACCAATTGTTGAGCTTCTTTTAACTTCGTCAGGCTTTCCAACAAAAAGGATTCTCCGATACCCGCGGTTCGATAGATGCGTACTGCCACCTGCGAGCCATGACCTTTTTCGATCAATTTCGGCAGCACGTAACTCTCGACCATATACCGCATTTCCATAGGGACGCCGGGGAGGGAAAACCAGTCCTTTCCGTCCCGGGAGTAATGTATACCCGTTGCCGTGCCGTTGGGATTGGGAATATCTGAAGCGCTTGCTGGAAATTCCGCCTGATTGCGCGATGCTTCAGGCATGGTCAGGCCTCGATCAGAGAACCTTTTCTGCACTTTCGCCAGCAAATCGTCCCGCAGCACCATATCGTCCTGGAAAAATTCAACCAGGCAAGGTTTGGTAAGATCGTCAGGAGTCGGTCCCAAGCCGCCAGTGATGATGACCGCTCCGGCGCGTTGCTTCGCTCGCCTGAAAGCCTGCAGGATCGGCTGGCGCTGGTCTGGTATAACCGTCAGCCAGCCGATCTGCACACCTGCTTCAGTCAACGTCTCGCCCAACCATGAGGCGTTGGTGTTTACGACTTGCCCCATCAGCACTTCATCGCCGATGGTGATGAGCTCTGTTTTCATAAGAATCCAGAATCCAGAATTTAGAAGCTCACTTGATTGATTTGGTTATTGTCATGAAGCATGATTCCAGAAGACGACTGACTTCAGATAGTAATTGCATCTGAGGTTGGATGGTACAATAACCTAAATCCTGCACAAGAATTAGGTAATACCGGCATTCCTCAAGTGAACCTTGGGCGATATTCAGGAAGCGGCATTTATCCTATTTGCCTCGCTTTTTAAACCCTTCCGCAATGTTAGCAGGTATCGAGACAGCAGCTCTCCGTAACTGGGAAGTAATGCCAAAAACCTCATCCTTTGGGAAAATGTTGGTCAGGCGATAGACTTCAAGCACAAATTGATGTGCTTTCTGCCAGACGATCAAATCCTCAAAGGTTTTTGCCGGAGAGTTTGTCACCCTCCCGATCCTCCTTCTGGATTCTGGATTCTGGATTCTGGATTCTGAATTCTGGATTCTGGATTCTGAATTCTGGATTCTGAATTCTGGATTCTGGATTCTTTTTTAAACTACCAGCTTCTCCGGATTCAAGCCCTTCAGGCTGTCAATAACGAACCTTCCATCCTTGCGGATCAATTTCCCGTCGAAGTAGATTTCGCCGCCGCCGTATTCCGGAGTCTGGATACATACCAGATCCCAGTGGATGGCGGAACGGTTGCCATTATCTGCTTCGTCTTCATAGGCGTTGCCCGGAGTAAAATGGAAACTGCCGTTGATCTTCTCATCGAAGAGGATATCGTCCATCGGCTGCTTGATCAGCGGGTGCAGCCCCAGCGCGAATTCACCGATATGACGGGCGCCTTCGTCGGTATCAAGGATCTCTTTCAATTTCTGTGAGTTATTCGCCGTGGCTTCGACAATCTTTCCCTTCTTGAAAACGAAGCGCACGTTTTCATACGTAAAGCCGCGGTTGGTCGATGGAGCATTGTATTGTATCACACCTTCAATCGAGTTCCGCACCGGAGCCGTGAATACTTCCAGGTCGGGCATGTTCAGGTGACCATCACATTTGATCGCCGGTATTCCCTTAATGGAAAACTTCAGATCAGTGCCCGGACCCTTGATCTGTACTTTATCAGTTTTATTCATCAGATTGACCAGGGGATCCATCGCTTTGGATGCTTTTTTCCAGTCTACGCCGGTGCAGACGTCGAAGTAAAAATCTTCAAAAGCATCGGTAGACATTTTCGCCATCTGCGCCATACTCGCAGTGGGTACTCTGAGGATGACCCACTTGGTGTGCCGGACACGTTGTTCCAAATGAACGGGTTTCAGCCAGAGGCTTTCGTATAACTTCATCTTGTCAGTGGGCACGTCGGAGAGTTCTTTGGCATTGACTAAACCGCGAATGCCGATCCAGGCTTTGACCTTCTTCATGCGGTACAACTCGCAATCGGCGATGAGTTTAATCTGCTCCTCCGTGGCGCATTTGAATAACTCCCGCTGAATCCTTTGAGTCTTTTGTTCTAACAGTGGGATTCCACCGACGGCATAAATTTCGCGAATAAAAGCCTGGATCATGTCATCAGGCGCGTCGGTGTGTTCGATCAGAACCTTCTCGCCTTTTTTTAAATTGGTGGAATACCTCACTAAAACTTTAGCTAATTTTTCATAGCGTTGGTCTGCCATATTAGCCTCTCATTATGTAGGATTATTGCTTGTGTTCGTCGAATGCGTGATGGGTTCCACATCATCGCATCTTATACCACAGTATTTATTATTAGTTGCTCGGTATTGTCCAAATTAGCCGGAAAAACTAAGAACCTCCGGCGGGGAGGTTCTTGCAGATATCGTTAGAACGCCGTTAACGTCGTACCGGGGGGAGATCAACTGACGGTATCATCCTGCGGGGAGATCACCTTTTTATCTTCAAAATCCAGGTTCTTGCCTTTGCGAATGCAGATGATGTTCATGCCCGGCGCAAAGCGTCCGCGCAGTATTTCTTCCGCCAGTGGATCTTCAATAAACCGTTCCACTGCTCGGCGTAACGGTCTGGCGCCAGTCTCCGGCGAAAAACCCTCATCGCAGACGAAATCGCGGGCTCCACGAGATAGCTCGATGGTAAGATGGTGTTCCTTCAGGCGATTATTGATCTCAACGATGTAAATATCCAGTATCTTCAAGATGTCTTTGCGATCCAACATGCGGAAGACAATAATCTCATCCACGCGGTTCAAGAACTCAGGGCGGAAGACTCGCCGCAGCTCCTCCTTCATCCTGGTATTGACGTCCTTTTGTTCCAAAGCCTTCTGACCTTTGCCGAATCCATAATTGCTGGTGTGAGTGGCTTCCCGAGTTCCCAGGTTGGAAGTCATGATCACCAGGGTGTTTCTAAAATCGATCTTGCGGCCTGAACCGTCTGTCAATTCGCCGGAATCCAATACCTGCAGCAGGATATTGAATACGTCGGGGTGCGCTTTTTCAATTTCGTCCAGGAGCACGACAGAATAAGGCTTTCTCCGCACCTTTTCCGTCAATTGACCACCCTCATCGTAACCGACGTAGCCCGGGGGGGCTCCGATCAGTCGGGATACGTTGAATTTCTCCATGTATTCCGACATGTCGATGCGCACCAGCGAATTTTTATCTTCAAAGAGGTAATCCGCCAGCACTTTGGCGAGTTCTGTTTTACCCACGCCCGGCGGACCGAGGAAGATGAGAGAACCGATGGGCCTCTGAGGATTCTTCAATCCGGCGCGGGTTCTCCGGATCGATCGAGAGATCACCTCTATCGCTTCCTCCTGCCCGATGATCCTGGTCGAAATGGTGTCCTTCATCTTGAGCAGTTTTTCGCCTTCCGATAGCGCCACCTTGCTGACCGGTATGCCGGTCATCATGGAAACGACCTGAGCGACGTCTTCTTCAGTGACGGCAATGGGCGAATGGGACTCGGTCTTCTCCCAATTCTCGCGTTCGGAACGCAGGCGGGCTTCAAGTTGTAGCTTGTAATCGCGGAGTTTAGCTGCCTTTTCGTATTCCTGATGCTTGACCAGATCCTCTTTTTCGACGCGGATTTTTTCGATCTCCGCTTCCAACTGGCGAATTTCCTGCGGCACCACGATATTGGAAATCCGCATTCGTGAACCGGTTTCATCCAGTACGTCGATCGATTTATCAGGGAGATAGCGGTCGGTGATATAACGTTCGGAAAGTATAACGGAGGCTTTGACGGCTTCGTCAGTGTAGGTGATGCCGTGATGCTGTTCGTAGCGTTCCTTGAGTCCCATCAGGATGTTAATGGTTTCATCGATGGTGGGTGGATCGACCAGAACCTTCTGGAAACGTCGCTCCAGGGCTCCATCTTTTTCGATCGATTTCCGGTACTCATCCATCGTGGTGGCGCCGATGCACTGCAGTTCTCCGCGTGCCAATGCAGGTTTAAACATGTTCGAGGCATCCAGCGACCCAGACGCAGAACCAGCCCCGACGATGGTGTGCAGTTCATCCAGAAAGAGGATGACGTCGCGGTTTTTCTCCAATTCGTTCATGACCGCTTTGATGCGTTCTTCGAACTGACCCCGGTATTTGGTTCCAGCCACCATCGCGCCCAAATCGAGGGCGACCACACGCTTGTTGAACAAAATCGGCGAGACTTCCCGTCGGACAATGCGCAACGCCAAACCCTCAGCGATGGCGGTTTTGCCGACTCCCGGTTCACCGATCAAGACGGGATTATTTTTCTTGCGGCGTGACAGAATCTGGCTGACACGCTCGATCTCTTTGGTTCGCCCGATAATTGGGTCCAACTTGTTTTCGAGAGCCATTTGGGTGAGATCACGACCAAAATGATCCAAAACCGGCGTCTTGGATTTCTCTTTCTCTTTTGATACTGGTTCTTTTTTGCCTTCTCCCCGCAGTATCGAATCCAGCTCGCGGCGAATGGCTTCGTAGGTGACGTTGAACGAGCTGAGCGCCTGCGCGGCAATACCGTCTTCTTCCTTGGAAAGAGCCAGCAGCAGGTGTTCGGTTCCAATGATTTCGCTGTTGAAGTTCTTGCCTTCGATATAGGATACTTTCAGCACCCTTTCCGCTCGCTTGGTGAAGGGGATGTTTCCAACCTTCATGGTAGCGCCCGAGTGCTCGACGAATTCCTCAATCGCATCTTTCAGCTCCTGCAGATCGCACCCCAGGTTCTTCAAAATGGAGATTGCCAACCCTTCTGAGAGGCGGAGCAAACCCAGCAACAGGTGTTCTGTATCGATATAATCATGTCCAAGCCGCAGCGCTTCTTCTCGTGCGTGTTGGATAACTTGTTGAACGCGGATGGAAAACTTGTTGTTCATTACTATCCTCGCGGACCGATTAATCCCGTATCCTCATCATGTCGGCTACAACGTAAAGTCGCGCCCCCCAATGCACAATTCCTAATTAAAAGTCTTCAGTTGCGACGGGGCTTAATCTCCCGTCCTGCATTTGTAATACCTGCCCGCAGCGAGCTGCGAAATGGCGGTCATGCGTCACGATCATGAAGCTGCGCTGCCGTTCCTGCGCCATCTCGAAAATCAGCGTTTGCAGTTCCAGCGCAGTATCCCGGTCCAAATTGCCGGTGGGTTCGTCCGCCAAGACCAGCGGTGGATCATTCTGCAAGGCTCGCGCCAGAGCGACTCGCTGCTGTTCCCCTCCCGAAAGCTCACCGGGGCGGTGGTTCAAACGCTCCCCAAGCCCAACCCTGCTCAGGAGTTCAGCGGCTCGGGCTTTGGAATCCGAATAATTATTCCCTCGAATCAGACCGGGGAGCAGCACGTTCTCTATCGCGCTGAACTCCGGCAAGAGGTGATGAAACTGGAAAACGAAGCCGATCTGAGCCGCACGCAGATTGGCCAGCTCATTGTTGGATAAATCCCAGATGCGCACTCCCGCGATCTCAATTTCACCACGGGTCGGACGGTCAAGAGCGCCCAACAGATTCAGCATCGTGGATTTACCCACGCCCGAAGGACCGATCACTGCGATGGTTTCGCCGGATTGAATCTCGAGGTCGATCCCTTTGAGCACCTGGACTTCGCTGTTTCCCAGATAATAGCTTTTATGGATGTCCCGCGCAATGACCAGGCTCACACCGCCTCCACTCTTTTTTCAAGTAAAGAAATTGCCAAATGGTTCCGGCAGAGACAGTTCGCTCCTGCGTATTTAAATAATACGTGGGAAAAATAGTATTTCCAAACATAAAATACAAGTAAATTGTTAAATCCTTGAACCCTTCTTGGGTTATAGGGGTCAATGTGGAAACTTCCGCTCATTCGTACCGTATCGCCTCCACTGGAACCAAGCTGGACGCTTTATGCGCCGGATACACGCTGGCTAAGAAACAGAGCAGCAACGCTGCCGTTGCAATCATCACGAAATCTCCCGTCTTCATCAGGATGGGCAACTCGCTGATGAAGTAGATGTCGGGAGGCAGCGAGAGGATGCGATACTTGATCTGGATTTCGCAGAGACTCCAACCCAACAGCACGCCACTGACCGTCCCCACGATTCCAACTGCCAGCCCTTCATACAAGAAGATCCGCCTGATGCCGGCGCTGGTGGCTCCCATGGATTTCAGAATGCCGATCTCCTTCTTCTTTTCCAGGACAACCATGATCAGCGAGGAGATGATATTGAAGGCTGCCACCATGACGATCAGTGAAAGGATGACGAAGCCGGCCCATTTTTCAATCTTCATCCAGTTGAACAGATTGCGGTGCATTTCGTACCAGGTGCGAGGGAAATAGGGTGGCCCCAGCCGTGCGTTGATCTCGTTTTTCACCTGTTCGGCTTGGTCCATGTCATCCAGTTTAATTTCCAAACCGGTCACCAATCCAGGCATGCGAAACAGGTCCTGAGCTTCCGGGATGGCAATGTACGCGAAGACGTCGTCATACTCGTAAAGACCGGTCTCGAAAACTCCGGAAACGTGGAATTGCTTGGCGCGCGGTTGTCCGAAGGGTCCGGCGTCACCGGGACTGAACAGCACCACCGTGTCGCCCAGAGTACAGTATAACCGATCCGCCAGATACTTCCCTACGATCAATCCTGGGAGATTCTCTTTGCCGGTGACGTCGATCCGCCCCAGGTGCATCCCTCCCCAGACGATCATCTTGGGGAGATCCGACACCTGTCCCACCGTTTCCAGGTCGATCCCCCGCACGATCACCCCTTCAGTGCGGTTGCCTCGTCGCATCAACCCCTTATCCATAATATAATAGGACACTCCCACCACGTGCGGAATGCCTCTGATCTTGGCATCTACGGAATCGGCGACCTCGATTCCTTCTTCGTGAAAGGTACCGACCCGGATATGCGCATCGGAACCGATGATCCGGCTGCGCACTTCGGTTTCAAAGCCGTTCATCACCGACAGCACGATGATCAACGCCGCCACGCCGATGGCAACTCCCGCGATGGAAAAATAGGAGATCAACGAGATGAATCCGGTGCGCCTTTTCGACATCAGGTAGCGCTTGGCGATAAAGAATTCGTAGGACATGAGGTATGAGCTATCGAAAATTATTGGGTAATTGGATCATGAGATATTACCTTTCGAGGTTCTCGAAAAGGTGCTTGTAGGTGATGGTTCATAGAAACTTGTAATAAATGCTGCGCTATACATAACCATGAAAGGGATCAACGGAAAATGAAATCTAGGAGAGCCAAAATAGACTAAGTAGACGACCGTAAAGTATAATTGGATCATGAAACCAATCATCGGAAGATTTTTAACACGACTCTTATCAGACCACCAGAGAGAACGTAAAGCGCATAGTAAATAAAATGCCCAAATCAGTAAATACGCGAGTTGAGCCACAATTCTTAGAAATCGTAACCCAAGTCTGTAAACCTGATTGGTCCCATTCAATCCCGCTTCATTCCACTGAATACCCTCAAAATCATAATAATAGAGATAAAACAATTTCCTCGGTAATAGCCCCAAAATTTTTAAAGGATTATGAGCGATAAAACTCAGAGCGGACTTGCGAGCTTTCCCATTGTTGATGTACTCATCCTCTGTATTGCCAAAGTAAGTCTTGATCTCATCATTCCAACGAAAAGTACCATTGGCGTAAGGATTATTACCGATTAAAAGATTAATGCCGCCATTGGTTGACACGAGAACAAGACCATGAAATGCTTTATAATTTCGAATTGCCCAAGGCGCTAATGTCAAAGAGAGGGAAAAATATACTATTAATATTCTCCTGACCGATGTTGCTATACTAACTTTTTGGCGATTTTCAAAATAGTCAACAGCAAAATAGATACCTGGGATGAATAACGCTTGTGGTTTGGTTAGAGTTGCGAAACCGAAAATTATTCCAGCCAGACTTATCGTCAGAATTCGCGGCTTGAGAATAATAAGTAAGAATAAACCACTGAGCATAAGAAACAGGAAAAGTATTTCAGCCGAGAGCAGTGACGAATAGGCTAAATGGTTGGGATAAAGTGCTAAAACAAAAAGAGTAACCCGTGCAACGATTTCCGATCTAAAAAGTCGTTTTGAAAGAATGTAACTCATGTACATTATTAACAGGTAGAAAAATATATTTGCAAGTTTAGCACAAATCACCGATGGTCCAAAAATTGAAAATAAAATTCCGAGAAATGCCGGATAACCAACTGGCCAATATGCGGTAGGCACACCATTTGTTATGTACTCCTTGGATTGGGCAAGAGCCACTCCATGATCATAGTACCAACCAAAATCACTAAACGGTTGAGCATCAACTAAAACAACCCAGCCAATTCTTATCAAAGCTGCTATGATCAGGCAGATCAATAGGAAGTGTTTTGACTCAACGATTCTAAAGAATGACTTCAGTATCCTATTCAAACCAGTTAGCATAGGTTGTCCTCTCTGCGTGAAGGTGGTACTTTTTTTATCTGCTATTGTGTTGGATTATTATTGTCGAACATATCCATCAGCATCTTGGCATTCTTGGCCGCCTGCCCCAGGAAACAGTTGTTCATGAAGATAACAATGCGGCCGGACTTCTTTGCCATCTCCTCGAGTTTAGGAAGCCAGTTATTTAGCTCTGCGGCGCTGTAATCGTAATCGTAGCGCTTCCCGCCATCCGAACCCCACCAGGCTTCTGCATTCCTGCCGTGAAAACGGATATATCCATCACCGCAGGTTACTTCCGAAGTCGGCGGCGGCAGCTTCGGCAATTCGGGCAGGTCTACGTTGACAAATCCCAGTTGATGATTTGCCAAAGACTGGTAGACGACCGGTTTATACCAGGAAGTGTGACGGAATTCTATGTAAAGCCGTTCCCGGTTCAGGTGCCAATCTGCCAGTCTGACCAGATACTCCGTCGCCGGAGGATTCTTCTTGAACGAATAAGGGAATTGCGCCAGAAATCCCCGCAACATACCGCGCTCTCGCAGGGGCGACACAGCTTCGTGCAATAATTTCAGTGATGGAATCGGCTCTTCCCGTTTATGCGTCACCTCCTGGTGCACCTTGACGTAAAATCCAAATCCCTCAGGGACTCGCTGTGCCATGTTTTCAAAGACCTGCGCCTTGGGGATGCCATAATAGGTCGAATTAATTTCCAGAACGGAAAAGTGCCGAGCGTAATACTCCAGCATCTGTTCAGCTTTAGTTCCTTCCGGATAAAAGTGTCCAACCCAATCTCGAAAGTAATACCCGGACGTGCCGACTTCAACCGGAACGCCGCATACGGTCTTTGCGGTTGGGCTTGGCGAAATTGACATTGCTGATATGTCTTCGGGTACGTATGTTCATGGTAGACGATCTCTGAATGATCGCCTCACCGAATTTCTCTTTTAGATTATCGACGGCGGAATAAAGCTTAGTTTCGCGGTTGAAAAGGTCCATCTGCTGCGCCTCGCGGCGCACCAGGTGCGAAATTGACACTCCTAACAAACGCACGGGAATGCCCTTGTTGTACCTCTCTTCGAATAGTTTCCAAGCCGCGCCGAATATGTCGTTTTCGTCATTGGTGTGAAAACCGAAGGTTTGCCGGTGCGTGAAGGTGGAAAAATCCTTATAGCGAATGGTCAGAGTCAGGGTGCGCCCGACCAGGTCGGCAGCGCGTAGACGCCGTCCCACCATCTGCACCAGCGAAAGCACGTAGCTCCGCAGCAGCTCCGGATCGGAGGTATCCTGGGAAAAAGTGCGGGAATTGCCCATCGACTTGGCGTCGGATTCGTCGTGGTCGTGGTCGATTTCCCAATCGACGTCGCCCTTCGCCACCTTCTGCAATTGGACGCCGTTTTCGCCGAAACGTTTAAACAGCAGCTCATTAGGCGCATCGACCAATTGCTGGATAGTGAAGATGCCGAGTTCGTTCAATTTCTTCTGCATCTTCGCTCCCACCCCGGGGATTTTTTCCACCGGCAGCGGGAAAATGACTTTCGGAACGTCCTCAGGCGAAACGATGGTCAACCCATCCGGTTTCTGCAGGTTGGCTGCCAGCTTCGCCAGTGTCCGCGTCGGAGCCACCCCCACCGAACAGGTCAGATTCACTTCCTTGCAGATGCGTTCCTTGATCTGCCTGCCGATAGTTTCCGCTCCGCCGAAGTAGTTCAGCACGCCGGTGATATCGACGTAGGACTCATCGATGGACGACGGGTCTACCTGATCGGAAAAATCCCGCAGGATATTGACGATCCGCCTGGATATTTCTAAATAAACGTCCCCGTGTGCCCGCATAAAGATGGCCTGCGGACAGAGTCTCTGCGCGATCAGGAGCGCCATCCCCGCATGGATGCCGTACTTGCGCGCTTCGTACGACGCCGACGCCACCGCCCCGCGGTCCTGCCCTGGGATGCCGCCCACGCAGAGCGGTTTCCCTTTTAGGCTCGGGTCTCGCAGCTGTTCCACCTGCGCGAAGAACGCGTCCATGTCCAGGTGGAGGATGGTGGGGGAGGGGGGCATGGGTCAATTTGAATCGTCAAAGGGCTTGAAGTAAGGCTGCTTCTCAAGAATAGCTTTTTCAATCTTTTTTTTCAAGAAATCCTTTAACTCTCCTTGTTTTTCAAGTAATGTGACAATTTCTTGTAGGGTGCAAAGAATTATAGTTTTTTGGTGTAATGCATCTTTACAGGTTATCACCGCCGCGTCTGTGAAGTCTGATGCAGATATAATTATTCCGCCTGCGTCAGAACGTGTATAAACTCTGCAAATATGCGGTGAAACTTCTCCCGGTCCAAGGGGGGAATTCCACCATTTAACCTCAACAATATATAATTTACCATCAACGGTTATAGCGCCATCTATTTGTTCAATGACTCCTTCGCCAGAATCACCCGTTAATGTAAACGACTCCTGAACTGCGATTTGGAAAGCAAAAAAAAGTTGATTTAATACACGTTCAAGCTCTTTACCACGCTCTTGTGGATTCTTTATTGAAAATAATTTAAATAAATCTGTCTTTACAGAATCGATTGCTTCTTTTCTGCGTTTAATTGCCTCCCTTTCAACCCCTTCCTTCTCGAGTCTCTGTTGTCGCTCTCGATCCTTTTCCAATTCCATCCTAGTGAATGAATCTTTTTTTCCAACTAGTTTTTGAATCTGCGAAACAAGTCCTTGTGCTTCTAATCGATCCTTTGGCCAGCAAGTCGAAAAATCATCAAATTCAGTAATCCTCTTTATAATCTCTCGTCTTTCCTTAATAGCCTTATCCTCCAATTCGTTAAGTCTTTTAATAACAGTTCGAGTGATTTCATATTTAGTAATTGAATCACGATCACCCTTCCATTTGTTGTAAATGTCACCCATTAACTTGTCTTCAACTCCAGAACCTCTGAAAAAGAGAAAGACATCCTCTTTTCGTCGACACAATCTCGGGATTGTGTCAACTAATAAACTAAAGAGTTCCGGTGGGTAGTGATAGGGTGTATCCATCAGTCTATCCTTTTTTAAAAATTTTTCTGAGTTAGAGTGTAAAATTATGAGAACCAGAAAATTAATCTAATTCCTCGGGCGGATTCTGATTCGATTGCCCGCAAAATGGACAAAATTCAATGGTCGGAACTGTGAATTTTTCATCATTCCTGACAACGACGATGGTACTCAAACCAGTGCAGTGGTTGCATTCATATTCCACAACCCCTGGGCCGCTTAGTTCCGGCACTTTCGGCACACATACTGTAAAGTCGAGCGAGAATTCTTGCATGATAACCTCTTAGAATTGGAAGATATTTAATTCACTTCAATCATGATTTGCCGTCAGGTCTACGCTTTGCTAAGGACCTGACGGAACGCATTTTCTCACCTCATCTGCGGAAACAAAATCACGTCTCGGATTGAATGCTGGTCGGTGAAATACATGGTCAACCGGTCGATGCCGATGCCCAAGCCCGCCGTCGGCGGCATGCCGATTTCCAGCGCGGTCAGGAAATCTTCGTCCAGCAGTTGAGCTTCCAGATCGCCCTGCGAGCGCAGCTTGCCCTGATCTTCGAAGCGCGCCCGCTGATCGATAGGATCGTTCAGCTCGGAAAAGCTGTTGCAAAACTCACGCCCGGCTAAAAAGCCCTCGAACCGTTCTACCAGACCGGAATCGGACCGGTGCCCCTTCGCCAGCGGCGATAGTTCTTTAGGGTAATCCATGACATAGCAGGGTCCCGTCAGGTGCGGTTCCACCACCGCTCCGAATAGCTTGTCCAGCAGTTTTCCCCGCCCGACTTTGCCCGCTTCGGGGTTTAATCCGGCTTTGTGGCATTCAGTCTCGATTTCCGCGTCGTTCATGCTGCGCACGTCTTTGCTGGTGGCTTCCTGCAGCTTATCGAAGAATCGATATCTCGGCCAGGGAGGCGTCAGGTCGTATTCCTTGCCTTCATAGGTGATATTGGTGGTTCCGAATAGCGTTTCTGCAATCTTACCCACCAGTTTTTCCACCAATTCCATGCAGAAGGTGTAGTCTTCGTAGGCGGCGTAGAGTTCCAACTGCGTGAATTCCGGGTTGTGCGTGCGATCCATGCCTTCGTTGCGGAAGTCCTTGCCGATTTCGTAGACCCGGTCGAAGCCGCCGATGATCAGGCGCTTCAGATAGAGTTCGTCGGCGATGCGCAGGTAGAGATCGCGTTCCAGCACGTTATGATGGGTGACGAACGGTTCCGCCGCCGCTCCGCCGTACAACGGCTGCAGGATGGGCGTCTCGACGTCGAGAAAGTTCCATTCGCCCAGAAACGTTCGCACGATTTGAGTGATTTTGGCGCGAGTCTCAAAGACTTTTTTCACCTGAGGGTTGACCACCAGGTCCAGGTAGCGCTGCCGGTAGCGAGCTTCCTTGTCGGTGAAGGCATCGAATTGCTGTCCGTCCTTTTCTTTGACGATGGGCAGCGGGTGCAGGCTCTTGGCTAACAGCTCGAACCGATCGGCTCGCACGGTAATTTCGCCGGTGTGCGTTCTGAAAACCGGACCGTTGACCCCGATGATATCGCCGATGTCGAGTAATTTGAAGATCGCAAAATTTTGTTCACCGACGGCATCCAGTTTGACATAAATCTGGATGCGCCCGGAACTATCCTGCACGTGTGCAAACGCCGCCTTGCCCATGACTCGCAGCGCCATGATGCGTCCGGCGACACTCACAGGCTCGGTCATCGAGCTGACCGTGCCACCCTCCCCAGTAGTTTCCGAATTCGTAAACTGTGTCAGGGCAGCTTCTGCGGTGTGAGTGCGCTTATAACTGTAGGGATAAGGTTCGACGCCCAGGTCTCTCAGCTGCTGCAGCTTATCCCTGCGGATGCGCAGGAGTTCGTGTAGTTCTTCGGTCATATTGGGTGATAAGTGTTAGATGTTGGTCGTTAACATTCTGGACAGCAAGTAGGCGCTGGGAAATAAACCAGCTTGTCATTCCAGACTTGATCCGGAATCCAGGATCATAGCCTCTTTTTCCACTCTTTCGGATTTCGCCGAAAATGCAGCACTGCAAGAACAGTAATTATATTATTGTCAATAATATAAAAAATACCATATGGAAATCTACGGATAAGATTTCGCCGAATGTTTTCCTCGACTTCAGGATTCAGGTTAGGAAAAGTCTGGATTTGCGAAAGTCCCGCTTCTACGCATAAAAGGAAGTCTTCACCCAGTCCAGTGTGCTGCTCCTCATACCACTGGTATGCCAATTTGAGATCGTTCTCAGCTTGTGGAGTTATGGAAACGTTCGGCTTCATCAGGCTTTCCGAATTCGATTCTTAACCATTTCCCAGGGCGATCCTGATTGTGGATTAAGCCGATACTCCTCGAGGCGGTTCATTAGCAACTTTCGCTGCTCATCTGTCAATTCGACAGCTTCGGGTATGGTTGAGATGCTATCCCATATATCTTCCACCAACAAGATCCTTTCAGGGATCGGCATCTCCAGCACATCGGATACTGAGATTTTTTTCATGTGGTCCTCATTCTATTTCTTATTCTTAGCGCGTTGCGTCAGGTCCTCAGCGCAGCGGTGACCTGACGCTGTCTAAATTGTCTGAATCACTGATTACACTTGATGAAAGAAGCGCGTGTCATTCCGGCAAGCCACTTTAGTGGCGCAAGCCGGAATCCAGGTTTTATTACTCACTTACCACCAGCAGAGCTGTGGGGTACCCCGGCTCATACTTGTCATTCGTAATTTGATCCGGAATCCCGATTTCTTCTACTACCTCAAGGATGATGGGTGCCAGTAGGACCGGAGCAAAATGCTTTCCCATCACTTGTTACCCACGCCCTCGGTGGGGTATCTTTAAATTCTGAGATGAAAAGTAAGCCGATAGTACTGATGGCAATACAAAATATTATCCCGGCGTACCATATAAAACTTGATTTATAGGTTTCAATACAAAGGGAGATTAAGGAAAAAATGGTCATAAGAGCAGCAATAATCACAGATATTCGCGTACCATGAATTGCTCTTCTTTTCGAAGCCTCTAAGATATGTTCCCAAGCCGATAACTCTTGAGCAAAGGTTCTGATTAAAGACCAATTCTCAAGTTCGCCTTTATTGTCACAATTGATTTTGTCATTACTATCTGCAAGTAAACCTCTCCAAATGTGGTCAATCGTTGTTGTATTTAGGTCTTGTGCCTGCTTCGGTAAAAACATGGCATCGTATTGTATTCCTGTGAACTTCTTTATGGTATTAGTATTCCACTTGTATTTGAAGGTGATTGCTATCGATTTTTTCCTGTCAGCAAGCCGGTCTGTTTGTCTATTTAACTCAGATAGTCGAAACGAGCTCGCTATCGCCACCACAGCAAATATCGCCGCGAACACCTGCGCACTGGCGGAGAAGAAATAGCGGTAGGTATCCGGAGATACATACATCCAAGATGAATCGGCCAAAGCCTTGTAGAGCGAATCAGGCATAACTTTACCCCGTAATAATCAGCGATATCCGTGTAATCCGTGTAATCAGTGATTCAGACCATTTTCCCAGCGTCAGGCGGCAGCAAGCTGCCACTCTACCTTTTTTTTCCAGCAACCAGCCGCCAGCAACCAGCCACTATCCCTCAAACACTCTCGGCACTCTCGCCGAAATCTGCGTAGTTACTTCGTAGGGGATGGTGCGAAGCCAATCCGCCACTTCCTGAGCCGAAATCTGCTCCTCCCCCTGCCTGCCGATCAGTACCACCGGATCGCCGACTTCGACGCGGGTTTCGCCTGCGTCTACCATGATCTGATCCATACAGACCGTCCCGACTACCGGCATCCTGACCCCGCGAATTAGGACCCAGCCCCTATTGGATAACGCTCGAGGATAGCCGTCCCCATAGCCGATCGGCACAGTGACGATGGTGGTCTCCCGGGGAGCGCGCCAGGTGCAGCCGTAACTGACCGGCGTCCCTGCCGGTACCCGCTTGACGAAGACCGCTTCTGACAGCAGGGAAAGCACAGGTTCCAGTTGGATTTCTGCGCTCTTGCCCTTCCCGGGCAAGCAGCCATAGAGCGAAATACCCAATCTCACCATGTCGAAATGACTATCGGGCTGGTGAAATAACGCTCCGCTGTTGGCAATATGGATTTTGGGAAGTCGATGCTCCCGAGCCCGCAATTCGGCGATTAATCCGTTGAAGCGTTCAAGCTGCTCTCGGGAGTAGCTCTCATCCTCTTCGTCAGCCGTGGCGAAATGAGAGTAGATTCCCACCACGTCGAGTTCCGGCAGCGACAGCGCCTCTTCGACGAACGGCAGAGCATTCTGCCAGTTGACGCCGATCCGTCCCATGCCGGTGTCGATCTTCAGGTGCACTTTGGCTCGATGACCATTATGTCGCACCTCTTCCGCCACCTTGCGCGCCAGAGCGATCGATGAAACCGTTAGTTCCAGGTCGTATTCCAGAAAAAGCGCTGCCTGATAACCCACCGCGCCGCCCAGCACCAGAATCGGCTTGCGGATACCGGCTCGGCGCAGAGCCATGCCTTCTTCCAGAAACCCGACGCCGAAGTAGGATACGCCTTCGGATACCAGCGCTCGAGCGCAGTCTTCCAAGCCGTGCCCATACGCGTTGGCTTTAACCACCGCCATGATGGCGCGTTTTCCCGACAGTTCATGCAGCATACGGTAATTGTGCCGCAAGGCGTCCAGATCGATCAAGGCATAGGTTGGGCGGCGGCGCATCTGCAGCGCCAGTTGCGTGATGGGAGTGCTGTGGGAGAAACCTGCCACGATTATACCTTGATCGTATGTTGAGCCATCAGATAGCCCTTGATGAATTCATCGATTTCGCCGTCCATGACGGCTTGAACGTTGGAGGTCTCGATGTCGGTACGTAAGTCTTTGACCATCTTGTATGGATGAAAAACGTAGGAGCGAATCTGGCTGCCCCAGGCAATTTCCCTTTTGTTCGCTTCCAGTTCGTCCAGACGCTTCTCCTCTTCCTCTTTCCTGCGTTGGTAGAGGCGCGCCTTCAGCATTTTCATGGCGTTGTCGCGGTTACGGAACTGCGAGCGTTCCGCCTGGCTGGAAACGACAATGTTGGTGGGTAGATGCGTGATACGCACCGCAGAATCGGTTTTGTTGACGTGCTGTCCGCCGGCTCCGGAGGCGCGGAAGGTGTCAATCCGCAAATCCGCCAGGTTGATCTCAATCGCCACGTCATCTTCGATTTCCGGGTAGACGAACACCGAAGCGAATGACGTATGCCGCCTCTGGTTGGCATCGAAGGGGGAAAGCCGCACCAGGCGATGCACTCCGATTTCCGCCTTTAGATAACCGAAAGCGTAATCTCCGACGACTTCCAGCGTCGCTGATTTGATGCCCGCCTGTTCGCTCTCCTGGATATCCATATCGGTGGCTTTGAAGCCCTTCCTTTCGATCCAGCGGCGATACATGCGCAGCAGCATCCCCGCCCAATCCATCGATTCCGTGCCGCCCGCTCCAGCGTGGATGACCAGCAGCGCGTTGCGGTGATCGTCCTCGCCGCCCAGCATGTTGCGGAATTCCAGATCGCCCAGGCTGCTTTCAATTTTCTTCAGGAGCCCAGCGACTTCCTCAGCGGCGCTGGCATCGCTCTCTTCTTCAGCCAATTCCAACAGCGTGGCGGCGTCTTCCAATTCCTGCCGGATGTTCTTCCAGGTTTCCGTCCAGGATTTCAGCCGGGTCAGTTCCTGCAGGATCTGCTTGGCTTCTTCGCCTCGTTCCCAGAAATCCGGCACCGCCGATTTCTGCTCCAGTTCGGCGATGGCGGCGTCTTTGCTGTCCAGGTCAAAGAAAACCCCGGAGTTCGGTCAATCGCTGGAAGAGTTTGGCGTGGTTTTCCTTCAGTTCGTCGTACATGGTAAAACCTTGATTATGTCGTAGTATTAATTTTGTTAACGGGAAGTTGTAGTCAGGATTTTCTGCTTTTTACCAAAGGAATTCCAAAGATTTGTATTAGAGAGACTGCAAACAGCGCGATTGCTATCAGAAGCCACATCCCCCAACCTCGTGTATGGTCAAAGATCCAAAAAATTGTGAAGCAATAGGGAATCAGATTGAACCAGGCCAGCCAGGAAAGAGCCAATTTTTTACCGCAATTCGGACAGGTGATCTCTCTGGCGATGCCCATAGACATTTTTCGTTGCCATGAGATGGCTTTTTGATCGCAATGCGGACAGGTGACCATATCCAAACCCTCTCTTTCTAAATTATTTACTCGCTGAAATACTTATCTTTCAGATTGACTTTGGTTAAAAAAATCTCCGGAGACCCTTTTCGCAGCTCCCAGACGAATCCGTCCAGGTCAACCTTGCGGTACTCATCTCCCATATACTCTTCGGCTTCTTCCGCGGTTACGCCGTAAAATTGCGTGATGACGTCGGGCTTTAATTGCCCGATTGAATAATCGTAATCCCACTTCATGTGTCCGGGGTAGAAGGCGGTATAGCGATCGTTCCCATCGGACAGATGTGCCTTCTGGCGAGCGATTACCCTATCGTTCTTCCCCAGCATATCGATGCAGGGACGATCCGAAAAGTAGGGGATCGCTCCCGCCCAGACCACGGCAATTTTAGCTTGCGGAGTTGTATATTCTTTTAACCGCAGCCCGCACTCCACCATCTCGCGATTGTCCGTCACCGCTAAAACCGGCTTCTGCAAAAAAAGCTCCTTCAGCGATGGCGTCGGGCTGAAGACCGTGTTCATTTTTAAAAATGCGATAAGGATGATCAATAGCGAGAGCATCCTGAGTGACAGCCTTGATCCGTTGGATTCCGTCTTGAGACGCTCCGCCAGCCACTCCTCTGCCGCCCAGAGCCAACCTCCCAACAGGATGAAAAACAGCGGCATCACAATAGTGATATAGCGGTTGCTGCCTCCCCAATACTCCCAGGCGTCGCCGCCGACATGGATGCTGTAAAGCATCTGTCCGATAAATAGACTAATCAACAATATCGTCGCTCGATTCCGCCGGAAGAAGAGCGACAGGAATGGCAACAGGAAAATCGATATATTGATCTGCTTAATGAACTGCCAGGCAACCGCTGCTCCCCTCGACCAGCGCAACATTAATGGATACCCTGTCATCTTCAGGTAGTAAGTGTTGGGCAGCAGGTCTCCGTAGTACCACCATCGAAATAAAGTCTGGGATAGAATTGACAAGGCGAAAAGGCTCAATCCCCAACCAATATGTCGAGGTCGCGAAGATCGATCCGATATGACGAGAAATAACCAGACAATCAAATAGGGAACGGCCATATCCATACGAACCCAGATCCCTATTCCCAGGATTAGATAGATCCACGGATTGAACCGCTTACTTTTCAAAGAACGCATCATCAGATAGACGACCAGGCTGATCAATAGAGTCAGAAGGCTGACTTCCATTCCCTGCAACGCCCAATTGTTCAGGGGCAGGTAAAATGCAGTCAGGAATACAGCCGCATGTGCATAGAACTCATCGCCTGAGAACAAATTCCTGGAAATGCTTCGAACCAAAAATAGATTCACCAACAAAAACAGAGCGCCGCTGATCTGGATGCAGAGGCTGATCTTGGCAGGCGATATCGGGAACAGGTGAAAAACCGTCATGAACAATACCCAGAGCGGGTTGGTGAAGCCCTCCACCTTTTCACCGTCGGGATTCCAGATTAATCCGTCACCATGCGCCAGATTCTGGGCGTAGCGCATGGAAATCATGGCGTCGTCAAAGAGCGAATAGCAACGCTGCCCATCGATGACAAAGCTGGTGTTGTAGATGAATACACCAGCGTACACGGCATAGATCAGAATAAGACTAAAAAAGAATAATTTCGCGGTTCCGTGCTTCGGCATGTCGCCTCGATCAAACAGCGGCTATTTCACCGCAAAAGTCATACTCACGACCGCCGTTATATCCTTGTCCAACGACATAGTGTCGTAAATCCCGTAATCGCTGACGTCGGTGGAATTGCGCGCTGTGATCTGGAAGACTCCCATCCGGACACTGCGCACCGCTCCGATTTTGCAATCTACGCTGGAGGCAATACTCTCTGCGCGATTCTTCGCATCCGCCGCAGCCTGAGCCAGCATTTCCGACCTGAGCTCCGCCAACCGTGTATAGAGATACTCCGGTGGGTAAGATTCCAGGTTGACCCCTTCGTTGATCAACTCCATCGCCTGACCGGATAGAGAACTGATTTTATCCACTTGCGAACTGCGGATCTCGAAACTCTGGCGTAAGTTATAGGCTGAAATTCGCCCGGTTGAGCTGCCGTTGGCGGTGTATTCCGGGATCTGCATTGTTTCCAGCGGTCGGAAGGTTACCAGGCTGTCGGGAATCTGCCGCTGAGTAAAATACTGCTTCAACCTCTCAGTATAGCGGATGACCTCGCGGTAAGCCTCCTGCAGGTTCGATCTCTGACAGGATACCGCTCCCCGCCACACCACGAAATCCGACCGGATGGGCTTTTTAGCTGAACCCGTCACGGTAATGGTGTCGTTCGCCAGCTTCGCATCCCTGATCGCTCCCGCCGCGATGAAAGCCGCCAGAACGATCCCCAGAGCTAAGATAGCCATGGCGGGGAAAGTTGTTGTCGAGGTTCTGTCAGACACTTGATCTCCTGGTCGTTTAAAAAGGTGCTTTAGCACCAAGAGGCAGCCCTATTAAGCGCTGCCTCTCGATCATTGTCCAGTCCACTGCGCTTGAAAAGGTTAACTCATGTTTCAGGGCAGCTCCGCGCCGTAGAGACTGCGGATCTCAGAATCGGTGTAGTAGTGGGATAATATCTCGCGATATTTGTAGCCATCCAGCGCCATGACTGCTGCCCCTATTTGGCACATGCCCACACCGTGACCCCAACCGGCGCCTCGGAAGGTGAAGGTCAGGGGAGTCCCCATGTCACCCATCTCGATGTCGATGACGAAGCAGGCGCTGCGCAGGTAAGTCGGCGACAAGACCCGGCGGATGTTCAGTTCTTTTTTGATGCGGACATTCTTACGGCTGCCCAGCACTTCAATTTCGATCAGTCGTCCTGACACGCCTCGCTGCAGAGTGATGATATCGTAGAGTGTACCGATGTCTTCGCCGGTACGCTTCTTGATGATATCTTCCAACTCCTTGCGAGAATAGCTCACCTCCCAGCGGAAATATTTCTTGCTGTACGCCAGGATGGTGGGGATGCCGTCTCGATTCAGACTGCAGAACACGTCGGGGCGCTCCTCAATCCACCGCCGCACGTCCTTCTCTTTGGATAGGTCGTATTTCAGCTGGTCCAGTTGGTTCGGAGCTGCGTCGTAGATGCCCTGCAGGTAAGCCTCCTCAGGAGGATTCCAAACATTATGCTTGTGTTCGGTATGTCCGCCGCAGACCGCCGAATAGACCGCATCGCAGATTTCATTCTCGTAGTACAGTACTTCGCCGCGTGTCGATGCAACCGCTTCGTTGGTGCTTTCAGCCTCATTAGTGGTGCCGGAATAGACCTGGCAATGGACATTGGCGCAGAAATCAAAAGGATCGTTGGTATGTTTACTCCCCAGTTTTGCCAGAACCTCGGAACGCGCTGCCAATGCCTGAGCTTTTAAGGCTTCCAGCGGATAACCGGCCGGCATTTCAGCAGGGACCACCCCTTTTAAGTACTGGTCGATCTGAAGCTCCGATATTGCGCAGAGCCGGGCGTCATTGCCGACTCGAATCTCCACAATGCCCTTATAAGTGCGGTCCGCCATCGATTCCCAATTGAATCCGGCGCCAATCTTGACACCGTATAGGGTTATCGTCGTCTCAGCTGAAAGCGGGATGATGCGAAAGCCATTTTCAGCGATGGCTGAATAGTCGTATTCGGCATCGTAAATGTCCAATTTCCCTGATGGATCTTTCGCCTTTTCACGCACGATGCGGACACTGTATTCGTCGGCGAGTTTAAGCAGTAATTTTTTGGCGTCGGCTTCAGTCTCGAACGCGCCCGCCAGAATGCGATAGCGGGTGTTATCATTCACCATCTGCCCGCCGATCACCAACTGCCCGCCCAGCCGCTGCATCCTCACTTGAGGGTACAGCCGTCTCAGCCGTTCCGCCAGCTCCACCGCCTGGTTTTCTTC
Organism: bacterium; assembly: GCA_026394195.1. Classification (GTDB taxonomy): domain Bacteria; phylum Electryoneota; class B3-LCP; order B3-LCP; family B3-LCP; genus JAPKYS01. The sequence continues at coordinate 15,349 of JAPKYS010000015.1, read as the reverse complement.
ACGACAGGTGGTCACGAATACGCTGTAAATAAATGTGGCGCCATGAACCTGTTCAAGACGCGACCTCCACTTAAGGGAGGAGGTCACTTCGGAAAAAATCGGTTCTCCGTCCAAGTCGGTGACGTTGAATTCACCGGAAACGCGAAAGTCTATCTTTTCATAGCCTTCCATAAAGCCGATTCGCAAGATCGGCGAAGCTGGATATTGCTTCAGCACCCTCTTGGGGATATCTTCTTCGATGGATTGCATGGAGTCTGTCGGTGAATAGTTCGGTTTCTCTTCGCGCATGCGAGCCTCATGTTTTACAGATACGGAACAACCGGCTGCCAAGATGCTCAGTACAAAGCCCAGGATGCAGTAGAGTTGAATGCGAAACATCCGGCTTCGGTCCCCCGTGAATACCTCATAAACTGTTGGTCTATCAGGTAAAGTTTATGATCCAGACGATCTATTTTGGATTAACTTTTCGTGCATATGCCGTACCGCCGAACTGACCAGTCCATCGGGTATGCAAAACGACACCCTGATGGGACTGCAGCAAAACCAGCGCGGCGCCAGATTAAGTTCATTGAGTGTCTGCAGGATTTGGCTAAAATGCCTGCCGCCCGGTTCCAATTCAGCGCCTATTGCTGATATGCGGGCGTAAGTTCTCTGGTAAATTGTGCTGCGCTTACCCCATTTGTTCTGGTTGCTCACCTTGTCAACCAGCTTATCAGCAGTAATCTCTTTGGTATCCAAAAGCAGGATGGGGCGAGTGGCTTCGCTGTGTAACCCGTGTATGCTCAAGCCTTCAGACTTCAGGAAGGCGAGCGCTGCTGCAAGGTCCTGCTGCTTTCCCAATTTCAATGGAATCAAGGCGCGGTAAGCCACCAAACCCTGCACTCCACCCTTGGTGAAATCACCCGAAGTCACGATCGTTCCGATGGCGCCTGTCTTAGCCTGCCCCACCGCGATTTCGACACCGTGCTGCCGCGCCAATGCGACTGAATCTGATGCCAGAACCTTGGACCCTGCCGCCGCAAATTCTAACGTCTGCTCGTAGTTCAGTTGGTCGATGACCCGTGCCGGCGCCACTTGGCGGGGATCGGCGGTAAAGATACCGTCAACCTCCTTCATGATGCGCACTTGCTGCGCGCCCAGTGCCGCCCCCAGAGCCACTGCGGTGGTATCCGACCCACCTCTTCCCAAAGTTGTGATCTCCTTTTCTATGGAGACACCCTGAAAACCAGCTACGATGGGAATCAGACCCTTTTCCAATACCTGATAAATACGCCCGGCGCGCACCTCGATGATCTTGGCTCGAGTGTGATTGGTATCGGTGATGATCCCAACCTGCGATCCGGTCAAGCTGATGGCTTCGTACGGGCCTTCGGCATTGATGGCCATTGCCAACAGAGCTATCGAGATCCGTTCTCCGACTGACAGCAGCATATCGAGTTCCCGGGCGCGCGGTTGGTCGGTAATTTCGTACGCCATCTTTAGAAAACGGTCGGTGCTGTCGCCCATGGCGGAAACGACCACAACCGGACTTTCTCCCGCCATTTTGCAAGCGATCACCTGTTTTGCCACGCTCCGCAGATTTTCAGTCGTGGCGACAGAGGCGCCTCCGTACTTTAAGACCACGATTCGCAGCGAATCGGTAACTATTGCTGTCGCTTCCAATCTCTTAGATCCCTAACACTTTGCGCATGTCGTAAAATCCCGGGGTCTGCTTTGAAATGAATCGCACAGCCGCCAGTACCCCCTTACTGAAGGCTTCACGAGAACTGACGCGGTGCGTCAGTTCCAGCCGTTCGCCGATGCCGGTGAAGAGCACCGTATGCTCCCCTATAACGTCCCCGGCTCTGAGCGAATGGTGGTTCACCACCAAGTCAGGATCCACCATCCGCAGCTGATGTTCGATCATCAGCGAAGTGCCCGAAGGAGCGTCCTTCTTCCCGCGATGGTGCATCTCGACGACGTCAATATCAAACCCACCGCCCAGGAGTTCCTGCGTCCTCTGCGCCAGAGCAATCAGCAGATTGACGCCCAGCGACATATTCGCCGAGTAAAGCACCGGAATTTGCCTGGCGATCTTCTCCAGCTTCTGCCGAGTATCCTGATCCAATCCCGTCGATCCAACTACCGCCGCAACTTTGGCTTTCGCCGCTTTTTCCAGGTGGGAGATGACTGCAACCGGAGGAGCGGAGAAATCGACCAATACTTGGCATCCTTCCAGAAAGCCCTTGGTATCATCGCTTTCAATGGCGGCATCGCCAATCTTCATCCCGATGGACCTGTGTCCGGGCATTTCATAGGCGCGCACGATTTTCATATCCGCAGAAAGTGCAGATGCCCGAAATATTTCTCTCCCCATGCGCCCAGCCGCACCACATAAACCTATGGAAATCGAACCGGACTTGGGAGGTTTGTTAGTGGATAATTCCATACTTTTTCATCTCTTGCGCTAAAATCTGCCGGTTGCCTTCCTGTAACGGCCAGAGCGGCTGCCTGACCGAACCGACCGCGTAGCCCATTAAATTGAGCGCTTCCTTTATTCCGACCGGATTGGTTTCTGTAAACAGCGCCTTCAGCAAAGGCCAGATCCGCAGATGCGTTTGCACCGCAATGTCTACCTGCCCCGTAAAGAACGCCTTCATGATGCTTTTTAATTCATACGGAAGTACGTTAGCTGCCGCAGAGATCGCCCCTTTGCCGCCGATAGCCAGAGTGGGCAGAATCAGTGAGTCGTCGCCCGCCAGGATGGTCATTCGGTTTCCGCACCTCACGGCAATTTCCGACATTTGATCGAGGTTGCCGGATGCCTCCTTGATGGCGACTATCTTATCGAACTCGCAGAGACGTTTCAGTGTCGCAGGTAGAAGATTGACTGACGTTCGTCCCGGGATATTGTAGAGAACCATCGGCAGCGGAGAGGCTTCCGCCACTGCTTTGAAATGCTGGTAGAGGGCTTCCTGGGTTGGGCGATTGTAGTAGGGGCAGACGACCAGCACGCCTTTGGCGCCCAATTCCGCCGCACGCAGCGTGCGCTTGATAGTGGCTCGGGTGTCGTTGGTGCCCGTGCCTGCAATGACGGGCATCCTTCCGCCGACAGCGTCGACGCAGGTGGTAATCACCAGGTCTCGCTCTGCTTCGGATAAGGTCGGCACTTCGCCGGTTGTCCCCAATGGGACGATCCCGTCGATCCCTTTGCCCATCAGATCGACAACCAGCTTGCGCAGTACGTCCGCAGCGACGTCATCCCCGCGGAAGGGGGTCACTAATGCTGGATATAAGCCTTCGAACATGTTTGGTCAGATTATTATGGTTTGATAGGTCTTTTATACTAATTGCTGATTGCTGATTGCTTTTCTTTAATCCGGCAGTACCTTCCCTGGATTGAACAGTCCTTCCGGATCGAAGGCATTTTTAATGCTGTGCAGCGTATCCAATTCCGCCGCCGTCATCTGCAGCCGCATGAAATCCTTTTTAACCAGTCCGATACCGTGCTCACCGGAAATTGCTCCGCCCAATCTGACGACCTCCTTGAAGACGTCTTCGACAGCCGTCAGAGCACGCTGCTTTTGCAGTTCGTCTTCCGGATCGAACATGACATTGACGTGAATGTTACCGTCACCGGCGTGACCAAAACAGGGGATCAGCAGGTTGTAGCGCTTGGCAATCTGCCGGGTATGTAAGAGCAGCTCCGGAAGCTTTGATCGGGGCACCGAAACGTCTTCATTTAATTTCCCAGTGGAGAGCCGTGCCAGAGACGGGGAAATGGAGCGTCGCAGCGTCCAGAGCTTCTCCGCTTCAGTGGGGACGTCCGTGTAGAGGATTTCCAGCGCCTGCCGTTTCCGGCAGATCAACTGGACCTGCTCCATTTTGTGCTGTACTTCCTCTGCATTGCCGTCAACCTCGATTAACAGCATCGCCTCGGTCCCATCTTCTAACTTGGTGCCGGTGTAAGCAGTTACTGCGTCCAGCACCGATTTATCCATCAGCTCGCAAACTGAAGGAAGCAGTCCCACCGCCATGATTTCCGCTGCTGCATTCCCCGCAGCTTCAAGAGCAGGAAAAGCCACTCTTAGGGTACCGCGGTGTGTTGGGGTATCGATCAACCTCAGCGCCACCTGTGTGATAATCCCCAGCGTCCCTTCCGATCCGATCAGCAACGGCGTAAGGTCAACTGGATCGTTATGGCGGCTCAATGCGCCGGTGTAGCAGACTTCCCCTCGGGCAGTTACAAACTCCAATCCCAGGACATATTGCTTGGTCGTGCCGTATTTGACGCAGCGCAAACCGCCGGAATTAACCGCAACGTTCCCGCCGATGGTGCTGACTTTGTAGCTGGATGGATCAGGTGGGTAGAACAAATCGACCTTAGCTGCTTCCTCTTGAACCTGGGCGGTCAGCACACCCGGTTCCACCACGATGTATTTCTGTTCCTGGTTGAGTTCCAGAATCTGGTTCATCCGCTCGGTGGATACAACGATGCCCCGCTTGAGCGGGACCGCGCCGCCAACCATTCCAGTACCGGCTCCGCGTGGCGTGACATTGTAGCCCTCATCCAGGGCGAATTCTACGGCGGTGATGACGTCTTCGGTGCTTTCTGCCAGGATGACGACTTCAGGGACGTTGCGCTCGAGGGAAACATCGTAGGAATAGGTGAGCAGGTCTTCAGGCGAGAGCAGGACTTTGTGGCGACCCAGCGCTCGTTGTAACAGTTTTATTGGCGTCGGACGGAAAAACATATCCCGTGTGGTATCTGGTTAACTGATGTTGTGGAGGGGTTCACGAACCCCGTAATTTACTAAATTTTCAGCCGTTAAGCAAGCAAAAACAGGTTAAAGTTGGTATCAATTAAAAAATTTATTGGATTTTTCGCCAATTTAATATGAAATAATGGCGGAGATTCATCTCTTACCGCCCGACTTTCTCCGCTTCCAATTCCTCCATCTCGTCCGTTTTTGACTGACCGCTGCTGCCGATGAAGGTCTCCAAAAGCAGGATCAGGAGAACGGCGATCAACGCTACCTTCCAGAGCTCTTGACCGTAACGGGCTGCTTTGACTTTTTCCGCTAGGTTCTCCGGCGTGATAACCCGGACGTTGGCGGATTTCCAGGCCGGGAAGGCAGCCTCCGGATCCGGCGGCGTCAGGTTGGATTCCGTCGGGGGAACGTTGACAGCCGCCAGGGTTATCACCGATACTGACTTGAGTTGGTAAATCCCGGCGGGATTAACGGCATCCTGAACGTAATACAGTTTCTGGCCGATTTCCAGAGGCGCGAGCTTCAGTTCCTGACCATCCGGCGTCTTGAGTAAGGCGCTTTCACCACCTGCTGCTTTCACCGGCAATTTCAATTCGTCTCCAGCATCGATGGCAAGGCAGTTTTCCTGCGCCCGTCCTGCCAGTTTCAGTACCATGCGATGCAGCAATGGTGCGAAGATGCCGCGCTCAGCCCAGTCAGACCAATCCTGCAGCGGCGACGAAGCGCACAACATGATCTTACCCTGACCGAATATTGATTCGGCTAAGAAGGGCATCCCGTTGGAACAGGTGATTCCTGAAGCACTTTCGCTGCCGATGATGCGCAGGGATTGGTAAAGCTGCGGTGTGGCGGGCTGGCTGCCCTGCCTGAGCATCCCGCGTAAGAGCGGTGTCTCCAGATCGAGGCTGCGCCACCCCAAGAAGGCGCCACGCTGCCCAGGTTGACCCAACTTTTCACCCCACCTGAGCGATCCCATTTTTTCCAGCAGGTCGCGGTTTACGCTGCCGACGTCCGTACTGCTTCCCGGCAGCAGCAGCAGTCCTCCGCCGGCTTCCACCCAGTGCGCCAGCCGGGTCGATGCGGCGCTGCTGAAGCTGTGGGGGTTGCAGAAAATGATAACGTCGAATTGCGAGAGGGTCTGTGTTTCCCAGGCTGAGGTGTTGATCTGCTGCAGCTTGATCAGCGACGTCGCTTGTAACTTGGGAGCCAGCCCCAAAGCGATTGCTCGCCCCTCCTGAGGATCGGCGACCAGCAGGACGTTCAACTGCTGCGGCACCGAAAAGCAGTAGTAAGCCGTGTTGTCCACCGTAAGAGCGTCGCGTTCATCGAGTTTCACCGAACCCTGTTCCAGACTGGGAGTGGGCGGCGTAATCTGATGCGTTTTTTTGACTTCCGCTCCTGCCGCTAAGGTGACCACGTCTTCCGCCACCCGGCTGCCATTCAAAAATACGCTGTAATAGACGTCCTGACGATCTTTGGAACCGTAATTGGCTAATGTCACTTCCAGATCGACCGGCTGGTCCGGTTCGATGATTTCGCTGGTGATTTTCGCTGCTTTTACCGCCAGATTGTCCGTATTTTCCGCTTGAGCCGCCACGAAAAACAGCTCGGTTTCCGCCAGTGGGGGAGGCAGCTTTTCCACTCCGGCAAAATCGCTGATGATATAGATCTCACGGTGGAAATCCTGCGATTTGTTCAACTCTTTGAGGGTGAAATCGAGAGCGGCTTCCAGATCTGCGGGACCATCCCAGACCTCGGCATTTTGCAGGGCGCGGGTCATAACTTCAGGCTGATCGCTGGGGGTGGGGGTGAGGGGCTGCGGTGTTTTCCTTGCCAGCACGATAAAAGCCCGGTCTCCCGGACTCATCATCGAAATCAGCGTCTGAGCCGATGATTTGGCCTGTTCAAACGAGCTGCCCACCTTGGCTTTCGCCTGCATGCTGGCTGATCCGTCGATGACGATCCCCATGCTGATGCGGTTCGAGGTGAGCACGCCGGCTCCCAACTTGCCCTTCAGAGCCGGACGAGCGAACGCCAGAGTAATCAGCAGGATCGCCAGGGTGCGCAGCAATAGCAGCAGCCACTGCCGCAACTTCAGGCGGTGCATCTGCTGGCGCTGCAACTGCTTCAGAAACTTGATGGTGCTGAAGTCGATCAGCGGGAAGCGTCTGCGGCTGAAAAGATGGATCAGGATGGGGATGGAGACGGCTAACAGCCCCAGCAGTAGCCCCGGATTCAGGAAGGACATAGTCGCCGGATCAGACTTTCTTGTTAGCTAAGAGCCGTTTTTCTACCAGCGCTACCAGCAGATGTCCGGCGGTGATGTGCCCTTCCTGCACCCGCTGACTGTCGGCGCTGGGAATCTGGATGCACAGGTCGGCGGCTTCACCAAGCTCGCGTTTTTGCTGACCCAAAAAGGCGATCACTTTGATGCCCTTATCCCGGGCGGCTTTGGCAGCCAGCACGACGTTGGGCGATTTCCCCGACGTCGAAATGCCGATCAGCACGTCGCCCGGTCTGCCCAAAGCTTCCACCTGGCGGGAAAAGATATAGTCGAAACCGAAGTCGTTGGCGGCGGCGGTCAGGGTGGAGCTGTCGGTGGTCAGAGCGATGGCGGGCAACCCTCCGCGCGGGTTCTCGGCGGAAAGCCGCACCACGAACTCGGTGGCGATATGCTGCGAATCCGCCGCCGAACCGCCGTTGCCGCAGATCAGCAGGCTGTTGCCGCGCAGCATGGCGGCCGAAATCCAGTCGGCTGCGGTCTGAAGCGGCTCCGTGCAGGCTGAGATCATCGCCTGCTTGACGGCGGCGCTGGCTTCCAACGAAGTGCGGATGAATTCATCATCGGTCATGAGCATTCCTATCCGTTACGGCGCATTTTTCATTGTACGCACCACGAGAATAAACGATCCCGCTGGTGGAGATTCCGGCTGACCTTTTCGTCGTCAAGGTGCACATTTCCTCTGCATTTTCCATTCTCCAATTTGAAAGCGTATCATTCCGGAAGGGCTTATATTGGAAGAAAATGGTCGTCATTCCGGCAAATCCGCCAGTGGGCGGATGCGTCCGGAATCTGACGACCGATAAAATTTCTGAACCGCTGAAAACACTGATTCCGCTGATTCCGCTGATAAAAAGGAACAACCGCCGCGTAGGCATCGGACTTGCCCCGACCCGAAACCGGAAGGGTGGCGCAAGCGTCCCTGCTTGCGAGATACCCACAGCAAGCTGTGGGGCACCCAGACAAAAAATCTTCCCCCATCCCAAAATAATCCTTGACAAATGCTTTTTCTTTTCGTATATTAGAACACCCGCCCGGTTCGGGGAGGGTTTCTCGTTGTGTCGGGTAGCAACAAGGGGCTTGAGCCCCTTGCGGAAAGAGCGTTGCCACCCCATACGGCAAGGGGGTGAACCCCCTTGTTGCCTCGCAAGCTAGAAAACCATGTAGTCAGCGTCGTCCCTGACGCCGACACCATAAAATCTTAATTCAAGGAGACCACCATGTTCCGTTCTATCATTCTTTCAGTGATGCTGCTGTGCGCGTCGGTTTCGTTCCTCTATGCGCAGGTTAACCAGGAGTGGGTAGCGAGGTATAATGGACCGATTTCTTCTGATGATGTTGCTGTTGACGTAGCTGTTGATAATAGCGGAAACGTCTACGTGACCGGATATAGCGCCAGCATTTTGGGACAGCCATATAACTACGATTACCTTACAATTAAATACAATTCTGCAGGTATCCAACAATGGGCGGCGCGCTACAATGGTCCGGGAAATAGTGAAGATAAAGCTACAACTATTGCTATTGATAGCGACGGAAATGTTTACGTGACGGGTTGGAGCATAGGCAGTGGCACACAAACGGATTACACCACTGTCAAGTACAATACTACGGGGCACCAGCTCTGGGTAGCGCGCTATAACGGGCCGGGAAATGCGGAGGACCGTGCTAATTCCCTCGGCTTAGATAACGACGGCAATGTCTATGTGGCAGGCGCGAGCTGGGGGGGTAGTGGAACGAATTTAGACTACGCCACTATCAAATACGACACCAATGGCAACCAGCTCTGGGTGGCGCGCTATAACGGACCAGGAAATTTGAACGACGAAGCTTCTTCTCTCGCTTTAGACAACCATGGCAATGTCTATGTGACTGGAAAGAGCACTGGAGGCTTACCTTACCCATCTTATGACTACGCCACCATCAAATACGACGCCTCCGGCAATCAGCTCTGGGTGGCGCGAGGTGATGATGGTTTGACGGAATGTGCTAACTCTATCGCTGTTGATAGGAACGGGAACGTCTACGTAACAGGTGACGGTAGCCACGACTATGCCACAGTCAAATATAATACTTCCGGTATCCAGCAATGGATGGCACGCTACGTTACGATTAATTGGGACATAGCTTATTTCCTAGTCGTGGACGGAGAAGGAAATGTCTATGTCTCGGGGTCATCTGGAACTGTTAAGTACAATTCCGTAGGAGTGCAACAATGGGTCGTGAGCATTGGAAGTGGGTATGCCAACTCTATGGCTTTAGATGTATACGGAAATGTCTATATAGCAAGTCAAGAAGGTTCCCCATTGACGAATTATAATACGTTTAAATATAATAATTCTGGAATTCAACAGTGGGAAATGAATTATATTGGGCCATCGAATGGTGACGTTGCTGTTGCAATTGCGATTGACAACTCTAACGATGTCTATGTTACCGGATTTAGCCAAGGAATCGGGACTAATGCAGACTATGCCACAATCAAATACCATCAGACACCTTTTCCGGTAGTTAGCATCAACCTCACTCCTATAAATCCTCCCATTATCATTCCCGCGGAGGGCGGTTGGTTCACATATGATATTAACGCGCATAACGATACCACAGTTGCGCAAACCTTTCAGTTATGGAATAAAATCCGCGATGCCAACAATGTATATACGCAAGTATTCGGACCCATCACACGCACAGTTCAGGGCAGCGGTAATCCCATTCGCACCTTGATGCAGACAATTTCTGGCAGCCAACCTGCTGGCAATTACCTCTACATTTCCTACGTTGGTTTGTACTCCTGGGTGATTGTCGACAGCAGCTTCTTCCCCTTCACCAAATCCGCCCTGTCCGACGGCGGAGCCTGGGTGGGGGAGACCACCTGCACCGGCGATTTCTTCGAGGAATACGGCGAAAACGGTGACGTAGACGTAAGGGCGACGCATGCGTCGCCCCTACACCCGAACATCTCCCCCAACCCCTTCAACCCCACCACCACCATCCGCTTCGATCTGCAGCAACCCGCGCAGGTGACGCTGGAGGTGTTCGATATTAACGGACGCGTCGTTGGGGATCAACATGTTGAACCCCTACAAGCCGGTTCGCACGAAATCCAATTCGATGGTTCGGGATTGCCGTCGGGCGTGTACATCTACCGCCTGACTGCGGGTGTGACTTCAGCGAACGGGAAAATGGTGCTGTTGAAATAGTCACGAGTCACGGGTCACGAGTCACGAGAGGTAGGGGCGTTTAATTAAACGCCCTGTCAATGGAAGCGGGTAGGATAGACATTCTTGTCTGTCACCAATACTCGGCGATATAACCAGTCAGACAGGAATGTCTGACCTACCAGGAAAGGCGTAGGGGCGCAGCATGCTGCGCCCCTACACCTGAACATCTCCCCCAACCCTTTCAACCCCACCACCGCTATCCGCTTCGATCTGCCGCAAGCCGCGCAGGTGACGCTGGAGGTGTTCGATGTTAACGGACGCGTCGTGTGGGTTCAACATGTTGAACCCCTACAGGAATGGTACCCCGCCGGTTCGCACGAAATCCAATTCGATGGTTCGGGTTTGCCGTCGGGCGTGTACATCTACCGCCTGACAGCGGGTGCGACTTCAACGAGCGGGAAGATGGTGCTGCTGAAATAGTCACGAGTCACGGGTCACGAGTCACGAGAGGTAGGGGCGTTTAATTAAACGCCCTGTCAACGGAAGCGGGTAGGACAGACATTCTTGTCTGTCACCAATACTCGGCGATATAACCAGTCAGACAGGAATGTCTGACCTACCAGGAAAGGCGTAGGGGCGCAGCATGCTGCGCCCTCTCTTTTCTTCGAGTCCCCTTCAGGGGGCTTTGGAATGATGTAGCCAGGTGCTTCAGCGCCTGGCGGGGTGGCGAGGGCGGCGGTCACAAAATAATTGGAGATTGGAGATTGGAGATTGACGAATGAAGAATTAAAAAAAACCTTCACGCCTTGGCGTCTTTGCGAGATATATTATTCTCTTTTGCCCCATTCATGGGGCGAGTTTGACGTAGCACACTGCTTTAGCGGTGTGTGGGCGAGACCGTGCGACCAGGTTGGAGGCAAGTGGCGGAAGGTGTCCATAATAGGGAATAATTAAAAAGAGGCTGTCCCAAAAGCACTGGGGCAGCCTCTTTTGTTACTCATATTTATGCCGCGCAAAGTCGCGTGGCACTTTGCAGTCAAAGTGACTATGTCACTTCATCAGCACCATTTTCTGCACGGCTGAAAACTCGCCTGCTTCCAGCTTACAGAGGTAAATTCCGGAAGCCAGATTCGAGGCGTCGAAGGATACGCTGTGAACGCCGGCTTCACGCATTCCGTTCACCAGAGTTGCAACCTCACGCCCCGTGACGTCGAACACCATCAATTTCACTGCGGAAACCTGTGGCAGACTGAAGCTGATTGTGGTCAGGGGGTTGAACGGGTTCGGGTAGTTCTGGTTCAGTGAGTACTGGTCAGGGACTGATGTAGTGGTAGTGGCGTACTCATCGAACACATCCCCAGTCACGTAGGATTCGGAGATCCAGGGACCGCCGTCAGCAACCGCTGATTTGGTGATGGTGAAGAAGCTGCTGTCCTGCACCGAGCTCGGATACGTCCCGATGTAACTGATGAAGTACAACGTCCCCGAGGGGAGAGCGCCTGAGATGGTCTGGTTCAGCACTCTTGACGGATTCGCTCCACCTGGCAGCACCCTGCTGAGCGGGCCGAAGATCTGGTAGTACACATTCGATGCGTCACGCACTTTATTCCAGATCGTGGCGGTCAGTGTTGTACTGGTCAGATTGTGCACGCTGATGTTGTACGGGAAACTGCCGCCGTTGGCAGGGATGATCACCGGCGGTCTGACCGCGCTGGTGTTGATATCCCACTGCGCTCCGCCAGGCTGACTGATCCGGCAACGGATCATGATATCGGCGATCTCGATGTTGCGGTAATTACCCCAGACACCCGTGTATTCCCAACCCTGACGGGATTTGGGCTGAGTGCCGGTTGAATCAGTACCTATAGGCGCTGTAAGCGAATCGACCATTATCCAGGCGAGGTAGAAGCCGCCATCGGCAAAGGTGATATTCTGTGAGCTTGTGTTGACTCCATACCACTGATTTGCGGTGGGAGTGTTGACAGTTTGAGTGAACAACACGGTACCCGGTAGGCCTCCCGGACCATTATCATCCAGTATCTGAGCGGAGAAAGGTGAGGTGCCCGTTCCTGCGATAAAGAACCGGATACTGTCGATCTTGGCGGGGTATACCGGTGGTACGAAATGCTGACCCAAGCCGCCGTTGCCACCCTGCCAGCTCCAGGCTTGTTCATTAGTGCCGTCATCGAAGTACATTGTGCCGGGAATCGCCATGACCAGAGCTTCGCTGATCTTGATATCGTTGTTGGGATTCATATCTCCGGCGAGAACGACGGCGCCTTTATAGGAATAGGTGGCATTCGTCGTGGGAGTCCAGTTGGGGGTGAACGTTACTTCCAGTTCCGCTCCGGGAGCCAGAGGTCCCCGAGTGACGGTCTGATTGTAGACTATGGCACCGCCCACCTGCTGAATAGTGCAGTTCACGGTGAAGGAGTTCTCGGTCTGGTTCCCGACGTTCTTCACTTTCACCCAGGGTGTTACGGTGGAGCCGTTCCGGATGCAGATACCTTCGGAATTCAAGTTAGCGCTGGAAACCGTTGACATATCATGCGCAATGTACGTAGTGGTGGCAGGATAGTCGAAGTACACTTTGTAATTGGAAGCCGGATAAGTGTCATGAGAGCGTTCCAGACCCACCTGTCCTGAAACGTTCTCGATTCCGATGAGAATGTCAGTGTTCGAAACAGTACCGCTCTGAGCACCATACTGGAAGGTAATCGAGCTGTCCAGGCGGCTCAAGATGATCTGGAAGTTGTGAACGCCATCAGTCACGCCTGGTCCCACCCAGGGGCAATAATTGGTGAACGAAACCACCAAACTATCAGCGTTATTCCAGCGATAGGTCCTGCCATTCGCCGGGGCGGGACGATCCGGCTGCCAATCTGCCATGTAGATAGCCGCGAAATCATTCGGCAATGCGGGCAAAGGTATGGATGCCGGGAAGGTTTGCGAAATGTTGGCAGGGGTTCCGAATTTGAGGTACCCGTTCGAACCGATCCAATACTGACTAACGTCGTACCAGTAGTACTTAAAGGTGAACCCGATAGCGTATGGACCGACGTAGTTGTCGTCGCCTATCCCGGTGACCAGCGTGCCGGTCGTGGAAATGTCTTTCCAGTTATACACCACACCTGGTTCAGCGGAATCTTTCCAGATGTAGCCATACAGATCCGGTCCACCAGTAGCGTCAATACCGGGATTTGATGGGGTGCCGGACCAGTCTCCGATAGAGACGGCGGCGAAGCTCATCCCAGCAAACGCCAGTACAACTAAAAAGCCTAACACGTAGCGATGCATACTTCCTCCTTGGTTTTGTTGATTAGGTGAAGAGCATGTTCTGAAAGTGACCTCGAGATTGTTGACAACCGTAGCTGAACGAAAGGTTCAGTTGAGCTATATTGAATCTAAGCATATTTTATCAAAAATGCAAGAGAAATTTTTAGAAGAAAGTGATTTTGGTCTATTCTGCATTCAACCGATCTCAAGAGTTACTAATTCAACACCATCTTTCCCACGAACCCGGTAGAGGCGGTCACTGATTCGGATATGGATGTGGGAGCCAAAATTCAGAAGTTCCTCGGGCACACCTCAGTCACCACCACCCAGATCTACACCCACGTTTTGCCTACCGATTTGCGAGAAGTCGCCGAACTGCTAACTGCCATTGGCTAAAAAACGCGATTAAAACGCGATTACTACTCCCCAAAATTCCCCTCTTTTCAAATAAAAAACCACTCCGACCATATGATCTAAGTGGTTGATAATATGCTAATTACGCTGTGAGAATGGCGGGAATCGAACCCGCGACCAACGGCTTAAAAGGCGGGTGGTTTTATGCGAATAAATACTTTAATTCGGCCTTCGTGCAATTAAATTGCAATTAAGGAGTGAGATCGCAAGCCGGATTTAGGAAACTGAGTCCGGCTTTTTTTTCAAGCTCCTGAACTGTCACGCGAGGTTCAAATTCGTCAGAATATCATAGGATCAAGAAAAATCCCTTTTATTTATTATATATATAATATACTGAGAGTTAGAGAAAGGTAGAATAGATTAAGTTTTAATTTCTCTAAATAAAGACTACTATATTATTAAGATATTTAATTATACAGCGAGATGAAACTACTCCATTGAGAAGCTTCGAGTTAAACTTAATTAGAAAAAAAAGGGCAGCTCCTCACCGGGAAACTGCCCTTCTTAGTTAGATTATTTTGAGTCCGATAATGTACCTTTTAGGACTCAAACGGTCAGGCTAACTCCGAAACCAGGGACGCGACTTGACCGCCGAAATCCTCGCGATTGTCGTCGTAGAGGGAAAGGGTGCGGATGTCGCGGTGGCGGGAAAAGCGCTGCACTTTTCTAACATCACCGCCGGTCAGGTCCAGAGCCTCGGTGATCGCTGCGTGACGGAGTCCGTGAGGTCTCACGTCCTTGATCCCGGCTTTCCTGCCGAGGTACTTCACCAGCCGATCTACCGAACGTCCGGTTAAACGCTCTCCCTTATTGGCATGGTCGAAATTGAGGAATAGCACTCCGGACTCGCTGCCTCGGACGTCCAGCCAATTCTTAAGCGCCTCGGCTGTCTTGACCGGCAGAGTTAAAAGCTCCTTCTCGTTATTCCGACCTTTACCCTTTACTGCCAAAGTTCCGGTTTCCAAGTCAACGTCTCCAAAATCAAGTCCAGTTACCTCACCGCGCCGGAGCGCCAGGTCGAAGAGCAGCCGGAGGATTGCTTTATCCCTCGCTGCTTTCTTCGGGCTTTGCCTTGCCGCGCTTTCCAGCAGCTTGCGAAAGCCCTCGGCTCCGCAACCGCGCGTATCCCGATAAGCGGAATGCTTGACTCCCGGCACTTCCAGAGTCCAAGAGATCACTCCAATGATCCGGGCTCGCTTGACTGCCGAGCGCAGAGCTGCCAGTCTCTGATTGACCGTCGCGGGCTGGAGTCCGCGATTGATCAGATCGGCTCGGTAATTCAGGACCAGCCGGTTGGCGTCTCCGGACGTGCCGCCAAAGAGCAAGCGCAGCGCATCAACGGGATCTTCCCGCAGCGCAAAAGCCGAGAAATCCTGAAGGCTTGCCTTGTACGCTTGCAGGGTTCGTTCATTCCGCCCGGCGAGGAACTCGTTCAGGAAGTCCGAGTCGAGTTGGTCGGATTTAAA
>JAPKYS010000028.1 GCA_026394195.1 bacterium | reverse complement strand
GCCCCTTGTTACAAAATAGTGTCCCTACAACGCGTATTGCTATTTCATCAGCACCATTTTGTTTGTGGCTGAATACTCTCCTGCTTCCAGCTTGTACAGGTAGATGCCTGACGCCAGATGCGTCGCATCGAAGGTGACGCTATGAGTACCAGCTTCACGCACACCGTTTACTAACTGCGCGACTTCACGACCCATCACGTCGAAAACGGTCAGCTTCACCAAACCTGCTTGCGGCAGATTGAAACTGATCGACGTCAACGGGTTGAAGGGGTTCGGGTAGTTCTGACCGAGCGAGTATTCGGTCGGGACGGCATTATTCGTTACCGCGAATTCATCGAAGAAATCGCCGGTTACATAGGATTCGCCAATCCAGGAACCACCATCCGACACAGTCGACTTGGTGATGGTGAAGAAACTGCTGTCGGAAATCGTGTTCGGGTACGTCCCCATGTAGGAGATGAAGTACAACGTTCCCGAACTGATAGACCCGGCGATGGTCTGCGTCATCACTCGGGAGGGGTTAGCTCCACCGGGAAGCGTCCGGGTGACCGGTCCGAAGACCTGCGTGTAGACGTTAGATGCATTGCGCACCTTGTTCCAGACGGATCCAGTCTGCGGGGTGGTGGTCAGGTTGTGCACGTTGATGTTGTACGGGAAACTACCGCCGTTCGCCGGGATCACCACCGGTGGGCTGACCGCGCTGGTAGTGATATCCCAAACCACTGGAGGTACGCCGGTCGCGGTTGTGTAGAGGATGGAGAAACGGTTGGTGATCGCATGAGCATTTTGATCCCTGGTTCCGTCGAAGAAGTACTGAATACCCACAGTCTCCGCCGGATTCTCGATACCGATCGTGCCTTCGGTCTGCGCCGATGCGGACATGTCTTTGTATTGGACCTTGATGCGTCCGTCACCTGATATCGTCTGGTAGTAAGCCGGATCCAACAGGATGATCTGGAAGGTCTCGAAAGCGCCAACCGGAGCGAATTGCTCGATGTGGTTGTATTCCACGATCAAACGGTGATTGGTGGCGTCGAACCAGCTCCAGACCTTGCCTGAATTGGTTCTCTGCGGGGACAGGTCTTCCCAGTAGGCCGCAATCATCGCTTCCGGGCCATCAGTGTTGGGGATACCGGAGTTGGAGTAGTCGTCTGCCAGGACGTCGCCCATGGCTACCCATCCATTGGCTCCGACCGTGTAGCGGCTGAAGGTCTGTCCGTAATAAACGAACGAGAAGGGGAGATCATAGCTGAACACCTGATCGTCTGACGTGAAGGCGATCATAGTTCCGGGACCGCTGGAATCTGCCGAGATTTCCGCCCAGCTGTAGACCGGCAGTTCAGGAGTGTCATAGGGATCGTAGGCGCGATACCCATAGGCGTCGGGTCCTGATGGGCTGTTCAACGGATCGCCGACCACGAAGGTGATGTTCGCTTCATTCGTATAGGCGCTGTCAGCCGTGATGTGCAACAGGCAGGTGACGTTCTGACCCTGTGGGCAGGTTGAACTGACGTTGAACATATAAGCGGGTGATCCCTGCCCCTCTTCAAGGTGCGCCAGATTGGGGTAGGTCGAACTGTTCTGGGTAATCGTCAAGTAAGGATCTGTAGTCGATAGGGTAGCATGAATGTTGGTCCCCGGATCCTGAGCGACGTTTTTCAGCGTAACGACCATGGAACAGGTTTCACCGGGGTCGGGAGCATTGTTGTTATTCCCGCCGATGTCGTCGATGACCTTACCGGAAACGATCAGAGCCGGACCCGGTCCAACCTGAAATGCGTTGATGGCATCGAGGGCATTCATCAATCCGGAACCGAAGGTGTTATCCTTACCGGGAGTCCCCAATTCCAAGGCTGTGTTCTCGAGGTACATATCGATGAGATCGGGTGTCAGTGATGGGTCTTTGCTCAGCAACAGCGCTACGACTCCAGCGACGTGCGGAGTTGCCATGGAGGTGCCGCTCATCAATTGATAGCCTGTGTTGTTGGTGTTGAGACACGATTTGACGTTCACACCCGGGGCGGAGATGTCCGGTTCTATCAAACCCATCCCGGAAGGATAAGCATAGTCATTCCAGGGGCTGACGTTCGACCAGTTGACCGGCCCTTTGCTGGAAAACGAGGCGATGGTGTGATCGGGGTTGGTGGCGCCGCAGGTAATTACGCAGCTTAAACCACCTATAAGGGTTTGATCTGGATGCAGCCAGGGAGGCGGTACGTTGCCGGGCGTGCGAACGCTGTTGGGAGGCGAAGTACCTGCTTCATTGCCTGCTGCAATTGTTCCGATTACACCGGCTGCTAAAGCATTGTTGTAGGCGGTGCGGAAAAGATTCTTATCCGTGGTAGTGCCACCGCCACCGATTCCTCCGGACATGCTGAAAAGATCAGCTCCGTGCTGAACCGCGAAATCAGAGCCGGAAATCATCTGGCCCGTACTGCCCGAACCGCCGTCTGACCACACTTTAAGGGCCATGATGATGGCATGCGGAGCCACACCGGCTTGCGTGCCGGCGGTGCCGTCCGATGCTACCGTTCCCGCAGTGTGTGTACCGTGTCCATGACCATCGGTCGGGTCGTTGTCATTGTTGTAGAAGTCCCAGCCATGATTGGGATAGGAAGGTCCACCATTCCACATGTGGGTGGTTAGATCCAGGTGATTGTAATTGACACCCGTGTCCAACATACCGACAATGATGCCGTCGCCTTCATAACCCTGAGCCCAGACTTCCGGCGCATGCACGTCAGCTACACCCCAGGCGATTTCGTCGGTGTTGTCCACCTTGGGTTGTTCAGACTGAATGGGTTCTGCTTCTTTCGGTACATCGTCCAACATGTACCGTTCCGGGTCGTAGGCAACTTCGGCAACTTCCGGGAAGTTCATCAATCCGCGAATCACCTCTGGCGTCGCCAATCCCTGAATGATGTTGACCAGGGAAACCGACAGCATGTGCTCGACTTTGCCGGATGCTTCGTAATTTTTCAGGTAAGCCATCACGTCAATCTGTGAAATTTCCGCCAACTGATTCAGATGGTTGACTACAAATTGCCGTCTCTCCATTTTACTCATCTGAGCGGTCGTAGCGACCATCCAGTTAAAGTCTGCTTGTTGGTCCATGGTGATCAGAACCCGGATCAACTCGTTGTCCGAGCTGGTATTCAGTTTGGTCACCAGTTCAGGTGTGAACGTGGTAGCCCAAGCCGAACCCGCCAAGCTTAAGATCAACAGCATTAATGCAAGTTTCCTCATTTTACCTCCTGGTTGAACCATGCTTCTCGTATGTTTGTCTTATGTGTTGTGATTAATTTTTTCCGGGGAACCTGAAACTATAATATAAGGAGATTTATTGTCAGAAGCAAGGAAAATTGTTGGCCTCTTGAATTTTTTTCGTTCATTTATCAAAAAAGGGGTGGATACTAGGTCCGCCTTTTTTTGAGCAAACGCTTTTCATATAGCGCAAGATAGTGTAGCCTCTTGCCGAAAATGTAATCCGCCAGAAACGGCCGTGTCATTCCGGATTTGAGAGTCTGTCCGAGAATTATCTAACATCTACAATTGCGAGGGACGAAGTCCCGAAGCAATCCGGTAGGAAAAATAGATGGGATTGCTTCGTCATCCCAATGGGATTCCTCGCAATGACACGCAAGTTGAGATAATTAGTTAAAAACCATAAACCACTTATGAAAGTTAGCTAAATCAAATCGTTTTAACGACTTCTGAATTATTTGGAGAACCCGAATTGATTCGGGTGGAAAGGGGAAAAGGCTCGAATACTATAAATCTTGTCATTCTCGGACAGACTCCTTGATCCGGAATCCATTTTTACATTTGACTTAACCGCTGATTTCCCTGATGACGGTGATGAAAACGCCACCACCCCTCGCCCCGCCCTGAAGAGACGGGGCTACATTATTACAAAGCCCCATGAACGGGGCTCCAACCCCCTTTGAGGGGGCTTTGGAATTCGGCAGCCAGGTGCTTTAGCGCCTGTCGAGAGGAGGGGAGGACAGACATTCTTGTCTGTCCGTTTGGATTGTCAGGCAGGGATGCCTGACCTCCCCAGGAACGCGTAGCAACTGTCTTTTACAAAAAGTTAGATGGTGATGGGATTGTTTAGTCGATAATCCCGGGCAATGGCATTCAGAATGACAATAAGTTTCCGCATACAGGCGATCAAAGCGACTTTTTTGGGTTTGCCTGTAGCAAGAA
>JAPKYS010000040.1 GCA_026394195.1 bacterium | reverse complement strand
GTCAGGAGAAGCTTACGACCAAACAGATCATTATCACAGGTAGAGCTTTTCGTCCATACCGTATCGATCTCAACTGAATCCATTTCCTTAATCATAGCAATAACAAAGAGGCTGTCCAAAACCCTTTTGGGACAGCCTCTTCGTTTTGGGTCACTGATAGGACACTAATTTCCCTTCAGACCTGAAATTGCTTCATCCTGATGGAGAATTAAATTTTTGTTTGCATTTAACATAATACGTGCGTATATTCCCAATCCACTCTGCAGTAAGAAATGATCATGTCGCGCCGGATTTTTAAAGAAGTCGCTGGACTTACCACCGAAGGTGTACACCCAGGTTCCACGGATCTGGACGTGATGTCCATCGGTGAGATTCTACAGTTCATGTCTGATGAGGATGCTAAGGTAGTCCCCGCAATCAGGAAGGTTCTTCCTCAGATTGAGCAGGCGGTTGAAAAAGCGCTGACCTCATTTAGTGCGGGTGGACGATTGATTTACATCGGCGCTGGAACGTCGGGGCGGCTGGGGATACTGGATGCATCGGAATGCCCTCCGACCTTTGGCAGCGATCCCAACCAGGTGATTGGCGTCATCGCCGGAGGACGAGAGGCGGTCTTTTTTTCACGAGAAGGAGTAGAGGATCAGGAAGAACAGGGCGCTGGGAATCTGGAGGCTTTGCATCTTGGCGCATCGGATACTGTCATTGGTATCGCAGCCTCCCGCAGAACGCCATACGTCCTGGGTGCGCTGAGATATGCCCGGAAAGTCGGCGCATCCACAGTCTTTCTGACGTGCAATTCGTCGTCCCAGACTGAATCGCAGGAACAGCTTGCGGACGTGATCATCGCTCCGGTGTTGGGACCCGAAATATTGATGGGTTCGACGCGCCTGAAAGCCGGAACTGCCACCAAGATGATCCTGAACATGATTACAACTACGAGCTTCATCCGCAGCGGTAAAGTTTACCGGGGAATGATGGTTGATTTGCAAGCCTTGTCAGAAAAACTGAAGGCGCGCTCGCGCAGAGTCTTGATGCTGGCGGCGGATTTGGATTACGATCAAGCCGGAGAATATCTGCAAAAAGCTGAAGGCAAGGTAAAAACGGCCATTGTCATGGCTTTGTGCCGGGTATCCAGAGAACGGGCTGATGAGATGCTTACTCTGGCTTCCGGCTTTATCCGCAAGGCAATTCAAGCTCCCAATCGCTGAATCATCGGGTTTTCTATGGGGAAGTTATTCCCTTATATCGAGTCAAAATAAATTCCGTCCGCCCTAAATTTTGTGAAAATTGTGTCGATTTATAATTGGGAGGCAGCTCTTTTCTGACAGACATTATTGCAGCTCTGGCGGGATCGGTGGGGCGGGAACAACCCCGATCCCATGATGTGACAGTAAAAATCCACGACTACGACTAGTTAGGGGGAAGTTTCTCATGGAATTAGAACTGCAGAGCCAATTGGCTTTAGACAGTACAACACTGGAAATCGTGATTCTGGACCAGGATTGGAAAGTCGCTGATATCAACAGATGCTGTCTGGATATGACGGGTCTTGTTAAGTACTCGATTCTGGGAGAAGCGGCTACCAACTTGTGGGACGAGGAAAGCCTGCAGAAATTGCAGCACGAAATCAGCAACCATCACGCTTTTCAGGGTGAACTTCGAGAAATTTCCTCAAGGGGTGAACCTCGGCAGGTGCATTACAACTTCTCCCCCATGGTCGACGAAAACCACCAGACCCAGGGTTATATCGGCATCGGCAGACAGGTTGTCGAGATCGATCACTACGAGCGAGAGCTGAAAAGACGCCTCGAAGAGTTACGCCAAACCCAGGGCGCTGCCATGGTGGGATTGGCTAAATTAGCGGAAACGCGCGACACCGAGACGGGGCAACACCTGGAAAGAATGCGCAATTATTCCCGGTTGATTGCCGAAGAACTTTCCACCCTGCCGGAGTACAATCTGTACATCACCGAAGATTATATCCTCGATATCTATAATTCCAGCCCGCTGCACGACATCGGAAAAGTCGGCATTCCGGATGCCATCCTGTTGAAACCGGGCAGATTGACCCCGCAGGAATTTGAGCTCATGAAGCATCATTCGGTTATTGGTGGTGATGCACTGCGCGCGGCTGACCAGCAATTGGGAGGAGAATCTTTCCTGACGCTGGGTAAGGAGATCGCTTATCACCACCATGAGAAATGGAACGGCAGCGGTTACCCCTACGGATTGAAAGGGACAGACATTCCTCTATCTGCCCGCATCGTGGCGCTGGCGGACGTCTATGATGCCCTGACGTCAAAGCGTGTCTATAAGGACCCGGTTTCGCATGATCAAGCCAGGGCGATCATCATTGATAGTTCAGGATCACACTTCGCAGATGACGTGGTGCGCATCTTCCTGAAACGGGAAAACGACTTCCTGAAAATACGTACCGACTTCAATGATTAAGCCTGTTAAAAAGAGATTAAAAGTGAGGGACTGAGGAACAGCTTTGTCCCTTTTCGGGTTTCATGAGTAGGTAAAGAATTCCTTCAGCGCTTGAACAATAGAATACGAATTAATAAAAAGTTCAAGTTGAGTTTAAAAAAAACTTTGATTTTGCATTCAACTTTGTTAACTTATAAAGAATCTAACTTAGAAAAGGGGCGAGTCTACCGATGAAGAAATGGTACCTTTTTTTACTGGCGATCCTGGTGTTGCCGGGCCGAGCTGCTTTCGGTCAGGATCAGACAGCGCAGTATGAAGTGCTGGAACTGGTCGACCAGCCCACTGCGGGTATGCTGGAAAAAGGCGAATATGGTTTCAGCATGCGCTTTTACCCCTACGGAGGGGCTTTAGGGGTTGTCAGAGCCGGGTTGTTCAACCGTTTCATGATCGGTGTCTCCTACGGTGGTAGAAATATCATCGGTCGAGGTGACCCTGAGATGAATGAGCTCCCCGGCGTTCTGATCAAGTACCGCTTGTTTGAAGAAACGGACCTTCCGGCAATTTGCATTGGTTTCGACAGCCAGGGATACGGTTTGTGGTTAGACAATAAAAATCGCTACGAAATCAAAGCAAAAGGTGTATTCGCCGTAGCCAGTAAGAACTTTTCGCTGGGCTGGCTGGGGACGCTGGGTATGCATGGCGGCATCAACTATAACGCCTTTGAAGGCGACGATGACGCCAACATGGACGGATTTATCGGTCTGGATAAAAGCCTGAACGAAGAGATTTCCCTGGTAACCGAGTACGATCTGGGGTTGGACGATAACAATGCCCAGGCTTTTGGCAGGAATCGTGGATATTTGAACGCAGGATTGCGCTGGATCTTTGCCAAACAGTTGAGTCTCGAATTCAACTTCAAAGATCTGCTGGAAAATCAAAAGGACGTCGCCTCTATTTCTCGGGAACTCAGAATCAGTTATGTGGAAACCTTCTAATCACAGAGGTTCCTGAAGATGAAATCGCTAAAAATTTCCCGGCGACCGCTGCGGGCCGCCGCCCTGATCCTGCTGATCATGGGATTGATGGGGTGCTATACCGTACTGCAGCACCCTTCCGTAGCGAATCGTGAGGCGCCTGACAGCACCGGCACAATCGTGGTGCCCCAGACAAATCAGAATTCCTGTACCTCATGTCATAACAATGACTACGATCACAGTTGGGGAATCAGCCGTTACAACTGGGGATTCGACTACTGGGGACGCTCCTATCCCAACTACACTCCCTGGGGTTATAACGGGTGGCAGCACTACTACTACGATCCCTGGTGGGGAGGGTATGGATATAATAGTCCCTATCCGTACTATCAGCCGGGTCCCGGCGCGCCTGTCGGTCCTCCTCCACCGCCGCGTGATAACATGAGGCGGGGCCAAACATATACACCACCCGGGCCGCAACCACCGATGAATCCACCGCTGTACAATCCTCCGCCCCCAGCGCCGACCCAAGGACAGGGGCAGGGGCAGCAGCAGGGCAGCGAAAACAAGGATGACCGCAAAGGCCGGAGGGGTGGAAAATGAACCTTGCAGTCCGGTTATTTTGGCAGAATAAGCCCGGTCAACTTCTGCTCAGCATGACCATGGCGGCATTGCTGATCGCTTCGGCAATGGCAGCGACCATACCGGAAACGCTCTACAATGAGATTACCTTTTTGCATGGCACGGAAGTGGGTTCCGGAGGTAGAGCGACAGCTCTGGGGGGAGCATACATCAGTTTGTCCGACGATCTCTCGGGGCTCTACTGGAATCCGGCGGGGCTTGCTTCCGTCAGACGCATCGAAATGTCATTCGGAATGTCGCAGATCATGAGCAACGACGAAGTGGCAGCCAACGCCGGCGGAACCTCAAGCCAGCTCTCGAAGACTCGATTGAACGAATTTGGGGTGGTTTTCCCCTTCCCGACCTATCGCGGCAGCCTGGTTTTTGCGCTGGGCTATCATCAGGCTCAATCGTACGAGGCTCTTGGCACTTTTCACACCGTTAGCGGCGGTTCGACCTTCAATGCTGATGAATTGGAAGAGGGACGGCTGGGATTCTGGTCGCTCGGTGGAGCCATTGACCTCTCGGCGATTGTTTCCGCCGGTTTGGCTCTGCGGCTCTGGACGGGTTACGACGATTACTCTTACAACTCGACGAACTACGCGAACGCGTCCAACTGGGACAAGTACGAACAGAGCATCAATGACAATCTCTCCGGCTTCAACGTCATGACTGGCGTTCTGGTGCACCCGACACCCTGGCTGCGGGTTGGCGCCACGCTTGAATCACCCTTGCGGCTCACCCGGGATGAGGGCTACAGGGAATTCTCACAGACCCAGAGTGGCGGCCAGTACAGTCAGGATGATTTTTCGGCGAATTATTCCTACCGGGTAACGCGCTCATTCCGAGCAGGACTGGGAACCGCCGTGATCATTGGACCCGTTGGACTATCCGGGGATATCGTCCTGAACGACTGGAGTCAGATTACTTATAAGGACGACCCTCCACTGGAAGACTGGACTCGTGAAACAGCCAACAAAGAGATAACGCAGAACCTGAGACCCACGGCAGATCTGCGCGGCGGAGTGGAAGTCTGGCTTCCCTTCGCGCCGCTCCGGCTGCAAGGGGGGCTTGCTTACATTCCCAGCCCCTTCAGAAATGAGAGCGTCATCTCCAATAAAACCATTTACAGCGGCGGCATCAGCGCCATGGTCGACCAATCGCTGCAGGTGCAGGCTGCCGTTTCATTTTCAAATTGGGATAGAATAATCGGTGGATGGGGAGAAAAACTGAGTACCACCCATCTGACAGTTTCAATGGCATACCGTTTCTAACCGCACTCGAGGGAACAAATTTAGCGACTTTGATCTTGATTCGTACATGATGGAAATGACCACCGCAAAAGGGTCGTGTTGCCATTCTAACAATACAACCGATGGTGGTAGTTTCCAACAGGAAGCAAGTCGTTAAATCATCCGCTTCCCAAAGCAAAATTCCCAAATTACCGTGTTTAGCATTCCATAGAGGATCTCTCATGGGCCGCAGCTTGCCGGAGTACGGCGAAACCGAATCTGACGTCATGATCGATGCCAAGGTAAGTCAAGACTACCTGAATCTCGCCGGAGTCATCTTTATTTCAATCGACAGTGATCAGACAATCTCTTTGATCAATCAAAAAGGTTGTGAGAGCCTGGGGTACCAGGATGACGAGATCATAGGCAGCAACTGGTTCGATACCTGCATCCCAGCCGAAGATAGAGAGATGGTAAGATCAGTTTTCAGCCAGCTCATGAGCGGCGAAATTGAAGCGATTGAATCCTATGAGAATTCGATTTTGACAAAAAGCGGCGAAAAGAGGGTTATCCTTTGGCATAACACTTTATTAAGAGACGAAACAGGGCATATTACAGGTACTTTTTCTTCCGGTGAAGATATTACCGACCGTAAGCAAGTCGAAATACGTGAACAGCATCTCACCAAAGTATTAAGAGCGGTGCGAAACGTCAACCAGTTGATCACCCGGGAAAAAGATCCGGAAAAATTACTCCAAGGGATCTGCAATTGCCTGGTCGAGACTCGAGGCTATCACTGGGCTTTGATCGGCAAGTTGGACGAGAATGGGTGTATCACCGATTTAAAGGAAGCCGGTCTAAGCAATCTATCAAGGGGATTCGACCCAGACCTGGTGCGAGCGAGTCTGCCAGGATGTATGAGAGAAGTTTTATCCAAGGGGGGTGTGGCCATACGCACATACTCCTTAGAAGGGTGTGGTGAATGTATTCTGCAGGGCAGCGACCCAGAAGGTGGTACCGTGGCTGCCCGACTTGAGTACAATGATGAAATTTCGGGATTTCTCGCTATTTCAGCGCCTCTTGAATTAATCGATTCTCCTGAAGAAAAAGATCTCTTCAATGAATTGACCGGCGACGTCGCTTTTGCGCTTTATAATATCAATCTGCAAAATGCGCGTGAAGCCGTTGAGGTTCAGTTGTGCGCAAGTGAGACAAAATATCATGATTTGGCGGATACGCTGCCGCAAATTGTGTTTGAGACTGATGAAAAGGGAAACTTACGATACATCAACCAAAATGCCTTCGATGTTACCGGATATACACCTGAAGATATCAAGAGTAGTTTAAATATTTTTAATTTAGTCTATCCGGAAGATAGAGAGGTTGCCAAGGCAAGCTTTATAAAGGTCATGCAGGGTGAATCCTCAAGCGGGTACGAGTATCGGTTGACCTGTAAGAATGGCCAGACCTTCCCTGTAAATGTGCATTCCAATCGCATCATTGAGCATGATCGTGTTGTGGGTATCCGCGGTATCGCTGTCGATATTTCTAATCAACGGCGCTCCGAGGCAGTGCGGATGGCAATCTATAACATTGCCCAGGCAACCAATACTTCACGGAACCTTGAAGAGCTGCTGCAGATCATTCATCACCAGTTGGGTACTCTCATCGATACCAGAAATTACTACGTCGCTCTGTATGATGAGACGTCTGAATATTACTCCTTTCCCTACGCAGTCGATGAAGCGGAAAGCACTGATGCCTGGCTGCCCCGGCAACTGCCCGGAAGTCTGACGGACTACGTGCGTCGTTCCGGATCACCGCAGTTTATTTCCAGACAGGATCATGAGAATCTGATAAAAGCGGGCGAAACAATATTAGTCGGCGTGCCTGCAGCCATCTGGATGGGCACGCCGTTGCGGACTGCTCGGGGAGTCATTGGCGTCGTCGCAGTTCAGAGTTATACCGATCAAGCCGCTTATACCAAAAAGGATCTGGAATTACTGAACTTTATTTCGGATAATATCGCAGTAGCCATCGAGCGGAAGCGCGCTGACGAATCTCTGCAGGAAAATGAGACGAAATTTCGCACCCTCTTTTCCCAGGCGAATGACGCGATTTTTTTAATGAACGAGCACATTTTCGTAGACTGCAACCCTCGGACGCTGGAAATGTTCGGCTGCACCCGTGATGAAATCATTGGACACCCTCCCTATGAGTTCTCTCCGCCGACGCAACCTGATGGGCGAGACTCAACTGAAAAAGCCATGGAGAAAATTAACGGCGCCCTGGCAGGGAATAAACAATTTTTTTACTGGGTGCACACGAAGAAGGATGGAACTCCTTTCGATGCTGAAGTCAGTCTCAACGCCGTCGAAATCAATGGGAAAATTTACATTCAGGCGATAGTCCGCGACATCAGCGAGCGTAAGCAGTCTGAAGCCAAACTGAAATGGGAGTTGGACGTCAATACGGCTCTTGCCCAGGTATCCGAAGCCTTGATTGATCCGATATCTACGATTGAAGATATCGCCGCTCTGGTTTTTAAACAAGCGAAACTGCTGACGCAGAGCAAGGCCGGTTATGTTTCTATGATCGATCCCCAAAACGGCGATAATGTTTGGCTGGCGTTGGCGCACCTGACCGATCAATGTCAATTGCTGGAGCGGGAACACAAATTAATTTTCCCACATGATCCTAATGGACACTTTCCAGCTTTATGGGGTCATGCGCTGAACACTCACCAAGGATTCTACACCAACGAACCCTTGCGACACGAAGCATCTACGGGAACTCCAAATGGCCATATCGGCATTCATAACTTCATGTCATTTCCGGCGGTTATTGGCGAACGATTACTCGGTCAAATCGCTCTGGCGAATTCCTGCAGAGCTTACAATGACCAGGATCTGGCTGCCATCAAGCGACTGGCTGAACTTTATGCATTGGCGATCCAAAACAAGCGCAGCGGTGAAGCTCTACGAAGATCACAATATGAACTCTCGATGCGGAACGAGATTTCCAACATCTTTCTGACGTCGCAGGATGATGAAATGTACGCCAGGATACTCCGGCTCGTCCTCGAAACCATGGAGAGCGAGCATGGATTCTTCGGTTACTTGAACAGCGACGGCGCTCTCGTCTGTCCCGCCATGACGGGAAGTATTTTTCATAAGGTAAGCTCAAACGAAGAAACCGTCGGTTTTCCCCCAGAGAGTTGGCAGGGCGCCTGGGGAGATTCACTCAAAGAAAAGAAGAGCGTCTCATCTGAAGGTCCCTTTG
Source organism: bacterium (assembly GCA_026394195.1). Lineage (GTDB taxonomy): Bacteria > Electryoneota > B3-LCP > B3-LCP > B3-LCP > JAPKYS01. The sequence continues at coordinate 11,255 of JAPKYS010000040.1, read as the reverse complement.
ATCTACCTGAAGGTCACCCACCCCTCAGCCGCATCCTCTGCGTTCCGATTTTACAGGAAGATGACCTGGTCGGACAATTGGTAGTCGGAAACAAAACCTCACCATACACTGAAGACGATCGAACATTACTTGAGGTCATCGCCAATCACATCGCTCCGGTACTGAAAGCTCGATTGGATCGGGATCAGCAGGGAAAAGATCGAAAAGAAGCTGAAGATCGTTTCCGCATGCTGGTCGAAAATCAGGGTGAAGGCGTTTCCATTTGCGACCTTGATGAAACCTTCATTTTCGCCAATCCGGCTGCCGATAAATTATACGGTGTTGAACCTGGCCAACTCGTGGGCCGCAACTTGAGGGAATTTCTGGATGAGGAGCAGTGGAACTTGGTACACTCTCAGACAGAGACTCGCTTTGATGGAACAAAGAATCACTATGAACTTGTCATCAAAAGCGCCAACAATGAAATTCGCAACCTCATCGTCACCGCAACGCCTCAATTCGATCAGGGAGGGGAGTTAAAAAGCGTTTTAGGCGTCTTCCGCGATATTACCGATATAAAGAAGACGGCAGAAGCCTTGCAGCGCGGCGAAGAATTACTGCGAGCGACTCTGGAATCAACCGCGGATGGCATCCTGGTGGTCGATAAAAATAGCGTGGTCACACACGTGAATGACCGCTTTGTTCAGATGTGGCGCATATCGCAGGAAATTATAAAGACTCGCGATGATGCCAGGTTGTTGGAGCAAGTAGCAAGTCAGTTGAAAGATCCGGATGCCTTTCTCAGTAAAGTACAGGAGCTCTACGCATCGTCGAATGAAGATTTGGATAAAATCTACTTCAAGGACGGAAGAGTATTCGAGCGGTATTCCTGCCCATTAAAACGGGGTGATCAGATTGAAGGGCGCGTTTGGAGTTTCAGAGATATCACCAAACGAGCCCAGGCGGAAAAAGAGCGTGAAACCATCTTGCGAATCAATCAGATTCTCCTGAGCGAACTGGATCTGGACGCCGCGCTCGAGGGATTGCAGACAGAAATAAACGAATTGGTCCCACATAGTGTATTAACCCTTGGGTTGATTGCAAAGGAGCACAACCAGGTCGAATATTTAATCGCCAATCGCGCCACAGCTGTTCCGGGCGAAAAGATTCAACGTTTAGTGGATGCCTATTCAGGCTCTTTTGTGCAACTCATTCTGCATGAACGGCGCCCTCGGCGCGATCACTATATCCCTGATGTAGGAAATGGACTCGATCACCAATTGAGCGCGCTGGGGATGAAATCTTATCTTGCGGTACCTCTGGTGAATGTGGGCATCCCGTTGGGAATGCTGATTTTAACCAGTGATCAATCGCACGCCTATGACCAACAGCACGAGCGATTACTGGCACAGATAGAATCACAGTTGTCACTCTACCTGCAGCACCAGCGTTTGATCGAGAAATTATCGGATTCGGAAAGCAAATACCGCAGCCTGTTTGATAGCTCGAATGACGCCATCTACGTTCTGCAGAGCAAACGCTTTGTCTTTGCCAATCGGCGCTTCCTGGAACTGCTGGAATATTCCATGGAGGATCTGCAGCGCAGCGACTTCGATTTCATGCACTTGGTGGCTCCGGAATCGAGACCAATCATCGAAGCTCGCACCAAACGTGCGGCGGGGGGAGAAATCTTGAATCCCCGGTATGAATTCAAAGGATTATCCAAGACGGGCAAGGTGATTGATTTCGAAGTCAGCGTCAACTATATCACCTTTGAAGGTGAACCGGCAGTCCAGGGAATTGCCCGCGATATTTCCGAACGAACCGCTTACCAGGTACGCGAAAAAGAGATGCAATTGGAGCTGATGCAGAATACTCGATTGGCTTCAATTGGTATGCTGGCGGCAGGGATTGCTCATAATATCAACGTACCTCTGCAGGGTATTTACAGCCATCTGGAACTGCTGCAGATGACACGAGACGACATCCCCTACCTGGAATCTATCATCGATCAAGTTCAGCGTATCAGTTCCATCGTCAATAACATGCTGCATATAAGCCGTGAAAAACAGGATCAAAGCGAGCGGTCGCTCGATCTTAACCGGCTGCTGGTCGAAGAGTTGAAGTTCCTGGATGCAGACCTGAACTTCAAGCATCAGGTGGAGAAAAATTTCCAATTCGATCCCAACCTGCCTCCAGTCAAGGGAATTTACAGCGATTATTCTCAAGCGCTGCTCAACGTCATTAAAAACGCCATCGATGCCATGCATCAGGCAGAGACCAAGCGGCTTAGCGTTAAAACAGAATTCATCGCTGCTGATAATAACATTCTGATCGAAGTTGCCGATACCGGCTGCGGCATCTCGAAAGAGAATCTCGACCACATCTTTGACCCCTTTTTCACTACAAAGCCGCAAGCCCATGAAAACAAAGGAAAAGAGCCGGTGGGAACCGGACTGGGGTTATCGAGTACCTACCAGATCATGAAGAAGTACGAAGCAAAATTGGACGTACAATCTGAGGTTGGTCGGGGAACTGCCTTCAGGATTTATATCCCCTGCGATGTTGCAGCGATGGAGGAACAAGTCTAAATCAAATTCAGCACTGAAGCCAAATCTTCCGCGGGAGCTTCTTTAAAAATGTCTTGCCTGAGGTTGAGGTAATGTATTATATTTTATCAATCCAGACTTACAGAGAGAATCTCCCGGAAGATGCCTTTTAAACCCAATTGTCTACCCGCCGCTGTCGGAAGCCTCCCACACACCAACCCGCAGGATGCGCTGGAGCTGCTCCTGCACCATTTCCCGGAAATACCCGCCTGGCCACAGTTACCCAACTGCGGTTTTCTTGAATCCATGTACGCTCAATTCAGCGAAGGGATGCCCTACGTCAAATTGGATTTCGAGCGCGAGCGCCTGTATATGGACCTCGCCGGGGATATTTATGCAGAACTCGAAGGATTTTATACTCGCGTTCTGGCTGAAGAGATCGACTATTTTGCCATGACAGCTGAATATGCAAGGGGCTTCGGCGCTTTTATAGATCGGCTATGGAGATGTAAATTTGAGGAAATTTCCTGGGTCAAAGGGCAGATCACCGGACCAATCAGTTTCGGTTTGATGATCACCGATCAACGTAAGCGCGCTGTAATCTACCACGAAGAGGTTTTTGACGCAGTACTGAAAACCCTGGCGTTTAAAGCGCGCTGGCAGGTGCGTCAGTTAAAACGCCTTCATCCGGCAGTGATTGTTTTTATCGACGAACCCTATCTGTCCAGCTTCGGGAGCGCATTCATCAACCTCACACGCGCACAGGTTTTGCAGTATATCGGCGAAATTATCGAAGCGATTCATCTTGAGGGAGCGTTGGCGGGCGTCCACTGCTGCGGCAATACGGATTGGTCCATCCTGATGGATACGGACATTGACATCATCAATTTTGACGCCTACGAATATTTCCAGGGAATGACGCTGTATATCGATCAACTGAAGGCATATTTCGGTCGCGGTAAAGTCCTGGCATGGGGAATCATCCCCACGTCCAACCGAATTCACCAGGAGAGCGCTGAATCTCTGGTGGAGGCAATGTTGTCTCGGGTCGATCAATTGCGCAGCAGGGGGCTTTCAAAAAAGGTCATTCTGCAGCAGAGCCTGATTACGCCATCATGTGGGATGGGTTCTATGCGCATCGATCAGGCAGAGCTGGTCCTGCAGCGGCTCTCGGAAGTTTCGCAGACCATCCGAGATCAGATGCAAAAGCAAAATCGGAAAAAAGCAGTATGACCCTGCTTTATATTTCCATTCGGACGATAAAGCGGGGAGCAGGTAAGCTCACCGCTCTTTTACGCTGTAGGGGATTGGACTCATGCCGGTAGCGCCCTGCATCGCTGTAGTTGGAAAGGGCGGCGTCGGAAAGACGACTGTCTCCGCCTTTATCATTCGCTACCTGCTGGAAGCGGGTGTTCGACCGATTCTGGCGGTGGATGCTGACCCCAGCGTGAGCCTGGGCGGAGTACTGGGTGTTGAAGTAACGGAAACGATCGGCGGAATTCGCGAAGATACGCGGTCGGTGGCAGGCGGCATGCCGGAAGGCATCCCCAAGCAGGATTACCTGGCGCTTAAGGTGGAAGAGGCAATCACTGAAGCAAATGGTTTCGATCTGCTTACTATGGGTCGTCCCGAGGGTCCGGGATGTTATTGTTTCGTTAACAATGTGCTGCGAGATCACCTGGATAAGTTGACCAGAAGATACAAAGCGACGGTGATCGACTGCGAAGCGGGCATGGAACACCTGTCCCGCCGCACCAGCCGAGACGTGGATACGCTGGTCATGGTAGCTGATCCAACGATTAAGGCGTTGGAAACGTTGAAGACTTCATTGGGGATCGCACGCCAGATCAACAATAAGATTATCCGAAAACTTTTAGTCATCAACCGCGTCCCTATCGGTCGTGAGAATGAAGTAAGCGGTTTTGTCTCGAAACACCTTGATTCAACCCAGTTTGATGCTATGGCGATCCTCCCGCAGGATGAAGCCATCTTTGAGGCGGAATTGGCAGGAAAAAGCCTTCTAACCATTAATTCCAAAGCACCTTCATATCAAGTATTCCGACAATTCGTTCAGACTCTGCAACCAGCCTTGTATGCCTGATCGTTAGAAAATATTTCCTAAATGCGATAATAAAATCGGGTTAATGGCCATTAACCCACACAGCCGAAACTCAGGAGTCTCCCTTGTCTCAGCACCCCATCTCATCGGACCCCGCAACCGTAAAGGCACATCAACATGCCCGCGAACAGAACCTGACGACCGTCTGGGAAAGACACGAAGCCGTCAAACCGATCTGCGCCTTCGGCGACCTGGGGCTCTGTTGCACCATCTGCTACATGGGTCCCTGCCGGATCGATCCCTTTTCAGCCGAAGAGATTCGTGGAGCCTGCGGAGCCGGACGAGACACGATTTCAGCGCGAAATTTCACTCGCGCAGTTGCCGCCGGGACAGCCGCTCATAGCGATCACGCTCGCGGCATCTGCCACACCTTGATCGAAACCGGTCAGGGCAAGGCTCAGGGGTACAGGGTGATGGATCTGGACAAACTGAAGCGGGTGGCGGATGAGCATGGATTGAAGACCGCAGACGTCTCTTTTGCCGATCTGGCGGTGCGTCTGGGACAGCGCCTGCTGGAAAATTTCGGGCAGAGCGAGGGCAGCGTCAGCTTCCTGAAACGCGCACCGAAAGGGCAGCAGGAACGGTGGGAACGCGCCGGGGTTCTGCCGCGAGCCATCGATCGCGAAGTGGTCGAATGCCTGCACCGCACCCATGAGGGCGTTGATGCGGAGTATCGCAGTTTGATTCTACAAGCAGTGCGCTGCGCTCTGGCTGATGGTTGGGGCGGCAGCATGATCGCCACCGAACTGCAGGACGTCATCTTCGGATCACCGCGACCCATCCGGTCACGAGTTAATCTGGGCATTCTGAAGAAAGATCAGGTCAACGTCGTCGTACATGGTCATGAACCCGTCTTGTCGGAGATGTTAGGAGTGGCGGCTCGGGAACCACAGATGTTGGAATACGCCAGATCCAAAGGCGCCGAGGGCATTAATTTAAGCGGTATCTGCTGCACGGCCAATGAGATTCTGATGCGCCAGGGATTTCCGGTGGCGGGTAATTTCCTGCAGCAGGAACTGGCGATTTCCACCGGAGCCATCGAGATGATGGTGGTGGACGTCCAGTGCGTGATGCCCGGATTGCAGCAGATGGCGAGCCATTTCCACACCAAGCTCATCACCACTTCGGATAAAGCGCGCATCCCCGGCATCGAGCATGTGCCCTTTAATGAACACGAAGCTCTGGATTGCGCTCGTTCAATTCTAAAAAACGCTGCGGATAATTTTGTCAGGCGAAATCAAGCCTCGGTTGACATCCCCGAAGAGGTTATGGATCTGGTAGCTGGGTTTACCGCTGAAAATACCTTCCACCACTTGGGCGGAACCTTCCGATCCACTTATCGTCCCTTAAATGACGCCATCATGTCAGGGCGGTTGCGGGGCGTCGTCGGAGTGGTGGGCTGCAATAACGTGCGAGTGCAGCACGATTACAATCATAAGACGCTGGTGGAAGAACTGCTTAGAAACGACGTACTGGTCGTCGAAACAGGCTGCGCTGCCATCGCCTGCGCCAAGGAAGGCTGGATGCGCCCGGAAGCCGCTCGGGAGATCGCCGGGAAGGGCTTGCAGGAGATCTGTGAAGTTGTCGGCATACCACCAGTTCTCCATATGGGATCCTGCGTCGATAATTCGAGGATTCTGATTGCGTGCACCGAAATGGTGCGCGAGGGTGGAATCGGTGAGGATCTTTCACAACTGCCCGTGGCGGCGGCCGCGGTGGAAGCCATGTCGGAAAAAGCAGTCGCGATTGGACTCTACGCCGTAGCGTCAGGAATTACCACCTTCTTCTCCCCCGCTCCCCGAGTGTTAGGAAGTCCGGCTGTATATGAGTATCTCACTCAGGGGATCGAAAAAGATTTCGGCGCTCACTGGGTATTCGAGGCAGATCCACACGAAGTAGCCCGAGGCATCATCGCTCACCTTGATCAGAAACGAACCGCGCTGAAACTTGAACCGATGAAATATCAACAGCCGCTGGCGAGGACCGCATGACGTCTCAACCACGGAAAATCTTCGCCATCAGCGAACTCTGCACAGCCTGCCGCAGCTGCGAGATCGCCTGCGCGGTGGCGCATTCACGGTCTGCTTCTTTAATCGGAGCAATCCTGGAAGTGCCTCTGCCCCGCTACCGCATCGAGGTTCAAGCTGGCAGCACCCTCAATCTGCCCTTGAACTGCCGCCATTGCGACGAACCGGAATGCCTTTTCGCCTGTAAAGCAGGAGCCGTCAGCAAGGATGAAGCGACCGGGCAGGTGCGGGTCGATCTGGAAAAATGCGTGGGTTGCTGGATGTGCGTGATGATTTGTCCTTACGGCGCAGTTATTCCCGACGCCTTGATAGGCAAGGCTGCCAAGTGCGACCTCTGCGAAAACCGTGCTGAAGGTCCTGCTTGCGTGACATCATGTCTTACCGGAGCGCTCTTCTACGGGACGGAGGAGGAATTTGAGGAGTATCGAAATACCCGCCCCTTGCTGAAGCAGTTGAAGGCACACCGCTAAAGCAGTGTGCTACGACTAACTAGCGCTATAAATAGGGCAAAGAGGCGAAAGCAACCAACGAAAAGTTTTTTCAGCCCCCTTCAGGGGGGTTATATAGACGTAGCACAGTCCTTCAGGGCTGTGCCGAGAGTATAGCTCCATACATGGGACTGTTGAAGACACACCGCTAAAGCAGTGTGCTACGACTAACTAGCCCTATAAATAGGGCAAAGAGGCGAAAGCAACGCCCCGTCATTCATAACTCATAACTCAAAACTCATAATTCACACCATGCATCATGTCATCATCGGCAATTCGGCGGCGGGGATCGGAGCAGCAGAAGCGATCCGGCAGATCGACAAGGAAGCTCCCCTGACCATCATCAGCGACGAATCGGAATCGGCTTACAGCCGGGCGCTGATATCTTACGAACTGGCCGGCTGGATCGGTAAGGGAAACCTGGATCTGCGTCCGAGGGAGTTCTATCAGGAAAAGAACATCGCCGCGCATCTGGGGAAGCGCGCCATCAAGATCGATGCCGGTAAAAAGCAGGTTCATCTGAACGACGGCAGTAGAGTCGATTATGACCGATTGTTGATCGCCACCGGAGGGTCGCCGCAGCAGATGGGCGTCCCTGGTGAGGATAAAAAAGGCATCTTCGGATTCCGGAACTACCGGGACCTGCTGAACATATACGACGCGATTATAACTGCGGAACATGGGGTTGTCTTAGGCGGTGGCTGCATCGGCTTGCAGGCTGCGTCCGGGTTGCATCATCACGGCGTTAAAACCAGTATCGCCATCGCTTCAGCTCACCTATTATCACAGGTAGCGGATGCAGAATGCGGCGATATTTATCAGCGACTTTTCGAGAGTAACGGCATTGCCATAAAAACCAGCATGAAACCCGTCGAATTCCGAGGAGTTGGCCAGGTTGGCAGCATCGGCTTCGATGACGGCAGCGAAATGCCCGCGCAGATCGTTATATCCGGTAAGGGCGTCAAACCCAACACGGAACTAGCGGAAGGAACCAAAATCAAGGTTGATCGGGGTATCATCGTCGACGATAGGATGTGCACGGCTGAACCGGACGTCTTCGCCGCTGGCGACGTGGCTGTGACTCAGGACTGCGTTACCTGCGAATCGACCGTCAACGCCGTATGGCCTTGTGCTTACGAACAGGGACGCACGGCCGGGTTCAACATGGCAGGGCGAGATCGAGTTTACGACGGTTCCATGCGCATGAACGCGGCGGAATTTTTCCGCGTGCCGCTGATTTCCATCGGAGTGGTCAAACCGCAGGGGGATGGGTACGAAGTCCACAGCTATCTCGATAAAAGCCGCATGGTTTACTGGAAGATGGTCTTCAAGGGGAAACTGCTTGTGGGAGCAGTCTTAGTAGGCCGCGTCGAGCGCGCCGGCGTCCTGGCGAACCTGATGCGTAAGCACATCGACGTTTCCAGCATCAAAGGGGAACTGCTGGCAGGAAGATATAATTACGCCTTGATCAAGCCGCTGGCGGAGGGGGCGGAGTAAACAGAATTCAGAATTCAGAAAAAAATCACGCAGAGAACGCGGAGAGCGCAAAGAAAAAATTCTTTATCTGAATTAATCAGGAGTAGCCAAAATGAAACCAATCGATACCATCCACGCCCTGGTCCGCAGAGGCGAGAAATACTACGTCTGCGAATGCGTGGAAATCCCGGTAGTAACACAGGGAATGACGCTGGACGAGGTCAGCGCCAATCTGGAGGAGGCTGTTGGGCTTTATCTTGATGATGAAGACCCTGCTGTCATTGGGGTGTCTGCGAATCCTCACATCAGCATTACGTTCGAGTGGGAGCTTACTTATCACAGGAAGATGCAATCGAAATTACTTAAACTCTATCATAAACACTGGGGTAATCTTAATAAACTGATTCAAGCTAATCCTCTATTGAGTTCCCCTTTTTTTATTCAGATCCCGAATTATTATTTTAACCAGCAATATAAACTCATGATAATTGGGCAACAAACCAATGGATGGAGCAACTCGGAAAATTCGATTACAGGGATTATCAATGGTTATAAGGAGTTCAATCTAGGGGAGCATTATCGATCAACACCATTTTGGGATTTTATAAGAAAGATTGAATTAAATCTCCATATCGACCCCTATCAAATTGTTTGGTGTAATTTAAATCGGTGTGATTACAATTACGGTAGACCTGAGAGCGATATTGAAGCTGAACTATTGCGCTGTTTTCCCGGGTTGATCGATGAGATACAAATTGTTAAGCCAGATGTTCTGATTTTTTTGACGGGACCGATGTATGATGACCTTATCTTTAAATCATTAGGCGAAACAGATTTTAAGCCTATTCAAGGTTTTGATCCGAACAATTTTTGTCAGGCAGTAAATAAAGATTTTCCGTTTCATTCCTATCGGACCTATCACCCCAAATATTTAAGGATGAAAGGAATGGAAGCTGAAATCACCAATGCAATAAGTACTAGAGTTAAAACAATTCCTTTACCCAGTGCCCCATAGCTCAGCTGTGGGGGGCTAGTAAAAAACTGGATTCCAGCCTGCCCCTTTGGGGATCACGCCCCTTCGGGGCTGTCCGGAATGACACGTCCTCTTCAGAGGACTGAAGGATAGTAGCCCCGGAATTCATTCCGGGGGAACCAGCGACGGGTCGGGGCAAGCCCAGACCCATACACGTTTTTCATCAGCGTAATCGGCTAAATCTGCAGGAAGCGCGATTCAGACGATTATTTCTTCGCGTCTTTACGAGAGAATAATGGATTCCCGCTTGCGCGGGAATGACACTTTTTTCTTTACCCAACACCTATCACCCATCACCCAACACCCACTATGTCAAAAATCATCGCCTCTGCCGCCATCCGCGGCGCTCATAAAATCATCAAGCGTGCGGAAGAACAGCTAAGCCAGGCTATCACAGACCTGGGACCGAACGCGCCACTTAATTTGCCGGATACTGCCTATTATCTGCCGGTCATCAACGCCATGTTGGGTATGAAGATCAAGCGGATCGGCGAGATGCCGGAGGTCCTGCAGGAATGCCGCAAGCTGCTGCCTCCCATCCCTTCGGATCATCTCTGGCTACCCTACTTAGGGCAGGCGCTGGATGCGGGCATGGTGACGCTCTTCGCCGAGGAGATCATCGAGGCGTTGAAGTACGCCCGGACGCCGCACCCTTACGACGGCATCTGGCTGGGAGCTACCGCGGACGCCATCCTGCGCGAGCAGGGGATCAAACTGGTAGACGGGCGCATGCCCGGTTTCGCTGCCTGCGTGGGCGGGCTGCCGACGGTTGAAGCCGCCGTCAAATTGGCGCGAGACCTGCAGGAACGCAATATCCTGGTCTTCATGTCATCGAATACCAACGGTGTATCCATGGCGGAGCAACTATCCGAAGCGGGTATTGAGATGGGTTGGGATAACTTCCTGGTTCCTTACGGCAAGGATACTTCAGCGACCATCTGGGCGCTGGGATTCGCCGCCCGTTCAGCCATGACCTTCGGCGGTATCGCTCCCAAGGGGATGAAGGAGGCGAGAGAGATCCTGCTCTACAACAAGCAACGCGTACACGCCTTCGTGCTGGCTTTGGGCGAAGTGGATGACGAAAAGTACGCCACGGCTGCCGGAGCCATCAATTTCGGCTTCCCGGTGATCGCCGATACCGACATTCCCGAAATTCTACCTTCCGGCATCTGTACCTACGAGCACGTGGTCGCCAATATATCGCATGACGATATGCCACAGAAAGCCATCGAAGTGCGCGGAGTCAAGGTCAAGATCCAGAAAATCGACATCCCCGTGCGCTACGGACCGGCTTTCGAAGGCGAGCGCGTCCGCAAGGACGATCTGGCCGTCGAGTTCGGCGGCAAGTACAACACCGCCTTCGAGTTTCTTTCCATGAAGAAGCTGAACGAAGTGGATGACGGCAAAATCGAGGTGATCGGTCCGGAAATCGACGACATCCCGGAATTGGCGCAATTGCCGCTGGCGATCTGGGTCGAGGTTGCGGGTCGCAAGATGCAGAAGGATTTCGAGAGCATCCTGGAACGTTACATCCATACGCTGCTCTCTATGCCCATGGGCGTCATGCACCTGGGGCAGCGCGAT
>JAPKYS010000007.1 GCA_026394195.1 bacterium | reverse complement strand
CGTTTTGACGGAGAAGGAAGGCGGTCGTCACAAACCGTTCTTCAACGGGTACCGTCCGCAGTTTTACTTCCGCACCACGGACGTGACGGGCAGCGTGAAGTTGCCTGAAGGGATGGAAATGGTCATCCCGGGCGATAACGTACAGATGATGATCGAACTGATCGCTCCGATCGCCATGGAAGAAGGACTTCGCTTCGCCATCCGCGAAGGCGGCCGCACCATCGGCGCCGGCGTCGTCACCAAGATTCTGGAGTAGTGTAGTACTCCAATTCAGTTAATCGTCTTTCAAGTACCCTCTGAACTTGGGTAATCCTTATATGTCTATGGTGATTTACTCAACTGGCATATATCTGATTTTGTGGCCTGAGATTTGCGGTGAATGCAATCGATGGTTAAGAACAGCCAAAACGGAGGTTTCAAAATGAATACAAGCAAAGAAGTTACCCCAGCGGAAAATAGGAAAGAGAAATTGTTTGACGTTTGGTTCTCTGAGCTTTTACTATTTGCAGGCGTGCTATTGACGGGGTGGAGTTATTTTCTCATTGTAAATGTTTCACCTCTTTTTACTGCATTGACAGTGGTAGGAATATTTTGTTTCGGATTCAGCTGTCTTGGGTACACTAGATTGAAGAAACTAATACAAATCACGTGAAACAACCGCCTAATCGTTCAGCTTCAGACCTGAAATTTTCATTGGCTGTACTTGTATTTGCTGGCGCTTGTATAACAGCTTCTACGACAATCGCTGTAAGTGGTAAAGCGTTGTTTATTGCAATATTTTTCGCTTTGCTTGCTGGAGTCGCTTTTTATACGGGAATTAAAAAATTCGGTGGGCCTTTATGCAAAGATCGGGTCGGAAGTGAAAACGGGGTATGTCCAAGATGTGCTGGAATTTATTCAGGATTAGCTTTAAGTATTATCGGCCTGTTGGGGTATTTACTCTTTGGAGCACCTATCGCGAGTAAATTTGCAGGTTATTTCGCCGTTGGTTTCGGTTTTATTCTAATTTTACCTTCGGCGATACAGGGTTATTTAAGGCGAAAACAAAGAGCAGCGATCAATGCTCCCCGTTGGTCTGTCTTTATCTTTGGTGTTTTATCTGGAGTTAGCCCGTTTGCTGTTTTTTTGGGTTTTCAATGGCTTCTTAAAAGTTAAATCTGATTAGGTTTAATTTTTAATAAATTTGTCCATAAATAGCGAAACACAGAACCATGCCCAGAGAAATCATCATCCTCGCTTGCGGAGAATGCAAGCGGCGAAATTATAACACGACGAAGAATAAGAAGAGCCAGACCGGGCGCGTCGAGTACAAGAAGTACTGCCCCTTCTGCAATTCCCACACGTCTCATAAAGAAACCCGGTAATATCAATACAGGCCAGTAGCTCTAACGGTTAGAGCACCGGTCTCCAAAACCGGGTGTTGGGGGTTCGAATCCCTCCTGGCCTGCATATACTCTGGTTTTAACATGTTTCAAAAAATTTCCAACTACTTGAAAGACGTACAGGTGGAGATGGGTAAGGTGAGTTGGCCTACCCGCCCGGAACTCTACGAATCCACCATCATCGTCATCATCCTGTCACTGATCCTTGCCCTTTTCATTTTCGGCATCGACACAGGCTTGAGCAACATACTGAAACTGATACTCTAAACGGTATCCCCATTATTCCTAGCTATTAATTTCCGTCCGATGACCGAGCCACCCAACCAACCCAGTCCTGAACCCTCCCTGAATCGGAAGTGGTACGCCGTCCAGGTATTCACCGGCCAGGAACAAAAGATCAAAGGCTACCTTGACGCCGAGATTGAACATCTGGGTATCAGGGATCAAATTGCCAGTGTCTTGATTCCCTCAGAAGAGGTGGTCGAGATGCGCGACGGGAAGAAAAAATCCAAGCGGCGGGTTTTCTTTCCGGGTTATATGCTCCTTGAAGCAGACCTGACCAAGGAAATCAAGCACCTGATCTTAAATACTCCGAGCGTCATCAATTTCGTCGGCGCCAACAACGAACCCACCCCGCTGACGCAAGTTGAAATCAACCGGATTTTGGGGCGGGTGGATAAAATACGCGATAAAGAAACCGTGGAAGTACCGTTCCGCGTGGATGATGCCATCAAGGTGATTGATGGTCCATTCAAGGATTTTACCGGTTTCATCAAGGATATCAACCACGAGAAGCGCAAGCTCAAGGTGATGGTGTCGATCTTCGGTCGATCCACGCCGGTGGAACTGGACTTCCTTCAAGTTTCGACTGATCTAAGCAACACATAGTTTAACCATAATCTTAAAGATAGAATCCGCTCATGGCTAAGAAGATCATGGGGATCATCAAGCTGCACCTTCCGGGCGGGCAGGCGAATCCTTCGCCGCCGGTCGGTCCAGCGCTATCCCAAAAGGGCGCCAATATCATGGAGTTCTGCAAGGCATTCAATGCTCGCACGCAGGACAAAATTGGTTTTACGATCCCGGTCGTCATCACCGTTTATCAGGATCGTTCCTTCACCTTTATTACCAAGACGCCCACCACGTCCAATCTCATCAAGAAAACCCTGAAATTGGAAAGTGGGTCCGGCGAACCCAACCGCAACAAAGTTGCGATGATGACCAGGGTGCAGCTCCGCCAGGTAGCGGAACAGAAAATGCCCGATCTGAATGCTCACGACGTCGAACATGCCATGAACATCGTCGCCGGTACGGCGCGCAGCATGGGCGTAACGATTGAAGATTGATTTTTAGGAAATCACCATGAAACACAGCCGCAGATACACAGACAACGTCGCCAAGATCGATCGAATTAAAGAGTACGAATTGGATGATGCGGTGGTCAAGGTCAAAGAGACCGCTAACGCCAAGTTCGACGAAAGCGTTGAAATTGCTTTAAATCTTGGTGTGGATCCCAGACGAGCCGATCAAATGATCCGTGGAACGGTTGCGCTTCCGCATGGCACGGGCAAATCGATCCGCGTTCTGGTCTTCGCAAAAGGACCCAAGCAGGAGGAAGCACGTGAAGCCGGCGCCGACCACGTAGGGCTGGAAGATTACATGGAGAAAATTCAAGCCGGTTGGACCGATGTCGACGCCATCATTGCTACTCCGGACGTGATGGCTACCATCAGTAAATTAGGGCGCGTTCTGGGTCCCCGTGGCTTGATGCCGAATCCAAAATCAGGCACGGTCACCTTTGAAGTCGGGCAAGCGGTCAAAGAGGTCAAAGCTGGACGCATCGATTTCCGCACCGATAAATACGGCATCCTCCACGTTGCGATCGGCAAAGCCTCATTCGAGACGGTCAAGATTAAGGAAAACCTGTTGGAATTCATGCGTGTCGTCATGCGCATGAAACCGACCACCGCCAAGGGTCTGTATCTGAAGAACGTCAGTCTATCTTCAACACTCGGACCAGGAATCAAAGTCAGCAAGCAGTCCATCACCAACGCGATGAAATAACCTTTCGATACAAATATCATGGCACACGAACCACACCCCACTTCTCAAAAACGAGAGGTCGTTCAGGAACTGGTTGAACAGTTCCGACAAGCCAAAGGTCTTTATTTGGCAGACTTCAGCGGTCTCAACGTCGAAGAAGTGAACCAGCTCCGGCGCAAGTTCCATCAGGAATCAGCGATCTATCGGGTCGTAAAGAATTCACTGATCGAGCATGCCTGCATCGAGATGAATTATCAGGTCTTGCTCCCGTATCTCCAAGGGCCAACCGCTCTGGCAATGTCCTTCACCGACCCCGTCCTTCCCGTAAAGATTATCACCGATTTTGTCAAAGGGAAGGAAAAGATGGTTCTTTCGGTCAAGGCCGGTCTTTTGGAAAATACCTTCATCAGCTCTGGCGATGTTGATAAGGTTAAGAATATACCGCCGCGGGAAGTCCTGTTGGCACAAATTCTGTTTCTGCTGGAATCTCCGGTCGCCGGTTTTGTTGGAGTGCTAAGCGAGACTCTGCGGACTTTTCTGGCGACCTTGGATGCCATCATCGAACAGAAACAGTCCGCCGGAGGAACTCCACTAGCGGCTGCGCCCGATGAACCTG
Organism: bacterium; assembly: GCA_026394195.1. GTDB lineage: Bacteria > Electryoneota > B3-LCP > B3-LCP > B3-LCP > JAPKYS01. Next base: position 12,186 of record JAPKYS010000007.1, on the reverse strand, counting down.
CTCTCGTCAATTGAATCCTAGTCAAATAAAAAGAATAATAACTACAGATAAACTGTTTAGGAGAACATAAGGTGGAAGAGATCATTCAAGCCATTGAGAAGATGTCGGTCCTCGACCTTATCAAGCTGAAAGAAGCCCTGGAAGAGAAATTCGGCGTCAAGGCTGCAGCTCCGATGGCAATGGCTATGCCGGCAGCAGGAGCATCTGCTGAAGCGGCTGCGCCCGAAGAAAAAACCGAATTCCAGGTCATGCTCAAGGTTATCGGGGAAAAGAAAATTCAGGTCATCAAGGTAATCCGCCAGATTACCGGATTGGGTCTGAAAGAAGCCAAGGAACTGGTCGACAGCGCTCCGAGCATCGTAAAAGAGTCCGCTCAGAAGGCTGAAGCGATGCAGATCAAGGAACAACTGGAAGCTGAAGGCGCCACTGTCGAATTGAAATAATCGGCGTGTTTACCTTGTTCAGCACATATACTCCAGGTTCTGTTCGTGGTAAGAAACGTAGAAGTTGCGGATTTCTTCCTTTTTTCCGGAAGGGGAATAGCAACTTCTTTTTTCTGACGATGTCAATTCCAGTCAATCTGGAAAGGGGCGATCCTTGAGTTCGAAAAAACGAATCGAACGCCAATCTTTCGGGAAGATCACACCGATATTGGATCTACCGGACCTGTTGGATGTTCAGGTTAAGTCCTACCGCGATTTCCTGCAGGCAGATCGCACTACCGCCGAGCGGGAGAAGAAAGGTTTGCAGGCAGTCTTCCTGAATGTCTTCCCCATCATTGATAATCGGGAAGAACACATCCTGGAATTTGTGGAGTATTTCGTCGAACCGGCCAAGTACACCATCGACGAGTGCCAGGAAAGAGGGGTCAGTTATTCGGCTTCGTTGAAAGCGCGTCTGCGCCTTTCCAGCCGACAGGAAGCTGACGATCTGGGCGGCTTTGACAACACCCTCGAAACGGACGTTTACTTGGGAAATCTCCCCCTGATGACCGAAAGCGGCACTTTCATCATCAACGGTGCCGAACGAGTCATCGTCAGCCAATTGCATCGATCCCCCGGCGTTTTCTTCGGTGACTCTATCCACCCCAACGGGACTAAGATTTACTCTGCCCGTATCATCCCCTTCCGGGGTAGCTGGGTGGAATTTACCACCGACATTAATGACGTGCTGTACGTCTATATCGACCGCAGAAAGAGATTTCCGGTCACGACGCTGCTGCGGGCTATCGGGTATTCATCCGATCTGGATATCTTGAGGCTTTTCGATTACGTCGAAGAAGTCCCCATGTCCAGGAAGGACATTGAACGGTACTTCGAACGCACGATCATTGAAGATCAGATCGATACCGAAACGGGCGAGATCATCCTGCACAAAGGTCATATATTCAACGAGGAGTCGCTCAAACTGCTGCGCAAGCACCATGTCAGGAGACTTCATTTCCTTAAAGTCAGGAAAAAGGATCCGATTTTTGACATCCTGAACAATACCTTGACCAAGGATAAGGCACACAGCGACCAGGAAGCTCTGGATTTGATCTATCGTGAGTTGCGTTCAGGTGAACCGCCGGATCTCGAAACCGCCCGCCGCCTGCTCAATCGCCTCTTTTTCGATGAGAAGCGGTATGATCTGGGTAAAGTAGGGCGCTTCCGCATCAACACCAAGCTGGATCTGGATATCCCGTTCGATCGTACCGTGCTGACTGTATACGATATCGTCGCCATCATCAAGTTTGTGCTGAAGCTCAAGGTGGGGATGGAAGCGACGGATGACATCGATCACCTGGGCAATCGCCGCATCCGCACCGTGGGCGAACAGTTGGCGAACCAATTCTCAGTAGCGCTTTCCCGCATGGCGCGCACCATCAAAGAGCGGATGAATCTGCGCGAATCCGAGCAGCTCACTCCGCAGGATCTGGTCAACGTGCGCACCATCAGCTCGGTCATCAATACCTTCTTCGGGACCAACCAACTATCGCAGTTCCTCGATCAAGTCAACCCCTTGACGGAGTTGACTCACAAACGCCGCCTCAGCGCGCTGGGACCCGGCGGTTTGACGCGTGAACGCGCCGGATTTGAAGTCCGCGACGTTCATTATACACATTATGGTCGTCTCTGCCCGATTGAAACGCCTGAAGGTCCGAATATCGGACTGATCTCCTCGTTGTGTACTTACGGTCAGATCAATGAACTGGGATTCATCGAAGCGCCTTACCGTAAGGTGAAAAATGGTCGAGTGACCAAGCAGATTGAGTACTTGACGGCTGACGATGAAGACAAGTATGTCATCGCCCAGGCCAATGCGCCAATCAATGAAAAAGGCGAATTTCTGCTGGACCGGGTCAAGGCTCGGTTCAAGGGTGAATTCCCAGTCGTGCAGCCCGGCGAACTGGACTATATGGACGTTTCTTCAACCCAGATCGTTTCCATCGCGGCTGCTTTGATACCCTTCCTCGAACACGACGACGCCAACCGCGCTCTGATGGGTTCCAACATGCAGCGGCAAGCCGTGCCCTTGTTGGTTCCGGAAACCCCTATCGTCGGTACGGGAATGGAAGAGAAAGCTGCCAGGGATAGTCGAGCCATGATCATCGCCGAGGAAGACGGCACCGTGGCTCGCGTTACCGCCGACGAAATTACGGTCAGATTGAAGCGTAAGGGGAAATCGGATGAAGAAGCGGCTGATGGCAACGAGTTAAAGACCTACTATCTCAGCAAATTCGTCCGAACCAATCAAGACACCTGCATCAACCAGAAACCGGCGGTCCGCAAGGGCGACATCGTCCGGCAGGGTGACCTTTTGGCGGATGGGTGCTCCACTGAGAAGGGCGAATTGGCGCTGGGACGCAATGTTTTAGTCGCTTTCATGCCCTGGCACGGTTACAACTTTGAAGATTCCATCATCGTCAGCGAACGGCTGGTGGCGGAAGACGTCTTCTCCTCGATCCACATCGAGGAACTGGAGTTGCAGGTTCGCGAAACCAAACGTGGCGAAGAAGAGCTCACTCGGGAAATCCCCAACGTCTCTGAAGAAGCCACCAAGGATCTCGACGAAAACGGCATCATTCGCATTGGCGCCGAGGTTAAATACGGGGATATCATTATCGGCAAAGTTACCCCAAAAGGCGAGATGGATCTGACGCCTGAAGATAAACTGCTCAAGGCGATTTTCGGCGACAAGGCAGGCGACGTAAAAGATGCCTCCCTAAAAGCTCACGCCGGCATGAGCGGTGTGGTGATCGCTACCAAACTCTTCAGCCGCAAGAAGAAGGACAACAAATCGCGCAAGGAGGATCGGCAAAGGCTGGAGGAGTTGGAGTCTAAATTCCAGAGGGACGTGGACCTGCTGAAGATGGCGCGCATCTCCGAACTGACCGAAATTCTGACCGGGAAAAAATCCCGCGCTATCCGCGACAAAAATCTGGAAGAAATTCTGATTCCAGAAGGAGAAATTTTCTCCGCCAACACCTTCAAGCGGGTGGACGTCGACACTTTGGAATCCTCTTTCGATTGGACTGAGGAAGCCAATACCAATGAGTTGGTTGAACTGCTCTTCGAAAAATACGAGGACCGGCTCGATCAGATTAACGTCGATTACCGCAATGAAAAACATAAAATCCAGGGTGGTGACGAACTTCCCAGCGGAATTGTGCAATTGGCTAAAGTTTACATCGCTAAGAAGCGCAAAATTTCCGTCGGTGACAAGATGGCCGGCCGCCACGGGAATAAGGGTGTGGTCGGAAAGGTTGTGCCGGTCGAAGATATGCCCTTCCTGCCCGATGGTACGTCGGTCGATATCATCCTCAATCCTCTGGGTGTGCCCTCCCGTATGAATATTGGCCAGATTTTCGAGACTTCGCTGGGCTGGGCGGGTAAGAAGATGAATAAATACTACGCCTCCCCTGTCTTCGACGGCGCCTCCATGGACGACATCAAGGTCGAACTGAGAAAAGCCGGACTGGAAGCAGTTGGCAAAGTCGAACTTTTCGACGGTAGAACAGGTGAAACCTTCGACCAAAGAGTCACCGTCGGTTACATATACATGATGAAACTGTCACATTTGGTCGATGATAAGATTCACGCCCGTTCCATCGGACCCTACTCCCTCATCACGCAGCAGCCTCTGGGCGGTAAAGCCCAATTCGGAGGTCAACGCTTTGGTGAAATGGAAGTGTGGGCGCTTGAAGCCTACGGCGCTGCATTTACGTTGCAGGAAATCCTGACTGTCAAGTCCGACGACGTCGATGGCCGCGCCCGCACGTATGAAGCGATTGTCAAAGGCGAGAATCTACCTGTCCCCGGTGTACCGGAGTCGTTTAACGTTCTCATCAACGAACTTCAGGGACTCGGGTTGGATGTAAAATTGGAATAGCAGGAAGCATCCCAAGTCTACCCACCCACCCGGAGGTTAAAATCAATGTTGAATTTAAGATCAAACGAACAAGATCACCAGAATTTCACACGCATCTCGATCAATCTCTCAAGCCCGGAATGCATCCTTGAGAAATCTCGCGGCGAGGTGACCAAGCCGGAAACGATCAACTATCGTTCATACAAACCTGAAAAAGACGGGCTCTTCTGTGAAAAAATCTTTGGACCCGTCAAGGATTGGGAATGCCACTGCGGCAAGTATCGCGGTATACGTTATCGTGATATTATCTGCGATCGCTGCGGAGTTGAAATCACTCGCAAGGACGTGCGCCGCAAGCGCATGGGACACATCGGCCTCGCCGTCCCGATCGTCCATATTTGGTACTTCCGCTCACTGCCGTCGAAAATCGGCTACATTCTGGGAATGACCGTTCGCGATCTTGAGCGGATTATCTACTATGAGTTCTACGTTATTATCTCTCCCGGGACCAGCGGGCTGCGTTACCGTGAATTGATCAGCGAGGGCGAATACCAGCGGCTCATCACCGAATTTGGCCCGGAGAATGACAAACTGCCCGACGACGATCCGAACAAGTTCGTCGCCAAGATGGGCGGTGAAGCCGTTTACGAACTGTTAGTTCGGGTGGATATTGAGAAACTATCCGCCGAACTCCGTGCCCAGGTCAGCAAAGAAACCTCGCTGCAGCGTAAAAATGACGCCATCAAGAAACTGCGTATCATTGAAGCTTTTAAAACGCGCGAGGAGAGCAGTTTCAACCGTCCTGAGTGGATGGTCATGAGCGTCATTCCGGTTGTGCCCCCCGACCTGCGCCCCCTGGTTCCTCTTGAAGGCGGCCGGTTCGCCACATCAGACCTGAACGATCTTTACCGCAGAGTTATCATTCGCAACAATCGCTTGAAGCGGTTGATCGAAATTCAAGCTCCGGAAGTCATTCTGCGCAACGAAAAGCGCATGCTTCAGGAAGCCGTTGACTCTCTCTTCGACAATGGCCGCAAGTCGGTCGCAGTACGGTCGGACAGCAATCGGCCGCTTAAATCGCTTTCCGACAACCTGAAAGGCAAGCAGGGTCGCTTCCGCCAGAACCTGTTGGGCAAGCGCGTCGATTACTCCGGTCGTTCAGTCATCGTGGTCGGACCTGAACTAAAACTGAACACCTGCGGGTTGCCCAAGGATATGGCAGTTGAACTTTTCAAGCCCTTCATCATTCGCAAGCTAATCGAGCAGGAACACGCTAAAACTGTAAAATCCGCCAAGCGGTTGGTTGAGCGCAAGGACGATGTGGTCTGGGGTATTTTGGAAGACATTATCCAGGATCATCCCGTGCTGCTGAATCGCGCTCCGACACTGCACCGGCTGGGCATCCAGGCATTCCAGCCCATTTTGATCGAAGGCAAGGCGATCCGCCTGCATCCTTTGGTTTGCGCTGCCTTCAACGCTGACTTCGACGGTGACCAGATGGCGGTGCACATTCCGCTTTCCTACGAAGCTCAGATCGAAGCCCGGCTGTTGATGATGTCCACCCAAAACCTCCTGCATCCCGCCTCCGGCAGACCGATTACCGTACCCAGCCAGGACATGGTGTTGGGTTGCTACTATCTGACCAAATTGCGTCGAAATGATATCGGCAGCGACCGCACTTTCTTCGGTGCTGAAGAAGTCCAGGTCGCCTACGACAACAAACTGATCAGTCTCCAGGCGCCCATCAAGGTCAGAATTCGGGGGAAAATGATCGAGACTACAGCGGGGCGTATCTTCTTCAACCGCATTCTCCCCGAAGACGTCAGCAAGCAGACCTATTTGAATGAGCTATTGACCAAAAAGCGTCTGGAAGAGATTGTATCCAGATGCTACAAGTTGGTTGGGATGAACCAGACGGCTCAATTTCTGGATCGACTTAAGAACATGGGCTTTGCCTCTGCCACCGCCGGAGGACTTTCCGTCGGTCTGGAAGACGTGGAGATTCCAGATGAGAAGGGTAAACTTATCGAAAAAGCCACAAAAGAAGTCGAGAAAGTTCAAATTCAATACGAGGCGGGTGTTATCACTGACGGCGAACGCTATAATAAAATCATCGATATCTGGACTCACACCACCGCCGAAGTGGCTGATGCCATGGTTGCCCACTTGAAACAATCGAATCAGGGCTTCAATCCGGTCTACATGATGATCGACAGCGGTGCCCGCGGTTCCAAGGAACAGATTCGGCAATTGGCAGGCATGCGCGGCTTGATGGCAAAACCGCAGAAGACCATGACCGGTCAAAAGGGTGAAATCATCGAATCACCCATCACTGCGAATTTCAAGGAAGGTCTATCGGTTCTCGAGTACTTTATCTCCACGCACGGTGCTCGCAAAGGTCTGGCGGATACGGCTTTGAAAACTGCTGATGCCGGTTATCTGACCAGGCGTCTGGTTGACGTGGCGCAAGACGTTATCGTCCGCGAATTGGACTGCGGGACGTTGCGCGGCATCACCATCGAAGCCGTCAAGGAGGGTGAAGAGGTCGCCGAGCAATTAGCTGAACGAATCCTTGGTCGTGTGCTGGCGGAAGACGTCTACGATCCTTTCAGCGGAGATAAACTGCTTCCTATCGGCAAGATGATCGATGAAGAAGATGCTGAAGTCCTGGTCAACCATGCTGTGGATAAGGTTCGGATTCGTTCCGTCTTAACCTGCGAAACGTTGAATGGCGTCTGCTCGCGCTGCTATGGCATCAATCTAACCGCCGGCAAGTTAGTCACCGTCGGTGAAGCCACCGGCGTTATAGCTGCCCAGTCCATCGGTGAACCCGGAACGCAGCTCACTCTTAGAACCTTCCACATCGGTGGTACGGCCAGCCGTATCGCAGCCCAGTCCCAGGTCGTTTCCAAGACGGCGGGAAAGATTCAGTACGATAGCGTCCACGCAGTACGCCACAAAGCCACGGGCAGACTGGTAGCCCTGCGGCGCAACGGTATCATCATGGTTTTGGATGAGGATAACCGCACCACCGCGAAATACAATGTCCCGCACGGCGCGGAAATTTTGATCAACGAAGGCGCCGAAGTTCTTGCCGGGCAGGAGATCATGCGCTGGGATCCTTACGCAGCCTCGATCATTGCTGATCAGGATGGCATGGTTCACTTCGTCGATATCAAGGATGGACAATCCTTTCGCGAAGAAGTGGACGAAACGACCGGCAAAAAACTCAAAGTTATCATCGATGTTAAGAATAAAAAACTCAACCCGCACATCCACCTCGAAGACAAGGATGGGAACAAGGTTGAGAATATCAATATTCCTGTCGGAGCGCACCTGCTGGTGCAAGACGGGGATAACGTGGAAGCAGGCGATCCCATCGCCAAGATCCCGCGAGAAATCAGCAAGACCAAGGACATCACCGGCGGTCTGCCCCGAGTGGCTGAACTGTTTGAAGTGCGTCGCCCCAAGGAACCCGCTATTGTTTCAGAAATTGACGGAGTGGTCAAATTCGGAAGCCTGAAGCGCGGCGTCAGGGAAATCGTCATCAAGTCGCATGACGGCAAGATGGAAAAACGCTACCTGATTCCTTTCGGCAAGCACATCATCGTGAACGATGGCGAACATATCAATGCCGGAGATCGCATTTCGGAAGGTTCCATCGCGCCGCAGGACATTCTGAACATCCTGGGTCCCAGCAAGGTGCAGGAATACCTGGTCAATGAAATTCAGGCGGTTTACCGTCTGCAGGGTGTGAAGATCAACGACAAGCACATCGAAGTGATTGTCCGGCAGATGCTGCAAAAGGTGCGTATCGAGGATCCGGGCGATACCAATTATCTCGAAGGCGATCAGGTGGACGCATCGCGGTTTATCCCCGAAAACCGTCTGATCATGAACAAAATGGTCGTTGAAACCGTAGGTGATTCTCGCTTCCAGATCGGCCAGTTAGCAGACAAGATGGAATTTAACCGGGAAAACCGCAAGTTGCAGGCCGCCGAATTGCAGCCCGCCACAGCCCGGCCCGCTCGGCCTGCCATCTACCAGCCGCTGCTGCTGGGAATCACGCAGGCATCCCTCTCGACCGAAAGCTTCATCTCTGCGGCCAGCTTCCAAGAAACGACGCGAGTGCTCACTGAAGCCGCAGTCGAAAGGAAGATCGATTTCCTGAAAGGGCTGAAAGAGAATGTCATCATGGGACATTTGATTCCAGCCGGAACCGGCATCTCAGACTACCAATTCATTTCAGTTGAGAGTCCCCAGGAGGAATTGGAAGCAGAAATCGATCCCAGGGTGTACCGAATTTCTGATGAAAGGCGCGCCGCCTCGACATCATCTCTCTTCAAAGAAGAGATGGAAGAGCACAAAACCATTTCGGAAGAAGCCTCACAGGAGCAACTTGATGGGAAGGGTGAGGATGAAGATTTAAACGAAATCGAATAAATAAAAAGACGAAAAATCGTTGACAATTTCTCGGAATATGTATATATTAACATTTCTGTCGCTGTAGGAGAATGGATGCCGACTGTAAATCAGTTGATTCGTAAGGGTAGAAAGAAAATAGCTAAAAAGACCAGTACTCCGGCTTTAGCGCGTTGTCCGCAACGCCGCGGAGTCTGCACTCGCGTCTACACCACAACACCCAAAAAACCCAACTCGGCTCTGCGAAAAGTTGCGCGTGTACGCTTGACGACTCAGATCGAAGTAACCTCCTACATCCCCGGTGAGGGGCACAACCTCCAGGAACACTCCATCGTGTTGATCCGCGGTGGCCGTGTTAAAGACCTGCCGGGCGTTCGCTACCACGTCATTCGTGGGACTCTGGACGCGGCAGGTGTTGATAACCGCAAGCAAGGTCGCTCAAAATACGGTACCAAGAGGAAGTAAAGCAAAATGTCGCGAAGAAAACGAGCAGTCCGTCGCTCAATATTACCCGATCCCAAATACCATGACCAGCAAGTAGCGAAGTTCGTCAGTAATTTAATGCGGCGCGGTAAAAAATCCACTGCTGAGAGGATTATCTATTCCGCCTTTAGCCGCATGACAGATAAGACCGGACGTGACGCACTGGAAGTTTTTCGAAAAGCGCTGAGCAACGTTAAACCCGCTGTGGAAGTAAAATCCCGCCGCGTCGGTGGTTCGACGTATCAAGTACCCGTTGAGATCAGACCAGACCGGCAACAGGCTCTGGCGATGCGCTGGATCATCAATTACGCCAAAGCCCGCAGTGAAAAAACCATGGCTGAAAAATTGGCTTCCGAGTTCATGGCAGCCGCCAATGGGGAAGGATCCTCAGTTAAGAAGAGAGAAGATACACACCGTATGGCCGAAGCTAACAAAGCCTTCGCCCATTTCCGCTGGTAAACCAAATAGATAAGGTTAAATTATTTTCCCGGCCGGGCTGGTACCGCTGCCCGGCCAAATTGATACTATGCCCCGTAAAGACCCCATAGAACGCGTCCGCAATATCGGCATCATGGCCCACATCGATGCCGGTAAAACCACGACCACCGAACGCATTCTCTACTTCACCGGGAAAATCCACCGCATGGGTGAGGTCCACGAAGGATCCACCGTCATGGACTGGATGGACCAGGAGAGGGAACGGGGGATTACTATCACGTCAGCGGCGACGACGATTTACTGGCAGGACTACCGCATCAACATCATCGACACTCCCGGGCACGTGGATTTCACCGCAGAGGTCGAACGGTCGCTGCGGGTACTGGATGGCGCCATAGCGCTGTTCTGCGCAGTTGGCGGTGTGGAACCACAATCTGAAACCGTATGGCGTCAGGCGGATAAATACCAGGTTCCGCGCATCGCCTTCGTCAACAAGATGGACCGCACCGGAGCCGATTTTTATAGTACTGTTCACAACATTCGACACAAGCTTGACGGCAATCCCATCCCCATCCAGATCCCACTGGGTGAAGGCGAACTCTTCACCGGTATTATCGATCTAATCCAGATGAAAGCCGTGCTCTGGAACGAGCTGACGCTGGGTTTCACCTGGGAAGAGACCGAAATCCCCGGATCGCTGCTGGCGCAGGCGCAGGAACACCGCCATAACATGCTGGAAGCGATATCCGATTTCGATGATGAGTTGATGACGAACATTCTGGACGATCAGCCCGTTCCCGAAGAGAACATCCATCGCGCCATCCGTAAGGCTACCTTGGAATGCCGCATGGTTCCGGTGCTCTGCGGGTCGGCTTTTAAAAATAAGGGTATTCAACGCCTTCTGGACGCTGTGATAAATTACCTGCCCAATCCGGTTGATGTGGGAGCGGCGAAGGGATTCAATCCGAAGAAGGAAATCGAAGAGTCCCGCAAACCATCCGACGACGAATTCTTTTCAGCACTCTGCTTTAAAATCGCCACCGATCCTCATGTCGGGAAACTCGCTTTTTTAAGGGTCTATTCCGGCAGCATTTCCAGCGGACAGACGGTGTTTAATCCCAGCAATCACAAGCGCGAACGGATTAACCGCCTGTTGCAGATGTTCGCCAACAAACGCGTGGATCTCGATCAAGCTTGCACCGGCGACATCGTCGCAGCCGTCGGATTGAAATTTGCCCGCACCGGTGATACGCTTTGTAACGAGAGCCACCCCATTGTACTGGAACGGATGGACTTTCCGCGGCCGGTTATTTCAGTCGCCATCGAACCGATCACCAAGGCAGACCAGGAGCGCATTTCGGAAGCTCTGTCCCGCCTGGCTGATGAGGATCCAACCTTCCAGGTGTCCAGCAACGAAGAAACCGGTCAGACCATTATCTCGGGCATGGGTGAATTGCATCTGGATATTCTCACCGACCGCTTGACCCGGGAGTTCAAAGTTAAAGCCCACGTCGGCAGGCCGCAGGTGGCTTACAAGGAAACTATCCGCCGCAAAGTGACCGCCGAAGGCAGGTTCGTCCGCCAGACGGGTGGACACGGACAGTTTGGTCATGTTGTCATCGAAATCGAACCCGGAGCTCCCGGTTCCGGCTATGTCTTCGAAAATCGCATCATAGGCGGTGTAATTCCCCGTGAGTATATCAACCCGACTTCACAGGGCATCAAGGAAGCGTTGAAGAACGGCGTGATTTCCGGTAACCCTTTGACCGATATAAAGGTTTCTCTGCTGGATGGTTCCTACCACGAAGTAGACTCGTCAGAACTGGCGTTTAAAATTGCCGGGTCCATGGCGCTGCAGGAAGCCGCTCGCAAAGCCGATCCAGTGATGATCGAACCGATCATGTTTCTCGAAGTCATCGTTCCCGATGAATACATGGGTGACGTTATCGGTAATATCAACTCCAGGCGTGGGCGCATTTTGGGGCTGTTTCCCAGAGTCAAAGCGCAAGCTATCCATGCCAATGTTCCCCTGTCAGAAACCTTTGGATACGCCACGGCGCTCAGGTCGTTAAGTCAGGGTCGGGCGGTTTTTACTCTGAGATTCGATCACTACGAAGAGGTACCGCAGAGCGTCAACACCAGCACAGCTTCACAAAACAGAATGTTCGCCTGATAGGTCCAAACCTAACAGCTTAATAGAATTAAATCAAGTAGGTAGAGCACCATGGCAAAAGCTAAATTTGAACGCACGAAGCCGCACGTGAACGTCGGTACGATCGGTCACGTGGATCACGGGAAGACGACATTGACGGCGGCGATCACGCAGATATTGGCGAAACGGGGACTGGCGACGGCGAAGACGTACGACGAAATTGACAATGCGCCGGAAGAGAAAGCCCGCGGACTGACCATCAACGTTCACCATGCGGAATACGAGACGGACAACCGTCACTATGCGCACGTGGACTGCCCGGGACACGCCGACTATGTGAA
>JAPKYS010000067.1 GCA_026394195.1 bacterium | reverse complement strand
GTCAGGAGAAGCTTACGACCAAACAGATCATTATCACAGGTAGAGCTTTTCGTCCATACCGTATCGATCTCAACTGAATCCATTTCCTTAATCATAGCAATAACAAAGAGGCTGTCCAAAACCCTTTTGGGACAGCCTCTTGTCATTCTTATTAGACAAGGGGCTGATGGTTTTTAACTAATTATCTCAACTTGCGCATCATTGCGAGGAATCCCATTGCGATGGCGAAGCAATCCCGTCTATTATTCCTACCGAATTGCTTCGGGACTTCGTTCCTTGCAATGACTGCCTAGTGTTAAGTTATCTGGTTAACTACCATAAGCCCCTTGTTACAGGTCGGTATCAACCTTGCGGCGGAGGTCCTTGATGCGCGCTTTGTGTTCCTTGGAACGCAGTCGGCGTTCGTGCGCCTGACGCGGAACGGAGGTGGCGATACGGGGACGCGGGCGATGGAATGAAGCGGTCAGCTTGGCGATGAGCCGCTGCGTCGCCAGTATCCGGTTGCGGTACTGCGAACGGTGATCCCGCGAGATCGCCCAAAGACCTGTCGGGTCGTGTACGGCGCGAACCCCCGAAGCCGTCTTGTTGGCATGTTGACCTCCGGGTCCGCCGCTGGCGAAAACCTCGAAACGGATCTCTTGAAGTAATTTATTTATATCGATTTTAGGCAAGAGATTACCTCTGACCTCAAAAATCCAATTCTGAAGTCCTTGCGAGATCGACGCTTAAGGAATTCCGGCTTTCTGGAGCCTTAATATTGCTTAATAGTGTCTATTAAGGGGGTATCCAGAATGATCCTCTCGTCCGCTTCGCGTTCCAGGTCGAGTCCTCGGGGCATCTTGGGACAGTACGCCAGGTGCACCACGACTGATTCGTTCTTGGCGATACGCACCGCGGGGCTGAAATCGTCGTCAGCAGCCAAAAGTACGGCGTGCTGGATTTCCTTGCGGGCAGCCAGAGCGATCAGGTCGATGGATAACTGCACGTCAACGCCCTTTTGCACGTAGTCGGCGTTACCGTGATCGTCGTAGACCCGAAGCACTTTACCTTTGCGAACTTCAAACCGGGGATGGAACTCCAGAGCCTTCAGGAAACGGTGCTTGTTGTCAAAGCGTTCCCGATCCTGCGGTGTCGGAGTCGTTGGCAGGTATGGTAGAGCTCCGTAATAGTAGGTTCGCAGCAAAGCCACGTTTTCAGTCGAAGTTTCCCGTACTTTACGCCAGAGATACTCTGACAGTTTCTTGAAATCGATCCTCACGTTAGATAGACGGATTTCGCGAACCTTTTCCAGATACTCCCCATCAATGAAAATTGCACAGCGCACCATTTGTACCTCACAATAGTTAATAGAGATTGACTAGCCCGAAGTCTTGCTTTAAAATACAATATCATTCGGGTTGTTTGCTTCACTAACCTTTCCGGCTATTACCTCCAGTTACCCACTCAATAAGCAGGAGGAAGAGTCCTGCTAAAAGTACGCATTGCGGTGGATATTGTTGGTAAAACCGGAAAGTCTGTCGGGGCGACTGGATTTGAACCAGCGACTCCATGGTCCCGAACCATGTGCGCTACCAGGCTGCGCTACGCCCCGGAAATCAATTACGAATTATCAATTACAATGATAAATGAAGCAGAAAAACTGTGATTTTTTGGATAGCAAGTAATATACACAATTTTTTCTGCGAATGCAAGAAGGAAATTGAGCATAATTGAAAACCGGAGTTCAGCCCATCGGTCCCAGGTCTAACTATCCTTCGCGCCAACCTTCCCTGCCCACCAGCGGAACGAAGATGCAGCCTTCGCCTTCACGGGTGTTCAAACCGCCTGCCGTCTTGGTGATGATCTTCAGTTCCTGGTGGGTACGATTCCCCACCGGCACGATCATGATACCATCATCCGCCAACTGCTTCACCAACGATTTGGGCACCTGCGGAGCCGCAGCAGTGACGATGATCCGGTCATAAGGAGCGAATTCTTCCCAGCCGATGCTGCCGTCGCTGACGCGCAGCAAAATGTTATGATAACCCAACCCCTCGAGTACCTTGCGGGCACGCTGAGAAAGAGCGTAAGAGCGTTCAATGGAGAAAACCTTGGCAGACAGCTCCGCCAGTACGGCTGACTGATAGCCTGATCCAGTGCCGATTTCGAGTACTTTTTCATGACCGTGCAAGTCCAGGAGCTGAGTCATCAGGGCGACCATATAGGGTTGGCTGATGGTTTGTCCTTCGCCGATTGGCAGCGGGTTATCGTCGTAAGCGTGATCCTGAAGGGCTTCACTGACAAAGGCTTCGCGCGGCACCTGGTTCATGGCGGCAAGAACCGCTTCAATGTCGATATCCCGGCCGCGCAGCTGATCTTCGACCATCCGCAGGCGGGCTCGCCACATACCAGATTTTTCGCCGTTGATTTTATTCATAGAGTGACCGCGCCAGCGCCTGAAAAAACCGGATGGTTTCTGGTATCTTCCGCAAAAAACTGGGTTCGCCCTGGTAGATGGTGGGGACGTCCACCCAGCCAATCCTCAACTTGAGTTTACAGGCTCGCAGAAGCATCTCAGTTTCGATGTCGTACTTTTCCGCTTGAAGCTTCAAATTTGTGATCACGGATCTGCGAAGAGCGCGATAGCCGCATTGCGCATCGGGGATTTTTCTCCCGGTCCAGAGCGAGAGCAACGCCGAGCTGGTGAGGTTGGAAAAACGCCGCAAAAGCGGCATCCCTTTCAGGCTGCGCCGCCTTGTGCCGATGATCAGGTCGAATTCTCCGCTCGCCGCAGCCTGCCGAAACTGCGGGAAGGCATCCGGACTATGCTGGCCGTCCGCATCCAGGCAAATGATCCATTCGGATTGCCATTTTGCCACGTGAAAAAAGCCATCCCGCAACGCCAACCCTTTTCCGCCGTTGACGTTTCTGCGCAATACCTGAACACCGCAGTTTTTGGCGGTTTCAGCGGTATCATCGGTAGAACCATCATCGACGACTAAAATGCTCTCGTGCGGCAGATGAATCTTCAATTTTTCCAGCACGAACCGAATGCTGGGAGCGGCGTTATAGGCCGGAATGACGGCAGCCCATTGATTTACGATCATCGGAAGCTGAAAATATAAAAAAATCGATTCCGGATGTCAAGGTATTTTATCGATCTCTGCGGCATTGACCAAACCATGGTGGACGGAGTGGATCCTTCTAATCATCATTTCCCGAAGCATAAATAGCTTCGATGAGCTGCAGATTGATCAAGCCCTCTTCACCGGTGATGGAAACCGGACCGATTCCTCGGATCGCATCGGAAAAAGACTCGACCAGGGCGCCGTACATATTGCCGGTGTAGACCTGCCGTTTAATCGTTCCAGCCTGAGTGGTGATTTCCATGTCCACATTCTGCCAGGGTAATGTGAAGGAGGGAATTCGGACGCGTCCCTGACTGCCCAGAACTTCCATTTCAGTGCTGTAGGGGATTTCATAGGAACAGAATATTTCACCCAGAATCCCGTTGGAAAACGCCAGACTGGCGAGCACGGTTTTCTCGATTGATGGAGGAGGCAGATCCGATTTGACGAAGGATTTGACCGATCTCACCTCGCCGAAAAGAAATCGGAACGTATCCAGGCAATGAATTCCAACGTCCAGCAGGGCGCCGCCGCCGGCAACCGCAGGATCCCACAACCAGCTCCGGGTGGATTGTGCCGCGTCATAGGTGAACGATGCACGCGCCGCTATGATCTCACCAAGTTCTCCCGAGTCGAGTAGGTCTTTCAGTTCCAATATCGCGCCTGAGTAACGCAGCGGCTGAGCCACCATCAATTTGACGCCATGATTGTGACAGGTGGCGATCATGCGTTCGCAGGCTGCTGCGCTGGTGGCAAGAGGCTTTTCGCAGAGAACGTGCTTGTGCGCTTCTGCTGCAGCAATTACATGCTCTTCGTGCAGACTATTGGCACTAGTGACATAGACGACCTCAATCCGGGGATCATTGAGTAGATCATCCAGGCGCGCGTAGGCTGATGAAATTACATATTGCGCCGCTTGACGTTCAGCTTCCGCTTGATCGCGCTTCAGAAGCGCCACAATCCTGGAATTCCTGAGTTCGGCAAAGGCAGGAACCAGCCGATTGCGGCAGAAACGACCGAAACTGACCAGAGCATAGCGTACCGGTTCAGAGGAACTGGGAATTTCGGATACTGCGGACTTCAAAGGATTACGATCTTGGTGAGGTAATAGAAGCAACGACTTGCCGGCGAGGATTGGATGCGAATAACGTTGCGACCGACCGTCAGGAATCCGCTTACGGCAAAGTTATCAAATCCAGATCCGGCATTCACTGAGAGCTTTGTTTTGGGGTTAAAACCATTTTGAATCGATTTATCATTGACCAGCACGTCGATCCCGACCTTGCCGCTCATGGCAAAGGGATACTTGCGATCAGAGGCGAACCCGTATAGGCGTAATTCCAGTGGTTTATTGCTGTCGAAATTCTCCGGCAGTTCGAAAACAACTTCGACAACGTCCTGCCCGGGGGGATTACGATTGGAAAAAGCGTAACCGATTTCCCAGGCAAAGGTTTTAACTTCATCGAGAAATTTGACTGCGGGACCGGCAACGTTATCCTGTTGGAATTCTGCAGCAGAAAAAGCGTAACCCAGCCGGACGTCGCATTTCTGGGTTATGCTCCTGCCATTTTGATCGAGATAAGCAGTAATAAATATCAGGGGAAGATAGATGCCTTCGACGGAGAGGGTTGGTTTGGCGGAGGAGAGCCAGACCTTTTGCGGAGGCGGAGTTTTGTACCCCTGCACTTCTCCGAACTTGATTACAGCCTCACCAAATTCCGCGTTACTCATCGTGACTTCGCCGATGCCCTGGAATTGGTCATCGACGGTAATGCTCCCTTTTACCGGCTGAGTTATAATCGTCAACGTACCCGTAGCCTGGGGTGTTTCCTTGACCGGTTCCTGTTTTGGCGTAATAACTATATTCGGCTGAAGAGGCTTTGCATCCGGGGCGACGCGCTTTTCAGTTTTCAAAACGTCCGTGTGATAATCCGGTTGTTCTTTGGGTGGGATGATCTCTTTTTTAATGATCGATGGCTTCGGAAAGGTTTTTTCTACGAATGCAGAATCGGGTTGATACGGAGTCAAAGCGAAGGAGAGCAGTGCGGTTTTGCCGGCCTCAATTTTTATGATTTGTTCGGCAGGTTGTGGTTGGAATCCTTCGAGGCTGACGGAGACGGTATATGTATCCAGTCTCAGTTTTTTCATCAAGGTTCCTGCGGGGGTGGTCGTGACTGCTCCGTTGATCATCACCATGGCGTTGGGTTGATCAGCGGTAACAAGCAGAGAACCCGTGCGATCGTTGGTTACGTAGAGCGCCAGAAGCAGCGCGAATACGACTGCGATGATGACCAACAGAGTGTTGATCAAAGATCGTCGTTTTAAGCTGATGATCTCTTGATCCTGTCCTATACCCTCACGACGGCGTGACATGCGGATTCCTTTGAATGCTTGCGCTAAAAATTTATCGTTAACATGAAGCCATTCCCAGTCGGAATCACGTGAATTGACTGCTGGATGGGGACCTTTTCAAATTGTGGAGTCGCCCCGATCACCAGGCAGGCGACTGCGGCAGCGATACCGATTTGACCCCAGGTTTTCTGCTTCTGTGAGCGCGTGCGCATAGAATTGAATTCCAAGCCCTGGTTTTCCCGCTCTTCTGATTCCTTGTAGGTGTCGGAACTTTTGCTGAGCTGATCGATACCCAAATATCCCAAGATAGCTGCGCCGCCCAGCAGGGGCCAATAGGGGAAGTGAACCACCCTACGGTATTCAACCTGAGGCACAGCGCCGGACTGAGTTTGGCCGGCGTCTTCGGTCGGGTTCAGAATCGGTGGAGGAATCTGCGGTGTGGTAGTTTGCGACTGTGATCCATCCCAGAGCACTGCACCGGCATTATCGGTCACCTGAAAGGTCTCGCTCTTCAGGAAGTTCAGCTGCGTTCCGTCCGAAAGCTCTATCTTAAAAGTGAGGTTATCTTGTTCAGTAACCTTACCGCTGTAGACCTGTCCATTTTGCAGATAGAGCATATCCGCCTGGGCGCTGCTGATGGCAGTCAAACAGACCAGAGCAATAACGATCCATCGCATATTTATCTTCCCTTCATTTTTACCCACAACAAACCTGGTGAGATTATTTCTCCATGCCTGGTCGAACGATGACCCGGGTTAAAAGGTTTACCTCAGAGAGAATCTCGCAAACATCGCTGACGCGAGAGAGAAGTTGGACGCGAGACTAAAGATAAGTTAGTATTTGCGGGAATAAAAGTCAAGAGATTCGATTTTTTCTTGCGGGGCAGAGTGGTTCGGCAAGGAGGTTATTTTGCAGGGATGATTTAAACGAATTTTTCAAGCGGTTCGAGAAATTTTAGTTGATCTCCTGGATTTTAATTCCGTACTTTTTTATCTTCAAGTAGAAATTTTGGCGGGGAATACCAGTTGCTTGAGCAGCCTGACTGACCGAGTTATTGGCTTCTTTTAAAGCATTCAGGATGAAACTGCGCTCGAAATCATCTTTTGCTTCACCGAAATTATTTTGAGTAAAATCTGCGAATTGGGGGGAGGATTTGCATTGCAGGGATTCAGGCAGATCCATCGGATTGATCAAATCATCGCTGCATAGCGCCACAGCTCTTTCAAGTACATTTTGTAGCTCTCGGATATTGCCTGGCCAAGCGTAATTGGTGAGGCATTGCAGTACAGTTGGATCAAGTTTGGGGCAGGTTCGGCGCTGCTGGGCTGAAGTCACCTTGATAATGTGCGCAATCAGAGCAGGTATATCCGACCTCCGCTCACGGAGCGGAGGGAGCTGAAGATTGATGACATTGAGGCGATAGAAGAGATCTTCCCTGAAGTCTCCTCGGTCCACCATCTGCGGTAAATCTCGATGAGTCGCAGCGATGATACGACAATCGACTGCAAGATCATTATCCCCACCGACTCGCCGGTAGGTCTTTTCCTGTAGTACACGCAGCAACTTTACCTGCAAGGTCGGGGGCATATCGCCGATCTCATCCAAAAAGACGGTCCCGCCTTCAGCGACTTCGAAATAGCCCGACGAACGCTTGATCGCTCCCGTGAAGGCTCCTTTTTCGTGACCGAAAAGCAGAGATTCAAGCAAGCCTTCCGGCAGACTGCCGCAGTTCATCGCCACAAAAGGACGGTGGGCTCGCGGCGAAAGAGTGTGAACTCTGCGGGCGATCAACTCCTTACCCGTACCAGTTTCGCCGGTAATAAGTACTGTAGTGTCCAACGGCGCTATCTTCTCGACCGTTCTGAGCAGCTGTGAAAGAGCTTCACCGCCAATTAAAACCGGTCGCTCTTTTAGAGCCGCCAGTTCGCGGCGTAACTCTTGGTTTTCCCTTTCCAGTTTGCGCGCCCGCAATACGCGGTTCACCGCTCGGCTGAGAACTTCCGGATCCGGGAGTGGTTTTTCGATGAATTCTTCAGCGCCCAGTTTCATGGCTTGCACTGCTGCAGAAATGGTCCCCTTTCCGCTCATTAAAAGGACACTGGTGTCGCTGCGTTCCGCCTTGATGCGTTCCAGAAGTTCCAATCCCGAGATCCCAGGCATGATCATATCGGTTAACACCAGATCAAAAGGCATCTTTCTGAACTGCTCCAGAGCAGCCTCAGCATCCGGACAAAGGACGATCTCGCGCTCGGGGCTCGCCAGAGTAGTGTGGCAGAGTACGCGGCTTGATTCTTCATCATCGACGATTAGTATTCGATCTTTCATGCAGGAATTTCGCGATAGATTGATTCGGTGACGGCTCTTTCGACGTCTCTGTCAACGGGAATACAGAGAGTCATGCAGGTTCCTTCTCCAGGCTGGCTTTTTACATCGAAATAGACGCCATAGGGCTCGAGCACCTTGCGCGCGATGGGGAGTCCGAGACCAGCGCCGCTGTTGACGCCTTCCTTACGGTCACGTCGTTTGGTGCTGAAAAACGGCAGAAAAATCTTGTTGAGATTTTCCTCGGTGATGCCAGTACCATTATCCTCAATATCGATTTGAATTTCGTTCTGCTCAACCCGGGTGCGAACAACAAACCGGGGTGATGGTCTTTCGCTCAAAGCATCGATGGCGTTCACCATGACGTTCAGCAGGGCATGGCTGAAATCACCATAGAGCCCATATATACCGGGCAGCTCGCGATCCAATTCGAGTATTTTCTCGACGTTATGTTTGAAGAACAGGTCAGCTTCAAGGAAGCTGATTTCATCGTGAATCATTTCGTTCAGATTCAGCAATTCCGGAGCCTGAGCTCCGGTGCGCTGCCAGCGGCGTCCCAGTGTGTGGATCTGATCGGTCATGCGTTGGGCATCAGCAAGGATGCGAGCGGGAATTTCGGCATCGGGCTGATGCTTGCACATCAAGCTGGAGAAACCGAGGACGCTGTTTAAGGGCCCGCTAAGATTGTGTATGATCCCCTGCGAGTAGAGCCCCATAAAAGCCATGCGCGAGGCTTCAATCAGTTCAATCTCCAGTTCGTTACGCTCGGTAATGTCCACGTAAGTCGATAACAATCCGCTGACTTGACCTGGCAGATCCTCAAGCTGTCCTGTGGTTTTGAGAGCCTGAATGCGCCTGCCATCCCAGCGCGTCCACTCCACTTCTTCAGTATAGAAGCCCCTCTCATCGATAATGCGCTCACCCTTGGTCGTCATCCGCCTTTCAACGAAGAAGGGCTGTAAAACCTCACTGTCCTTTGAGAACTCAATTCCGAGCAGCTCCTCCATACGAGGGTTCATGTAGATAATCTTATGCTCATTATTTTCGATCAACACACCTTCCTTCATGGTTAAGATCATGGTGCGGAAGGTGGCAAGTTCTTCGTACTGCCGCGCCAACTTTTCCAACATCTGGTTGAAAGCCTGAGACATGGCAGATATTTCACCACCACCGGTGATGGGAGCGCGGCGGCTCAGGTCCCCGGTGCGGCTGATTTCAGCCATGGTGACTGACAATTCCCGAATCGGACGCTCGATCCAGAGCCCCAGGAACAGCGCGGCCAGCAGCACCAGCGCCAACAGGGGGATGCCGAACGTCATCAGGATCTTGTTCACCGCGTCCTGTACAAAGGAGGCAGGCGATTGAAGACTGGTCCAGCCCAGCGCGGCCACGTCGATTCCCTGCAGGTTCTTCAGTGTGGTAAATCCCAGCAGTTGGTCGTGTTCAGCCGCATGATAGAGATAAGCGCCATTCTGCGCAACCAGTTTGGTGAATATCTCCCCGGGTTCGATGTAGGGAATTGCAGAGCTGGTATCTGTGGTCGCCAGCAGCTTCCCCCCATAATAGATCATCAGATTCTGATTGGGGGTGGTCTGTAATTCGGTTAAAAACCGGTAGGTGATCTTGCGACCGAAAACCAGGCATCCCAGGTTTTGTCCGTCAGCCTTGATCTCGCTGCGAGCCAGCAGGAACAGATTTTGAGGCGTGCTGGCGATGCCTGCGTTGATGCTGTCGTCAGATTCCGACAGCGTTAGTGGCAGATGATCGTCAGAGTATTCATTGGCATACCATTGTTGCAGAGGCATACCTGCCGGATCGCAAATGGCCAGGTAATCCAGCTTGTAACTCTGCGGAACCCAATTCGTCAGTTTTTCGGAAAACCAGATAGAGTCCAGCCGGGGAATGACTCGCGCGAGTTCGTCCCAATTGGCTACAGCTTGAGCAGCTTCGTGCAGTCGGTTTTCTGCCGCGTTCAGCGAACGCATGCTCTGATTCAAGCCTTCCTGCACCTGCATTTCGCGTAGTGTGGAAAAGCTCCTCCCCCCCAGCCCGATCAGCACGCGCATGGAGAGCAGTAGCGGCAACAAACTCACTGCGCACAGAAAGATGATCAGTTTGGTGCGAACAGATAATCGACGTGTCGGACGCATAATGCAATTCCTAAAATGGGACTTTACCAGCAAATATGATTATAATATCCTATCCCAACGAAGTCAAGGGAAATGCCGGGTGCGGGGAGGGTGAGCGGGATGAAAGCAAAAGAGCGGCCATTTTAGCCGCTCTTATTGGGGTGCTTCAGAGATAAATTCCTAATGTCGGCAACGCACCTGGAAGAAGCGGTAGGATTCCGGAGCTGAGATAACGATCGGTGAACTGGCGACGGTGGTCAGGGAATCACCCATGAAACGGTTGTAGAAAGGCTGGCTGGAGGCGAAGATTGTATACCCCGTGACAGTAACGGGATCACCGAAAACGTTGGTATCCACAGGAGCCCAGGTAAGGCGCACCTGCGTAGGATTCAGGCGGGTCAGGCTGACCTGCGGTTCTGCCGGAGGACCCCAAGCTTCCATGTCCGCCAGCGCAGTGGCGGCGATCTGATTCTGGAAGGTGGCGACCTGCGCCGGAGACGGTATCCCCATGGTCCGCCAGCGGTTCAAGGCGGAGTCTCCCTGAATTGTGGCGCGGACGGCGATGTTGTTCAGATAAGGCAGCAAGCCCACGCCGCGCTCATCTTCCAACAGCCAGGTATCCATGGCATCTGAGGCGACGGTGGTCTGATAGAGATAGGCATGGAAGGCCTGAGCCTTCATATTCAAGGCAGAGTTTACCGGTCCGTCGAATTCTACCGGCGTCGAACCGGCTTTAACCCACAGCGGCAGCGCCGAGGTGCAGATCGGTTCGCCGACCATCGCCCAGATGGTGCAGAGCAGCGGATCTTCGCCCGGATTGATTCCCTGGATCACCAGCGCGGAACGGCTGATGTCGCGGTTGATGGCGTCGTGAGTGTGGATCAAGCCATATGGCATCAATCCTTCCCGCCCGTCAAAGGGCAGCGGGTAGGGATTGGTCTGTTCGTTGATGATTTCGTTCTGGATGTGCTGGGTCAGATAGTCGTGCTTGATGATCCCGGCCGTATAAGCCGAATCCAGCAGAAACAACACCCGGTCATGGCGGTGCTGCCCCAGATGATACGATCCGCCGTTATAGGCGAAGTTGGCTCGCACCATGTAGCCGTGCGGAGCCGCCGAAGTATCGCTCAGATCGAAACGGTAATGAAAGGTCGAGCCTGCTTCGAAGAGGGCGCCTCCGCCGAAAGCATCCAGCACACCGTAAATGGCGGGTACGGTTCGTCCGGTCCCGTCGGTCGAATCCATGATGGCGGCGAAATCGTCCACCGTCCGGCAGGTGCTGAGCGCCAGCTGCATGATGTAGCCGTCGTCATCGACGCCGGGGACATTATCGGGGAAATTCCAGGCGTTGGCGTTGTGCACGGCAAAGCCGGTTTCGTTGACGCCTCCCCAGGCCTGGTCGGTGACTCCGGCATAGCCCACGCCGATAAAATTGTAAATCCCGCTGTTATCGTAGCGGAATTCCTGGTCGGGGTTGGCGGAGTTATCCCGGTTCTTCATCAACATGGGGCGGCCGTCCACGGTGCAGCTGCCCGACATGATGGCGATGGTGGAAGCAAAGGCGGGCAGAACGCCCAGACTCAGGATGATCAGCGCAGCAAGGAGCCGCGTGGTGTTGGAGCTTATCTTCTGCATGCTGGTATCTCACGCAAAGTGGCTGTGGCGCAGAGCAGGTCAG
This sequence comes from bacterium, assembly GCA_026394195.1. Lineage (GTDB taxonomy): Bacteria > Electryoneota > B3-LCP > B3-LCP > B3-LCP > JAPKYS01. The sequence goes on along the minus strand of JAPKYS010000067.1, from coordinate 7,632 downwards.
TTCGACTGCTATACCAATTTACGCAATTTTTTCCGGTTTGTCAAGAGGCAAGTAGGAAGAAAGCAAGAAAGCGGGAAGGCAAGATGGCAAGAGAGGAAGAGAGGAAGAGAGAAGGAAGAAATTTCACGCAGAGGGCGCAAAGGACGCAGAGAAAAAATGTCTGAATCACGGATTACACGGATTACACGGATTAAAAAGGATAATTAGCCTTGTCATTCCCGCGAAATAGCCTTGTCATTCCGGCTTAGCTTGCCCCATTGGGGTCCGGAATCTGACAAGGTGGGGAAGAAACGCGCTGATAAAAACCTGAACCGCTGATTACCCTGATTTCCCTGAGTACACCGATGAAAACGCCGCGCAGGGGGCGGGCTGCCCCGACCGATTTACCTGCCCGGAGTTGATTTGCGGGTGCGGGCGGGTTTGTACCCGGTGAATTTAACGACTGCGGCTTGAACAGAGTCAACGTCGCTTTGTACTTTTTCTACAGCGCCGCAAAGGTCGACCAGTTTCGATAAGATTGCAACCTGAATCGCAACCTCAGTCGGGTTACTTCTTCCAGAATGTGGAATTTCCCTTCCTATAATATTCGCTGCTTTCGCTATAAGCTCAAGAATCTTCTTATCGTTGATTTCTTCGGACATTTGCACTCCATTTTATATAGATTGGCCCAAGCAACAAGCTGTCTAGGATAGCCGATGATTTACCTACCCAAAGCAGGGGTGTGGGCACCCGGGTGGTGCTAAGGCGTTAGTGTAGGAGAAACCCGACCGCCGAGCGGTCGGGCCACCCGCCCCTTAACCATTATGTAACAGGTGTACCAATTACGAACTGATTAGATCTTGCGAAAAATGAATAACGACATTCATGCTGTAAAAATGCACCAAGATCACTCAAGGAGATATGATTTTTTATCATATCTTGCGGTGTAATTATTATTGATAACTTGTCGACGAACGTTTTTTCGGAACATGCTGCAATAAAAGATTTGATAATTTCGCGGATAATTTCTTCTCTTGTCTGGCTTAAACGGGTGAAGCCTGTTCCAAGAACAGGTATAACAATAGATTCCTTTAAGCCCCGCTCCCCGATAAAAATCCAAAGCTTTGTTAAAGCTATCTTCAGATCTTCAAAACTACCTGATGCTATTCCATGTTCATTAATATTGGCGATTGCCAAAAGGTACCCTGTACGCTGTTTTGGATTTAGTTTAACACATGTACCTATGGGGTACCTTTTTTTCTCCCCAATACGTTCATTTTTAAATTCCTGGCATTGTGATGCGTTTAAATATGCACTCAATTCTAAGTCAAGTTTTGTTTCGTCACTATAATATTTCTTTGTAAATATACCCTGTATACTATGTTCAGAAATTATCTTTTTTGAGATCTGTGTATCAAATGTTGTATTAGATCCTATTATGAGAGCTCCTGGAACTTCGAACATATCACCAATTACTATCTCAATTGTTACATCTCGATCATTTAGTTTACACGTTACTATCAACTTCGGTTTGCTTTGGCATAATGCGATTATCAGTCCCACTATGGTAAAGATGTACCAATGCGCACGAATCATATCAGGAATTTTTGTGCCTTCGCTAAAGAATGCCGTTACCTCAACAAATAGCCATAAAGCACCAAAAGAGCTAAGTATTGCAGTAAAAGCACGCATAGTAATTAAGTTCCGAGCCCAAGTTTTCATGGAATATTTCAACGTCATTATAGGCCCAATCTAGTATACACTTCTTGCTTATAATAATATGGTCCACTTAACCCTGTTTTTTTATAATTCTCATGGGAAGAAGGCCAATTATCTAATGCATATTGCATTATTGCAGCATTGAATGATATGTGTATAGCAAGGGTTTCCCGTGCAAGTGGTGGGCAATTCACATCGTCCATTGCTCTTCTACCATTTAGATTTACTACAATAATCGGCAAATTTCGTTCAATAGCTCGCTCAATTTCCCATCTGACGAATTTTATTAGATAACGAGTTCGTTCACCTACCAACAATACAAAATTCTTAGAGTTTTGCATCCTCTCAGCTAATTGTGCTTTTATCGATGATTCGAGACTGGTATCTCTCGCAATATTTAAATCATGTGCATTATAGAAGTTAAATTCAATTCCATCATTTTGTTTCCATGCCTGCATAATGCGGTAATAATGGATATCATTATCACCATCGAAGGATACAAATGTTTTGTTTCTGTAGGGCATTGATATTCCTTTCTTTAATAATTAAAGTGCGATTCAGTTTATTGTTTCTTTAAAGAAGCACTTATCTGTTTTATTTTCTATTGTGGCTGACCCCATACTTAATGCTCGTTATGTCCTTTTTTGGTTATTAGTGTAGTTGCATGCGGTGTTGGCTTCCTTTTTGATATGTCTTCCCCAAGTGCCTCTGCGGAATTACCTTCTCTTTCTTTTAATTCCCTTATGATTCTCCTTTCAATTGAACTATTCGAACGCAATAAATCCTTCTCTAAACCTAAACGAGAAATAATATAATTGAGTGGCATATCTATACCATCAAGTAATTCCTCTCGTATTTCTATTGGTAGACGATCTAATTCAAAAAATAACCGTTTAACCCCTATGGCCAAATCCTTGAAGGCTAAAATATCAAACCTTTCATTAGGTGCTGATTGAGGCGTAGAGCGCACGCGCGCTAAAATTTCCTCTAATATATCACGCTCTGAACGAACGTTTTTCTTTCCCGGAGATTGCACTGTTGACAATACTTGCTTGACCATTGTCTCAAGTTTTGGCCACCACATATCAAAGACTGAGTCCAAAACATCATTACCGAGAGCTGTGGGACCGATTTCCTTATTAATCATGCAAATCGTTTTTTTCATCTCATCCTTTGCGAAGGATGCTGCTTGAAACTGGACAAGAGGCCCTTTAATGTCAGATGGCTCGATTCCAAAGAGCAAAGGACAAACCCGAGCAGTTGAAAGACTTTTAGAAAGAGCTCCGGCCTCGAACATTATCCAGGGTGCCTCAAGATTATCGGCAGTTAAGCAGAGCAAGCCAATTTTGCATTCTTCAAGTTCCTTGGCTATCTCAGTACTCCATCTCGTTCCTTTTGTTATATCGTCGGGAGAGAAGTAGGGTTTAACGGCTTGAATCACTGATGGCAACCACCCTCTGAGGATTTCAGCAATTGCCTTGCTTGTTTCACCAGACCATGTTATAAATACCTTCATCCTTGTAGTCCTTATTCTACTATTTTTATCTGCCCCGCTACCCCACCGCTTGCGGCGAGTAGATCCCCCCCCCTCGTTCCACTTTTACCCTTTTCTGGCAAAATATACGAAATAAAAAAGTTGAAAGCAAGAGATATTTTGACAAAAAACAAAAAATGCCGCGGGGTGCGGCTGGTTGCTGGTAGGGGTTCATCAAACGCCCTTATGACGTTCGGGCGCTTTCCCAGGTCTGCGGGATTGCTTCGTCATCCCCTAGGGATTCCTCGCAATGACTGCTCTTTGGTTCTACGAGATTGCTTCGCTACGCTCGCAATGACTTTTTATTCATCCATTTTAATCCGTGTAATCCGTGCAATCCGTGGTTCAGACAATTGTTAAAATGGATTCCCGCTTGCGCGGAATGACACGCATTTTTCCACGGCGGCGGCGGGGGGGTCATGTAGGGGCGTTTCATCAAACGCCCTGTGGGGTTTGGGTGCTTCTTCGGGTCTACCGGATTGCTTCGTCATCCCCTGGGGATTCCTAGCAATGACTGCTCTTTGGGTCTACCGGATTGCTTTTTTTATCCTTTTTAATCCGTGTAATCCGTGCAATCCGTGGTTCAGACAAATGTAAAAATGGATTCCCGCCTGCGCAGGAATGACACCCCCTCTTTGCGTCGGGGTCAGGGACGACCCCGACTACGCTTTTCACGGCGTCAGGTCATCGCTTACGCTAAGGACCTGACGCAACACGCTGGAATGGTGGAGTGCGGTGGCTTGCCACCGCATGACCATTAAGGCGGAAGCAAGCTTCCGCACTCCAAATTAGCGGGGCGGGGCAAAGCCCGCCCCCTACGCAACGTTCTCACCTGTCCGCCTCAGGTGGATCAGCGTAATCAGCTTAATCTGTGTGAATCTGTGATTCAGACAATAAAAAAGCGTCAGATCTCATCTCTTCGGGACAGGACCTGACGCAACGCAAGATTTTGAACTTTGCTCTTTGATATTTGAATTTTGAAATACGAAAGTTTTATTTGCTGAACGTCACCTTCTTGATTTCTTCCCAGGGGACGTAATCGGGCTTGTTCTGGTCTTTGGCGAAGATCAGCAGACCGGTATTGTTTTCGGTAACGTCCTGCGCATCTTCGAGGGTCAGCTTTTCACCGTTGATGAATTCGACGATGCTGCGGTTACTGCCTTCCGGCGATACCGAAGCGATCTTGCTGAAAGGGACGTTGAATTCCATTTGGTCCAGGTTGCCGTTTAAGACTTCGACGTTCAGGCTTTCGTCGAAGTCGTAGACCAGCCTGCCGGTATAGGTCGTTCCATCGTCCTTTTCAACCGTCCCCTTCAGCTCCTCAGCCGGTTTGTAGTCGTGGTAGGATCTGCCCGAATTGCTGCTTTCGTCGTCGTAAGTCACTTCCACGAAGGCGTCCCAGGGGACCTGGATCTTGCCGTAGCGTTCGTCGTCGACGTAGATGCCGCGATTGTCGCTGTCGACGTCATTAGTGCCGCGCAGCGAAAAGTCCCGGCCGTCCTTCAGAGTCACACTGCAGGAACTGAAGTTCTGGCGCTTGATGGAGCGAATATTGCCGAATTCGATCTGCATCTGGCGGTTGTCGCTGCTGCCGTCCAGAATGTCGGAGGAGATGCATTCTTCGGCATCCCACATGACGAAGCCGCTGAAATCCTTTTCGTCGGTCTTGAGTTTACCCTTCAGACGGTATCCGGGGACTTTGGCGGATGAGGGCGTCTGCATAAATTCGATCTTCTCGATCTCATCCCACTCGAATTTGACCGTCCCCAGTTTCTCATCCAGAATTTGAATGGTCTCCCCCACGTCTCCGTAGCCGGTGACGTCGAATTCTGAGCCGTTTTTCATGACGACTGTGGTGCTGTTGCGGTGACCCGATTCGATGTCTTTGATATCGCCGAAGCGGGTGATGAAGAGGTGGTTTGATCCGAGATTGGTGACCGTCACGCCTAAGATGACAAACTTCATCCTATCGAACCTGTTGTTGGTACGAATTTCACGGCGATCGATATCCTCTGCATATTTGGTCCAGGGATTATCATCTTTTTCGGCGTTGAAGAGATCATCCCAGAAACATTCCTGAGTTCCCCAGCGCATGGTCCCGGTGAAGCTTTCGCCGCTGCGAGTGGTGATTTTGCCGTAGATATATCCTTCATTGCCGGCGCCGGCTTTCAAGGTGGTCATTGCGATGATGATGATGACCGCAACTGGAGCCAGGACAGGTAGTCTTCGCATTATAACCTCATTATGCTCATTTAGAACTTGTAGACGACTTTCTTTTCGCTGTTGTCAGCGTTGACGAGCTCGACGGGCGGCGCGGAGCGATCTTGTTCGAGGTCCCGGAAGCCTTTTTCGCCACGGTCACGGTTGAGCGCTTCCAAGATCGAGTACATCTTCTGGTGGTAGACCGGATCGGCGGTCAGCAATTCACGGGTCAGGCTTAAAAACTGGGCGTCATTCATATTTCCGGAATTGGAAGCCAACACAATCGGCGCGTTGGGATCGGGCAACAGGGGCAGCTGAGCGGGTTGATTGGAGACACGCCCGACTCCGAATGCGATGGCGATCACCGCCGCGGCGGCGATGTACTTGACCCAGGTGGAACGCAAGGGTATGAACTGGGTTTTCCGTTGAGTTGGAACCTGCTGGCTGAGGTCTTCCCAGAGCTGGGCTGGTACGTTGGGAACGTGGATTTCGGAGTTCACCCGGTTCTGCAACTCCTGGAAGTTCTGAAATTCCTTCATGCATGTGGGGCAAACCGCCAGATGCTGGACCGTTTCGGTCAACTCGTCACCGTAGAGTTCGCCGTCCATCATGGCAGAAATGTTGATCTGGTTTTGTTCACATGCGTTCATGATTCACCCCTGAAATTCCGTTAAGGCATCCGCCATTCTTTTGCGGGCTCGGAAGATGTTGATTTTGACGGTTGCCTGAGACCAGCCGGTGATATCGGCGATCTCCTTGTAGCTGCGCTTCTGCATGATACCCAGCACGAATGCGGTCTGATGATGTTCCGGAAAATCGTTCAACGTGCGCTGCAAGTAGCCTGAAAATTCTTCACGGAGGACATATTGCTCGGGATTTTCATCATAGCTTTTAACCTCAATCACCGGTTTGGTGTCATCATCCAGACTATCGGTATTTCTGCGCTGCTGACGTTTGCGTTGGTCGAGGAACAGGTTTCTGGCGATGGTCATCAGCCAGGAATGGACTTTCTGGGGCCCGCCGCGCGTCGCGTCGGCGCCGCTCGCCCTGGAGGCGACGGCCGCCGGAGAGCTCAACGCCGTGCTCGTCTGGTTTGACCTGGACATGGGGGACGGGCACGTGCTGACGACGGGTGCGGGTGGGGGGGCGGGGGAGGGGTCGAAGCGGCGGGGCCCGCGCGCGACCGCGCCGACGCCCCCCTCCCTCCACGCAGCCCCACCCTGGGCCGGCCCCAGGGGCGCACTCGACTCCCCCACCCCCACGCCGCCGACGCACTGGGGCCAGGGCCTGCAGGCGCTCGACCGGTGGGCGCGCGTCGCGCGCGGCGACCGCGTCCGCCTCGTGGCGCGGCCAGCCGAGACCGGGGGGCTCCGCTTTGCGCTGCGCGCGTCGCCACCGACGGCGGCGCCGGCCGGGCTGCCCTCCTCCCCCTCCCCCTCGCGCTGGGCGCCGCGCGCGCCGTGGACCGAGGCGTGGGGCGGCGGCGACGCCGTCGAGAACCCGCACGTCGCCCGCGTGCGCTACACAGACTTGCTCCTCATCGAGGCCGCCCAGCGCGCGCCGTGCGGGCGGTGGCCGAGCGTGGTGGGGGACCTGCGGCCGCTGCTCGACCACGCGGGGTCGCTGTCCCTCGACCCGGCGTCCACCGCGGCCGCCCTGCGCGATGTGGCGTTGAGGGAGGCGCTGGCGCGGGAGCGGGGCGGGGTGGGGGTGGAGCGCGCGGCGCGCGCGCTCGTGCGGCGCGCCGCGTGATGTGAGCGAGGGGGGGGGCCGCGGCCGCCACACCCCCGCCTCACCCCCCCCCCACCCCGCCCCACCCCGCGCGTCACCCCCCTCCCCACCCTTTACAGCATGAAAGCTCTGATCCTCGTCGGCGGCTTCGGCACGCGCCTGCGCCCGCTGACGCTGACGTGCCCCAAGCCGATCGTCGACTTTTGCAACAAGCCCATGGTGGTGCACCAGATCGAGGTACAGGGAGGGTGGGGGTGGCGGAGCGCGGTGGCGGCCGCGGCGCGGCGTCCGCGCCGCGCGCCGCGGATGCGGGCCGCCCACCCCCCCCTCCCCCCCTTTCCAGGCGCTCAAGGCGGCCGGCGTGGACGAGGTCGTGCTCGCGGTCAACTACCAGCCCAACGTGAGTGGTGGCGGGGGTCGAGGGAGGCGCGCCGCCCGCATTCTGGCCGCGCGCCGCGCGCGGCGCC
>JAPKYS010000066.1 GCA_026394195.1 bacterium | reverse complement strand
AGGGGAATATAAGTAAGTGTACATGATTGGGCATGACCACATAACCATACAGCTTAAAATGCAATTTCTGCCTGACGTTACCAAGGTGATCAACGAACCCATAATACAGGGTTGGATCTTTGAACAGCCACAGGCGACGATAGCAGCCGAAGGTCAGAAAATGGGCATGAGGGATTTGGGTGTAATGGGTGGGCATGGTAACTTTGGATTAAGGATGAAGTGTTAAGACGTTAGTGTAAGAGAAACCCGACCGCTGAGCGGTCGGGCCACCCGTCACCCGTCGCAATGACGCGTAAAACCATTTTTCAACACTCGCAGATAACTAACGTGAATAACTCATTTAGCCTACCGATAGCTTCTGGATAGTAATCGCAATCAAGCACAAACTCTTGACCACGCCCAACTGTGTTTATTAGAACATTGGAATCTTGACGCTGCCATCTTTTAAGATCTGAATGATAACTCAATGGAGGTTTTCCATCACTCGGATAGAACCACTTTGGAAGTTGCCAACGGCTGCGATTATTCCCTTCAGTACTGAGACGCAATTCATCCGTGAACCGTGAGAAAATTCCACCACCGGCGATATTTAGATAAGTACCTGAGATACACAATTGTTTAGAGGCAATATAGAGCGTGTTATTCTTATTTCTCCCCATTGCGCCTTGAACATGCGGATGAGAATATGCCCAATCTGGTATCTTCGATGTTTCTGTTGAAGGCTTAAATATTTCCCCAATCTGCAACCAGCCAAAAAGTAAATGGAAACTCTTTGATCCACGCTGATATACTAAACCATTAGTGTCATAGTCTGCTTGCCGGAACCAACCAAAAAAAAGAAATAAATCTCCGCAGTCTATATAATGATTTTCGAGGTGGGTTTGGGCTTGATCGACTTGCCCAAAAGCCGGCCGCCAGCCGGGATGCCTTTTTATAGCATCAAAACGGAGGTCGGGATCCAAATGCGTATTTTGATCGGGTTGAATTTGATCTTTTGTCAAACTGCTAACTATGACTCCTAAATTCATATTTTTAAATGAGACATCGCTGTATTTTATTTTGTCATCAGACGGAATTGGAAGTGAACATAGCGATCCATCAGGCATTATCGGGCTAGGTTTACACCCATTTGAAGAATCAAATCCCTTTCGACTAAATATTATTTTCATAGTCCAAGTATGTCCTAAATTACTGTGTTAAATTGTATTATCTTATCGATGTGTTGACACTCCTGTAAGCGCGAGTGCCCCACAGCTCTGCTGTGGGTATATTACCAACTGACTTTCGCCCCATCCCTCCCCTTCCAATCTAACCCCCCAACCCTCAAAAGTCAAGAAAAATAATTACAAAATTGCGTTACGGATAGGGACAGAGATAAAAAGCGTCAGGTCACAATCCGCAGAGGGGCGGATCAGGACCTGACGCAACAGGAAAGTGCTTCAAGTGTCGGGGTCAGGGGCGACCCCGACTATGTTTTGGTGTAGGGGCGCACTGCGTGCGCCCTGCATTTCTGGCGACTGGGTGGCAGGGTAGCTTGATGCCCCTGCACTTTATTTGTTTCAAGCACGGTCAACAAGTTGACCAGGCCACCCGCCAACCCACAGCAGAGCTGTGGGGCACCCGGATTATTTCGCCAGAAAACGATGACAGACAAGAATGTCTTTCCTACCATCTCTTTCTAACTAAAAAGGGCGACCCGTTGGATCGCCCTTACAATTCGATTGCAGTAAGCTATTTGGTGAGGACGACACGATTGATGGAGACGTCTGCGCCGAGTTGCAGGCGCACCATATAGATACCGGATGACAGGTGTGAGGCATTCCAAGTCACCTGATGCGCACCGGATTCCATGTTGCCATTGACCAGTTTGGCGACGCGCTGTCCGCGCAGATTGTAGACGGACAGGCTGACCATACCGGCTTCGGGTAACTGGAAGCGGATGCTGGTCTCGGGATTGAATGGATTCGGTGAAGTTCCCGTGATGGCAGCCCGATCCGCAACCGGAGGAAGCTCGGGGAGGTTAACGTTGTTAGTCTGGACTGGATTCCGCCAGAAGAGCCCGTTGATGGTGTAGACCACGATCATATCAATGCCGGCTTTAGGAACCAGACCGCCAGTGATGGTGATGAAGTCACCAGCTTCAGGACGGGTGGCGCCGCTGCCGGGGTCGTAGCTGGGAGGTCCGAAATTCAGGCGATAATCAGCTTCGCCGTTGTTGTCGGTATCCAGATAATACATATCCATGCAGCCGGTGGTGTCCACCAAGGCGTAGCCTTCGACATTAACCACAACGACCGTATCGGGATGACAACCACCGCCGCCACCGCCACAGCCGCCGGGCGTCAGAGTCAGGTTGATGGTCAAGGTCTGACCAGCCGGGACGGTCACATTCTGCATCGCCATGCGATAACCGGTCTTCATAGCTTTTAGCTTGTAATTATTGGGCGCAACCGCTGGGAATACATAAGCGCCACCGGCATTGGTGTAGGTTGAATATGATGTGCCGCCTCCACCGCCGCACATACGGGAAAGGGTCACGTGTACGCTATCGATGCCAACTCCGGCGGTGTCGGATACCACGCCTTGAACCACGCCCGGTTGAGCCGCTACCATCCCTGCAAAAAAGCAGAGCGACACCAGCATCAAACCCAAGCCGAAGATTTTGCGCATTTTCCTCTCCATTCGGTTGATTGTAAATTCCTTCGCGATTTGTTTTTCTTGAATATAACACCTCCGCAGGGGTAAAAGCAAGAGATTTTTTTTGAGTTTTAGCTTATGGAGTACAAATTGTGGACTCGGGTTTCCGGATTGTGGGAGCAAGATAGCCAGATGGCAAAATGGCAAGAGAGCGGGAAGGCAAGAGGGGAGGAAAAGAGGGGTGGATGATCGAACCCCATAGTGGAGGTGTGAGTGACGAGCAGCGGACAGGTCAATCCACCCTTTGAACGATATAAAAGCCATAGCCGTAATATTCCGAATATTTTCGGTGCATCTCAATTTCCAATCCCAAGGCGGTCAGCAACTCCTGAGCTTTGGGATCGTTACGGAGAGAGTTTCGCAGCTCGTGAATTTTACTTTCAAGGGGGGTATAGTAATCTGTCCACCATGATTCGGCCGGCAGAGGGAAATAGTCAACCAGCCGATAACCGCAAGCTTCGATGATGGGGAAGTAATCCTTAAAGCCGTATAATACAGGAACTTCAGAGAGCAGAAAATCTACAACCGGCTGCGGAGGATTCTCCTTGAACCAAACAAGTTCGCTAATCGCCATATATCCTCCAGGGCGTAACAATGCCTTCCATTCCTGGAGGGCTTTTTCGAAGCCGATTAAAAAGATCGATCCTTCGGCCCAGATTGCGTCGAAACTGGCATCCCTGAAACCCATTGCATTCATATCAGCGATCAGGCAGTGGAGTCGGGCAAGTTCGGCTTTTCGCTCGGCCTGATTCCACAATATACGCAGAAAAGGTGCATGGGAATCTAAAGCGATGATCGTTCCGGAGGTCAGGCGACACAATTCGAGGGTCTGCTTCCCTACTCCACAGCCGACGTCGAGGATGACGGGCGCTTCCGGCAGCCCGTTGAGTTGCTGGAAGGCTCGGCGTGTCGAAGCATTATCACCGGGGCCCTGCCGCTGCAATGTTTCGAAGATATCGTAGAAAAGTTGGTCCATTAGGGTAGTTTTGCTGAGAAATTGTTGACTATAGCTTTATCCAGTAACGGTGGGTGGCCCGACCGCTCGGCGGTCGGGTTTCTCCTACATCACCTCCAATCCGGCTTATCAATTCTAACCCTATCCTCCTCACCTTTTTCGTAATACTTCGCACTCGACCAACGCCATTCCGCCGTAGTTTCAACGTATCCTTTGCGCACTGGATTCAGGTGCATGTAATTAAGCTTCTCGGCAAACTCTTCGTCCGAAAAGATATTGCGGTCATAGCCCCCGCCGGCTTGCCAGAAACGATAACTTGTTCTTTCCCGCTGGTGGGCGGCCCGACCGCTCGGCGGTCGGGTTACTCTCAGCTTCTGATGAATTTCTGGCCAGATGCGCTGCAAGTGTGGTAGGGCTTTAAAAGCAAAGGGACCCTTCAGGGCAGATAATATTTGGGTAATCGGATTAACTTTGCCCCCAGCGGTATCTGTCAAGGGGAATATAAGTAAGTGTACATGATTGGGCATGACCACATAACCATACAGCTTAAAATGCAATTTCTGCCTGACGTTACCAAGGTGATCAACGAACCCATAATACAGGGTTGGATCTTTGAACAGCCACAGGTGACGATAGCAGCCGAAGGTCAGAAAATGGGCATGAGGGATTTGGGTGTAATGAGTGGGCATGGTAACTTTGGATTAAAAGTACGGTGCAAAGGCGTTAGTGTAGGAGAAACCCGACCGCCAAGCGGTCGGGCCACCCGTGGGCATATAAACAGGTCACTTGCCACCAACAGCGTCGGGTACAAATGAATCTGGTGCTGGAATCAAAGTTTTAACGAAGCAATACGAGCTTCCTGGTTGACACTAAATTGCCTGCCTGGAGCCTGTAGAAATATATTCCGTTTGCGAAGTCTGACGCATCCCACCGCACCGAGTATATGCCCGGATGCTTCACGTCGTTCACCAACGCTGCCACTTCTCGTCCCGCCAAATCATGCACCTTGAGTGTGACGTGGTTTGTGCTTGGGATTTGGTATTCGATCGTTGTTGTTGGGTTGAATGGATTTGGATAATTCTGACAAATTGCGAACTCTGCAGGTACATTCGATCCCTCGTCATTTTTGATAGCCGTTTGCGGTTGGGAATACTTCGCCAGAAAAATGTCGGAACCTCCCGCCGAACTCAGGTAGGCTGTGCCGGGTCCGCAATCGAAGTCGACATTTATTCCGCTGAAGTTTCCGGCAACATGGATATTATCGGCAGCGTCTATAGCAGCGCCGCCGTCATAATCATCATATTGTCCACCCAGTTTTTCCGCCCAGGCAAAGTTTCCGGAGGCATCATACTTCGCAAAGAAAGCATCAGATCCTCCTGCGGAATTCTGATAGGCAGTGCCTGGACCGGGATCGAAATCGACATTTGTCCCTTGGAAGGATCCATAGAAAAGAACGTTTTCCAAGCCGTCGAGGGTGATATCGTTTCCATAATCATCACTGACTCCGCCGATTCCACCGGCCCAAAGATAATCGCCGGATAAATTGTACTTGGCAAAGAAGGCATCAAATTCTCCTGCGGAATTCAATAAGGCTATTCCCGGACCTGGATCAAAGTCGACAGCTGTCCCGTGGAAGCAACCCGAAATGTAAAGGTTGCTTGATCCACCAATGACGATGTCTCCACCAATATCGTCGCCTGCCCCACCGATTCTTTTTACCCATCCGAAGTCGCCCGAAGCGTCGTATTTTGCCAGAAAAACATCATAACCGCCTGCCGAACTCAGAAAGACTGTACCAGGACCAGGATCGAAGTCGACATCTGTTCCGCTGAAAGGGCCGGTTAAATACACATTTCCTGAGTCGTCCAAGGCGATTGCATTGCCTACCTCATAGCTTGATCCACCGGTTCCCTTGGCCCACAGATATGTCCCTGAGGAATCGTATTTCGCATAAAATAGATCACCTGAGCTGGCGACTGAACTCAGATAGGCTGTCCCCGATCCCGGGTCAAAGTCGATGTTCGTTCCGTAGAAATATCCTGTGATAAACACATTATTCATACTATCAAGAACAATATCATGACAACCATCGTAATTCGTCCCGCCGACGCTATGCGCCCATAGATAGATGCCGTTTGCATCGTATTTGGCAAAGAAAATGTCGGTGTATCCTGCCGTGTTCAGAATTGCTATGCCGGGTCCGGGATCGAAATCAGCGCCGGTTGATTCAAACCATCCAATCACGCAGACATTGCCTGATGCATCGACGGCAATTCTTGCTCCATAATCATTATTTGCTCCTCCCATACGTCCAGCCCATAGGTAATTCCCAAGGGAATCGTATTTTGCCAGGAAGATATCCAGACCTCCCGCCGAGCTCAGAAAAGCTGTGCCCGGTCCAGGATCAAAATCGACGTTAATTCCTTGGAAACACCCAGTGATATAGACATTGCCTTGATTGTCGAGAGCCAAATCCCGGTTTGAATCGTCGTTGGTTCCTCCAACAGATTCAGCCCACTGATAGTTTTGGGAAAAAGCGTTTGAGCCAAGGATAGCCATCACACCGATAGCAAATAAAAAGATTTTGCATTTCATACTTGTCACCACATTGAATTATGTGCCCTATAGCTTTGTTGAGAGTTCATTTTTAACTTCGCTTACGGGGGACTGGTTCGCATGGTTTCCCCACAGCTCTGCTTTTGGATTATTTTTCAATTCTACGTTTCCAATATAGCGAGACTTCCAGTAGAAGTCAAGTGTTATTTTAGGATTGTCAAGATGATTCGTCAAATTATCGATTTGCGAAATTCCTGACATACGATTATAAGCGGCAGCAAGCCGGGTGTTCCACAGCTCTGCTGTGGATTAGGTTGCGTCAGTAGCTGCCGCACTCCAAAATAAAAGGGGCGCAACATGTTGCGCTCCACTTGGTTTCTTGCAGCAGCAAGCTGGCGCTCTATCGACTACCTGGTCAGCGCGTTGAAGATGCAGATGAGAAAAACCATCGTGACGACGATGCACCCTCGTAAGGTTCTTCTCTGCATTCGCTGGTATATGGAAGAAGAAAAATCCGATGAAAAAGAATTGGTTTTCCGAGCTATCAACCAGGTACCCAACGAACCCTATTGATAGATTAAAATACAGCCGGTATAGATCGTCATTGTGAGTGGGTTGGTGGGATATCGGCCCATCAGGGTGGCACAAAAAGGGAAAAATGCCGCAGATGCCAACATCAGAATATGTAGGGCAAACATCCCGCCGGTGATCCGATGGAAATGTCGAAACAGGTGGTTGTGCCGATACCACATTATGCCCAGTATAGTGAAACTGAGTAGATAGCTGAAGAAAGTAGCCCGTTGCAACCACAATGCGAGTGCCATTTCCGGGATGGAATGGCGATCGGAAAGTTCCGGCGCCTTCAGTTCCAATACCAGGATAGTCATGGCGATGGCGAAGATACCATCGAAGAGAATTTCCAGCCGGGTTTTACTGATGGCAGTGGAAGCTGCATTAACAGTTTCATCATTCATCATTTTGCCAAATATTTTAGTTGAATTTTACAGCTAAAAGGGCGCAGCACGCTGCGCCCCTCTGAATGCTGATTGCTGAGTGCTGACGGCTATCTCTTACATCCCATACTTCTCGATGATCTGCTTCTTATTCAAACCCAGTATACCGTACTTGGCGCCGACTTTCTTGAAGGCTGCGGCGGCTTTGTCAAGATGCCCTTTGTCATGAGCTGCTGAGAGCTGCGTGCGAATGCGCGCCTGACCTTTTGGCACCACCGGGAAGAAAAAGCCTACCACGTAGATCCCTTCGGCGAACATGTCTCTGGCGACATCCTGAGCCAGCTTGGCATTATAGAGCATCACCGGCACAATGGGGCTGTCGCCCGCCTTGATGTCCAGACCGATCTCAGTCAGGAGCTTGCGCCAGTAGTTCGTGTTCCATTCCAATTTATCGCGGCGTTCGGTGGTCTTGGAGATCAATTCCAACACCTTGATGGCTCCGGAGACGATCACCGGCGCGACAGTATTGGAAAACAGGTAGGGACGCGCCTTCTGGCGGCACAGTTCGACCAGTTCCTTGCGTCCGCTGACGCAACCCCCAGACGCTCCGCCCAACGCCTTGCCCAGCGTGGTGGTAATGATGTCGATCTGACCGTGGACGCCGCAGTGTTCCGGAGTGCCGCGGCCGGTTTTGCCCATGAAACCCGAAGCGTGGGAGTCATCGACGAAAACCATGGCATCGTACTTTTTCGCCAGCGCCACAATCTCATCCAACTTGACCACGTCACCGTCCATGGAAAAGACTCCGTCGGTGATGATCAGGCGGATGCGCTTATCCTGGTGTTCCTGCAACTTCTCTTCCAGATGCCCCATGTCGGAATGCTTGTAGGTATCGGTCATGGCTTTGCAGAGGCGCATGCCGTCGACGATGGAAGCGTGCACCAGCCGGTCGGAGATCATAACGTCCTGATCGTTCAAGATCGCTTCGAAAACTCCGGCGTTGGCGTCCATGCAGGAAGGAAACAGCAGGGTGTCTTCGGTGCCGAGGAATTCGGTGAGATTGGTTTCAAGTTGACGATGGATGTCCTGGGTGCCACAGATGAAACGCACTGAGGACATACCATAGCCGCGATGCCCCAGACCGTCGTGCGCCGCGGCGACGACCTCGGGGTGGCTGGAAAGACCCAGGTAGTTGTTGGCGCAGAGGTTGATGACCCTCTTGGGCGGCGATCCGACCGGGAATTCGACCTCAATTTCAGCTCCCTGCGGAGCGTGTATATAACGTTCTTCTTTGAACAGCCCGGCTTCTTTGATGTTGTTCAGTTCAGACTGAAAAGCTGCTCTCGCTTTATCGCTGTATGACATGATTGACTCCCTAAGCTTTCTTGAAGCGGTTGACCAGGACGATGATCTTGTTGACGGTGTCGAAGGCTTCAGGGGAAGCGTCCGCATCCGGTATCTGGATGCTGTATTTCTTCTCCAGGAAACGCTTCAGTGACACCATCGAAAATGAATCCACAATGCCGCCGGAAATCAGCGGTGTATTTTCAGTCAGGTCTCGATCGTCGTCCTCTTCCAGGTATTCGCGGCGGACGTAATCGAGAATCATTTTTTTCATTTCGTCCATGACAACTCCTTTGGATTTATTTCTAGTTTTTATTTCTTGTAAAGGTGCAAAATTTGGTAAGAATATTTTCACGCAAAGACGCAAAGAACGCAAAGAATTTACAAATTATTTACAATTCGTTTTATCCCATCCTTGATGAGTAGAACGTTAAAATTGATCAACAATCCCAATTTTAATCTTGTAAGCTTTAGATAGGTTTGAAGTTGTTTATGATGAATTTTGGATAATAATTCAACAGATTTGATCTCAATGATGACTTTCTCTTCGACAATAAGGTCGGCTCGAAATCCTATGTCCAGTTCAATGTTATCATACACAACCGGTAATCCAGACTGTCTTTGAAGCTTTAGTCCTTTTCTACCGATTTCATAAGCCAGGATTTCTTCGTAAACAGACTCCAGTAAACCCGGACCAAGAGATGTATGTATCTTATAGCAACAATCTACCACAATTGCAGCGATTTCATTCTCTGTCATCTATTACCACCCAATTTCTTAAATACTATTGCCTGATGGACATTAAGTGAAATATCAGAGCTTTCAATTTCTTCTTTGCGTTCTTTGCGTCTTTGCGTGAGATTCTTCTTGTTTTTCTCTGCGAACTCTGCGAGCTCTGCGTGAAATGTTTTTTTATTCTTTCGGGAAGCCCACCGTTTGCG
This sequence comes from bacterium, assembly GCA_026394195.1. Lineage (GTDB taxonomy): Bacteria > Electryoneota > B3-LCP > B3-LCP > B3-LCP > JAPKYS01. The sequence goes on along the minus strand of JAPKYS010000066.1, from coordinate 43,366 downwards.
CCAGGATGATCTTCTGGTCCGCACGCAGTTTCAGCGTTTTAGCCAGCTCGGCGCGATCCACCCAGCCGCGCACGACGCAACCAAGATTTTCCGAGGTGCAGAAAAGATAGACGTTCTGAGCGATGAACCCGACGTCAGCCGCAGAATAGAGGATGCGGTCGTCGCCGGAAACGTCGGTCATTTTGCTGAAATCGGCAACGTAGACCAGATCGAGAGCCGCCATGCTGACGAAATCCTGCTTGCCGGTTTTGGCGCGATGGTCACCGGCTAAGATCGGATTCAGTTTGTTGGCTTTGGCGTCATACATAAAGACGCCATCCGGCAGAGCGACATAAACCTCCACTTCCTGCCGGTTCATAGCCGATGGAGCGGTGCGCTTATCGATATCCGCTCGGTTGATACCCCAGGCTGCCCAAAGCAGGTTCGACAAGGTTTGCAGTGGGAGCGGCTGCGGAGAATACTCCCGGGTGCTGTGCCGTTCTTTCAGGCAATCCATCAAAGGTTTACCACCGGAGGTGATGGGCTTGGGTAGTTCTATAGGCATCAAGTTCTGCGCAAATGTCGTCGAAGTCATGATAACCACAGCGATGAGGAGTATATAAGTTTTCATGCGAGTCTCGCGGGTAAATGCTCACGTTAAAACCGAAGGATAGTCGGGGTCAGGGACGACCCCGACTATCGCTGTCATTTTGTTTTTATTCTTAGCGCCTTTGCGTCTTTGCGAGAGAATTATTCTTTTTAATCGTTTTCCAGCGTCGAGGTATCGCCGATCTCTTCGCCCCATTCCTTAGCGCGCAACATACGCCTCATGATCTTGCCGCTTCGGGTCTTGGGCAGAGACTTCACGAACTCGATTTCCTGCGGCATAGCCAGAGGCGACAGCTTTTTGCGGATGAAATTCATAATCTCAAGGTCGAGATCATCGCTGGGTTCGAAGCCGGGTTTCAGCGCTACGAAGGCTTTAACAACCTCCATATTGACCGGATCGGGTTTTCCGACGGCAGCGGATTCGGCGACAGCCGGATGTTCCAGCAAGGCAGATTCGATCTCAAACGGTCCCACCAGGTGCCCGCCAGTGTTGATCACGTCGTCATCTCGTCCGACGAACCAGAAGTAGCCATCCGGATCGATGCTGGCCCGGTCCCCGCACAGGTACCAGCCGTTCTTAAACTTGCTGTCGTAAACCGCCTGGTTGTTCCAGTAGGTGCGAAACATCGATGGCCAGCCCGGTTTCAGAGCAATCAAGCCGACGGTGCCGGATTTTTGGATCGGTTCGAAGGTTTTGGTATCCAGAACTGTGGCAGTGATCCCGGGAAAGGGTTTACCCATCGATCCCGGTTTGATAGTCATTCCGGGATAATTGGTAATGACGATGCTGCCGGTTTCGGTCTGCCAGTAGCTGTCATGGAAGAAGAGCCCGAAGGCTTCCTTGGACCAGATCACGGCTTCTGCATTCAGGGGTTCGCCGACGCTGGCGAGATGGCGCAGGGATTTGAGGTTGTACTTGCGCACGATGTCTGTGCCCTCGCGCATCAGCAGACGTATGGCGGTGGGAGCCGAATACCAGACGGTAATCTTGTGTTTTTCGATAAACTGATACCAGCGTTCGGCGCTGAAACCGGCGTCCAGCACTACCTGGGTGATACCCGCGACCCAGGGGCCGATGATGCCGTAAGACGTGCCGGTGACCCAACCCGGATCGGCGTTGCACCAGTAAATGTCGTCGGGCTGAAGGTCCAGCACCCATTTCGTGGTCAGATATTGCGAAATGATCGAATAGTGTACGTGTTGTGCTCCCTTGGGTTGACCGGTGGTCCCGGACGTGTAGTGCAGAACCGAGGGCGTCTCGGCGGTGGAGGGGTAGGCGTCGAACTGCTCGACTCGCGGCTGCTTCTCCATGTTGTAGGCCAGTTCGCGGTCTTTCAGGGTTGTGCTTTCGTCGGCGTCCACGATGATGATGTGGCGCAACGCCGGCAGGGTGCCCAGGATCTTGCGTACTTTAGCCACGTGCTTCTTCTGGGTGAAAATGGCCGTAGTCTTGGCGTTATCCAGGCGGGTGAACAGGGATTCGTCACCGAAAGCGGAAAACAGCGGCTGAGCCACCGCTCCCATCTTCAGAATGCCCTGAAATGTGAAATAGAGCTCGGGAGCTCGGTCCATGAAGATGCAAACGCGTTCTCCGGGCTGAACCCCCAGCTTCTGCAGGTAGAGAGCGATGGCGTTGGTCATCACCCGCATGTCATTGAAAGTGTATCGCCGGACATTGCCCAGGTGGTCTTCATGGATCAACGCTAGTTTCATCCCCAGACCCTTCTGACAATTACGGTCGCTGAGGTACCAGCCGATGTTGATTTTATCGCCCTTTTTATATCCCAACTCTTGTTCAGCTAACGACCAGTCGAAGTTGGGTAACCGCTGTTCGTAAGAACCGATATTGCTTTTCCTCTCACTCATGCTCACTCCGGTTTATCTATTGGCTTCCAGGATGACGATCGCTATGGCGTGATCGCGCGTATGCGAAATTGATATAAAGATATTATCCACCCCAAGACTCTGAATTTTTTCCTGAACTTTGCCGGAAACGGATAACAACGGCTTTCCCAGGGAATCGTTGGTCACTTCGATTTCGCGCCAGGACATGCCCTCTCGGTAGCCTGTACCCAAGGCTTTGAATAGCGCCTCTTTGGCGCAGAAACGGCCGGCAAAATGCGGCGCGGGATAGCGTTTGGATTCGCAATAGGCAATCTCACCGGGCGTGAACAATTCATCCCGCAACCCGGTTTTCGCCTCGAGGTCGGATTGCAAGCGGGCGACCTCCATTTCGTCGATACCGAGACCCAGCATCACGATTGACCATCTATTTGTGAATTTAATCCCATAAGATACAAATTGATCCTGTCAAAGTCAAGAGGTTTCATGGCGCAGATTATTCAACCTGCTTCGGTTTGATGATTCGTGATGCCAGAATCGCTACGAGTAAGATTACGACGATCAGGATCAATGAAAGCGACGTCGGTACTTTATAGAGGTCCATGATCAACATTTTTATTCCGACGAACGCCAGAATCAAGGCGACGCCATGTTTTAAGAACCGGAAGAGTTCCATCGAATCCGCCAGCAGGAAATAAAGCGACCGCAGCCCTAAAATGGCGAAGATATTCGAGGTTATTACGATCATGGGATCCTGCGTAATCGCCAGGATGGCGGGAATGGAATCCACAGCGAACATGATGTCTGAACTCTCGACGACCAACACCACCAGCAGTAAAGGAGTCGCCATCAATCCTCCGATTCGTTTAACGAAAAATTGATCTCCGATATAGCCTTCCGTTACCGGCATGATTTTGCGAAACCAGTGTACGATGAGAATTTTGTTGGGTTCGACTTCTCTATCGCGCCCGAAAGCCATCTTGTAGGCGCTGAAAATAAGAATTGCCCCAAAGATATAGATGACTTCATGGAACAGATGAATGGCTGCGACACCGAAGAAGACAAATAACATGCGAAAGATGATCGCTCCGATGATTCCCCAGTTCAAGGCTCGGTGCTGCTGTGTGCCGCTAACGCCGAAATAGCGGAAAATCATGATGAAGACGAAGAGATTGTCCACCGATAGGGAATATTCGATGATATATCCGGTGAAAAACTCCAGAGCTTTCTGGTGCGCCACGTTGCGAGCCGGCCAAAAGAAGTAAATACCGGCATTGAAGGCCAGCGCCAGCGCCACCCAAATTAAAACGCGGGTGAGGTCGTGTTTACGAGACTTGGTCATTTCACTGATTCGTTACTTTTGTTCTTGCATCGGATGAACCATCTCGAAATGGGGGATGCCGTCTTCGTCATAGACGTCGCTATCCAGGATGAAACCGAGTTTTTCGTAGAATTTCTGCAGACGTTGCTGAGCCGAAATCCGAACCACTCTGCCGGGGTAAAGCCGGGCGGCTTTTTGCAGTCCCTCCAGCATCAACGCCACTCCGACGCCTGAAAATCTCATCACTGGCGCAACGACCACTCTTCCTAACGCAGGATCATCAAATTTGTATCCCGGTGGAATCAGCCGCAGGTAAGCAATCAAGGAACCGGATGCATCATGACCGGTCAGGTGCAGTGCAGGTCGATCGTACCCATCCGCGTCAAGGTAGGGGCAGTTCTGCTCTACGACGAAAACCTGTTCCCGCAGAGCGATGATATCATAAAGTAATTGGACTGATAATTCCGGAAATTGGAACCAGCGCCAGGTGATCGGTCCTGTTTTATCCATCAGGTCATCTGCGCGACGTCAGTGATTACATCGGCCATAGCCGGAGCGGTGATCAAGGGGTAGATCATGGGGCAGAGTTCCGCTCGACGGAGCAGCAGGACGATTTCAGCTAACTGTTCGGCGTTATCCAAATCAACGATGAAGATCATCCCGACGCGGTCGGCATAGAAGTAATGCACATCCGTCCGAAACCGATTCTTGATCTGGTTGGCGATATCCAAGCGGTGTGTCAGTTCGCGCTCAACGTCGATCTCTTCATCCAGAGGCCTTTTGGAATCGATGAGGTACTTCACGGGCGTTCCTCTCTATTCAAGTTCGTCGCTAATGCTTTTGGGGAATAATAAAGCCACTACGTCAAAGCAGAGATTGAAACTCGCTGCGTTGATTTAGTGCCCGTATTCCTTCACAGCCAATCGCCGGCTGACGAAGGTCAGAACGGCTGAACAGATCAGCATTCCGATGATCAGAAAGAAGGTCAGATCGTTATCGCCGGTCAGGTCCTTGATTCTGCCGTTGACCCAGGGCATGATCAACCCGGCAGCTCCCCAGGCGGTGAAGAGAAATCCGTAGTTGATGCCAAAGTTTTTCAGTCCGAAATAATCTTTCGAGGCTGAGGGAAATAGAGCCAGGTTCGATCCGTAGTTAGCGCCGATTAAGATCAACAACAGGAGCAGGATCGGCCAGCTTGCTCCGTGCTGCGCGCTGAAGAGTACCGACAAGGCTCCAGCCTGCAGCAGCATCGTGCCGAACAAGGTCCATTGGCGGCCTATTTTATCGGAAACGATTCCCGCCAAAACTCTGCCGCCTGCATTTCCTATCGCCAGCACCACAACGGCGAGAAAAGCTAATTCCCCCAGCGATTTTTTGCCGAGATCCTGCGCGAAGCTGATGAATGTCAATCCCGGGGCGGCGCCGGCGAAATACATCAACCAGAGGATGTAAAACTGGGGTGTAGACATCATTTGCTTCCAGCTTTTTTCCTTGCTGGATGGTGATTCTGGTTGACCCGAGGGTGATTTCTTCTCTGTTGCTGTCGGCGGATTTTTTAGAAATTGCGCCAGCGCGACCGTTACAAAAAGAAATCCGATGCCAAAGGTCAATAGGGTTTTCGAGATTCCCTTCTCGATGATCTCCTTACAAGTAGCAGGATCGATCTGCCCGGTAGCGATGCTGAACGTGTTCAGGAGCCAGGTAGCTAACGGGGCAATATAGACCGGCGCCAGACCGAAGCCAGCCACAACGATACCGGCGATCATTCCGGTTTTATTGGCAGGGAACCATTTGACAGCGGGTGGGGTGGCTGATGAGTATCCGAAACCGATTCCGATACCGACCAAGACGCCGAACCCAAGGACGAACCCGCTGAGGGAAGAGCCGGACAATCCGGCGACGATGAGCCCCAAACCCACCAGGATCCCTCCCACCGTCGCCACCAGGCGGGGACCGATTTTGTCTTGCATCAGCCCAGCCGGAATCATCGCCAATGAAAATGCGATACATGCTATAGAGTATGGCAGCACTTTCTGCGCGTTGCTCCAGCCCCAGGATGCGGGGATTCCTCCTTTGATGACGCTCCAGGCGTATAAAATTCCCAGCGCCAATCCGATACCGGTAGCGGCTAAAGTTACTATCCATCCAGATTTATTTTTGCGGTTATCCATTGCGGGTCAAACAGCCTTTCTATTGAAACTATGTCATGCTAAGCTTCCACTCCCAGCATAACGTCATTTATTGATTATGCATGGCAGCGTACTGCCTTACTATCTTATCACCACAAACTTGCCGGTTTTAATTCTCCCTTTGTTGGCCAAAGTCAGATCTTCAACGCTGAAGAGGTAGATTCCGCTGACAATCTGTTGGCCATTGCGGGAATTCAGGTTCCAGCTCTCGGAATTTAAGCTGACCCACTTTGAGTTGGCGTCACCCACCTTATTGAGGATGGCGGATGAATGGGGAACAATTTGTACCAGATCTCCACTGATGGTGTAAATCCTGATCAGACACTCTTCAGGTAGATTGATAAACTCGATGCGCCGGTCCGTCTGAGGATAGAACAGTGGAGTCCCGTCATCGTGATTTTCCCAGGATAGACCTCCACTGTAGGTGGCGGTATAGTCAGCATAAGCCCGATATGGATTGGGCACCACCTTAACGGCGTCTTCGGGATTTCCGGCAGGAGCGGCGTAGACGGCATTGGCTAAACGCGCTGTTTCCAGAGGCTCAGTGCCGGAGCGAGGATCGCCGTAATCGTAAGAGCAGACCGAATAGTGTCTGGGAAAGCAGGGGTGGGCATCCTTAATAATATATGTGTACGTTGAATCTGTTTCGCGCAGGGTTGCCAGACCAGTATTCTGTCCGAAAGGCTTTCGATAGAGCAATTTCGAATCGATGATGGTATCGGGCGGAGCATTGGTTCGCTGGTCCGGGTGAGTCGCCAGAGAATCTGTAGCGGAAAAGTAAGCGAAATCGATTTTATCGAAATCAGCCAAAATCTGGAAGTCGTTTTCCAAGCCGCTATCGGAGGCATAGATACGATAGCCTTCAAAATCCTGCGCTCCGGAGAAGGGGTCGGAATAGCCGGGATCTTCAGCATTGGCTTTCCAACGCAAGATTACTTCGGTTTTCGTCAGTTCATAGCTAAGCACCGGAATGGGGGGTGGTGGAGGTCCTTTGAAGTCGGGGATACCGTCGCCGAGATCGAGAACGTGATTTAAGCGGGTGTATCCGATATTCAGCTCACCGTAGCGAGGATCAGAGACAAATTCCGGACGCCACATTTCATCTTCTCCGGGATCCAGCTTGCCATTCCGTTCGCTGCCGTCTGCATCAGGACCGGGATAGATGCCCTTGTATATTCCGAAATAAACGACAGAATCTCCCGGATTCAGAGCGAACAATCCATCGGTTCCTACGTCCTCACCGTACCAGCCGTCGCCATTGGTGTCCATCATCTCGTTGTCATAAACTCGAGCCGCCCAGGCAGAATTATAGCGCAGATTACCGAAATTAAACTTGGAAGGATCGATATGATCAGGGTCTTCCTGCGGTTTCATGACGTCGTGAAACCCGGCGCCGGCAATGTAGGCAACGGTCATGTGGAACGTTTCGCCGGGGTTCAAGCGGTAGACGTCGTTGCCTTGTTCGTCTGTATGGTCGTATATCCCCAGGGGTCCCCAGGAGATCATGTAACGGGTGTCAAAACCGTTCGCAATGTCGGTGGCATAGGTTTGATCTGGTTCGATGCGCCAGTCGTGTGTTGCCAGGACTGCGCCACTCTGAGAATCCAATATCTGTTGCGGATGCGCCTCGATCCAAGCTTGATCGTTGACGTAAACCTGATCAAAATCGAATTCGCCGTTGGAGAGGACGAAATACTTGCGCGCGTCCCCCACAGGAGTACCCCAGGTGGCAGTCCAATCTCCTTCCGAATGATCGTCCTGCCAGGCTGGACCGTAATCCAACCCGGGGTTGTCATTGCGAATCCACCAATTGAACGAGGTGCGCAGCCTCGGATTAGGAGCCCGCACCACTCGGACTCCCGTTACTGCGGGGCAGGTGAAATCCGTTCCCGATTCCACATCCACTGGCCTGCCGTCGTTATCCGCCGTCCAGGCAGTGTTGATCATCAGCGAGTCGGGGACTGTGCCCCCCCCCGGTAAGATGCGGTCGTAATAATACCAGCGCTGAAATCCGCAGACGTCATCGTCCATAAAGCGATCTTCACCTTCCCAACCGACGTCGCAATCTATGTACAATCCTATATACAGGTTTTTCAGAAAGTTGGAAGCGATATTTTTGATGGTATAGTCGATCAGGATAAACTCTTGAGCATAATTGTACGACCAGGAGTAGGAGCTCTGTTCAACTCTGATGCCCAACGGGAAATGCGGTCCGTCGATAATGTCTTCCTGAATCCAAAAGGTTTCGGTCAGGGTATCGGTATACACCGCAATTAAATCCTGTTCGCTGATGGCGTCGGGGCTGTAGACTGCCTCTCCTAAACGGTTTACTGAATTCAAGATGGTTGATCTTTCCAGGATGCCGTGCTCCTCTTTTGGAGTACCACCTATCTCACCAGGTTGGAATTCGTGCCCCTCTACCCAACCCGCGGTTCCAATGGAAACGCGCGGATATTCAAAGCCGTTATCCTGCACCAATGCGCCAACCCAGAGTCCTCCCTGATAGAGGTATTGGACCTTTGAATCTCCGGGGTATTCGCACTGAGGCGCCCAAACACCGGGATATTCGGGATCTTCAAAGGCGCGAGTGGAACTCTGAGCGAAGTTGCCGATAAATCCCCAGTTGGTCACGGTCAACCAGAGATTTCCCTTGCGGTGGGTGCGATTGGTGCGGGCGATATTGGAGATATCCACACCACGAGGGGGATTTTTCGGATCGAAAGGGGGCCAATCCTCTTTGCCGGCGGAGGCACAATCTGCAATAATCAAGCTATAGGATAACAGAATGAGCAACCAAACGTGTGGGCTGATACTATTGATGCTCAGAGGTAAGATACTTTTCTGCATAGGCAGACATTTTAGGTTTTTCGGTGAGGAGGAATCAGTAAATATAACCACAAAGCGATCCCAATTTCCAGAAAAATTATTAAAACCCACATTCGCGTCTGAGTAAATTTGGTGATCAAGTGTGCAGCTACTGGAGATTCGTAATTAACTCTCAGGGAATCGCCTGCCAACGCGGCGATTTCAGCAGATCGTTCCGGTGACCAATCGAGTTCGGTACCAGCGACGAAGTTTTGGAAGTACTCTCGAACGATACTATTTTCCTTCGAGGTGACGTAATAATTCTCTGATTTCAAATAATGTGCTCTACGAAAGGAGTGCACCAGCGCTTCCTCGTGGATTTTATTATAGACTTGCCCCAATAGGCTGACCGTTCGAACCTTGCCGACCTTCGGTGCAATTTCGGACTTGAACTGGTCGAGGTGATCTTCGTACCCGCGTAATTCATCAGGATGGAGCCGTGAACGAAAGGTGCATCCGATCTTGTTATCCTCGATTAATACGCCAAATTGCGCAATGACGGTATTGAAGAACCCTTGCAGTGGTGGACATAGAAGCAGAATCATCAGATGGGCTCGTACTTCGCGACGCCCGCTGTTCAGGTAAACTATAGCGGGTTTAAGGCTGAATGCTATCAGGATCGACGCCATCACCCCAGCTAAGCCGTTCCAATACATATCCCGCTGTTCTCCGACGCGCACGGCTGTCAAGCCCTGGACAGATTCGTCGATCATTCCGAAAAGATACGTCAACAGCAAGGCTGCTGTAATAAGCGCCCACCCTCTAAGATGATGGCGCAGAGCGTTGAAGGAGAAATAACCGACCAGACCATATTCGACGAAATGGATCTGTTCTACGGGAATTGTGATCCATTGGCGCATAATGTAACTGAGCAAGAGAAATATCCCGATCAATACCAGATATGGGAATGGTTTCTTCTCACGATTCTTGAAAATCATGACACTCAGGATGATCGCTATCAGAATTCCCGCGCCGATATAGGTGATGGTGGCAAAAACACCTTCACCGTACTTCTTTTGCAGGACGTCACGCCATTGCGGCACCAACGTCAGAGTGGATAGAATAAATCCAACCCAGAATAAAAGGACGATCCAGGCGATGATGGTTCGGCGTAGTTCCTTATTTTTGACGAGAGTCATGCGTAGGAATTCTGATATCCGGCGTAGGTTGGCTCAATCAACATTTACCACCAAACAGTGCAGGTATTCGGTCTCAGGCATCGTCATCAATACAGGATGGTCAGGCCCCTGTTGACCCCGGTAGACGATCCTGCCTCCGCGGTTATTGCGCCGCAGAACCGTATGGATTAATTGTCGAAAAGTTGCTTCGTCCATATGGTGCGAACAGCAGCAGGTCATCAGCACTCCACCCGGCCGCAGCACGCTCAGAGCGCGGTGATTCAGATCGAAATAACCTTTATAGCCTTCCTTGAAGTGAGCCCGTGACCTGATAAAGGACGGGGGATCCAGGATTACGAGGTCAAATTGGCGCTGGTCGCCAGCGAGATTTTTTAAACCATCGAAGGCGTCCATCTTGAGAAATTGACAGCGGTCAGCGAGTTTGTTGCGGCGAGCGGCACTCGCTGCCAAGGTCAAGGCTCCGGCGGAACTGTCCATAAAAGTGACGTCCACCGCGCCCGCTTTCGCCGCTTTCAATCCCCAGGTCCCGACGTAACAGAAGGTGTCGAGTACCCTGCATCCGGATGCCAATGGTTCGAGGAGCTGAATGTTATTGCGTTGATCCAGGAAAAGCCCGGTTTTCTGTCCATGTCTCAAATCCACGGGCAAATTGATACCGGCAAACTGCAGCCAAATCGGTTTCGGAGAGACTTTCCCGGATAAAAGCCCTGACTGCTCCTCCAATCCTTCCAATTTCCGTATCGAAATATCTGATCTCTCGAAGATACCGATAGGATGGTAGACTTCCTGCAACGCTGCGACGATCTCGGTCTTCAGAGCAGCCATTCCAGCAGTAGCGATCTGCAGGACTAAAACCTCTCCGTAGCGATCAACCACCAGACCGGGTATTTGATCAGATTCGGAAAAAACCTCCCTGACGGCGTCTTCGCCAGGGAGTATTTTATTTCGTAACTGCTGAGCAACTTTCAGGCGACTGACCAGAAAATCGGTGTTGATCTCAATATTATCTAAGGATAGCAGCCTGAAGGCAATCAACGAGTGTGGATTGACATAACCGATCCCCAAGTGTCTCCCATTGCGGGCGACAAGTTGTACCATCTCCCCGGGGAGAAAGTTTTTCAGGGAATCGTCGATCTGGTTGCTGAAAACCCAGAGACTACCACCATGAATGTTTCGTTCCTGCCCCCGCTTCAAGCGTAGTTTTTTCAACTGATCTTCTCCGAATAGTTATTTCCTACCATCGCCCCACCGCCATGAATACCGACCGTAACCGTTCCAACAAGCTTTTCAGCTTGATGAGGGGCAGCTGACTATCTGCATCACACAGAGCGTTCGGAGGGTCGGGATGGACTTCGAGAAAGATGCCATCGACCACTCCAGTGGCAGCAGCCGCAGAAGCAAGGGTCTCGATATATCTGCTGTTACCTCCAGTGAAATGACCTCCTCCCGGTTTCTGTATACTGTGTGTTGCATCAAAGATAACCGGTGCGTGCAAATCTGAAAGAATGGCGAAAGAGCGCATATCCACGATCAGATCGCCGTAACCGAACATAGTGCCGCGCTCGGTGACCAGCACCCCGCCGGACCCCACAGCCTCAGCTTTCTCGATGGCGAAGCGCATAGCAGCCGGAGCGAGAAACTGTCCCTTCTTGATGTTTATAGGCAGATTGGTTTTCGCCGCTGATTCAATAATTTCGCTCTGGCGGGAGAGAAACGCAGGAATCTGGAGGCAATCCACGACGGCTGCGACCGAGGTTACCTGCTGTGGAAGATGGACGTCTGTCAATACGGGCACTCCCACTTCTTTTCGGGCGGCAGCCAGATCCTCCAGACCTTTTTCAAGCCCGGGACCTCGAAAGGAATCTCTCGCAGTGCGGTTGGCTTTTTCAAAAGAACTCTTCAGGATGTAGGGGAAACCGATCTGAGCAGCCAAATCCCGGATGGCTGCGCCTGTCTCTAGAAGCATTTTTCGCGATTCGATGGTGCAAGGACCGGCGATGAGAACCGGTCGATGTTCTCGTCCCACTGAGATGCTGCCGATATTCACTGTCTTCATGGAGTTCGTTCCTTATGGCGTTCCAAAGCCGCTCGAACGAAATCGCAGAAAAGGGGATGAGGCTGCGCTACTCGAGAACGCAATTCGGGGTGGTATTGTACCGCCAGGAACCAGGGGTGATCCGGCAGTTCGATAATTTCGACCAGGTCGTTATCCGGACAAATCCCGGAGAGAATCATCCCTTTTTCTGTCAGTATATCGAGATAATTATTGTTTACTTCATAGCGGTGCCGGTGGCGTTCACTAATTTGATCCACACCGTAGATGCGATGTGTCAGCGTTCCTGCCTTGACGTCACAAAGATAAGTCCCCAACCGCATGGTTCCGCCCATACGTGGGATACCTTCCTGACCAGGCTGAAAGTCAATCACGGGATGTTGGGCACTCTTGGTGAATTCGCGGCTGCCGGCGCCTTCCAAGCCGCAGACATTCCGGGCGAACTCAACTACTGCGCATTGCAACCCCAGACAGATGCCAAAGAAGGGCAACTTCTGCTCGCGAGCGTATCGGACTGCGTTGATCTTACCTTCAAATCCCCGCCCACCGAAGCCTCCCGGAACCAGCAAACCGTCAAGATCCGCAAGTAGCGCTTCACTGTTCTCCTTTTCCAGGTCTTCTGCAATCAGCCACACTACTTCCACTCGGGCGTCGTTGACGGCGCCGGCATGCACAAAAGATTCGATGATGGACTTGTAGGCATCGCGCAATTCGACGTATTTACCGCAGATCCCGATGCGAACCTGGTGAGATGGTTTCTTGATCCGATGGACGAATTTTTTCCATTCGGTCAGATCAGGCTCTCGGGTTTTCAGGTTTAATTTGTTCACGAGTAGATCGCCGAGACCGTTTTTTTCCAGCAACAACGGGCATTCGTAAATTGATTCGACGTCCCTGCCTTCGATGACCTCATTCGCATTTACATTGCAGAAAAGCCCTATTTTTTCACGTAACTCACGGTTTAATGCCCCTTCTGTTCGACAGAGGAGAATATCAGGTTGTATTCCGATTTCCCGCAGCTCTTTGACGGAATGCTGGGTCGGTTTGGTTTTAAATTCATTTGCCGCCTTGATGAACGGCACCAGCGTCAGGTGAATGAACAGCGCATTGCCTCTGCCGACTTCCAACCCAAATTGGCGAATGGCTTCCATAAAAGGTAGCGATTCAATATCACCGACCGTGCCGCCGATTTCGGTGATGAGTACATCATGGCCTCCGTTGGAGTTTGCCGCTGCGAGGATGCGGGATTTGATCTCATCAGTGATATGGGGGATGACCTGCACGGTACGCCCGAGATAATCGCCCCGGCGTTCCTTTTCGATGACCGTATAGTAGACCTGTCCGGTGGTGGCGTTGTTGACCCGCTTCATGTCTTCATTGATAAATCGCTCATAATGACCCAGATCAAGGTCAGTTTCAGCCCCATCCACGGTGACGTATACTTCACCGTGCTGATAGGGACTCATCGTTCCCGGATCGACGTTGATGTAGGGATCCAACTTCAGCATAGTTACTGAGAGACCGCGAGCCTTCAGCAGCATCCCCGCAGATGCGCAGAGAATTCCTTTTCCCAGCGAGGAGACCACTCCTCCGGTTACAAAAATGAATTTGGTGTGTCGCTTCATAGTCTTCTATTGATATCTGATTTTATGTTCCAACGCATATTGTTCTGCCAGGGGTAAATCTTCCGGTGAATTGATCCCTGGTCCCATTTTTTCGACCACCACTGCGCCGATGCTGCCGCCTGCTTCTAATAGTCGAAGTTGTTCCAATCCCTCGCAGGCTTCCAATGGCGATTTGGGTAAGCTGGTGAACCGGTACAATGCCTCTCGGCGAAAACAGTACAAACCGATGTGCAGATAAAAAGGGACGTCCCTCGGGAGAACCTCGCTATGTTCCATTTTCTGAATTGCGGGGATTGGCGACCTGGAAAAATAGAGGCATCGCCCGGTAGCATCGAGGACGGCTTTCACCGAATTCGGAGCCCGATACTCCTGCAGGTTTAGAATGGGTCTCACTGCAGTGGTCACGTCAAAATCCGAGCGGGCAGCCAAAAGGGCTATGGCTTTGTCAATAATGTCAGGATCAATGAAAGGCTCATCTCCCTGAATGTTAACGACAACAGGGGCATCAAGATCCCTGACAGCAGCGGCAATACGGTCACTGCCGCTGGTAAAATTTCCCTGCACCAGGCGAGCTGTACCACCCCATTGCTGTACGACGCTGACAACCTCAGGGTCTTCTGCGGCGACGATGACCTGGCGAAGCAATTTCGCCAAACCGGAACGCTTCAGAGTCCAACAGATCATCGGGACGCCCTGAATCAGCGCCAGCGGCTTATTTGGAAACCGAATCGAAGCACAGCGGGCCGGGATAACCCCGATCGCTTCTCGGTTAAAAGGTGCGGTACTATTACACGAGAAATCGGGCATCAGGTTCTCGATTTGACACAAAACCAGAACATATTGAATAAAGAAGCGGATCAGTTAAACGCGAGTAAAAGTTAAAGCCCAACTGTCGGTTTCATTCAACTGTTCGTTAAAATCGACAGTGGGCTTGAATTTGTTTTCAGGGCGAGAGAAGTCTTTTACAGGTTCTTTAAGGTCTACCAGAGCTGGGTTTTGCTGATGAGGCAGAAAAAGGATAAGCATATATGACCGAAATCAACGCTTTCGATCCGGCGCCAGCTTGCGCAGTACACGGCGAGCGGGCAGCTCGGAAGAAACAGCCTCCTGCTGAGTTTTTGTCGACGTTTTTACGGCAACTTTGTGCTTTTTCTTGCTGGTCGGGCGAAGCTCCTCCTGACCGACACCACGACTCACTCGTCCTATGTATTCGTCACGTAATTCGCTGATAATCTTGCGCATCACTTCAAGTTCAGATCGAATCTTGTTGGCGGCGCAGATGGGATTGGAACCGAAGCAGATATTGGCGATGCAGTAGTCTTCACGTTCCTGACAGCCGACCTTCCGCATATAGTTCGCCGGCGGCTCCATGCGATCTGTGATAAAATAAGACTCGATTCTCCGACCCAGGTAGTTTGAAGAAATCTCGAAGATTCGATCCCAGAGATAACGCTGTAACGGCAGTAGTTGATAAGGTCCAAGGTGTTTGATCTGTTCTTCGAACACCCGTCCATCTTGTAAGCGGAGCGACAACATTTCGCGAGCAGTGCGGAAGAAGTCGCGAATTCGGGCTCCGATTTGCACCAACGAGAGTGGTTTGCGGAAGAACTCGAATCGTCCATCCTCAAGTTCCCGGCTGAAGACTTTTCCGACACTGTCGCGTTCAGCTCGTCCGCTGAGGAATATAACCTTGTCGAGCAGATCAACCTGCTGGATACGCTGCACCAATTCGACGCCGGATAGCTTAGGCATCACAACGTCGGTGATCACGATATCCGGGCGCCAATCGGGATACTTTTGCAGGGCTTCCTGGCTGTCGGTCAAGCCCAACACCGAATATTTCTCCTGAACCAGGAACCCTTCCAAGACCTTGACGATGTCTTCTTCGTCGTCAACAACCATGATTTTTCCGGGTCGATCAGCCGTGATAACCTGGACTGGCCAGGTCAGGATCGCTTCTTCAAAATTAAATTCAGGTGTGGCTTCCTCCATGATACGGGGCGGCTTCTGTTCAGTCAGTTCTGGAGATTCAATTAACTCTTCGATTTCGGATTCTTCCTCGTCATCAGAAGTGAGATCCTCAGAAATCTCCAAAGTTGCCGGTGTTTCTTCGGGGACTGCCAGGAACTCCTGGATGATTTTCTCAGGGTTGATTTCCGGTTCGGTCGAGGGGGCTTGCGCAGGCGCAGATTCCTCAATCG
Source organism: bacterium (assembly GCA_026394195.1). Lineage (GTDB taxonomy): Bacteria > Electryoneota > B3-LCP > B3-LCP > B3-LCP > JAPKYS01. The sequence goes on along the minus strand of JAPKYS010000066.1, from coordinate 27,543 downwards.
CTGCGGTCTCTACTGACGGCACAGCAGGTTCGTCAGGTATAATTTCCTCGGGTTCCGCTGAAAATTCAACAGGAGTTTCCAGGACAGGCTCTTCACCAACTGCCAGTTCTTGGATACGTCTGTCAATTTGTGCGCGATCATCGCTGACTGCCGCTACGGGCGTAGTTTTTACCTCTACCTTTGGTCGCTTCTTAAATGCCTGCACCACGATGATTAAAATCACGACTGCCAAAGCCAGCAACCCCAGCCACAAGCCGGTAGAATTTCCCGTTTTTATCTCTTCTTGAGGTGGGGGATTATCGGTTTCCGAAGCCGTGCGGGCTGGCTGCTCAGGCTCTGAAGATGCAGTCAGAACAGGTTGACTGGTGGTATCAGATACAGTCGCCTGCTCATTGCTGATGCCGGTATCGGGTTGAGCGGGAGTGCTCTGGGTATTTTTTTCAGTCGGCGCTTCAGATTTTCCGCTGGCTTCATTTTCCGCAGCGGCTGCGCCGGCGAGTGGAGATTCTGTCTGTTTGGCGTAGAGGTCAACCACCAGGCGATCCGGTTTCATCAGGTCGAAATATCGTACGTAGAAAGGCTGCGAAATCCGCAGCTTCAAAGTGATTTTTTGACCGGAAATATCGCTGACGACGTCATCCAAGATACCAACACCGGTACTGGAAAGTTGTTTACTGACTTGATCGGAGAGATTCAAGGAATCGAACTTGACAAAAACGGTGGTGGAATCGAAGGAGACCTCGTAGGGACAAAGACTGTCGAAGTGATAGACCAACCGAGTGCGCTTGTCAGTAACCCCCATGCGCAGGTTCAGCAGAGTCGCCGCCTGGGCTGCCGTTGCCAGCAACAGCAGAGCTGTCAATCCAATACAAACTCGTCGTATGATTTGGATCTTCCTTCTAACCATCATGACTTCAACCTTCCCACAGGTGGATTTCGATGTTTGAATATAAGGCAAAAATTGGTCGAAAGCAAGCCAAATCCGGTTCCTTGCGGGGAGTGATATGACAAGGAAGCTCGAATCGGATAGGATTTGCACACACCGCACTGTGCGGCATTTGGTGTATTCCTCTGTATAATCAAATGGCTTTAGTTACCCATTTGCCTCGCCGCAGCCACAGAAGAGCAATAGCCGCTCCGGCAAAACCGTAGACGACTCGCACCCACCAAACCGCGGCCTGATTAAAGCCCAATGCCTGCGTGAGCAGCACGATTGAGGGAATTTCCACCACCCAGGAGGTGATCACTGAGATCAGCATGGGGGGTATATTATCTCCAGCGCCGTGGAAGATCTGTTCGGCGATGATCCACAGCCCGTAGAAGGGCAATACCCAGGCTGAAATCCGCAGGAACTGAACGCTCAGTTGTAGAACTTCCGGATCTTTGAAAAAGAAATGTGCGATTAAGGGAGCAAAGGAAAAGATAATTAAAGCCAGCGCTGTCATCATGGCGAAACAGAGCATCAGCGACTGTCTCACAGTCTGCTTTAACCGATGCTGCATCTGCGCGCCCAACAAATTGCCGATCAAAGGCGAAAGCCCTAAACCCATTCCGATGATGATGGAAATCCCGATCATAATCACCCGCCAACCAACACCATAGGCTGCCACCACCTGTGGTCCGAAGATCGCTATCAATGGCGTTACGACCGCTCGCGCTAAAGCAAAGCTGAAGACGTTAACTCCACCCGGCCAACCAATCTTCATCATGGAAAGCATGGATTTTACGCTCACCGGGATACTGCTTTTCCAGCGCAAACACACCGGTGCAAGCCCTGAGTAGAGCACATAGAGTCCCGAAAGGTAGATCAGACCAAAACTTATCGCTGTGGCAAGTGCAGCTCCGGTGATACCCATTTTCGGAAACGGTCCGATGCCGAAAATCAGGAAGGGATCGAGCACGATATTAAAGATGGCTCCCCCGATCATAAGCCTCATGGCAATTTTCGGCGCGCCGATGCAGCGAAGTGAGGTAAAAACCGTATAACTGTTGAAAAACAAACCCAAGGCAATCATAAGCACTACACCGTAAGCAACGCCCAGATCAATAATTTCGCCTTCGGCGCCCATCAAGCGCATCAACCAGGGCAGCAGCGCCAAACCGACACCACCCGAAATCAGCGCCAGGATCCACTTCAGGATAAAGGTTTCCTTGATCGCAGTGGCAGCGCGTTCCAAATCCCCTTCGCCGAAGCGGCGGCTGATGACTGCTATCGATCCCAATCCGGCAATGTCGTTGGATGCCGTTAGAACCCATAAAAAACCTTCAAAAAATGCAATCGCCGATACAAATTGCGTTCCCATTTTTGCCACCCAATACATATCGGCCAATTCGTAGAGATTGATCGCCAGAAATCCCACAATCGAGGGAAGGCTCATGCGCAAGATCGCGCTCATGATGCTGCCATCAGCGTAGATGGGCGCCGTGGTTTGACGATCTTCGGTCAATTTCACTGTGTCGATTGGTTCGGTTTTCAAGATTACTCTGACGGGCAGTTATCACCACAAAAAAATCCGCCGGTTGGCGGATTGATTCCCCGGAATCTGATAATATAATCATTCGATGGTCATCAAGTCAAGTTCAGGTGAATCATTTTATCAAGCCGGTTGCGGGGGTGGAACGATTCAGCAATGGATACTGTTAATACTGATATCCAACCGACGTCGAATCTTCACGTACCATCAAAAAATCGTCACTATAAGTTTCTCCGGGTTATTTACCGGCGCAATGAGTTCAAGTTTCCAGTGAGGGAACCATGTCAAATCGTTTCTGTGAACGTCATCCCGGGTGTTTGGATCTGACCGGAAAGGTCGCATTGGTCACCGGTAGTTCCAGGGGAATCGGCAGGGCTATCGCCATAAAATTGGCGCAAGCCGGCGCCGACGTGGTGATCAACTATTTACGCAATAAAACCAAGGCTGAAGAGACCGCCGCCGCCATTGAAGCAGAGGGCGTGAAATCGCTGATTATCCGGGCTAACGTGGCGGAAGAAAAGGAGGTCATCGCCATGTTCGAGACCATCCAGGAGCACTATGGAAGGCTGGATATTTTAGTCTCGAACGCGGCGTCAGGGATTCTCAAATCCGCTCTGGATTTAAATCTGCGTTACTGGCGCTGGACCATGGATATCAATGCGGGTTGCCTGCTGCCGCTGGCGCAGGGAGCCGTCAAATTGATGGGCAACGAGGGTGGGTCGATCATTGCGGTTTCGTCTTTGGGGGCTCTGCGGGCTATCCCGAATTATGCAGCCGTCGGAGCGTCCAAAGCGGCGCTGGAATCGCTGGTTCGCCACCTGGCAGCCGAATTGGCTCCGAGGAATATCCGCGTGAACGCCATCAGCGCCGGTATCGTCGAAACTGACGCTCTGAAGCATTTCCCCACTCGAAGCGAATTACTGAGCGAATCTCTCCGCCGCACTCCGATGGGACGACTCACCGAACCGGAAGACGTCGCCAACACGGCTCTCTTCCTCTGCTCGGGATTAGCTCACATGATCGTCGGTCAGACGGTGGTGGTCGATGGCGGCTACTCCATCGTGGGGTGAGACAGCGACTCTGATCGGACTCATCCGGAATAAGGAATACCTCCAACCTGAATACGAATCAAGCATGAAACCAAGACTGCATATTTTTATCTGTCGCAATTACCGTGAGCCTGAAAAGCAGAAACCTTCCTGTCGCGCCAATGGCAGCGAAGAGGTTCTCAACGCGTTCGTACGGGAAATCAAAGTGCGCAACTTAACCGACGTCATCCAGGTGACCAAGACGTAATGCCTGCACCACTGTGAAGATGGACCTATTGTGGTCGTATATCCTGAGGGAGTCTGGTATGCTCATCTGACGCCCGATGATGTTGTGAGGATCGTCGAGCAGCACTTGGAAGGCGGGAAACCGGTGCAGGATAAATTGCTCAGAGAAATATGATCAACAGGCTTCATCAATAGAAGAAGCGCATGTACCAACGCAATACTTCATCCCCCCAGAGGATCGCCACATAAGTTCCCAGCGCAAAAAAAGGTCCCATGGGAATGCGCTTTTCCTGCAAACTCCGCAAGCGCAACAGAGCGTATATCAGCGCAGCCACCGAAGCGATCATATAGAGAAAAATAAATTTCCCAGGACCGAAGGCGAATCCGAGCACCACTGCCAATTTCAAATCACCTACTCCGCTTAACCTGCCTTTAAGGATTTTTCCAATCATCAGTGTCAAACCAGACCAGCATAGACCCACCAGCGCTCCCCATAGAGCGAGTGTCCAATCCTGCTGCGGAGCAACTATCTGAAAAATCAGCGAGAAGACGGCAGCCAACCCTACCAGAAGGTTGGGCAAGCGAAAATGCTCAAGATCAATCCCCGCCAAAATAATCAACAGCAGCATCCACACGCCTGCAAATAAAAACTCTAACGACAATCCATATAGCCAGTATAACGCTCCTGTAGTAAGCACTCCGGCGAATTCAACCACAGGATAGCGGATGGGAATAACCTGTCCACAACAGGCGGATCTCCCACGCAGGAGGAAGTAGCTCAAAACCGGAATGTTGTACTTAGGGGGAATGGGCGTCTCGCAGTGCAGGCAGTGCGAAGCGGGTTTCAGCAGCGATTCCTTCCGAGGAAAGCGCCAGATGACCACATTGGCGAACGACCCCAAGGCGCCTCCCAACAGAAAGAAGAAAAACAGCGCCAATGGGGAATGGAAATGCAATAAAAGCCAGGCGTCCTGCGCTAAGCCGGCGGACGCGAGAGCGAGAGTAGCTGACATCGGTTTTCCACCTGATCCATTTTCGGTTCAAATTGCTGTAGGACAGCCTGGAGATCCTGTCGTTTTGATCGGATTTGGGTTTTGATCCAATGCTCGAGAGCGATAGCTGTTGGTAAGATGTGGTTTTCATCCAATTCGCTGGAATCGGAATACGCTTTGAGACCCTTCCAGATCGGAATGATCGAAGGCTGCATCAACCCATACTCGGACGATAGATCGTGATAAAAAAACAGAGGCACAGTGGGACCATCATAGAGCAGTTTCCCTCGCCCCAAAACCAGGGAGCGGGGACAGACTTGCAGCGCCAGGTCTAAATCATGGGTAATCAAAAGAACGCTTCTTTGGGATTCCTTGCGCTGCTTGATGAGCGCGGCAATACAGGCGCGATGATGCAGGTCCAATCCCAAGGTGGGTTCGTCGAGGATCAACCAATCCGGATCCGTCACCAATAGAGAAGCGATCGAGATCAATCGTCTCTCACCGCCGGATAATCGCAGAGGGTTGCGATCAGCGAAATCTTCAAACTTCAAACCAACGATGCCAAGAGCACGGGCAACGGATTGGCGGAGCGTTTCAGCGGTCGTGTGCTGTTTGCGGGCAGCAAATGCTACCTCAGCGAATACGGTTGCCTCAAAAATCTGGCTTTCCGGAAATTGGAAGACCAATCCCACCCGTTCTCTTAAACGTCTGAGATCGGATTTACTCCAACCGAAGACTCGATCATCGACCCACAACCTGCCGGACTCTGGCTTCAGCAGACCGTTCAAGTGCTGAGCCAGCGTCGATTTGCCGGAACCCGATGGCCCGATCAAAGCCACACATTCGCCGGAGAAAAGGGAAAGAGTGAGGTCATCGAACAACGGAGATAAATCGGCGCTATTGGGGTATCTAAAGGTCAGTTCATCGGCACGGATGTTCATAAAAATCGATGTATCCAGGTTATCTCATCCACCGGTTAAATCTCGTTGCAGCTTGAGGTGAAGGAGGAGTAGAGCACTCCAGACTTCATTACTAAGAACGTTTTTTCAGCAGAAAGGTTGCAAGAAAATCTTAGGAAAAACGGAAGAAGATCGACAGGGAGTATATTACCCCTTGACTTTGGCAGAAGTTTTACCTATATTAGTAGGTGAGCAAGACCAATCAATTGGGGTGAGCCATGCATAACGAGAATCAATGCCGCCATTTGAAACTGAAAGAGAACGTAAGCGTATATCGGCGTGGGGGGGGCGACCCAAAACTACTGGGCACAGATCGCTATGAATTCATCTGCGGCTTAGATGGGAAGAGATCTAAAAAACACTGCTCCTTTGCTTGGAACAAGGCAACGGAGTGCCCCGATTACGAAGAATCCGCCCGGCCGCGATAGATTTAAAACTTCATCATGGATCGACGTCAATTCTTCAGAACAACCGCTGTGGCTGCCGGGGCCTTGGCTTTATCACGTGATCTTGAAGCCATCACACCGGTTCTGCCACGCGTCAGCATGGTGAAAGATCCGGGGGTGATATCTAATGGAAAGGTGAATGCGGCGCTTATCGGCGCTCATCTGGATCGTCTGCTGGCGCTGCAGCATGACGTGGTTGATCCTCTGGAGGTATTCCGGCAGCGTTTTTCACCGAAGGACCGGGTGGGCATCAAGGTCAATTGCCTTTCCGGACGGCGCATGTCCACCCATGTTGAACTGGTGGACGCTCTGGTGCAGAGACTGATAAAGGTCGGCGTCCCTCCCCAGAACATCCTGATCTGGGATCGGTTGAATACAGACCTGCGCCAGGCCGGGTTCAAATTGCAGCCTCTGGAAAAACCAGTTGCCTGCGCAGGATGCGATACCTTAGGGTATGAGAAGGAATTAACCCTGCACCGATCAATCGGCAGTTTATTGGCGCTGGCGGTGACCAGATACTGCACAGCCTTGATCAATGTGCCGGTACTGAAGGATCACGGCATTGTCGGGGTAACTCTGGGAATGAAGAATTTTTTCGGAGCCATCCACAATCCCAACAAGTATCACCTGGATCACGGCGATCCCTATGTCGCCGATCTCTATTCACATCCGGACATCGGATCGAAAGTACGCTTGACCATCGTGGATGCTCTGGAAGCACAGTGCGAAGGCGGTCCGCCATTTCAGCCGAATTGGTGCCAGGACTTGGGTGGACTCCTGACGTCGGATGATCCAGTTGCCTGCGACCGCATCGGTTGGGCGAAGATCGAGGAACTCCGCCAGAAAAAGGGGCTGCCTTCCCTGAAAGAGGCGGAACGGGAACCCACCTACATCCACACTGCGGCTCTGTTGGGTCTGGGTTCTGATGATATTAAAACCATCGAAGTGCGGGAAGCGTGATGGCTTCTCCCGAAAAGCGGCGAGTCAATCGACGCCAATTCCTAATTTCGGCAGGAGCAACCTGCGCAATGGCGCAATTATCCCTTCCCAGCCTGATCAGGAATACCCAGGCAGCTGAAATGCTGCCTGAAGCCGAGATCTACCCTTATCCCGCACTATATTACGACAAGCAGCCGAATAAGAGGATTAAATGCACTCTGTGCCCGCGTGGCTGCCAGGTGGACGATCAGGAACGGGGGTATTGCGGCGTGCGGGAAAATCGCGGCGGCGAATACTTCACGCTGGTGTATGGACGACCTTGTACCATGCACGTCGATCCTGTGGAAAAAAAGCCGCTCTTTCACTTTTTGCCGGGAACCGATATCTTCTCATTGGCGACGGTGGGCTGCAACGTCAACTGCAAATTCTGTCAAAACTGGCAAATTTCTCAGATACGACCGGAACAGGAAAAAAGCTATGATGCTCCGCCCGAAAAAATCATCGAACTTACTCAGGAGAATGGGGTAAAAGCAATAGCTCACACCTATACTGAACCTGTTGTTTTTTATGAATACGTCAAAGCCATTGGTTTGGCGGCGCATAAGGAAAAAATAAAGAACGTCTTGATTTCCAACGGTTATATTCAGGAAAAACCGCTGCTGGAATTGCTGCCGCATCTGGACGCAGTAAAAATTGACCTGAAGGCGTTCACGGAGAAATTCTATCAGGAATTGGTGGTCGCTGAACTGAAGCCCGTGTTGGAAACCCTGAAGCGTTTGATCAAGGCGGGCATGTGGACGGAGATCGTTTACTTAGTGATTCCCACGCAAAACGACAATGAAGTCGAACTGAAGGAGATGTCTCGCTGGATTTTCGGCGAACTGGGTCCGGACGTTCCCTTGCATTTTACTCGATTTCACCCGGAATACATGTTGAAAACTCTCCCCCCCACTCCGGTGCCGACGCTGGATCGGGCTCGGGAAATTGCTCAGCAAGCCGGACTGCATTTCGTATACATCGGCAATGTGCCGGGGAACGCCGCCGAACACACATTCTGCCCTTCCTGCGGGAAGGTTGTCATCCGGCGGCAGGGATTTCAAGTCATCTTCGAGAATTTTAACCAGGGGAAATGCCGCAGTTGTGGATACCGGATTCCCGGTATATGGGCATAAGATGTCATCTCAATCCAATATCAGGTTAATCAGAATCTTCCGAGTCAATGTTGGTGTGCTCTCGCTGGCGTTGTTGCTGCCTTTCTGTTCCTGCCAAAGCCGCCAGAAGGATGATGCTCCAGCAAAAACGAAAAGGGATCCGACCATGACGATGACCATTTCGGACGGTGATATCCGTAATCCTGCTGTGGCGGGCAGTTGGTACAGCAACAATCCAAATGAACTCAGGCAGCAACTACAGGGCTATCTGGATAAAGTTGAAAAAAGCCAAATCAGTCAAATTATCGGTCTGGTAAGTCCTCATGCCGGATACGTTTATTCCGGACCGGTGGCAGCTTATGCCTATAAGCAGATCCAGGGGAATAAATACGATGCCGTGGTGGTGATCGCTCCCAGCCACGTAGAAGCCTTCCCATTCGCTTCTGTGTATGGGCGAGGAGCTTACAAGACTCCGCTTGGGATTCTGCCGGTTGATACGGTATTGGCAGCGGCGATTGCCAGGGATGGCGATCTGGTAAGAATCAGTGATAAGGGGCATCGCCAGGAAAAACTAAGCCGGCAGGAACACTCCCTGGAAATCCAACTTCCCTTCCTTCAAATCGTGCTGGGCGACTTCAAATTGGTTCCCATCATAATGGGTGACCAGAGAGATGAGGTGGTTCATCGGCTGGCTGAAGCATTGGTTGAAGCAACCAAAGGGAAAAATGTCCTGTTGGTTGCTTCAAGCGATCTTTCGCATTTTCATCCTTATAGCGATGCGAATCGTATCGATTCCGGCCTGCTCAAGCATGTGGAAGATTACGACTATGAAGGGTTGCTGAGGGATTTGGATTTTCAGAAGATCGAAGCGTGCGGTGGCGGACCGATATGCGCAGTCATGGAAGCATGCAAGCAGCTGGGCGCGAACAAATCAAAAGTGCTCAGACATGCAAACTCAGGAGACGTGCCTCAGGGGGAAAGAGGTCAGGTTGTGGGGTATATGGCTGCCGCTTTTTACCAAGACTTGGGCAATTCCATCAAGGAAGAGCAAGCGAACGCCAACGGGAGCAAATCGGACTCCGGAGCCAAGTCACTTACGCTCGAAGAGAAGCGAACCCTGATGAACATCGCCAAAACCACGGTAGAAGCGGTGGTTAAAGGCGAACCTGTGACTGACTTTAAAGTAACGTCGCCGGATTTGAAGGAGAATCGCGGCGCCTTTGTGACTCTGCACAAACGGGGAGAGCTGCGGGGGTGTATTGGTTACATCGTTGGCATCAAGCCGCTGTATCAGACGGTACGGGAAGTGGCGGAAGCCGCCGCCCTCCACGATCCTCGGTTCGATCCGGTTCGCCCATCCGAGTTGAAGGAGCTGGAGTACGAAATTTCGGCTCTTTCCGTACCGCATCCGATCAGCGACGTCAATGAAATAACGGTCGGCATTCACGGCATCATCATGCGGAAAGGTTATAACCAGGGGTTGTTGCTTCCTCAGGTAGCGACCGAATACGGGTGGGACCGGGAAACCTTCCTGCGCCAGACCTGCCGCAAAGCCGGCTTGCCGCCGGAGGCCTGGAAGGACCGAGATACCGAAATACAGATCTTTTCCGCCGAAGTTTTCGGTGAAAAAGATATAAAATAAAAATTAGTGCGCAAATATTGCCAATCCATTGGGTTGGTTGTCACCAACTTCTGATTGGATGCTTACGGCCTGATATTTGCTATATAATAATGGCTCACGACTTACACCTCCACCGAAGGAAACACATGTCTCGATCGACTATCTGCGCCATCCTGATGCTCTTGTTGGCTTACTCCAGCCAGGCGGGAGAAATCACCATCCGCCGCGACCTGACTGAACCGACATTGGTTCATAGCGATGGATATGACCAATTTGCCACGGCTCCGGGACCGCTTTACGGGGACCCGGGAACCCCGCTGCTCCCACACGACGGACGTCAGATTCTGCTGCCGCCCGGAGAAGAGATTACGGCTGTCACTCTCCAGAACGAAGTCTGGAAAACCGTGCCGGGACCTGTGACCCTCTATCCCGCTCAACCGTTGATCCCTTACAGCCAAACGGATCTGCCGCCTTTTACCGAACCCAATCCGGCAATCTACTCATCCAACGAGTACTATCCGAATTCACAGATCGAGCATTTCCGCACTGATTTTCTGAGCGGTCATGGAATCGGATCGATGGCGGTGACGACAGTGAGGTACCAACCGGCAGCTCACCGTTTGGAAACGCTGAGCTCATACGATCTGATCATCCACACGCGGGCGACTTCAAAAGCGCAAACAGCCTACAATACGTTACTGCATCAAACCAGTGAAGTCTCAGATCGCCTTAATCATTTGGTGGAAAATCCGCAGGCAATATCTCAATATGGCGTCGTCGATCAGACTGATCTTTTCGGCGTGCAGTATCTGATCATCACCAACAGCGAGTTGGCGCCGACCTTTCAAACCCTGCTGGAGCACCGCCAGAGCCGCGGCATGACCTCGGAACTGGCGCTGGTTGAAGACATCGCCATGCAGTACCCCGGAACCGACCTGCAGGACAAAATCCGCAACTGCATCAAGGATTATTTCATCAACCAGGGGCTCGAATACGTGCTCTTGGGCGGCGATGTGGAATTCGTGCCCAAGCGGGGTCTTTTCGCCACGGTCGGAGGAGAATTAGATGGTGACATCCCTGCGGATCTGTATTTTTCTAACTTGGACGGCAACTGGAATGATGATGGAGACGATTGGTGGGGCGAACCTACCGAAGCTGATCTTTATTCAGAAGTCCAGATCGGCCGCATGCCGGCGAGTAATCCTTCTGAAGCCCAAAACCTGATCGCAAAAACCATAGCGTACGAGAATATACCCGTTATTGGTGACCTCGAAAAAGGACTCATGGTCGGCGAAGAACTGGGTTGGTCGGTGACTGGCGGTCAAATCAAGGAAGAGATTCGCACCGGCAGCAACCACTGGGGTTATACCACAGCCGGATTCCCCTCCAACTTCGACGTCGACGTGCTGTATGATGATAACGGAACCTGGAATGCCATGACCAATCTGCTGCCGCTGCTGAATGGCGGCGTGCAGTTCGTAAATCACATGGGACATGGCAACAATACCTGGGTCATGAAGTTCAGCCCCAGCCAGGTCAACGACAACAACATGACCAACAATGGCGTCAACCACAATTTCTACATCGCCTACTCGCAGGCGTGCTATTCAGGAGCATTCGATAACCGGACACCGGACGGCAGCTACATCGGAGACTGCATTTGCGAGAAATTCACCAGCATCCAGAATGCCTCGGTCGCTTTTCTCTGCAACTCGCGCTACGGTTGGGGAAGCGGAAGCAACACCAACGGTCCATCGCAATATTTCGATCGCCAGTTCTTCGATGCGATCTTCGGAGAGCACATCTACCGGCTCGGCAGGGCCAACACCGATTCCAAGGAGGACAATATCCCATGGATCGGTGGAGCGACGTTCTGGTGCTATTACGAGATCAATCTGTTTGGCGACCCCGCTTTGGACGTCTGGACTGAGACCCCGCAATCCTTCACGCCGACTTATCCCGTCGCCATCGAACTTAACACGAGGCAGATCGATTTCCAGGTCGGAGTAGTTGGCGCGACCCTGGCGCTGCAATTTGAGGGAGAATTGCTGGGGATCGCTACCAGCAACAACAACGGAGAAGCGACCATTTTCCTGGACGAACCGATCAGTACACCGGGCTTACTGGACCTGACGATCACGGCGCATAATTATCTGCCCTACTTTACGCATATCTACGTCATTCCGCCCAACGGGGCCTGGATACAAATGCCATTTGCTGCATTCGATGACGTCCAGGGTGGAAACGGAAACGGCATCCCGGAACTGGGCGAAACGTTGACCTTATCCGCGACGTTCAGGAACGTCGGGTCGCAGACCGCCTCGAACGTCATGGCGACGTTCAGCAGCGACGATTACTGCATCGACGTTACCGAAGGGACGGTTTCGCTGGGTAATATCGCTTCGGGTGACAGCGTTTCGGTGTTAAACGCTTTCCGTTTCATCGTCGGGCCGAACGTACGCAACGGACAACAGCTCAGCTTCCATCTGACCATCACAGATAGCCAGGGAGATTCCTGGACCAACGACCTGGCTTTGACCGCTGCAGCTCCTGATTTGAAACTGGTCTCTTGCACCGTCACAGATGGCAACGACAATCAGCTCCTACCCGGCGAAACCGGCACAATCAGCTTTAAATTTACCAACGTCGGCGGTTACGGAACCAGCGATTTATCCCTGATGCTGAATTCGGATAATCCCGGCGTCAGCATGATCAATGCCACCAGCGTCACTTCACCGCTTGCTGCCGGTGATACTGTAGAAGTCTCAGGAATGCAATTCAACGTGGGTCTAACGGTAACGAATCCCTGCGCGCTGATCCTTTACGTGACTCTGAGAGATACACGGAACTATCAGGATAATTTCCTGATGGAAATACCGGTGGGCGGCGAGTATGACAACATGGAGAACGGTGTAGGAGATTGGACGCACCAGACGGTTACGCCTTCATTCGGGGATGAGTGGAATCTGTCCGATCTGATGAATCACACTCCCGGAGGCGCAAGTTCCTGGCATTGCGGCAGTACGACTCAGTACAGCAGCCTGCTGGACGCCGGTCTGGTCACTCCGGAATACCCCATCCACGGCAAGCACCGGCTGGGCTTCTACCATTTCATGATGGCTGGGCTGGCTCAGGGATACCCAGGTTACGCTTATGACGGCGGCATCGTGGAATACTCGTTGAACGGTGCCCCATACACACAAATCACGCCTCGGGGCGGGTATCCTTATCACATCCGCAACTTCAGCCAGACCGGACCTTTCGCAGACGAAACGCCTTGTTATTCCGGGCAGATGGTCTGGCAGGAAGCCAACTTCGATATCGAGGGAGAAGGCAGCGTGCGTTTCCGCTTCCGCTTCGGCAGCGATGAAACGGGAACTGCGTTGGGTTGGGTGATCGACGATCTGGCTCTACTGAAAGAGTCCGATCCAGCCGTACCGACGAACCTGTCTGCGGAACAGTCCGGCGAGGAGATCCAACTGCATTGGAACACTCCGGAAATACTGACCGAACCGGGGAAAGGCTTGGCGGGTAATCGGGAAGTAGAGTCGCTGCAGAAATACTTCGTATATCGCAACAATTCCCTGATCGATTCCATCGAAGGGATCAGCTATGTCGATAATTTGCGAAATCTGCAGTACAGCAGTTACTCCTACCAGGTTTCCGGCATCTACGACGGTGTGGAAGGACCGCTCTGCGCTCCCGTCTGGATCGATTACGTGGGGGTGACTCCCGGTCAAACTACCTCCCCGCTGCCGACAGAAACCGCGTTGCGGAATGCATACCCGAACCCCTTCAACCCGGTGATTACACTCAGCTTCGATTTGAAGGCGTCCAGTGTGGTGACCCTAAAGGTGTACGATACTCTGGGCAGGGAAGTTGCCACACTGGCGGAGGGCAACCTGTCGGCGGGTTCGCATCAGGCGCAGTGGAATGCCACCGGTAGAGCCAGCGGCGTTTACCTGGTACAGTTAGAAGCAGGATCCTATGTGGGTCTGAAGAAGGTTGTGTTGCTGAAGTAGACTTTAGCAGGAATTAATTCGTAGGGACATGCCAAGCATTTCCCCGCGAATCTTAGTTTAATGGGGCGCTTGTAGTGCGCCCCTTTTTGATAGGGTAGGTCAGACATTCCTGTCTGACTTGATTCCTCATCGATTTTGACGGACAGACAAGAATGTCCGTCCTACCCTCTAAATATTATTTCACCAGCGCCATCTTCTGCACACCGCTATAGTCCCCCGCCTGCAAGCGACAGAAATACACCCCCGTCGCCAGTGCCGATCCATCGAAGGTCACCTGCTGGACGCCAGCGTCTCGCCTGCCGTTGACCAGCTCCGCTACTCTCTTCCCCGCAACGTCATAGATGGAAAGATTGACCAAACCCGCAGTCGGCAACGTATAGCTGATCGTAGTGGTAGGATTGAAGGGATTGGGGTAGTTCTGCTCCAAACGGTACTCTTTGGGCAACGGTGCGCCCAAGACGGTAACTGTTACCGGTTCCCACCCCGCTAAATTGCCGCCAGAGTATTTAATGGTGGCATAGTCATCATTAGTCCCACTTTCATAACTAGTACCCGTTACGTAGACGTTGCCGCTGCCGTCCACCGCCAGGCTGATAGTATAATCAAGGTTGTTTCCAGGTCCATTGTAGCGTGCCACCCACTCCTGAACTCCAACGGAATTGTACTTGATGGTGGCGTAGTCGTCATAAAACCCGCTTCCATGACTATAACCCGTTACATAGACGTTGCCGTTGCCGTCCACCGCTAGACTTCTAGCCCTATCAGAGAGGTTTCCCGATCCATTGTAGCGCGCCACCCACTCCTGAACTCCGGCGGAATTGTACTTGATGGTGGCGTAGTCCCAATAAGTCCCGCTTCCATAACTATAACCTGTTACGTAGACGTTGCCGCTTCCGTCCACCGCGAGGCTTCTAGCATAATCATCGTCGTATCCCGGTCCATTGTAGTGCGCCACCCACTCCTGAACTCCGGCGGAATTGTACTTGATGGTGGCGTAGTCGCCATTAGTCCCGCTTCCCCAACTATAACCCGTTACGTAGACGTTGCCGCTGCCGTCCACCGCCAGGCTTCTAGCATAATCACTGGAGTTATACGGCCCGTTGTAGCGCGCCACCCACTCCTGAACTCCAGCGGAATTGTACTTGATGGTGGCGTAGTCGCTATAAGTCCCGCTTCCACAACTATTACCGGTCACGTAGACGTTGCCGCTGCCGTCCACCGCCAGGCTGTAAGCATAATCATAGGAGTTACCAGGACCATTGTAGCGCGCCACCCACTCCTGAACTCCGGCGGAATTGTACTTGATAGTGGTGTAGTCTCGATTAGTCCCGCTTCCATAACTATAACCTGTCACGTAGACGTTGCCGTTGCCGTCCACCGCCAGGCTGTAAGCAGAATCATAATAGTTACCAGGTCCGTTGTAGCGCGCCACCCACTGCTGAACTCCGGCGGAGTTGTACTTGATGGTGGCATAGTCTTGATAAAGCCCGCTTCCATAACTAAAACCCGTTACGTAGACGTTGCCGCTGCTGTCCAACACCAGGCTTCGAGCATAATCATCGTCGTTACCAGGCCCGTTGTAGCGCGCCACCCATTCCTGAAATCCGGCGGAATTGTACTTGATGGTGGCGTAGTCGTAACCATTCCCGCTTCTGTAGCTTCCACCCGTTACATAGACGTTACCACTACCATCCACGGCGAGAGAATTAGCTTGATCTATATGAGTTCCCGGTCCGGTGTAGCGCGCCACCCATTCAGGCGGTTTCAGCTTATAAAACGTGAATTGATCGCTATCCCAAACGGTGTTGGGGTAGATGCCGATATTTGCGGTCAAGACGTAATTGCCCATGAGCGAAGCTGCTGGAGCGGTTTGAGTAAAAGATCGTTGCACAGTTTGTCCGGCGGTAATTCCTGCCGTCCAGGGTTGCAGAGCCAGACGCTGGTCTCCCTCTGGTGTGGTTACAATACACCATAAGGTAACCTGCTGGGGCGTGGATTCGTGGTTGGTAACAGATACCTGGTAGCTGAACGATCCCCCTTCCGGAGGGATTTCGATGGGAGTACTCTGGGGTGTGATCTGAACGGTCAGGTTCTGTGCTATGGCTATCTGCCAGCAGAACAGCAGAGTGATGCAGATGAAGAAGAATTTAGTGCGGCGTTTCATGGTCGGCTCCTTGCGAAAATTAATAATTTTTAGGACACGACGGAGCGTGTCCCTCCGAGTCGGATACAAGAATTTACAAATCTTTTTGGAGATTGTCAAGTAAAATCGGGCATAAAATGAGTTTTTTTTATAGTCTTGACTTTAAAAAACTTAGGTAAAGGCACGGCATGCCGTGCCCCTACACCACGGCTACGTCGGGGTCTGGGGCGACCCCGACTATGTTTTCTCCAGCGTCAGGTCACGCCACCTTATGGGTTTTAACTAAATATTTTGACAAATGATTCTCGTTCCATTACTGGGCACAGCGTGCTGTGCCCCTACGCTACGGTTGCGTCGGGGTCTGGGGCGACCCCGACTATGCTTTCTCCAGCGTCAGGTCACGCCGCTTGAAGGCGATTAAGACCTGACGCAACCCTGTTTTTACAACAAAAAACCGCCTCTGCATGCTTGAGGCGGTTTTTCTATCTATATAATGAGGGCTTGCGCCCCTCGTGGACGTCTTAGATTTTCATGCCTTTCGGTCGGGGCATCGGAGGCATCTTGGCAGGAGGCGGGGCGTCTTCCTTCTTGTTGGGGTCGAAATCTTCCGGGTTCTTGATCAGCGCCAGGGCGGTCCCCTTGTAGACGATGAAGAGCGTGCCATCGACGCCGTCTTTTTTAATCAGATAGCGGTTCTTCTCGGGGTCCTGAGCAATCAGCGAGAGCTTGAAAATTTCTCCGCTGGTGGTATTGATCGTGACCCGCCCCTCCGCCTGGGCGTAATCAACCAATTTCACCGTATCTCCATCAACGAAGTCGAAGCAGCGTAACTTGCTGACCGCGCTCAAACTGTGATCGACCTCGGTCTGTTTGGCCGGGGATTCCAGTTCACCATTCAAGATATTCCAACGCGTGGAATCAACCCGCACCAGCGAGAAGCTCCCTTTGGGAGTGGTGAAGTCCAAGCGGCTGACCGCTTCACGCTCCAGATTGATGACGTTTTTATCGCGCCAGTCGCGCACTTGCCGGGATAATTGCCCTGTGAAGATTCCCTTGACCAGGTAGATTTTCTGGTCTCCGACCTTGCGGACGTAAGTATGGCTGCGGGTATCAGTCGGTTTTCCAACAATGAGATGCGCCACGGTTTTGGAACCTTGAAAGACGGTCAGTTCTGCACCGGAATCGCCGACCTGGAACTGTGAATACTTGGAGGTATCTTCAGAAACGACCGATTCCATTTCCACACTGGCGATTTTGCTGATCAAATCGGCGGTAAACCGGGGATCGGCGGGGTAATCTACCGGTTCAACCACCCGCCACTGGTCGCTGCTCTTCTTAAGCTTGAAGGCGCCGGTCTGATTACGGATGGCGAATCCGTCTATTTTGGTCGTATCCGCCTTGATGAAAGCGACGGATTTTTGAGTGACGTCTCTGGCCGAATTCACTATCAGATAGATGACCAGCAGGAGAACCAATGCTCCGAACAGGTAAATCAGGGATTTGTTCTTCATGCCTATAACTCCGTGTTTTTCTTACGGCGGCGGACTTGCCAGCGCACCACGCCAATCAAAACGACCAGGATCGGCGGAGCGAAGATGTTGGCGTACTTGACGGTCGCCTTGACGCCGTCGGAAACTTCTGCCAGAGGACGGCTGGTCACGTCGCGTGACCTGATCTGGATCAAGGCTTCATCCAGAGCGAGCCAATCCACCATGTTCAGCACAAATTCGATATTGGAAGGATCGCTGGCGTAGGCATCCTGCGGGAAATGTCCGTCGCCGATGACTACAAGGCGATTATCAGGCGGACTTTCCTGCGTGGTCGTCAAGCCAGTCGGAACCGGCATGGTCGAATCGCCGCTGGGGATTCCTTTGTCCGCAAAGTAGCTCTTGAATGATCCGGTAATCGCCGCTCCTAAGATAAAGGGGCCTTCATTGAACTCTTTGGGGTCGTATTTCTGCTGAGGATTGATATCGTAGCGCCCCATTTGCCGCTTGGATTGCTGTGAAGAGTAGAGCAGCGGTTCGATCTTCAACCCTTTTGCGGCAGCAAAGGAGGTGTCGATGGTGCTGGGGAAGAAGAGCATCATATTCTCCAGTTCCTTGACCATCGGGTTGTTGGGATTGAATTTCTTGACCTGGGGGAAATAGGGGTAATTGACCGCGTTGGAAATGGTGAAGAAACCCATGCGCTGCTGGACGTTGATCATCCCGCAGTTTTTATCCATCACCAGGTCGTCGTTGATCTTGAAGCCATAACCTTTGGTCCAATCGTCAATGCGCAGAGGCGACTGTTGAGCCTGACCCTGCTGCAAATCGGCGGAAACCTTATTCAGCAGGAAGGCAACCTTGCCGCCTTTCATGATGTGCTGATCGATGGCGTACTTGTACCATTCCGGGAAATCCTGATCAAAACCGATCGCCAACAGCACTTTGACGTCCGATGGAACCATCTGATTCTTGGTCAAATCGATCGGCCGGACTTCGTAGTTCCTTTCCAGGACGGTGCGCAGATTGTTCATGACCGGGTTGGTCTCGGTGCCGCCCGGCGCCATGAGTATTCCGATGATGGTGCGATTTTTGGAGGTCAACCGCTTGATCATGCTGCTGATATCGTATTCAAGACCCGTTGTGCTCTGCACCAGGGGGATGGTTTCATTCTTATCCTGGTAGAGAAATACCAACCCCATATAGACCTTTTTCACCTCGATTTTATCTTTTTCGACCGCGTTGACTTGTGCAGGTGGTATCCGGAAACTCTGCGCTTCCTTCTCCAACTTCTCTTCGGAGGCCGGATCGACGAACTGGTAGGTAAACTTGCCGTGCGAATAAGCCTTATAATCATCCAACTGATCGCGTAGATAGCGAGCATTGGCATTGTAAGGCGGCGGCAGATCCTTGGAGAAGTAGGCCTTGACGGTCAGCGGATCTTCCAGGTTTCGCACCAGATCTCTGGAACCTTTGGAAAGGGTGTAGATCTTCCCTTCACTGAAATCCATGCGGCCGAAAAGCTGCGTCGAGATCAGGTTCAAGATCAGCAATATGCCCAGAATGAGCAGTATGGCGGTGACTGCCTGGGTTCCATGTTTTTTGCGACGTTCCATAGTAGTTTATCGACTTATAGGATTGAGCGTGTCTTGGGAACTGATTTATCGGTTATTTGACCGGGATTCTATCGAATTACAGTTACCACTTGCGGCTTTCCAAGGCTCGGCCTGCCAGGATCAGCGCGAAGGTCGTCATGGACAGGTAGTATATGACGTCCCGTGTATCGATGACGCCGCGCGCCAGACTGTTGAAGTGGTACTCGGTGGAAAGATATTCCAACGAAGAAACCAGGGGACCCGGAGCAAACATCAGCACCTTGTCCAGCATGAAGAAGACGAAGACAATCGCCCAGCCGATGATGTAGGCGATAATCTGATTCTCAGTCAACGATGAAGCAAAGAGGCCGACCGCCAGATAGGTTGAACCCATCAGCACCAGCCCGATATAACCGCAGAAGGTTGGACCGGTATCCAAATTACCTAACGATGATGCGGTTATTACGTAAGTCAGGGTGAAGAGCAGCGCTATAACGAGAAGGGTCAGCGCTGCGAAGAATTTACCCAGGATGATTTCCATGTCCCGTGTGGGCATGGTCACCAACAGCTCGATGGTCCCGGATTTTTTCTCCTCGGCGACTGACCGCATGGTAATGGCTGGAATGAAGAACACCAGGATCAACGGGATCACCGTGAGCGCTCCCCATACCGAAGCCTGCCCCTGCAGGAAAAAGTTGGAGGAGAAGAACCACCCGGTGAAGAGCAGGAAGACGGTGATGAAGATGTAAGCCACCGGGGAGTTGAAGTAGGATTTCATCTCTTTGAAGTAGATTGTCAGGACATTCTTCATAGGGTACTCCGATTTGCGATTGCCGGCAAATGCCGTGGCAATATCAGTAACGGCACTATTTGCAGCGCCGTTACGCAGTTTTAGTTGGTTTCTACTTTGGTCAATTGACGGAATACGTCTTCCAGTGTAGTGCGTTCGCGGTAAAGCTCCAGCAATTTCCAGCCTTCGCGCACACAGAGATCGTAAATCTGTTCGCGCAGATCCTGTCCCTTCTCGGTTTCCAGCACGAAGCGCTTCAGGTCACCGGAAGTTGACGTTTCAGAGGCTTTCTGTACATGCTGGATGGCGCGCAATTTATCGATACAGCCATCCTTGGGCGCCTTGATCTCCATGGTGATCCGTTCCATTCCATGGAAAGCTGCCTGCAGTTGCTCCAGTGACCCGTCGGCGACGATCTTGCCCTGGTTGATGATGATGGCGCGGTTGCAGGTTGCTTGAACTTCCGAGAGGATATGGGTGGACAAGATAACCGTCTTCTGGCGTCCCAGTTCCTGAATCAGATGACGGATTTCGACGATCTGGTTTGGATCCAGTCCCGAAGTGGGTTCGTCCAAGATCAGGATCTGCGGATCATGGATCATGGCTTGCGCCAAACCCACTCTCTGCCGAAACCCTTTGGAGAGTTGACCGATAGGGCGGCTGAAGACGTCTTTCAGCCCGCAGAGCTCCACCATCTTTTTGGTGCGCGCTTTAATCTGCTCTTTCGGAACACCCCGCAACTCGGCGGCGAAGTGGAGATAATCCACCACGTCCATGTCGAGATATAGCGGGTTCTGTTCCGGAAGGTACCCGATCTGGCTGCGCACCTCCAGGGAGCTGTCCATGACGTCCTTGCCTTCCACGGTGACCGTTCCGGCGGTCGGTGGCATGTAGCAGGTCAGGATTTTCATGGTCGTGGTCTTACCGGCGCCATTGGGCCCCAGGAAGCCGAGGATCTCACCTTTCTGCACATCGAAGGTGATGTCGTTGACGGCGATGGTGGTACCGTAGTGCTTGCTTAGATTGCGGACACTGATCATAGATTACCCATAATGGATGGTCATTCGTCGCTCTATATTACTCAGAAATGAAATGCAGGTTCCCACCTCTAAAAATTTTGATGAAGTTTTTTCACAATCTTGAGAATTTTCTAATTATTTCGTTGTTTTAGGGGCAGGAATCAGTGTGATAGCAAATAGGGCCGATGCAGAGTACGCGACAGCGCCGGAACCTGATCTCCATTTCGATGGAGCGGATTCCGGCGCTGTGGAAGTTTGAGTAGCTGAGGACTACAGCCGGGAAGGCTGCTTGAGAAGATTCTGCAGAACGTATCCGGCCATCTGCGGATTTTCCTTAAGGCGGCGTACTGAATAGGCATACCAGGATGCTCCGAAAGGAACGTATACACGCAGCTTATGGCCTTCTTTGATGATAATGCTGCGCAATGCTTCAGTCACGCCCAGCAGCATCTGGAATTCATAGCGGTCTTTGGGCAGGTTCAAGCGCCGGATCAATCGCAACGCTCCCCAGACCAGATATTCGTCATGAGTGGCGATGCCGACATAGCAGCCCGCTTCGAGCAGACGCTCCAGCAGGTGAAGATAATTCCCGCGGATTATTTCGCGGTCTTGGTAGGCGATGGCGTGGGGTTCGACATAAATGCCCTTGCAAAGCCTTAGATTTGCCTGGATGGGGATCAGCATGTCCAGATCTGCGTCGGTGCGGCGCAGGTAGGCCTGAATAACCACGCCTACAGGGTGGGTATCCTTCAATTGTTGATAAAGCCGAAAGGTATCATCGGTGCAGGTGTTATCCTCCATATCGATGCGCACGAAAGTACCGAGCTGCTTGGCCCTCTGTGCGATCATACTGACATTTTGCAGGCAAAAATCCCGATCCAAATTCAAACCCATCTGGGTGGGTTTGAGGGAAACGTTGGCGTCAAGCTTTTCAGATTTAATGGTGTCCAGTACCTGAAGGTACTGGTTGGCGTACGCGGTAGCTTCTTCCTTTTTAGTGATGTGCTCACCCAGTACGTCTATGGTGGCGCAAGCGCCCAGATTGTTCAGTTTGCGAGCGACACGGACGGCGTCTTCCAGCTTTTCGCCGGAAATGTACGGCGCAGAGAAATAGCCCACTATCGGTTTGGGGACGATGGGCAGTGTCCGCGCGATGAAGTTGTTCAAGAGTTTCATATCAGTGCGTGATTGGTTGTTAAAGGATTGACGCCCCTAATTTAAGGAAAAAATTAGCAAAGCGCAAGGGGAAATGAGACCTTTAGGGCGTCAGGAGGGAGAGGAAAGGGGCTGACCGATTTCACACAAAGGACAGCCCCGGGGTTAAAGACGTCGATATTCAGCTGAATCTTATTTGACCAAAGCCAATTTCTGGACATGGGTGAAGCCACCGGCTTTCAGCATAGCCAGATAGTTCCCAGATGCCAGACCCCCGGCATTGAAGGTGACCTGGAAAGTACCGGCATTTCGCCAGTTATTCAACGGCGTTGTTACTTTTCTGCCCGAAGCATCGAATACTGAAAGAATTGCCTCGCTTGGTGCGGGCAGTGTAAAGCTGATGCTGGTCGGTGCGTTGAAGGGATTCGGAAAGCTGGGATACAGGATAAATC
Organism: bacterium; assembly: GCA_026394195.1. GTDB lineage: Bacteria > Electryoneota > B3-LCP > B3-LCP > B3-LCP > JAPKYS01. The sequence goes on along the minus strand of JAPKYS010000066.1, from coordinate 5,024 downwards.
CATCCGGACCAGTCGGATCTCCCATACCCGGGACGGATTGAGTATCGATCTCAATGATTTCGACCTGCGTGAGATCAGCGATGCCCAGACCCAATTCGACGGCTCGCTGCAGCAAGGGCTGGATGGAATCCAGATTGAAGGTATTATCCAGCTCTGCCATAATGCTCCTTCCATAGGAATCGACAGCCACAAAGTCGCCACTTAAAATGATTTTATTGGCAGGAGTAACTATGCCGCCGTTCTCGACCATGGGGCCAGTCACCGTCATGATGGAGCGAGCATCCACAATGGTTAGTTCCGAATTGACTAATCCGGCAATTTCTGCGGTAGTTTGTTAATATAATAATAATTACACAGAACAAGTCAAGCAATTTTTTTGATAAAATGAACTTTTTCACCTTTCTAAATTCAACTCTGATGTACAAGCGCAGAAATACTGTGAATTCTACTAACTTCCTCTGCGGAAATTCAACTTGCAAATCCATTTGAAAAGTGCTATATTGCCATCATGATTTCCCTCGAACTGCTGGCTGCAGCCCTTGCGTTGGGATGTGACGCCTTCTCCGTGGCTATTGGAGTAGGGTCACAGGGTTTGAATGGACGCCGCCTTTTTAGATTGAGCTTCCACTTCGGTTTATTCCAGTTTTTCATGCCGTTGATCGGTCTGGCTATCGGCAGTCTGACAGCAAGCATGTTGGGGGAAGCCGGGCGCTGGGTGGCAGCAGGATGCCTCGTGATCATCGGCATTAATATGGCTCGCCAAGCCATCTGGCATGAGGATTCGCCCGCAAGTCGAAAAGATCCCACTCGGGGTTGGTTATTGGTCCTGCTTTCGGTGTCCACGTCAGTGGACGCACTGGTGGCAGGTTTCAGCCTCGGGTTGTTGGGTCAGAATATCCTGGCAGCGTGTTTGTTTATCGGTGTCACAGCAGCTGCAATGACCATTGCCGGAATGCTCCTGGGGGCGGGCGCTGCTCGAGCCCTGGGAAAGTGGGCGGAAATTCTGGGGGGTATCGTCCTTGTCGTACTGGCAACGTCATTCATCCTATGAATCAGATGAACTTAAAACCATGTGATTACAATTTATGAATTTTGCGAACCGGTATCTTGCACTTCCACCCTATCTCTTCGCAGGGTTGGAACGCAAAGCCGCCGCACTCCGAGCTCGCGGCGTAGACCTCATCGATCTGGGAATCGGAGATCCGGATCTTCCTCCACCTGATTTCTTCATGAATGCGCTCCACGAGCATCTGCAAGATGAAGATGCTCATTTTTACCCGTCCAGCCAGGGTGACGCAGACGTCCGTAAAAAGGTAGCGCGTTGGTTCAGGGGGCGATTTGGGGTTGAGCTCGATCCCGATGATGAAATCTGCATTTTGATCGGCGCCAAGGAAGGTTTGGCGAATTTTAGTCGGGTCCTGGTCAATCCTGGCGACCGGGTCGGAGTGCCTGATCCCGGGTATCCTGTGTATTCGCAAGCGGCTGCTTTATTGAATGATGCGATACCGATAGCCCTGCCTCTACAGCCCGGCAAAGATTTTATTCCGGATCTAACTAAAGCTATCGGGTGTAGAATCCTCTTTTTAAACTATCCAAATAATCCCACCGGAGCAACGGCTCCATCGGAATTTTTCATATCTGTTGCCGACTTCTGCGAGGCTCACCCCGAAACGGTCGTGATCCATGACGCGGCCTATTCGGAAATGACCTTTGGAGGCTACCGGGCGCCATCGCTATTGCAATTTACCCGAAATACCATAGAGTTCTTCTCGATGTCAAAGCTCTTCAACGCAACGGGGTTTCGCATTGGATTCGCGGTCGGCAAACCTGAGCTGATAAAGGCTCTGGCAAGTTTAAAGGCACAGTTGGATTCCGGCGCGCCGTTATTCATTCAGCGCGCCATGGCGGAAGGACTATCCCGTTATAACGGCGCTGATCCGCCGCCTGAAGTGCGCAGCAACTTGGATGAGTACGCCCGGAGACGCAAGCTGGTGGAGGATAAGCTGATGGGATTTGGTTGGGTGGTAGTGAAATCCCAAGCGACCTTCTATGTCTGGGCAAAAGTGGGGGACGAAGAGTTCAAGGTGATCGACGCCGCCATGGAAAAGGGTGTGATTCTGACGCCCGGGCGCGGCTTTGGTAAAAACGGGATCGGGTACGTTCGCCTGGCGCTTTCGCAACCCTATCACCGTCTCGAAGAGGCCATGAATCGGTTATCAACACTCTGAGGTATCAGGTTATAACCTCGTCAAAAACATCATCCAGCCATTTGAATTGCAGCCCCAGATCGTGATAGATCTCGGGTGGTCCTGGTTCATAGGCCTCTTCCAGCATGATGATCTGTTCGCGAGTCAGGGGGAAAAAGGCAAAGCGGTCAAATAGCAGGGCCAGAGTTCTCATCATTGATAAAGGCAGGTGAACGAACCTGGGCTTTCGACCCAGTTTGAGGGATAATTTCTGCATCATCTCCTGGTAAGTCAAAATCTCCCCAGCCAGATCATAAATTTTCCCGACGCTTTCTGCAATCACCAAAGATTGCGCAAACGCTGACGCTGCCGTGGCAACCGACACCGGAGCGACGATGAACTCGCCATCACCGATGAGTGGGATTACTGGTAGGCTTGCCAACCGCTTTATCGTGTTTAAAAAGACACCATTCTTGCCAAGGATCATGGCGGGGCGAATGATGGTCCATTTCAATTGACTGGAGCGCACCAGCTCCTCAGCCTGCGCCTTAGTGCGTTGATAAGCGGCTCCGGACTTCAGGCTTGCGCCAAAAGCGCTCATGTGGACGTACCGTTTGATCCCCGCGTGGTGGCAGGTCCACAATAAAGTACGGGTCGCATCCACATGCACCCGGTCAAAGGTTATTCCTCGGCTGGGGAATTCACGAATAATTCCAACGAGATGGATGGCTGCTTCGCATCCCTTTAATGCCCTTATATCGATGGATTCGGGCACCGAGACGTCACCGGGGATCGCAATGGCACCTGTAATGCTTTTCTGTTGGTGCACCAGCGCGTACACCTGGTGACCCGCTTCCAACAATTGATGCAGGACCTGTTGACCTACGAAGCCGGAAGCTCCAGTAAGTAGGACTTTCATAGAATGGATTTGAGATTAAAGCCTGGGGATAATCACCCCTCGGTTCGCCTTGCGGCGAATTCACTGCTTGACAAAGCAGAGTATTTATTGTATATTTAAATTCCTGCTCTGAGCCAGCATGACCTAAGAATATAAACATATTCGGTCTAAAAGTCAAGGTTTATCCATGTCAGACGAAGAAAACTCACGGCAAAAGCTGCTGGACCGGTTACCCGGTATGCCGGCGCTGTTAAACCACCCGGAAATCCGGTTTCTGCGCGAGACGCATCCGACGCTGTTCGTCAATGATATTGTGCGCCGGGAGCTGGATCGGATCAGACGATACCTTCTGGAAGCTTCAGAAGGCGATCTTGAAAATTTCAAACTGGAAGAAAACGATATCGCCTTGCGTGCTCTTGACATCGCCAGGCGGGCTCTGGAAACTTCCCTGAAGCCGGCGATCAACGCCGCCGGAGTGATCCTGCATACCGCTCTGGGCCGCGCTCCCCTGGCACCGGCAGCACGCGAGGCCGTTCATCAGGCATTGAAAGGGTATTGCACCCTGGCGATCAACCGTGATACTGGACGACGAGGGGACCGACACCTGCACCTGGACGGTCTGCTTTCGCACCTCACCGGAGCTCAGTCCGGTATGATGGTCAACAACAATGCCGCTGCAACCATGCTGATTCTGCACGCTTTGGGGGCGGGCAAAGAAGTTATCGTCAGCAGAGGGCAGTTGATCGAAATCGGCGGCGCTTTCCGCATTCCAGAAGTATTGGAAAGGTCCGGATGTAAACTGGTTGAAGTCGGAACAACCAACCGAACGCATCTGCGCGATTACGAAAATGCTATCACAGATAATACGGCGATCATCCTGCGGGTTCATACGTCCAATTACACCATTATTGGTTTCACAGGTGAGGTGTCACTGAAAGACCTGGCGGAATTGGGTAAAAGGCGAGGGATTCCGGTGGTGGATGACCTCGGTTCAGGAGCGCTGGTTGACTTGAGTAAATTCGGTCTCCCGAAGGAACCCATGGTTCAGGAATCGGTGCGGGATGGAGTGGATGTGGTCTGTTTTTCTGGTGACAAGATGCTGGGCGGTCCACAATGCGGCTTCATCATCGGCAGACATGAACTCGTCGAGCGCATCAAGCGCAATCCGCTAACTCGCGCCCTGCGCTGCGACAAGCTGTCTTATGCCGCAGCCGAAGCCACGTTGAAACTGTATCTGGAGCCGGAAAAACTCTACGATACCCACCCGGTGGTTCACATGATAACCGAGTCGGTGAGTGCAGTAAAAAAGCGCACTCAGGGTCTGAAGAGATCACTTCGGTCGAAGATTGGCGATAAAGCGGACTTGATGGTGGTTCCCAGCGAAACCGAAATGGGGTCGGGAAGTTTACCCGGGAAGAGCATTCCTACCTATGCGCTGATCGTCAAACCGCACACCCTATCCCCAGAGGAATTGGGGAAGAAACTCAGGCTCGGCGATCCACCTATTTTTACGCGCATCGCTGAGAACGCCCTGATCGTGGATCTGCGCACAGTTTTCAGTGGAGAAGAAAAGATAATTGCACAACGGATCGCTGAAGAACTCTGATTGATTTCGATGGTATAGCGATTCCCATAAGTAACTGGACTTACGTCACAGGGTAAGAGAAGCCGTCATTCCCGCAAAGGCTTCAGCCTGCGTCGGGAATCTGACGGCGTGTCTGACTCCGGACCCCAATGGGGCAGGCTAAGCCGGAGTGACACGACTGTCTATCGAAAATCTGATTTGTTCTATGTCCAGAGAATTATGGGAACCATTATAATAAAAAGGGGCTGTCCCAAAAGGTCAGCCTCTTTATATTGGAATTTCCTTCTTGATTCCTTATATTTACATCTAGCTTGATTAAACAAGAAGGTCCACCATGCCGCAGACCAAACAGCCC
>JAPKYS010000064.1 GCA_026394195.1 bacterium | reverse complement strand
ATAACTTCCTGGTCCCTTACGGCAAGGATACCTCGGCGACCATCTGGGCGCTGGGATTCGCCGCCCGTTCAGCCATGACCTTCGGCGGGATCGCTCCTAGGGGGATGAAGGAGGCGAGAGAGATCCTGCTCTACAACAAGCAGCGAGTCCACGCCTTCGTGCTGGCGTTGGGTGAAGTGGACGACGAGAAATACGCCACCGCTGCCGGAGCCATTAACTTCGGCTTCCCGGTGATCGCAGATACCGACATCCCCGAAATTCTGCCATCCGGTATATGCACCTACGAACACGTCGTTGCCAACATATCGCATGACGACATGCCGCAGAAAGCCATCGAGGTGCGCGGCGTCAAGGTCAAGATCCAGAAGATCGACATCCCCGTGCGCTATGGTACTGCCTTCGAAGGCGAGCGCGTCCGCAAGGACGATCTGGCGGTTGAGTTCGGAGGCAAGTACAACACCGCCTTCGAATTTCTTTCCATGAAGAAGCTGAACGAAGTGGATGACGGCAAAATCGAGGTGATCGGCCCGGAAATCGACGACATCCCGGAATTGGCGCAGCTGCCGCTGGCAATCTGGGTCGAGGTCGCAGGTCGCAAGATGCAGAAGGATTTCGAGAGCATCCTGGAACGTTACATCCATACGCTGCTCTCTATGCCCATGGGCGTCATGCACCTGGGGCAGCGCGATACCATCTGGGTGCGCATTTCCAACTCCGCCAAGAAGTCGGGCTTCAAACTGCGCCATTTAGGCGTGGTCTTGCGGTCGATGCTGTTGAACGAATTTCCCGCCATCGTCGATAAAGTCCAGGTGAAAATCTACATCAAATCGGACGACGTAGAACGCCTCTACCCCAGCGCCAAAGCCGGATACGAATACCGCGATAAACGCATGGGCGAAATGACCGATGAGTCGGTCGATACCTTCTATTCCTGCCAGCTCTGCCAATCGTACGCACCCAATCATGTCTGCATTATCACTCCGGAACGATTGGGTCTGTGCGGAGCCTACAACTGGCTGGACGGCAAAGCGGCTTACGAAATCAATCCCACCGGAGGCAACCAACCGGTGCTTAAGGGCGAGTGCTACGACGCTAAAAACGGCAAATGGAAGGGCGTCGATGAGTTCGTCTACACCAAGTCGAACCGCATGATCGAGCGGTTTGCCGCCTATTCCATGATGGAAGAACCGATGACCTCCTGCGGCTGTTTCGAAGCCATCGCCTGCGTGCTGCCGGGAACGGGGGGCATCATGATTGTGGATCGGGAATATCTGGGGATGACTCCGGCGGGTATGACCTTCTCATCACTGGCGGAAGTGGTGGGAGGCGGGCAGCAGACGCCGGGGTTCATCGGCATCGGCACCCTTTACGTGCTCTCAAAGAAGTTCATTTCAGCAGACGGGGGCTTGCAGCGCGTGGTTTGGATGACCAGCAACCTCAAAAACCGCCTGGGCGAAAAGCTGAAAAAACGCTGCGCCGAGATCGGTGTCCCTGACCTGCTGGATAAAATCGCCGATGAGACTATCACTGATGATCTGGAAAAGTTAGCCGAACACCTTGCCACCGTCGGGCACCCGGCACTGGAAATGGGGGAGATGGTGTGATGGGAATTATGAATGATGAATTATGAGTTATGAATAAATAAAACAATAAGATAGTATGGTAGAGCGGCAGCTTGCTGCCGCGAACATCAGCGGAGGATTTTTTGCCCGGCTTTGATTTTGTCTGCCCGAAAAGTTACCCGAATAAATGCGACTTATACCAGGGTGAAGTTGATCGCCTGTTACCTCCCGAAGGATATCAAAACGGGTTTTTAATGTATAAATTCGACCAACCGGATATTTACCTTAAAGGTGTTGTCCAGAGTTTTTTTAATGGTGGACGGAACATCAAGCTTTTAGATGCAAGTGAACAACCCGGTTCGGGTATAAAAATCTGTAAAATTTGCAGCTTAGTCACTGCGAGTAGTTTTGGTATTGGAGTTGTGAGTCCAGAAAATTACAATGTCTTCCTTGAAATTGGTATGATGTGGGGCAGGGAAAGCCAGTATTGCTTATCGCCAACGAGAATAATATGACCTCGCCAAGTGGTTTGAATGATTTACCATTCGATGTCAATGCTTTTATGGTAATAAAATACTCCAATCAAATGGAACTAGAAGACAGGTTGTATACTGAAATTAATCCTTTCCTTGAAAAAGTCCGCGTGATGGGGTTATACCAGCAGGCATTGGTGAAGTCGGTGAGGGAGATATTGAAGAGATTAAAAGATGAGAATCAAGAGTATATCTCTTTTTTGAGGAGACTTTTAATCATGGGAAAAGAAGATTTTAAGATTCAGTTTATTGAAACATATTTCCGCACAATTTACCAAGGGACTACTAATCCGGTATTAGCGTCTGGGCTAATAACAAGCCAGTACTTATCAGCACTTGAGAAGTTTGGTTTGGTTGAAAATAAACGAGAGAAGCTTAACGATCATCGAACTTCACATTATTTTTTAAACTTAAGCTTGCTTCCTATCCTCCGCCAGGAAGCATTTAAAGAAATAGAGTAACAGGCGGCAGCCCCAAAGGGATGGCTACGCCACAAGCTGCCGCTCTACCCTTTTTTTTTAATCAGCGCAATCAGTACAATCTGTGTGAATCTGCGATTCAGACATTTTTTTCTCTGCACTCTTAAGGTGAAAATTTAACAATACAGTGTCCGATCAACCCCATAAGGACCATTCCCTTTCTGAAGTTCACGGGACGGTAGCCATTTCGCAGCAGGTGGGGACGTGGAAACGCCTCTTCGCCTTTGCAGGACCGGCGTACCTGGTCAGCGTGGGTTACATGGACCCGGGCAATTGGGCGACCGATCTGGCTGGCGGCAGCAAGTACGGCTACACCCTGATCTGGGTGCTGTTGATGTCCAACGCCATGGCGGTGCTGCTGCAGAGTCTGTCCGCCCGGCTGGGGATCGTGTCGGGAAGGGATCTGGCGCAAGCCTGCCGGGATTACTATCCCAAGTGGATCAACATCCCGCTGTGGCTGCTCTGCGAAGTCGCCATCGCCGCCTGCGATCTCGCCGAAGTAGTCGGTTCCGCCATCGGATTGCAGTTGCTCTTCGGGTTGCCCCTGCTCTACGGCGTGATGATCACCGCCTTCGATACCATGCTGCTGCTGTTTCTGCACCAGTTGGGTATCCGCAAGATGGAAGCCTTCATACTAATGCTGGTGACCACCATTGGCGTCTGCTTGGGCATTAATGTGTTTATCGCCAGACCGGAATTGGGCGGAATACTTTCCGGTGTAATTCCCAGCCTTCCGGACAGCGGGGCGCTGTACATCGCCATCGGTATCCTGGGAGCGACGGTGATGCCGCACAACCTCTACCTGCATTCGGCTCTGGTGCAGTCGCGCCGCATCGAAAAGAGCCCAAAAGGAATCAAGCAGGCGATCAAATACAACCTGATCGATTCGACGGTGGCTCTGAACGCGGCGTTTTTCGTCAATGCGGCGATACTGGTGCTGGCGGCGGCGACCTTTTATCGGGCGGGTTACACCGGAATCGCCGAAATTCAAGATGCGCACAAGTTTCTGGAACCGCTTTTAGGCGTGACGCTGGCTCCGATTCTGTTCGCGGTCGCGCTAATCGCGTCGGGGCAGAGTTCGACCATCACCGGCACTTTAGCCGGGCAGATCGTCATGGAAGGGTTCGTCAACTTCCGCCTGCGCCCCTGGCTGCGCAGGATGATCACCCGCGGAGCGGCGATCGTACCGGCGCTGTTCACCATCATCTACTTCGGCGAGCGGTCGACCGGCGCATTGCTCATCCTTTCGCAGGTGGTCTTGAGCCTGCAGCTGCCCTTCGCGGTGATCCCGCTGGTGCACTTCGTCAGCGACAAGAAGCGGATGGGAGACTTCGCCATCCCCACCTGGACTCGAACGCTGGCGTGGGTGGTCACGGCGGTGATCGTGGGGTTGAACGCTCAACTGGTCTGGGGGACCGTCATCCACTGGGTGGTGGAACACCCGAGCTGGTACGTCTATGCAGCTGCGACACCGCTGGCGATCTTCATCACGGCGATTTTAGGTTATGTGACCCTCAGACCCTGGGTGGGTGAGAAACTGCGCCTACAACCTCTGGGCGCTGTCAGTATTCACGGAGATCCGCCTATGCCCGACCTGAAACTGATCAAGCCGTTCCGCCGGGTGGCTCTGGCGCTGGATTTCAAGGCGCCGGATACGGCGGTGATTTCGCACGGAGCCTCCCTGGCTGCCAGCGGAGCCACCCTGATCCTGATCCACGTGGTGGAAAGCGCGGCGGCGCGCACTCTGGGAGCCGATATCGAAGATCAGGAAACGCAATTGGATCGTCAGCGGCTGGAACGCTACGGAGGGGCTCTGCAGGAGATGGGCTACCACGTTGAAATCGAATTGGGCTTCGGCAGACCGACCCGGGAAATCCCCCGATTGGTGGAACTGCACCAGGCCGACCTGCTCATCATGGGCGCGCACGGGCACCGCAAAGTAGGCGATCTGCTCTACGGAACGACAGCGGATTCGGTGCGCCACCGCGTCAAGACGCCGGTGATGATCGTGGGAGGAGAGAGAGTGAATTATGAATGATGAGTTATGAATTATGAATGAAGAAAAGAAGAGCCTTGTCATTCCGGCAAAGGCTTTAGCCTGCGTCCGGAATCTGACAAGGCGGGAGGGAACGCAGCGATTGAGGAGGATCTGAACCACGGATTACACGGATTTCACGGATTAAAAGGGGAAAAAATAGCCGGGGGTTTTATACCCCCGGAGAGCAGAAAAAGGAAGAACATTCGATTCCCATTTTCCAGGAGTGTGAAACCCCTGGCTATTCACATTGATCCCCTACAGGGATCGAAGAATGGCGATCAACTATCATCAACGAATTTTGAATAAAATTACTCAGAGGGTTATGATGCTAAAGGACTTAATATCCGACGAAGAGATTGAGGAATTGCGAGAAGCGCATGATAGATATTTCGTGGGGATAATCTCGTATCCTAAAATACATCTTACTAGTCGTGACCTTGATTATTTTATGATTGATGATGAAAACGTGAAAGGTGACATAACAAGGCATTTTATTGAATTACTGGCGAATATTCTTGAGTCATCGACAGAATTTGCCGCGTTGATTGACGTGTTGGAAATAATTCGATTTAAGTATAAATACAACGAATGGACTGATCAAGATGAAATCGAGAATGCGCTCAAACAGTATTTAAGGCTCAATAAGATTTATGAGGCACTTTACTTTGGCGATAAGCTAGAAATAGAATTTGACAGTTTCTATGAAAATTTACTCAATTATTGCAAAAATGACCCAATTAATATAGAATGCATCCTACTTACTGCATTAAACAACCACCTTGATCTACCTGCTTTTGTAAATTACTCTTTTGAACTGGAGGGTCGTTATACTATCGGGATGAAATCAACAGAATGGTGGGAAAGGGTCACAAAGAACAAGTTTTGGGAAAGAAATAAATACTTTGAAGGGAGAAAACCGCATTTAAACCTACCGCCTCCTGAAATCCTGAGTCGCTATTGTGTCATAAGTCTGGATAGTTCGCTGGCCAATAAAGCTGAAGAAGGAACCACTCCGATTGACAAAGACCGGTTCGAACGAATCAAGACTTATTTGCTGCTTGCACTTGATGAAGATATAGGTTTTTCCAATTCATTAGTGTTCGAGGATTCAGACATTGATACGGGTGCGATAACCTGGGCAGAATTTTCAATAGACAATCTCCGCCAGAAAGCACTAATGACTGATAAGCTCTATCCTAAAGTCGGGGATTATAAGCAACAGAAATTGAGTATTTTAAAAAAGATCGACCAACTCTTTCCAGAAGATAACCCAATGCCAAGAGTGGAATTCGCTTTAAAACTCTATATGAAGGCGTATGAAAGTACCGATGAAGATATCAAATTTTTGCTTTATTGGACAATCCTGGAGTCATTATTGATTGTGCTACCAAGAAACTACAAAGAAAAAATCCCCGATGAAATAAAGCGAAAAATTGGAAAGGTATGTCGCACTTATTCAAGTAGATTCAAAGAAATAGAAAAATTTATAGATGATCTTTTTACCCCACGATCCGAACTAGTGCATGGTAATTGCGAATTTGATTTCAATTTAATAAGGGAAAATATTTCGGAGGAAATCCCCGAATTCAATATTATGTATTTAAGGAATTTAACTCGCTTTTTGATTTTATTCACAGGGTCTGCAATAAAAGCATTGCAAGAGAATCCACATAAATATAATCCAAACGGAAAAGCGTTTTTGGAGCATGAACAGCTATTATACCTGCTCGACAACAGCACCAAAGAGGGCGCAGCTGAAAAATTAAATCAAATTTGTATTGAAGTAAAAAATTATTGGGGTATTCATTGGAAGGAATTTGCACGTCCAAAAGATTGACGGTTGCCGCAGAACCCCACAACTCTCCTGTGTGTATGTTAGTAAAAACACTGCCTTCCGGCTTGCGCCACTGAAGTGGCTTGCCGGAATGACACACGTCTTGTTTTCATCAGCGAAATCAGCGTTTTCAGCGGTTCCGACAATTTTTCCCAGCGTGACTCTTCTTACAGACTTTACGTGACCCATACTCTATGAAAATCGCCGTGACCGGTAAAGGGGGAGTCGGCAAAACCACGATTTCAGCGCTGCTGGCGCTGGAATTAGCCGCACAGGGGAGGAAAGTCTTCGCCATCGATGCGGATCCTGACGCCAACCTGGCGTCGGTATTAGGCATCCCTGATGCAGATTCGATTCGTCCTCTGGTCGACATGAAAGCGCTGATCAAGGAGCGCGTCGGAGCGACTTCAGAGGACATCGGCTCCTACTTCACCATGAACCCCCGTGTGGACGACATTCCCGAACAATACGGGGTGCGCATGGGGAATATCCGTCTGCTGGTATTGGGACATATCCCCAAGGCAAGAGGCGGCTGCGCCTGCCCGGAAAATATCTTCTTACGGGAAATGGTCAACCACGCTCTGACACAGCAGGAAGAAGTCGTTATCCTCGACATGGAAGCGGGCGTCGAACATTTAGGACGGGGGACGGCTGGAGGCGTCGACGTCATGCTCATCGTGGTCGAACATTCCCGGCAGAGCATCGAAACGGCGCATCGAATTTATAAATTGGCGAGAGAGTTGGGGATTGTCCACGTCCTGGCTGTGGTGAATAAGTTAACTCACTCCTCAGAGCTGACATCAATAGAAAACGCTCTCGCTGGAATACCAGTGATCGCAGCCCTACAAGATGATCGGACCATCAGGGAAGAATCGCTGCAGGGCTTTGGAGTACAATACACTTCCGACACAAAAGCGAAAATCAAGGACTTGCTTACAATCATCGAAAATCGACAATCGACTAAACCATCATGCCCTTAACCCTACCACTCAAATCCTGGCCTGGAAAAATCCGTGAAGTCAAACTGGGGAGGACTGTCGCTGAAGGCGGCAGCCGCTCAACCTCGATCATCATTGGCGGCGAAAACGCTCTACCGTTCCACCATTTCGAGGGATCTGTGCCGCGCCGACCTGCCATCGCCTACCAGATCCCCGACATCGAACCGCCGCTAAGTGACTGGCCGGATACTCTGCGAAGCGCATTCCGTGACGTTCTGAAAGATCCCATCGCCTGGGCGAAGCTGGTCATGGAAAAGCACCGAGCTCGATTGATCTGCTTGAATTTCATTGGCGCTAATCCCGACCGAGCCAACCGCCCCATTTCGGAATGTGTTGACGTGCTGAAAGCGGTGATGCAGGCGGTTTCCGTGCCTGTCATCGTCCAGGGATATGGTCCGGGAGAGAAGAATTCCGAGCTCTTAGCCAAGTGCGCCGAAGAAAGCCGCGGAGAAGGGATCACTCTGGCTTCAGCCGTCGCCGAACACTACAAGACTCTGGCAGCTGCCACCATCGCCTACGATTGCAATCTGGTGGCGGAATCTCCCATCGACGTGAACCTCGCCAAGCAATTGAACATCCTGCTCACGGATATGAAAGTACCTCCGGAAAAGATCATCATGGATCCGCTGACGGGAGGATTGGGGTACGGATTTGAATACACCTATTCGGTTATGGAGCGCATCCGCCTGCAGGCACTGGGCGGCGATGCCATGATGAGCATGCCCTTCCTGAATTTTGTGGGACAGGAAGCCTGGAAGACCAAGGAAGTCAAGGTCCCGGCTGAGCAGATGCCGACTTGGGGATCTCAGCTGGAACGCGGAGTGCTCTGGGAAGCGATCACAGCTTACGGTCTGTTGCTTTCCGGATCGAATCTGCTGGTCATGCGCCACCCGGACGCGGTGGCTGCGGTGGAAAAATCAATCGACGAACTGATGGCGAAATAGAGGCAAACTATGGCGTTAACCGGACTGCAAATCTTCAAACTGTTACCTCAAACCAACTGCAAGGAATGCGGCTACCCCACCTGCCTGGCTTTCGCCATGAAACTGGCTGCCAAACAGGTGGCGCTGGATCTCTGCCCCTACGCTTCGGACGAAGCCAAAAGCGCCCTCGGAGCCGCCTCGGTTCCTCCGATCCGCAAGGTCACCATCGGCAAGGGAGATCACCAGATCGAACTTGGCGAAGAGGTAGTGCTCTTCCGGCATGACAAGACCTTCTACCACCCCACGGCGCTGGCTCTGGGGGTGGCAGATAATCTTGCAGATACGGAATTCAACCAGGCGCTCTCCCGAATCAATTCAGCATCGTACGATCGCGCCGGTGAAACCATCGCTATCGCCATGACAGTGCTGATCTGCAAATCAGGGAATGCCGATCAGTACGCCAATCGCGCCAAAGCAATCGTTGCCGCATCGCAGCTCCCAGTGGCGCTGATCTGTGATGACCCCGCCTTATGCAGTTCGGCGGCTGAAGCCATTTCCAGCCGCGGCGGAGTGCTGTGCGGAGCCACTATCGATACGTTAGACGCTTTCATCGATCTGGCGACCCGGACGCATCTGGCGCTGATGCTGAAGGCGGAAACACTCGAAGAGTTGGGAGCATTGGCGGAAAAAGCCGCCGCGCGGGGATTTGAAGAGATTATTCTGGCTCCCGTCACTGGGAAACAATCGGAATCGCTCAAGCAGCAGACGTTGATCCGCAGAATGGCTCTGGATAGGCAGATCAAGGGGTTCGGCTATCCTACCGCCATGCTCGTGCCAGAGGGTTCAGACCTTTACTTAAATGCGCTATCCGTTGCGCTGGGCATCGCCAAGTACGCGGGTTTAATCGTCATTCCCAATTGGCAGATGTGGCAGTTACTGCCTCTGTTGACGCTGCGGCAGAACATCTACACCGATCCCCAGAAACCGCTGCAGGTTGAAGGCGGCATCTATAAAGTCGGCGAACCGACCGATAAAAGTCCGGTGTACGTCACCACCAACTTCTCGCTGACTTACTTCATGCTGACCACTGAGATTGACGCCTCAGGTCAACCCGGCTGGCTGGTGATCGTCGAAGCGGAAGGCATGTCGGTGCTGACGGCCTGGTCGGCGGGGAAATTCGGCGGAGCCACCGTGGGGAAGGCGATCCTGGAATCGGGAATCGCCGACAAGATCGCGCATCGCAAGATCATTCTGCCGGGGTACGTGGCAGTGATCAAGGGAGACGCTGAGGACGCTCTGCCCGGCTGGGACGTCATGGTGGGTCCGCAGGAAGCGTCGGACGTCTCCGCGTTCGTCAAAGACGTCTGGATGGAGTTGAAAATATAGGATTTAATAGGGCGCAGCACGCTGCGCCCCTACATGCTAGTGCGGTCGACTCCCCGTAGTCGACCGACTGGTATTCCCATCCGATTCTTGTAAGTTAACAAAATAACTTGACATTTAATGAGGTTTATTTAAGTGAAGTTACCTCGCCCGAAAATGAATTTTCGGGCTACTTTGTTGCTGTCCTTACAGGACGCTCCAAAAACGTCCCCTTCAGGGGACCGAAAGTGAGTAGCCCGGGAATTCATTCCCGGGAATCGAAGTATCGTTTTCTAGGGTGGCATGAACCATTCCATGCCACTTTTGTGCGGTCTACTCTCCGCAGTCGACCGTCGGAGGTTTCCGTCGAGTTTGGAGACTCGACGGCACAGCCGTTGAGCAAATCGACACGAAATTCATAGAATGGCGAGAAACTTCTCTCCCTTCCTGCCATTATAACAATTGAAGAGACCAGCCATAGGACCTTAACCATGAGTGGACATATTCTAAACGAAATCAAATTACTACTGGCGGCGCAGGCTCAGCCGACAGCCTTCCTGGCAACCCAGGACGAAAAGGGTCATCCCCGGGTGCGGCCGATTACGCTGATGGTTACCCCGCAGGGATTTTACGTAGCCACGTCGCGGAAATCCCGCAAGGCGGCGGAAATCAGACGCCACAAATTCGTCGAATGGGTGACTCTGCTGCCGGGCGATAAGGGAACCGGCTACCTGCGTCTGGCGGGTGAAGCGCAGGAAATCAACGGTGAAGAGAAGCTCCGCACGGTCGAAGAGTCCGACTATCCGATCAAACTGTATTGGAGTGGCGTGAACGATCCCGACTTTGTGGTTTACCGCATTCTCCCGCAACGGGTGGAATACATCCGTCCGGGTGAAAACGACTTCTGGGACGTCACCGAAACATTCCAGGCCGGTAGTCCGGACTGATTTTATCGATTTCGATCCTTACAGATGGCGAGTCCGGGGCTGCGCCATCCGTGTCATGGGGAAGCATTTGAAAGCTCTGATCGTCTGTTCGGAACCCAAAGACCCCGGACACACCCCGGAACCCTTCGAGCGCGCCTTTGACTGCGCCTGGGCGGACCGCTTCATCCGCCACCTGCGCGCCGACCGGGAACTCTGCACCGGCTGTTCAGACCGCTGCGTACACTGCCGCGATTGGCGCATCACCGACCACTCCGATGACATCGCCGCGATCATCCGCTGCCCCGCGCACCTGCCCGAACTTCTCGACGACCCTTTTCTCTACCTCCCCGAAAAACTCCCTCCGCACGACGTTTTAGTCGCCATTGAAATTCACGAAGAGATCCTGATAGAACTCCCCAGGCTGGCTGCCGCTGCCGGAGCTCGCGTAATGATCGTCCCGGTGGAAGCACCGGATTGGCTGTCCCGTTGGGCCAAGGGGAAGGTGACCCAGAACGCCCGCCGGGCCGGGCTGGAAATCGCCGTGCCTAAGCCCTTCTGCAATTTAGCAACCGGGTTGGGTGAGACGCTGGACGCCTTCATCGCTCACTTCCGCATCGGCAAGCCGGTGGTTAAGATGGAGATTTTGGACGGGCGGATTGCCACCGCGAAAGCATTAATCAGCGCGCCCTGCGGCAACAGCCACTACGTCGCTCACAACCTGCAAGGGCACCCCGCCAGTTCTGAACTTCAGTACGTCATCAGCAAGTACTGGCATTCCTACCCCTGCACCGCCAGCATGAAACCTGACCCCGAATTAGGCGGAGATACCATCCTGCACAAGGGTGGGCAGATACACATGGAAGGGTTTGGGGGGAGATTTTCGGAAAGGGGTAGCGATTTTAAAAAAAAGGGATTGATTTTTCGGGAAAAGGGAGGTATAATGAATTGACGCGGTGGAAAAATTTCTGAACCGCTGAAAACGCTGATTACGCTGATAAAAAAAGCCTTGTCATTCCAGCAAGTGTAACGCGTCCGGAATCTGACAAGGCGGAGGAAGCAGCGCGTTGCGTCAGGTCTTGGTCCGCCACGCCCTGAAGGACGTGGCTACAGCTATGGAAGCCCCATGAATGGGGCAAAAGAAGCAGGGCGCGTGCCATGCGCCCATACGTTGCGCCGCGTAGTGGTCGGGCTTCGCCCCGACCCGAGACAAGCATAGTCGGGGTCGCCCCTGACCCGTATTAATACCGTGTCATTCCGGACAGGGCTTCAGCCCTATCCGGAATCCAGTAAAAACGTCCCGCAGGGACTGAAGGTGAATAGCCCGGGAATTCATTCCCGGGAATCTCGGCGATCCAACCCCGCCCGAAAATGAATTTTCGGGCTACCAGAGCTTCAGTCCTCTGAAGAGGACGCAATGAAAGTATAGTCGGGCTTGCCCCTGAGACCGAGCGAGCAAAAAATTGACTTGAAAGGTGAGGTAAATATGTTTCAAGAAATTCGAGATGTCGCGCAAATATGCCTGAATGGGCATATTGTTAATGCTTCATCATTAAGTGAACCTCAATATTGTGAAAAATTCTGCCAGAGATGTGGTGCGGAAACAATAATAAGTTGTCCTAATTGTAACGTAAAAATTTCTGGAGAATCACGCATTATTAAAATTTATTTGACTCATCCTTCTAGTATACAATCCAAGAGAGAATTATTTGGTCCTCCTGCATATTGTAAAAATTGTGGTAAACCTTTCCCGTGGACAGAATCCAAATTAAAAGCCGCACATGACTTAACTAATGAACTAGAAAAAATAACAGATGATGAAAAAATAACATTACATACGGCGCTAGATGAAATTGTAAAGGACACTCCACAAACAGAAATTGCATCTTTTCGTTTTAAGAAAATCCTAGGCAAATTAGGAAAACCTGCCAATGAGATTTTTAAAAGAGTGTTAATGGAAATAATGGCTCCTCGCTGTTTCAAATGGGTAAAGAGAATTTAAGTTTACCTGCGATGAGATAGATCATGGTGATGAAGTATTCGACGGTGCGATAGCCACGAGCTTTTGTTCGCGCTGCCTGCACCAAGCTGTTAATTCCTTCTAA
>JAPKYS010000063.1 GCA_026394195.1 bacterium | reverse complement strand
CGAATCCTACGTAACCGGCGATGTGTTCGATGAATTCGCCACCACAGACGTAGGGGCGACGCATGCATCGCCCTTACAATCTGAAAATTTCGTTTTGCTGGGCGCTTATCCCAACCCGTTCAATCCGACGACAACCATCCGCTACGAGCTGCGAGCTGCGAGCTGCGTGACGTTGGAGGTATTTAACGTTGAGGGACGCGTCGTAGGGGTTCAACATGTTGAACCCCTACAATCAGGCGCACATGAAATTACCTTCGATGGATCGGGGTTACCGTCGGGGGTGTATCTGTACAAGCTGGAAGCGTCGGGGTCAGGGGCGACCCCGACTATGCTCAGAGGGAAGATGGTGATGCTGAAGTAGCTGCGAGTCACGAGTCAAGAGATACGGGATGTAGGGGCGTTTAAATAAACGCCCTGTCAAAGCAACAAGGGGCACGGCGTGCCGTGCCCCTACAAAAAAAAGGTGTCACTCCGGCGCAAGCCGGAGTCCAGCCTTTTTTACCCGGCGCTAAAGCATCTGGCTGCCGGGTTCCAAAGCCCCCTCAAAGGGGGTTGGAGCCCCGTTCATGGGGCTTTGTAATAATGTAGCCCCGTCTCTTCAGGGCGGGGCGAGGGCGGCGACGGCGTTTTCATCAGCGCCTTCAGCGGAATCAGCGGTTCCGACAATTGTAATAGCGTCAGGTCACCGTTACGCTAAGGACCTGACGCGACACGGAATTTAGATTCCCCCTTAAGCACCTGCAGGCAGCGATTGGTAAATCGCCTGGTATTCGTTTAGGATCTCTGCTACTGCCACACGCAACTCTTCGATGCGTTTCATAATCTGGCGCAGGTCATCTTCCGGAGCCGCCATCAGTTCGTTGGAAATTCGCCCGATCTCTTTTAAATAGATTTCACCGGATTTGTAAAGTTCATCAAAGCGGACGGCGATGGTTTTCAACTCCAGTTTGGGCAGATGAGTGTGCACCTGAGTGGTGATCTCATTGAGCTGGTTTTGTAATTCCTTAAGGCGGTGCTGCAGAGCCAGACGCTGGGCATTGAGCGCTTCAGAGGCCAGGTTGGCGTTCCAACGGCGGTTCGCCCACTGCCAGCGCTTGATCAGATACCAGCCCATTATGCGTCTGCTGGCGATGTACATATCCCTCCCGATCAATCCGCGCAATCCCTCCTTGATGGAATAAAAGCGCCCCATGGCTTTCATGGTCGTCCGCTGCAACTCCTCGGACGTCATCAGCTTGGGCAGGTAGACGGCGTGCTGACCGTCGTAGAGCCGCCAATCCCTGCTGACAATGCGATTCTGCTCCTGCAGTTGCTGGTAAAGTTCAGTGCCGGGAATAGGAGTCAGCATCATGAACTGGACGGTGTCCATGCTGTATTTTCGTGCAAATTGCAGGGTTTCGGCAGCGGTGTGGCGGGAATCATAATCCGATCCGATGACGAACATGCCGTGGACTCGGATCTTGAAGCGACGAAAGATTTCCATGGCGCTGGCGATGTCTTCCACCGTCTGGTGCTTGTCATAGGCTTTGAGCGTTTCTGCATTGACCGATTCGAAGCCGACGTAGACCAGGTCGGTTCCGGATCTGGCCAACAGGTCCATCAATTCCAAATCTCTGGTGACTTCGACGCGCACCTGAGCCGATGAAAAGCGCGGTTTCAAGCCTCGGCTCAGAATGCCTTCGCAGAGTTGCTTGGTGAATGAGGGTTTGGCGCAGAAATTATCATCATAGAAAAAAATTTCATTTTTGGGGATCTGCGACATCTCATCCAGCACGGAGTCCACCGAACGAAAACGCACCTTGCGCCCGAACATCTGGGTAACGGTGCAAAAATTGCAGGGATAAGGGCAGCCGCGTGACGTCTGAATCGGCGTATTGAATAGCTCAAACCCGGAATCCAGCAGCGAAAAATCGGGGAAGGGCAGGGAGTCCAGATCGGCGATGGGAGCTGGAACCGGATTATGCGTGACCGCGCCATCATGCAAAAAGGATATGCCGCTGAGATTTACCGGCAACTCTCCTTCTGCCATCAAGCGAATTAATTCTGGAAAGGTTTGCTCCGCTTCACCTGCGACGACGTAATCGGCGTGCTGTAGGGCTTCGTCGCGCATGAAACTGGCGTGCACCCCGCCGATAACCACGGGTTTACCGATGCTCCGGAAGATATCGGCGAGACGGTAGGCTTCAGGAGCGGTCGAAGTGGTGGTTGAAATGCCGATCAGGTCGGTATCTCGGTACCGCAGGAAGTCTTTTTTTGACAGGGCGCCTAAATGGATGTTGACGTCACATCCCTGTTTTTTAAGGATGGCGCCCAAGATCGGCAAGCCCAGCCGGGGCATCTGGAAGTGGGAAAAAACGTGAAATCCTGCGGGTTCGGGTTCGATCAGGGTGATACGTTGGATGGTTCTGGGCATGAGGTTCGGTTCATTATTTTACAAGGTACGTTTCAAGGTACGGGATAAATGGCGGATAATCAACCCAAAACCTCATTTTTAGATATTGAAAAATGTTTTCTCGCGTCATTGCGAGGGACGAAGTCCGAGTATAGGAACTTTGTAATTCGTCTTGGTTTTGCCACCCGATTAAAATCGGGTGCTCGTCGACATCAAGTCGTTGAAACGACTGAAATAAAGAAAAACCTCAACATTGGTTTTAACCAATTGATTTATACGAGCATCCCGAATTTATTCGGGTGTTTATGAGGTCTCGGACAGACTCGAGAGACCCGTCCCGAAGCAATCTGGCCGATACCAGCTACGAGATTGCTTCGCTACCGCTCGCAATGACTCAAATCTTGTTATTTTTCAACACTCCCTGAAAAAATATTTCCCCCGATTCCGATTGATCCGGCAGTGGATTTTTATTATATTTCCGTGTTAAGAAAGAAACATACGCAGAGAAAAATACATTGGAGGATCCATGCTCCCGGAATTTGTCAATACCCCTATGACCGATTTCACCAAAGATGATAACCGCAAAACCATGCAGGCGGCGCTGGATAAGGTCGAGAAACAGCTTGGTAAAAACTATCCGCTGGTCATCGGCGGGGAAGAAATCACCACCAAGGATAAGATCAAGTCGCTCAACCCGGCGAATTTCAAGGAAGTGGTCGGGTACTTTTCCAAGGGTGATCGCGGCCATGCTGAAAAAGCCATCGCCGTGGCGGATCAGACTTTTCAGCGCTGGAGCCGCGTCGATCCGGTGGAACGCGCTCGCTACCTGATCAAAGCTGCCGCCATCATGAGACGCCGCAAGCTCGAACTGGCTGCCTGGATGGTCTTCGAGGTCGGCAAAAGCTGGCCCGAAGCCGACGGCGACGTCGCCGAAGCCATCGACTTTCTGGAATTTTACGGTCGCGAGATGATCCGCTATGCGGCTCCGCAGCCGATCACCGCCTACCCGGGCGAAGAGAACGAACTCTACTACGTTCCTCTGGGCGTCGGCGCCATTATCCCACCCTGGAATTTCCCGCTGGCGATTTTGTGCGGCATGACCTCCGCCGCCGTGGTCACCGGTAACACCGTGGTCTTAAAACCCGCTTCGACCGCGCCGGCGATCGGCTATCAATTCTACCTGATCATGAAGGAAGCCGGACTGCCCGACGGCGTGATCAATTTCCTCCCGGGGCCGGGATCGCAGATCGGCGATACCATTACTCAGCACCCGCGCACCCGCTTCATCGGCTTCACCGGGTCGAAGGAAGTCGGATTGCGCATCCATGAACTCGCCGCCAAGCAGTCTCCGGGGCAGATCTGGATCAAGCGCACCATCCTGGAAATGGGCGGCAAGGATTTCATCGTCGTCGACGAATCCGCCAATACGGATGAGGCCGCGGCGGGTATCGTGGCAGCGGCGTTCGGTTTCCAGGGTCAGAAGTGTTCGGCGTGTTCCCGAGCCATCCTGCATGAAAAGATCTACGACGAGGTGATCAAAAAAGTCGTGGCGGCGGCGAAGAAAATCACCGTCGGTCCGACCAAAGATCAGAAGAATTTCATGGGGCCGGTCGTCGATGAATCGGCTTATAACAAGATCCTCGAATACGTTGAAATCGGCAAGAAGGAAGGCAAGCTGCTCTGCGGAGGCAAGAAGGGTCCCAAGGAAGGCTACTTCATCGAACCGACGGTCTTCGGAGCCATCAAGGAAAATTCCCGGCTGGCTCAGGAAGAGATCTTCGGACCGGTCTTAGCGTGCATCAAAGCCAAGGACTTCAAGCACGCCGTCGATATCGCCAACGGCACGGAATACGGTCTGACCGGAGCGCTCTACACCGGCAACCGCGCTCACCTGGAATTCGGGCGCAAGGAGCTGCACGTTGGCAACCTGTACTTCAACCGCAAGTGCACCGGAGCATTAGTGGGCGTGCAACCCTTCGGAGGCTTCAACATGTCCGGCACCGACAGCAAAGCCGGCGGCCGAGACTACCTGGGCTTGTTCCTACAGGGCAAATCGGTCTGCGAGAGATTCTAAAGTTAAACGTTAAAAGTAATAGGTTAAATGTTGGGGCGGCCGTGAGGTCGCCCTTTGATTTTAACCTCAGCCATCAATCGTGTAATTCCTTTTCGAATTGCGAGAAATTACTTGACAATCCGATAATAATGAGTTAAATTAATATTATCGTCTAACCTAAGTGGAGGCTATAATGAGGCGAATTTCCGTTACTCTGTTCATCCTGGGAATCCTGACCAGTCCATCGTGGGGATCGCTTATCACAGTGTCAGGGAATGTATCCGGGGTTTGGGATGTGGATACAGTGCTGGTTATGGGAGATATTAACCTCTTGGCGTCTGAATCATTGGTGATCCAGCCAGGTGTACTAGTACTTTTTCGTGATCACCTAAGGTTAACTATTCAAAATAATGCTATCTTACGGGCAATCGGCACTGAACATGAGCCAATTATTTTTACGGCCCACAATTTAGTTGCAGGGTGGCAAGGATTGCGTTTTTATTCTGCATCGAACTCTTGTATTTTACGTTACTGTAGATTCAGCCACGGAAAGGCAGATGGATCACCTTATAATGACGATTGGGATGGTGGAGCTATCTTTTGCGATAATAGCGCTCCTCGCATAGATCATTGCCTCTTTGAAAATAATTTGGCAAATGGAAATCCCAATATCGGTGGTGGTGGTGCATTATATTGCCGGAATAATTCTGGCCCTATCATCAGTCATTCAAGATTTTTAAACAATGAGACTACTGACTACGGGGGGGCAATATATATTCAAGACTGTAATTCCATAGTCAGTCATTGCATCATTAGTGATAATCATAGCAACAGGTCAGGTGGTGGTATTTATATTCACGGCAATATGAACTCAATAGTTGAGTATTGTCGGATTGAAAATAATAGCTCTGGAATAAATGGCCCTTCATGGGGAATTAACGGAACCGGAGGTGGTATCGCTTGTTATAATTCCGATGCATTTATCAAGTACAATAGCATCAAAGATAACATTTCAACTCCGGTCTCTTTTTCTCCTTATAGTACTGGAGGAGGAATTTATAGTCACGATGGAGCACCTACTATAATCCAGAACTATATATCAAATAATGATGCAACGTTCTCTGCGGGAATCTATATATCCAATGGGGCTCTAATTCAAAACAACATCATTTCCGGGAATCAGGCAGAGGATGAAGATGGCGGTGGAATTGGCGCCGCTGGTGAAGTCAGCATTATTTCGAATATTATATACGATAATTATGCCTATACTTATGGTGGTGGGATAAACTGCCAATATGATGGATCAGTTATAACGGAAAATGTTGTCGCATCCAATCACGGCAGAATGGGAGGAGGTGGTATTTATGCTTATTCGGCCAGTTCCACAACGATTGTCGACAATATTATATACGATAACGACAACGAATTTGGCAGCTCAGGTAGAGGAGGAGGACTTTATATTTACGGTGCATTGCATAATGCTGGGAAAAACCTCATCTGTGGAAATAACACCGGCGGTTCTGGCGGGGGTGTATATTGGGCCGTTCAACAAGGCTGCCTTTCGAACTTGACTGTCAGCAATAACTTTGCGACTACCCATGGAGGTGGCATAGCTGCTATCCACAATCCGGGAAACCATTTTGAACTCGATTTAAATGGCACCATTTCTTATAGTAATTTATTAAACAACATTTATATAGATCCGATGAGTTATATTTTAGAGGTAAACTATTCCGACTTAGGAGACCAGCTTTGGCCGGGTATCGGTAATATTTCAATTGATCCAAGATTTGTTGATCCAGCTCACCACGACTACCGACTGCTTTGGGGCAGCCCCTGCATCGACTCCGGCAACCCTGATTCCCTCGACCCCGATGGCACCCGCGCGGATATGGGTGCTTTCTTCTACGATCAGTCTAAACCTGTGCGCATATTATTAACTCCCTACGTAATCCCCTTCCTGCTTAGCGATAGCGGTGGCACAATCGCATACGCTCTGCGGCTGGATACCCACCTGGAAACGCCTCAGGAAGCCACGTTCTGGTTTGATGTGACGCTGCCCGACAGCAGCACCTTTGGACCGCTCCAGGGACTAACCACAGTTACCGTATTTCCTGGCGAAATGTTATCTTGGGAGCGCTTTCAGAGGGTACCTGCATCCGCTCCTTTGGGGGTGTTCCGCTACAATGCCTACGCAGTCGTCGGTACGGATACCAGCAAAGACAGCTTTCTTTTCGGTAAGATGGGTTTCGGATCAGAACCAATAGGCCCCTGGCCTAATTGGGGCGATCCTTTAGGTGTTCCTTATTCTCAGTGGAATTCGCCTGCACTTCTTGGGCGATTCAAACTATACACTAATTTCCCCAATCCCTTCAACGCCTCGACCACGTTCCACTTCGATCTACCGCAGGCAGGAAAGGTCCGACTGGCAGTTTACGATGTTTCCGGTCGAGAAGTCGCCGTGTTAGTAGATGGCTGGCGGGAGGCTGGAGTCCACAAGTTGACCTTTAACGCGGCGGGGTTGGCTTCCGGCGTCTACGTCTATCGCCTGACTGCAGGCGAGTTCAACGCTTCCGGAAAGATGGTTCTGCTGAAGTAAGGGTTGTAACAAGGGGCTTAAGCCCCTTGTTGAAGGCAGTCAGCTATCAGTAGGGGCGTTTAATTAAACGCCCTCTTCGCCGTGCAATACAACAAAAAAGGGCGATCCTGCAGGTCGCCCTTTATATCATTCCCCCCAATATCTCCAGATTCACCGAATTCTCCAGAAAGTCGCCCATCCAGCGAATGCATCGGTTGGCGTCCAGCGGGAGGCCTTGCGCCGGAATCCCAGCCTTCAGGCAGCGTCTCAGCCCCGGTACCAGTTCGGGGATACAGGCGACGCCCAAGATCCCCAGAGGCTTATCTCTTCCTCCCAGTTTGGTATAAAAATCCTTGAAATCGGCTTCCATCCAGATGTAGGGGGTGACGTCGCGCTCCTGCAGCAGGTCGCTCAGGGGGCGAAGATGGCAGAGCTTCGAGCATCCCTTGCAGAGCAGGTCGACTCCATCCGATTCCGCCCGGCAGGTCCGGCTGAAATCTCTGATGCAGTGTGGGAGTAAGGCAATCTTGCGCTCGCAAGCGGCAAAGGAGGTTCGCTGCAAGCGGTTGATCAGCTCGATTTCCACCATATAGAGCAGGTATTGCCGTTCGGTGGTCCACAGCGACCGTTCGCGCAGTTTAAAGATCGAGAGCTCGCGGAGATGCTTCTTTACGCCGGTGAGATATGTTTTCAGTTCGGGCAGGCTGCGCTTGAGGGACTCAGGCAATTTGCGCATAGCGACCGATCCCGAATACCTGCGGGAAGAACGTTGGACTAAGGCAAGCAGTTTGTGGAGATTCGGCATTTCCGCCGCGGCTGCGTCGACGATCCGGGCGATATGCTGATAGTACGGCGTGGTCGAACCAGTACCACCGTAGAGGGAGTAGGTTCTGCCGATAATCGGCAGGCTTAGGGCGGAATTCATCGAGGGGAAGAGAAGGAAAATTCCCAATTGGGGTTTGCTAAAACCGGACCCACATAGACGTCGTCGATGTAGGCGATACCGTTGCCCTGAAAGGCGACCCGCGGGGGTTGATTGGCTGAAGTCAGGAAGGCGAAATTATCCGCTAATTCTACACCATCCAAGTAGAGGTCGTAGAGTTCCGCTGAGGCATCGAAATAGACGATAAGTTCGTGCCAGACGTCGGACTCATAACCGACTGCGATGGTATCGAGCGTGGAACCGTTGAAGGCAGTGAGATAACCCAGGGTATCGAAATTGACGTAGATCAGGCGGTTTTGCTTGGTCGCGTAGGTCACCAGAGGACAGTCATTGCCGGAGTTATATAATATGGCGCAGGAAAATTGAAAGACGCCGCCAGGTACGGCAGCCAGATCATGGTGGATCTCCCAAGTGCTGTCGCCTCGCAAAGCGTAATTCCCCGTATGCACCGTATCGCTGACTACCACGCAGCCTCCGGCGCTGACCCAATGATCAATCAAATAGCTCCCTGCTTCAAAGCCTTCACTGAAAGGTGTGATGATGATCGAATCCGATCTCAGCGTGATCGCCACCAGTTGCAGGGAATCGCTATCCAGGGTTAAAGAGCTGGACCCTTGCCATGTATCTCCGCTGATCTCGGCGGTGACGTCGATATTCAAGGTGATGCCCACCGGAGCGTCTACAGTTTCCAGAGCCCAGAAGGTCGAATTCGCCGGGTTTTTCTGGACGGTCAAATCCTCACTGACAGCGCTGAAACCTGATCCGGAAATGTTCACGTGAGCCGGGAATTCATCAGGCCAGGATGCCGGATCGAGTACTGTAATACCCTGCACAAATTCAAAGCGGACGCTGGTGTACTCGTAGTTCTGGGTTACGGTCTTTTCCTGGCTGCAACCGATGATCAAGGCGAGCAATAGGAATAGTACTGCCAATCTTTTTATGATTACGCTCATAGTATTCAGGTTATTTCTTCTTATTCTCTTCCACCAGCTGGCGGGTCTGTTCATCTCCCGGATTCAGTTCGAGGTAGCTTTCAAAGTAGGGAATCCCTTTATCAGGGCGGTTCAGGTACTTCAAGTAGATGGCGCCGACATTATAGAGCAACCGCGAGTTCTGCGGATCATATTCCAGTGCTTTGCTGAATGCATTGACCGATTGCTGGTATTGCCCCGAAGCGAGAAACTGGTTGCCGCGGTCTTTGTGGATGTTGGAGATATTGAAGATGATTTCTTTACGCTCACTGTCGTTCAGGCGCGCCGACTCCAGCCCTTTCTGGTAGCTCCCCAGAGCGGCATCCAGCATCCCCAAATGCCGCAGAGCGATACCCAACTGGTTGTGCAATGCGCCGCGGGGTTCATCAGCAAGGTAGCTCTGAGCCCGTTGCACCGATTCATCAGCCAGATCACGCATTGGCGGGATATTGTGCATGGCATCTTCCGCGCGGCTGAGTTCGATGTTGATCAACATCTGGAGCGACTTGAAGTCGTCGGGAATCTTATCCTCGGTGGGCTGCGGAAGCTGCGCCGCGATGGAAACTGCCGAGGTGCTATACAGAATGCCTGATGGGAAATACTTGGCCTGAACCTTGTACCAATTCTCGTCATAGGGGAAATGGCTTTTGGCCAGAAATTTTCTTCCCGGCGCCTTCTGCAGAATGATCTCCCTCGCAGCTTCATAGTCGTTGACTGGGTGACCCGAAAGCGCGCCGGCTTTTTCGACCAGGGCTTTCAACCGCACGGCTTGATCGTAGATTTCCACGTCAGGGCGGTAGTTTTCCGCGTAACGCAGATAAAGCGATGAGAAACTGGCGTTATCATCGTGCGTGAAAATCGTTCCCGAGACGGCAGTATCCAGGATCAGTTTGCCGTAGTTGTAACTTAATTGGTCAGCAGACCGGTCCAGGCGTGAATAATTCAGCAAGATAAGCAGCAACACCGAGAGCCCGCCACCTGCGTAAACCAGGGCTCCAAGATTTTTAGCAGCAAGCAGATCCCAGAGCCAGTAAACTGCGCGGCAGATCAGCAGGAAACAAGCCAGCAACCCGGGTAGGTAGTAGGCATCGATATCGGGGATGCGATAGAACGATATCAACAAAAGATCCGCCACCAATAGTATTATCGCATCGATCACCAGCCGTTCTTTGCGCCGGAATCCCAATAAGGCTCCCCACACCGCCAGCAGAGTTCCCAGCCACCACCAGCTCCCCAGCAGCAACGAGAAAAACAGTTTGACACTGGAAAGCAGATTCGACAATGAGAACGCCGCCACGTGCTGGTATTGCGCAGCGGTAATATGATTGAAGAATAGACCCAAAGTCGCAGGATGCCCCCAATCGGCGACAGGGTCAACCGAAGCGCGCGTGGGCAAGTAAAGATAGACGCTCAGCCCTAAGAGGAATAGCGCCGCGTATCTCCAGTATTGGCAAGTCCTGACGTTTTTGGGCGCAGTGAAAAATTCGTAGATCAGCACCGGCAAAACCGCAAGCGCAGTGGGATGATGCGCCAACGCCAAACCATAAAGGTAAGAAATCAAGAACCATTTCCGCGGATATTCCGAAAATAGCAGCACCAGAATCAACGCGGTGAAAACCAGATTCAAACCATACACCTCAACCGCCACTGTTTGTCCCCAGTAGAGCGGAGAAAATGCCCAGAGCAGGGACATGAGACCGGCCAGATAACTGGATGCCACCCCTCGCTCCTGAGACCTCTGGGAATACTGCAGCAGGAAATAGAACGCCGGAATTGCCGCCACGGCTAACAGCATCGCCAACAGATTGGCGCTGAACGCCGGTTTCAGAAAGGTTGTCAACATCACGAAAGCTCGTCCGATCAAGGTGAACAACGGATATCCGGGCGGATGAGCAATTCCCAGAGTCTTGAAATCCAGGGAGAATTCACCGGCATCGCCGACGTATACAGTGCGGCACAGTGTGGAGAGATAAACCAGCAGACCAATCGCCGTCGGTAGGATCCAACTCAGGTGGCGGGGGGATTTCAGTTCGGACAGTTTCATAGTAAGGTAACCGTTGACGTATTCCTTGCCAATATAATGAGCAAAAAGGTCAATGTCAATACTCTCCGCGCTGGAATACGTCAGGACGATGCGATTTCAGGAGACTTTTAGCTGACTGCTCAGCCGCATATCGCTCTTACAGCTTCAAAAACTTCAGAGCTCTACTTTTTGAAAAAACTCGAAAATTCGCTTGACTTTATTACTGCACATATGTATATTATATGTGCAAATGTGCAGTTATTCAACTAAATCAAGGTACCAGAGAAGGAGAAAATCATGCCGACAATTTGCCACTTTGAAATCCCCGCGGATGACCAACCGCGCGCCAAGGCTTTCTACGAAAAACTGTTCAACTGGAAGTTCGAGCACATGCCGGAAATGGATTACTATGGAATTTCCACCGGACCGGATAAGAGTCTGGGCGGCGGGATGATGAAACGTCAAAAGCCAGACCAGCCAATCATGGTCTACATCGACGTCGACTGCGTCGATACCTATTCAGAGCGAGTGCAGAAACTCGGCGGCAGGGTGGTCATGGGGAAAACTGCGGTTGTAGGAATGGGCTGGTTTGCCATCTGTCTGGACAGCGAGAACAACCCCTTCGGGCTGTGGGAGCAAGATAAAGAAGCGAAATAGGGGCAGGCGAATCGGGTAATCAATGGGGCTGTTCTGGAAGAGGAGAATACGGCTATAAATCGTCACTCCAGCGAAATCTGCAATAAGTACTATGATAATTTTGGAACAGCCCCAAACAGCTTGAACAGATTCGCCGCGTCAGCCAGACTGGTCTTCGACATATAGTCAAAAAAGCGTTCATTGACGATTTCCAGCATGTCGCCCAGCAGGCAATGCCCCACCGGACAGGTATCGCGTCCCAGCAGACACTTTTCCCACTTAAAAGGACCCTCGATGGCTTCGTAGATGGCGAGCAGCGTGATTTGAGTGGCAGGCTGGTTGAGCATGAACCCACCGGAAGGTCCGCGATTGGATTTGACCAGGTTGTGCTTGGCCAACCGTTGCAGAACTTTGGAAAGATGCGCTTCCGACACGTTGAACCGGTAGGCGATCTGCCCGGTGGTCATCTTCTCTTTGGGTTTGATCGCCAACAAGCTGGCGGTGTGCAGCGCCAATGAAGCCGCTTCGGATATTTTCAGCATGATTTTACTCGCGTGATCTTCCAATTTACTAATCAGGTACTAATATACCATATCAAGATATAAAAGGCAAGGGTTTTTGGTGTGCATTATCGTGAGGTCAGGTTTATGATGGTGGGAAAAGTTCGGGAAAGAGTTCCCTGGCGCAATCCGGGCAGACGCTGTGGCTGAATTCAGCTTCGAAATGATCCCTGATGTATTCTTCGAGTTGATTCCAGTACCCTTTGTCATCGCGGATTTTCTTACAGGAAGCGCAGATTGGAATGATGAAGCCTCCCAGCGGTTTGATTTTGACGAGCGCTTCCCGTAGTTCCACCAGTTTGGCCTGTTCTGTTGCTGACAAGGCATCGTCGGCGGGATCACGCACCCAAATTTCGGTGGAAACGTTCACGTAGCCCGTGGTTTCGCCACTGCAGTTTTTAATGGGAGCCTCGCTCATCACCACCGGGAAGCGGACGCCATTCTTGCCGGCGGCATAGCTCTCTATTCGAATCCTGCGCCCGCAACGAAATTGAGATGATCTCGGCGTCACCCGCTCGGGGGTGAGAATGATTCGGATCAATTCCTCGAATTTTCGCCCCAATGCCTCGGTTTCGTCCCACCCATAGAGGTCGGTGGCGGTCTGATTCCAATAGGTCACTCTGCCATCAGGATCGGTGGCGATGACGGCTTCACCCAAGGCATCCAGAAGCTGTGCTTTTTCAAGGAAATTCATGATTGGTTAGAAATTGGAACTCCGGAAAAACGGTTTCGATCTTCCGAGTAAACGGTTATACGTCTCAATGTGAGGAAAAGTTCACGGTTTTCGAGGAAAGTCCGGTTCTGTGGTCGATGAAATATAATTCTCCCAGTCTATGGTAAAAACTGTCTCTGCCAAGAAATTTTTTTCAGTTTTCCCTTGCCATTTTGACTGGGATGTTGCATCTTACGGGTGAATACATTATCCTTCCTGGAGGAATCATGCATCAGCATCTGCGAGATCGAGTCGCCTGGATCACTGGCGGCGCTTCCGGTATTGGAGCCGCAACGGCGATGCGCTTCGCCGCCGAAGGAGCGAGACTGGCGCTGTCCGATGTAAATCCGGAAAGCCTGGAGGCGATTTCTAAAGAGTTAGACGTAGAAATCTATACGACTGTTGCCGACGTATCAAAAAAAGCAGACGTCGATGCTGCAGTCAAGGGGATTATCGGCAAATTCGGCAGGCTGGACCTCTTGATTTGCAACGCTGGTATTAACCGGGATGGTCTGGCTTTGAAAATGTCGGAAGAGAAGTGGGATCTGGTGCTGGATATCAATTTGAAAGGGACCTTCCTCAGTTGTCAGGCAGCCATGGGACCGATGATGGACGCCAGATCGGGTAGAATCGTGACCACGGCTTCGGTGGGAGCGCTTGGAAATATCGGTCAGGTGAATTATTCGGCGTCCAAAGCCGGAGTGATCGGTCTTACCAAAACTCTGGCGCTGGAACTGGCCCGGTTCGGCATCACGGTCAATTGCGTGGCTCCGGGAGCGACCGATACCGCCATGCTTAAAAGCGTCCCCGACAAGATTCGCGAAGGGATGATGAAAGAGATTCCGCTACGGCGCTTTGCAGAAGCATCCGACATCGCTTCGGCGCACCTGTTCTTCTGTTCGGAAGACGCAGCTTATATCACCGGTCAGGTGCTCTTTGTCGACGGCGGTATGTCCACGGGGATTTGATTTAGCTTCACCCACCCATCAATAGGGCAAAAAAGAGAGGGCGCAGCACGCTGCGCCCCTACAATTTCTTTTCTTGACAGGGCGTTTAATTAAACGCCCCTACCAGACACCAGCCGCCAGCAACCAGCGGCTATTTTAAAAGCACCATCTTCCCGCATAGCATAGCCGGACTCGCCCCTGACCCCGACATGGTCAACCGATACAGGTACACCCCCGACGGCAGACCCGACCCGTCGAAGGTGATTTCATGAGATCCTGCCTGTAGGGGCACAAGGCTTGCGCCCGCAGAACCGCCACCGCCGCTAGACGGGCGCATGCCATGGGCCCCTACAACGCGTCCGTTTATATCAAACACATCCAACGTCACCTGAGCGGCCTGCGGCAGGGTGAACCTGAACGTGGTGGTGGGGTTGAAGGGGTTGGGGAACGCACCCATAAGGGCAAATCGTGATAGTGGTGAAGGTGGTTCGCCCCAGGATTTCACCGGAGTTCCCCCGGCGTCCGTCTTGATCAAGTAGATGTCACTATAACCTGCGCCATATGACCACGTAGTTCCAGCGATAACGTACCCGTCGTCCAAGGTCTGCTGCACGCTACTTCCAACATCCATCCCGCCCCCGCCGAAAGTGCACTGCCAGATTAGGTTACCGGCGGAGTCCGCCATGATCAGGTAGATTTGAATATCTAAGCCGTAGGAACTTGTATGCCCCGCGATCACATACCCGCCGTCCGAGGTCTGCTGCATGCAAGCACCAACATCTGCATTGCTCCCACCGTAAATGCGCTGCCAGACTAAATTGCCAGCAGCGTCCGTCTTGATCAGGTAGATTTGAATATCTAAGCCGTAGGAATCCGTATATCCGACGATGATGTATCCACCGTCCGAGGTCTGCTGCACGCAACTTCCAACATCCATACCGCTTCCACCGAAGGTACGAGTCCAGACCTGATTGCCCGCGGCGTCTGTCTTGATCAAGTAAACGTCAGCATTACCTGCGCCGAAGGAATACGTCAATCCGGCGATGATGTACCCGCCATCCGAGGTCTGATGCACGCTATGTCCAACATCCATACCGCTTCCACCGAAGGTACGAGTCCAGACCGAATCGCCGTTGGCGTCCGTCTTGATCAAGTAGATGTCTTCAACACCTGCGCCGTCGGAATCCGTAGTTCCGCCGATGATGTATCCACCATCCGAAATCACCTGCACGCTAATTCCAACATCCGTACCGCTTCCACCGAAGGTACGAGTCCAGACCGAATCGCCATTGGCGTCCGTCTTGATCAGGTAGACATCAAGATAACCTGCGCCGTAGGAAACCGTCTTTCCGACGATGACAAACCCACCGTTCGAGGTCTGTTGCACGCTATAGCCATAATCGGCACTGCTCCCGCCGAAGGTGCGAGTCCAGACCGAATCGCCGTTGGCGTCCGTCTTGATCAAGTAGATGTCTGAAACACCACCTGCGCCGAATGACCACGTAGTTCCAGCGATGACGTACCCACCATCCGAGGTTTGCTGTACGCTGTAACCCTGATCATAAATGCCGCCGCCGAAGGTTCTGGTCCACAGCGTATCCGGCGGCTGGGCGGCGGCGAGGAGGGTTAGCGATAAAAGAGCGAAGAGAGTGATGAGCGTTTTCATTTTAACCTCCAAGAATGGGATGAATGGATCGAACTATCGTATCAACAAGGGGGTTTCCCCCTTGCCCGATCTGATGTTTTTGTGCTGTCAGGTCTCTGTACCTTACTGCTAAACCCCGACCGTTGGGGGTCGAGATCCGTCGGCACTATCAAGCGGCAAGTCGTTTCCCGACTTTCAAACAAAAAGCTGCGATCAATCGACCGCAGCTTTTCTTTATACGCGTACCGAAACTGAGCCCTCACTTAAGCAGATAAGCTTTTTCCGTATATACGAAACCACCCGATTTCATTTGCACCAGGTATAACCCTGAAGCGATGTTTCTCGCTTCCCAGGATACAGCGTGGAAACCGGCGGTTATATCTTCATCAACTAACGTGGTGACCCGGCTGCCCAGGATATTGTAGATATCGATGCGCACGTGGTCGGTTTGCGGCAATCCAAATCGGATCTGTGTGGTCGGATTGAACGGGTTGGGATAGGGTGGCGACAGCGAGAAGATGTCCGGCACCACCACGGTGGTTAAATCGCCGTCTTCCCAGCCGGTGGTCTGCCATCCGGTCATGTCGTCGAGGAAGTTGCCGTTGCCGCTGGCGCCGGCTTTGGAAAACGGAAACGCATCCTCATCGATAACGATTCCGGTCTGATGGTTGCCCACGTGGGATTCGTAACTGTAGACTCCGGCGGGTCCTTGTCCCGGAATTGCTTGAGTCAACTGCCGAGTCAAGGTGGCGCCGCCAGGGATAATCAAGTTGGTTCGTACCATCACCGGTCCGTAAAGCGAGCCGTTGGGTAGGATCATGTCAATCCAAACGTCGAAGGTCACCGGGCTGGTCGTGGTATTATGAATTTGAATCGAATAGGTGAAGGATCCACCATTCGCCGGGATGATGATCGGCGGATTAATGGGCGTCATATTGACGTCCAACGGGGGTGTGATTCCCAGAACCAGGTTCATCGAAGAGGGAAACTCAACGCCATCCAAGAGCGGATCGGACATGGGAGGTATGGCGAATTCGCTGCTGGATTCGGAATAGAAGGTCCCCAACTGCGGCGTGACGGCGTGGAAAGCCCGCAGGTAACATAATCCGCCGCCTGATGGAGCCGTTCCTGCCAACACGAATGTTCCCGCCGAGGGTGCTCCGCCGCTTACGCCGACCTGACAAGTTCCGATCAAGACATCATCATCGGTCGGAGAACCGATGGAACCGGGCTGTACTGATGGAGCATCTTTGCCGTCCTGTCCGGAATCCCAGATCAACTGGACCAGGGAACCTGACGCCAGAGGCTGTCCGTTCTCATCGCCAACCACGGCAAAAAATCCTGCCGCGTAATTGGTGGCGGTCATCAGGTAGGGTACAGCCGGCAACTGAGTTGCCAGTAAGCCTACGATGAAAAGCAGTGGGATGAAGAGTCGTTTCATTCTCCACCTCCGGATACCGGCAGCGGCGCCGGTGGCTGTGAAGCAGGCGATGAGGTTTTCACACCTTGATCGCCGCCGATCGCGGGCGGAAGAAATGGGGTGGCGCCCGTAGCTTTGATTGTATTTTCAGAACGGGTAGGCATAAAGTTGGGATTATTCAACCCATTGGGATTGGGTTGCGGGTAATTGGTCCAGTGGAAACTGTTATGTCCAGGAGCGACGTAAATCCAGTACCCTTTCGTCGGTTCCAGAGTGGTCAGGTTGCCCTGCCAGGTGCCGTTATCGGTGCGCCAGGCATATTGATAGGACCCCGTAGCGGCATCGTAGCTCATGATCTGGTCGGAGAGGAAAAGATAGACGCCACCTTGAATGCCGCTCAGCCCTGCCTGAGTGATGGGAACGGGCGCCGCCCAAACCGATCCGATGGCGTTGTACCCGGGCGTCATGATTCCCATGTTGTAGACCGGCGTTGCTACGACGTTACCTGCAGCGACAATCGTCTGCAATGCGGGGTGATTGGCTTGCACGTAAATCCAGTAGCTTTCGGATTCGCGAACTTCGCTAAATTCCCCCTGCCACGTCGAGGTTGAGGTGTTGTACCAACTGGTCTGGAACTGACCGGTCGCCGCGTTCCAGAGTAAAATCTGATCGGATTGTTGTAGCGTTGTCGCTCCCGTCAACTGGCTGCCGAGGACGTTGTTCAGGGTCTTGTCAGCAGGCAACAGCGGGAAGGAGACCTGATTGTAGCCTCGGTTGACGTTGATCTTCCAGAATCCCACCGTATTGGACGGATTTGATTCTTCGGCGCCGGCGAGGCACGGCAGGCAAACCAGAGCTGCAATCAAGATCAAGCTGCACGTTTTGATGGCCATTCTATCTCCCTGGGGTAGAGTTCCCCAATTTCCGACGTTATAATATAACATAATAATTTACCAATTGCAAGAAAAATCTCAACTTCAGGGTCTTTTCAACTGCGTTATCTTCTCTCTTGCATCTGCTGGAACAATTAACTATATTAACCGCTTCAGGTTGCCCCGAGTTTATCAAGGGCACAGCACGCCGGTTGGCGGATGCCCCAGACCCCGACGCTACCGTGTTATTCCGTCCGTCAACTGACGGATTGATCCGGAATCTAGAAAACGTCCCGCAGGGACTGAAGGAAAGTAGCCCGGGAATTCATTCCCGGGGGAATTTACCGAAGCTTTCTTGCCCGAAAATGAATTTTCGGGCTATATAGCTTCAGTCCTCTGAAGAGGACGTAAAGTCAACCTAGTCGAGGTCGTCTCTGACCCCAACAGGAGTTATGCTGTCGGTTTAACTTCCATCGGTGAATTCCTGTAGTACTGTGAGTTGCATAAGGCAATATGAAATCGTCGAATAAAACCATCTTTTGGGCTGCGCTCTTCGCCGTGGCGATGGCGTACCTGGAATCTGCGGTGGTCGTCTATCTGCGGCTGATCTACTATCCGAATGGATTCGACTTTCCCCTGACCGCCGCGCCGATACATACCATCCTGATCGAATTGGGTAGGGAAGCCGCCACCATCATCATGCTGGTGACGGTGGGGATTTTTTGTGGCCGCTCGCCGATTGAGAGGTTCGCCTACCTGCTTTTTTGCTTCGGCGTCTGGGATATCATGTACTACGGCTGGTTGAAAATTTTTATTGGCTGGCCTGCGGCGCTATCCACCTGGGACATTCTCTTTCTGATTCCGCTGCCCTGGATTGGTCCCGTTCTGGCGCCGGTTCTGGTTTCTTTGATCATGATCTGGGCGGCGATTCGCATCATTAAATTGCAGGATAAAGGAGTATCCGTGCGGTTTTCACGGACTGCATGGCTGTTGGAGATTCTCGCCGGTCTGATCATCATCGCTTCATTCGTCTGGGACGTCCGCCATGTTATCAAGGGGGGCTATCCTCTCCCCTTTCACTGGGAAATCTTCGGAGCGGGATTGGTTCTGGGGATCATTGTCTTCCAGGTACAGATGAATCTACCTCACCAGCGCGATTCCCATGCCTGAACTTGAATCGGACGCGACGCCAAGCCTCACCTATCGCGAAAACTATGTGAGGAGGGTCAGTGAGGAAAATCATCTGGTGTTCGATTCTCCCTACTTCTGGGACGTCGAACCCGAAGACCTTCCTCTGGACCCGCGACGGCGATTGCCGGGGTTTGAACGCGCCTTTCTGGAAATCGGTTTCGGGCACGGCGAAGTTCTCGAACAGTTGATCCAGCAATATCCGCGTACTGCTTTCATCGGTATCGAAAAACGACCGTACCGGGTGCGTAAAGCCTTAAAGCGATTGAAGCGGATCGGCAGCCCCAACGCGGCGCTGTTGCGTCTCAATCTTGATCTGATAGATGGACCCCTGTTTTTCCCTGGATCGTTCGACCATATTTTGATCAACCACCCTGATCCCTGGCCTAAACCACGCCAAAAACATCACCGCTTTTTCGACGTCCAGCGAGTCGAATGGCTGACGGCGCTGCTCACAAAAGGTGGAACCCTTAAGGTTGCCAGCGATCACACCGAATATTTTTTCCACATTCTCGGGCTGCTGGAACTAAATCCCGACCTGGAAAGTCATTTGCCTGCTCCGTTCTACACCTCATGGCCGGAACCCGACCGCCCGATGAGCCGTTATGAACGCAACCGCAGAGCTGCCGGAGAAATCGTGCGGATGCTCCGGTTCACCAAAGTAAAATAGACAGCTGTGATGCCCCAATTCAAACGCGCCACTTTTATCATCAACCCCCGATCGGGCAAAATATTCGGCAAACCGAACATTATCCGACTGATCGATCATATCTGGGGTGCGGCGGGTCGGGACTACTCCATCTTGATCACCACCCGCCCTGAGGAAGGCATTCGGCTGGCGTTGGAAGAGGTGGAACGAGGCAGCGATTTGATCATCGCCGTGGGCGGAGACGGCACGTTGAACGAAGTCGCGGGGGGAATTCTGGGTTCCGGAGTGCCGGTCGGTCTGGTACCCGCCGGTTCCGGCAACGGTTTCGCCCGACACTGGAACATTCCTCTCGATCCCGCCGCCGCCATTAAAGGATTGTTGACGCCAAAATTGGCTGCCTCCGACGTCGGCATGGCGGAAAATCACCTTTTTCTAGTCACCTTCGGCTGCGGGATGGATGCGGTGATCGCCCACAGGTATGCTCGCAGCAAGGTGCGGGGCATGCCCTCCTATTTCTATCACAGTATCTGGGCTTACCGTGACTACCAGAGCTCTGAAATCAGTGTGCAGGTGAACAGCCATATCGAATACAACGGCAGACCGCTGCTGCTGAGCCTCGCCAATGCCCGTGGGTTCGGCGGCGGCACCATCATCGCGCCACATGCCAAAGCCGACGACGGTATTCTCGATCTCTGCGTGCTGGACCGACTGCCCATCCAAACCTCACTCTATCACCTCCCCGGTCTCTTCAACGGAAAAATCGAGAGCACGCCCGGCTATCACCACGCTGAACTAAAGGAAGCCTTGATAACTCGCCAACAGAACGGCCCCATCCACGTGGATGGCGAACCCTTCGATTGCGGTAAGGAAATTCACATCTCCGTGCTCCAACGAGCGCTGCCGCTGGCGCTGCCGAACTAAATGCCGCCTCCCTGCCACCTTTGTCCTGCCATATCCAGTCCTGCGAACCTCGCAACGCCTGCTCTTTGTTCTTTTGGGACAGCCTCCTTTTTTCTTCCTCCCCCAAATAATCCTTGACACCTGCCGAAAAGTTTCGTAAATTGGTAGCAATGCTACTTGTCCGCAAAGTGTTGAGCGACTTTGCGCTGCAAATGATAGAAGCTTGGTGTAGGGCGATGCATGCATCGCCCTACAAAAAATGCAGGTGTCACTTCGGCGAAAGCCGGAGTCCAGGTTCTGGATCCCGGATCAAGAAGTCTGTCCGAGAATGACACGGCGGCTCGGGTCGGGGCAAGAGCATAGTATCCCACAGCAGAACTGTGGGGCACCCGACAACCCGCAAAGGACACGACGGAGCGTGTCCATCCATCATCCCCAAACAGCGCGAGGCGGTCAAAATGACCGCCTCGTTGCTTTGCGACGTCAAACCAGAAAAAAACTTGTATCAGTTCTTCACCTCGGGGAACAACTCGGTGAGGATCGTGTGCAGATCATGGAGGTGAAAGGGTTTATGCAGCATTCCTAAGGATTTGTCGATCAGTTCCTGATTGGAGCCGGCGAAGGCGTATCCGGTGATGAAGAGGAAGTTCTGGCTGGGTCTGGCTTCCAGAACCCGCTCGAAGACCTGATACCCATCGATCCCGGGCATCAGAACGTCGCAGATCACCAGGCCAAAATCCCGGGTTTCCAACGCCTTCAAGCCGTCGAAACCCGAAGCCACCGTCTGTACCTCGAAACCGACGATCTCCAAGTATTCCTGGAGCAGGGTGCGAATTGAATCCTCATCGTCAATAACCAGTACGCGTTTCGGCAGCTTCGCCTCTTCTATATGGTGCGCAACTTGAGTTTCCATTTTATCAATCCCCACAATTACTGTTCATCAAATCGATCGGGTCTATACTCATCCAGTCCAGCGTACGGGTGTGCAGCCAAGATTGGGTCCTGGCGCGAGTGACAGTTCGCCTGTCTATGATGCTTATCGCCAATTTTGGCGCGGATCTTTAGTAAATCTCCCTTCTCCTTGTTTTCTGAGAGCTTCTTCTTGACATTTTCATTAATAAGATATATATTGTCTGAGCCTGGAGTTGTGCCGCAGCTCACGCCACCGCGCTTTGTTGCGGATAATTCTCGCACGACAGCGCCATGAAACGCAACGGAGTAACCAGGCGACCCAAAAAGAATAACGGCCAACGACCATGTCCCAAACGATGAAAAAATGCCGGAATGAGGGGTGCAAATTCCACGCAGTCGCTCTGGCGGAGCACTGCTGGTTCCATTTACCGGCAAAAAAGACCTATCGCGGCGACCTGGAATTGCACGTGCAGATGGGGTACAATTTCAGGGGACAGAATTTCGCCCGGGTGGTGTTAGGAGACGTCCATATCTCCCATGCTAAGCTTGCCGGAGCCATTCTGACGGGGGCTCGGCTGGCTTCTGCGGACCTTTCCGGAGCCGATTTATCGGGGGCGGACCTGCGAGCCTGCGATCTTCGATTTGCCAACTTGAAGAACATACAAGGGAGCGGCGCTCACTTTGAGGCTGCCTTTTTAGCGGAAGCCAGCTTCGAGTTTGCTCAGCTTGCCGACGCCAATTTTGCTCTGGCCGATCTGCGCGGAGCCAAGTTCATCGGCGCTTCTCTGTACCGTTCCCGGTTGGATTTTGCGGTTATAGAAGGAGCAGACTTAAGCACGGCGGATCTCTCCTTCGCTCTGTTGGCGGGGGCTCACGCTTCGCAAGCCAAGTTCGATGAGGCAGATCTGTCGCGTTCAAATCTGGTCGGGACCGATTTGGAAGAAGCGTCGCTTTTGGGCGTCAATCTTTTCTATTCCAGACTCGGCAGAGCCCGGTTAAAAGCTGCCAAAATGGTGAGCGCTCGCCTGGAGAGGGCAGTGTTGCGTGAGACTGATCTGACCAACGCCATCTTAACCGACGCAAATTTGAGCAATTCCGTTCTGGAAAGAGCGATATTGACCGGCGCCAACTTGAAAGGCGCTAATCTGGAGGGAGCGAACCTGGACGGCGCGGTGATGGACGGCAAGGAGGAGAAATGATTCTCGAGCACTTCCTTTTATCGGTCAATGAGACCAACTGCTACATCGTCGCCTGCGGCAAAACCCGTGAGGCGGTCATCATTGATCCCGGAGAATGGAATGATCAGATCGCTCAATTCATCAGCGATCACACCTTGGTTTTGAAGATGATTCTGATCACTCATGACCATTCAGATCACACGGGCGGCTTGCAGGAGATTGTGGCGAAAACAAATATTCCGATTGCCGCACACTCTCTTAATTCCAAAGCCGTAAAACCTCTTAAGGACGGAGACGTCCTGCCGGTGGGTGAACTGAAGATCAAGACGCTGGAGACGCCGGGTCATACAGCCGACTCGATCACCTTCGTCGTGGGTTGCGAGATATTCTGCGGGGACCTGCTGTTCGCGGGCTCCGTGGGGGGCACGCCCGATCAGGAGAGCTTTGAACGGGAAATCCAATCCATCAAGGAGAAGATTCTGACACTCGGGGATGACATGGTGTTGCACCCGGGGCATGGACCGGCGACTACGGTGCAGGTTGAACGAATTTTCAATCCGTTTTTGATGCCTTAGGTCGTAATTTTACGCGTATAAATCCAAATGGCGAAGACCGGAAAAAAACCTTTAAAATTATTTGTTAACTACCTCTGGATCGCTGGACTGGCAACGCTGGTGGATGCGGGCATTCTGGTCATCTTACGGGTTAAACTGCACCTGTACGTTTGGCTCTCGGCAGGTATGGCGTATGCCTGCGGCATGACGACCAATTTCCTTCTGAACAAGTACCTCAACTTCGCCTCGGATAACCGCCCCTTTTTAAAACAAGCCCGCACCTTTTTTGTAGTGGCCATCATCGGTCTTGGGCTGACCGCCGGATTGATGGAATTTTTAGTGCAGGTCACTCATCTTAAGCTGTTGGTCGCCAAAGCCATTTCAGTGGCGGTCGTCATGTTCTGGAGCTTCTGGGGACACGAACAGCTCACCTTTCAGGAAGGGATCCGATCATACTTGTCG
Organism: bacterium; assembly: GCA_026394195.1. Taxonomy (GTDB): domain Bacteria; phylum Electryoneota; class B3-LCP; order B3-LCP; family B3-LCP; genus JAPKYS01. Next base: position 67,424 of record JAPKYS010000063.1, on the reverse strand, counting down.
TGCAGGCTGACTCGTCGGTCTGGTGATCCCGATCGTTGAGTCCAGGGTGCCCTATTTATCCCTGTCGATGTGAAACTTGAGTTCCTTCATCAGCTCGGGTGCCCCAAGCGCCTCTCGCATTTCGCTGCCCGCTTTTACCTTTCCCCTGCTGACGTAGAGTTTGACTGTATAGTTGCCTTCAGCAAGTTCCCGGGGATCAATCTTCCAGCCGACAAATTTCATGTCGGCGGTTCCCATCACGCCTTCGTCGGGTTGCAGCGACGGCTTCCACAGCCAGACCTTGATCTCCCGATCCGAGATGACGGCAGAATCCAGTTTCGCGGCCCGCAGTTCGTCCAGTCCACCTGTACTCCAACCCAGAAGCAGATAGAGCTGTGCCATACCGGTCAGGTCCGGTGGGGGCGTTGGCGACGTGACGACCTGACCCTCTTTATTGGTTACTTGCTTGAGGTAACTCGCCAAGAGGGGGTCGTTCTCATTGGCAACTGCAAAGACTGTCGTTCTCTTCCACTGCATCGCTTCCGGGAGCGATCCATCATTGATTGCGACCACCTGCAAAGGGTTTGATTTCACGGCAGGTCTGACACAGCACGATTTGTTTTTTGGGCAGCAGATGATTCCGCAACCGGAATTCAGGCATAAGGCTGTTAACAAACCAATCAGGAGGCATCGAAAGTATACCTGGGTACGCATCTATCTTCCTTTCAGCAGCATGAGGTAGATTGAATTCAGTGAGTAAGGGTTTGGATCATTGTACTTACTCTTCAGGTCATTCCGGATCGAGAAACGGACTGTCTAAAACTTGAGACGTTTCGGATAACAGGTTAACGGATAAGCGGTATAGTCCGGTTCCCCCGAAGTTAAACAAAAAAGACGCAGTAGTCAAGTCAAATTTCAATCCAACGAGTTAGAGAGATAAAACCGGGAAGGGATTTTTTTAAAACCTCAAGAGGAATTTCTCTTGATTTTATCATAGTTTTTATTTACATTAAACTTGAAAAGACCTACAGGTAGAGAAAAGGAGCAAAGATGAAATTAAAGTTACATGAAGAGAATAATGTCCTTATCATCGAAATCAAGGGCAAGATGATGGGCGGACCGGAAGCCAATGATTTTCACGAAGCCCTGAAAACCGAGATCGGCAAAGGCTTCAAGAAATTCATCCTGGATCTGCGGGAAGTGGATTGGATGAATTCGTCGGGACTTGGTATGCTGATCGGTGGGCTGACGACGATAAAGAATGCCGGAGGCGAACTCAAGCTGTCTTCTGTAACCGAGAAGATACACAGTCTCTTTGTCATCACCAAGTTGGTCACCATATTTGAATCGTATGATTCAATGGAAAAGGCGCTGGAAAGCTACCGGTAACCCGTTTGGAATCTGAAGAAATCAAATCTACAGAACCCGGAGCGGGTCTTTCAGCAGCTGGTGGAAGCTGGGCTGAAAAGAAAGTCTTCAGTGAACTGGTCACACTGCTGCACAATGTTCTGTCGGAAATGCAGAGTCTGCCAGTCGGTTCCATACAAGACCAGAGACTCAGCACCTTTGAAAATCTGCTGAACCGGCTGACGCACCTGCTGGAACACATCGAGGACGTACAGCGGACCCGCTTGGAAATTCACCTGATCACCCAGATCGCTTTGAAGCTCTCCAACGTTCTGGATTTGCAGGAAGTCCTGGCTCTGATTGTAGATTCTCTGAAACAGGTGGTGGATTACAATGCCGCGGGTATCTTCGTAGTCAGCGAAGATGGCAGACTGGTCGAGGGTGAGTTTCAACGCGGATATGAGAATCAGGATAGAGGCAAAGTCCATCAAAAGTTCGATCAGGGCTTGATGGGCTGGGCGATGAAGCATAAAGTTCCTATTGTGGTTACAGATGTGATGCGTGATCCACGCTATTTCCCCGCTCGTCCTCAGACCCGTTCCGAAATGGTGGTACCTATGTTCACGGGTGGCAAGGTGCTGGGATGCTTCAACCTGGAAAGTGATCGATTGGCAGCATTCAGCCATAGGGACGCCGATCACTTGATGACCTTCGCCTCGCACGCCGCAGTGGCCATTGAACGCACCCGTCTGTACAAAGAGATCCTGGAAAAGCAGCGCATTGAAAAAGAATTGGCGCTGGCACGACGCATGCAGCGGGAGTTATTACCCCGGTCAGCGCCGAAGTTTGACAAGTTCGAAATGGCGGGAGTGAATCTCCCCTCCGAGATGGTCGGCGGCGATTATTACGATTTCATCCACCTGACTGAAAAGGATCTGGGACTTGTCGTCGGCGATGTTTCCGGTAAGGGAATACCGGCAGCCTTCATCATGGCGAGTCTCCGGGCAGCCTTGCGCATCGAAGCGTTCAGTCATTACGCCATCTCGACCATTCTGTCGCGAGTCAATGACTTTCTCTTCGAATCCAGCGATCCGGAAAGGTTCGTCACCGCGTTTTACGGAGTGTTGGATACAAAAACCGGAATATTGACCTACGCCAATGCCGGACATAACCCACCGATACTGCTGCGGAACGACGGACGGACTGAATTCTTGACCGAGGGAGGCATGCTGTTAGGAGCATTTCCCAACGGGCTCTATCACGAATTTCGGCTGCAATTTCAATCCAAGGATGTTCTTGTACTCTATACCGACGGCGCCTCCGAGGCAGAAGATGGTTCCGGCGAACAATTCGGCTGGGAAAGAATAGCCGAGATTGCACGAAATTTGGCTCCCCAGGGACCGCGAGAAGTGATTAGAAGTTTGCTGAGGAGTATCAGACAACATAGTGGAAAAGCGGGTCTTCAGGATGACGTCACACTGATGGTGATCAAATGCCTCTGAAGAAAATCGGGGAATTGAAGGTGAACAGCCAACCCGCAAGTCTGGCGGAAGTTGATCGATTTACCGAAAAGTTAATCCGAAAAATGCCCTTCCCAAATGAAGCGCAAGATGACGTCGCCATCTCGATTTCGGAAGCCGTGAATAACGCCATTATGCACGGCAATAGACAAGACCCGCAGAAGCAGGTCTTGATCAGGTTCTACAGTTGTTCCCAATATCTCCGTATCGTCGTTCAGGATCACGGACTCGGTTTTACGCCGAATCGAGTACCCGATCCCCGGAAGGAAGAAAACCTCCTGAAAGCCTCGGGCAGAGGAATGCTGATTATGCGACATTTAATGGATCGTGTCGTCTTTAGAGTCGTAAAAATGGGGATGCAAGTTATTCTAGAAAAACGCTTCCCCGGAGGATTGCCAACTTGAATCAGAACCACAACGCCTCGCCCAAAATAGCCATTTATCCTGGCTCATTTGATCCCATCACCAACGGTCATATCGATATTGTCGAACGAGCCGCCGCTCTTTTCGACCAAGTCATCGTTGCTCTGGCCGCAAACTCGGCAAAAACCCTGCTCTTCGACCTGGAGGAGCGGCGCGCCATGATTACTGAAGCTGTGGTGCACCTCCACAACGTGACCGTAGCCGATACCACCGGATTGATGATTGAATATGCCGCACAGTCCCATGCCATCGCGCTGATCCGTGGATTGCGCGCTATCAGCGATTTTGAGTATGAGTTCCAGATGGCTCTGATGAATCGGAAATTGGCGCCGAACATCCTCACCGTTTTTCTGATGCCGCACGATAAGTACACCTATCTGAATTCCAGCATCATCCGTGAGGTAGCGAGTTTCGGCGGCGACGTCTCGCAATTCGTTCCTCCGGGAGTCGCCAAGCGGCTTACGGCAAAATTCTCCAACCGGCGATGATCCGCTTTCTAAATGTCTCCCTGGAACATGCTCAGAGGCGAGGGATCGACAACGTTACTTTTTCCATCGCCAAAGGGGAGTTTGTCGTGCTCGCCGGACCGACCGGCGCTGGCAAAACGACCATTTTACGGCTTATTTACCAGGAACTCTTTCCGGACTCCGGGCAGGTTATGATTCAGGGGCAATTCCAGCATAAAGTGAGTTCGAAGGAACGCGCCATCAAACGGCGCGAAATCGGGATCGTTTTTCCAGAGGCGCGCCTGCTCCACGACCGCACAATTTTTGATAATATCGCCCTCCCTCTCTACATCACCGGTGAAACCCGAAGGCGTATTCAGTTGCAAGTCAACCGCCTTTTGTTCCGGTTCGGACTCAAAGATCGAGGTAAAGCCTATCCGGCCGAGCTATCCACGGGCGAGCAGAAAAAGGTTGCCATTGCCCGAGCCCTGGCGGTGCGCCCATTGATACTCCTGGCGGATGAACCGCTGGCACACATCGATGGCGAAGCCTGTGCGGAAATATTGGAGCACTTGTGTCAGATCAAGGAGGAGGGGATGACGATTTTGGCGGCGACGCACGTTGCTGATCCATACAAAAGCATCGCCAATCGGATTTTACAGATTATAAACGGGAGATTGACCGAGTGAATATCTCTCTTCTGTTCATTCTCAAAGAGTCGATTGAGGGTCTGCGCCGAGGTTTGTTTCATTCATTCATCGCTGCGGCGGCGGCTGGGCTGGCGATGTGCGTCCTGGGATTATTTGCCTATGGGGCTCTCAACCTGCAGAGAACGGCTCAAGGCTTGCTCAACCAGATGCAGATCGAAGCATTTATTTCTCTGGCTCTACCGGAAAGCCGGCATTCTGATCTGCAGAGAGCCGTCGAGACTTTGGATCAACGCTGGCAGGTCAAGTACGTTTCACGCACCGAAGCCGCATCACTCTTCGCCCGAGAATTCGATTCGCAGCTTTTTGACGTCCTGAAAGCCAATCCACTCCCTGCCTCCTTTAAGATCACCTTGCCGCTGCAATCGGTTCAACCGGATTCTTTTCGATCTGCTGCCGCGCGTCTGATCGCGCTTCCGGGAATCGAAGATGCGGTCTATGACAGCGATCTTTTAAATATGATTTATGCCGGCAAGCAACGGTTGAGCAGTTGGGGCTACTTCGGTTCCATCGCCATTATTCTGATCGCCCTGGGTTTGATTTTCAACGCGGCTCGCTTGAAAATTGACGCTCAGCGGGACGGCATCCACCTCATGTCGCTTTTAGGAGCCACGCCGTGGATGCTGCGAGGGATCTATCTGACTCAGGGAGCCATCCTCGGAGGGATCGGCGGCCTGGTAAGTTCCATTCTGATTGTGGGATTGCGATTTGTGGTACAAATGCGTCTCGCCGGCGGGATCGATCTGGTTCTGCCACATCCCTACCTGCCCGCAGTTGGCGGCTTGCTGCTGGGAATGATCGGTGGCGGACTGGCGGTAGGAAGGTATTTGAGGGTGTAGGGTATTTAAACCAGCTTCACAAGGAACTAGTTATACGATAGAATCATTCAAAAAAAGCGACCCCACTATAAAAAGAGCAACATGCTACTCCTGATCACCGGCGGAGCCGGATTTATCGGCTCGAACTTCATCCACCTGGTACTGAAAGAAAATCCCGACGTTAATCTGGTCAACGTCGATGCTCTGACCTATTGCGGTAACCTGGAAAACCTGAAGTCCGTGCGCAATAATCCGCGCTATCGATTCATCAAAGCGGATATATCCGACAGCACTGCCATGGTGGCAATCTTTGAACAGAATCATTTCGATGCCGTCATCAATTTCGCCGCGGAAACCCACGTGGATCGTTCCATCATGGGGCCGGGGATCTTTCTGACGACCAACCTGATTGGGACGCAGGTGCTGCTGGACCTCACCTTGAAGCATCAGATTAACCGCTTCTTGCAGGTTTCCACGGATGAAGTATACGGTTCGCTGCCGGAATCGGGCGTATTCACCGAAAGCACGCCTCTGGCTCCCAACAGCCCCTATTCCGCGTCAAAAGCTGCCGCGGATTTGCTGGTGCACGCCTATGTCCATACGTATGGATTGGACGGCGTGATCACGCGATGTTCCAATAATTATGGACCATACCAATTCCCGGAAAAACTGATCCCATTGATGATCACCAACGCGCTGGAAGAAAAACCTCTGCCTGTCTATGGTGATGGTCTGAACGTGCGCGATTGGCTGCACGTCGAAGATCACGGGCGCGCCATCTGGGCGGTTCTGCAAAAAGGGCGGTCTGGTGAAGTGTACAACATCGGGGGATCAAACGAGTGGCACAATCTGGCGCTGGTTAAGGAACTGCTGCGCATCTTGGACAAGCCGGAATCCCTGATCACGTTCGTGAAGGATCGCCCCGGACATGACCGTCGCTACGCCATCGACGCCTCCAAAATCCGTGAGGAACTGGGATGGAAGCCAACCTACGATTTCGCCGATGGGTTGAAACAGACTGTGGAATGGTACTTAAGCCATAAAGGTTGGTGGGAACGGATCAAGTCGGGGCAGTATCAATCCTATTATCGTGAGTGGTACGGTCGATGAAATCAGTCAAGGAAAAATTCCTGCTGCTGTTCGCAGATTTCGCCGCGCTGAACCTGGCTTACCTGGCATCGTATCTGCTGCGGTATCATTCCGGCATCTTCGCCAATTTCGTGGCGCCGGAGTTTCGGCTGTTGTTCTGGCCGTCGCTGATTATCTCTTGCGGGTGGATGGTGATATTCCTGCTGTTCGGCATGTACCGGTCGCATACCGGCATCAGCGCTGAACAGCTCCTCTTTGAAACCGCCAAGGTCTCTCTCGGCGGAATTTTCATTATCTTCTTCCTGACCCTCGACCTGAAACAGCCGTTTTCACCCACGCGGCTGGTGCTGCTCTCTTACTGGGGGATATTGATTTCGTTCGTCTATGCAGGCAGAGTCATCCTGCGGCGGGTGTTGCGTCAACCTCGGGTGGAGATCACCGGCGCGAATAACCTGCGCATCGAAGTCTTTCCGGATATCCTGGTTATCGACGACGCTGAGCATAAGGGATTGGTGGATAACCTGGTATCGTTGATCATCTTCCTGCTGGGTTTTCCATTCTGGGTATTGGTCAGGCTGCTGGTTAACCTGGATCGCAAGGGACCGACGTTTGACACGGAACGTCGATACGAGGACCGTCAGCAGAACCGTCCGGGGCGGGTAAAGGGGGGGAAGTAAAAGGGGGGGATGTAAATTTTTGTGCCTTAATAAAGAAGCCCCTAAGGGGCTTTTTGCTATACAGACAGGCGCTTGAACAGTGGGCATAAAGGGTAGAGCATGGAACTGTCCATGCCACCCCAGATCAAGGAGTCTGGACTCTGGCTTGTGCCGGAGTGACATCCGCGTTTTTTGCAGGGGCACGGCATGCCGTGCCCCTATGCCTCGTGACTCGAATCTCGTGCCTCGTGACTACTTCAGCAGCGCCATCTTGCCTGAAGCATTGAAGTTTCCGGCGTTCAGACGGTAGATGTACACGCCGGATGCCAAAGCCGATCCGTCGAATACAACTTCATACGATCCGGCAACTCTCATGCCGCTCACCAATGTTGCTACCGTGCGTCCGGAAAGGTCGTAAACCGTTAGGTTCACAAAATTCGCCGTCGGCAGGTCGTAGCGGATGGTGGTGGAGGGGTTGAAGGGATTGGGGTAGTTGGTCGACAGGCGGAATTCCTGCGGAGCCGAACTGATCTGCAAGGAGTTGTCGAGAACTTCGCTGCAGAGCCAGTCCTCGATGCCCACTTCGATGTTCCCCTCGCCTGCACCAATCTGTTTGGTGAAGGTGAAATTACTGCTGTTCCAGATCTGGTTCGGGTAGATACCCACTCGACCTTCGTAGTGGTAGAGTCCGGCAGGGGCTCTTCCGGGTATGTATTGCTGGCGGGTGCGGCTGATGGATTGACCGCCGGGGAGCGTTAAGTCCGGAATCTGGAAAAGCGGACCATACCAGCTGGTATCGGGAGCCTGCACCATGATCCAGGCATCGCACGTGACGGGAGCGGTTTCATGATTGGTTACCGCTGCGGTGAAATTGAAAGCTCCACCTCCGGGAGGAATAATGAACGGATACCCGATCGGCGTCATGGTTACGGTGACATTCGAAGGGCTCGGAGGAGCGAGTTCGATGGAGTAGATCTCGCCGCCGTTGCCGAAGGTACGAGCGTGGACGGATTTGCCCCCGCAGACGGCATAGTGACCGTCGTCGGAAATCGCCACGTCGAAGATCGTGCCCGGCTCATCCAGGTCGTCGCGCAGGTTCAGGATGACGCTGCCGTCACTGATGTTGAAAGCTGTGAAAACGTCACCGAACGTTGCGTCCAGCATACCCCAGGAACCGGCGACGCCTTTGGATCCATCATCGCACAGAGCGACCGAGGAGACGTAGTCGCCGTACTGCGAATAGGTCCAGAGCGGTGTGCTGCTGCCGATGTTGAAGGCTTGCACCTTGCCGCCATTGACCGGCGAGTAGGTGAAATTACCCGCCATTACTTTTTGGCCGTTGCTGGAAATATCCACAGCGGTCACCCACCCGCCCATGGTGTAGGTCCAAACCGGGGTATAACCCGATGCGTTGCGCTGGTACACATGCAGAACTCCGTAGAAATCGCCAGTGGCGACATATTCGGCGTCTGCATCCATGCCGCCCATGGTCTGGCTGTAGTTGCTGCCAGTGTAGAACAGCGAATGTCCAGGCAGATTGAAGACGTAGAAATTGCTGTAAGTGGTAACCAGGATCCAGTTGTTGTCTTCTGAAATTTCGACGCCGTTGACCTGGTTGGCGGCATCATAATCGATTTCCCAGACGGGCGTGGCTGAAGTTGAATTGAAGAGGAACAGCTTGCCGGTGGTCCCACCATCCAATCGGGCGACCGCCGCGATGTAAGTGCCGTTGTCCGAGACGTTCACGTCTACGCCCAGGTAACCGGGTGGGTAGGTGAACTGCCAGGACGGCGTGGGTCCTGCGCCGCTCAACCAGACGTTCAAGGGTGTGACGTCACCGGTGGAAGCCAACACGCCGGCGTCATCCGATGAGCTGACCGGAATGTAAAAATTGGGGGACTGCGCGTAATCCCAGATGGGAGTTCCTGTTCCCTGCACAGCGTATTTGCTGGTTTTCTTGTCATTCAGATACCAACCGGTCAACATGGTCACGCCATTGCCGCTGATATCGACGTTGTTGGCGATGGCGGTGGGGTGTTCGACGGTCCAGAGTACTTCCTGATCGATCGCTGAGCCCGGCAGGGGGGGGATTTCCTGCAACAGCCCCGGATTGCTGGGAGTAATGCAGCGCGTGAAGGTTTTACCCTGTACGTTGATCCTGGCGGTTTCGACGCCGGGTTCGGCGAAAGCGCTGAGGACCAACAGTGCAGTGATTACGAAAGCGATTAAGGTGCGGGAGTGCATAACGAACCTCCTGAGCTATAGGGTAGTTTGTACTTGATGGTTTTCGGTGAGATCAGATTGAATATACGAATTATTCTCACCAATGTCAAGGAAGCGTTAATAAAAAACACCGAAACAGGGAGGGAATGAGGGATACCGGTTGGGTGCACGCTGGTCAGTGAAAAAAAGCTGCTGGAGATGAAAAAATCTCTTGACAAACGACAAAAATTTCATTACCTTGATACAGATTAATAATTTGCAAGGAGAAGAATCATGAAAAGGATTATACCACTCCTGTTCTTGATCATAATGAGCTCCGGGACTTCGATCGCACAAGAATCTTGGATCTTACTGCAAGAGTATCCATCTCCAGCAAACTACGCATTGGGCTTATTCTACGATGGGAAATTGCTTTGGCACGTAGACTGGGATTCTGCGATGGACATTCATACTGTCTACACCTTGAATCCCTATAATTGTCAGATTGTCGATATCTATCCTTCACCAGTTACGCAGCCATGGGGAATTACTAATGATGGGCACAATTTTTGGATGACCAGCCACGGATTGGTCGGTCAAGCTCAAAGTAAACTGGTCAAGATCTTACCTGACACATTTGCCGTCGACACTAGTTGGAATTTTAACGGATATTATTTTTATGGAATATCCTATGACAGTGTCGGTGGTCATCTTTGGGTGGCCGCGCAGACGCCTCAATGGGTTAAATATATCATGGAATTCGATCCGGTTACCTGTCAGGTCATCGCTTGGCACCCTTGGCCATACATCTGGGCGTTGGGAATTCAATATTGGGATGGGAGACTCTGGATTAATACCTATGACTACAATTATCCAGATCATACTTATATCATCGATTTTAATCCTTGGCAACAGGTTGAAAATATTTATGTACCCCCCTATGCCTGCCCTGAAGGGATAGCTACAAACGGGCTTGTATGGTGGATATCTTATTGGCGTTGGGGTCATCATTGTATTCAGAAATTAATCCCTCCCGGATGGGGATTTCATGATATTGCTGCGTATTTACCTGTATCTCCACCCGGATCAGGAACCATCCAAGAACTGACTCTTAGCCCCGAGGCGCGATTCATCAATTATGGCACATTTACTGAGGGTGATGTTCCGTTTGAATGTCGAATAAGGGAGGATTCTGGTGGTGGTGACATATATTATGACCATGTCGTTTATCCGGATAGTATCATACCTGAGGAAGTGGTCTCCGTGGTCTTTGATCAGGTTACACTTCAAGCTAACACGGATTATACCTTTCTTTTCTACAGTCAGCTTCCCATAGATGAATATCGCAGTAATGACACTCTTCGGCTGCATGTTCACACCGCCAATGTTGTCAATCCAATACACGATTTAGCCATCCTTTCGGTGCTTTCGCCGGAAAGCACGATGCCGTTAGCCCCGATAACACCAACCATCATCGTCCAGAATCAGGGAAATGTCCCTGAACCAGTTGCTCCCGTCAGCTTATCGATCCTCAACCCCGATCAAAGCACTCTTGAGTTAAATACTCAGGCCACTCAATTGGCCGTCCTGGAAATCGATACTCTCTTCTTCCCCACTTTTACTCCACCGGAATCTGCTGAATACCGATTCACCTTTGATGGGTTGTTGCCGGAAGATTGCAATCCCTCAAATGATCTGGTTGTCATGAACTGCACCTTCGGTGTCGTTCATGACATTGCTCCGATTGAAATAATCTCTCCTCCCTTCTTCAGCCCGCTTGCGCCCATCACTCCACGAGCACTTGTGGCGAATTTAGGAGATTTCGATGAACCGGCATTCTATTCGATCTGCGCAATCAGCGATTCAATTGGAGAATTCTATCGCCACCAGGTCATCTGTCCGCAAATCAACATCGGGGAGCAGTATGAGATCATGTTTCCCACTGTTGTCCCCGCTTACCCAGGCGCATATACATTCACTTTCCGGACCCTATTATCAACCGACCAGGTACCGGAAAATGACAGTATCATGAGCAATACTCTTGTCGGTCTGCTCCATGATATCTCGCCGACTCAGGTTCTGGAACCCGGAAGTATCATTAATACGGCGTCTTTTCAACCCACCGTAGTGGTGACCAACTTAGGCACTGAACCCTCGGAATACTGTCATGCTTATTGTATAGTTGATACCGCCGGATATGAAGTCTTCACCATGATAAGCAACGTCCAACCGTTAGAACCCGCTGTAACGGACACAGTAAGATTTCTTACCATCGCATTGCCATCGCCTAATACATATCGATTCCGATTTATTACCGCCTGGCAAGCCGATAACATACCTGAAAATGACACCTTAGCCTTTTGGACTGAATATCCAGAAGGAGTTGGTGGTCTCCCGAAACAGATCGTGACTGAATTCTACGTTGAAAACAGTTATCCAAATCCGTTCAACTCGCAAACGACTTTTACGATACATCTTCCTGCTTCAGCTTCTGTAACGCTCGAGCTGTTTCGTCTGGATGGCAGCAAAGCCATCTCAAGACAGTTCGGGAGTTATCCTGCCGGAGTGCACCAGCTAAGTCTTGATTTCCAGAATCAAGCAAGTGGCGTCTATATCGCGCGTATAAAAGCAGGCAAATGGGAACAATCCATAAAAATAGCTTTACTCAAATGACCGAACCGATAGATATTTATATTCCTTGTTACCAGCCGGATGAGTACTTGCAGCGGTGCATGGACTCAATTTTTAAACATACTCATATTGACTATAACCTGACCGTGATCGTTGGAAAGAGATCCATCGCAAAAAACCGTAATGCCGGTTTGCGTAAAGGGGTTTCTGAGTGGATTTGTTCTATCGATGCTGATTGCGAAGTTTTACAGGATGATTGGATTGATCTTTTACTGGAAACCGCCAACAGCGATCCTAAAATCGGAATAGTTGGCGCAAAGGTGGTTATGTATGATGGCAAAATCTTTTCAGCTGGAACGGGTGAAAATGGTCTGCCTCTGCTGTATGGGGAAAACGATCAAGGGCAGCGAGAAATAGTTGAAGAAGTTCATGCCGTAAGCGAAAACTGTTTATTCATGCGTCGAGACATCTTTGAATTTGATGAGTGGTTCTGGCAATCCAAAAGTTCTGAAGGACAGGATGCTTGCATCAGATTACGCAAGCAGGGGTATAAAATTGTTTACGATGGAAGAGTAAAGGTTCAACATAACAAATACCCGAAAAAGGCAAGTCCTTTCAATTGGGACCATATTTACTTTCACCTTAAGCATCCCCAAACCTACATAAATCACTTCAAAAAGTAACAAGCATTAGGTAGTTATTCACCAAACCTTGGAGGTCATCATGAGGAGAATTCTCGGTCTAATCACTGCAGTGACGCTCCTGACGTCCTTGTTGAGCGCCCGTACCATTTATGTTCCACAGAATTACCCTACCATCGGAGCCGCTATAACTGCCGCGGTAAGCGGAGACTCCATCCTGGTAGGACCTGGCATCTACGATCCCCCACCCACAGTCTATAACTCCCCAGACCACATTACACTACTTGGCAATGGCTACATGGGACCCAACCGAACCACGATCCTCGGTAACTTTTCCACCGAAATTGAAGGTAAAATCGACATTCGCTATGTGGATAATTGGGAAATCGGGGGATTTGAACTAACGGCTGGACACAAGGGTATAAACACAGAAGGGAATAAAGGCGTTTATATCCATGATATTTACGTTCATAATGTAACCTGGAGCTACGCAGATGGGGTCATGGTAAATGGGAATAATATAATCATAGAAAGAAGTATTTTTGCGAATTGCCCTTATGCAGGTCTGGAAATTTGGTACCCCAACCAATCAGGGCACATCTTCAGAAACAATACAATTCTGAACTGCCCCAACGGTGTCCTTGTCAGAGGGACTACACCGAATCTCATCATTGAGAACAACATCATTATCAATTGCGGTGATGGCGTTGAATTCGCGACACAGTTCGTCGGGAGTGAATATCTGAATTACAATGACGCCTGGAATAATTCATCCAACTGGACGAACTGTCAGCCAGGGTCTAATAACATCTCCGCCAATCCGATGTTTGTTGGAGGAATTGGCGCAGAACAGTACAAACTACAATTGAATTCCCCATGCATTGACACTGGAAATCCAGGTTCACCTTACGACCCCGACGGAACACGCGCTGATATAGGTTGTTTCTACTTCGATCAAAGCCCCCCTGGCGGAATATTGACCTTAAACGTTGCTCCCATTGCCCCTCCAATTGTTATCCCTCGTGAAGGAGGACCCTTCAACTATACTGCAGAAGCAAGCTGCGATATGAGTGGTTGGGTTGTTTTCGATGCCTGGGCTGAATTGGTCCTGCCTAATGGTTTTGTCATGGGACCTCTTTACGTTCGTCCACAGATACACCTCAATGCAGGTGAAACCATTTTCCGCGAACTGGAGTTTTACGTCTCAGCTTGGGCAATGCCTGGGATATACGAATTCCGGCTGAATTTAGGCGATTCACCCGACTCAGTGTATGTAACTGATAGCTTCATCTTTGAAAAGTTGGAAAACCTCGATAAAGGGTCGTACGACCAATCAAGTTTTGTCATTTTCTCAGGATGGGATGGATCAGAAACGGTTAATTTACCCCAGGGGAATGCATATTTGCCTTCAGAGTTATCCCTCGTGCCGACTCCGAATCCGTTCAATCCTAGAACCGTGCTTCGGTTCGATTTACCCACCGCCGGTAATACCAATCTGAAAATCTACGACATCGCCGGACGCTTGGTTGCGACTCTTTACGATTGCTACCTTATGGCTGGTGAACACCAAGCCAGGTTTGATGGCACTGCGTTGTCTTCTGGTCTCTACGTGGCTGTACTAAATGCAGGAAATCAACAGATATCGACCCGCTTGATGCTGCTGAAATAAAATAAAATTGACCATCAGATAGGAATAGCCGGTCACAATGACCGGCTATTTCCTTCTCCCCTCCAAATTCCCCCCGATTCGCTTGCCTTTGCAGCAGGGCGTGCTTATTTTTGAACAAATCACTCTTTCCCTCAGCGGCGAATGGAACCCGAGATACAAGAACAGATTGAAGATCTATCCTCGTGCGAAAGCGGGGATATCGAGATCGTGGCTCAGGTAGGCGACCACTGGCGAGTGCGCATCACCTTCCCGGTGGACAACTCCGCCCAGATGGAGTTGATCAAGCTGATTCGTTCGGCAAAAAGCCAGATTTCACACCTGTTCGGTCCGCCGGTGGAACTGCTGGAATTTCGGGAGATCCTCAGCAAGACCCGCACCATCAAAGGCATCGTCACTCTGTTGACCATCGGCAGGAAAGCCGCTCAACAGGGCAAGCCGGTGGTGCGATTGCACCCCGAGATGACCGAACGCGGCGAACTGCTGCAGGACATGACCGCAGAAGTCGACTTCTTCTATCTGGATGAATTCGATGCTGTCATCACGCTGAAGCGGATGAGAATGGAACTGGAGAAGGCTGGAGTCTCCCTTGACCTCTGCGACCTGCGATCTCTGGAAAAGAAGATCAATCAAGTCAGTGAAACGCAGGGATCCGTCGCCAAGTTCGTATTAGCTCAGGGAAAGCTGCCTTCGGGCGGCCAGGATGCCGAATTAGAATACACCTTTCACACTGATCCCGAGTCGGCAGCGGATCTAAACGAGTACCGTCTCAGCCGCAAAGTGAAGGAAGGCGACGTCATCTGCCAGAAGGTTCCTCCGAAGGATGGCAAGGAAGCCGGATGGGACGTACGCGGCGAACATATTCCTCCCATCAGAGGACTCGATTTCAAGTTGGTCGGCGGCGAGGGCGTCAAAGTGTCGCTGGAGGGGACGCGCGTAACTGCCCTGCGAGATGGCATAGCGCTGATGTCTCGCACCAATAAGTGCATTTACACGCTGGCTGGAGATCGAATCGTCCCGGACCAGATTGAGGTCAGAGTCAAGCCGCTGGTTGAACTGAATGCCGACGACGTCATCAACATGGTTCTGGAGGACTCCATCGAGATCAGCGGCAACCTCAAGGAAGGCAGCGTGATCGACTCTCGGGGCGAAATCTACGTGAGGGGCGACGTCAACAAGGGATCCAAAATCAGCGCCGGAGCGGACGTACTCATCGACGGTGACATCAGCGGTTGTGAAGTAAACACCGATCGGTCTCTGTTCGGCGGCGGCGACGCCAACAAAGCCAAGATCAGTGCTCAGGGTGACGTCACCATGAACGGGATCATCAATCAATCGGAAGTTTCCGGTTCCAAGATCAAAGCGCAGGAAATTCTAGGTTCCAAAGTCGAGGTCGGAACCCGTATCGAGGTAGGGCGAATTGGGAACGACGCCTCGGGTCAGAAAACTTCGATTCTGTTGGGCAGAAAAGATTTCTACAATCGCCAAATCGAAGCGAACAGGATCAGCATCGACGCCATGTCCGCCAGTGTTGATCGAATCAGGACCGTTTTCGGAGAAGAAATACTCGGCCGCCTGAGTCATGGGAACATTCATCATCTGCTGCTGGAACATATCAAGAAGCTGCACGGCAAGGGTATTTCCGAGTTGGACGAAGAAGAGATCCAGGCTTTGAAGCAACTCATGGAATCGGTCGTTCCGCTCCAGAACGTGCTGGAAGAACGAACCGAGGAACTTCAGACCTTAAAGAAGAAGGCGCTGGACGAAAACGCATCCCGGCCGATTGTGGTGATCCGGGAAAAACTCCTGGACGCGGTCGACGTCACCTTGAAAAACAAAACCATCTCCGTCGGACCTACCGAGGGCGGATCAGCCATTAAAGCTGAGAAAGACGGCAGTATCAAGACATATCCGCTGAAGGAGCCAAAAATCAAGAAAGCTAAATAGCACTATCTGTTTGCATTGCAGACTTCGATAAAATTCCACACCTCTCGACCGGTCGCAAGACCGGTTTTTCTCATTGGAGGTGGTGAAACAGTAAAAAATCTCAACTCCTCAGCGCGATTTGCCGTATATCCTATCGACCCCCCGACTTGTACGTCAAAACACAGGGGGGGTTAATCCACGGTATTTGACATCCAACTCGAAAAACTCGGTCACGAAGGAGCAGGCTGACGGTTTGATAAGACCAACGCGGTTACGGAATTTATCAGTTGAAGCAGTGAAGAACGTCTCAAGCACGATGAGGATTCCCATGAGGTACCGAGCCAGTGTGTTCGATGACGACGAGGCAATCAGAGAGATCGTCGTGGAGATCTTAAAGCAGCGTGGTTATGAAGTTCAGGATTACGCAGCGGTTTCTACCTGTCCGCTGTATTTAGAAGCGAATTGCGGATGTCCGGTTGGCGTTGCTTGCAATGATGTGATCATCAGCGACGTGCACATGCCGGGGTTAACAGGATTGGAGTTCATCGAACACCAGAAGAAGAACGGTTGCAAGGTCAAGCATATCGCCCTGATGTCGGGTGCCTGGACGGAGGAGAGCCGTCAGCAGGCTGAAAATTTGGGATGCGAAGTCTTCACAAAGCCGTTCAGAGTCCAGGAATTGGTAAACTGGCTGAAGAGGTGTGAACGGAAATTGGCATGGCGCCAGAGAAAGACGACGGAATTTTCGGTTTTCGTTCCCATCTGCAAGGAGCCCGGATAGCCGATTCTTAAAGATATAAATACAAAGCACTTGGAATAAGAAAGTACCCAATACCCATCTCCTGGCGTGATGATGGGTATTTTTATCTCCAACTTATCTCCAGGAGTTAAAAAGAGACAATATCGATCATCATTTCGCAATTTTTTGCTTGTTATAAGGTGGTAAAAGACTTATATTTTAATTTCGCAATTCCGCCGCAAGCGGTCTTATTGTCTAAAGCTAAAAAAATGCGCATCACACTGACAGACGGAAGTACTTTAGAGGTACAGGCAGGAACGTCCCCGCTGGACCTGCTGCGTCGCAACGGGCGCGACCAGGTCGCAAAAACAGTGGCAGCAAAGGTCAATGGTGTCGTTATTGACCTGAACCGTCCCTTGGTCATGGATTCGACCCTCGAGTATTTAACATTTGATAGTCCCGAAGGCAGAGAGGTTTTGCTGCACAGTTGCGCTCATCTGATGGCTCACGCAGTCAAGGAATTGTACCCGGAAGCGCAGCTTGGTATCGGTCCGGCGCTTGAGGATACGTTTTACTACGACATACTCCTCCCCGAATTCCTGACGCCGGAAGATCTGCCTCGCATCGAAACGAAGATGATGCAGTTGGTCAAACGAGCTCTCCCCATTGAGCGCAAAGAGATCAGCCGGGACGAGGCGATCAACCTCTTCGAACAGCGCGGCGAAGGTCTGAAGGTAGAACTACTCAAGGAGATGGAAGAGCAGATTTCCATCTACCAGCAGGGCGGCTTTGTCGACCTGTGTCGTGGACCGCATCTGCCGAATACCGTTGCCTTGAAGCACTTCAAGTTACTGTCATTGGCGGGAGCATACTGGCGCGGCGATGAATCGCTGCCCATGTTGCAGCGCATCTATGGTACGGTGTACTCGACTGCAGAAGCGTTGGAGGATCATCTTAAACGCTACGAGGAAGCCAAAGCGCGGGATCATCGTCGTCTGGGCAAGCTGTTAGATCTGTTCAGTTTTCATCCCGAAGCGCCCGGAACGCCCTTCTGGCACCCCAAAGGGCTGGTCCTCTACGATCAAGTCGTCAATTACTGGCGGGATATCCACGCCAGGAATGGTTACGTGGAAGTCCGCACGCCGATCGTTCTCTCGGACATTCTCTGGCGGCGGAGTGGGCATTACGAACACTACCGTCAAAACATGTATTTCACCCGGCAGGAAGAGCGTGATTTTGCAGTAAAACCGATGAATTGCCCCGGTGGACTGCTGATCTTCAAAACCTACCAGCTCTCCTATCGGGATTTACCCAAGCGCTTTGCCGAACTGGGAATGGTGCATCGGTTTGAAAAATCAGGCGAACTGCACGGATTGATTCGCGTGCGCGCCTTCACGCAGGACGATGCGCACATTTACTGTCTGCCAGAACAAATCGAAGAGGAAGTAATCGACCTGATCGGTTTGATCCAGGAAATCTACAGCACCTTCGGGTTCAATGACGTTCGGGTGGAACTCTCCACCCAACCGGAAAAATCCATCGGTTCGGATGAAATCTGGCGGCGCAGCGAAGCGGCTCTGGAGGGCGCTCTGAAGAAGATTCAACTTCATTATGAGCTTAACCCTGGGGAAGGCGCTTTCTACGGGCCAAAGATTGACTTCCACATCCGCGACTGTCTGAATCGCTGGTGGCAATGCGGCACCATTCAACTCGATTTTTCCATGCCGGAACTCTTTGAGCTGGAATACATTGGCGCCGATGGTCAAAAACATCGACCTGTCATGCTCCACCGCGCCATTTTAGGATCACTCGAACGTTTCATCGGTCTGCTGATCGAACAGTACGCCGGTGATTTTCCGTTATGGCTGGCGCCGATTCAGGGGCGGATTCTTCCCATCACCGATCAACAGCATGATTATGCAGTCCAGATTCACCAGCAACTGCAGGCTGCGGGACTACGGGTCGAAGTTGACCAGCGCAGTGAGAAGATTGGCTACAAAATCCGCCAGGCTGAATTAGAAAAAATTCCGGTTATGCTGATTATCGGCAAGAAAGAAGTCGAAGCCGGAACCGTATCCCTCCGCCTCAAGGGAAAAGGCGATCAGGGCAGCCGGACGACGGAGGAAATCAGCGCCTACATGCGCGATCTTATAGAGAAGAAACAGGGTATAGCTTAAGGAGGGCACAGGATTAAGACCAAGCCGGTAACTTCATACAAAGAACCTAAGGTCCGCATCAATGAGCAGATCAATATTTCACCTATTCGACTGATTGATTCGGACGGCAATCAGGTTGGCATTATCGGCCTGCAGGAAGCGCGGCAAATTGCCCGTGATCGCGAACTGGACCTGGTTGAAATTTCAGCCACGGCGCGGCCACCGGTTTGCAAGGTGATGGATTTCGGCAAGTACCGGTATGAGCTGGCCAAAAAGGACAAGGGAGCGAAGAAGCAGGCTTCCGGACAGATCAAAGGCATCCGCCTTACCCCAAAAATCAACAGTCATGATTTCGAGTTTAAAACCGAGGCAGCCAAAAAATTTTTATTGCAGGGGAATAAAGTCAAGGTTTCCGTTATCTTTCGGGGAAGACTGATCACCCACAAGGAATTCGGGGAGCTGGTCATCAAAAATTTCGCCGAAGCGCTTGCTGACGTCGCCAAGGTTGAATCGAGCCCGAAAATGGAAGGCGGACGCAACATCGTCATGATCCTGGCGAAAAAATAGGCGCCCACCACCTGGATATTGAATAAATCTCTTCAACAACCATTACGAAATCCCCATCCTAAAGGTGATTCGTAGTGGCTGTAATCGTCATAGCTATATCGAGAGATAACCACACCAAGGAAGACGGGTCTACCATGCCCAAAATGAAGAGTAACCGGGGCGCTGCGAAACGGTTCAGGGTTAATGCCTCCGGTAAAATTAAACGGAAAAAGGCGTACCATTCGCATATTTTGACGAAAAAGTCGCCGGGACGTAAGAGGAACCTGCGACAAGCCGGAGAGGTGCATCCTTCCGACCAGGAACGGGTTCACAGAATGATTCTAAGCTGAAAGAGGAGAAAAAGTGCCACGAGCGACCAACGCCCCAGCGTCGCGCAGCAAGCGTAAGAGGGTACTAAAGAACGCCAGGGGATACGTAGGTGGACGTCACCGACTTATTTCCTGCGCCCACCAGGCTGTGGATCGAGCCCGCCAATACGCCTATCGCGATCGCCGGCGCCGCAAGAGAGATTTTCGCCGGTTATGGATTGTCCGCATCAATGCTGCCTGCCGGGAAAATGGTTTGAGCTACTCTACCTTCCTGCATGCACTGAAGGTGAAAGGATTGGATCTGGATCGCAAGGCGCTGGCAGACATCGCCGCCCAGGATTCGGCATCCTTCGCCCAGATCGTTTCGGTTCTCAGATCGTAATCTCACTGAATATCAATGTCCGGTCTGGATGATTTAACCGCTCAGTTCGAGACGGAATTGCTTCAGGCGCGTGATGCGCGAGCGCTGGAGGAGCTTCGGGTACGCTTTGTCGGCAAGAAGGGATTGCTGACCGCTCAGTTCAAGGAACTGGGAATGCTTTCTACTGCCGAACGCCCTGCCCGCGGGGCAGAATTAAACCTGCTCAAGGAGAAGATTAACCAGGGCTTGGATGGTCAGCTTGAGGTTTTGCGTCAAAAACAATGGTCAAAACCCACACTCGATCTGACGCTGCCCGGACGAAGTTCGGAAATCGGTCGGCTGCACCCCCTGGTTCAGGTAGAAGAGCGCGTAAAGAGCATCTTTCGTTCCATGGGGTTTACGGTCGAAACCGGCCCGGAAATCGAGACGCCCTACTATAACTTCACTGCGCTGAACACGCCGGAATGGCATCCGGCTCGGGATGAAGCGGATACCTTCTATATCGATAAGGAGCATCTGCTTCGCACCGAAACCAGCCCCGTGCAAATCAGGGTTCTGGAACGTGGAAAACTGCCGGTGCGCATGATTGCTCCCGGACGAGTGTACCGCAAAGACAAACCCGATCCGACCCACTTCCCGGTATTCCACCAGGTTGAAGGATTGTATGTAGATCACGGGGTCACTTTTGCCGACTTGAAAGGCACACTGCTGACTTTCTACCGTCAGCTCTTCGGTTCCGACACAAAACTTCGCTTTAGACCTCACTACTTCCCATTCACCGAACCATCCGCTGAAGTGGACGCTTCCTGTTTCCTGTGCAAAGGCTCGGGCTGCCGGGTCTGTAAAGATAAAGGGTGGTTGGAGATGGGTGGATCGGGGATGGTGGATCCGGCTGTACTTTCCGGAGTTGGAATCGATCCGGAAGAATGGACTGGATTCGCCTTCGGTCTGGGTATTGAACGCACCGCCATGATCTGGTATGGTGTAGACGATATCCGACTGTTCTACGAAAATGACCTTCGCTTCCTACGACAATTTTAACCCAATATGCGCATATCTTATCTCTGGCTGAAAAGTTTGGTGGATTTTCCGCTCTCACCGCAGGAATTAGGTGAGGTCTTGACCATGGCTGGTCTGGAGGTGGAAAACATACTCTCTGTGGGACCACAGCTGGAGGGTGTATACGTCGGTTACGTACAGGAAGTTCAAACCCACCCCAATGCCGATAAGCTGCACATCTGCCGCGTTGATCTGGGAAAAGAGATACGTGAAGTCGTCTGCGGAGCGCCCAACGTTGCTCCGGGACAAAAGATAGCTTTTATCGGCGCTGGTTCTATTCTACCCAATGGAATGTTGATAGAATCCCGCCCCATCCGTGGCGTCAAATCCGAGGGGATGATCTGTTCGGAATGGGAGCTGGGGTTAAGCGACGATCGAGAAGGGATCATGGTGCTCGATCCGGAAGCGGAAATCGGTTTGCCGTTAAAAGAGCTGATCGGTCCGCAGGATTGGGCACTCGATCTGGAAATCACTCTGAACCGCCCGGATTGCCTATCGCATATTGGGGTGGCGCGGGAAATTGCAGCCATACTGGGTTTGCCATTTCAACCCCTGAGCTACCGAGCAGTGGAAAATGGTCCCCCCATCGGCGAATTGACGAAGATAAGCGTCGAAGAGCCAGAGCTTTGTCCAAGGTATAGCGCCCGTGTCATTCAGGGCGTCAAGATTGCCCCTTCCCCACCCTGGCTGCAACGCAGACTTGAAGCGGTAGGTCTTCGAGCCATCAACAACGTAGTGGACGTGACCAATTACGTCATGCTGGAAATCGGTCACCCCATGCACGCATTTGATTTCGATCGACTTAGTGGGCAGAAGATCAACGTTCGGCGAGCTGGTTCTGCTGAGATTTTTCGCACCTTGGATGGAACAGAACGCCGGCTGGACGAGCGCATGTTATTGATATGCGACGGAGCCGGTGGAGTCGCTCTGGCGGGCGTTATGGGCGGTGAGAACAGCGAAATTACCGGGAGCACCAGAGGCCTGCTGCTGGAAAGCGCCTATTTCGATCCCATCAATACACGGCGCACCTCACGCATCCTGGGCCTCTCCACCGATTCTTCCCGTCGGTTCGAACGGGGTGCGGACCCAGAGGCAACCATCCGGTCTCTGGATATGGCTGCCGCTCTGATTCTGCAGACCGCGGGCGGAGTAGTCGCACAGGGCATTTCAGACGTCTACCCCAAACCGTTGATTCCGACCCGAATCGATCTGCGTCCCCGGAGGGTGCAGGCGATCATCGGCGCAGATATCCCTCCGGTTAACATCAAAAAATACCTGGAACAATTGGGTTGCAGGGTGGAAGACGGCGAGCCGCTTCAGGTGGAGCCTCCTGCTTTCCGACCTGACCTGGAGCGCGAAATTGACTTGATCGAAGAGGTAGCGCGTCTTTACGGCTATAACCAGGTCCCCAGCGCACAGCGAGCCAACATCCCGCTCGATTTTTCCTTTTCCTCTTCGGAAACCTTCCAGAGAAAGCTGCGCGACTTATTAATCCGATTGGGCTTCACCCAGGTGATGACTTCACCGCTGATCTCCGAAAAAGAGTCCGAACTGCCGGGGTATCCTCCTGCTGTCAAATTGAGCAATCCCGCCAGTGAAGATATGTCCAGTCTGTGCAACGGATTACTGCCAGGGCTGCTTAAGGTTGCTGCGCATAATCTGAACCGCGGCATGGAGGATCTGCGCATCTTCGAAATTGATCATTTTTTCGCGGCTCCGAGTTCCGGCCTGTGTGAAGAAACAGTCATTTCAGGGTTGATGGTTGGAAGATTGGATTCTCGCCGCTGGAATTTGGCTCCTGAACCCGTAACGTTTTTGGACTTAAAGGGCATCGCCATGGATCTTGTTGGAGAACTTTCTATTGACAAATTCGATTTCATTTATTATATTGATGGTGAAGGACCATGTACGGCGGACGCGGCTCAACTGGTTTGCGCCGGTAAAAAGGCCGGTTGGTTTGGGCAAATCTCCCCTACCATTGCAGTTTCCTTCGGAATTGACGCTCCGATTTTTGCATTTGAGTTTTCGGTCCCTATCCTGCAGGAACAGGCTAAAGATCGAATGGTATATCGGCATTTTTCCAAGTTTCCACCTTTGCAACGCGATCTTGCTTTCACCGTGGATGAGACGGTTGCCGCCGGCGACATGTTGCAATTGATAAAAGAAAGCTCAGGGGATAGTCTCTGGGAATGCCAATTATTCGACGTTTATCGAGGTCCGCAAGTCGGCGAAAACCGAAAGAGCCTGGCTTTTCGTTTGAGTTTTCAATCCGCAGAACGTACGCTCACGGATGAAGAAGCGGACGAAGCAATCAGAGCGGTGGTAAACGCTATGGACAGGAAATTCGGAGCAAAACTCAGGACCTGATCGTGGCTGGACATACTCCAAAGGGCAGCGACGGACAATTTGAAATCGGACTTTTCGGCGATTTGTCCCAGTTTGACGAACTGGAACGTAAAGTTGCGCACCTGATACAGCGCTTCGGCGAAATGCAGGCTGAAAACGCCGAAATGAAGCTGAAACTCAATGAACTCGAGAACGATCTGCAGAAGCAAAACAGTGAGATTGACTTGTCGATCAACCAACGCGATCTGCTGATACGCAACCAGCGTGACTCTGACCGCGATGAGCTTATTAAATCCAAGATAATGGACCTGATAGCCAAGTTGGATAAGTACTGATATCTGAGCATTGCAGCAAGTAACGTATAATATTTACGAAGACTGACCCGTGGAAAAAGATTCACCGACGACTGTTCGCATAAAGATTATGGGTATTGAGTATCCAGTGGTAGGATATGATAATGCCTTGTATCTTCAGGAAGTGGCTGTGCTGGTTGATCAGCGGATGCAGCAATTAAGCAAACAGCAGTCAGATATCTCCCCGTTAAAAAACGCCATTCTGACAGCGCTAAATCTCGCGGATGAGTTAATCCGCACCAGGCAACAATTATCCGGATACCAGGACGAAGCGGCACAGTATAGCAGGGAAATCACACAACGCACCAGAAAATTAATGGAAATCTGCTCGAACCTGTGACTAATCATCCATCAAATAGGAACCAACTTAGATAATATCCCCAACGCTACAGCCTGTTGCGATTTAAAAGAACCAACACTAAAAGAGAGGGAGCCTACCTCTCAGGCGCGTAATACAGGCCTCATCCCGCAAGGGACCCTAACGGGCAGTGGAAGTAAGAAACGCTTAGGGAGGCACCCAATATGGCGAAATGGTTCTCTTTCAAATCGCCGGCTGTACGTGGGGATTTATATTATATATACTTCGCCTGAAAGCTTTCCGGCAGACCAAGCCATCCTGCCGTTGATTTAGGCGAGCCACACTATGTGATTTCCTTTCGGGAGTAATTCGATCCGAAGGGAATTTGCAAATAAATTGCGGAGAACAGATGCTTCTATCCATCATTTTACCGGTAGTCACCGCGATGATCGGCATCGTGGTCGGCTGGTCATTGCGCCACCTGATAGATACCAAGCGGCTCGAATCGGCTTCACAGGCTGCCGAGCGAATTCTGCAGGAGGCAGTGAAAGAGGCAGAGAATTTAAAGAAGGAAAAACTGTTAGAAGCCAAGGATCATCAGCTTGAATTGCGAGCACGACTGGATGCAGAGATGGAAGCTCGCAGGAGAAAAGTCGAAGAACATGAGCGCAGGGTAAACGAACGAGATACACAAAACCGGCAGAGACACGAGGAATTGGAACGCGATCAGCGCCAGTTGAAGTCGGAAAAGGATCGGATCGGAAACAAAGAACAGGATTTAGACAAGAAGATCGAGTCCCTGGATTCGCAGCTCAAAGAAGCGAACCAGCAATTGGAGCACCTCGCCCGCATGACTGCGGAAGAGGCTCTGGAACAGTTAAAGCACAATCTCACCGAAAGAGCCCGGCAGGAAACCGCTGATCAAGTCAAGGAGATGCGGGACCAAGCCAAACTTACCGCCAACCGAGAAGCCAAAGAAATTATCCTGCAAGCCATTCAACGGTCGGCGGTGGAACATTCCGTGGAAACGACCGTCTCGGTAGTAAACTTGCCCAACGACGAGATCAAAGGACGCATTATCGGCAGGGAAGGACGTAATATCCGCGCCTTCGAAAATGCCACCGGCGTCGAAATCATCGTCGATGATACCCCCGAATCAGTCGTACTTTCCGGATTCGATCCCTTCCGGCGTGAAGTCGCTCGAGTAGCTTTGGAACGCTTGATCACCGACGGACGCATTCACCCGGGCAGAATCGAAGAGGTGATCAAAAAAGTCGAAAAGGAGATGAATGAGCAGATCCTGCAGATCGGCGAACAAGCATGTCTGGACATAGGCGTACACGGTCTGCATCCGGAACTGATCAAACTGTTGGGCAAATTGCACTATCGCACCTCCTATGGGCAAAACGTGCTGCAGCATTCCATTGAAGTCAGCTATCTGACCGGATTGATGGCATCAGAACTGGAATTGGATGGCAAGCTGGCGAAACGAGCCGGTTTGCTTCACGATATCGGTAAAGCCATTGACCGCGATACCGAAGGCACGCATACGACCATCGGCGTAGAACTCGCCAAGAAATATCGGGAAGGAAAGATCGTTCAGAACGCCATCGCCGCACACCACGAGGACGTTGAGATCATCTCACCGATATCGGTTTTGGTGCAGGCGGCTGATGCAATTTCAGGGTCTCGCCCCGGCGCCAGGCGGGAGACGCTGGAAGGCTACGTCAAGCGTCTGAGCCGTCTGGAAGAATTGGCGACCTCATTCCCCGGTGTATCCAAAGTGTTCGCCATTCAAGCAGGTCGTGAAATCAGAGTCATCGTTGAATCCGAGAAGTTAGACGATAACAACTCTCAAGACCTGGCGACGGACATCGCCCACAAGATTCAGGAAGAGATGGAATACCCCGGACAGATCAAGGTCACCGTCATTCGCGAATTCAGGGCGGTTGACTACGCCAAATAATTGAAGGCACATGAAAAACTCCTCGCAGATTAACGTCCTCTTCATCGCGGATATCGTGGGCAAACCTGGAATTGACGTCACTTCCAGGCTTTTGCCTGCCCTGCTTCGCAAGTACGACGTGGACTTTTGCATCGCCAATGGGGAAAACCTCGCCGACGGTAAGGGAATAACACCGCGCGAATTTTCAGAAATGCGACAGTTGGGCGTTGACGTCCTGACCAGCGGCAATCATATTTGGGATCTGCCGCAGGCGCGTAAAATGCTGACCGAAGAGACCAATCTGCTGCGTCCGTTGAATTATCCGCGGGATAACGCCGGGTATGGATCGGGGCTATTCACCATGAAGCGCGGCGGCGGTGTGGGCGTGATCAACCTGCAGGGACGCACCTTCATGTACCCGATCGATTGCCCCTTCCGTTCAGGCAAGCGCGAAGCCGAGCGCCTGCGGGAACAGACGAAAGTGGTCATCATCGACATGCACGCCGAAGCGACGGCAGAAAAACAGGCTCTTGCCTGGTATCTCGACGGCCAGGTTTCCGCGATTATCGGGACACATACTCACGTGCAGACTGCTGACGAAAGGATTCTTCCGGGAGGAACTGCATACATCACCGACGCCGGCATGACCGGACCGATGGATTCGGTGATTGGGTTGGAGCGCAAAGTGGCGCTGAAACGCTTCGTGCAAGGCATCCCGCAACGCTATGAAATGGCTCGGGACAACCTGCGTATGAACGCCATCGCCTTGAGCATTGACGCGGAAACGGGACAGGCAAAATCCATCGAAAGGCTGAATTTGCCGTAGGAAATTACTGCTAATACGTAAACCCATTATTCAAGTGACGCTGCTTGTAATAATGGGTTTTTCCTTAAAATCACCCAAACCCCATCTTTTTTCCCTTGGAATCGGTGCAAAATATTGCTAAATTTTTATTGGGTGATCCGTACCTCTACTATCAGAAGTGGAACTCAGCACGCGCGTCAAAAATTAACGAGGAGGCGTAGAGTAGGGACATGAAGAAAAATATCTTGCTTCTAACAGGCGCTGCCTGGCTCTGTCTCAACCTTTTTGCCGTCATTTCACCAGCTTCGACACCGCCGGGTCAAGAGCCGACTCTCAGAGTATTGTCCGCCAATCCATCGGGTCTGGAGTTCACCTTTGATCTTCCGGATTTCAAGGTCGAATACGTTAATCTCGCCGGAACGGAGTACCAAACCCTCAGCTTCCCGGGATCAGCAGAATCGGGCGAAATTGGAGAACCCTGCCTGCCGGTCTTACGAAAACTGGTCAGACTGCCGCAACGGTCTGGCTGGACCTATCGGATCATCAGCTCAGACTACGAAGAGGTCACCAGCTATAAGCCTCCGCCCAACCAGGAAGGAACGGTGGAAACTCCGGACGGCAAGATCGAACCTGAGACGATGGTCAGCCAGGAAGCATATGCACTGGACCGCTTCTACCCTTCCGAACCGGTACATCTGGCGAAACCCGTCATCATGCGGGATTTCCGGCTCGGTTTGGTGGAAATCTGTCCGATGCAGTACAACCCGGTCCGAGGTATCCTGCGCATTTATCACCGAGTCACGATTAAAATTACCTTTGAGGGGGACGGTGAAAACCCCATCACCCGGGTACGCGCCCAAAAGTCACGAGTCTTCGCCAATCTGGTCAACAAGAGTGTGCTGAACCCGGAAGTCGGCGTAACCGACGAGGATTACGTCCTTGGAGGATACCTCTTTATTACCCCGCCCGCGCTGCAAACAGTTTTGGAAGCGAATCTGGTTGAATGGAAAAAACAGAAAGGATTTCCTTGCACGGTTCTGAACACCAACCAGACCGGAATCTCCTCAGCGAATATTCAAACCGCTGTGCGAAATATTTACACCGGAGCTACCGTCCCACCGGAATACTTGATTCTGGTCGGAGATGCCGATTATGGCATGCCCACTTTCTATTACCCGGCAGATCCCTACGGTCAACGCGCATCGGATTTGCCCTACACATTGATCGAAGGCGCCGATTATTTCCCGGAAATGTTGGTTGGCAGACTTTCAATCGATTCCGGGACGGATCTGGCGACGGTCTGCTCCAAAATCCGCAATTACGAATCGAACCCCTCCATGAGCAGCACGGAATGGTTCACCCGAGGACTGATGGTCTATGATTACAGTGGGTCGCTCTCCTGTAAAAGCACCAAAGTACGGTGCAAGGATTTAATGCTTGCAGACGGATACACCGAGGTTACCGAAGTGACCAATCCTCCGACCTACTACGGCGCGACGCCGATCAACAATGCCATCAACAGCCCAGGGGTTACGTTTGTCAACTACCGTGGATATGGATCAACCGATGGCTGGACTCCTCCGAACTATAACACCGGCAACATCTCTAGCCTCTCTAATGGCTTCAGGCTTCCCATCATCACTTCGATCGTCTGCGGCGGCGGCGATTTCATCGCCAGCAACGATCCCTGCTTTGGCGAAGCCTGGCTTCGCTATGGTACGGCGTCAAATCCCAAGGGAGCCGTAGGTTTTGTGGGGCCCTCATCTGTGCACACTCACACCAAGTGGAATAACGCCATTGACGGAGGTATCTATCAGGGCATATTCCAGGACGGAATCGGCGATTTCGGTTCGGCGGTGCTGCGTGGGAAAATGGAATTGTACTACAACATGCCTCTGAATCTCGGACCCGGTCAGACCACCAATTCCGTGGAGTGCTATTTTTACATCTACAACATCCTGGGCGATCCGGGGTTGGAGATGTGGACAGGCGTGCCCGCAATACCGGAAGTCACCTGTCCGACTTCGCTGCCGCAGGGGGTCAACTCGTTTACGATCAGCGTACACTCAGCTGGTACTCCCGTTCAGGATGCTCTGGTCTGCGTCTATGATTCCGCTTCGGGCTATCAGAACACCGCCTGGACGAATGCCGGCGGCTCCGCGCTTTTAAACCTGGCGAGCACAGTTGCAGGTAATTATAAAGTCACGGTCACCAAGCACAATCTCAAGCCCTACATCGGTACTCTCAGCGTTCAGATGCAGGCTGTGGCGCTGGGTATCGACCACTACGTTATAGACGATGACAATATCGGTGAATCGCAGGGTAACGGCGACGGGTTGTTCAATCCAGGTGAGACAATCGAACTGGTAGTGACGCTGAAAAACACGGGTTCTTCGCAAACTGCGACCGGCGTGGTTGGAGCAATCGGTTCCACCGATCCATACCTGACCATTACTCAGAGTTCCCTGACCGGTCCGGATGCAACTCCCGGAGCAACCTCTCTTTTAGGAGACGATTTCAACCTGGTGCTCTCACCCGAGGCTCCGGACGGTCATATCATCCCGGTGCAATTAAGAGCCTCTTGCAGTCAGGGTTTCTGGAACAATTTGATCGATTTGACGGTCGTGGCGCCGTTAGCTGAAGCCGTCGCTTGCAGCGTCCAGAATGCAGCCGGGTACCTCATTCCCGGACAGAGTGGCAACGTGACGATGACCCTGTTGAATTCCGGCGGAGCTGTTCTGGCTAATTGCCAGGGAACACTGCACAGTCCCGACAGCCGGCTGGTGGTCACAGACGCCAATGGATCCTGGGGAACTATCGCGCCAAGAGCCTGGGCGGAAAACCTCACGAATCCATTTACATTGCAGGTTGCCAATAGCTGTCCGGCAGGGTTGACCGTTCCACTGCAGTTGACCGTAAATTCTGGAATCTACTGCGATACTCTGCCGGTGAATTTCTACGTCGGACGCGTCGTTCCCACCTACCCCACTGAACCCGATGCCTACGGCTATCGCTGTTTCGATTCACGCGATTCCCAGTATGATCAGCGTCCCGTGTATCAGTGGATCGAAGCATCGACGCAGCCCGGGCAGGTGACCATCAACTTGCCGGATCACGGGGAAGAGCAGGATATGTCGACCTACCAGAATCTGCCCTTTGTCTTCACCTACTACGGTCAGTCGTATACAATTATCACCATCTGTTCCAACGGCTGGATGGCTATCGGGAATTGCCAGACCTACTTCGATGCGCGTAACATGAACATTCCCGGCGCCTTGGGACCGCCTGCCATGATTGCTCCTTTCTGGGACGACCTGCACAACGACATTTCCATCAACTACTGGCAGGATACCAATAATCACCGGGTTGTAGTCGAGTGGAAGGACGTCCATACCGCCGGCGGCAACGGAGTTAACCGCTTTGAGGTCATTCTGTACGATCCGCAATACTACCCGACGTCTACGGGAGATGGGGAAATTGTCTTCCAGTACTATACCTTCAACAACGTGGATGCCAGCGATAATTACTGCACCATCGGCATCGAAAACTGGCAGCAGAACGACGGCGTCGAGGTTAGCCATGCCAATCTCTATTCTCCGGGCTCGGCGGTCATCACGGCGGGTACGGCTCTGAAATTCACCACGGATTTCAGCGTGACTTCTGCCGCCCCCAACGTAACGGTCACCCTTACCCCCACCAATCCACCCATCGTGATCCCGGCGCAGGGCGGAACCTTTAACTTCGACGTCGCCATCCATAGCGCGGAATCGAATCCTGCCACCTGGCAGGGCTGGATTATGGTAACCGATCCCTTCGGCGCGCCGTTTGGGCCGGTCTTCGGACCGGTCGGAGGCACCATACCGGGCGGAGCCACCATGAGCCGCAACCGCAACCAGTACGTCCCACCGAACGCCCCCGCCGGAACTTACGGCTATACCGCCTTCGTGGGTCCGGATCAGACTACTGCCTGGGACAGCTCCAGCTTTAATTTCACCAAGCTGGCGGGCTTGAGCGGCAATGGTATAGGCGAATGGCTCAATGACGGCGAATCTTTCGATCAGAGCGCTGCTCTGGCGCAGCCGATCATTCCGGATCACTCCGCCATTATGGGTGTGCTGCCCAACCCCTTCAACCCGACCACGGTCATCAGCTACGAGTTGCGCACCTCGAGTTTCGTGAACCTGTCGGTTTACGATATTTCCGGTCGGAAGGTCGCTGAATTGGTCAATAACCTGCGGGATGCAGGAGCGCACAGCATTACCTTCGATGGATCGAACCTGGCATCCGGCATCTACATTTACCGGCTGACTGCGGGGGAATTCAATGCGTCGGGAAAGATGGTGCTTTTAAAATAGTCACGAGTCACGAGATGCGAGTCACGAGAGAATACAAAAAGGGCGGCCGTGTGTTCGCCCTTTTGGTTTTCCCAACAAAAATCCTATGACTGCAATTATTCCTCTTGTAATCCGAATTTACTCGTACTATATTGTATAGTTGTGCTGAGGAATCGTATCACCTGAAATGTCCAATATCCAACCGAGGGCTCACCATGAATAGGAAGTTGAAGTATTTTATTGCAGGTCTGGCTATCGCATTCGCCGCCCTGGTACTGATCCTGAACAATCCTGAACTCCGCCGCATCTTCGAGAAGGATACCGCCTGGCAAGAAGAGGAGGAAGAGGGAAAGGGGAAGAACAATGCGCCTTCGGATTGGTTCTACCGGCAGCGCGCCTACCCGCAGCAAGAGATCAACATGGCGGCCTATCATGCTGCCTATAGCCAGGCTCAGGAGCTGCGTTCCGCCTACTCACAGACCGATGAAGTCGTCTGGTCTGAAGCAGGGCCGAGCAATATCGGAGGCAGGGTGACAGCCATCGGCGTTCACCCATCCGCACCAAGCACCATCTATATCGGTGCGGCGGACGGAGGCGTCTTGAAATCGACCAACGGTGGCAGCACCTGGGCGCCGGTTTTCGACGCGGTCGGAGCACTTTCCATCGGCGCCATCACCATGGATCCCAATAACGCTAATACCATCTGGGTGGGGACGGGTGAAGCCAACGCCGCTGGAGACAATTACCCGGGTAATGGGATCTACCGCTCGACCAATGCCGGATCGACCTGGGATTTTATGGGGTTGCCGAATTCCGATCATATCGGGCGGATTGCCATCGATCCCACCAATTCGCAGCGCATTTTCGCCGCGGTCTGCGGATCGCTCTGGCTGCCGAACCCGGATCGGGGGCTTTATCGGACCCTGAACGGTGGAACGACCTGGGATCGGGTGCTCTATCGAACCGATTCTACAGCTGCTATCGACGTGGTGATCAACCCACAGAACCCTCTTGTCGTCTACGCGGCCATGTGGGAAGTGATGCGTCATCCCAACCAACGCCGAGTCGGTGGGATGACCAGCGGTATCTGGCGCAGTACCAACGGCGGCGACACCTGGACACAGTTGACCAACGGTCTGCCCGGCAACTCGGCAACGGTAGGACGGATTGGACTGACCATTCATCAAGCCAATCCGAATATCATGTACGCACTCTACGCCAATGATCCGGGCAATGTTTTAGGCGTCTGGAAGACCACCAACGGCGGAGATTCCTGGACGCAGCTCACCACACCGAGCCAGACACTCTACAACGGTTACGGCTGGTATTTCGGCAATATCGTCGTCGATCCAGTAGATCCACAGAAGGTTTTTGCTTTGGGGATGCCGCTGTATCGCAGCACCAACGGGGGATCGTCCTGGTCGGACGTCAGCGGTATTGCTCACGTCGATCACCATGCGCTCTGGATCAACCCCAACAACACCAACCAGGTCTATAACGGCAATGACGGGGGATTCTACACTTCGACCAACGGCGGATCGGTATGGACCAAATCCTACAACCTGCACATTTCACAATTCTACGCCATCGATATCGATTTCCTGAACCCGAACCGCCTATACGGCGGGACGCAGGATAACGGCACTCTGCGCACCCTGACCGGCAATTTGAACGACTGGACTGATATCCTGGGCGGTGACGGGTTTTATGCCGTGGTGGACTTCACCAATTCCAATATCATCTATGCGGAGTATCAGTATGGCGCTCTGAAGAAATCATCCAACGGAGGATCCAGCTTTTCATCGTGTCTGAGCGGCGTGACGTCCAGCGACCGGCGTAATTGGTGCACTCCGGTGGTGATGGATCCAAACAATCACGCGGTGCTTTACTATGGAACCTATCGCCTCTATAAAACCACCAATTCAGCCGGGGGTTGGACGGCTATCAGCACAGATCTGACCGACGGGAATCAGGGTGGCACGGTGACCTTCAATACCATTACCACCATCTCGGTTTCGCCGCTGAATGGGCAGGTGATCTACGTCGGCACGGATGACGGCAACGTCTGGGTGACGCAGAACGGCGGCACTTCCTGGACTCCCATTTACGCCAATCTGCCGGATCGCTGGATCACGCGGGTACTGGCATCATCTGCAAGCATGGGCACGGCTTATGTGACGTTATCCGGGTATCGCACCGGGGATTACCTGGCGCACGTCTTCCGCACTACCAACTACGGCGGTAATTGGACCGACGTCAGCGGCAACCTCCCTGAAGGACCGGTCAATGCCATCGTGGAAGACCCGCTGCACACCGACCGCTTGGTGGTCAGCACTGACATGGGTGTGTTCTACACCGATAATCTCGGGAGTAATTGGCAGCCCCTGGGGATCGATCTTCCCATCTGCGCCGCAGTGGATCTCAAGCTGCACTCGACCACACGAGCGCTTGTGGTGGGCACTCACGGACGTTCGATGTATAAGACCAATCTGGATTCGCTACCCTCTGCGCCGCCGAATGTCACCGTCACCATAACGCCGTTTAATCCACCTATCCAGATCCCTGCTCCGGGCGGAAGTTTCCAGTACGATATCAACGTCCACAATGCCACCACCGTACCGGTCAGCATGGACATCTGGGTGATGATGAAGCTGTTGCCCAACGGATCATGGACGGGACCCTATCTGAACGCCAACCGCTCTCTGCCCGGCGGCGCGAACCCGACTCGCACCCGCACACAAAACATCGCCGGATCGCTGCAAGCCGGATCATACCTTTACGAGGGGCGCGTGGGCATCTACCCTAACACCATCTGGTCGTACAGTAACTTCACTTTCACCAAGTCGGCGACGGGACAGGGAACCTGGGTGAATGACTTCACCAACAGCGGCGATGATTTCGAGGATTGGCAGCCTTCGGCGACACTGCCTCAGAGCTTCAAGCTGGAGAGCAACTTCCCCGATCCCTTTAATGCCTCGACGACTATTCGTTTTTCGCTACCGCAGGCTGAACGGGTAAGGCTTTCGGTCTACGATGAAGCCGGAAGGCTGGTGCGGAACTTGATGCAGGGGCAGAAGGCGGCGGGCGTTTACGAAGTGAACTTCAACGCAGCCAACCTGGCCTCAGGCGTTTATTTCGCTCGGCTGGAAGCAGGAGGATTTACGGCTACTGAGAGGATGGTACTATTAAAGTAGTCACGAGATGCGAGTCACGAGAGAACACAAAAGGGCGGCCCGGTGGGTCGCCCTTAAAATTAACGGTGATACAGTCTATATCTTCTTTTCCAGCCGAATCTCATCCCGAATTGGAATCCCGCCGAACCCCTTCAGGTCGCCGCCGTGGTGTTTGGCGACCGCGCCCACCTTCACGTCGGTGATGCGGAAGCCCAGCTTCTGGTAGAGACAGAGGGCGGGGAGGTCATCGTTGGAGGTAGCGAGCTTCAGCGTATTGCACTCTTGTTTGTGCGCCTGTTCGGTAACCTCCTTCAGCAGCAGTCTCGCTATTCCCTGCCCCTGAAACTCGGGGTAAACGTTCAAGGCCACGATGACTACGGCGTCATCCACCTTTTTATGAGAAAGAAATCCAGCCACCTCGCCTTCAGCCAGGGCGAGGATGTTCACGCATTTGGTCACATCGAACGTCTGGTCAAAGCAGAAGAATTCCGTTTCATCCCAGAAATAATTGCAGACTTCCAGGATGTCGTCCATTTCTTCTTCCAGAGCCCGGTGGAAGACGATGTTTGCCTGTGCTACCGGTTCACCGGGCTTGGGCAGGTCTGCCTTCGCCTGCTTGCTGACGACCAAAAAATCTGCTTCACCAATGTTGATGAACTTGTCCCGCAGTGGGCAATGGTACTGGGGATTACGATCCGAGACGCTCATGTGGGCGAGAACTCCTTTCGATTCTTAGGGTTTATGGTAATGTAAATAGAATATAAGGTTTAAAAATGCATTTGTCAACTCAAAATCACACCGACATCAGGCGCAAGTCTCCTTTTTTAGAGGAAGAGCAGTTGTTTTCACCCAAACGGGGCTGATAGACCGGAACCAGGGTGTTATAAGCGATCAAAAGTTCGCAGAACCGTTTTTTTCGCTTGCATTTGGTTGATAAATGTGATATTTTAAAATAAAACCGGAAAATTGGAAATTCTGGGGAGTCCTTGAGACTGCAGCAGACTTTATCCACCTTGGCGCTGACGTTCATTTGGGGGTTGTTACTCGTTTCAGCAGCACGGGTCCAGGCTGCTGAGACGCAGAGCACCGGTGATGAAGCCAGTCAACAACTGGAACGCCTGCGCAAGGAGATATCTGACTTTGAAAAGCGCATCTCGGAGAGCCAGCACAAAGAGAAGAACCTGCTGCAGGATTTAGAAGACTTTAACCGTGAAATTGGCTTGCGCGCCGAACTGATGCGCAAACTGGAAGCGGAGAGGAATCGAGCGCAGCAGGGCATTGAAGCGACTCAGAGAGAATTGCAATCTTTGGGCAGCGAGATCGGCACGACCCGCCGCGATTCATTGAACACCGCTTCCGAACGGGATTCGCTGGTGTCTCTAGTGGTTCAGCGAGCCATCTATACCTATAAATACTACCGGCGCGACCTGCTGAAATTGATTTTGACTTCGCGATCGACTCTGCAGCTGCTCACCCGGCAAGAATATCTGAAGAGAATCGCCGAAGCCGACCGCCGCAACCTTACTGATTTAGACCGGAAAAATCAGAAGTTGGCTGCCATTAATCTGCAATTGACTTCAAGGCAATCCACGGAAACCAACCGTTTGCAGCGGCAGCAGGAGTTAGCCCGATATAAGGAACAACTATTAACAGAAGAAAATTCCGAAGCACAGCAGTTGAAACGGAGACGGCAGGAACGCGAATCACTCTTGAAACGGATTCGGCAGGATCGTGAGCTGCTGAAGGCGCAATTGGCCGAAAAAAAGGAAGCAGCCGAGCGGGTGGAAAGCCTGATCAAGAACCTGGAAACGCGCCGCGAAAGTCAACCGCCGCCTCCCACGGTCGCCTGGGCTCCGGAAATCCCATTCGAACAGCTGCGCGGCAAGATGAATTGGCCGACGCTGGGGAAGGTTGTCACCTATTTCGGTCTGCAAAAACATGAGAAATTGGCGACAGTCACCGAAAATCCCGGTATTGAAATCGAAGCAGAAGAGGGCACTCCAGTGCGCGCCGTCTGCACCGGGCAGGTAACCAAGATCACCTGGCTGAGAGGGTACGGGAATACCATTATCGTGGATCACCGCGATGGCTATTACACGGTTTATGCTCATCTAAGCCAGTTGAACGTGCGGGAAGGACAGGTCGTCAAGGCTGGTGAGCTTATTGGCAGTGTAGGACAAACCGGCAGTCTATCGGGACCCAGACTGCATTTTGAAATTTGGGTCAAGCGCCAGAAACAAGATCCGATCGCCTGGTTGACCAAAAGGTAAAGCGTTCTATCCCTATGGCATTGCAAAGACTCATCGATCAACATCGAGCCCGCCGCATCATCGAAAGCATGGTGCGGGATGGACGATTACCGCATGCCATGCTGTTCTGGGGTCCTCCCGGGACGGGCAAATCGGCAGCAGCAATCGAACTGGCTCGCTGGTTGAATTGCGAACAGGCGCCATCCGGACCTTGCGGTCAGTGTGAAGACTGCGTCAGGTTTGGGCGATTGGAACACCCTCATTTCAGCTACCAGATTCCCTTGCCGGGGAAGGCGCTGGTGGATTCTGATTCAGGTGATCTGACGGATGCCGGAGCTGCCCAACTGGCAGAAATATTCAGCCAAAAAGGAGAAAATCCCTACCGGTCGGCGGAGTATTCCGGCGGGCAATTCATACTGATCGGGCAAATTCGACACCTTTTACAATGGGCGAATCTGCGCTCGTTCACAGATAAGCCGAGAGTAGCTCTGATCGATCACGCAGATCGCTTGCGGGAAGAAGCCGGAAATGCTCTGTTGAAGCTGCTGGAAGAACCACCACCCAACTTTTTCCTGATACTGACAGCGGAAACGCCCGAGGATATCCTGCCCACACTCCGGTCGCGCTGCCTTCTGATCGAATTTTCGCGGCTCAAACCCGAAACAATTCGTGAGCAGTTATACACCAGCGGCTATCAGGATGATGCGGAAAATTCGCGCATCGCCCGACTTTCCGGCGGGAACCTGACCCGAGCCCTTGAATTTGCGGGTGAACCGGAAAAAACGATGATGTTGTACGACCTGGCGATCAACATCGTTCGGCATGCTCTGGGGAGAAATCCCCTCGAATTCGATCAACAGCTTGAAAAATGGGATAAGCAGGACCTCCAGGATCAGATGCTGGTGTTGGAGATTATCGCTGCCTGGCTGCGAGATGCCGCCATGTTGAAAGAAACCGGCTTAGAAGACCAACCCGGCATCATCAACAGTGACCGGATTGAACTGCTGAAAAAATTCGTGCAAAACTGCCCGAATGCGGACTTTATCGATGCAGTCAAGAACGTTGAGGAAGCCCGGCGTAACTTGGAAACCAATGCCCTGGCTTCATTGACCCTGATCATGCTGGCTCGAAGACTGCACAAATCGGTCTATCAAAAAGATCCAGTCTAACGGACTACATGGATTACAATCAATGGAAGAAATTGAGAATACAGCTGAAGGTTTAACTGAAAGTCATTGCGGCGGCAAGCCCTACAGCATCAACGCGCCTGAAAAGATATCACCTTTCATTGGTGTTGAGTTCAAGGGAAACCGCCGTCTGATTTTCAGCAACCCCATGGAGTACCCCTTTCGCATTGGCGACCTTGCCGTGGTACAGGTGGAAAAGGGGGAAGATCTGGGTTGTGTTTCGCACCTTCTTTCCGTGTTGCCTCCCGGACGTACCGAGGTTGAATACGAAGTACTGCGCAAAGCCACACCCAAAGACCGAAAAACACTGGAAGATTACCGCTCCCGCGAGGTTGCTGCGCGCCAGATCTGCAAAGAGAAGATTAAAAAAAACGAATTGGTCATGAAACTGGTTGACGTCGAGTACCAATTCGACGGACGAAAACTGACTTTTTATTTCACTGCAGATGGCAGAGTTGACTTTCGCCAATTGGTGAAGGATCTGGCGGCTGCATTCCGCACCCGCATCGAACTACGTCAGATCGGGGCTCGCGACGAAACCCGCCGTTTCGGTGGGTTGGGACCCTGCGGCAGACCCCTCTGCTGCGCCCTTTTCATCATCGAGTTCTGTCCGATTACGACCCAGATGGCCAAAGATCAGAATCTGCCTTTAAACCCCGGGAAAATCTCAGGCTGCTGCGGCAGACTGAAGTGCTGTTTAAAGCACGAATTCGACGAATACCACGAGGCATTGAAGACACTACCCCGCTGGGATACCAAGCTGGAAACTAAAAAGGGAGCGGCGACGGTTGAAAAAATCGATATATTCAACCGCTGCATCTTTCTGCGATACTCCTCAGGAGACGTGGAAAAAGTTGAAGCTCAAAACTTACGACAACTCATCGTCGGCGAATACATCTCCCCTGATGAGTCGTCCGGAGAATACCAAACGGTGTCTCAAGTCAGCGAAAGCGGCTTTGATCTGATTCCGGACGATGAAACCCCTGCGCGCCCAGCGGAGAGCGAGGAACCGGTTTCCGGGCCACAGAAGCCCTGGAATAAAAAGCCCCAATTCCAACCGCACAATCGACCCGGAAATTGCAACTATTCCAATAATCACAACAACCACTCCGGACCTAAAAATGGCGGGCAGGGTGGTCAAACAGGCAGCAAATAACCCCAATCCAAGTCGGATAACATGCCGGAAAAATTCTTCATTACCACACCGATCTACTACGTCAACGATGAACCGCACGTCGGTCACGCTTACTGTACCATCATGGCTGATATCCTGGCCAGGTATCACCGCATGTTCGGTGACCAGGTATTTTTCTTGACCGGTACGGATGAGCACGGTCAAAAAGTCGCCGAAGCAGCTCAGAAGGCAGAGCGGACTCCACAGCAGCAGTGCGACCTCATGGTGCAGCGCTTCCAGGCTGTCTGGAAAAAGTTGAACATCAGCCATGATGATTTCATCCGCACGACCGAAGAGCGTCATAAGATCCGTGTACAGGAGATCCTGATCAGGCTGTGGGAGAAGGGCGAAATCTACGAAGCTGAATACGAAGGGTGGTATTGCGTCCCGGAAGAACGCTTCTGGACTGAGAAAGATCTGGTATCGGGCAACTGCCCATCCTGCGGTCGGGAAGTGCGCCGTTTGACGGAGAAAAATTACTTTTTCCGCATGGGGAAATATCAGGATTGGCTGATCGATTACATCAAGAAGCATCCCCGCTTCATTCTCCCGGAGTCTCGGCGCAATGAAATCCTCGGTTTCCTGACCACGCAGCCTCTGGGCGATCTGTGTATTTCCAGACCCAAGGAACGCCTCGCCTGGGGTATTCCTCTTCCCTTTGATGATAAGTTCGTTACCTACGTCTGGTTCGATGCGTTATTCAACTATTATACCGCACCGGAGTCCCTGGGGGTGGATTGGTGGCCTGCCAGCTTGCACCTGATCGGTAAAGACATTCTGACCACTCACTGTGTGTATTGGCCCACCATGTTAAAAGCCTCAGGACTCGACCTGCCTCAGACCATTTTCGGGCACGGCTGGTGGATGGTGGACCATACCAAGATGTCGAAGTCGCTGGGAAACGTGGTGAAACCCCTGCAAATGGCGGATAAGTACGGAATCGACGCTTTTCGCTTCTTTCTGGTGCGGGAGATGTCCTTCGGGATGGATTCGTCATTTTCGGAGGTAGCTCTGGTCAATCGCTACAACAGCGAACTGGCGAATGATTTTGGCAACCTGTACAGCCGACTGCTCAAGCTGATACACACCTTCTGCGCTGGGAAAATACCGGCGGCTTCACCTGGAGATCAATACGGGTTAGGCGGAGAAAGGGTCGAGGAGCTGCGCCGGACGACTATCGAGTCAATCGGCGAACTGCGCCCCAATGCGGCTCTGGACAAGATCATGAATTATGTCCGCTCGATCAATCGATCGGTGGACAGCGCCGCGCCCTGGAAGAGCGGGAAAACCGATCCCTCAGGCACCTGCGCTTTCTTGAGGCAGGCATTGGAAGCCTTAGCCAATGCGGCTTGTCTGCTCTACCCGGTCATGCCCGAGAAAATGGGTCAGATCCTAAGTGACCTGGGCGTCATCCGACATGAGCAGCCATGTTTTACCAAGGAATTGACTCTGCCAACCGGCCATGCGCTTCCAGAGAAGGCGATGCTTTTCCCCCGGATCGAGTTTAAACCCCCTAAAACGGCAGAGATCAAATCTGCTCCGATTCCCTCTGAAGGTCTGATCACCGTCGAAGATTTCAAGAAGGTCAAGCTGCGCATCGCCAGGATCATCAGCGCGGAGCTGGCTCCGAATTCCGACAAACTGCTGCAACTACAGGTAGATTTGGGTTCTGAGCAGCGCCAGATCGTCGCCGGCATCGCGCAGCAGTACCAACCTGCCGATCTGGTAGGGAAATTGGTAGTGGTGGTGGCGAATCTGGAACCAGCGCGTATCCGCGGCATTGAATCTCAAGGGATGCTGCTGGCTGCTTCGGAAAAAGGCAAGCTGGTCGTGCTGACGACCGATGGCGACATTGGGCTGGGGGCGGGGATAAGTTAAGCAGGTTTCGATTTTATGGCATCACAAGCCAATACTATGTCAAAGAGCGAAATTGCCCATCTGACCTCCTCTATACGGCACGCTCTGGGCAAACCAGAGCAGACGCTCTTCCTTTGCTCGGGACTTGGTCCGGCTGCAGCAGGTTTGATCAAAGAGATCGTAGAACGGGGCAGCCGGATCATCTATCTGGAAAATGCCGCCGCGGCTCTAAAACAATCCCCTCACCGGTTCCATCAGGACGGAGTCCAAATCGTCCTCTCACCAAAGCAACAGATCCCTTTCCGTGAAGCCTCTTTCGATCTGGTTGTATCCTACTGGTCACTGCATCACAGCCCTGACCCGCACTTGCTCCTGGCAGAAATCTGCCGCGTCCTGAAATCCGAAGGGCGGCTGCTGATCATCGAAGGGATCGACCAGCCTGGTGACACTGCCCAGGAACTTCACCGCAAAATCCACAAATTCAGCATCAGCATCGATAAAGCCAAAGGCCGCTGCCATGAAGCGCTATTGACTCCGGCTGAAATCATCGAAATGGCGACCAAATGCGGTTACACCGAAATTACAGCGCAGAAAGTCATAGAAACAGGCTCCGCTTTAT
Source organism: bacterium (assembly GCA_026394195.1). GTDB lineage: Bacteria > Electryoneota > B3-LCP > B3-LCP > B3-LCP > JAPKYS01. The sequence goes on along the minus strand of JAPKYS010000063.1, from coordinate 25,844 downwards.
CGGAGGACGATCGTGACTCTCTGAAAAAAGAGATCATCCGCATGCTGACCCGCGTCTATCCGGCTGAGCTGATAAAAATTCCGGGTGATGCGGCGCGCTTCGGTCAGCAACTGGCCTCATTATCCCGGGATCTGGAAAATACTGAATTCAAGCTGCACCCCTATTTCGAACTTATGGCGTCCAAACCCGAGAAATCTGCCTCGGTTTACCACAGCCGCAAGCGGCGAGGTGAAGCGGCAGATCAGCGACCCAATTACCAGAATCAAGTTAGCGGAAAGAGTACCGATTATTCGCTCAACGTCGCCGATCTTCCCGACGATCAGAAACCTCGGGAAAAGTTGATCCTGCATGGTCCGGGAGCGTTGAAGAATCACGAGTTGCTGGCGATCTTGTTGGTGACGGGTACGCTGAAAGAGAATGTACTGGAATTATCCCACCGGTTGATCAGCGAATACGGCAGCCGGGCGCTTTCCCAGGAAAGAAGCGTGCGACGCATGCAGGAAACACTCGGGATCGGAACCAATAAGGCTTGCCAGATTCTCGCCGCCTTTGAACTGGGCCGCCGCTTTTTTGAAGAACCGAACCACAGCGCCCCAGTCATTCAAGGGGCGGAAGATGCTTATCAGTATTTAAGGGAGATGGCAAAACTCACCAAAGAACACTTTCGCGGGTTATATCTCAACACCCGAGGCAGAGTGATTCGGGACGAGATCATTTCGATCGGAACCCTGAATATGTCGGTCGTGCACCCGCGGGAAGTATTTCTGCCGGCCATCGAGTTTTCCGCTGCCGCCATTATCCTGGCGCATAATCACCCATCCGGCGATCCCACACCGTCGGAAGAAGACATCGCCATCACCGAACAGTTGGTGGAAGCAAGCCATGTGATGGGGATCGAAATATTTGATCACATCATCGTGGGGGAATCAGGGTTTGTCTCGTTCAGAAAAGAGGGGAGACTCAGGTAGGTTCTGGATCGTTCGGCAGGTTAAAAGAATAGGCTGGTGTTCAAACCAGCCTATTTTTTAATCTCTATTCAGGTATTCATCAATCGAAAATATAGGAGTACTGCGCTCTGGCGGTTCCCGCAGCTTCATCGACGGGATCGAACAGCCAGGTCATGATAACGTCTTTAATGCAGTCTTCAACCCGGCGGCCCATGCTGGCGTTGGTCCATTGAGAGGATACGATTCGAACCTTGTCCACTCTGCCTGAGGGTTGAATGGTCCATTCGACTTTGATCTTGCCTTTGAGGTTAAGATCCTTGCGCTTGTATTTGTTGTAGCAGTTCTTGACCATGTGCATATTGTTATTGGCGACGTCCTTGATAGCTCCGCTGGAACGGTTGACTTCCTTCGCCGCCAAGCCCTGAACTTCCGGCAGATCCGGCACGGCGACAGTGGATGCAGACAGAATTTCGTCAATCTGTGCATCGGACAGGGTAGCAATATCAAGTCCTCCTGTGCCCTCAGTGATCCTGCCTCCGCCGCGTGCTCTTTCGACTTTGTCAGCCGTTGATCCGGTAGCGATTCCGGCGATTTTCCCAACTTCGACGCCGCCCAATCCGCCTCCGGACTTCAAGCCTCGAGCCACCCCGGAACCTCCCGTGCCGCCTGATCCGGCTCCACCCGCGCTGCCGCGGGCGCCCGCCAAGCGGAAGATGCCCAAGCTGCGCGCAGATTCCTGCATGGCGCTTCGTCTCGCCGCCATATCCGCGCTGGAGCCACGGCGTTTGGCGCCTGGTCGTGCTACGCCTTCCGTAGGTGCGGTGGGTTCTTGGGTCACTTCAGTGACTTCCCCGCCAGCTTCCTGAAGAGTGGTTACGATGCGTGGTGTAGGTCGTTCCACCTTCGGCGCGGTCACCCGATAGACGCGCTCCAGGTACTGATCGACCTCGGCTTGAGTCATCTCCTGCCATTTTATTCCCTGCAGCGAAAGGACCATCGCTACGCAGAGAATAAGGGTAAGGAAGAAGATTGACGAGAAAAGCTTGTCGAGATCTCCGAACCAACTTCGTTCTAATTCCTTGGGGAATATAGTATATTCGCTCACGTCAACCTCGATATTTCGATTCTTTTAGTACGACAAAATCAACCTTATCAAAGCCTGAACTGGCGCAGGTATTGATGATTTTTAAGACCCAACGATAAGGAATGGTCTTGTCGCCCTGAATGGTGATGGTGGTCTTGTCCTCCCTACCGAGCGCACGACTTCGTTGTTGAACCTGCTCCAGCATTGCCGCTAAATTGGGCAATTCTACCAGGTTATCGTTTTGCAGCGAGGTGAAATCCTCGATAATTTTTCCGGGTATCCCACTGACCTCTTCAAACAGGCCGTCTTTTTTGGCGATAATGGTCAGAACTTTCATCGGTGCGTTGGTGACGGTGGAGTTAGGTAATTCAACACCTTGCGCCGGTTGGACGAGTACTCCGGATGTGGAGTAGGACTTCAGCAAAAAGAGCAGGATCACAACCATGATATCAATCATGGAGGTCAGATTTGGGATGCCAGGCGCAGCAAAATGGTGCTTTTTCCCTTTAGAGGGCGCGAATGCCATACTTACCTCAATGCGGTTATTGTATTTGTCCTAAAGCCGGCGATGGGAACAGTGGGTGGAACACCCCACGTTCGTCCTGATATTCCCGACAGGTATCCATCAAACGCACCAAAGTTTGCAGTGGTATATCGCCAACTGCTGATATCCGAACCTGATCTCCATCGGCGTATTTATACTTCTCACTTAGTTCAACCTGTCGAGTTGAGGCATTAACCCCTTTCGAGGTTGATATCGGAGGACCGACGATGCGTGTTTTTATGTCCACCAGCTTGCTTCGCAACGCCTCCCAGTCGAAGTTTCCGTCCGGCATTTTAGGGAATGAGGTGTAATTTTCCCCTGACGTCGCGTTGAATACTGACATTTCCAGTGCGTCGTAGGTAACGTTGCAGCGCAATTCCAACAGCGCATTGACTTCGCCGCCACCCATGCCTGAACCTCCGCCCTGCGTGCCACTCTCATAGACAGTAGGCGTTGCGTATTCCAGAAGAGCGACTTCTACAAATCTTGAAGAAGCCAGCAGAACTGTGACCAACACGCAACAGAGATCCATAAAGGGCATGAGGTTGATCTCGTAATCGCCGACCATGCGCTTTTTCTTGCGCGAAGGTTTGAAAGCCATGTTATTTGCTCCCGGTCAGGAGATGGATCAGCTTAACGGAATGTTCGTCGATGTCATCGATGATCTTGTTCGTTTTCGAACTGAGGACAGCATGGAAGAAAATGGACAGAATTGCCACCACCAAGCCCCACCAAGTCGCCGTCCAGGCTGTGGAAATACCCGCTGCCAATCCCGCCGCTGATTCTGCGCCGGACTGTCCAGCCGCCGTAAACGCCTGCATCAAACCGAGAATGGTTCCCAAGAGTCCTAACAGCGTGGAGAGATTGGAGAACATGGACAGGTAATGGGTTCGGATTGTCAAGCGAGGGATGATCTCGAGACAGGATTCATCGACCGCGTTCTGTATGGCGCGGTAATCCACAAATTCCTTCTTCTCTGCTTCGATCAACGCCGCCAACGTCACCTGCGGTAGCGCTTTATTACCTGCTGCCTTGCACAGATTGATCGCTTTTTTAATATCGCCGTTGATGACCAATTTACGAATTTCAGTCATAAAGCGGGGGGCGTTTACGTTGGATCTCATCATGATGTAGTACCACCTCTCTATGGTGATTGCCAACACCGAGACAAAGCAGATCAGGATCACCCACATCACCCATGCGCTTTCCATCTCAAAATTAAAGGCATGGATGAATTTAGGAAAGAAGCCACTCATTTTTCTTCCTCTCTATTGCAGTTGTTTTAGTTCGATGAGTATTTCGCGCAGTACTTTAACTTGTGATTTGAGTTTGTTTCCTGCGCAATACGGGTGAGTATTGATGCAGATATTTCCCCGGCAATAATCGATTCGCTGGATACAACCGACGCGATACTGGTAATTGGCGGTCGGTTCCATGCGATTGGTAATGTTGTGTCGGGAAAAATTCTTGCCAACGACATACGAGTAATCAATCACATAATTCCAAAATATAACCTGGACTTCGACGAGTTCCTTTGGGGAAAACGAATCCAGTATTTCGGTGAAGAGCTGCTCGTGCTGCAAGTTGTCAATGAGCCGCTGTTTGCGATTGTCAACCTCATAGCGGGCAAGTTTATGCATGTGGTTATTCCTCTGCAGGCTTCCGCTTAGTCGCGGGGACGGTCGAGAATTTCGGTCCAGTTCTTTATTCTGGCAGCAGCCAAGCTTTTGGCGTCCTGGGCGGTAATGTCAAGATTGGTCAAGCCTTCTGTCGGCGTTCTTTTCAGACTAAGTTCCCGAAATTGTGGCTTCTGCCTTGCATGACTGATGACCACATTCGGTTGTGCAATTTCTCCTTCAATCTGAACCTCTCCAAGATCAATGAGCACACCCTCGTCCCAATTTGGCGCTCTAATCTGTCGCCTTGTGGTTGTCGTATCGGAAGTGCCTTGAGCCTGTGCCGACGATATTACCGCCATGCAGCCGACTAGCAGAAGCATGACAAAGCACAAGTGGTTGAGCCGTTTGGTAACTTCTTTATTCATGGGCATCGATCAAGGCCCTCCTGCAGGTTTATAAGGGAGTACCTTGTATTTTAAGGCAATGATTACACCTGAATTTGTGCTGTCAGAGCTTACCACCTGAACAGCCAGCACATTATTGCCCGACTTTAGAATCTGGGCAATGTCATAGTGAGCGGTCTGGGACCATCCCGAACCGGGATCGGCGCCGCCCACGTATTCATTATTGATCTGGAGGTTATATCCTCCGCTGACCGTGATCCATAGATCACCGCCAACAGGTTGATCTGCAATACTGAACGACTTGCGCAGGAACAGAGTATCCGGAATGGTACTATCCGGCTGCATCGCGGACCAAAGGGATTGTGAACCAGATAGTTCATCCGCTTCGTGGCCTGCCGATGTGCTGGTCAGTGGCGTCATCCAGCCCGTTTCGGTGAAATCAACGGTCTGCCAGTTAGGCTGATAGGTCGAGTTGACCAGGAAAGTCTGATCGGAACGGATCCAGACGTCTTCGCCGTAGGCTGCCAGGATGGACAGATACTTCTCTCGATCGATTTCCACCAGTGCCCATCCAATCCGTTGAGCCATGGCTTTGTCATCACCGTGAGACTGGTTGAATTCCATGGCGCGGTTAAGCAGATCCTCCTGACGCCCCTGGAAGTTGTAGGCGCAATCTTCAAAGGTCATCACTGCATCTTCCCAGACGACAGACTGAGCTTGTTTTGACTGAGCCTCGGCTTTGGCTGTTTTAGCAGCGGCGCCCAGGTGGGAGAAGTTTTCATTAATCCAGAAAACCTCTTCCAGCGCAGTGGCGATCTGCCGGCTCGTAACCTCAATCGGCAGCTTTTCACTGCCGGGCAGCGCTGCCATCAGGCTGTCGTTGGCGGCCAAAGCACTAAGAGCAAACTCATTCGGTTGAGTACTCAAAGTGACCAACCTTTCAGCCAGATCTGCCGCCTGCAACCCGTTCTTGGTCGCTCCTTCGCCCTGTCCCAGCAATTCCTGATAGGTGGAATTGGTCATTGAATAGGCATCCAGCGACCGCTGCTCCAGAAGGTGATATTCGTGATTGATCGTATCAAAAGTCTGATTGATCCCGGCATAGGCTCTGCTTCTCCAGGAATCAGCTGAAGCGCTGAGCGATGCTTTGTCACTCGCTTCGACATAAAGCTGCAGCACTACTGCCGACCTCGGTACAACAAATTCGGAAAGCACTGCCGAACGATATGCCATCTTGACGGCGTCGGTTTTGCCTACGTCCGGCAGATCGAGAAACGCTTTGACCGTGGTCGCTTTGAGTTCGGCGTTGCGCATCGCCAGTTCAGGGACCTTTTCCTGAGCTTTTTTATCCCAATCCAGAGCGTCCTGATAAGCCTTGTCGACGTCTTTCAGCAGGCGATCAAGCTCAGCCAACGCCACGGTGGAATCTGAAATTCCAGGCGGCTGCGGTTGACTCTTCTGCGCTTCGATGGTCCAGTTTGTCAGAGCTTCCTTGCGCCTTTGCATCTCGCCCATTTTAACGCCGAGGACCTGGGAAGCGATGGCGATATCCTCGGCAGCCTTGGCGTATCCTGCCATAGCTCGCTGAGAAATCAAGATAGCATCCTGATTGGCTTCTTCGCGCTTGACGATCTTTTCTTCGGGAGCGCCATTATCGGGGAGATCCTGACCGGCAAAAGTCAGAGAGAGGTCATCGTCTATTTTACCTAAAGAATAAAGTCCTTCCAGCATTTCATCTTTAGCGAACCCATTGAGCTCTTCCAATTCCCTGAACAGTTGATCGCGCATAGCCAGCTTAGTCCGTTTGCGCTCTTCGAGTGCAGAAGCCGGAGCGAACTGAATGGCTTCGTAGGTCTTCATGTCGGAGTGAACGACTTCGATCAGGCAGCGCGATGCGTAGGTTTCTTCGCCCTGCTTGCCATCCTGGACTAATTGCCGATGAATGCCAATTCCCGCTGAGAATTCGTTGTAGCTTTCCTGATCTCTACCTTTATCCTGGAAGTACTTGCCGCGCTCCCAGCGAGCCCGCACTGATCTGGCGTCACCTGGGTACTTGGCAGCATAGGCTGCGTACATTTCATTTGCGGAGTTTTCATCTCCCAATTTCAGGAAGAGGCCGGCATTGGCGAAGAGGAAAGTAGCGGCATCCGGCGCGGCTGGAAAAGCGGCGACATAGGCGGTATTGGCTCTTATTGAGCCAGCCCAATTTTCAGCTTCAGTATAATTGGTACTGGCATTACGCAAGGCATCTTGCGCTAATGGTGATTGCGGATATTCAATCGCCAGCCGCTCGAAGGTTGCGGCGGCTGTACCGGGATCGTTCAGCTCGCTTTTGCTGTTGTAACCGACATTATAGAGAGCTTTATCGGCGAGTTCAGACTGCGGATAGCGCTGTACCAGGAGCAGATAGACTTCATTGGCATCTTTCCAGCTTTTGGCTTCCTGGAAGGTCAAGCCTGACTCGAATAGCGCTTTATCTGCTTGAGCGTAATCAGGCGTTTCCAAAGCAGCCCGGCGGAACTCCTCTGCCGCGGCGAGGAGCAACCCTGAATTTTTTATGCCTTCAGCATTGAGGAATACCGATTCGGCTTGTCGGGTTTTGGCAGATGCAACGAGGGTTGAATCGAACCCAGCGCTCTGTATCTCCTTGGCGACCTTTTCCGCTTCGGGGTAGTTACCCTCGGCAAAGTAGCCGTTCATGATATATTTATAGGCGTCAGCACGACGCTGACCCTCGGGGAAGTCCGAGAGCAGCCGTGCATAATACTGCCGGGATTCGGGATACATCCCGTGCTTATAGTAGATGGCGCCGGCATTTAGCAGGAAGAGTTCAGCTTCCTCACCCTGAGGGAAGTAACTAAGATAGTTATCGACACCCTGAACGTACTTGGATTCAGGATCGCTGAGGGGCTTCCCTTTTAGTGAATCAGGAGGTACTGGTCCAGCGGCGTCGATCAGCTTCTTGGCGATGATGACGGCATTGACGGCCGCATCTTTACGGTGAGTGTCATCAGGGTAATCTTTGGATACTTTGATATATTCAGCAAAAGCCGCATCGCTTTCGCCAGCATACTGATCCAGCAGGATGGCGAGATTGTAGTTTACCAGATAGGCATTGGGACCAGCCGGGAACTCCTCCAGATAGTTTTTAGACATCTGAATGGCATCAGTCAGCAGGGGTTGGTTGTTTTCCTGCAAGCCCCGCCCTATGGCTTCAACGATGTTCTGGTTGTAGTATTTTTCAATGATGACGTTAGCGTCATTGCGCACGGTGGAATCGGGGTTGGCTTTATCCCAGTCCGTTCCAGAGTGATACTGCGTAAAGAGGCGTTCTTTCTCTTCGTAACTTCGTGGGAAATCTCTCAGATTTACGGCGTAGCTCTTGATAATTTTTTCCTGTATCCAGGGCGCTTTGGCATCCAGGGGATAAAGTTCCAGATAGGCGGTATAGACTTGTATTGCCTGTGGATATTTCCCAGTTTGATCTTTGTAGATGTCACCCAGATACTCGATGACGCGCTTTCCATAGGTATTGCGGCGCAGCGTGTCGCTCTCAACAAAGGCGACGGCGGATTGGACGCCAGACCCTGACCATTCAGTGGAATCCTGCGCAAAACAGACGCTGATATATTGTTGAGCCTCTTCCAACATACTGGAATAAAGCACATCTTTGGCAGCTTTGGCGCTGTCGAGACTCGCTACGACCGTTCTGGTGAAATAATCGATCGCCTGATGGTAATTCGATTCGCGGAAGTAGCACCATCCGATTTTGTACATGCCCCGAGAGTACCATGGGGTATCAGGATAGTTCAGTAGCTCGGTATAGTAGGTTCTGGCATTGTCCGTTTCAGAGGGTGTACGATAGAAGTAGTACTCCCCCACTGACCAGTAGGCTTCAGGTACAAAGGGTGAATTGTGGTATTTCTCGATGAGAGTCTTATAGAGGGTTATCGCCTCTTGCTTGTCGTTTTCGACCTGAGACAGGTTTTTGATGTAGGCAATGTTGTAGAGGGCGTCATCGACATACTCGGAAGCAGGGAATTCATCGATGATGCGTTGATACCTCTCCAACGCGGGTTTAAAGTCTACAATATCGTTGGAATCAAAATATTGATCTTCTCCACGCCGGTAGTAAATTTCAGCAATCCTGTAGATGAAGTCAACGATCATCTCCTGCTTGCTCATGTAGTAATTCAGAGAGATTTGCTGTTTGTAGGTCTTCAGGAAGTTATCGCCGTGGACGATAATTGAATCCTCCAACGCTCGAGTATCCTTTTCCAGTTGGGATTGCTCCTGCCGGTAACTGTCAATCATTTGACTGACTTGGGCGTCGGAAAGTGAAGATACTCGGGCGAGCTCGATCTGGTAGAGGATATCCTTGAAGCGTTCCCGAAGTTGTGTGACCCGCTGATTGTAGTCTCGGCTGGTGGGGGTTTTAGGGTTACGGCGCAGGGCATCCAGTTCCTGCAAGCGCTGAATTACGCGATCGCCTTCAGAGAGCAGACCGGCGATGGCAGTTGTATCGGCGCTCTGAGTGCGAATCGCCTGCCAGCGCATGTAGAGATCAGTCGGAACTGTCTCTTTTTCGGCGGCAGCGCCACTCTTGCAGTATGTGAATAGGATTAGCGTAATGCCAATCGCGGCTAAAAACCGGAGCCGAGGCAGATTTCGATTTAGTAGTTTCACCGGCCTTCTCGGGCTGATTATCGATTTGTACCGGATAAATCCCTCTTACGATCAGGGTGATTGCGGCGTCTGGGAATCTGCGGGAGCTGTCTGGGATTGGCGACGCTGCAATATGTCATCCAAACGTGAGATATATTCTTCGATGCGTTCAATTCGGTCGTATTTACGCTGCAATTCATCAAATTCCAGTCCACCCATCGCATAGCGGTTGAAGCTGAAATCTGACCAGCGATCCACTCGAGTCTTCAAGACCGGGCGGCGTGAAGCTTCTGAGAGCGCGTGATTTAAATAGGTCTGATCAAGCGAATTATCCAAGCCGTCCAATTGGGTGGAAATCTTCAAGCTCTGTTCTAATCGACCGCTCTGGACTGCCTGTTGGCGAAGTTGATCCGTCTTCTGGCTTGCAGAGACTAAATTTGCGGTCTCCCTTTCGATTTGAGCAGAGAGGCTGTCGGCGACTGAATTGATGTATCCGATCTGGGCTTCTTGATAGTATAGCGGAGTCTGCTTCACTTTTTCTTGTCCGATGGTATTCAAGCGACCCAACATATTGTAGATGCGATCCTCAAGAATAACAAACTCTCCCATCAGGTGCCGATTCTTGGATTGGTCAATTTGATCCACCAGTTTGAACTGAACATTTAACAAACTATCCAGAATGACCCGCTCAGCCACCAACCCGCGCATCTGCGAGTTGGCTTCCAGGAGCTGCGCGAGATCAATACGCTTTAACCCGATCTGCAAAAGGTCACGAGCTCGGCGGTACTCCCGGTAAACCTGCTCGTTTGCCGAAGTGAACACACCCATTTCCAGAGATTCAAGTTCTGAAAGAGCATCGGATATACGGCGTTTTTCTTCCAGAAAATTCTGCAACCTTGACCGCCCTACACCCGCCTCAAGTACGTCGAGGAAATAACCCATGGCGGTCGTTTTATCGCCCATTTGTTCGTAGCAGTAACCTGCCAGGCTGCCGGCTTCATAGATTTCGGTTGAGAGCGGGTAAAAATTGAGCATCTCCTCGGTCTTGCCGATGGCTTCCTGATAATTATCCAATTGGAAGGAGATCCACGCTTTACCCAGCATGGCGCGGTCAAAGAAAGGCGAATTGGCGTTTACTGCACTGAACAGGTCAGCAGCTTTATCATACTCCCCATTTTCATAATAGGTATAAGCCAATTTAATTCGGGCTTCATCGGTGAGCATCCGCCAGCGATCAAAGGCGAGAGCGCCCTGCTTCATGTTCACCATATCATTCAAGACCTGGATGGATCCCGGCCAGTCTTTCAACGCAGAAAGACAATCTGCCAGGAGGTATCTGGACGCCAGATAATACGGACTTTTAGCGCTGACTTTTCCCAGAATGTCTATTGCCGGTTGATAATGCCCGATGTCCATCTCTGCATGTGCTGCCCGAACATAGATGCCACCCATCTGTGCAGGGTCCCCCGGCGCTCCTTCGTTGAGGTAGTTATTGGCAAAGTTGATCAGTTCGCGCCCTTTGCCCAGCCTGGTCAAAATTTCTGAACCACGATCATAGCACCGAGGTCTGAATTGACTCTGCGGGTACTGCTGGAGAAGCTGAAAAATAGTATTCAGAGCGGCTTCATAATATTTGAGTTTGTAGTTAACTTCACTCTGATAGAACAGAATATCGTCGAGAGTCTTATAGCCGAAGTCATTGAGCAGCCGGTCAAACAATGAACTTGCCATATCCCAGTCTTGTTGTCCGTATCGTTCCAGGGCTTCCTTCAATTCCCGCCGGAACATTCGCTGCTTTTGTACTGAGGTCGAACTTTCGATCAAGCGCTGACGAATATCTGCTATGATCTGAAGCCGGCGTTGATATTCGCTGTCTTCGAAGTCCTTCCAGAGATTATATCGCTGCGCAAAAGTCGTGGAATCGAAGCTCGGATCATTCTCATCGAAAAGCTTGGGCTGCAAAGTCCAGAAGGGGGAGTTGAGCAACTGGGGATCGAGGCTTTCTTCTCTGCGCGCCTTCACTTCCTCGGCCGTGCACTTGTAAAGGATGCTTAGGTATTCTTCATTCTGCAGGAGCTGCCGTGCATAATCGACGGATCGATCCACGAAGTAGCGCCTGTTAAGCTCTTGATAATCAGAAGCTTGGGCGACGCACGGCGACGATAAAGAGCAAAATATTACCCACAAGGCGATAGAGGTGGCTAATATCCCGCTTCCGAAGCGACGAGTTGGGCGCATATCCGTTTTAGACTTGGTTGAACAATTGAAACTTACTAGATACGTGGAGGACTGGAGGTGAGGAGGAACTTGGTGGAAGCCCCCCCAGATTTTCTTGAATTCGCTGATTGAAACTGCCGATTAAGCGCGCATCCTGCCCCTGCAAGATGGTCTTTCCCCCACGTCAGTTTGCGATTCTGTTTTACGATGCGTTAATAATATTATTTTTTCCGCTGGATGTCAAGGAATTTTTATCCCTTTTGGGGCGGTAGTGATTTTCTTGGCTTCACTCACATCCAGATGGTCCACTTCTGCCTAAAATATAATGAAAAGACCTCCCATAACCCGGGAGGTCTCTGTTGAAAGGCTGCTAATCCAGTCGCAAACTACCTCATCTTGATCAATTTTTCCACCTGTTGAACCATCTGGTCACCATTTCGGGCTGTGATCTTATAGAGGTACACGCCGTTTGAAAGACGGTCGCCTTCGGCGTCCCGCCCATCCCATTCGAAAATGTTGTACCCCACTTCAGCAGCAGGAATGGTTATAGTGTTGATCTGCTTCCCAGATACGGTGTAAACTCTGATGGTGACGTCAGCTTGTTGGGAGAGCATGAAAGTAAAGCTGGTTTTTTCCGAGAAAGGGTTGGGATAATTCAGCGGCTTCTCCAAGATCAACTTGTTATACGCCACCCGGAAGTAAGATACCAGATTGCTGGGGCCATGAAGAAAGTAATCCGAGACAGTCATACGGAACTTCCACTCCCCGCTGCTGAGACTGTCAATGAAGCCGACAACCAGGCGCTGTCCGAGGGTGTCGGTGTAGGTCGTCAGAGTAAAACCTGCAGGCAGCGAGAGCGAATCGGGAGACCAACTCCAGGCAACGACGGAATCTTTCGGATTACCCTGACTGTCGCTTAGATAGTCGAGTTCAAAACTGAGCGTCGTCAAGTCCAATCCAGAGGAATCAAAGGCCTCGCAATTGAAATTTACCGGATTGTTGATGTAGTCGCCGCTGCGGAAATTGATATTAGGAAATTGCAGCGTTAACTGGGGAGCGTTGGTGTCCAGAGTATCAGAGGCGTTGGGCGTTTGATAAACGAAATTTGAGCCGGGATCACCCAGCAGCACAAAAGTCGTCAGAACGCTGCTGACGTTTCCGTGAGATGCATAATAATCCCACTTCGCCTTGGTTGTTGCTTCGCCGAAGGTCGGGTGGCTGACGGAATCGGCGAAGAGCTGTTGGAAAAGATAATTGTTTATAAAAGCGTTGCTGTACGTGTATCCAACCCCTCCGTTCGACCAGTAAGCGATGGCGCCCCCATCCGGTTTTCGAATGAAAGCTTCACCGAAACCGGTTGTATTGGAGAAGATGCCGGTGAAGCAGGAATAAGCTGTGACAAACGGCATCTTCACCCCATTTCCCAGGACATCAATTTCGCTCTGAGACAGTGTAGTCCACATCTGGTTACCCGCGTGCCCTATGTAGTTGATCAGAGCGGCGCCTTGGTTGATGTAATTGATAAGATCAGAGCTGCTGCCCAGGTATTGTACATAGGGAGGGGAGGGATGGGAGTAGACTCGGGGGGGATTGTACCAGGGTGGGAAGAAAGTGGTTATCAAGCTTTGGGTCGTGTTATCGAAATAGACAGCATCGCTGTCGGCAATTGCGCCATCACTAAAGATGACCTGTGATTTCCAGTAACCTGATGGCGTTTCAGTATAAAGCCTGGATTTTTGGACCAGCAGGTTGATTTCGTCCTGGTTATTCACGGGCAGCCTTCCGATGTAACAATCCGGCGAAGGATCAGTGCCCGAAACCGCGGCAAAATAATTATCCGAAGCCGTCTCACCCCACTTATAAGATCGGAATGAGTGCGTGGGGAGGTAATCCTGATAGGGCAGCGGGTCCTGATTACGATAATCCCAGGATGCGTCACCAACCAGCAGCACGTAGGTAAGATGGGGCTGCGCATAAGTATAGTAAGCGTATTGAATAAAATCGAAGATCGCCTGAGGATCTTTCATGCCATAGGAGAATTCGTCGTAGATATCACCAATTTTGGCTCGCTCGACCCGCAACCCTTTTCCTTGATATAATTGTACCAGGGGATCGAGAGCGTCGTAAAAATCCTCGTGCGTGATGATCAAGTAATCGACGCCATGCGAGGGCGACTTCCAGTCACTATTGACGTCGGGCATGATTTGTGGCGTCAATAAACCTGCTTCTTTGGCAATGAAGTAGTAGGTCGTATCCGAGGCGGAATCCTGGAAAGTGAGATTGAGTGGCGCAACCTGAAACCCGGTCAATCGTTCCATGCGGGTCAGATTCCACAATTCCACATCCGGGCTGGAGATACCCGGGAGCTGGTAACGGATCTGCCCGGAGGCAAGATCCGAGGGGCTCTGAAAGAGGAGGGTATCCCCATCGACCGTATAATCGCGCCAGTAACCTACCTGGATATAATCGAGGTAAAATGAATTTGCCACTATATCGGGCGGCAAGTCGTCGGGCGCATTAATGATGATTTCATTATACTGGGGGACTAATTCGGAAGCGGGGACGGTGACCACCGGGGTAATCGCTTCCTGATCGTTCCAGACCGCATCGATGGCGGGGAAGTTATTCCACCTAACGGTGACGTGGTGATCAGGATTGGTGCTGTCGTTATAGGTATATCCTCTAAGTGAGACCTTGAGGTCGTAAGTTCTGTTCGGGATGATCGCCAGGTGAGGCAGATTCAAAAGATAAGAGAAATCCGGGCTATAGTTTGAATCCAGTCGAAGCCACATCCACTGGTCTACCAGGTCTGTGGATGGGGCAACTCCGAATTTTTCATAAAGGGTATCCACTTCGATGTGCTTGAACGCTTTGAACCATTGTGCTTGCGGCACACTGCCGACCGGCGCGGCGGTTCTTGAAGCAACTCGAATTCCATTTGTTCCCCCCCAACCCAGCCAATACACACTCGTGGTCGAATAGGTGTAATAAAAGGTAAACGTTCCACGCGGAAACTGTCCCCAGAAGAGTATAAAGTCTTCGGGGTTAAATACATGATCGTCCTCTCCTTCAACCCAGATAGGAATTTGGATTCCCTTCAGATAGATCTTCAGAGTTTTAGGATCGAAAGAGGTCGGATCAATTCCCGCAGCTTGAAGGTCAGAGTAGGTGATTTTATAGATTCCATCCTTCTCGACCAGCAGTTTGTACTGTCCCCAATCCTGGGAAGCGGGATGAGCAGCCATCACCGGGTTTCCTTGCCATGATCGAGCAGCGGAGTAATTTAATATTTCCGATTGAGCCAAAGCATCTCCATAGGGATCGGAAATGAACTTCCCCTGCGCTCCCCCCTGGAATTTGACATGAAGCCGCATGCGCGTCACCATCAGAGCCTCTCCCTGCCCGGGGTTGACTCGCACCGGAGTCATCCGCAGCGGGACCGCCCAGTAACTTCTCAACCAGACGGCTTCGCCCAAATTCGCCCACTGGCTGGGATAGAGTGCGTTACTTTGATAGACAACCGGATTTGGCAGGTAGTGTTCTGTAGGATTCGATCCCCACATATCCGTCTTTAAAGTTGGCGTCGGCAATTGGTTACTCAGTGGAAACGATTTCGACTCGAGGATTTCAGTCGAGAGAGTCGCCGATGCGCCCGGAGGCATGGCGATGAGCACACCGGCTTGAGGAACGGCGGGATTTCCTGCTGCTTCGAGCAGTTTTCCCCAACCCGGAATTTCCAAATTGGCGAAGTTGAAGTTGTCGGCTCCGAACGTACCGAGTGTATAAGGCGGAGTATTGAGTTCCAGTACAGCCTCAGAACGGTCGCAGGAAATCAAAGTGATTCCTGGTGGAAATGCCTGTGATGGCTGCGATTGTAACGCCCCGACTGCAAGACAAAGGGTGATCAGTGACAGTAAGCGCACACGATCGGACGGTTTTGGATGACCGACTTTTTCCATTTTCAGCCTCAAATCTTTGCGATTTTAAACAATAAGGCCACCATCCGAGATGGACTCTCGGATAGTGGCCTTTGGGAAATCCTGAAAGTATCTCAGAATGCTAAGGTACTTATTTCATGAAGACCATCTTGCCTGTAGCGGTCAACTCACCGGCGGATAACCGGTAGATGTACATACCGCTGGGCAGGACGTTTCCGGCATTATCGGTAGCATTCCAGGAAATTTCATGCGAACCGGAGTTCAGCAGACCATTGACGAGCGTACGGACCACACGACCATTCATATCGTACACGACCAGTTGAGCTTGCGCTGAAGTCGGCAGATTGAAGTGAATGGTGGTTTCCGGGTTGAAGGGATTCGGGTAATTCTGAGCCAGCGAGAAATCAGACGCTATGCCCATGGTCCCGCCCACCGTCGCTGATGCAAGAGCCTCGTGCAAGGTCTCGTATCCGTAGATGCTCACGTCGGAGATCTTGTAGTAATAGGTATTTCCGGCTACGACATTCATGTCGTTGTAGGTGTAATTCGTGTTACCTACGCCGTTACCGGTACTCAGAACGTCAGCAACTGGGGAGAATTCGCCGTCAGGACTGGTTGAACGCCAGATGATGAAACGGTAATTGTCGATCTGGCTCGCAGTAGTCCAGATAACTGCAACGCGGTCAGCAGCACCTTCCGCCGTAAATGAAGCGAGGGTGATGGGTGTCCAGCAGGTATAGGAACAAGTCACAACGCAAGTTGATTCGCAGGTCGGTTGCGAACAGGTATTTGCGCAGGTTGCGGCACAGGTCGAAACACAGGTCGCGCTACAAGTCGTCTGCGAACATGTGCTTGCACAGGTAAATTCACAAGTCTGAACGCAGGTTAAACCACAGGTTGTCTGATTACAGGTTGGGCCGCAGGTTAGTTCGCAAGTGACCAAATTCCCCTGACCGCCACCTTTACCATCTTCAGAACGAGTGGTGTTGTCCTTGCCCAGCAGGTGATTCGTGGTGCTGTTTAACGATGCGCCATAGAGCGGCGAATCGCCGGGTTCGCTGTTAACCCGATCGGACGGAATGAAGTAGAAACCAATTACAAGACCAACAGCGAACACACAAATAGTAAAAATCCTTAGAGTTTTTAGCATGGACACCTCTCATCTAGAGCATACTCCGTTTGATTTATCTTTTCTTATTGTTAGCTGGTTTGGGTACAGTTAACACATTTAGCCATTTTAAACTGTAATAAGTTAACATATAAAAAGTCAGAAGTCAAGCATTTTTATAAGAATTTTAAATTTTTTTTTCAACAATTGCCTATTTTTTGTTACGGTAAAAACCCCCATTTAAGAGGAATAACGGGCATCTGCGGGCTCTGAGATAGGCAATTGTTTTCCATCGCCTCAAAAGTGAGGCATAAGTAACTGTAATAGTAATATTAAATTATGAAAAACTTGCTATACATCACGTGATTGAGTTCACGACCGATAGTCTAATAGTCCTGCAGTCGATATGTTAAAAAAAATACCCCCCCCCTCGCTAAGGCAGGCTCAAAGTCAGACCTTCTGTTGCTAAATCTATCTCCAGATCCGAGGCAGCAAAATACATCCGCTTATAGGCGCGAGCTTCTTCGGTGAGTTCGTAGAGCATCTGGTCCGAGTAACCAGGCGCGTGGTGGTAGAGCAAAAGCTTCTTCGCCTTGGATTGTTCCGCCATATTGACGCCCACCAGCGCAGAAGAGTGCCCCCAATCGCGATGAATGAGCGATTCACGGAAGTTAAAGTGCGCATCCAGGATCAGGACGTCAACGCTGTGGAAAAAGTCATAGTACTGCTCCAAAGAGGCTGTATCCATTCCGCTGAATTGAGCGTCAGACGCATAAACCATACTCTTGCCTTGACTTTCCAAACGGTAAGCGTAGGCTCCACCCGGATGATTTAATTCTTTGACCAATATCCGCGTTCCCGGGGGGAATCCTTCAGATTCAGGAAGTTCCAGTATCTTGCCAGGTGGCAGCGAACGGTAGAGCACTTCTGCGCTAAACGCGGATACGGGGATGGGGAAAAAATCCTGTAATTGCTGCTGTTCCAGGCGCTGGCGAACATTTGGGAAGCCGGAAAATATTTCTATCCGATTTCCAGGTACGTAAATGGGAGGGAAATAGGGATAACCCTGAATATGATCCCAGTGAGTGTGTGAGAGGAAAATTCGCAGATGACCCTGACCCTGTCCACAAGGACCCTGCATCAGGCGGTGCCCCAGAATGCGGATACCGCTGCCCGCATCAAAAATCAAGGTTTGGTTACCGACCGATACTTCGACACAGGAGGTATTCCCGCCCACCAGACGTTGAAGTTGTGGCTGCAACTGATCGAGATACCGCTCTTCATCAGCCTCTTCAGGCAATCCGTGCAGCCTAATTTCATGAAGCAGCATAAGCTGCCGCTCGCGCATTTCCCAGGGCGGGAGCGGACGCGGCAATGACCCGCGTACACCCCAAAAGGTAATTTGCATAATCAGCCAACATTTTCATTGATAGCAGATGCTAATTTAGGGCATTTTTAATTCCAAGTCAAGCGAAATGTCGTTGACATGGCAAAATCCAACGTCAAATTCGACATGGCAGACTTTTTTTCCCCGGAGACGTCCCAACTGGAAAATATTTATCCGCTCTTGATCTTCGGCGAGAAATTGATTATATTCAATACTGAAGAAAGATTGAACTCCAAGGAGCGTCTATGTACGTGGCTGATCTGCGCTACAACACGATCCACGATCTCGGATGTCCGCGCTATGAATGTCATATTCATAACATCCCTGAAGATCAGAAAAAAAAGCTCTACACGCTGGAAGCCGTCAAGCGCCTCTGCGACACCGATAGTGTCCCTCGATTTCAAGGATGCCAGTACTGCTTGCCGGATTACTACAACTTCGACATGAACAAGATCTTCTGAGCTTCCCTTGATGACTTGAATTCATCCAGGTTCAGCTCTCCGCCGAATCCGCCCTGGTCTAATCCTGTTTTCCACGATCTTGAAATAACCGATTCCAAGATAATATTTCCATTGCCCTGCCGTTAAACACCTGCTACCTGCAATCGGAACCTTGATGCTCCGAAGAATCAGACCGTGCCCGGGAATCGCTCCAAGAGCCCGCAGGTCCATCAGGATTTGTCAGAGGTAAAACGCGCTTGAATGGCAAAGCCACTGCCTATGTCTGTAAAAACCAGAGCTGCAATCTGCCTACCAATGACAAAGATGAGATGATACGATTGATTCAGCAAAATTGAGCAGGTCTTGCAGAAGGGATCCGCAGATTGGACTCGGGAGTAACAATTAACAAGAACGAACTATCGCCAACCAGCATATATACCAATTCTCGAAAATAATTTCCGCTGTTAAAGCGTGTCATTCCGGCTTAGCCTGCCCCTATGGGGGTCCGGAATCAGACACGCCGTCGGATTCCCGACGCATCCGCTTGTTGGCGGATTTGCGGGAATGACGGCCTAGTGTGCTGAATATGTCGAGATATGAGATTAATATCAAGAAAAGCTATAATAAGGAAGAATCTGATGGAACTCGACTATCGAACCCTGGGGCTGATGACGCTTACGCCTCCTCAATCGAAGCAACTGATTGCCGAAGCCGTGGCGATCCATCCTGCAGTACGACGCGCTCTGGCAGAAGGAACGATCATCATCGGTCACGGCACCACCAATGCCCGTATTGCTGCCAGATTAACTGGAAAGCCTGTGGATGAGATCAGGTTTTCAGCAGGCATTATCCGCGGCGGAGACCTGGACGTGACGCCAAAAGAAGAGAGATTGCCGGCAGTCATATTAAGACGTGGCAAGCTGGTCGATGGGGACCCTTTTAATTTCTTGACCGATTTCGGCCGTGATGACGTCTTGATAAAAGGAGCAAATGCGATTGATCCCGACGGGATGGTGGGAGTACTGATGTGTTCTCGTGAGGGCGGAACCATCGGGCGGTCATTGGGGATCGTGACGGCGCGGGGAGCTACGTTGATTATCCCCATCGGTCTGGAAAAGTTAATCCCATCTGTACCTGAAGCGGCTCGTAATATGGGTCAGGACCGGATCAATGTCTCAACGGGTGAAAAAGCAGGACTCATGCCGGTGGTGGGCGCAGAGGTAATTACCGAACTTCAAGCCTTGCGGCTGCTGACCGGAGTCAAAGCCACGATGGTGGCGAGCGGCGGATGGGGGGATTCACAGGGAGCGGTTACACTGTCCGTCAGCGGGCAGCCACCGCAGGTGGAAGCTGCAATTCAATGGGCGCAATACGTAAAGGGTCGCAGCAGCGACCATCCGATGTAAAAAAATAAAAAAATTTATTCTGCGGAGTAACCTTTTATGAGGGGCATTCGTCTAATACAGTGAACGATGACAAAACGGACCAATCCCAATGTTACAGGAAAACGAAGCAAAAGCGATCTTACACCGGCACCGAATTCATTTTCGTGCCTCGAACCAAAAGGGGTTCTCGGTCTTGCTTTCCCGCAAGCAGGTGAACCTGGATCGCTTACGCCACCTTGGTTTCCGGATCAGTAACATCATGGGAGGTGTTTGGATTGTCTCGTACAAAGGCTGGCGCTTCGGTTTGATCGAGTGAGTGTCCCTACGCGGAATTGAGCCCTCCGCATCTGGACAAAAAAATCCGCCGAAATTTTTCGGCGGATTTTTTTAATTCAGACTTAAAGCTGAAACGTCTAAGTCTGAAATGGAGAGGGGAGGGAGAAACGTTGCACTGGCGGAGGTGGAGGACCCCGCCCCGGGGATCGATGGCAGCGTTCTCACCTCCCCTCTCGGCTGGATGACCCGCATTGCGAGTTAGAGCAATAATGGCGCCAAATCCATAACGGCTTGTAAATGAAAAGTTTATAAATATCAGTTGATCGAATATCTCAAAAATGGCTTTCTCAAAGCGAGGCACTGCCGCAAACATGAGGCAGAGATGATGGGACTCAGTACTAACAAACTGAAGATGAAACATCCGTACTTGCAGAAACAAGCGGTGCAATATTTTGCAGTAATTTCACAGCACTGCTTGACTTTTCACCAATAATTCATTATATTATTAGTGTACGGAAAATCGGTCCCGGTTGTTGGGATAGACTAAATTGGAGGGCTCATGAAGCGCACACTAAGTTTGGTACTCGCCATATCATTGCTGTTTTCAGTTGGAATCGCATTCGCTCAGAGTTACGACTATCTGCACACGCAAGTCACCCGCTGGGCTGATCCAACTCGTCAACCTCTATCCTACCAGGACTATCTGCTCCTGAACCCGCCAAAGCCATTCGAATCGAAACTCATCGGTAGGTGGGCCGGCGTTGCCGACGATCCTCTGCCGTTTGTCATCGTTGTCAATACGACGCTCTACCCGCAAATCACCATGGCGGTGAACCAGTACATCGCCGATCTAACTGCCGAAAATTACCAGGCGATTCTATACACTTCACAGGGGGGGACTCCAACCTCACTGAAGACGGATATTCTGCAGTACGAATGGAATCGGGGCGCCGTCGGCGTCATGCTGATCGGTGACCTGCCCGTACCCTGGTTTGAACTCTACGAGGACTTCGACAACAACAACATCCCGGACGCGCCCGATATGGTCAGCTTTCCCTGCGACCTGTTTTACATGGACCTAAACGGTGAATTCCGAGATGATGACGGCGATGGTCTATACGACTACCACGGCGGGAGCTGGCAGCCGGATTTCTGGGTGGGCAGGCTGACTGCTTCAACTCTCCAGGGGACTCAATCGACATTGATTAACAGCTATTTTGCTCGGAATCATTCATATCGCCACGGTGGTCTCTGGCTGCCCAACCGCGCCCTGGCGTACATCGATGACGATTGGTCTCAGGGAGCACCAAGTTGGGCGAATGCTGTAGAGATGGTCTGGCCCACCACAACCCTGGTCTCGCAGCCCAACAGCACCACTGCCGCAGATTACATGGCT
The DNA here is from genome assembly GCA_026394195.1 of bacterium. Taxonomy (GTDB): domain Bacteria; phylum Electryoneota; class B3-LCP; order B3-LCP; family B3-LCP; genus JAPKYS01. The sequence goes on along the minus strand of JAPKYS010000063.1, from coordinate 4,434 downwards.
CGGTGGGATGACAATTATCAACACGTCCTCCTGGCTTCGCATTCATCGCCGGTGCTTCATCAATTAAAAGAGAACAACGGGCAATCCTGGGGTACCGTTTATTACAATCAGATCGCCGCCGGTGATCCGCATTTCCTGTTCTACAATCTCTTCGCCTGTTCGAATTGCCGTTTTGTCGAACAGAACTACTGCGGAGGTGTATACCTTTTCAATGAACCTTACGCCGTCAATGTCATCGGGTCGACCAAGACAGGATCGATGCTCTACTTTGAAGATTATTACGGTCCTCTGAGCGGCGGGCAGACCTTTGGAGCAGCTTTCAACTACTGGATGACCATCCACGCCAACCAGCCTATGGCGGTCATGTGGGCACGGAGCTGGTTCTACGGGATGAGCAATCTGGGTGATCCTACTCTGGTGACCGGTCTCTCCCCCGCTCCGATCGACGTAACCCTGACTCCAGCAAACCCGCCGATTACCATCCCGGCCAGCGGCGGCAGTTTCAGCTATACCATCCAATTATCCAATGTCGATGCAGCCAGCCATCAAACCACGGCATGGTGCGACATTACACTCCCTGACAGCAGTGTTCAAGGACCGGTGTTAGGACCGAGAACTCTGACCATGGGCGCCGGTTCCAATCTGAGCCGTTCCAGGACGATGACCATTTCCGCCAGTTCACCACCGGGGCTCTATCACCTCAATGGCTATGCTCTGGTGGATCAGGATTATTCGCACGACAGCTTTACTTTTGTGAAGTTGGGGACGGGTTCTGCTGAAGGGGTCTTCCAGTACCTCAGCAGCGGTGAAGAATTCGGTGAAGCCGTCGCTGCCGCTACGCCAGCGAGCTTCATTAGCCTCGACAATTACCCCAACCCCTTCAATCCGACGACAACCATTCGGTATGAATTACCGATAGCAGGCTTGGTGAGGTTGTCGGTATACGATATATCCGGCAGGCAGGTGGTTGATTTGGTAGATGGGATGAGGGAAGCCGGCAGCCAGGAAGTAACCTTTGACGGATCGAATCTGGCGTCGGGCGTATACCTTTATCGACTGAAGGTTGGCGATCAGGTCGCTCAGGATAAAATGATGCTACTGAAATAAAAACAGACAGATAAAGGGACTGAGAGTCCGTTTGGAACGGATAACTCAACCCCACTCAACACAAACGGTTTACAGGAGGTACGATGAAGTACTGCTTACTGGCACTGACGATCTGTTCGACACTGGCTGGTCCGATACTGGCGGCGCCGGTATCCAATGGCGATCAGGCGGTGAAACTGGTCGAAGAGACTCTGTTGTCAGGGTTGAAAGACCATGTCGTGATACAATACTGGGGTCCGGTTTCCGCCGGGACTACCATCGAGGGGACTCGGGAACGCATCCTGGTGGCTCCAGCCGATGGTTACGTGATCTACATCGACGACTACCCCACCGCCAACCTCTTCCATCCGGTAAGGTACGCCTTCGTAACTACGGCGAACGGCGACGTCACGGTTTACCCGGCACAGAGTCCTCCATTGAATCAGGAACAATACACTCAGGTTTCGACTGCTATCGGGAACGTCTTGATGGCGGCGGAAAATCATCGCGCAGCAGTGACTGAACCCCAAGTTGGACCAAGTCCAACCCGCGGCGACCGCTGGGCGGTATTGATGAATGGCGGGTACAATTCCAGCAACAATCACGTGCGTTACTGGAACGATATCTCCAACATCTACATTACTTTGAATTCCACCTACGGTTTCGCCGATAACCGCATCATCGTGCTCTGTTCGGATGGAACCAACCCGGCTCCCGACCAATCCAACGGACAGAATTCCAATCCCGATTTAGACGGCGATGGCGACGCCGACATCATGTACTCCTGCGTGCTTTCCAACGTCGACCTGGTTTTCGGTCAGTTGGCGACTTTGCTGACGACTGAAGACAAGCTCTTCATCTTTACGACAGATCACGGTTCTCAGGTGAGCGGCCAGAACGTCGTGGAGAACCTCTGGAATATGGAAGAGCTGACTGATGCGCATTTTGCTCAATTGCTCGATGCGCTCCCTCAGTGTGAAATCATCTGCACTTTCGAACCCTGTAATTCCGGAGGTTTCCTGGATAATATCGTGGTAGCCCCCGGTCCCATTGTCGCTTCAGCGGCCTGCCGTTATGATGAATCTTCCTGGGCAATGGGTCCGAACTATGTGTACGACACCTACGTTTTCCATTGGACGGCGGCGGTGAAGGGTCAGGATGCGTATGGTGTAACGGTGAATGCCGACTATAACCAGAATGGCGTGGTCACCATGGATGAAGCCTACCAGTATGCTCTGACTCATGATCTCGAAACTGAACATCCGCAATATGGTGAATACCCCATCGGAATCGGTCAGGGAATATCGCTATGGCCGACGGGGACTGGACCCTGGTTGACCGTCAGCAACAGCGTCATCGACGACATCGGCGGTAATAATAACGGTGCGGCGGATCCGGGTGAAACGGTATCGATGCTGGTTACTCTGAGCAACGTGGGACAGGGCCAGGCTACCAATATTACCGGAACGCTCTCGACCACTGATCCCTACACCACTATCACGCAGAACTACACTACCTACCCGAACCTGGGTCATTTCGAACAGGGCGCTGGAGCTGCTCCTTATATGCTGAACATCAGCCAGACCTGCCCCATCGGACACAATGTCAGTTGCAGCCTGCAGATCACTGCGGACGGTGGGTACACTACCAGCAGCACGATTACCTTTATGGTGGGCAATCCAATGGCAGCGCCATCGGGACCGGACTCCTACGGTTACTCGGCATATGATACACTGGACATTCCGGGAGCGCCGACCTATCAATGGATCGAAACCGCTCCATCTGCCGGCGGTCCCGGCACGGTGCTGACTACTCTAAACGGTGACGATCAAACGACCGGAGCTACGCTGCCCTTCACCTTCCGTTACTATGGGCAGAACTACACGAACATTTCCGTTTGTACCAACGGCTGGCTGGCCATGGGATCGACCACGTTGACCGCCTACAGCAACGCCAACATTCCTAGCACCACCGGTCCACCTGCGATGATCGCGCCCTTCTGGGATGACATGCACGCCGGCCTCGGAGGCACCCAGATTTGTACTTATTACAACAACCAAAACCACCTGTACGTGGTCGAATGGTACAATCTGGCACACTATGGAGCAACGACTACGCGGGAAACCTTTGAGGTGATCCTACGCGATCCAGCCTACTACCCAACCTCCACGGGCGATGGACAGATTATCATGCAGTACGCACTGGTGACCAACGTTACTTCATGCACTGCGGGAATCCAGAACCAGGCGCGAACCATCGGATTGCAATATGCCTACAATGCGGCTTACGATCCGCATGCGGCTCCGATTGCCAACCGCAGCGCTATTCTTTACACTACTGCAACAGGCACTCCGCCGGTGGTATGGGACATCAACACCAGCGCCGTCAGCCCACCGGTCGTAATCCCGGCAAACGGCGGCAGTTTCCCGTACAACATCAACGTGCACAACCTGACCGCCACACCGCAGACCGGATCCGTCTGGAACAAAGTGCGGGATGCCAGTAATGTGTACACTCAGGTCTTCGGACCGGTCACCAGGACGCTTCCCGGTGGGGCAAACCCATCCCGGGTGATGACGCAAACCATCGCCGGGTCTATCAGTTCGGGCACGTTGTACTTCATTTCCTATATGGGCACCTACCCGAGCACCATCCAGGACAGCAGTTTCTTCACCATCACCAAATCGACGGTGGCAGACGGCGGTCCCTGGATCGGCGAATCCTACGTGACCGGAGATTTCTTCGATGAATTCGCGGTAACGAATAATGCCGTTCCGACCGAATACTCGCTGGGTCAGAACTATCCGAACCCCTTCAACCCCTTGACCTCGATCAACTTCAAGCTGCCGCAGGCAGGTTTGGTGAAGCTGACGGTCTTCGACGTCATGGGTCGTGAAGTCGCGAAGTTGGTGAACGGCCTGCGTGAAGCCGGCGCTCACAGCGTCACCTTCGATGCTTCGGGTCTGGCTTCAGGAATCTACCTGTACAAGCTGGAAGCAGGCAGCTTCACCGACGTACAGAAAATGGTGCTGCTGAAGTAGTTTCGGAGGGACACGCTCCGTCGTGTCCTTTACAACTATAAACGCCTGATAATATAGGACGTGACGGAGCACGTCCCTCCAGTAGGGGCGTTTAATTAAACGCCCTGCAAATGAACGTAAGCGTAGGGGCACGGTGTGCCGTGCCCCTACATGGATCACCTATTTGTTAAGAGGCTGTCCCAAAAGGGTTTTGGACAGCCTCTTTGTTATTGCTATGATTAAGGAAATGGATTCAGTTGAGATCGATACGGTATGGACGAAAAGCTCTACCTGTGATAATGATCTGTTTGGTCGTAAGCTTCTCCTG
>JAPKYS010000020.1 GCA_026394195.1 bacterium | reverse complement strand
TTCTCTAAACCTAAAGCCTGCGCAAACAAGTCTTCCGTCGGGGATTGCATCGGGAACCTCCAGTTTGATGAGTGTTCCCTAGTATAATTAAAAATCTCGACTTAATCAACCTTTACCCATTCAAAATAGCGAAGAACCACTAAATGTAACAGTTTCGCCCTTTTTTGCGCCATAAACTTCCTCAAGTAGATTCGAATTATCATTTTTGATTTCAATAAAGATCGAGTATTTATTTTGTTCATGATCACTTTCCACATTAGATGTTTTTATATGGTTCCTCAAAACTTCTTGCGATGATTTACCGGTTTGGCTAGTATATTGATGCACTATTTCAGAGAGGACATAACTTCCCTTATCCCAGATTAGTCTGAATCCCATTTGACGATCCGTTATATAGGAGAGCCAGTGCGTGAGTATTTTTTGTTCAGGACGCATATCAGGGTATTTATAATTAATATAATTAATTGAGCTGCTGTTGGTATCTGCGGACCATCGGCACTTATCAAGCCAAGCGAAAACCTCCCAAATGTTCCTAATATTTTTTTCGGTACGAGAAATCTGGGAGATATCATGATTATTAGCCATGGTCGGATTCCTTTATATTTTACTGTTATAGTTTGAATGAGCTATCCCTCTCCCCCAATATACTCCTCTTCCCCATACGAGTCAAGGATTATTTTCATAATTTCCTATTGCCCGTGTCAAATCCTCCAGCAGCTTTTTTCGCAGCCCCTGCGGCGAAATCACCCGGGCGTACTGCCCGTAATAGAGTATCCAGGCGGCTAACTCGGCGTTGGCGGCTACCTTCATTTTCAGAATCACCGAACCGTCCTTCTGCTCCTCCAATTGCTGCGTGGCATGCCAGATGCGTTCGCGGATAGTGTTAGCCACCGGAGAGAAGAACTGGATGGCAACCTCTTCCGGTTCGTCGCGCAGAATCCCGAAGGCTCCCTTGAGGAAGTCGGTCAGGTTGAAGCTGTCGTCCCGGTCGAACAGCTTCCCCTGCGGTTTAAGGCTGCTCATGCGGTGGATCAGCAGGTAGATGAATCCCTGATGCTTGGGCTGGTAGACGATGCCGTAGAAGGCTCCTTTGTGGTATAGCAGGGTGTAGGGGTGAGCGTCGAAGGTATTGGGTTTGGCGTCGCCGGGCTTCCGGTATTCGACCTCGCAGACTTCCCGATTGACCGCCGCCCAGAGGAAGGTGCGCAGCAGATCGCCCTTCTGGCGGTAGTCGATGTAACCGTAGTGGTGCACCCCCAGGTACTCTCCCTCAGCTTCGATGGAATTGGTGGATTGAATCACGCCGGATGGCACCAGCTGCTTGATCTTGGCGATGGCTCCTTCGATATCCGACCCGATGGGCGTGCCGGTGAAGATATCGGCGGCGCATTGCAGCAGTTTCAGCGAGAAGAACTCGTCCAGCCCCAGGCTGACCGGCACGAACTTCAGGTAGCGCGGTTCGATGGACCAGACCAGTTCCCGCCCGATCCCGGGTTCGTTCGCCAGCGGAACGCCAGCGTCAGACAGCCTGACCAGGTCGCGCTGCAGCGTGCGCACGCTGACCTTTCGGTCGAATTCGTTGTACAGATCCTCCACGGTCACTTTGCCGCGGTTGGCCAGCTTATTCAGGATCTGGATATAGCGTTGTAGAGCCGTTATGTCGTGCATGGGGGGAGCTCGAAATGGAACAAAACTAATTTAGCCTTATTCTGAACACTTTGTCAAGGAGAAGTTTTGGTATTTAGGGAATTGACCGGTCATTGCACCTATTGTTTCTTGTTTTTAGCGGGGACATTGACATGATAAGAGGAGGGCGCACCCAGACTGAGAGAGCTTCTACAAGCCGCCTTTGCCGATGTGTACTCGATCAAATTTGGTTAGGGAACTTACAGGAGTGTCAATACATCGATAAGAAAATACAAACAATCCCTCACAATAGCCAATACTCAACTACAGATTGAACAAGTCCAGAATTGCCCGAAAGACCAAACCCTTCTTCCTTGGTCGTATCCCAGTTGAGGGGGTGAAACTCTGCTGGTCTGGAGCTGTCTTTCACCGTCTTCACTGGCTATCCGCAGGGTCAAACCACCAGCTTTGGGTAATCGGAACCTCTGATCGGTCAGTGGATTGAACGAATTGGAGTGATTCTGACCTGGAGAGTAAGCGTCGGGAAGCCCCAGGACGGTGATCGAATTCAGATCGTTGGACTCTTCACCGTAGTTGGCGATGTCATTTACATAGATTGGCTCCTAAGATCAATTTTGATGATTGGGTTAGATCTTCTACCCCTCGGGCTGTGGGGAATACACTGGGAAAAGCAAATTTCTTCCATAACAAAAGGGACTCAGAATCGCTTCCAAGTCCCTGTTTTTATTGGTGTAGCGGGGGTAGGATTTGAACCTACGACCTTTGGGTTATGAGCCCAACGAGCTACCGGGCTGCTCCACCCCGCGATCAGTTTAGAAATATAAACAAAATAAAAGCTGATCACAAGAAATTTTGCGCTAATCTCTTATTGAAGACCACCATCTAATATTGCACTGAAGTTTCGACTTAGTGAGGTCCTGAAACCAGCCAGGAAATAATCGCGGCAGCTCCGATGCAAATGGGAAATGTAACCACCCAGGCAAGAAGAATCTTAGATGCTAACGTCCAACGGACGGCAGATATGCGCGTTGCAGAACCCACACCAACCACGGCAGAGGTAATCACGTGCGTCGTCGATACCGGCAAACCAAAGTGACTGGCGCCGAGTATGACTAGGGATGCTGCCGATTCCGCGCCAAAGCCGTGCACAGGCTTCAGCTTAATCAATCCCATCCCCAACGTATGAATGACCCGCCATCCAGCTGCAGCAGTCCCAAATGCCATCGCCGTAGCGCAAATAATTATAACCCAATTAGGAACCGAAAAAGAGGTTAGATGCCCTGTAGCCACCAATGCCAGCGTTATGATCCCCATGGATTTTTGGGCGTCATTGGATCCGTGTGAAAAAGCCATGAATGCTGCAGAAACTATTTGCAGCTTTCCAAAAGTTTTATTGACGTGGGTGGCGGTTTGCTTTTTAAATAGGAAATAAATGATCTTCATCAAAATGATACTGACGACCAAAGCCATTACCGGCGATAGCAAGAGTGAAAGGAGTATTTTTATTATACCGGAGGCATGAAGCACGAAGTGTCCGGGCGCTCCCATGACAGCCCCGATTAATGCACCGATCAGTGCATGTGAAGAGCTGGCCGGCATGCCCCGCAGGGTTAAGATGATATTCCATACGGACGCGACGGATAATGCCACCACCAACACCGTATTGGTAACGGCTGTCGTGCTGACGATGTCCGTTCCAATCGTACGTGCTACATGGGTGTTCATAAAGGCGCCGAAGAAATTCAGGACGGTCGCCATGCCCAAGGCAACGATCGGAGACAGGACACGAGTTGATATGACGGTCGCAATAGCATTCGCTGTATCGTGAAAGCCATTCGAAAAGTCGAAAATGAGAGCCAGGAAGATGATGACCAGAGTTATCGCTGGGAGATCAAGCATTTTTCACGCAGATCCCTTCGACCACGTTGGCGACGTCTTCGCATTTATCAATAGCTTGCTCGATAAATTCGTGGATTTCCTTCATCTTGATGACGTAGATGGGGTCCTTTCCTGCTTCAAATAATTCGGAGAGCACTTCGCGTTGAAGTTGATCGCCGTCGTTTTCCAATTGGTGCAATTTCTCGAAGTAGGGCAGCAATTCACTATAGTTCATGCGAGGCTGCATAATTGAGATAATCTCCACCAAGGCGGCGGTAGCCCTTTCCAGCACCTTCACCTGCTCGAGCATTTTAGGCTGAGGCGGTCCCACCCGGTATAGTATGATGCGCGACGATGCGCCATCCAGCATATCCAGCACGTCATCCAACCGCCCGATCAAAGAATAAATGTCTTCACGGTCAAAGGGCGTCAGGAAGCTTTTATTCAGGCGATCCACGACGCTGTGCGTCAGTCTATCCCCCTGGTGCTCCAGTTCCTTGATTTTCTGAACGTAGGGATTAAGCGTTGATTCAAGCTGCGAAGACAGCAATTCCACAAAAACTTTGGCAGCCTCGTGGGTGCCCTGAGCAGCATTGTTGAACTGCTCGAAGAACCAGCGATCTTTGGGAAAAAGTTTACTCATCGAGATGTACCGTTTTTAGGGATGGTTTTAGATCAGTCAAGGGCCGGATCGATCATCACGGATTACTGAGGCAATATTAAGCAAATCTTAACCCAAATGCAAGCGAAATTTCGATCTTGGATTGTCTTGACTCCTGAAAAACCTGTCCACCGAAATCTTGACATCCGCCTATTTTTTAATTAGATTAGGCTTGATAGAAAAAGTTTAAAACAGGAGATCACTCGATGCGAAAAATAACGTCCTTGATTTGTTGCCTAATCGTCTGTGGCACGGTCCTGGCTCAAACTGCTGGTCGGGACGCCTTCTTGACCATGCTCAATACCATGAACCTTGACGAAACCAACCTGGGATTCCGTCCCAAAGGCTATTGGACTCGCTATCCCGATCCACAGGATATCCCTTTCAAGAACCTGGCTTTCGACGACCTTTTCTCCGAACCGCAGCGCCTCTACGATTTTGTCCGCATCATGGCGCTCTCTGCGGACGATTATCTGCATCCGGATTATCTTTCAGCCAACAGCAATGCGCTGTTGAAGGTCTCCTACTACTGCGGCGTCAGACAGGCAACCGGCCAGATGCGGGACTACAGCGCATCACTCTGGGCGGAAGCGCCCGACCAGGAGCCCTTGCTGTACGCCATCCGGACAATTTACGAACAAACCGGCAGAGTCTACCGGTATAACGCCATGGCAAAAGCCTCCGACTTTCCCCTGATCGAAAAGGATTTACGCGCTGCCATCGAATCGATACACCCTCTGGTGCAGAACGTGGTGGCGCGCACGGTGTTGCACCTCTTACAAGCATATCAATTTCAACAGATTGCCATGCGCAACGTGGATTACCAACAAGCCTCGGAATGCTGGCGCATTCGCCACTTGGGTGAAACTCAGTTTGATGGCCTGGAGTACTTCCCGCAGATCGAAGATTGCGCCCGTAACCTCGACATGAATTCGATCTACTACGCCGGGAACAAAATGCTGGAAACTGCTGAACAATTAGCGGATACACTGATCGCTTTGAAATCCGTCAAAGGCATCGACTGGAAAAAACAAAACCTGAACGTGGAAACCCCCATAGGGCGGATTGTCCTTTCGGGCAGCAAGGATGACGTGCACGAATACAGCGATCTGCTCCTGCTGGTCGATATAGGCGGAAACGACACTTATAAAGGCGCGGTCGGATCGACGCCATCGCTGCAAATCCCCATTTCACTCGCCATCGACCTGGAAGGGGACGACCAATACATTAACGATGATGAATATCTGCCTTCGCAAGGAGCCGGGATCTTCGGCGCGGGAGTTCTGCTGGACGTTTCAGGGAATGACCACTATAAGTCCAAACGGTTGGGGCAGGGAGCCGCCATGCTGGGCATGGGGGTTCTGGCTGATCTGGCGGGGGATGACGAGTATGAACTGTGGACCGATGGTCAGGGAGGAGCCTACTTCGGTGTCGGAGTGGCGATTGACAATTCCGGTGACGACAAATACTCCATCTGGGGTGACGGGCAGGGGTACGGCGGGGTTGGCGGTGTGGGAACGCTGGTCAACCGCACCGGCAACGACCATTACTACGCCGAACCCGAAGCGGAAAAAGCCTTCAGACCGGATTATCACTCGAAAGAGGGGAAATTCAACTACTCCTACGCTCAGGGGTGCGGGATTGGCAGGCGAGGGGACATTACCGACGGACACTCATGGGCGGGCGGTATGGGGACGCTGATCGATCTGGCTGGAGATGACGTCTACGAATCCGCTCAGTGGTCCCTGGGCTGCGGATATTGGTACGGCATGGGCTTTGTGTGGGATGGCGGGGGCGACGATTCCTATACTGCCACCGGCTGGAGCATGGGAGCAGGCGCCCATTTTTGCATCGGAGCCATGTTCGATGAAGGCGGCAATGATACCTGCACCATCTGGAAGGAGCAGTCGCAAGGGCTGGGATTCGGGCACGATTACACCATCGCCCTCTGCCTGAATCGAGGGGGCGACGACGTCTATAAGCTCAACGGCGAAGGCTTGGGTTTCGCCATCAATATGTCGCAAGTCTTCTTCATCGATACGGATGGTAAAGATCGCTACGTCACCTCCAAACCGACGGGACATTGGGGTTGGAATAACTTCGAACAGTACAACCCACCGATTATCGGAGCATTTCAGCTCTTGTTTTCCGATCAGATCTGCCTCTTCGCCGATCTGCAGGGAGAGGATCAGTATTCCCTGGTGGATTTCCCCGGCGGAGGCAATGCCCGACCCGATTCGCTGATGTCCGAGGGCGCCACCTATTTCCATCCGACTGCTGCCGTGCGCGACAGTCTGAGTAATAAACGCTTCTTCGGCATGGGGCGGGATTTCAAAGATTGGCAGGGACCGCCCATCGAATTCTTCCGCGACAAGATGGCGAAGCGGTTCAAGGAGTTCAAGTAGCACTCAGCCGTCAGTAAAAAGTAGTAGGGGCGCAGCATGCTGCGCCCCTACGGTTACGTTCCTTGACAGGGCGTTTAATTAAACGCCCCTACGTCTCGTGACTCGTGACTCGAAACTCGTGACTATTTCATCAGCACCATCTTCTGGATCGCCGTAAAATCTCCCGCTTCCAGCTTGTACAGATACACCCCCGACGCCAGACCCGACCCATCGAAGGTGACTTCATGCCTCCCTGCTTCCCGCATTCCATTGACCAGCTGCGCCACCTTCCTGCCTGAAATGTCGAAGACAGTGAGCCTTACCAGACTCGCCACCGGTAGATCGTAGCGGATAGTGGTGGCAGGGTTGAAGGGGATGAATATTTCCCATTTCCACCCCATTTCTCTCTTGACTTTTGAGGTTTTTTACCCTATCTTAGATTGTGACAGGTCTGATTCCGAACAAGTCGGAATGACCTGTCACTTACTGGGCTGATACGCCGGCTTGCCCGAAGGGCAAATAACTTTCAACTTTTTAACTTTTAACTTTGAACTCTCCTATGGACCGAGACCTATCATCCGTGCAGGAAGTGCGGGATCTGTTAGCCCGCGCCGAAGCCGCCTTACCGGCGTTAAAAGCGCTATCCCAGAAGGACGTCGACCGCATCACCGCCGCCATGGCGGAAGCGGGCTACCAGTCGGCGGAACGATTGGCCAAGATGGCAGTCGAAGAGACCGGCTTCGGCAGGTACGAAGACAAGGTCATCAAGAACCGCTTCGCCACCCGCGAGCTGCTGAAGTATGTCGCTCCGCTGAAGACCGTCGGTTTCATCAGCGATGACCCGGGAACCAAGGTGCACAAAATCGCCGAACCGATGGGCGTAGTTGCGGCCATCATCCCTTCGACCAACCCCACCTCGACGGCAATGTACAAAGCCATCATCGCCATCAAGGGGCGCAACGCCATCGTCTTTTCGCCGCACCCCGCGGCGGTACGCTGCACCATCGAAGCCTGCAACGTCGTCGCCGCTGCCGCCGAACGAGCGGGCGCTCCCAAAGGATCGATCCTGTGCATGTCCATCCCGGAAATGTCGGGTACGCAGGAGTTGATGAAGCACCCGATCACCAAAGTGATCCTGGCGACAGGTGGGACGGCTCTGGTGCGAGCAGCCTATTCTTCGGGCAAACCCGCTTTCGGAGTCGGTCCGGGCAACGTCCCGGCCTTCATCGAACGCTCTGCCGACGTGCGCAAGGCGGTCAAGGATATCACGGTCTCAAAAACCTTCGACTACGGCACCGTCTGCGCGTCGGAACAGTCCATCATCGCTGACCGGCCGGTCAAAGACGAGGTGATCGCCGAACTGAAACGCAACATGGCCTATTTCTGTACGACGGACGAGATCGGTATGCTGGAAAAGCTGATGATCAAACCCGGCGGCAGTCTGAATTCCGCGGTGGTGGGGCAGCCTGCCTGGCGCATCGCCGAAATGGCGGGATTTGCCGTGGCCAAGGAGACTTCGATGCTGGTGGTGCCCCTGGGAGGCGTGGGGAAGAAGTACCCGCTGTCCATCGAAAAGCTGTCGCCGGTGATCTGCTTCTACGAAGCCGACGGTTGGGAACAGGGCTGCGAACGCTGCCTGGAAATCTTGAACTTCGGCGGCATCGGACATTCGCTGGTCATCCACAGCCGGGACGAAGCCATCATCCGCGAATTTGCCCTGAAAAAGCCGGTCTTCCGGGTGCTGGTGAATACGCCCGCCACGCACGGAGCCATCGGCTTTACCACCGGCCTGGAACCGGCGCTGACATTGGGCTGCGGCACCTGGGGAGGTTCCAGCACCTCCGACAACGTCACTCCGCTGCACCTGATCAACCTCAAGCGGCTGGCCTACGAACTCAACCCGCTGCATGAGGCTGAAGGGGTAGGTCAGACATTCCTGTCTGACAAAGGGAAGCGTTGGCGCTACGACGAACAATACCATTACCGCCCCGCTGCCGAAACCAAACCCGAACCGGAAACCCGCGCTGACGCTCCCGCAACCGCCGCTCCTCTGCCGGGAGCGGAGATTAAATACGGCTCGTCCGGCATTACCGAAGAGCAGATCGAAGCGATCATCAAGGAATTTGGGAAGAAATAAAAATTTCTCGCAGAGACGCAAAGAACGCAAAGAAGAAATTTAATCACAGAAAAAACAATGTCATGCAGGGGCGTTTAACTAAACGTCCTGCTGGTTTTGTAAAATTAACTACTTCCTTCATGGAGGTCAAAATGAAATCGCTCATCACCCTTTTCGCCTTTTTGGCGTTAACACTTAACGCCGCCGCCCAGCCGCCGGATACGCTCTGGACCCGTACCTTTGGGGGGAATGATTGGGATGTAGGTCTTAGTGTACAGCAGACTCTGGATGGCGGATACATCATTCTCGGTTATACCGAATCCTATGGTTCAGGCAATAGTGACGTCTACCTGATCAAGACGGACTCCAATGGCAATCAGATATGGCAGCGCACTTTTGGCGGGAGCAATGATGAAGATGCTGAGAGTGTGCAGCAGACTGCAGACGGCGGTTACATCATCACTGGGAGTACAAAGTCCTATGGCTCAGGTGATTATGACGTCTACCTGATTAAGACAGACGCTAATGGCAATGAGACTTGGCATCGCACTTTCGGAGGAAGTGACGCTGATTTTGGTTCGAGCGTGCAGCATACCTCGGATGGTGGGTATATAATCGCCGGGAGTACGTGGTCTTTTGGTGCAGGTGGTAGTGATGTCTACCTGATCAAGACGAACGCAGATGGCGATTTGGTTTGGACTCGCACCTTTGGTGGGAGCAATAATGATATTGGACAATGCGTTCAGCAGACCTTGGATGGAGGGTATGTCATCACAGGATATACGCAATCCTATGGTATCGGGGCTGATCTATACCTGGTCAAAACGGACTCCGAGGGATATCAGATCTGGCAGCGCACCTTCGGCGGAAGCGGTGGTGATTATGGTCAAAGCGTTCTACAGACCTCTGACGGTGGGTATATCATCGTCGGATTTATGGATCCTTATGGTTCAGCTTATTCTGATGTCTACCTGATCAAAACGAACGCAGATGGCGATTCGGTTTGGACTCGCACTTTTGGTGATATCGGCTGGGACGTTGGCTCCAGCATTCAGCAAATCACGGATGGCGGTTATGTCATCGCAGGATGGACCGGGTCATACGGTGCAGGTAATCTTGATGTATACCTAATCAAGACGGACGCTGAGGGTAATCAAATCTGGCAGCGCACATTCGGCGGAAGCGGTAGTGATTGGGGTAACAGCGTTCTACAGACCGCTGACGGGGGCTATGCCATCGCCGGTCGAACGAACTCCTACGGTGAAGGATCTTATGACGTCTACCTGATCAAGACGGATGCGGGAGGAACACCGGTAGAACCCTGGGGTGAACCAACTCCATCCCCCGCACAATTCGCCCTTCTGGGTGCGTTTCCCAACCCCTTCAATCCCAGCACCACCATTCGCTTCGAACTGCCGCAAGCCGCGCAGGTGAGGTTGGAGGTGTTTGATGTGAACGGACGCGCTGTAGGGGCGCATGGCATACGCCCTTCCGGCGGCGGCGGTTCTGCGGGCGCAAGCCTTGCGCCCCTACAAGAGGTGTGGTATCCCGCAGGTTCTCACGAAATTGTCTTCTCCGGGTCAGATCTGCCGTCGGGGGTGTACCTGTACCGGTTGACGGCTACCCCGTCGGGGTCAGGGACGAGTCAGACTATGATCTCAGGGAAAATGGTACTGCTGAAATAAAAGGCGACTGCTTGCAGGGGCGTTTAAATAAACGCCCTGCTGACTTTGTAATACAAACTACATATTCGTGGAGGTTTTCGATGAAAAAGGCATACTTATCGACAATCGTCGCAGTTGTGATGCTGCTTGGTTTTACGATGACTTCCGGCGCTCAGCCGCTCACGACGTGGATGAGAACCTATGATTTCGGCGCCAATGATAATGCCGTTGGGGTGATCCCCTGCTTGGATGATGGTTTTATTTTTGCTGGTAACACCTGGTCGACTTCCGGAGCTTCGAATGCGGTCATCGGTAAATTGGACGGAGAGGGTGTTCTCGACTGGTCCCGGATCTATAGCGCACCGAATCAAACGATTGAAACTATAACCCACACTCCGGATGGAGGAGGCCTTTTAACGGGGCATATTTTTGGTCCCGGAAATGCGTCTGATGCTTTGCTGATGAAAATAAATGCCCTTGGTGACTCAGAATGGGTGAAATTCTATTACCTCAACAACTTCAGTCTTGCTTATAGCAGTATACCAACGACCCTTGAACCGGGGTATCTGATCATCGGAGCCATAGCGAAAACAAATCCTGACAATTTCTGGGATTTGCTGTTGATCAAGACGGATCTGAACGGAGACACAGTCTGGACGAAACGGTTTGATTGGTACGTAGAGTCTATGGGATTGAGCGGACTTGAAACGGAGAATGGTTACGTCATTGGCGGCAGAGCTCTACGGCATGGCAGCATGTACCGCGACTTCCTGATCTGCAAAACCGATCTGATGGGAGATACGATCTGGACCTGCATGCCCGAGTATTATTGTGATGCTGTAATCGGTGGTAAGATCATACCATCATCGGATGGTCAGTACGTCCTTGTCGGGTCGATGATGACGGACCTAACCTATCATCATTTTGGCAGACTCTTAAAAATAAATACTTCCGGACTGCTGGTGTACCAGAGCACCGGCTACTTGAACCAAGAGTCGGGTTTCAGCGATATTAAACCCACACTTGATGGGGGATACGTTATAGGAGGGGGTGTTTGGGATTATGCACCAGATAGTGAAGAAGGTGCTCTGCTGATGAAGGTTGATTCAAATTTCGACACTGTTTGGACTAAAACCTACAGCCAGAGCTCTTTAAATGGCATTTTATCCGTCCAATTGACGCAGGATGACGGATATATATCAGCAGGATGGACCGGAGAAACCGGAGTCGATGATGACGTCCTTCTAATCAAAACCGATGCTGCGGGCAACGTGCCGGTAAAGCCCGAAATTTTACCTCAACCTTTTTACTTTACCGTTCATCCACCCTTCCCCAACCCCTTCAACCCCACCACCACCATTTGCTTCGACCTGCTGCAATCGGCGCAGGTGCGGTTGGAGGTGTTTGACATACAGGGTCGCGTCGTAGGGGTTCAACATGTTGAACCCCTACAACAGCCCGGTTCTCACGAAATCCCCTTCGATGGATC
Organism: bacterium; assembly: GCA_026394195.1. Taxonomy (GTDB): domain Bacteria; phylum Electryoneota; class B3-LCP; order B3-LCP; family B3-LCP; genus JAPKYS01. Next base: position 3,603 of record JAPKYS010000020.1, on the reverse strand, counting down.
GGGGTTGCCGTCGGGGGTATATATTTACCGGTTGACGGCGGGGGAACTGACGACCTTGGGTAAAATGGTTCTGTTGAAATAAACGATGGTTGTTTGTAGGGGCGTTTAATTAAACGCCCTGCTGGCTTGCGAGCCTTCCATGCTAATAAAAGTAATCCTCATCGCAATACTGCTCTGCCTTGGAGTCCAGACGATCAAGGCTGAGACATTTATCCCAGCAGGTCCCGTATCAGGTACTTGGACGTTGCCTGGGTCTCCTTACCTCATTGAAGGTGAAATTACTGTCCCAACAGGGCAGAGATTGATCATCGATCCCGGCGTAGCTGTCATATTTATGGATTATTACAAGTTCATCGTCAAAGGACAACTAATTGCCGTTGGAACCGTCGAAGACTCCATCTCGTTTTCAGCGATTGACACAATTATTGGCTGGCATGGACTCCGGTTTATCAATACTATCGATACCAGCCAGATTCGCTATTGTAATCTGAGTTATGGCCGCGCCGTGGGGGACACGCTGCCCGCGGATTATTGCGGGGGCGCAATTTTCTGCCAGGGTTCCAGCCTAATCATCGATCACAGTCATATTTGGCTGTGTGTTGCTTATGGAGATGGCGGCGGTGGGATTGGCTGCATTGGAAATTCTAATGTGACGGTTCAAGATTGCTTGATTGAATTTTGTGAAGGCGGAGTGGGAGGCGGTATTTTTGCTGGTTTTGGAGCCTCTGTTACCGTGGATAGTTGCACGATAACCGGCTGTACCAGTTGGAATGGCGGCGGCGGAATCGCCTTGTGGAATGCGAATCCATCCATTATTGCGAATAACGTCATTGCAAACAATACGGATAACGGGACGTGAGGCGAGTGTGGGGGCGGCGGGATCCGCTGCTACAATTCTGCTGCTCAAATCTATCAAAACGTTCTGTACAATAACACCGCCTTTCGCGGAGCGGGAATCGTTGTGCTTGGCTCAGAGATCGAATGTAGTAATAATACTATTTCGCTGAACCATTCGATCGGGACGACTTCGACGGCTCGGGGTGGGGGGATATATGTCTTCGATGGAGCTCACGTTTACGGAGGCAATAATATACTTTATTTTAACGAAGCTCTCGCTGATTCAGAGTGTTATGGTAACGTGACATTTGATTACAGTTGTGTCGCCGGTGGAATGGCAGGAATTGGAAATATTCTCGATAATCCCCGTTTCATGGATCAGGCGAATTTCGATTTTCACCTCCTGCAGGATTCCCCCTGTATTGACTCAGGAGATCCATCCAGCCGTCTTGATCCGGACAGTACTCGAGCGGATATGGGAGCTTTCTATTTCGATCAATCGTCTGCTGTGAATGGTTCTGCGGGCGCAAGCCTTGCGCCCCTACAAGAGGTGTGGTATCCCGCAGGTTCTCACGAAATTGTCTTCGACGGGTCAGATCTACCGTCGGGGGTGTATCTGTACCGGTTGACGGCGACCCCGACTATGGTCTCAGGGAAGATGGTGCTTCTGAAATAATCAACCAGAACGGAGATATGAGAGTGCGCTACCTTACGACCTTGTTCATCCTGCTGCTGGCGGGCATCGCCCTGGCTCAGCCGCCGCTTTCCGGCGATCTTTCCGGGTCGCTGGGTCCGGGCAGCTACACGGTGGTGGGCGACTGCTATGTCCCCGCCGGACTGACGCTCACGATCCAGCCGGGAACCAGCCTGCTTTACACCGGGCATTACTTCCTCTTCGTCAACGGTCAGTTGATCGCCAATGGAACTGAAGCGGATTCCATCTTCTTCATGAGACAGCAACCCGACAGCACCTTCCGGCACGGCGGCATCCAGTTGCTCCCCGGATCTTCGACCGATAACCAGCTATCGTACTGCCGTATTGACGGCGCCAACAACCGTGATTTCCCCAATATCTTCGGCGGAGCCATCCTCTGCTGGGGGTCCGGCTTGACCATCCACCACAGCCGGATCACCGACTGCCACGCCGAATTCGGAGCGGGCATTTACGTCATCGATTCGCAGGCGTCGGTGTCCGACTGCGAAATCAGCAACTGCTATGCTGTTTCCACCGGAGCCGGAATATACACCATCAATTCCCAGATCGTGATTTCTGATTGCATCATCACGCACAATATCGCCGATCTGGTCGGCGGCATCTGCATGTACAACAATCCGAACGCCGAGGTATACAACTGCGTGATCGCCTACAATGTCGCCACGTCCGCAGCCACGTGAGGCAGCTGCGGAGGCAACGGGATCCGTTGCGAAAATTCTGACGCTTACGTGCACCACAACCTGATCTACCGGAACACCGCGGTGCGCCGTGGAGCGGGTATTTTCATCTATGACTGCACGCCCACGTTCACCAACAACACCATCGTATATAACACCTGCACAGACAGCGCTTACAGCGTTGGAGGCGGCATCCACGTCGACATCGGCGATTCCTATCGGGGAACCAACAACATCATCTATTTCAATCAGGCGCACTCATCGCCGCAGATCAGCGGATCGTCCGAGAACATGTACACCTGCTGCCCGGTGGCTCTCCCTGGACCGGGAAACATCACCGCTGATCCGCAATTCGCTGACACCACCATCGATGACTTCAATCTGGCCGAAGGTTCGCCCTGCATCGACGCGGGCGATCCCGTAAGTCCCCTTGACCCTGACAACACCCGGGCGGACATGGGCGCGCTCTATTTCGACCGGAGTACGTTACCGGTCGTTATCTCGCTGATTCCGACCAATCCCCCCATTCAGATTCCTCCAGCTGGAGGCAATTTCACGTTCGATTTGACCGTCTCGAACCAGAGCGGCAGCCCGCTGCCCTGCGACCTCTGGTTCTCGGTGCAGCTTCCTGACAGCAGTTGGTATAGTCCCATCGTTGGACCTATCAACCGCACGCTTTCCCCCGGCGCAATTTTATCTCGTCATTACCATCAGAGAGTGCCTCAGAATGCACCGGCAGGATTCTACCTCTACGAAGCCAGAGTCGGCGTCTACCCGGACAGCATCTGGGATCGCAGCAGCTTCACGTTTGAGAAGGTCGTTGGTCGTTGGTCGTTAGTCGTTGGAGAAGAAAAAAACGGGTCGTCATTCCGGCGTGACCGAAATCAGACGACCTTTCTGTTAGGGTGGGATAATTGGTGTGAGGAATCCGATAGCGATTTAGGGGCGCATGGCATGCGCCCGTCGGGATCAGGGGCGAACCCGACTATAGCGGTAATGCCAAACCCCTTCAACCCCAGCACCACCATCCGCTTCGATCTGCCACAAGCGGCGCAGGTGCGGCTGCAGGTGTATGATATTAACGGGCGGTGCGTTTGGGCGCAGCACGCTGCGCCCCTACAGGCTGGTTCGCACGAAATCACCTTCGATGGGTCAGGGTTGGCGGCGGGGGTGTATATCTATCACCTAATCCTATCGGGATCGGAAACGAATTCAACTCAATTAAGCGGCAAAATGGTACTACTCAAGTAGAGACTGTTGATTTTTACACCTTATTATTTGCAAAAAAGTATTGCTTTCTGAACGAATATTTTGTATATTAGTTCCTGAGTAACAATAACTTAGGAATGATAATGGCTTCATTTAAACCGACCC
>JAPKYS010000014.1 GCA_026394195.1 bacterium | reverse complement strand
GGAGTCTGGGGGTTGGTTCAATACGGGTGAGGATTTCAACACCGAGACAGCTTCTGCCGGAGACATTCAACCTTCATGTTTCAGTCTATATCCTTGTCGTCCCAACCCCTTCAATCCCACGACTATCCTGAGCTTCGAGCTACGAGTTGCGAGCCTCGTGAACCTGTCGATTTACGATCTTTCCGGGAGGAAGGTGTCGGAACTGGTGAGCGGGAGGCGGGAAAGCGGATCGTATCAGGCCACATTCGATGGCTCGAATTTGCCATCAGGGATTTATTTCACCCGACTGACGGCGGGAGAGTACTCGGCGGTGCAAAAGCTGGTGCTGCTCAAATAATGGAGTACAACATGACAAAGCCATCCTACATCCTGATGCTGCTGTTAGCCGCGAACCTGAGTATCGCTCAAATCCACATTTCCGGCCCGCAGACCGGCGTGCTGGTGGACACGACCTACCTCGTGACCGGCAATATTTCCGTGCCTCCGGGCGGCGCCTTGACCATCCAGCCGGGAGCGAGGTTCTATTTTAACGGGCACTATGCTTTTGACGTCGAGGTGGACGCCTGCCTGACCGCGCTGGGTACGGAATCGGACAGCATCCAGTTTCTACCAAGGCTGGGATTTGACTATTGGTGGGGCATTGACCTTAATCAAGGATCGTCGGATGCAACGGCATTTTCCTACTGCTATATCGGATTCAGCCATAGCAGCGGCCTGGACTGCAATCACGTCAGTCCCACGGTCAATCACAGTACGTTTTATCAGAATTGGAATGGTTTCTCCGGCGGTGGTATCAATTTGCAGTATTCCAACGCCCGAATCAGCGATTGCGTCTTCATCCAGAACTCCTGTTATGATTGGGGCGCAGGCCTGTGCGGCAGGTATTCCAGCCCTGAGATCGGCAACTGCATCTTCGACGGTAATTATGGACATGCCACAGGGTCTGGCGGCATCGGAGGCGGTTTATGGTTCCTCTATGTAGGAAATCCAATAATTCGCAATTGTATGATTATCAATAATATGACCAACGAAAATACGGTAGCCGCGGGTATTGCTTGCGAGGGTAGTGTCCTGGCCGCTATCGAAAATTGCACAATCATGTACAACCGTAGACAGCACCCCCAAGGTTCTGGTATTCGCCCCAGCGCCGTTTTCGTATCTAATCCTGCCACACAGATTACCAACTGCATCGTCCGCAACAACTGGGGACCCCAGATCACTGGCGGCCAAGTCACATACAGCAACGTCCAGGGCGGTTACGCAGGCGTTGGCAATATAGACTCAGACCCTCTCTTCGTCGCCGGCCCGGGAAGCCATTTCTACCTTTCGCAAATCGCGGCAGGTCAATCCGTCAATTCCCCCTGTATAGATGCCGGAAATCCCGCCTCGGCGATGGTATTCGGTTCCACCCGCACGGATTTAATTCAGGATGAAGGTATCGTGGATATGGGGTATCACTATCCGGTAGCCGGAAGTTGGCCGATGGTAGCAGGCGACGAACAGGAAAACATGAGTCTTCAACCTACCACTTCCGGCCTTTCTATTTCCCCCAACCCCTTCAATCCCACTACGACGCTGACATTTACCTTGCCTCGCACGGCGAAGGTGTCGCTGGAGGTGTTTGATGTTAACGGACGTGTTGTAAGGGCGCATGGCATGCGCCCGATGGTTGGCGGCGGTGGTTCTGAGGGCGCACGCCGTGCGCCCCTACAAACCTGGTATGATGCCGGAACCCACACCATCACCTTCGACGGATCGGATTTACCGTCGGGCCTCTATTTCGCCCGGCTGAGAGCTGGAGACTACACCGACGTACAGAAGCTAATTCTGCTAAAATAAATCCAATGGAGTCAGGCAACAACGCCGATCTAATCATTGACTGCTCAACAAATGGAGGTTACCGTGGAAAGGCGAATCATTATAAGTTTGCTGGCGATTCTCATCCTGCACGGAACAGGGCTTGCACAGGATAGCTCATTTGTGCGCAAGGTCGGAGAGATCGCCTATTGGAGTGCCGCTGAAAACGTTGTAATCAGTGGCAATTACGCCTATGTGGCATCTGAGGGCACCGGTTTGCGGGTGGTGGACGTCACCAATCCGGCGGAACCGTTTGAGGTCGGATATTGGGATCCGATCAATGGGTACTCCCTGAGCGTCGCCGTCGCCGGCGATTATGCTTATCTGGTCATCGATACGCAAGGCTTGTGGATCATTGACATTTCCGACCCCTTTTCGCCTGATGACGTTGGACATTTAGCCATGCCCAATGAACCCAATGACATCGCGGTATCGGGATCCTATGTCTACGTCGCCACAAGTGGGGGTTTACGCATCGTAAACGTCTCGAATCCGGCTTTACCGATAGAAGTATCTAATTGCTCCTTACCCAATTCATGCCTGGGTGTGGCGATCTCGGGTAATTATGCCTATGTGGCATTATACTACAGCGGCATGGCAATCGTGGACATTACCAATCCAGTCGCGCCCTTGCTTCTCGGGAGTCTTGAGACTCCGGGTGATTCGAGGGGTATCGCGATTTCAGGTAACTACGCGTACGTCGCCGCCATATCCTATGGGCTTACCATTGTCGACGTCACGGATCCCTCCGTACCGACGGAAGCCGGACATATCCTGACCGGCTCGACGGGCGACGTTTTCGTCAGCGGAAATTACGCCTATACCGCGAATTGGGGTTTGGGACTTAAGATTGTGGACGTTTCCAATCCAGAACGACCCAGACAGGTCGCGGTGATGTCCCCAACAGTCTATACCAGAGGTGTGTTTGTCCGCGATTCCCTCGCCTATCTGGCGTGTTCCGCGAGTGGTCTTTATATACTTGACGTCACCGATCCAACAATGCCGAACATCCTGGGGAACTATACTGAGACGGGTTATGCCAGCGGTGTCGTCATTTCCAACCCTTACGCCTATGTTGCCGACGGCATGTACGGCTTGCGCATTGTGGACATATCCAATCCAACGCTGCCGGTGACGGTGGGGCGTACTTCAGGAATGGGACAATGCAGAAATGTTACGTTATCGGGGAACTACGCCTATACCATATCCAGCCAGAACATGAAAGTGGTGGATATTTCCAATCCGGCGTCGCCTGTTGTTCTCGGTTCGATGACCGTCAGCTATGGCTGGGGAATAACCTCGGTTGGAACCACCGCCTATATCGCGGATTATTATACCGGACTCCGCGTGGTCGACAATTCTCACCCGAATAGTCCGGTGCAGATCGGGTCCTACCCTTATCCGATGGGCACCACATATGACGTCGACATATCTGGGAATTACGCCTATATTGCCCAGCGCAACGGCGGCATGCGGGTACTGGACATAGGCAACCCAACGGCGCCGATTGAGGTTGGGCATTGCGCTACCCCCGGGGAAGCACAATCAATCGCATTGCAGGGGAATTACGCCTACATTGCCTGTCAAAACGATGGCCTGGCAATCGCCAATATCTCTGACCCGGCTTCTCCATCGATCATGGGAACCTGCGATACGCCGGGAAATGCGCAAGGCGTGGCGGTCTGGGGAACCATGGCTTACATCGCCGACGATTGGGTCGGCGGATTGCGCGTTTTCGACGTCACCAATCCCTCCTATCCGAGGGATATCGGATATTATAACTCAACGGGTTTCGCTCAAGGCGTCGCGGTCTGGGACTCCCTGGCGTATTTAGCAGATGAGACCAATTTCACGATTTACCAATACACGAACCCCTTACCTCTTGACGTCAACATCCTGCCGATCAACGCCCCAATTGTTATCCCTGCAAACGGAGGAACGTTCTGGTACTTTATTAACGTGCACAACCTGACGATTCAGACTCAAACAGGATCCATCTGGAATAAGGTCCGCGATTCCGCCAACAATTACTACCCCGTATTCGGACCAGCTACCCGCATCTTTCCCGGTGAAGCCAATTGGGCGAGAGTCAAGCCCCAAACCATCGCCGGTTCAATCCCATCCGGCAATTTGAGTTTTATCTCGTACGTCGGAACCTACCCCAACATCATACAGGATAGCAGCATCTTTACCTTCTCCAAGAGCGCGGTGATCGATGGTGGAGCCTGGGTCAGTGAATCCAATTGCTATGGCGACTTCCTGGACGAGATTGCTGCAAACACTGAGCCGTCTGATTTCAAGATGATCAGTGTTTTTCCCAACCCCTTCAATCCGACGACCACCTTCCGATTCACTCTGCAGCAGGCGACACAGGTGCGGTTGGAGGTGTTTGATGTTAGCGGGTGTGAGGTAGGGGCGCATGGCATGCGCCCGTCGGGAGGCGGTGGTGGTTTTCAGGGCGCACGCAGTGCGCCCCTACAAACCTGGTATGATGCCGGAACCCACACCATCACCTTCGATGGCTCGGATCTGCCATCGGGGATTTATTTCGCCCGGTTGACTATGTCGGGGCCAGGGACGCCCCCGACTACGGCGGTACAGAAACTAGTTTTGCTAAAATAAATCCAATGGAATCAGGGGCAACAACGCCAATCTAATCATTGACTGCTCATCAGATGGAGGAGGCATGGAAAGGCGAATCATTATAATTTTGCTGGCGATTCTCATCCTGAATGGAATAGGGATAGCTCAGGATAGCTCGTTCGTGCGTAAGGTTGGAGAAATCGCCAATTGGTCTTGGGCTTATAATGTTGTCATCAGCGGGGATTATGCTTATGTAGCGACTCATCAGACGGGCTTGCGGATTGTGAATATATCCAACCCCGCGCAGCCTATCGAAGTTGGGTATTCCGACACGCCGGGATATTCCTACAGCGTGGCAGTTTCGGGGACGTATGCCTACGTAGCAGATGGTTTCCAAGGTCTGAGGGTAATTGATGTATCCAACCCCTACGCGCCTGTAGAACAAGGTCACCTGGCGATGCCCTACGATGCCAATGACGTTGCGGTTCAGGGTTCCTTCGTTTATATTGCGGATAATGAGGGTGGCTTGCGCATCGTGAACGTCTCCAATCCGTCCGCGCCGGTAGAAGTAGCTACCTGCAGTGTGCTGGACGTTGCTCTGGGTGTGACGGTTTTGGGTTCCTACGCCTATGTTGCTGCTGATTACTCAGGCTTGGCGATCGTGGACATTTCGAATCCGGTGTCTCCCCTAATGGTAGGGCAATTTCAAGGAGAGGGGGAATCCCGCGGAGTGGCAGTCGCTGGGAATTATGCTTATCTGGCGGCAGTTTCCCATGGACTCACGATCGTAGACGTCACCGACCCTTTGAACCCGCATGAGATGGGTCATGTTCTTACCGGGTCATCTCGAGACGTCGTCGTATCAGGCTCCTATGCCTATATTGCAAATTGGGCGTGCATGAAGATTGTCAACGTCGCCAATCCGCGGCATCCTTTTGTAGTGGGCTCCTGTCCCCCGGGGCCCGGTGGAGCGACGTTTGGCGTTGCGGTATGCGATTCCATCGCCTATATGGCAAATTACGACAATGGGCTATATATAGCCGATGTCACGGATCCGTCTGCTCCGAACCTATTGGGTACATATAGTGCGAATGGGTATGCGAGCAATGTGGTGATATCAAGTCCATATGCCTATATCGCCGATGGCAACTATGGCCTACGAATTGTTGATGTATCCAATCCCGCTCTGCCGTTTATTGTCAGTCGATGCTCTTCCATGCCGGGTCAATGCCGCAACGTCGCCATTTCAGGCAACTATGTCTACACAGTTAATACGACCAGTATGCGGGTAATCGACGTTTCCAATCCAGCCCTTCCCATCAATGTCGGTTCCTGCACCACCAGTTATTCTTATGGTGTTGCTGCAGTCGGCACGATGGTCTACGTGGCGGATTACTATACCGGTGTACGCATCATTGATGCTTCTCGTCCTTCCGCTCCGACCCAGGTGGGGCTCTTCTCTTACCCCGTAGGCTCGACCTATGACGTCGACATATCAGGACAATACGCCTATATCGCACGACGGACTGGTGGAATGAGGGTGTTGGATATATCGAACCCAACTGCGCCGATTGAGGTGGGGTATTGTAGTACCCCCGGCGAAGCCCAGGCGATCGCACTTTCGGGGAATTATGCCTACATCGCCTGCGGTCAGGGTGGCTTGGCTGTAGCGAATATCTCCGTTCCAGAAGCGCCCTTGTTAATGGGCACCATCGACACTCCTGGAGACGCTCAAGGAGTTGCTGTCAGCGGAATGTGCGCTTATGTCGCAGATTTTTTCAGTGGAGGGCTGCGTTTAATCGATGTTAGCAACCCTGCATCCCTCAGGGAGATCGGTTATTATTATACCCCGGGCAACGCCTGTGGTGTAGCAGCTTTGGATTCTCTGGCCTACGTCGCTGACGAAACGTATTTCGGAATCTACCAATACACCTATCCTCTGCCTCTGGATATCAATATCCTACCCATAAATGCCCCAATTGTCCTCCCTGCAAACGGGGGCACCTTCTGGTACTATATCAACGTGCACAACCTGACCTTGCAGTCTCAAACTGCAGCCATTTGGAACAAGGTACGTGATGTCTCCAACAATTATTACACAGTTTTCGGACCGATCACTCGCCTCTTTCCAAGTCAAGCCAATTGGGCGAGGATAAAACCCCAAACCATCGCTGGTACTATCCCGTCCGGCACACTGAGCTTTATCTCTTACGTCGGCACCTACCCCAACGTCATACAGGATAGCAGCTTCTTCACGATTACAAAAAGTGCTGTAACGGATGGTGGACCCTGGGTCAGTGAATCGGGCTGCTTTAGCGACTTTCCGGATGAGGTTCCCGTTTCTGAAACACCAAACAAACCAATATTGCTCGGAATATCTCCCAACCCCTTCAATCCGACCACTACGCTAAGCTTCGAGCTGCCAGCTGCGAGCTTTGTGACGCTCTCGGTTTACGATATCAGCGGCAGGAAAGTGGTGGACCTGGTGAATGGGAAACGAGATGCAGGCAGCCAAGAAGTAACCTTTGACGGGTTGACTTTGGCGTCAGGAGTCTACCTATACAAATTGGAAGCATCCGATCCAGTGACCGGAACCGGCACGACCACGATATGTGGGAAAATAGTGCTGATGAAGTAATTAAAATTATAACTGGAGACTTTGCCATGAATCGAATAGCGGTAACCATTGCGACGATCTCGTTAATCGTCCTTCACTGCACGGCATATGCCGAAGATGGATTCATTGAACATATGATAACTCACCAATTCGATGGCGGGTTTTCGATCATCGCAGCAGACGTCGATAATGACGGCGACAATGACGTCGTCGCCGCCGCGATTAACGAGGATTTGATTGCCTGGTGGGAAAACAAACCCGATCATTCCTTCCAACAGCACGTGATCGATTCGACGACTCAAAGCCCTCACACAGTCTGCGCGGTAGACCTCGATCTCGATGGAGATAAAGATATTTTAGGGTGCGCCTTCATGGGTAATGAAGTTGCCTGGTGGGAGAATGACGGCAACCAGCGTTTCATCAAGCGGACTATACAAGCCTCTTACGATGGCGCCCGAGACGTTATCGCCTGCGATCTTGATCAGGATGGCGACTGGGACGTCGTCGGATGCTGTGAATACGGACATGATTTAACCTGGTGGGAAAACGATGGGAACCAGGTGTTTACCGAGCATTCAATTGCCAGCTTTCTCCCATTTCCCATGTCAGTATACGCCTGCGACCTCGATGGCGACCAGGACGTCGATATAGTATTAGGTGACCATGATAACGGCCTTACCTGGTGGGAAAATCTCGGAAACCAACAATTCACATACCACACGATCTGCAGCGCTTTTCAAGGGACCTGGGACGTGTGCGCCGGCGATATCGATGGTGATGGGGACATAGACGTTGCTGCGGCTGGAATGTATGAAGATGACCTGTCCTGGTGGGAAAATGACGGCAATCAGACGTTCACTTGGCACATTTTCTACGGGTTGCTCAACGGTCCGGGGCGCTCCATTTGTCTGGCTGACCTTGACGGAGATAACGATTTAGACGTCCTCGGCGGATTCGAATACGAATTGTATATTCCCTGGCATGAGAATGACGGTTCAGATTGGTTTGTGGAACACTTGATTCCCAATTCCATCCATGATGCGCAATCCGTCTATGCCGCCGACATGGACGGGGACGGAAAAATGGACGTCCTTGCCACAGCCTATGAACATGAAGGTGTCGCCTGGTGGGAAAACGTTTTGGGGCTATCCGTTGCCATAAGTCCAACCGTACCCAATCCCAGAATTCCAGCCGAAGGCGATACCATCGACTTTTCGATGACGGTGCGAAATCTCAGCGATTCTCTGACAACGTTCCACGTCTGGTGTGACGTCGTCTTCCCGGAGGGCACGGTTCACGGTCCTCTTTTAGTACCGGCTCCGTTTCGGTTGGAGTCCGACTCCATAAAGACCTGGTTAAGATCCCAGATCGTACCAGCCAGAGCGCCTGCAGGAATCTACCAATACCGCTGTTTCGTCGGCGTTGATAGCAGTGAAATCTGGGACAGGAGCGATTTCTTTTTCACCAAATTGGGAGGTGGTACAGGTAATGGTGATTTAACGGGCTGGTCTGCCTGGGGAGACCCATCAGGCAGGAATGAACTTGCCGTTAGCGCACCAGCAGCATTCAACCTGCTCCAAATCAGTCCCAACCCCTTCAATCCAACCACCACGTTGACCTTCACCTTGCCGCGCCCGGCGAAGGTGTCGCTGGAGGTGTTTGATATCAACGGGCGCATTGTAAGGGCGCAGCATGCTGCGCCCCTACCAGCCGGTGAGCAGAGCCTCCCCTTCGATGGATCGGATTTACCTTCGGGCATCTATTTCGCCCGGCTGTCGGCGGGAGAGTACACGGCGGTACAGAAGTTAGTGTTGCTGAAGTGAAGAATGGGCGGTCAGGAGAAAACTCCTGACCACCTCTGAAATTACTCACAACTAAGGAGAGGCTACGATGAGAAGGCAAATCATGTCGGTCATCGCGGCTCTGGTTCTGTTGGCGATACCTGCTTTCAGCCAGGGCTGGAACGTGGAATTGGTCGGTACGGAATACCGAAAGTGGATCTTTACCGATGTCATAACCTGCCAGGGGAATTACGCCTTTCTGGGCATCGGCGGCAGTTGGACTACCACGGATGGCGTCGCCATTGTGGACGTTTCCGAAGCTACGGACCCGATGGAGGTTGCGATTTTTAACACCGAGGACTACACCGTCAAGGATATCGAAGTCGCCGGGAACTACGCTTATATCGGTAGTTGGGGTGCGGGTTTGAGCATTGTAAACGTAACCAACCCGTCAAATCCAATCGAAGTCTCGCAGGCTGGCACGATCCGCTATGTTAATGATCTATCCCTGGGCGGGGATTATGCTTATGTGAGTCATTTGATTTTAGGAACCGGTAACCGCCTCGCCATCCTGGATGTGTCCAATCCCGCGCTTCCCATAACGCTATGCCAGTATTCACCACCCAATGGGATTGGCCGTCTGACCGTGTCCGGACCCCATGTCTACGCCGCTGCAGTCGGGGGAATGTCCGTGATTGACGTCTCCAACCCCGTCCAACCTGCTGCAATCGGATTCCTCAATATAGCCGGTACCATCTACGACATTGAAGTTCTGGGTGGCATGGTTTATATAACAGAGGCTTCCGGGCTGGATATCATCGACATCAGTCATCCTATCGCCCCGGTCTTACTGGGTCATCTGGGTTATCAGGGAGTATCATCCTCTATTGAGGTGTCCGGTAACCTGGTTTATATAAGCAACCAAGGAAACGGCCTTCGCATTGCTGATGTTTCACAGCCGTCCAACCCGGTGATAATCGGATCTCTCGGTATCAATCAGAATCTGAGGGAAATTTCTCTGGTAGGTACTCACGTTTACGGCGCCTGCGAATTTTCCGGATTAGCGGTCTTCGACGTATCCATCCCGCAGAATCCCGCACTCCTTTGCAATTATTCTCCCGACTGGACCATGAGAGACGTCGCCTATCAGGATGGATACACCTACATCGCTGCGTCAGGAGATGGTCTTTTAATCCAAGACGTCTCCGACCCCCAGAATCCGATACAGGTCAGTTATCTCGATGATATCGGTAACAGCGATCATGTCACGGTCATGGACAACTATGCCTATCTGCAATCAAATACGTCAAGTGTCCAGGTAGTCGACGTCACTAACCCGATCCACCCGAGCCTTACCGGCAGTTTCGATCCCCAGGCAATCATTCTTAAGATTTTGGATGGATTGGCTTACCTCGGCGGAGAAAGGATTTTTAAAATTCTGGATATGTCTTCACCCACCAATCCGGTGCAGATCGGATTATATACTTTACCACCGTATGGTGGAATCAGTTATCTGGATACCGACGGACGCTTTCTATACGCCATTGTAACGTTCAGTGGGAACAATATGTCCTCCTTTGATAGCCTGCTGGTTTTAGACGTCAATAATCCCACTGATCCCCAATACCTGAGTTCGTATTTTTTGGGCGATTCCTATGCGTATGGTATCCACCACCTTGCATTGGGCGACGGTTACCTTTATGTCACCGGTGATGAACATATGCTGCGTATCTTCGATATCTCAGATCCGACGCAACTGGTTCAACTTTCTCAACAGGCATTCCCAATTGACCCATCCGAATTGGCGGTGGAGGGGGATTATCTATACATCGGCAATGAAGGTTCACAGGTATCAGGACCCAGAATCTTCGATGTATCCGATCCTCTCCACCCCGAATTGGTGGGGTATTATATGGCTCCAGCAGGATACTATCAACAGATTGCGGTTCATGATAATTTGGTTTACAACACCGAGCATAACAGCCTCTATATCTACGACTGCTCTGACGCCACGCACAATGCCCTGGGAATTACGATTACACCTCTGACGTTACCGGTCGTAATTCCTGCCTCCGGCGGCAGCTTCGATTTCTACCTGTTCGCCCAAAATTCTGGACCCGGGTTGCAGTCGACCGATCTGTGGACTAAAGTTATCTATCCCAATGGTGTGATAAAAAGTCCGGTTTTAGGTCCATCAAGTGCTTCTCTGGATACCGGATCGACGGGTTGGCTTCGCCATCAGAATGTTCCCGGAATCGCGCCAGCAGGCACGTATACCTACATCACCCAAGCGGGGAATTATCCGAACGGTGTCTGGGCGAGCGATACTTTGTACTTTGTGAAACTGGCTACGGGGAATGGAATAATGGTCGGCGATTGGAATTGTTCAGAGAACCCTTCCACTGAAATTACCGCTACACCCGGCGAATTCAAATTGAGCGGCGCCTCCCCCAACCCCTTCAATCCAACCACCACGCTGACTTTCACTCTGCCATACCCGGCGAAGGTGTCGCTGGAGGTGTTTGATATCAACGGACGCGTCGTAAGGGCGCAGCATGCTGCGCCCCTACAGGCAGGCGAGCATATCATCGTATTCGATGGGTCGGAATTAGCTTCGGGAGTGTACCTGTATCGCTTCTCTGCCGGAAATGCAACTATGACGGGTAAAATGGTGCTGATGAAATAATCAACTGCTATCTAATAGCAGATAACCCTGGTTTAGTCTCCAAAATGGAATAAATGATCTGAATCTCAATCAATCGCACAACTCACAAATGGAGAGAATATGGCTCGCACCTTGACCTTTCTTACACTGATCCTGGTCCTCATTACAAATCTGATGTGGGCTGGTGACACTGGTGTCGCAACTCCGCCCAGTACGGCTGACCTCGGAATCGAGTCTCCATCTCTGACTGATGACAACACGGATACATACCTCTATACCTTCAACCTAACGACTGCGATTGGAGGCGGCACGGATTACCCACTTGGTGTCGCGTACGCGGGCGGCTATTTCTGGATTTCCAGCGCGGGGGCGAGTTATGAAGATCCGGCAGACAATATGATCTATAAATTGTCATCGTTAGGAGTACTCCTCGAGTCATTTCCGCAACCAAACGTCGGTTCTGGCCGCGGTTTCGTGGACCTGACCTGGGATGGCACCTATCTTTATGGTTGCTGCAGAGAAATCCCCTACCTGGTGGCGTTCGATATGGAAGGGCGACTAGTCCCTTCCCATTACGTCCCCAAGCCACCTTATACGATCTACGATGAGGGAATAGCCTATAACCCCACTCTGGACCGCTTCTGGTTAGGTTCCGACACCCATGTCTGGGAATTCGACCGTCAAGGCAATACAATCTGGCAGGGGGACGTCGGTCCTGTCTATTATCAGAAGGGACTCGCTTTTGATTACGGCGTCGGAGGACCTTTTCTATGGATGTTTGACTGTGATGGTGGTCCCGCTACCACACTCAGGAAATTTAATCCCCTTACCCATACACTTATACCGGGGACTTACGCCATCGGACAATTTACCGGCTGTGGCGGGCAGATGGCCGGAGGACTGGAAGTCACCCACGAGTACAACCCGAATTATTGGGCATTGGTTGGCTTAGCTTTGGGAAGTCCTTATGATTGGTGCTTCGTCTGGCAGATCCGCACGTACCAGGATCCCCAGTCACCTGCAGCGCCGATTGGATTCAACGTTGGCAACAACGGTCCGGAATTACTGGCGACCCTGACCTGGACCAACCCAACTCTGAACGCTGGCGGTGGTACCTTGACTACCATAAGCGGCATCATCATCAAACGGGAAGGGGTCGTCATCGATACAATTCCAGGTCATGCCGGTGAAGTCATGAGCTATACGGACCTGGTACCCAACCCGGCAGACTGGCACTATCAAGTGAGCATCTACAATCAATATGGTGCCAGTACCTCCGTATCTGACGGCGCCTGGATCGGATTGGACGTTCCCAGCTATGTGACCAATCTTGTCGGTGCAGGAGTCGATACGTTGTTGGTCGCTCACCTTACCTGGGACAATCCCACCACCGGATACCATAATGGCTATTTCTCACAGGACAGCATCACCGGTTATACCATTGAACGATATAACCAGGTTGGCCAATTGCAAGCCACCTTCACTCCGACGGGACTTCTCACCAGTTACGACGACAACACCGTACCCGAAGGCGGATATTACAAGTACGGAGTGAAAGTAGGGACCAGTACCGGGTGGAGCTATTCGGTTCAAACCGACCTGTTTCCGGTCGGTCCGACTGCTTTCGTCGAATATCCCTTCTACTGGATCGAACTGCGGGACGTGGGGATTAATACCGGCATCACAGCCCGGGATCAGAATGTTGGACCCTTCGACCTCGGGTTCAATTACAGTATGTATGGCAATACTTTCAATAGTATCCGGATCTGTTCCAACGGGTTCGCTTCCTTCACGTCCACCAGCGCCACGCATGATAATGTCCCAATCCCAACGACTGAAGAACCCAACAACCTGGTCGCACCGCTCTGGCGGTTTTTAAACCCTGGCATTTTCAATGGGGCTGTCTGGTATCTTGCCGATACCGCCAACCAGCGCTTCATTGTCGAATGGGATAGCATGGCAGCTTTAGGCTACAAAGAGTGGCTCCCCATGACATTCGAAGCGATCATCTACGAGAGCGGCGATATCGATTTCATGTACCAGATCTTCATCGAAGATTGGCCCAACGACTATACGATCGGGATCGAGAATGGCCCCGGTACGCAAGGAGTTCAATGCTCCTACAACGCCAGCGGACCATTTTTCCCTGCAAACAACGCAGGAGTCCGCATTTTCAATCAATACTCTCCCCCGCCTGAAATTGTCTTGAGCCTGACTCCCACGGTTCAACCGGTTGTGATACCTGCTAACGGCGGTAGTTTCAGCTACAATCTTACCGTGACAAATTCGGGATCCTCCGGGCTATTTACCGATCTTTGGATCGAGGTCATGTACCCGGATAGCAGTCTCGTGAGTCCACTTTTAGGTCCGGTAAGCCTCAACGTCCCGGTTGGAACGCGCAGCTGGCTTCGCACCCAGAATGTACCCGCTTCAGCTCCGAGCGGTGACTACACCTACATTGGAAAAGCCGGCGATTACCCGGGTCTCCCCTGGAGTCTGAGTTCATTCCCCTTCACCAAGCTGTCGACAGGCAATGGGACCAGGGTTGGCGATTGGGGTAGTTGGGGCGATGATTTTGGGGAAATGACAAATACCTTCGGCAACCAGATAACCAAACCCGGACTCAATGGGATATCCCCCAATCCCTTCAACCCAACGACCATGCTGAGCTACGAGCTGCAAGCTGCGAGCTTCGTAAATCTGTCGGTTTACGATATCTCCGGCAAGATGGTAGCGGTACTGGTGAACGGAATGCGGGATGGCGGATCGCATCAAGTTACCTTCGATGGCTCGAATCTGCCGTCGGGGATTTATTTCGCCCGATTGACGGCAGGAGAGTACTCCAGTGTACAGAAGATGGTGTTGCTGAAGTGATTCGATGGCTTTACTTGAAACTAACCAATGAGAGGGCAACATGTGGAGTAAGCTCATCGCCAGCTTGCTGCTGCTGATCGCAGCAAGCACAAATTCGTTCGGGCAGGATAGCTTGAACGTCAGCAAAATCGGTCAGGTGGGACATGCTTGGGAGGGTATCGCACACCGAGTCTTCGTATCCGGTAACTACGCCTACGTCGCCGCCAACGAAGCCGGTTTAAGGATTCTGGATATAACGGACCCCGCCAACCCTGCCGAGGTCGGTTACTTTGACACACCTGGCGAAGCGTATAATGTTTTTGTCACCGGCGGACATGCATATCTCGCCAACTATTTTGACGGACTCTATATCATTGACGTCACAGACCCCGTTCATCCAGCTTTGTTAGGTCACTGGGATGACTCCGATTTCATGGCTTATGACGTTGTGGTAAATGGTCCTTATGCCTATCTCGCTTACTATGGCGCCGATCTGATCATTCTCGATGTTTCCAATCCCGCCCATCCGGTCGAAGTTGGCGGATTATCCATACCCGGCGCTGCCTGGGGTGTTGATTTACAAGGTGATCTCCTCTACATTGCCGGTAATGGGCTTTTTATTGTGGATATTTCCCACCCGACGGCCCCAGTACTGATATGCCATCCTCAACCAAATGATCCCGGGCGTGACGTTACAGTATCCGGTAATTACGCCTATCTGGTGGAATACCAGGCCTTATCCATCATCGACGTCAGCGATCCATATACGGCTCATCAGGTGAGCTATATACCCACTGACTGTTTCGACGATGATCTTGCGACTTTCGGCGATTATGCCTATCTGGCAAATTCTATGGGCGGATTACGAGTTCTAGACGTTTCCGACCATGCCAATCCGGTGGAAGTGGCATCCGTGTTATACCCTATCGGCGGTGTCGCTACGATCGGAGATTACACGTTTGCCACCTCAACCCCTTACGGTCTGATTTCGGTTGATACGCATGACCCAACTCAGCCTTTTGTGGCAGGCGGGTACACGAATTGGGAGGTTACCGAGGTTGCAGTATCCGGAAACTATGCCTACCTTTCCGATGAATTGGAATTTGATGGCAACATGCGGATTATCGACGTCTCTGATCCGGCGCACCCCAACGAGGTCTCGATCTATGATATTACCGGCTTTCCCTGCCGAATAAGAGCGCGAGATAACTATCTCTACATTGCGGATGGAGATTCAGGTTTGCGTATCCTCGACGTCACCAATCCCGTGCAGCCGGTGGAAATTGGTATATACGATACCCCGGAATATGCGTCGGACCTGATCCTGCAAGGTAACTACGCCTACCTGACAGGCGGATGGAGCTTGCGCATTATCGACATTTCAAATCCCAGCAACCCTCTTGAAGTAGGCTACGCTAATCCTGTCGCTGCCCAATATCTGGCAGTTTCGGGCGATTATGTGTACGTAAGTTGGGAATACGAGTACGACAGCAGCTTGACTATCATTGACGTTTCTGATCCAGCGCATCCCGCGATAAGCAGTAGAATCATGCCCTGGGGCGGTTTACAAATGGAGGTAAGTGGTAATTACCTGTATGCGAGCTGTCGGGATCATGGACTGAAGGTCTATGACCTTACAAATCCAGTCCACCCACGGTATATCGCCACTTTCAATGATGGCGGCTGGGTTGAAAGTGTGCACATCGTAGACAATTTCGCCTATGTCGGTGAAGGTTATGGTAATCCAGGAATCGTGGTGCTTAATGTATCGAATCCCGCTATGCCTCGATTGATCGGCAAATACAGTACTCAGGGTGACGGAAAGCGAATAATCACCTCGAATCAACTTATCTACGCCGTAGATGGGGCTACCCTTGGTATCTATCAATTCCAACCCCCAGCAATCGATTTCCTCACAACGCCTGTCAATCCACCGATTGTGATACCCGGCAATGGAGGAAGTTTCCAGTTCAATGTCACGGTGTCCAACCAGACCACTCACTCCCAAATCTTCGACGCCTGGATCATGACCCGCCTGCCCGACCAGACCTGGTACGGACCCCTTTCCGGTCCGATCAGCGTCCCATTGCCTGCCAATGGAACCATGAACCGTCTGCGTGGACAGACCGTACCGGCATCTGCTCCGGCGGGAATTTACTGGTACGAAGCAAGAATTGGTTATTATCCATCCGTCGTCATCGACAGTAGTGGTTTCGCTTTCACCAAGCTCAGCGCCGGGAATGGTCCGATCTTCTACGAATGGGAGAGCAGCGATGAAACGGTATCATTGGAGATTGGGGAAGTGAATCAATTGTTACCGGCAAAGCTGGAACTTCTACCCCCGTCCCCCAACCCCTTCAACCCCACCACGACGCTGAGTTTCACTCTGCCGCACCCGGCAAGAGTGTCGCTGGAGGTGTTTGACATAAATGGGCGCATTGTAAGGGCGCAGCATGCTGCGCCCCTACCCGCTGGGCCACATGAATGGACATTCGACGGTTCGGATCTGCCGTCGGGGATTTATTTCGCCCGATTGACGGCAGGAGAGTACTCCAGTGTGCAGAAACTGGTGTTGCTGAAGTGAGAATCGGCGGTCAGGAGGAAACTCCTGACCGCAAACGTTATATAACGAAAGAGGAGTAAATC
Organism: bacterium; assembly: GCA_026394195.1. Taxonomy (GTDB): domain Bacteria; phylum Electryoneota; class B3-LCP; order B3-LCP; family B3-LCP; genus JAPKYS01. The sequence goes on along the minus strand of JAPKYS010000014.1, from coordinate 4,729 downwards.
ATGCGGACATCAACGGCTATCATCTTTACGTTGCTATTATTGGCAACAACGTCCTCCTCGCAACCCTTCCTGCCTGATGCCAATACCCAGGGGCTGTGGCACTTCGACGAGGCGGCGGGCAACACCATCGCCTTCGACGCCTCCGGACATGGGTATAACATGGTTCTGCAAAATGGAGCGGACTTCACCTCATCCGGCTACTATGGCGGAGCGGTTGATCTGACGGATCCTGACGCCCGAGTCAATTCCGTCTACACCGTTGGCAACGGCTGGGGAGCCATCACGCTGGAAGCCTGGATTTATCCCACTCAGATCGGTCCTGCGACCGGATGGTTCGATGGTCACCCCATCATCACCCGGCAGGAATTCCACAACGTTTCTGACTGTTCTTACTACCTTTACCTGACCGCTCTCGGCGAAATCTACGCAGGCGTCAATCTTAACGAACCGGGTGGAGATTATTCTCAAGCCATCACGCCAGCCGGATCGATTCAGGAAAACACCTGGTACCACGTCGCCATGACCTGGTCCAACGGTCAGCCACTGCGGATTTTCATCGACGATATGAATAATCCCGTGGCGACCAGTGCCGCTCCGGGTCTTGGTGCCGTCAGGACAGGATCGGACGGTCTTAGGATCGGCTGCAATTGGACGGTCGAGTATTACAACGAATGGGAATACTTCAACGGCTTTATCGATGAGGCGCGCATATCCGACCTGGATCGATATCCAGTGCAGCCCGGCGGCGCGCCCTTTGAGCCGGATCAGTACACAGAAGCTCTCTGGCATTTCGATGAAATACCCGGCACATTTATAGCGATGGACGCATCCGGCAACGGCTATAATCTGGCGTTGCAGGATGGCGCTCAGTTCACGCCCGCCGGACTTTATGCGGGTGGCGTTGATTTGACCGCTCAGGATGCCAAGATCAATTCAGTCTACCTGATTGGTAATGGCTGGGATGAATTGACCATCGATGCGCACGTGAAGCTGACCCAGTTCAATCCCGACGAAAATCCGGTCGTGGAAAGGTATCAGTACTACACCACAAATCCAGCTTACTACCTCACCATCCTCCCCGGTGGTCAAATTTATGCCGGCGTCTACCAGACCAACGGAGGCTATGCCAGTCTGACGACTGGACCGGTCATCACCTTGAATGCCTGGTATTATATCCAGATGACCTGGAGCAGCGGCGGCGAATTGAAGGTGTTCGTCAATGGAACTCTGGCGGAGTCTGAACCATCAGATGTCGGAGCCATTCGGAATTCCACGCATCCATTGACTCTGGGCTGGTTTCACGATACCGGGTACGGCGATTTCTATATGAACGGATATCTGGATGAAGTGCGCATCTCAAACACAGACCGATCGGAACCATCTGCCGGCAGCCCGGTGCAGATTACGCTAACACCCACGAATCTACCGATTGTCATTCCGCAAGCCGGGGGTGGGTTTTCCTTTGACATCAATCTGGAAAATACCTCAGAATTTGCGCAGAGCTTCGACGTCTGGTGCTCAGTCGAAGTACCGGGCGGATCGCAATTTCTGACCATCGGACCGATCCCACTGAACCTCGATCCCGGCATGAACGTTGGCAGGTTGCGCACTCAATCGGTTCCGGGATCAGCGCCGGCAGGACAGTACTTCTATCGCGGCTTCGTCGGCGACCACCCCTGGCATGTCGGGGACGCTGATTTCTTCACCTTCAGCAAAGCAGGGACGGACGGAGGCAATTGGTTTGACCCAACGGGCTGGGAGTGTTCGGGTGAAGTCTTCCCCGGTGAAACCGCAAAGGCTGATTTATCGCCTTATGGTTTCGCTCAAATGGGGGCATCCCCCAACCCCTTCAACCCCACCACAACGCTGACCTTTACCCTGCCGCTGGCGGCGAGAGTGTCGCTGGAAGTGTTTGATATCAACGGGCGTGCTGTAGGGGCGCAGCATGCTGCGCCCCTACCCGCTGGGTCCCATGAATTGATCTTCGACGGTTCGAATCTGCCCTCCGGTATCTACTTCGCGCGGCTGACGGCAGGAGAGTACTCCTGTGTACAAAAATTAGTATTACTGAAGTGATGAATGGGCGGTCAGGAGGTAACTTCTGACCGCACATTATATAATCCATTTGTACTGCCAAAAGCTAATACTCCAATGGCTTTCAGGGCAAATCAAAAAAGGAAATTTCAGTAAATACTGCCGATTTACTCCACTAAAACTTGACAATACAGATAAAATATCGTATATTAATTACCGACCAAAAGGAATGAGGTAATCATGGGTCTGACGTATGTCGTTGTTGAGATTGCAAATCCAGAAAAATCCAAGGTACGTCACAAGCTGCGCATGCTGGTTGATTCAGGTGCGGTTTATTCCGTTGTCCCAGCAGACGTCGTCAAAATATTAGGAATCATTGCAGAGGGAGAAGATTCCTTCATATTGGCAAACGGCGACGAAATAAACCGCAAACTTGGCAGCGCAAAATTTTTCTATAAAGATCATTTCGGTCCCTCCAAAGTGATCTTAGGTGAACCGGGCGATACCGCTATAATCGGAATCGTTACCCTCGAATCTCTGGGCTTCGCCTTGGATCCCATCCGCCGGGAATTAAGACCGATGAAGATGCTGTTAGTATAGACTATTTCTGTCAACATCCCTGCGGTCACGGATTTTTCCGTGACCGTTTTTTATTGCGGTGCTGTCGACTACAGGGAGTCGACAGCACCTTGAATGAGTTTTTCGTTCTTCGTTTTTAGTTCTTTTCCCTTGTTTTCCGCCCCAAATCGTTGTAACTTTCCCCCCAAATCTTTACCATCCTGCTTCGTCCGACTTTTTCGTCCAGAAACATGCCACCCACCCGCCTTGTCAGATTCCGGACAAGCCGGAATGACAAGGTTATTTATACTTCTGTACGCCCTTGTGTGAGATATTTCTTAGCGGCAGCAAGCTGCCGCGCTACCTGGTTACTTGTACACTTGGTTACTTGGTAACAATCACAGGAATTCCCATGTCCGACACGGTTGTATCCGAAGAGAAAAAAGATCTCACCATAAGGGAAAATATCAAGCTGCTCATGCAGGGATCGCGCGGCTTCTGGCTGATCAACTTCGCCAATTTCTGCGACGGGGTCGCCTACTTCGGCATCCTGAACCTGCTGGTGCTGTTCCTGGGAGCCAACATTGGCATGTCCGACGCCTGGTCGGGGCGCGCCGTCTCGTTTTTCACCGGAGCAGTAACGTTGTTCATGTTGGGAGGCGGCTTTATCCCCGACAAGCTGGGTGTGCGCAAAGCCCTGATGATCGCCGTGCTGGTGCTCCTGGGAGGGCGAATCTTGCTGGTATTAGCGCCGGTGGCTGGTGGAGGCGGCTGGGGCGCTGAATCCATCGCCTGGACATCACTGCTTTTAATGGCGGTCGGTTCGGGCATCATCCAGCCGACGCTCTACGCCGGAGCCAAGGAGTATACCGATCCCCGCACCGCGGCGGTATCGTTCAGCCTGGTCTACGCCATCATGAATCTGGGGATTGTATCGGAAGGCTTTTTCTCCCCGTTCATCCGCACCAATACGCCTTTCATTTCAGCGGGAAGCCTGCATATCAACGGATTGGGGAAGGGGATCCCGGGAGTCTTCTGGTTTTGTGTCGTGGTGACCGCAATCGTTCTGATGGTTTTATTCCTGCTTTTCACTAAAAAGGTCGAGAAGCGCGACCGGATTGTAGCCGAGCAGACTGAAGCAGAAAAGGTTGCAGCCAAAACTAACGACTCCTTCTGGCAGCGCATCTGGCATCTGCCGCTATTCGATCCCCGCTTCGCCTTCTTCATCTTCATGCTGCTGCCGGTGCAGACGCTGTTCGCGCACCAGTGGCTGACCATCCCCGACTACATCATGCGCGCCTACCCTCCCGCCGTCGGAGCCAAGTACGAATGGATCATCTCCATTAACCCCTTCATCATTGTGATCTTCGTGCCGCTGATTTCCGCTCTGACCCGCAAAGCCAACGTGCTGACCATGATGATCATTGGCACCACCATCTCCGCCGCCATCACCTTCATTTTAGTCCCCGGACCGAACCTGACCCGGCTGCTGATCTACACCATCGTGTTCTCTTTCGGTGAAGCCGCCTGGTCGTCGAGATTCTACGAATACGTAGCGCAGATCGCTCCGCCGGGCAAAGTCGGCAGCTACATGGGTATGGCAGGCATACCCTGGTTTCTGGCGAAATTCACCACCGGTTTGTATTCCGGCGTGATGATCGAAAAGTTCATCCCGCAGGGAGGCCCGCACGATACCGGCACCCTCTGGCTGATCTACGCCATCGCGGCGTGCAGCACCCCCATCGGCTTCGTCTTAGCCAAGAAGTGGCTGGATAAGGGGATGCAGAAGGTGTAAGGGCAAAATGAAAAAGTGAAAAATGAAGAGATCTCATCTTCTTAACAAATGAACCTAAAACCAATTGGTATAAATTTAGGAGGTGGCATGCCAACTACACCGGAACAAATTGATTTGTGGCGTAGCGCCCCAACTGAAAATCAAAGTTTAGAATTTAAAGAGGCTAAAATCCAATTTGACAACAAAGCACTCTTTAAATATTGGGCTCCTCGCTGTTTCAAATGGGTAAAGAGAATTTAAGTTTACCTGCGATGAGATAGATCATGGTGATGAAGTATTCGACGGTGCGATAGCCACGAGCTTTTGTTCGCGCTGCCTGCACCAAGCTGTTAATTCCTTCTA
>JAPKYS010000022.1 GCA_026394195.1 bacterium | reverse complement strand
TCCGTGTCGCTCTACGATCTGGACGGTGACGGCGTCCTTGAAGTCTTTGTTGCAACTGACCAGGTTTATGCCTGGCAGGGCAATGGAACGCTGATGCCCGGATTTCCAGTCGCATTTTCGGGCTCGCAATATGGTGGATGTTCAACCTCAGCCGCAGGCGACGTCGATGGTGACGGCAATCCCGAGATTGTTGTGGAAGGATGGGAATATCTGAATGCCTTCAATAATGACGGCTCCATAGTCTCAGGGTTTCCCTATGCTCTACCAGGCGGTCAGGGATTCTCATATTCCGCGCCTTCGCTCGTCGACATTGATAACGACGGCAGCTTGGAAATCTTCTGCGCCAGCCACGGCAGCCCTAATAGCTGGTTATATGGACTTCGAGGAAACGGCACAAGTCTCCCTGGCTTTCCGAATTACATTGAAGGCTGGACCTACTCGACGCCTGCTATTGGCGATCTGGATGGTGATGGTCAGGTCGAGATTGCGCTTCTCTGCAATTCTGGTTTGCTTTATGCCTTCGAGACCAACGGCAGTCCGATGGCGGGTTGGCCAGTGAACATGGGTCACTACAATTGCGAGGGCGCTCTGGCGATGGCTGACATTGACAATAACAACCAGATGGACGTGCTATTCGGTAACAATGGCGGTACCGCCTACCAATATCTTTGCTACCGGGCCGATGGCACTCCCCATCCGGATTTCCCTTTTGCCACCACTGGAGCCTCCTTGCCCTCCTGCTCCTCCATTGCGGATGCGGATAACGATGGCAACCTTGAAATTGCTTTCCACACCGGCAACGGAGCGGTAAATTTATGGACAGCACCTTATGCGGCTTCCGGAGCCGCTCTGCCTTGGCCGCAACCTCACCATGACGTCCAACATACCGGCAACTATCATCATGGAGCGGTAACCCACGATATAACGGTCGATTTGACGCCTCTCAACCCACCTATCACCATCCCAACGGGCGGAGGCAGCTTCAGCTATACGATCACCATCGTCAACCATGAAAACAATCCGGTGAGCGCCCAATTCTGGACCATGCTCAGACTTCCCAACGGTAATCCCTATGGTCCGATTGTTGGTCCGATCACCCGTACCGTCGGGGCTCTTGATTCCATCGGTATCAGCCGCAGTCTATATATACCGGGACGCGCACCCGCGGGAAATTATACTTACACTGGATACATCGGGCAGTACCCCGGCAGTGTCTGGAATGACGATTCCTTCCCCTTCATCAAGGCGGGAGATCAGGTCATGGGTAACGGAGAATGGGTGATTAACGATGAGGAGATAGACGACAACTCTTCGCAACACGATAATCTTGCCCTGAGCAAAGTATCCCCCAACCCCTTCAACCCCAGCACTGTCATCAGCTATAATCTGCAGAACAGTGCCAATGTAAACCTGTCAGTTTACAATATCGCGGGCAGGTTGGTGGAAGAGGTGATCAACAGTCGGCAGGAAGCGGGAGATCATCAAATCACCTTCGACGGATCGAAGCTGGCGTCAGGAATTTATCTGTACCGGATAACCTCAGGCAGCCAGATTGCCGTCGGTAAGCTGGTACTTCTCAAATAGCACTCAGCTGTCAGCAGTCAGTAACAACAGGGCGGATCCGATAGATCCGCCCTGTGTCTGAATACCAGGATAAACACATGCCCGCTAAAACCACCGTTCTCTTCGTATGCACGCACAATTCCGCCCGCAGCCAGATGGCTGAAGGGCTGCTGAATCACCTCTATGGCGACCGATTTGAAGCGTACTCTGCCGGAACGGAAAAGACCCGTGTGCACCCGCTCGCCGTCGAAGCCATGCAGCGCATCGGCATTGATATTTCCACCCATCAATCCAAGATCATAGATCAGTTTTCCGGTCGGAGCTTCGATATCGTCATCACCGTCTGCGATCTGGCTCGCGCCACCTGCCCTTACCTGCCCGCCGGGATCGCCAACAAGCACTGGTCGCTGCAAGACCCAGCTTCCGCAACCGGTACTCCGGATCAGCAGCTGCTGGTCTTTGAAAAGATCCGCGATGAGATCAAAGCGATGATCATCAAAGAATTCGGTGTGAATAAACCTTCGTAGCAAAAAATCGGCATAATAAAAAGGGCGACCCGCGTGGGATCGCCCTTTTGTTTTATCCTGCTGATCGTCATTCTGGCAACGTCCAGAATCTGACGATCAGCTCTCAATGCTTGTCTGATTCCGGACCAGCCGGAATGACAAGCATTAGTGTCACTTCAGTAAAACCATTTTGTTGGTCGCTGTAAAGTCACCTGCCTGGAGTTTGTACAGGTAGACTCCTGACGCCAGGGTCGAAGCATCGAAGGTGACGCTGTGCAATCCAGCTTCTCGCATTCCATTAACCAATGTTGCCACCTCTCGACCCATCACGTCGAATACCGTCAACTTCACGAGTTCCGCTTGCGGCAAGCTGAAGCTGATTGACGTCAGAGGGTTAAAGGGGTTCGGGTAATTCTGTCCCAGTGAATATTCGCTGGGAACGGCAGTACTATTCACCGCGTACTCATCGAACACATCGCCACTTACATAGGATTCGGATATCCACGGACCGCCGTCCGCCACCGCCGATTTGGTGATGGTGAAGAAGCTGCTGTCCTGGATTGTGCTGGGATAGGTTCCGATGTAACTGATGTAGTGCAACGTACCCGAGGAGATGCTCCCCGCGATATTCTGCGTCAGGATACGTGAGGGATTCGCATTCCCCGGCAAGGTACGGGTAACCGGTCCGAACACCTGCGTGTAGACATTCGCGGCATCACGCACTTTGTTCCAGATCGAAAACGTCTGGCTCTGGGAGGTCAGGTTGTGAGCGTTGATATTGTATTGGAAACTTCCACCATTAGCCGGAATGGTGATGGGTGGGTTTACCGCGGTGATGGTGACGTCCATCGCCGGCGGAGCCGTACCGGTAAAGCCGAACACCTTGATGTCGTCCACATACCAGCCATCCAGGTTGAAGCCGCCATCTGAGCGTAGTTTGAAACGGAACTTCACGTTCGTCTGGCCGGCGTAAGCCGACAGATCCATGTGCTCGCGCACCCAGGCGTATTGAGCGCCGTCGTAGATGGGTTGACCCACAGGCTGCACACCTTGACTGATACCCAAATTCGTGTAAAGGCCGCCGAGCGCTGTCCAGGTGCTGCCATTATTGATGGAGACTTCGACTTGCGCGAAATCGTAACCGGCTTCTATCTCCCAACGAGTGTAGAACTCCAGCCAGGGCGTGTTGATCCCACTCAGGCTCAAGCCATTATTCAGTGTCAGGTACCGGGTCGTATTGCTGCTGTAAGTTCCAGTAGGGGAGTCTGCGAAGCTGTGAGTAGGGCTGTGCGAGTTGTTGGTCGCCAAACCCCAGCCGCTGGTCGCAGTCCAATTGGTAATGCCTGATTCGGCGTCGTCGCTGAACAGTGTCATGGGCGTTCCGACGATCAGGTTATACGGCTTGGTGCGCGTGTACGTCCCTTGATGAATCAGCAGGTTGAAGGTCGCTGTGTGACCCACAGGGCAGTTGGCTGCCACCTGAGCGACGAAGGGATTAGCCGAATTGGTAGTGGTGGTGCGCTTCAGCAAGGAATCTGAAGAAACCACGTTGGGCGTCAGTGTGATATAGGGATCGCTGGTGGTCAGTTCGTAGGTGAACGGTTCTGAACTACTCTGCCCCTGATTGATAATCGTAGCGACCAAGTTATCGGTCTGACCGGGCGTCAGATAACCGTCAGATACGTTTAATTCCGTGCCTTCCAACCTGGCGCCGGCAATCCAGAATTGGTACAGCAACCCGGGCAGATTAGCTTGCGCATCAGGCATGATGTAACCGATAGAAGGCCAGAAACCAACCGTACCCACTTCGACCGTCATCGCCATGGAGTGCGCATCATGGTAACCCCAGTCCACGCTGCCCCCGTTGACCGCATACATAATGGGGGAATCCAGCGGTCCGAAATTATAGCCGCTGGCAGCGGTGCTGGCACTCATATATTCCATGAAGGTGTTGTAATCTGCAACCGGCGGTAGTACTGTGGAGTAGCCGTAGGGACAGAGCATCACACCGGCGAAAGTGTGCATGCTATTGGAAACCTTGATATTGTGAGCAGAGATGAAATTCATTATGGCTTGGGTTTCCGGTTCAGAACCCGCGCTGGGACCACGGTAGGTTTCCGATGACGGGGTGGGGCTGGAACCAAAGTTATCGTAGCCCCACTGGTAACTGAAATTGCGATTGCAATCCACACCGTAACTGGGATTGTTGAAGCGACGATTCTTGCGCCACATGCCCCCACCGCCGGGGTTGGTCTGCTGGTTGTAAAGCCAGCCATCGGGATTAACCATGGGGACAAAGTAGAGCTGACGGTTGTTAACCAGGTAAGTGGCTTCAGCATCGGTACCGTAGTTCTCCAAGAGCCACCACATGGCGTACATCAGTGTGGTGTAACTCCCCGGTTCACGGCAATGGATGGTAGCATCCCATTCCCCTTCCGGTTTGCCGTTGTTGGCGGAAGGGCTGTTGGAAATCTTCACCATCCAAAGTGGGTTGGCGTTCCAGCCCTGACCAAGCGATACCTTGGTTGCGCAATTGCTGGGGTAGAGCAGATGCATGGAATCCAGGTCGGCAACGATCTGGGTCCAGTTGTAAAACCCACCCATGGATCCATATTTCATGTGAACCGGGTCGGTATCTACCTGGCCGGGAATGCTCAGCATGTTGAGGCGGCAAATATCCCCATAGTACTTTTCCAGGTCAAATCTGGTGATGTGGAAGGGGATACCCTGGTTGGTCAGCAGGGCAAGGTCCGATTCACTCAAGGGGATTTCGATCCCCTGCCCCTTGATTTGGTGAGCATCATCCATCGGAAGACCCAGTTCTTGCATGGTGCGAATCATCTGGTCGGTTGGATTGGGAACCATGACCATATGGTATTTTTCGTTCGCACGAACCGGGAGCTGTAGCACTGTCATCAGCGCGATGAGCGCGACGACTGTTAAACCTCGTAAGTTTCTCAAAGTGGCTCCTGTCGTATGTTTGGTAGTGACGCGCTATTACTATCACATAAATATACGAAAAAAATCATGAATTTAAAAGCAATTTCTCGTGAGAATAAAAATATTTTTGAAATGGATTTCTTGCGTTTTTCCAGAGTTCCCGCCACAAAATACGCTAAAAAACCTCGAAATTACTCTCCGAGGCTCCTCCGTAACCTTCTGAAATTACTGACGTATAAATGTTTACACCCGCTGGGAATCAAACCCAGAACCTACTGCTAAAAGACAGATGGTTTCGTGCGGAAAACTAAGCAAAATCACCTCTCTTGCAAGGTAAAGATGAGAAAAAAGCCGGACTCAGGTTAATGGGTCCGGCTTCTGATTAATCTGATTTGAAGGGTTCAGGGATTTATTTCAGCATCACCATTTTCCTGATCGCTGTGAAGTCTCCTGCCTGGAGGCGGTAGAAGTAGACCCCCGACGCTAAATTCGATGCATTGAAGGTCGCCCGGTGAGTTCCGGTATCACGCCAGCTGCCCTGCACTGGTGATGCAACGAGCCGCCCGGCTACATCGAAGATCTGCAATGTTACACGGCTACCTCGGGGTAAATCAAAGCTGAAGTTGGTGATCGGATTGAACGGGTTGGGATAGCACGGTTCCAACCGGAAAACCGACGGTTTCGACACCGAGTTCGGCTCAGGTCTCACCCCGACCCAGCTCTGAGCACCAGATCCACCATAAGCTCCCATATCGTTACGCAGCGTACCTCGGGCGGGCAACAACGCCATGCCCGGGTTGGCGGGATCTTCCGGATCGTTGTAGAGCGGATTGGGATTGCCGGTATCCACGCAGGGTGATCCAGCACCAAGTTCGTACGCGCCAAATGCGCCCGTGCTGAACTGCGGATCCGCATCAGTATTTCCTTCGCCCACCCAGCCTCCGGCAATATCGCTGTAGGTAACTTGGGGTACAGACCCACCGGCATTCAACTGCGATGGGACGTTGTCCCAGAAGATACTGTTGATAATCTGGGGCACCGAGGTTCCGACACTGTGCAATCCTCCGCTGGTGGTTGCCGTATTCTCCACGATGGTGTTATTGCCCAATTCCACCGGTGAGTTCAGGCAGTAAACGCCTCCGGCAAATCCCACTGCAGTGTTATCGGTGATCACGCAGTTTTCCAGATCCCCGCTGGACATCCAGTAATAAATACCACCAGCGCTGGTCGCGGTGCAGTTGTCGATCCGGCAGGCGCGGATCGTGGCACTGCTATACTTCAGGTAGATCGCCCCTCCTGATCCGGCAGAATCAGCTTCGAAATTGCAGCTTATAATCTCCATGGCGCTGTCTTCGGTGTAGATTGCGCCTCCGTTCGTAGCCGAGCTATGGTTGAAGGAGCAGTGTTCAATGGTGAAATCCGTCGAATCGGCGTTGATCGTCCCTCCGGAATTGATAACACCGCCCATCGTCTTGGTGGCATAGTCAAAGCGGCAATAGCTAAGATGGCAATTGGGGCTTGCCTTGTTGAAGTTGATGCCGCCCCACCCGTCTGGCGCGTTTGCTCTGGTGAATATGATCGAATCTGCCCAGGCGCCCTCCGCGTTTAGTGTGGCGCCTTCGAGGACGTCCAGCCGCCAGAGACCCTGAAAGATCACGTTCAAACCAGCTTCAATGGTCAGCGTTTCACCCGGGGGTACGATCAGATTGCCGATCACATTCATGGGGTTATTCGCTTGAGTCCAGATCCCTGAAGCTTCTCCAAAGGCGTAATGCGGATCGTGCAGCGACAAGGACGCCTGGTCGGTGTTGCCGTAAATGCCCATATCCATGCGGTCGCCGTTGGGTTCAGGTTCATTGGCGTAAGATGCGGATGGATCTCCCGCGTCAATGCAGGGGCTGTATTGCGGATCTTGCTGCCACACACCGTAGGCATAGCTGCCTACCACGGATTGCAGGTGGAAGTTGCTGGTGGCGGAGTTCACGAACTGGGGATCGGCGTCCAGGTTTCCCGTCCCACTCCACCCTCCTCGCACGTCACTGAATTCTACGCTGGGACTGCCTGAACCTTCAAGGTAGGTCTCCGTCCAGCCATCATTCCAGAAAATACTGCTGTTGACCTGCGGGCTGGAATTTCGGCTGTAGAGAGCGCTGCCAAAATCCGCCTGGTTGTCCGCGAACGTGCAGTTGCGGATCAGTGCACTCGAACCATTCAAGCAAGCCACCGCTCCACCCTTTACCGCCTCACAGTTGAAAATCAGGACGTTTTCGAGGCCGGCATTGACGCCATCCAGCGATACGCCCCCACCGAGGGAATCCCCCTGTGCAGCGTCCGGTTTGGCGTACTTGATGACGCAGTGCGTCAGTTGACACTCATCCGCAGAGTTGCTAAAGCGCAATCCGCCCCAGCCTTCGGCCTGGTTGAACGCCGTCAGGGTCACCGGTTGCAGCACCGTGCCGAGGACTTGGAGCCGGGCGTTTTGCCTGATTTGGAAGGGGTAGCGTCCATCAAACAGCAAATTCACGCCGGCTTCGATGGTCAGCGACGAATCTTGAGGTATATAGAGCGTATCCACTACCATATAGGGATTATGCAGCGGAGTAAGCGTTCCGCTGATGCTGCCGCTGATCTCGGTGATACCGGATATCGGCTCCGCCCAATCCGCCAACGACGCCAGAGCAATCTTAGTCACGTTGACAGCCCAGGGGACGTCGCAGTTCCCGATTGTATCGCCAAGGGTGTGGTAGTAAGGATAATTGGCGGTGTGGATGGTGAACGTGGCGGGATACCCGAAAACCCAGAAGGGGTAATGATCCGATGATGCAGAACCGGGGGTGACCATGTAGTTAGGCTGAATGATGCCAGGCGTGAAGGTATTGGCAGCCTCGACCAACTTGTACGCCATCGCCTGCGACAGGGGGTTGTTGTCGGGTGAAATACGCAAGCCGTAAGGCGGCGATCCTTCGGTCGCTGCGATCATATCAAAATTGAAAGATCCGGCAACATGCGCCCCGGCAAGGGCGAGTTCGGTCACGTAATGGATGCTGCCCACCAATCCCTGCTCTTCACCGCAGAATGCCACGAAGCGGACGGTCTTTTCAAAGCTGTATATCGAGAGGATGCGGGCGCATTCCAGCACGCAGGCGGTCCCTGAGGCATTGTCGTCCGCACCCGGAGCGATGGGTTCTGGGCTGCCGGGCTGGCCAATCGTAGCGTCATAGTGCGCCGTGATCAGCACGATGGAATCCGGATAGAGCGTGCCAGTCAGTTCGCCGATCACATTGTACTTGGTGTGATTGTTCAGTGGGAATGCGTCGAGCGTGGCGTTCAGACCAAATCCCTGCATGGTGCTGAGGATCCAGAAGGCGGCGGAATCGCAGTTGGCGGTGTTGGAATTGCGGGTATCGAAATCCTGTAGTGTCTGGAGATAGCTTAGGTAGTGCGTCTGCGAAACCTGAGCCACCATTTCCGGGACGAAAGGGCTGAAATCATCGGTCGGGGGAAGTGTGCCGCTATAGAACGGCAACCGCTTGGGCGTCAGCGTTATCTTCACCCATTGCACCCTGAGCGGAGGCAGCGTTGGCAAGTCGTCCGTTTTTAACTGGAGCAGCGCTTTATCCCGTCCGGAATAGATCATCCGGATGGTTGCAGGGAGCTTAGCAGCTTCACCCGGATCTGTCAGAAGGAACATGTACAGGTCTCCGGCATCTGCTCGGAAGCTCTCCAGCACTCGGGCATCCTGCGGAAGCGACTTGATGTCAATGATGCCGCCCACCCAGACGTCGTCGAAGCAGGCGTACAATTCGAATCCCTGGGGTACGGACTCGGCAGATTGCGGCGGAGGGATTATAACTAGGTTTGCCGGCGGAGCGGCTGATAATAGCTGGGAAAATAGCAGAACAGCCGCCAGAGCGATGGGATATGATCTCATGTTAGGTGACCTCATTGCTGAGATTTTTATAATGTGAGAAATTATAGCAACTCTGCGCCGAAAGCAAGCGTTTTCTTCGCAACCTGCAGAGCGGTCAAGAGAGGATGGTATTCTGTAGATACTGTTTTATGGCTGTAAGTTACAGCCAAAGGTGAAAGAATTACCTTTTATGAAAACATAGGGACGCCCAATACCCTGATTTCAGATTCATCATCACAGAATTTAATTCAATCCATTTGATTAATTCTCGCAGCAACCCAAGCCCTTCCCTTACACCGGGGATTGGGTTTCCCACCTGTTCACAAAGTATCTCCGCAAGGCAAAGATCAGCCGACCCATGTCACTTCATGGGCTTCGGCACACCTGCGCCTCAGATATGGTGCAGGCGAGCGTTCACCTGACCAATATCTTCAAGTTCCTCGGTCATGCCTCAATCACCACCACTCAAATCTACACTCACGTCCTTCCTTCTGATCCGCGGGAAGTCGCGGAAGTGCTCAGCGCAATAGGTTAGCACATCCAACGCGATTAAAACGCGATTACAACCTCACAAAAATACCCCAAAATCGCCACATAGAGTTATATGGAGATTTCTGGGTAATCGAGCTTGCTTGCAGCGCCAAGTCGCGCAGCACTTGGCGGAAAAGGGGGCATTGCCCCTTGTGCGCCCAGCAAGAATCGAACTTGCAACCGCCGGATTAAGAGTCCGTTGCTCTTGTGCGGGGAAATCGCCAATTTCCGCCATAACGCGATTAAAACGCGATCATCGAAGGAGAAAAGCAGGCCGGATTCGGGTAACTGAGTCCGGCTTTTTATTTATGTTTTTCTATGCCCTAAAAAGGAATTATCAGACTTAAAAAACAACCGGCTCAGAGCCCTTTTAAGCGCGTTTTGGACGGCTCTTGGCTCGCTCTGGAATCGACCGAGGGGTATTGCTGAACCAGCCGAAGTTAAAATCCGCTCGGGAGTCCCGTTCCAGCGGTGATAATTTGGATGCAGGTAGATCGGAAGTTTTTATAACTTGTAATTAATCGATTGAAAACAGATGGTTGGATTAGAAAATATAGAAATCACTGTTTTTCTCTATCCAGTGAAATACCCAACTGCTGAACTGTGGCTTGCACAATGTTCCGCTCATCCGGTAACAACCGGTGCTTTAGATCCTCCGGCAAAAAGAGGAAAACTCCCAGTGTGGCGGACCTTCCAATAATCGGTATATACAGGGCCTGCGAGGAAGCTAATGTATCTGTGGACCATCCTGCGGGCTTTCTGTTGTTCTGTACCCATCGGGCTACCGCTTGTTCCTTCTCGTTTTCATGAATGTCGCTAATCAGATTAACAGCCGGACTGAGACTTCCTTCAGGGGTGGTTAAATAGATGGTACACCTTCCGCCCAAGTATTCTCCCAATCTGGTGCAGATATTGTCGAGATAGTCACTCCTTTGTCCGGCATCGGCAATTGCTCGAACAATTTCATACATCATATGTAATCTTTCATCTTCACGACGCACCAGCCGTTCTCGGGAACGTATCCTGTTGGTAAGAGTCCCAGCTATTATTGCTACTAAAAAGTAGACAATGATCATGGCGATATCTTCAGGTTGGGAAATGGTAAAAGTCCCCGGCGGCGGAATGAATAAAAAATCCCACAGCAGCGCGCTCAATAATGCCGCGAAGTAAATCGGACCTCGGGACATGAACAGGCCAAGCAAGAGAACTACCAGGAGGAAGAGAAAGCCAACGGCTCGATAACCGATCCAGGGAAGCAATATCTCGCTGATTAAAATAACCGCGATAACCAGAGCAATAACGTATCCATAGTGTGCCAGGGGTGATTGGAAATGGGGTCTTACGTCCTTTGGATGACTGGTTTTGGTCTCTTTTTCTAAACGGATAACATGAATATCCACTTCACTGTTTTGGCGAACCAGATGATCCAAAATATTGCCACGATCAATTAGATCCCTCCACCAGTGCTTTTCCGGGCGTCCCATTACAATATGAGTAACATTCTTCTGTCGCGTCAATTTTTGCAAAGCGCTTACTACGTCTGAATCAGTAACAGTAATGACCTCCGCTCCCAACTCCCGAGCCAGTTCTAAATTCTTCTCCAGCGTAATCCGGTCTTTCTCATTCAACGTTGATCTAGTTTCGATATAGGCGGCAACCCAGGGAGCTCCCAGCGTAAATGCCAAACGCCGGGTGGCGCGAATATTTGTTTCGGAATGAGGGCTGGGACTGACCGCTGTCAGCAAGCGTTCGTTGGTGTTCCAAGCTGTGCGCCGTTCCTGCAGAGGCGTCATATCCCGGAGTTCCAGATCGACCCTCTCCGCCGTCAAGCGTAGGGCGATTTCTCGCAGCGCGGTCAGACGATCCTCTTTAAAAAAATGTTCCTGTGCCACTTGGGCGTTTTCACCCAGATAAACTTTTCCTTCGCGCAGCCTTTTCAGCAAATCTCTGGGGGAAAGATCGATCAGATCGATCTGGACGGCGCGGTCCAAAATTGAATCAGGCACCGTCTCGCGAATGAGGATACCAGTGATCCCCTCAACCGCCTCTTTGCGGCTTTCCAGGTGCTGCACATTAATGGTGGTATAAACGTCAATACCGGCATCCAACAACTCCATCACGTCCTGCCAGCGTTTAGGGTGGCGGGAACCCGGAATGTTGCTGTGCGCCAATTCGTCGACTAAAACTAGCTGGGGTTTCCGGGCTAAAATGGCATCCAAATCCATTTCTTCAAGCCAGGTGCCTCGATAATCAATGGTACGTTTGAGGATAACAGGCAATCCTTGCAGCAGAGCTTCAGTTTCAACTCGATGGTGTGTCTCAACCACACCGATCACAACGTCAACTCGTTCCTGCCAGCGTTCTTGAGCCGCCTTGAGCATAGAGTAGGTTTTACCGACACCTGCCGCCATCCCAAAGAAAATGCGCAATCTCCCTTTCAGGTTTTGCGCCGTTTCTTTTTGCACTACCTTCAACAGATAGTCCGGATCGGGACGACCTTCTAAAGTCATGGCTTACTCTCACCGAAAGTTGAATCCACAGCCAAGTTCAGCAACAAGACGTTGATGCGCGGTTCTCCCAGGATGTTAAAGCTGCGTTTTTCCACTCGCCCGATTACAAGGTTTCTCAGCGTTAACCTGTCAGAATCGCTCAGATGACGAGCGTTGGAGATACGGCCGATTTGATAGAGGGCTGCTTCTGGACTGATATGGGGATCCAACCCGCTGCCGCTGGCGAAGAGCAGATCCTTTGGAATGTCGGTCACAAGTCCGCCACAACTTCGGACGAGATCTGCTCGGCGAGCGGCGATAAGATCCTTCAACACTGCGCTGATCGGCCCTAAATTGCTACCGCCGGACGGCATTGGGTTATAGTCAACTGCAGAAGGTCGGGGTTGAAAATATCGCGGATCGGAGAATTTCTGCCCAATTAAGGCAGAACCGACCGGTTGTCCTTGCACAGTTAGGATACTTCCTGTCGCTTGGAATGGAAAGAACAGTTGCGAGATCCCGGTAACCAGCAGTGGGTAGATGATCCCCGTGATGACGGTCATTATCAACAGTATTTTCAATGCGGGAAACATTTGCTTCATAAGGATGCCTATTCTATCAAACCATGCCCAAGGTGACGATGATGAGATCCAACAATTTTATTCCGATGAAAGGGGCAATAATTCCACCCAGGCCGTAGATCAGCAGATTACGTTGCAGCAATTGCGACGCGGATGCGACACGATAAGATACCCCTTTTAGGGCCAGCGGAATCAAAGCCACTATGATCAATGCATTGAAAATTACTGCGCTAAGAATGGCGCTTTCGGGGGAATGCAACCGCATAATGTTCAACGCCATCAAAGGTCCCTGTCCCGCCCCGTTAAATGCGTACAAAGCGCCAAATAATGCAGGAATAATGGCGAAATATTTCGCCACGTCATTGGCGATACTGAAGGTTGTCAGAGCACCACGCGTCATCAACAATTGCTTGCCGATTTCCACAATTTCGATCAACTTCGTCGGGTTGCTTTCCAAATCAACAACATTACCGGCTTCGCGGGCAGCTTGTGTTCCAGTGTTCATCGCTACGGCAACGTCTGCCTGCGCCAGCGCAGGAGCGTCATTAGTTCCATCCCCGGTCATGGCTACCAGATGACCTTTTTGTTGTTCTTCACGAATTCGCTCAAGTTTAGCCTCCGGGGTAGCCTGCGCCATGAAATCATCCACTCCAGCCTCGGCTGCAATCGCGGCCGCAGTTAATGGATTATCGCCCGTGATCATCACGGTTCGGATACCCATCTTACGCAGCATGGCAAATCGTTCTTTGATGCCCCCTTTCACGACGTCTTTCAGAAATATTATCCCTAATATTCGCTCATTATCTGATACCGCCAGCGGAGTGCCGCCCTGCCGGGAAATGTCCTCCACAGCAGTCTGCATTCGTTCCGGGAATGTTCCACCCAGACTTTCAATGTGTGAGCGGATAGCTTCCGCCGCGCCTTTACGGATCTGGTGTTTGC
The DNA here is from genome assembly GCA_026394195.1 of bacterium. GTDB lineage: Bacteria > Electryoneota > B3-LCP > B3-LCP > B3-LCP > JAPKYS01. The sequence goes on along the minus strand of JAPKYS010000022.1, from coordinate 39,809 downwards.
ACCCCGTTCCGGTCTCATCGATTAAATCCAGTCCGCTCATGCGCGTTTGAGCAGTGAAAGGTACAAATTTCGCCTGGCTCGGGCTTAGGGATTCAGCGCGGAGATTGAAGATGTTCTTTGCAAGCACGACGATGGAACGCCCTTCGGGGGTCTCATCAGCGAGGGACGCCAACTGCGCCGCCACTGCGAGGTTTCTATCGGTCACCCCTTCCGCCGGGATGAACTCCGTCGCCATGCGGTTTCCCAGTGTTATCGTACCGGTTTTATCCAACAGCAAAACGTCAACATCACCCGCAGCCTCGACTGCTCTCCCGCTTTTAGCGATGAGGTTGCGGCGGATCAAGCGGTCCATACCTGCAATACCGATAGCACTCAACAATCCACCGATGGTCGTCGGGATCAGGCACACCAACAAGGCAACCAAAACCGTTACAGTAACGATACTCGACAAATTCTGTCCTGCGGCAGAACCGCTGTAATCCGAGAAAAATTTTAAAGTTACAACGACCATTAGAAAGACCAGGGTCAGCCCCGTCAGTACAATCGTTAATGCGATTTCATTGGGCGTCTTCTGCCGTTTCGCGCCTTCGATCAGGGCGATCATGCGGTCGAGAAACGTATGCCCCGGTTCTGCCATGATACGGATGACGATGCGATCGCTGATAACGCGAGTCCCTCCTGTTACGGCGCTGCGATCCCCACCACTTTCACGAATCACCGGCGCGGACTCACCTGTAATCGCTGATTCGTCAACGCTGGCAATTCCTTCGACCACCTCTCCATCGACAGGAATTATATCTCCGGCTTCGCAGACCACCAGATCGTCCTTCTTTAGCTGATTGGCGGGAATCAACGTTTCGGTATTCCCTGAAAGTTTCCGCCCGAATAGATCGGTGCGGTTTTTTTTCAGAGCCTCCGCCTGAGCCTTGCCACGTCCTTCCGCCAACGCTTCTGCATAATTTGCAAACAGCACCGTGAACCAAAGCCATATACTGATCTGGAGTCCGAACCAGGAGGGCGTGCCCAGAATCGTCCCTTTTAAAAAAAGGTAGGTCGTCATGATCGCACCAACGTAGCATACGAACATGACCGGGTTGCGGAGTTGCACTTTAGGATTGAGTTTGGACAGAGCGCCCAACAGAGCCTGCTTCTGTAAATCGCCATCCATAAGATTTATTGCTTCTGTTTTCATAGCGAATCCAAATTATAATCAGAACGATCGCCCGGCCATCATCAGCATATGTTCCACGATGGGGCCAAGTGTCAGAGCGGGGAAAAAGTTCAGCGCTCCTACGATGACGATCACTGCGATCAGAAGTATGGCAAATACCAGCGTATCGGTGGAAAACGTCCCAACCGACGGCGGCGTAATTTTCTTGGCAGCCATACTTCCTGCAATTGCCAGAATCGGGAATATCGCTGCTGCTCGAGATAACAACATGATGATCCCCAAGCTGACGTTGTAGAAGGGCGTATTTGCACTAAGACCTGCAAAGGCGCTGCCATTATTGGCTCCAGCAGAGGTGAAGGCGTAGAGCATTTCGGAAAAGCCGTGAGGACCTTTATTGGCTAAGGATGACAAACCAGCCGGTAGAACACAGGCGATACCTGTGCCAACCAACATGCAGATACTGGGGACTAAGACGGCTATGATCGCCATTTTCATCTCCCAGGCTTCAACCTTTTTACCCAGATATTCCGGGGTGCGTCCAACCATTAATCCTGATAGAAACACGGTTAGAATGGCGAAAACAATCATTCCTGTCAACCCAACGCCGACACCACCGAACACAATCTCGCCCAGATGCATATTGAACAAGGCGATGCCACCTACAAGTGGAGATAAGCTCGAGTGCATAGCGTTAACGGAACCGTTGGAGGCATCTGTGGTGGAATTTGACCAGATCAGGCTATTGACGACCCCGAAACGGGCCTCTTTGCCTTCGAGAAGAGGCGTTATCCCCATCGTGGCATTATGAGTGTACTCACCTAAAAGCGATGCACCCAAGCCAACTCCCCAAAAGAAAAGCATGACTGAGAAGAGCACCCAGGCGTGACGGCGACACTTGGATAAAATGCCAAAAGCATAAACCTGAGTCGCACCAATCAACAAAATCGCGAGCATCTCTAAGAAATTGGATATCGGTGTCGGATTCTCAAGAGGATGGGCGCTATTCGCATTGAAAAAACCCCCTCCGTTGGTGCCCAGCTGCTTGATGGCGATCTGTGAGGCTGCAGGACCCAATGGAATGACTTGCTCAACCCCTTCTAACGTTTTCACGGTATGGTATGGGGTAAAAGTTTGCACTACACCCTGACCGACCAGAAAAATCGCCAAGATCAAGGAAAGAGGAAGAAGAATATAAAGAACGGAGCGCACCAGATCTACCCAGAAGTTGCCAATGGTTGAGGCAGTGCTACGCGCCAATCCTCGCGCCAGAGCCACGAAAACAGCCAACCCCGATGCTGCGCTGACAAAGTTCTGTACCGTGAGACCCAACATTTGAGTCAGATACGAAAGAGTAGTCTCGCCGGCATAGGATTGCCAGTTGGTGTTGGTCATAAAACTGGCAGCAGTATTGAAGGCAAGGTGCCAGGAGGTATTGGGAAGTTTTTGGGGATTTAACGGGAGAGCGGACTGGAACGATTGCAGAAGAAACACTATTAGGAAACCCAAGAGGTTGAACCAGAGCCAGGCGCGGGAGTACTCTTTCCAACTCATTTCCTGTTTGGATTGAATACAGCTCAGACGGTAGGTAATGCGTTCAAACCAGCCCAGTGCAGGGGTGAGCCAGGTACGCTTCCCTTCGTAGACTCGTGCCATGAACATACCCAGAGGCGGTGTCAGCGCCACCAGGACGGTTATAAAGAGAAATATTTGCAGCCAATCAAATGTACTCACCTCAAACCCCTTCAGAATTTATCGGGATTGAAAGTGGCATAAATCAAATAGACCAGGAGACCCAGGGCTATCAAACCAGCGATAATGAAATCCATTAAAGGCCTATTCAGCGATTGATGCAATTTCGATTTGGGATTATACCCATTTTCAGGTTCAGTCAGGACAACTAAATTTAATTACGTGAGGGAAAATTAGCAAGAACTAATTGAGGATATTTTCCAGTTCAAATGAGTTTAAGGTCGGTTATTCCAGGTAGATTTACACGCTTAATTCATGTAGAATAAGTATATATTCAATCCTTAAATGCTGGAGAGTTGTTCAGGGGCTATATGTGAGGGCATCCGCATTTCAAGAACGTCATCGGCGACAGCACCGCCGTGCCCATCCCGCTCAAGCAGCGCCCGCGGCCGTGCCGGGCAACGCTGTCCATCGGTCCTAATCCGTCCAATCCCATCTCGCTTATTTCTTTCTCGCTGCCCTCGCCGCAGGAGGTGTCGTTGGATGTATACAATATCCTCGGTGGCAAAGTCGCTACGCTTGTATCCGGCAAGCAGTCGGCGGGAGATCACACCGTTTCTTGGAACGCCACCGGCAACGCGTCAGGGGTGTATCTCATTCAGCTCCTTACTCCGCAGGAGGCGGTGACTAAAAAGATTGTAGTTACAAAATAGCCGCTGGTTGCTGGCGGTTGAGAGGGGCGCACACCTGCGCCTCGGATATAGTGCGGGCAGGAATTCACCTGACTAAGATCTCCAAGTTCCTCGGTCATGCCTCAATCACCACCACTCAAATCTACACTCACGTCCTTCCTTCTGATCTGCGGGAAGTCGCGGAAGTGCTCAGCGCGATAGGTTAGCACATCCAACGCGATTAAAACGCGATTACAACCTCACAAAAATACCCCAAAATCGCCACATAGAGTTATATGGAGATTTCGGGGTAATCGAGCTTGCTTGCAGCGCCAAGTCGCGCAGCACTTGGCGGAAAAGGGGGCATTGCCCCTTGTGCGCCCAGCAAGAATCGAACTTGCAACCGCCGGATTAAGAGTCCGTTGCTCTACCTAGTTGAGCCATGGGCGCGCCTCATTACAATCGAGCAAGTAATATAATATTGATCCTCATTAAAAATCAAGCTCAAACCGAAAATTCGCGCATGACGAGTTTTAGTTGGTCATCTGGAGAACCGCAGCGAGGGTTTCTGGTTCCAAAGACACAGGGATGATCAAGTCGGGATCGAGATAGAAGATCATCGCTTCTTTGGGTAGGCGTCCTGTCAATTTTTCCCATCCCAGTGCGTAGATTTGCAACTGGTTCAGATAAATAGCGTTCCTTTCGGCAACCTGCGAAGGGGAAACCCGGTCACTCTTATAATCCAGGATAGTCCAGCCATCTTCATCCTCGATGGCAAGATCCAATTTAGCCCGCAGTAATGTGTTGTTCAACTCAAGGAGCAAGGGGAATTCCCGCAAGACCCTTTTTGCGCTCCGGATGCGCTGCCTGATGGAAGAGTTTCTAAAGTTCGTGAGCAGCCTTAGAACCCTATCCAATTCATCCGGATGAGGGGTCCGGTTGAACAGCAGGGCAGCTTCGCGAATCGCAATATCGCGCAGATCGGCAGACTCTTCGGGCATGATTTCAAGCAGCCGATGCACCCACACCCCAAATTGAACTCCTCGATCTTCCTCGTCATTATCATATCTGAAGTCAGACTCCTCTCGAAGGAATCTAATGGGTTGACCCTGCTGCATCCGCAGCCAATCCACCACGGCAATAGGTCCATAACCACGTCGAATTGGGGCTGGAAATCCAGCGGGTGGTTTCGGAACTGCGGAGCCTCCACTGGAGCCGGTCGGTCTGCCTTTTTGCTCGAGTGATCGTTGCTGCCAAGAACGGACAAGCAACATTCCGGTTTCTCCGCCAGTCGCATTGATGAGCGGTAGTGGGCCGGAGACGTCATCCACTTCGGAGAATATCATCTCAAGATCGAGATCCAGTTGATCCACCAACAGCTTGAGCCAACCGGTAGTCCTGAATTTCTTGTTCGCATCATCTGTTTTATTCCTGACACACGAGGCTGAGAGGAGCAGTTTTTCACGCGCCCTGGTCATGGCGACGTAGAGAACTCTCTGATCCTCGCCCTCGCGTGATGATTTATTCTCTGTTGCGATTTCCTGCCGTTTTGATGGCAGGTATTTGCCGTTGTCTTCTGCGCCGGTCAAAAGGGTGAATGCGGCTCCGTCCAGTCGATTGAAGACAAAGGCTCCCCCAGCCGATCGCGGCTCGTAATTCATATCAAAAATAGCCACAACCGGAGCTTCCAATCCTTTGGCGCCGTGGACCGTCATGGCTCGGATGGCGCCTTCCTCGGAGATTGGATCCGGTGCAATACCCTCATGGAGTTCGCGGGTGCGAATTTCCTCAAACGCGCTGCGAAGGCTGGTCGAACTTAAGCCGGTCTGGCTTGAGCATAGTCGCAGAAACTTGCTTATATTGCTTAAAATCAGGCCACCCTGCGGTTGGGATGAATATAGAGCTTCCAGCTCCTGTTTCCGAATCCAGATTTCCAGCAGTTTTCGCAGTGGTATACGGTCTTTCAGATGATACAATCGATTGAAAGTCTTCAGGAATTCCGAAGAACGACCTGCCAGACTCTCTTTAGCAGCTTGTTCATCGGCGGTCTGCTGCAATCCCTCGTACAACTCACGCCTGTGCCATCGGAGTTCACCCTCGGTTTCCACTAAATGCCGGGGTGATACTCGCAATTCCAAAAGATCATCATCGGTGAAGGCAACTGCGGGTGAGCGCAACACGCAAGCCAAGCTGAAGGAATCATAGGGATCTTCAAGAGCTGTAAGAAGCGCCAGGAGATCGCTGATTTCAAGCGCATCCCAGAACCCCTGCCCAGCGAGGACTACCAGCGGAATTCCGGCGTCTTTGCAGGCGTTTTCAAGGTATTCAAAACTACTGCTTGAACGCACGAGCACCAAGATATCCTTCCACTCCAGGGATCTCGCTCTAAAAGTCTGCTTGCCTGAAGCAGAATCTTGATGAATATCATAAATCTGAAATCTGGGGTCTTGCTTTAAAGCGCCAAGGCGCGTAATCAGACCTCGAGCCTCCGCTTTACGGGCATCCTGTCGATCTTTACCGGCTGCAACCAGCAACTCCACTCCTTCGAAGCTATGTTGAGGGTATGACAGTTCGGCTTCTAATCTCAGGAATGGTGCCTTGCTTTTATCCTCCCATATTCTTTCGAAGAGTTGATTGACCACCGAAAGAATCGAGGCGCGGCTGCGGAAATTTTGCGGCAGGGAAATCAGCTCACCACCCCGGGATTTTGCACCGGCGGCAAAATCAGCAAATTCTTTCACGTCGGCATATCTGAATCCATAAATGGACTGCTGCAAGTCCCCCACGGTAAACACCGGAGCCGTTTTTTCAAGATGACGAATAATTTCCCACTGCACGTTATTCAGATCCTGAGTTTCATCCACTAAGATATAATCCAAAGGAACTGATTTGTCACCTGATCGCAGGATTTGCAGGACGGTTTCTTCCAGATCGAGGAAGTCCAATCCGCCTCGGATCAATTTATTTTGCCGGTATTCAGAAGAAAAATCTGCGTAGAGCTCATTCAAGGTCTGTGCGCAGAGATTGTAGCTATCCGCGAAATATTCATCCAATAGCGCAGGCGCAAGGTCATTTTTAACTTTACCGAGAAGATCTTTCAAAACGACGGCTACATTGGTGCTGATTTTAGAAAGCCGCAACAACGTGTGTAGCAGGATTTTCTGCTCAGGTGGATGGGTATTCAAGTATCCGGCTAAATAAGACAGAACCTCCTTCGCTTTTTCAATTGATTTGGCGGGAATTCCGCCGACTGAGCTCAGTACAGTTTCCAATTCGTGCAGCAATGCCTCGGCAGACTTCTGATTGGTTTTGGTATCGATATGAATTGAAAGCAGGGGTGAGCAATCCGATCTGCCGGCACAGCGGACTGCTTCGACCAACTCCATGAACTCTCGGGCGAATCCCTTTGAGGCGGCTTGCCGACCGGGTCGGGGTCTATGTTCATCCGGCCAGTAAAGGTGTTCGACAAGAACCTGAATTTTATCCAGGTGCTCTTTGCGCCAGCGGCTGAGCACTTCGGTGAGCGCATCTTCCTGCAACAGTCGAGCCTGATAAGAATCCAAGATGCTGAAGTTGGGGTCAAGCCCCAATTTCAGCGTGTGTGGCGCGATCAACCGCGAACAGAAGCTGTGTAAAGTGCAGATGGGGGCTGCATTCAATTCAGCGATCAAATCCGGTCTACCCATTTTCCCCAGGCTCTCAGCAGCGCGTTCTTTCATCTCGCTCGCTGCCCTCTCAGTGAAGGTAGCAGCCAGGATGCGCGATGGAGGAACTCCGGCATCGACGACCAGACGCAGAAACCGCTCGACCAACACGGTGGTTTTACCACTGCCTGCTCCGGCGAGAACCACCAGCGGAGCAGCATCGCTCGTCACTGCATTTTTTTGTTGATCCGTCAAGGTCGTCTTCATGGCATCCATCGCGTTCGGTAACGGCATAAATCGGCGAAATCGCAGCGTCCCGGTCCGCAGCGATTGAAATCCGTGGGGCGAGGTGTAACGTCGCCCCGGGTGACTGCATCGACCAGTTCCAAAAGCTTTTTCTTCGAATTTGTAAGCATCAGGTCACGAGCGGTAGCATCAATATCATTCATTTGAAAGCTCTTATCAAGTTCATCTGATAGAGTTTCTGTTAATTTTACACCGCGGATGACACCGGAACGCAGATAAACCTTAAGCCAGGCAACCGGTTGCTTGTGCAGCAAATCTTGAACGACCATGCCGTAGAAGACCAGCTGTGGTTGCATTCCTGAATCTAACGCCTCGAAAAATTCATTCCGCGATTCGACGTCGGATTTTTGGTACTTATAATCCACGACGATAACTCTGTCTGTACGGTCTACGTCCAGTCGATCGATCTGGCCCTCCAATTCGAGGTACTGTAAGTCCAAAGGCGGAAGCTCAGCGTCTTTCCGCCCGAATGGCAATTCAAGACGCAGCGGTCGAAATTCCGGAAGAAGGCATTCCCAACCGTTGTCAATAAATAGCTGCATGGTGCGCAGAAGCTCCGCCGCGGCGCGGTCGCTTTCCAAGTGCGGATCAGACATATCTGCGCTTTCTGCCAGTTTTTCCCTGCACCAGGCAAGACCATCGAATGGGATACCCCTGGTACACTGGTCCACGTACATTTGCACGGCGGTATGCATGATCTCGCCCAGGTTCATCGCGGTCATGCCAACAGAGCGATCCCTTGAAGGTCTTAATCCTAATAAATCCGCAGCGAAGTGCAGGTAGCGACACTGCAGGGCTTTGTCAATCTGGGAAACGCTCCAGCGTTTATTACGGAATTTCAGATATCCGCCTGCTTCAGGTACTGTGTGTTGGAGTGTATTACTGTACTTGGGGCGACGATTTATCTCGGTACTGAATGGATGCCAAGGCTCCCATGGTTCGGTGTTTGGCTCGTCAAGCCTTAGCGAGTACAACAGGGGCGAGATCGCCAGTTTGTCGCCCTGATTATCATATTCCGGGCAGGAAAGCAGCACTTTTTCGGTGGCATTGCCCATCAATAGATTGAAAAGAGCGATTTGCTCCTGATAACCGGCGGACACCGTATGGTTCAGGAAGGGTTGCAGCTTTCCCGCTTTGGGGTAACGCGAATTTAATGAAATAAGAAATACCACGGGCACAGGCAGGTGATCCTCCCGGTTCGCCGGGCAGAGCTCCACGGCATCCCGGCGGTGTTCAACAGTGAGGTAACTCTCCAGTTGAATGGTTTCCCTGAACGTCTCGATGAACGATCCCCGTGACCCTTGGGATGTTGCAAGAGTCGCAATTTTATCAAGAACTTCCTCGAGAGCCTGCCATCCGGCTTCCTCTTCGCCGGCAGTGAAACCGATCTCTTGAATGTCGTCTGGAAATTCACCCAGCCTGCGGCGCAGGAAAAGTATGCACTGCTTCATCCAGCGATTGAAGGAAGCTCCGTTGTTGACGGCCTTACCCTGCTCATCTAAAAGCCGAAGTTGTTCAATCAGACTACGGAGACTGCTTATATCCCAATTGGCGAACAGCGTCTGCCAAGGGAAGTCGGCAGGCACAAACCTCGACCCCCTGTGCGACGTTAGGGCAGTGATCGCCAGCGATACCTCTTGCGGCGGCGCATTCAACAAACGTGATCTCAGGATCTCCAACAGGTCGGTTTTCCGCCAGCCGGTCTCAAAAAGTTCAAGCAATTTGTTCAGCAGTACGGCGCCAGGGAAATCAATCAGAGTCCCCGAAATTCGGCTTTTGAGGGGCACTTGATATCGCTGAGCCGCGGAACTTGCCGCAGGTCGTTCGTCCGAGGCAAAGGGATGAATGATGCGAAAATCGCTGTAATTATATTTACCATCTGCCACCCATTCTGCAATTTTCGACAAGACTGTATCCCATTCATCGTCAGGGGTGCGGGGCTTGAGATAAAGAATCCGGCGCGGCTGGGTGGAGGCTCCAAGCTCAGATGCTTGGCTTGAAACCAAGTTCGGGGTTGACTCCGTCTCCTGGAAGAGAATGAGATCGGTTACGCAGCCTCGCAGAGTCCTCAGAAATTCCTTCTGCACGATATTAAGGGTTAAGATTGGTCCGACAACCACAGGGCGGTCGAGGACCAGCTTGCCATGCCCTTCCAGCAATGCCTGATTGGCGAGGATAAACAGCTCAGAGGGGGTAAATAAGCGATGTTCTTTCAAACGCTCGTGGATTATACACTGCAGGGCTCGAAAATCGGTTGGTGGTTGTGGTGGTAATGCAGCAGGATGGGACTGGTCGATGAAATGCCCCCGCTCTTCCGCATCCAGCAACGCGGACCAAAAGGATTCAACAAATCCGGGACTTCTGCTGGAGGATCGATAGATTTCGGGAAATTCGGTGGCAGGGAGTTCTCGGAACAGGATGGCGGCATCGGCTGTCGTCGCCAGCGTTTGCCGGGTGTTCAGGCCTAAGATTTCCGCCGCCAGCGAGGTGAAGGTTTTAATGGTTCCGGTAGGTAGGGCGCGAAGTCCCAATCGGTGCATCAGAGCGATTTCAGCAGCTTGCCGATGCCTGCCGTCGCCCAGCAGCCAGATGGGGAGATTCCAAATATCCCCCCCGCTGAGTTCTATGACCTTGGCGCAGGCGGTTTCCCAAAGTGATTGCCCGGAGGCAGTGGGGATTCTCTCACTCTGCAAGCTGGTTTCCGGATTCAGTATGAAATGCTGTGAAGGAGATGGAGTTCAGGGATTTTGCAGGTCGATAGTCCAATCGACGTCGAACCGGGCGCCGCATTCGGGGCAGATCAGGATGATACGAGCGCGCAGCGCAGGGAGATGTTGCAGCGACACCGAGAATCCCGAGTCGTGCCCACAGACCGGGCATACCCGGAATTCATCCTTCACCTCAATCTTTTTTATAGTTTCAGAGACCGGCATGGTAGCTCCAGTTGAATCTAATGACCAGAATTATCTGTTTCTTCGGGTTGAAGATGCGCTTCCAAATCCAATTCTGCCGCTTTCAGCAAGGCTCGGCTGGATTGACCATGTTCCGGATAGATGGCGATACCGACGTTAACCGGTCCCCATTCCTGCAGACGCGAGGTGAAGAGGATCCGGTCTTTGACCAGGTGGGCGGATTCACTGGCGTCCAGTTGCGGCAGTATGACGGTGTATCGACGCAATTTGGCTTTGATGACCACGTCGTATTCGCGCAGCAGACTGCGAAAGTGCTGGACGTTTACGGTAATGCCGGGCAGATGTTCATGGATGCCGCGAGGTGTGGTCTCTGCCACGTCTAACAGCAGGATGCCAATGAAGTTGCGGAACCGTTTCGCTCTGGCGATCTCCCGATCCAGAGCGCTTAAAATCCGTGATTTACTCGAACCGAACATCTTTCTCCCGTTGGGATTCTTTATAAGTTCAGTTGCTAATATAACCCTTAAAAGGCAGCGTGTCAAGCACGTCAATTGATTTTTGCTACTCTGATAATCGATAAGGTATGAACAGGGAATCAGCCGACGGGGGGTCAATTTGAGAGATTCGCGAGAAAAGGATTGACTTTTGGCTGTTAATAAAGTATATTTAAAATTTCGCAAAAGTGAAAATCAATAACCTGACTACTTTCAAGAATTCACTGACAACGGGACCGCCTCGCCGCGGAATGCACCATGAAGAAAAGTAATATCGCCTTACGCCTCGGACTGACCGTCCTTTTTATCGTCCTGTCGGTGTATTATCTCTACCCTACCTTTCATTACTCAGATCTCAAGAAGCAGCAGACATCAGAGATCAGTAATTTGGCGCGCACGATCAGCGTACCTCAGAGCGATCTAATTCGCGCCGTGGTAGAGGGCCGGGATAACGACGTCATGGACATGATCGACAATTCAGCTGCCCTGGATGACGCGAGCAAAAAAGTCGCAGAAGATAAAGCGCACGTACTCCTGGGCGAATTCGCAGATAAACTGGATAAGAATCACGCCAAAGCCCTGAAGTTGGGGTTGGACCTGCAAGGTGGGATGCGACTGGTTCTTGAGGTTGATCTGGTGCAGTTGATGCGGCAGCTCGCCAAGAACCCTGACGCCCGTTTTGACACGCTGCTCGTTGAATTATCGCGCCGCCTGAAAGATCCCAACATGGACTTTGACCAGGCGGTATTGGAGGTCTTTGAAGGCGCAGGCGTCCAAATGACGCGCTACTTCCAGGAGACACAAGCGTCCGATCGCCAGGTGCTCGCCTATCTGGATAAAGAAGCAGACGACGCCATCTCAAGATCTCTGGAAATCATGCGCAACCGTGTCGACCAGTTCGGCGTGGCGGAACCCTCTATCGTGCGTCAAGGGAAGCGCCGCATTGTGCTGGAATTACCGGGTGTTCAGGATCCCGAACGCGCCCGCAGCCTCATCGGTCAGACAGCTCTACTGGAATTTAAGCTTCTGGTCGAATCCGCCACAGCGCAAACCGTGCTGGAAAACATCGATAAAACCTTGCGCAGGGCCAAAGGACTGAATCAGGACAGCCTGGCTACCGTCGACAGTCTCGCCATGCTCAATAAGGCGGCAACCGAAGCAGATTCGACCAAGCAGGCCCCGATCGCCAAGGACAAAATAGTAGACGCCAATAAAATATTCGGCGAAGAGACCGAGAAAGGCACACTGGGCGAAGACACTTCGCTGGTGGTGGCTGAGGGAATGGTCAGCGAACACCCCTTCTACGCCTTGCTGCGCAATATCGGCGACGAAATCGCCGTAGTGAAGCAGAATCGTCGAGCCGTGGAAGTCATTCTCGCCAAACCTGAGATACGCAAAGCCATTCCTTCGGACCTGGAATTCCTCTGGTCAAACGAGTTAATCGACGGACCGGACGGCAAGCAATATTGGAACCTCTTCCTGGTGAAGTCAGCACCTGAACTTACCGGTAAATACCTGACCAGCGCGGACGTTCAGATCGGTTCAGGAGGCAATTCGCCGGGGCGTGAAGGTCAACCGGTCGTGTCTCTGGCCATGAGCCGCCAGGGCGGCCAGATTTTCTCCAGAATTACCGGCGCCAATGTCGGCAGGAAATTAGCCATTGTCTTGGACAAGCACGTCTATATGGCTCCGGTCATCAAGGTGAAGATCCCGGACGGTCGAGCCATCATCGAAGGGTCCAAGGACATGGATGAGGCGAAAGACCTTTCCATCGTTCTGCGAGCTGGCTCACTGCCGGCTCCGGTGGAAATCATCGAAGAACAGACAGTAGGACCGTCACTCGGTTCCGATTCGATCCAGAAGGGATCGCTTTCGGGCATCCTGAGCTTTATCCTCATCGCCGGCTTTATGATCTGGTACTACAAGTTTGCCGGCTTGATCGCGGACCTGGCTCTGGTGCTGAACATGGTTTTCATGATTGCCGTACTGGCAGGATTCCAGGCGACCTTAACCCTGCCAGGTATCGCTGGTATCATCCTCACCATCGGTATGGCGGTGGATGCCAATGTGCTGATTTACGAACGCATCCGAGAAGAGCTCAGAACCGGTAAGACAGTACGCGCCGCCATCGACGCCGGCTACCACCGAGCCACCATCACAATTCTGGATGCTCAAATTACCACTATTATTTCCGGAATCGTGCTCTACCAATTCGGAACAGGATCGATCAAGGGTTTCGCGCTGACTCTAATCATCGGAATCGTCGTCTCACTCTATACATCGATTATCAGCTCGCGGCTGATCTTCGACATGTACACACAAAAGTTTGCACCGAAAAAGCTCAGCATCTAAACAAGCAACGGACTTTCCATGGAATTTTTCAAGAACACCCATTACGACTTTCAGGGGATACGGCGCAAGTGCATGACTGTATCAGCCCTGCTCATCCTGGCTGGTATCATCTCGATGATCCTGCGCGGCGGCCCCAATTGGTCCATAGATTTCACCGGTGGAATTTCGATCCAACTCAGGTTCGAAAAACCTGTGAGCGAAGGCGAGGTCCGCACGGTGATGTCGCGAATGGGTTACGGCGACTGTGAGATCAAGCGAGTTAGTGAGTTAGGCGGCGAACCTGATATCATGATTTTGCTGAAGAGCGAAGCCGAGATAGCGGGCAGTGTAGCGAAGATCCAGAGCGCCATTCAGCAGGCTTTTCCCAATAATCCCTTCGAGGTGCGACAGGTGGAAACGATCGGACCTAAAATGGGGTCGGAATTGCGGGGGAAGGCAATCTGGGCTTCCTTTCTGGCCATGCTGGGGATTCTAATCTATGTTTCCATGCGCTTCGAGTTTTTATTCTCACTTGCAGGAGTCCTCGCTCTTTTTCATGACGTCCTGATCACGGTGGGAATATTCTCGATCTTAAACAAGGAAATCTCCCTCACAATTGTAGCAGCGATATTGACGCTGGTGGGTTTCTCCATCAACGACACCATCGTGGTCTACGACAGAATCCGTGAAAACCTGAAGAAGATGCGCACCAAAGGGTTGGAAGAGATCATCAACATATCCATCAATGAAACCATTTCCCGTACGGTCATCACCAGTTTGACCGTCTGGTTGGTACTCTGGGTGCTGTTTATCTTCGGCGGATCGGTTATCAGAGATTTCGCTCTAGCGCTGCTCATCGGCGTCTTCACGGGAACCTACTCCAGTATCTATATCGCCGCTCCGATCTTGATCGAATGGAAAGCTCGCGCGGATAGGCTGCAGAAGCGCAAGAAGTAATTAACTCTCAGCCGAAGGGGAACCATTCGATGCCCGTAGTGGCAATCATAGGCGCGCAGTGGGGCGATGAGGGGAAGGGCAAGGTCGTCGATCTTCTCGCCGCAAAAGCTGGCGTTGTGGTTAGATCGCAGGGTGGAGCCAACGCTGGGCACACCATCATACGTCAACAGAAAGTCATCCTGCACCTGTTGCCCTCGGGTATCCTGACTCCCAAAATCAAGTGCCTCATCGGACCTGGCGTGGTCCTCGACCCCGACGCCTTTATCGAAGAAGTCAAAGCCGTGGAAGCTCTGGGAGTTGACCTGAAAGGCCGACTCACTCTTGATCTTCGTACGCATCTGGTTTTCCCCACGCATAAATTGTTGGACGCTTGTCAGGAGAGAGCTCGCGGCAAGGAGATGATCGGCACCACCAGTCGGGGTATCGGTCCTGCCTACGCCGATAAAGCCGCCCGGCACGGCGTCCGAGTCGGAGATCTGCTCGATAGCCGCCAGCGCAAGAAAGCTTGCGGGAAGTTGTTTGACAATCATGCCGCACTGCTCAAAGGAGTGTTCCATGAGGAAGCGCCTGATCGCGCCGCCTTTATGGAAAAAACTGAATTCTGGGCGGAGACACTAAAACCCTTCACCGGCGATACGGTTGCGCTGCTGCATGATGCATTGGATCGCAACCAAACCATCATCCTGGAGGGCGCTCAGGGGACGCTGTTGGACCTCGATCTGGGAACCTACCCTTTCGTAACGTCTTCGCACCCCACCGTTGCCGGTCCGATTGTCGCCATGGGGATTCCCCCACAGCGTATCGACAGCGTCATCGGCGTCTTAAAAGCATACTGCACCCGAGTCGGCTCAGGTCCCTTTCCTACTGAAATGGACGAAAAAACCGCTAAAATTGTCCGTTCCAGCGGCGGCGAATTCGGATCGACGACCGGAAGACCCCGGCGCTGCGGTTGGCTGGATCTGGTGGCGGCAAAGCAGGTGGCGCGATGGAATGGCTGCACCGGCTGGGCGATCACCAAACTGGACGTCTTAGACAACCTGGAACCGATCAAGGTCTGCACCGGTTATCGCCTGGGCAGGCGCAACGTGCAGAACTTGCCTGCAGGCGCAGATCAATGGGAAGCCGTAAAACCACTTTATGAAGAACTGCCCAGTTGGAAAAAGAGCGCCGGAGCGCGCCGCTGGGAAGATATACCCAAAGCTGCACAGAATTACCTGGCGAAAATTGAGAGTTTCACCGGCGTACCCATTGAATTGATCTCATTGGGAGCCAGCCAGGAAGCGACGATATTGCCGCGGGGCGAAATAATATAGTAACATGAGAATGTAGCTCAGCTGGTAGAGCAGCGGCCTTTTAAGCCGTTGGTCGCGGGTTCGATTCCCGCCATTCTCACAGATTAAAAGTTTGATTTTTATGCGACTTACCCAATTCCCACTTGAGCGGATTTGGGTATTTTTTTGCCTTCTTGGGCACAGGTTTAATTGCAATTTAATTGCACGGATTATCCGACGCACGTCAGAGCCTCTGCCACTTCGCGTAAATCCGACACGGTAACGTGAGTGTAAATCTCGGTGGTCTTAGTGCTCGTGTGCCCTAAAAGCTTAGCCACCTTTGACAGATGAATTCCTTGTCGAACCAAGTCGCTCGCTGCCGTGTGCCTCAAGCAATGCAGATGGAGATCTTCACGAAGTCCAGCCAGTCTCAGATACCGCTTGAAAAGGTGAGAAATCCAATCGACGCTGAAAGGGAACGGTTTCCGCTTTTTGCGGTCCAGCGCAAGAACGACTTGCAGCAATTCCAGACTGAGCGGGATTGTCCTATCCCGCTTAGTTTTTGTACGCCGGAAAGTGAGTTGCTTCTGTTCCAAGTCAATATCGCTCCATTGCAAATTGACAGCCTCTGACCTTCTACAAGCCGTCAGGAGAAAGAACTGGAAAAGCCGCTTGTGGTCCAAGTCGTCAATAGCGCCCAGGAAACGTACCTTCTCATCAGGAGATAGAATCGGTGGAATCTTCTTCCCATCTACTGAGGGAATCATCCCCTTCTGAGAAAAGGGATTGAAACGCAGGTATTTTTCCCCTGGTTTGTGAGCAGCCCAACCGAAAGCAGTTCGTAAAGATCGTAGCTCAATACTTGCTGAAGCTGCTTTAACTTTTTCCAGCTTGGATGCCCGGTATTGTCGAGCCACCTCCTCTGACAACGTCGTCAGGGCACAGTCACCAGCCCAATCCAGAAACCTCAACAGCGAGTACCTGTCGGTCGAAAGCGTCCTTGCGGCTTTATCCTCTTTTTGGCGATATTCGAGGTAGACTTGAATAAAATTCGCCAGAAGTATCGACTTGATTTTATCTGCTGGTTTCAATCCTTCTGCGATGCGGATATTCTCAGTCTCAACCTTCATCAAAATTTCATTCGCCAGCCTCTTGTCGCTCGTTCCGGTAGTCCTGGTATAATGCCTCCCTTCAAGATAGTAAGCAATATGCCAGACGAAGCCACCCTTCTTGCTGCGTCGCCGAAATAGAGACGCCATTACATACCTCCTTCCCATATATTGTCAAAGAGCCTTCGGCAGATCCGCCGCACCCGTTTATCTTCAACCTTGGAATAGGACTGCCGAAATGGTTTCCTTTGAGGCTGAGGGTGCAGTTGGCGATTAATATAATCGCTTCCGGTCTCTTTGTCAAGATCTTTCTTAGACATCTTATCTCTCCCGCACTCCAATTTCAGAGCGGTCAATCCAACGGTCCAGTTTGGATTTGCGGAACCGGATTGATTTCTTGACTCGATGGAACGGAATCTGTCTCATCCTGACCATTTCTCGCATACTATATTCACTAAAGCCCAGGTATTCTGCGGCTTGTGATACATCCATGATTTCACGGGTGTTTGCAGCGTTTGTGGAATTGATCCGGCGAAGCTCATTCAGGACTTGTTGTAGTAATGATTGTAGAATGCCCATCTTATTTTCCTTATTCATCAGAGTTCTTTACACCCCAAACCGGGATGTCTTTAACCTGGTCAACCATCTCCTTGGTCGGTTTCCTGCCGAACCTGAACTCCCACAAGGAGCAATCGGTATTTTCGCACTTCTCGATTTCCGGGACACTCTGCGAGCAATCCAGACACTTCAGACGAATTGCTCTCCAGACTTTGAATCGAGGTTGAATCTGTGCGTTGGCTTTCCGGGCAGCGTGCGCTTTCTTCAGGTTTTCCCGCCGTTGTTCCGGCGTCAGGTTTTGTAATCCGCCAATTGGCATTGTTGTACCCCCTCTAAATTGAGTTTCTTCGTTCCGCGCTTGATAACTTTATAAGGAGCAGATTCGGAAACCCCCTTGGTGGCAGATAATTATAGGTAGCTGCCAAATCGTTCTATTATCCTTAGATTCTCTGCACCTTCAAGAACTCCAATTCAGCAGTCTTGCTTCGATAATTCTCACTTCAGCATTTTTCATTTTTGGATCTGACGGGTTGCTAAACCCGCTAAAGTTGCTAATCTTTCCCAAGCTAACGAATTCATGCAGATTAGCGGAATTAGCAACTTTAGCAAGCCACCACCTGATGATTTGAATTTTATTCCCGAATGATTTTCCAGACATCTTTGCGAAATTGACCATGTATTACCTCGCCTTGAGAAACTCTGACCAACCAACCATGTTCTTCTATTGTCCGGACCGCTTGACTGGCTGTTACCTTTTCCCTGATCGAGTTAGGTCCCAATTGGTATATGTCGGGAAGGCATATTAAATCCTCTGTCCGATTGAGCAGCCAATCCAACAGCTTTTGTGCTTCTATTATTTCAGGAGATGTTTTACCAGCATAGAACAGCCGCAAAGCTTCATCGGCGTAAAAGGACGCCAATTGACACCCGTTATCCATCGTTTCCACCGATATTTCTGTTGCATTCAAGTCTTCAATCAGAGTAAGGACTCCTGCAATCCGTGTGGCATGTTCAGCCAATTTTCCGGCAAAGGCTTTAATCTGTTCAAATCTTCCATTCTCTCCAATCGCTTTTTCAGTTTCATTCGAGAAAGCAATCCATCTCTCCCTCGCCGCTGGAGAAAGATTCAATTTCCTGGGATTCAACTCGTTTCGGGTATGTTCTACCAGAGGGAAAGGTTTGGAAAGAATAGCAGTAAGCGTTGTCTCAAAGAGGTAAATTGAGGATCTACTGATCGGGTCGGCTTCCCTGAATTCCCGCGTTCCTGCCAATGATTTCGGCGCGGCTACCAGAATCCTGCTAATTAGTCCTTGATCGGATAGTTCGGGATCAGATAGCAGTCGCTGAGCTACTTCCGGTTGTACCATAAGATGTAAGGATAATCGTCGCCCGGGAAGTGCGTAATTCCCGTCGGTGATTCGAGTCCGCTTAAACGTTTCACCATCCCAGAGAGTACTCAATCCCCCAGCAGTGCTCAACTTCCGTTCTTCGTGCATTCCATATCCGGTTATCATCTGCGCGCCTTCCGTCGAAAATAATCCCAGAGATGGCCTACCTTGTTGGAAAAGCTTTGCTAAGCCTTCAATTGTTGGTTCCTGGACTGTCAGGCCAGGGAGTAAAGGTGGAAGTGGCTCTTCACCCAGTGCAGCAATTTCGTGTGCAAGTGCCTCAATCGATTCAGGAGTAGGTCGCTCAGTCTTTTTGGTCTTTTTCAACACGGTGTCCTTCACACGGTCATAAGCGGCTTTCTCATTTTTGTACATCTTAAGTTGATTCAGATACTCCTTTTCAAGTATGGCTTCATGGTTTTTCACTGGTTTCAGAACGATATTATCAGCCGTTGTCTTGCGGTCAGAGCTGTGTGCAATGGTCAGAATAAAGAGGCTGATCGGTCGCGATTTACATTCGATCATAGGGAGAACCACGTCCGCGAATCCCTGCACCGCCAGACTCGCAGCTGCAAGTACGGACCCCGCAGCCAAAGCTGGAGGAACCTGAACGATGTCCACAATCGCTCGGACGGCATCACCCAATGTCTGTCCAAGAGCCTCAACCGGATATTTACCGCTTGGCGGGATTTCTCGAATTAATGGTTGCGGCGGTTCGGGTTTATCAACGACTATCATTTCTTTTCTGGAGTCATTCGGCGTGCGAGGATTTGCCATCCCACTATCAAGTCCAGATTTTACTGTTTTTTTCACTTCTGTAGGTTGTAATCCCATTTGTTCTCCTGTGATTGATAATTCTACTTCCGCGTCGGTGTAAGAAATTTCCCCAGCAGAAACCAATTGACCGAGCCTGAAAGCGCTCAGGTTCAGAGCATCATTTCTTTGCCCTTCCGGAGTACCGGTTAAGGTCGAAATTTCATCTCGTAGAGCGGCTCGACCGTAGGCAGTCGTCTGGTTTTTTAAGGAAACTGGAACAGGTTTGGTTGAGACTTTTTCAGAAGGATTTGGCTTGGTTTTCACCAAATCAATCAACCATTGCGGCGCTTCAGCAATTCTGATCTCCTGCGGTCCATGTCCGGGACGCCAAGCGTAGCACTTACCGCTGTGATGGCTGGAGGGCGAAACTACGATATATCCACCGTCCCCCCGGATGTCCAGTTTCGGACAAAGCTTACCGGTACTGTTTTTAATCTCTTCGTCAACAGGCATTTTGAATAACAAATGCCGCCCGCCACTCCCGGTGATCTGTTCGGCAGTTTCTGGTAATTTGCCATGATACCCCTCCAATTCCGACAGACTCTCTGGACCTTCCGGCAAATCAACATCCATGACAAAGAAACCGGAAGCCTTGCCGGTGGCGATGCCGATATTTGCCAATGGGTGGGACTTCCACCATTGGTGAATCGTCGCTTCGTCCGTTGTTGCATTTTTGAAGCCATTCGCTGTGATCGGATGTTTGCTCGGTGAGCTGCAATTGCTTCTTCCGCAGGTACATTTCCCGTTTTTGATTCCGTGAACGGGGAACACCTTCCATTCTTGTTGCGCGTACTCCAAAGCATAATCGAGCATTCCGGTTTTGTTGTCAGATTCTTGCATAGTGATTTATCCCCTTAAAAGAAAAACCCCCGAAAAGCCATCCTGCCGGGGATTTTTATTCGGGGGTAGTGATCGCCTTTTCAGGCGGTTAAGCTGTGTTGAGTCCGGCAGAATGGCTCGACGAGGGAAAATATACAGAGAAGATTCCGGTAGAAAATGGGTAGGAACCGGTACAATTCCGGTATTTTTAGTTAGGTGAGATCGGGGAGGTTGAGGCGGATTTTTCCATGAGGTCTAATGAAAAGCTCTTTCCAGGCTTCTGGACGGCTCTTAAACATACTGTTCAAGTCAGATTCTGTATAGGTTATACCAAGTGCGTTTTGAATTACGATCTTATTCTGACATACCGGATCACCGGCTTGGTACTGTTCATGCAGGTATTTTACCACTTTAAATTGCGGTTCTGTTAGTTCATATTTTTTCCCCCTTAACCATACCGCAAGTTTCTCAGTATCAAGTCGGAATTCGACCGGCTCGGTTAGGATCGCTCCTGCATGAGGTAGTTGACCGGTACATTCTAAATGTGCTTTGATAAAATCACTGTAAATTCTGACAGCTGGTTCATACTTTGCGGCTAATGGTCTTTTTACTTTCTGTCGTATAAGTATCTCTTCAAAAAACTCATTTTCCAGTGCAGCATTGACGCGGTCACTATACTCTTTCCAATATTGGATTTCTTGTTGTTCCAGATTAAAATAAAGGTCTAATATTCCATCGATTTCGATTCGTCTGTTCTCATCAATCAGTTGATAGTAGGATTCTGGTATTTGGTCATTATCAGTATGAAATAATCGTTCTGCGATCTTATCCATAGTCCCGATTTTGATTTCTTTCTCAAAATGTCCAACCATTTCAAATAGATCAAATAGGCCGGAGCTATGGTGAATCCAATTTCGCCCGATGGGTGAAAACGTAAAGATACCTCCCGCGTTTAAATTTGAATACACCTTATCAATACTGGACAGCTTATCCAATTCATACCCCATAATTTTATCAGTAATCAAATTAAGACAATCATGCCAAAGACCTCTTATGTTACCCTCCTCTAATGCAACTTCTAATCGGGATAATATTGTTATTTTCACGTCGAAAAGCTTCGGTCTTAGAGTGTCAAGCCAATTTGCGTCATTACGATTGATTCCATTGATTAACTGTGCACTTTTGTAGGAACAAGGTCTAACTCTCTTGCCTTTTAATGTATATGCTTTCCCATCATGCCAAAAAAAGGGCAATAAATGAGGTTTATCGGCTTCAATTGTAATCAGTGGCAATTGTTCTTTAATCCAGACATAATTATAATATGGTTCCCCATTGGACCCAATTAACTGAGCCGTGGCTTCGTATGCTCCGGTATTGTTCATCCGTTTATCGCCAATTATGCGAGAATAATCTTCATCTGGACCAAACAAGGGTAATTTATAATAATAAAGATTTGCTAAGTAACACTCCATCCAGGGACTCATTGCGAAAACATCCCTCGGGAAGCCGGTTTCAAGCAGAATGTTTTTGTTATTCATCAAGTATTCAATAAAGCGTTTAGTCAGAACTTTGAGCCGGCTTATTCGATATAATGGTGTCATAGGATGTGAAAAATATTCAACGAGATTTACTTTCCTCCGCAGCCTAAATAGATCTTCCGATTCAAAGAGGGTCAGGATTTTATCAGGATTACCGAACGAAAAAGCTACATCTAAGGTCGTGTTCCATGGGAAGAAAGGATCCCACCATTGTATATCATTCAATTGATAGTAGATACTTCTCACTCGATGTTTGTCAAGCCCGCAGCGCAAGGCAAGAGCGTCAGCCTCAATATCCATGGTTGGCTTCTGAAAGTCGGGCTTTATTTCCATGGCAATGCCCTTAGACCTCTTTTCCACTTTTACAATCTTCATGTTATTATCAATCATTTTCCCCCCTCCACCACCGCGATCTCCTCCTCCGTCAACCCATAAAGCTCGTACACCAGGCGGTCTATCTGCCGCTCGTACTCCTTCACCTGGGCTTGTTTATTTTATATTATCTATCAATTCTCTTTCAGTCAATTCTGGAAAATAACCTGACTTTGCCGCTACTGCACTGAAAAATTCGATTGGATGTTTTTCAGGCTCCATAAAGAAACCCGAATATTCATTATATAATTCTATTCCTTTAGCGGTTGGGTTATCTTTAATAACCTTAAATTCGTATTCATGAAACATTTCATGGATTAGATCACGTTTCCAGATTGGCCAGTCTTTATTTTCCCCCCGAAAAATAATATTTGTTTTTGCTTGTAATAAGTTATACTCATCCAAGTAGAGTACAATCAACTGCCCATCGATTCTACAATAGGCTTCACCTGCCTCGACTCTAATACATATTTTTGCACGCCTGCTTTCTGGTGAATCCTTGTACCATTTAGTCCAAATACTTTTGTAAGTACGACGAATATGAGTCTTAGCCGCCTGGATTTCAGCCATCTTCTTGATCTCTTCATCTTCCATTTGTACCCCCCTCCACCACCGCAATCTCCTCTTCCGTCAACCCGTAGAGCTGTTTGATCATATCATCAACTCTCGCTTCTAATGCTCCTATTTCTGCATGAGGGGCTTTGCGCTTGGCATCAAGGATCTGATCTACTAATGCAACAATTGGTGTCTGTTGCTCAATTGGCACATCAGGAATAGGTAGTTTCTTCCAGTCATCGGGATATAAGGCAGTATTACTGCGGCGGTTAGCACGTAAGAATTCCCGGGCAGGAGATGAATTCAATATAGCGAGCAGATATTTCACTGAGAAGTGTTTACTTATTTCTTCAAGTTGTTCTCGCGTAGGTTGGTTTAGAGCAGGGCTTTCGCCACGGTAGTGTGCTGACTTTCTTATTGATCGATTTCTAATACCGTTCAATGCATGCCAAGGGACACAGATTACTGAAGAATGATTTGTGTAAAGCTGGTTATCATCATAACAAATCTTCAAATCATCGCCTCCAATTACAAGAATAAGGAGTTTTTCAGGAGCATCAAAGAGTTCCTTAAAGGTGACTCTCCGAAATTTTGAAGGTGCCCTATCCGTACCCCATTCTAACCATCTATTACTCACCGGTAACCACTTTGCCAGCAATTTTCCTTCAACCCAAGGTTTTGGATGTAATTCGTCTTTACTATCTGAAGTAACATCATCGGTTACGAATTCACCTTTGAAACGCTTCTCGTCGCTACTTGCTGCCAGACCATAGCTAAGATAACATATATTGGCTATCGGGACTGTTGGTATATTTATAGTCGCTTCATTTTTATCTTCCGGAAAGAAACACCTATAAGTGAGTTTTGGTTGGGTGTTTGTCAATAAGAGATTTACATTGCCAAATTCGGGGTCATGTACACGTCGTTCTGGTCTGTTATCCGTCCCATTTGCTTTCTGGAAAAAGAAAGTCATGTTACGGACAGCAGCATCGAATATCTTTATTTTACTGAAAAAGTCGAGACGTATAATTAGGGCATTTTTTAAATACCAGTTCTGAGGTTTCTGCGCATATTTGGAGTGACAGAAGGCATCAGAGACGATTAGTGAAGTTACACCGCCTGGGCGAAGCAACTTAAAAGCTTTCTCAATGAAAGGGATATAGAGATCCCATTTTTCCCAAAGGGTTTCATACTGATGATGAACACGGTTGACTTCACGCCGGCAGCAGTCAAAAATGGCTTCTCTTAGTTTTCTATTCCATTCTGATTGCTCATCAGCACGGACATAAGGTGGATTACCTATGGTGATGTCAAAACCTGTAGTTACGCTGGCTGAGGTACCAAATTCCATCTGACCAGCGGTATCGTTGACCAAACTCATATTTCCCCGAAAAGTGCTTCCGGACTGTTGCTCCGTGAGTAGGCCGAACATCCATTCAGGATCGAAGAATTCTGCTGAAGCATTCTGATCATAAGGATCCCAATCTGCCATTTCTTTTCCAACACTTCCCAGAAATCCTTCAGCTTCCAATAAATCGGATATTTGGCGGCGAAGTTCTTTGTCCCTTTCTCTGCATTGACGTTTGCGATTTTGATTACGGACACTAAAATGCTGGTGCCGTACATCATCAAGTTGACGCTCGAGTTTTAGAATATTGTAGCTTGGCAACCAGCCATCCGGTTTATCCAACCCAATCAGGGTATTGGCAGCAACAATTTTAGTCTCAAGGTTCGGCAAGGAATGAATGCCAAGATTTTTCATCCTATCAGTGCTCGGCTTCTGTTCCACAACAAGTGAGATGAAAAATCGAAGCTTGGCTATCTGGACGGCAATAGGCTGGATGTCCACACCATAGATACAGTTTTCAATAAGGAATAATTTGCGGCTAAAATTCAATTCATCGCGTGCAAATGCATCGAAAATACTCTGCCTCTGATCTTCCAAATCTTCAAGAGTACGATCTCTGAGCTCCGAGTCTTCAATCGTATGTGCTCCTGCGATGAGTCGCTCAATTCGGTTAACCTGTCGCTCTTTCCACTGCACGTTTCCGGGGTCCAATTTCTGGAGAATGTGAACAAGTTTATGCAGAAATCCCATTGGGAAGGCACCAGAACCGCAAGCGGGGTCTAATACCTTTAAACGGTCAATAACTTTGATCAAGATGATCGTTTCATCTGGAGAAAATGGATTACCTACTTGATCATAGGATACCAAATGTTCAAGTCGCTTACGCAAATTCGCTACTTTACTACTCACTTGCTCCTGGAAGCGAGTTTCCAAAGTGTATATCAAGGCACGTTCGACCATATAGTCAACAATCTCTCGAGGGGTATAAAATGATCCGGTTTGCTTGCGTGCTGTGCTTTTGGTTTCTGGATTATATGCAGCCAACAAGTTCTCGAATACTCGACCGAGAAGTTCTGGATCGAGAGCGACATCTTCTTCAATGGGAGTATTTTCTTCGATGGTGAATTTGTAATCGTTGAAAATATGAATGATGCCACGCACTTTGTAGGTTTCACT
The DNA here is from genome assembly GCA_026394195.1 of bacterium. Lineage (GTDB taxonomy): Bacteria > Electryoneota > B3-LCP > B3-LCP > B3-LCP > JAPKYS01. The sequence continues at coordinate 14,684 of JAPKYS010000022.1, read as the reverse complement.
TCGTGTACCATAAACTGAGTTCAGGTCAATTGACCGCTCGCTACCCCGAAAAGGAAGTCAGGAATCCGGAGGCGATTATCAGACTTCCGTGAGAAACCATCCATGCGAATGTAGCGGGGGGTTGCACCAGCGCCAAGATCCTTATCCAAACATTCAAAAAGTCCACCGTTTAGAAATGGAATGCTTGAAAATTCCTCCAGTGCGTGATCTGGATCGCGGAAAAGCTCACGGTAACGATAGAGGGAATGCACCATCATAGTATTGCTGTTAGCCGCCCACTTTCGTTGATCCATTTCAGTGTTCAAGGTTGCAAAAAAGAGATTCTGTAGAATGGCCTTGTAATAGATTGTACCGGTCCCTTCAGGTGTAAATTCGTTGCAAAGAAGGGATTGAATCTCATTCTCATTGAATAATCTATCCGGAATGAACCGTTTTTCTCTTATAAACCAGCTGAAAATAAGGCGCGTTAGAAGACGAATTACGCTAATTGAATGAGTTTCTTCTGAATCTTTAGGAGCATCCGGTGGAAATTCTACATTAGCCAACGACCAATAATACCAGTTCGATAACTCTTTAAAAAAGCTCTTATTCAGCGCTGAAGTATTGAGCGTTTTTCCCCAGGCGGCGTGTAATTGTTCAAAATTGCTGAAACCATGCTTTCGGTACAGTTCTGGTAGGGATAGATCGAACAGGATTTCAACGTGCGCCCGGTGCGGCAAAGCGCAGGAAATATCCTTGATCAGCGTGACCTTTTCCAGCACGTCCTTGGAATCTTCGCGCTTGTGCGGTCGGCGGTCAATAATCGAAAGTGTGATGGATTTGCCATGCTTGAAGATCAAGAGCGCGGGCATGGCAAACACCTGGTTGACAGCACGAGTGATCCTGGCAAGATCGGTGCGGGTATACTCTGAGCCCTTGAGTTCAATCGCCAGGAAGAGGTAGGACTGCATTTCGTTCGGCTGGTACTCGGTCTGGAAGCCGAGACCGCCCTGACCGGAGGCGTTCAAAGTATCACCGGTAATCTGACAGAGGAGTTCGACGTTTTGCCAATCATTGACTTTGGCGTGATCCTCATTTAGCTTGCCAGCTTGATCCAAATTATGTTTGAATTCATCGAATCCACTGACGCGCAGTTGCAGGTTGCTCTGATAACCGAGAGCTGCCAATAAATTCATACCGGCTTCGTAAAGCGGCAGATCCTGAAACCGCAAAATAGCGGCTTCGATTCGTTTTTTCAGTTCAATTTCGGTCATGGTTCTTTGATTACAAGCCAGGTTATAAGTTCAAATTCAGAATCCTCAGAGGCTTTTTCTTCTGGGGGAACCAACGTGGCGTCACGTCCATTTTGTAAAGCCGCGGCGTTGCGGCGCTTGAAGGTGTGCACAATTGACGCCAATGCGCCATTTAACAAGCGCGAATAGCCATCCATCTTTCCGCCATCTTCGGTTTCTTTATCGAATAGGTCGCAGAGCTCCTGATAAGGCAGGCTCTTTCCGCCGCAGAGTTGACGGTAGATTTCCAGGATCTGTTTCGGCTGAGCAAAGGTGAAGCGAACGTTCCCATCGTCACGAATGTAAACCAGATAGTGCGGTTGCAGCGGATTAATGGTTTCGGTCTGACGAGAGCGTTTGGGCGAGCTGGTTTCGGTATCGGTCTTTTGGCGCAGACAGAAGATCACTCCCGGAGCGATCACCTTATAGACAGGATCGATTGGAACGACGGTGTAGAGCCCCAGAGGCGCGTTTTCGAGCACGTCACGGTTGGCTTCGATGTAATTCAACAAATCCTGCCGGAAATCATCCAGCGTGAATTCGGTCAATGATAGACCGTCCTCGTTCAGTTCTTCAATATCCAAAATCTCGGTCTGCAACCGCTTGAGCTGTCGATCCCGATAGCGAAGCTGTTCGCTGACCAGATCTTCGATGGGCGCATCTTCTAACAGGTTATCATCAGCCGTCGTGGTAATATCCACCAGCGCCATGCGCGCCTCCACGCGATGCTTTAAACTGATGTACCGATCCAGATTCTCGGTCGGCCAGAAATTGATCAGATGGACTTGCAGATTGGGGCTTTTCAAGCGGTCGATACGTCCGAAGCGTTGGATGATGCGCACGGGGTTCCAGTGAATGTCGTAATTGATGACGAGATCGCAATCTTGAAGGTTCTGTCCCTCAGAGATGCAGTCCGTAGCAATCAGCAGGGTAATCTCCTCGTCTTGCGGCATGGATTTGATTTTGTCGCGCTGCTTGGCTTCCGGGGAAAAGTTAGTCAAAATATGGTTATAATCGGAGAGCCCCAGGGTGGTTTTATTCTGCCCACCACCGGTTACCAAAGCTACATGAACGCCGAGTTCATAGTGCGCCCAATCTACCAGGTTTTCATATAGATAGGTCGCTGTATCAGCGAAAGCAGTAAAAAGGAGAACCTTTTTATTCGGCTTCCCATCTTTTCGATGAGTCGGATGGGTGATCTTGCGACGAATGCGGGATTTCAGTTCATCGAGTTTAGCATCACGAGCTGGACCGACATCGGCTGCCTGAAGATAAATAGCACGAAGTTGCTTGTGGTCTTGATCCAATTTTTCCAACCATTCGTCCAGCTTGAGATGCGCCATCTTGAAGGTTAGTTTCTTGCCAACTTCGAGAGCGTCACGCATCTCCTCGTCATCTAATTCTTCCGGTGTGATGGAGGCGAGATCAATTTCAGGGTTTTCATCCTGGAATTCTTTAAACCGATTAATGCGACTTTTAAGATCTTCAATCTTGTCGAGCGTCCTTTTAAGTGTCAAAGTGAAGGAGTAAACCGAGCTTTCCAGGCGCTTGAGAAAATTGACCTTCATCATGTCGATGAGGTAATGCTCACGTTGGCTCTGAGTAAAGTTACCGACCTTCTTTTCGTACTCGCCTTTGAACTCATCCTTTACAAACTTCGAGGGATTGAACAGGGAAAGTTTGTATTTGCTAATCTGATCGTTCAATTGGTCATAGTTCATGAATAGGTTTTTGCTATCAAGGATTGTTGGATAGATCGAAATCGGTTTGGTTCGTTGCGGAAACCCCCCGAGTTCTTCCAAACTATTCTTGTAATAGGTGGTGATATGACGCCGTGACCTGGCGATGGTTAAACCGTCCAATAACTTGAAGAAATCAGATCCTAATCGCTCCAGTAGAACTGTGATTGTGCGCTCTTCTGGTTTCTGTTTTGCCCAGGTTGTAAAATGGGTCTGTGCTTTTTTAATGCACTCTTTTAGATTGCTGATCCCGATGCTTTCCTTGAAGGTAGTATTTGCTTTGGAATCATGAACAACGTCACCCCCCGCAATCAGACTGATTTGATTGCGTAGATCGGTAAGTGTGTTATTGACCGGGGTAGCGGAGAGGAGTAACACCTTGGTTTTTACTCCCTTTTTAATAATTTCCCCCATCAATCGTTCGTACCGACTCAGGTGGACAATATCACCGTCCTCATCCCTCTTCCCCTTGAGATTATTGCGGAAATTGTGTGATTCGTCTATCACTACCAGGTCGAACATACCCCATTTGAAATTCTCCAAATCTATGTCGCCGGAATAGCCTCTTTCACGGCTGAGGTCGCTGTGATGCAATAGGGCATATCCATATCGGTCTTTGGGGAAAGGATTTAAGATATGACCTGTATGAGCTTGGTAAATTGACCAATTCTCTCGGAGCTTTTTGGGGCAGAGTACCAGCACACGTTCATTGCGCGTCTCAAAGAATTTGATTACAGCAAGAGCCTCGTAGGTTTTCCCCAAACCGACACTATCTGCCAGAATACAGCCATTGTGAGTGAGAACCTTGTTGATGACCCCCTTCACGCCATCTTTCTGGAAGTCAAACAGGGTGTTCCAGACCTGGCTTTCAAACAGCGTAGTTCGACTGAGGTCAGCAAAAGTTTTTTCATCCTTTAGAAATTTTTCAAAGATGTGAAAGAGGGTAAGATAGTAGAGGAATTCCGGTGGGTGATTTTGATAGAGCTGTTCGAGGTATTTGAGAACATCTGCTTTGACATCACGCACCAGGGATTTATGATCCCAAAGCTCGTCGAACCAATTCTTCAAATCGTTCCTATCCCGATCACTGTCAACAATCAGGTTAAGTTCGATGTTGTTTCCTGAAGGTGAAAGCCCAAGACCGCGTACGGTGAAATTTGAGCTGCCGATTATCGCACTTTCAACACCTCCCTCTGCTATATGGTACATTTTCCCGTGTAGGAATCCTTCTCGCACCACCGTTCTGATTTCAACTTTCGCTTTAATCCAATCCGAACATTCTAACGCGATCCGTTTCTGTCGGAGCCTATTTTCGAGTCGAATGATGTCATCTTCGATCTTGAAGGCTTTCTTCTGCTTTTTATGAGGATCAATCCCGCGGATGAAGCTGGGTTCACCGAAGAGAAACCGGAGCTCCCGTATTTGATCCAGTTCCTTCTTTAATGCTTCATAGGCGTAGATTGTGAAATAAGCGGATACGAAGGATAGATCTACATCCGGATGGATCTTGGTTTTTAGGAAATCGCCGACAGTCCCCCGAACTGGGAGGTTATCACGAATTCCAGTATTGAAGATGGTTGACATCTCAGGTTTTTTTATTAGACGGAGTTGAACGCAGGTTGAGGCACTATAGTCTCGAATATGTGATATTATACTCAATCTCCGCGTCAAATTCAAGCCTTTTCTTACCTAAAACGTGGTTTCGAGGGTGTATTGTACCATAACTCAGATCGAGAATTATTTTCCAACGTGTGAGAGGGGACCTTGATCCATCCACCAAGCGTGAGAACACGCTCTTTTGTTGGTTTTAGGGTTGTTTCTCTCACACGCTTACACGCGCACTATCAATTAATCTCATTCTTCGCACAAATGCAGCCACACCCCCTTAAAATGCGCCTAAACGCAAAATCCACTTAACCCCTACAAAGTAACATCCAACACCCAGATCGTGCAACACAGCCCACCGTAGGCGTTCCTATATCCCTTCTGTGATGTACACTCGAACACTGCACACGTGACCACTTGTGAGTCGAATCAAATTCGTTCTAAACAGTATCAAGTTACCGATTTTTCAGTTTTTCGTAACCAACCGACCGCACCCAATGGGTCTTCCCGCACCGATAAATGAAAATATCCACTCTTGAAATTCATCTAAGCTATTGTTTATAAATCAGTATGCATTGAAATACTGCACATATTAGCACTATTTGAATAAGTATTCGTGTAGTACTTTTATTGGGAACTTGCTGGGAGTCCGAAAGGGGACCCCGACTTGCGAAAAAAATTATCCCGTGTGTGTGTCTCAGGGGAGAGACCCATATTCTTCCATCCGCCCCGCACGAATCCTCCCCTTTTTTAGGTTTAAGCGCAACTATTTTCATGCACGCACGCGTGTAGGATCAATATATCCATTCCGCAAGCTTGAATTTGTTTCTGCTGGTGCAAATTTCACCCCATAAAAAAGGCGTCAAAAGACGCCCAAAGGACTCGGTTATTTTACTCCTATTTCACCACCACCACCTTCGCCGTTACCTCCTCCTGCGGTGTTTCCAGCCTCACCAAATACACCCCCGAAGCATTGCCCGTTGCGTTCCAGCTGACGGTGTGGTCTCCGGCGGACTGCTTGCCGGATACCAGCGTAGCGACTTTACTGCCGAGGATGTTGTAAACCGAAAGCGACACCTCCTGCGGCGAGGGCAGCGAGAAGGAGATAAGCGAGATGGGATTGGACGGATTAGGCCCGATAGACAGCGTAGCACGGCTGGGCCGCGGGCGCATTTTGGTAGGTTGCAGCACGGCGGTGCTGTCTCCGGTGATGTTGCGGAAAAAGAATATGCCACCATCTCCACTACCACAGAAAAGATCAAGATCACCGTCTGAATCAATATCCGTCAAATAGGGACATGCGGTTTTAACACTATCTGCTAGCAAATTATTGGTCACTAATGACATAATCGGATTTTGTGGAATTCCCACATTGCGGTAAAAGGCTAGATTATAACTCATCTGATCGCCAACTTGTCGATAAATCAACAAATCTAAATCACTATCCTCATCGAGATCTCCGAAGGTGAAACCTCGCCATCCATCGTCTGGATAAGCGTAATGAATGCCCTGCCATTGGTTAGTTACATAAACAAAATTTGGCCAAAATGGTGTGCCAACATTCCGGTAAAAATAAAAATTCCCATTGCTTGAACTAACGAAGAGATCAAGATCACCATCAGCGTCAATATCTGCAAGCCCTGGATTAATAATGACCTCAAAATCAGGATTAGTCAAATACTGTGAACTATAAATTTGGAAATTGGGGTGGTAAAGTGTTCCTTCATTCAAATACAAGGCTAAGTAGGGGGGACCCGGAATCGCTGCTTGTCCGCAGAGCAGATCATAATCTCCATCTGCGTCTAAATCGGCGAAACAAGGGAATAATCCAGGTAAAGTAATTCCAGCGAATCCCTCTTCAGTGAATGAATATTCAGGATCAGTCGCAGTACCGACGTTTGAAAAATAGTCAAGCTGCGAAGAAATTCCGGCGATTAGATCCTTATCCTGATCCCCATTAATATCAATGAGTTCTGGCTTTAATCCGACATATCCCAAATCTAAGGAAAGGTAATCTCTTGCAACCAGATTGAATTGCGCAACCTGCGGTGTGCCGTTGTTTTCATAGAAGAAAACGTCACCGATGCGATCCGTCGCATTCGCTTCCCGCCCCACGAATAGGTCATAATCGCCATCTCCGTTAATATCGGCGAATTCTGGCGAAGCTAAGTCTCCCACGTCGATTCCGGCGTAGTTGTCAGTCACATAAGTGAAATTGTAGTTCACCGAATCTCCGTCGTTACGGTAGTACCAGATTTTGCCGTACCGTTCGCCGATGAAGAGATCATAGTCGCCGTCGGCATCGATATCGACAAAGGTTGGGTCGGCATACCCATTATTCCCCACATTGATCCCCAACCATGGATTTCCTTCCAAATAAAATGAAAAACTATCTGGAGTCCCAATATTACGATAAAACTGTAAATGCCCCATCCACTCTCCACAGATCAGATCCATATCGTTATCAGAATCAATATCCACGAGAGTCACATAGGTACCAAACACAATATTGCCATTTGTATCAAAAAGGGTATCGCGAGATGCCTGAAAATTTGGATTTGATGAATTCCCAAGATTTTTTATCAAAGCTACATATCCACTACCAATAATTGCATCCAAATCTCCATCATGGTCTATGTCGCAAAAATCTGGGCTTGAACGACCCCAATTCGTCATGGAGTATAAAGAATCCAATTGGTAAGTTATTAGATTGAAATATGCAATTTGACCAGATCCAATGTTTATAAAATATGAAACATTTCCGGAATATTGTCCCATGAATAAATCTAAATCACCGTCTGAATCTATGTCGGTAAAAACGGGTTCGCTCTGGCTTAATCCCCCTGCCCAGGGCGTGAACGGTCTCCACCCTTGAATTTCCACCGGAATGCCTTCCGGCTCAAACCGGAATTGGAAGTCTTGAGCGTAGAGCAGCGCAGGGAATGTGAGGATGAGGATGATTATGGGTTTCATGGGTGTCTCCATTTTATTTTCTGAATCGCAGATTCCCGCTGATTCAACTGATGGCGCTGATTTTTTTGTAGGGGCACGGCATGCCGTGCCCCTACCGTTACGTTCCCTTGACAGGGCGTTTAATTAAACGCCCCTACGCCCCTCTTGGGGAGGTCAGGCATTCCTGCCTGACTGTTATTGGGTATGGCATAGGACAGACAAGAATGTCTATCCTACCCAGCGATTTTATTTCAACAACAGCATTTTCCCGACGCTGTTGAATTTCCCATCGCGTTCTAAGCCCTCAGCGGAAGCGCGGTAAAAGTACACGCCGGAAGCGAAATCTCGGGCGCTGCAGACGATTTTCTCATAGCCAGCCGGTTTAATCCCATCGAAGAGGACAGATACCAATTGACCTCGGACGTTGTAGAGTTCGACCCTGACCTTCGATCTCTGCGGCAGATCGAAGGGGATAGCCGTCACTGCATTGAACGGGTTGGGATAATTTTGCTTCAGTTTGTATTCCGTCGGGAGTTGCAAGACAGATTGGGCTCCGTAGACCATGCTGCGCAAAGCATAAACGCCCGCTCCGAAACACGAATGCATCGGCGCTACGGGATCGTCTTCTGATGCTTGCACCGTCGGAGGCAGTACAAAAGTGATCTCGGAGTTGGATGAAGCGTCAAACCAAACGAAGGTCATCTCGTGCCCGGCTAAATACCCGTCCAGTATATTCGGTGTGGTGAAATCATCCTTCCAGGTCGAAATCACCAACGGGAACGATCCCTGAAAGACGCCTGCTCCGACGCAGAGATCGCCATCGAAAATACCGATTTCATCCCCTGCGGTCATGGGAGTCTGGTTCAAATCGACGGTGTCAATCATCACTGGATAAGACCACTGAGTGTATTTAGTGAATTGGAAATGGCTGCCTGACGCGGTTTGCGCCTGCACCACTTTTGGATCAGACGGAAGACTGTTTTGAGGCCAGCCGGGATAGGCTGCCCAGCCGGCGAAATTTATTGAGGCGGTGGGTCGCCGAAACCCTAAAAAGTACCCACGACCCGGTTCCAAGACACCAATTTGATCGATCTCTCCAAACTCTGTAGGCACCTGAGAATTGGGATCCCAGGGGATGTAGACTTTACCTTTATCGTCCTTGACGATGATCAGGTATTGGTCATTTTGAGTTTTATGAGTATAGTTTTGAGAACTACTATTCCACATGAGCCAGTGAAGCGGCCCGACGTAGTCGTTGTAATCCGGACCCCCATTGGGAGGGTTGGGAGTGTTGAAGTTAGTCGCCAACTTACAGTAACCCGGCGCTGAATATCCCATGAAGAACCAGCCGTTGGTGTAGGCATCCGGGTTGAAAGGATCCAGATCATCCCAAGCAGCCGAAGGCTCAATTGAAAAATCTGTGCGATCAATCAGCTCACGATTAGTGAAATCATTCCAGCAGTGCGGTTGGTCAAGTTTTAGATAGTAGGCGAAATTCAAATCCCAGACCCAACTTCCAGAACCGAGATATTCTGGATAATTCCACCACTCTTCAGCATGTTCATGTGTCCAGAGCTTACCATTCGTGGTTTGAAACCATGTCGGAGGGTCTGGGAGTTGAGTGGTGGGGAGAATTTCCTGCATCAGAAGCGGTGTAATTGGCCAATCAGGATCTGGTGGCACGATATTCCACGACACCAGATTCCAGCCGGTGTGGAGGGTGATGGATTGATCATGAACGGATGATGCATCCGTGACTTGATTCAAGGTGAGCATGGCTGGACCCATCTCGCCTTCATTGAAAGGAACTGTCACCGTATGATGCCATTCTGGAGGCGGACCTTCTATAGCTGTATGATCGATTCCTTTCTCGAATTCATTCCCGGTGGGTGTAGCACAATGTTGCTGATACATGGCTTCTTCGCTACCAGTCTGTGAATACCACTCTGCCAAAGTGAAATCCCAATCCTGTTTTGCGAACTGGTTTACACCTGCCTGCCCATAGTCAGTCCGGATGAAGGTGTTCCAATGCTTCCAGTTATCATCGACAGCGGGATTATCTTCCCCTATCGGACAGTAGGTAATTGAATGAACCGTTACATCGTCATTATTGTACAGCTGAGGAATGACGGTATCTTTCACTTCACGGCACACTTTCCCGTCCCCACCTGGATCATTCAGCAGCCCGGCAATGCTATTGTACACCGGGTTGGGCGTCTTTTCCCAAAAGAAGTTGCAAGATAAATCGTTGGTCAGCAGACGATGATTTTTTTCTGCGTTGGTTGGGAAGACGTCCACACTAAACGACTCTGCTAAGTGAGCCGTGTTATAATCATTCAGGAAACTTATTTCGTCGGGCTCATAAACCCATTCTATCGCCACAAAGGGGTGCTCGGAATAGGCGCTGCCAGGCATCTGCATGACTGGCGCCCAATCCGCTGGGAAACCACTCTGTTCCCAGACATATGTTCCTAAGCCCTCAGTGTAGTAACCCCAATAGAGTTGCTCGAACCCGATTTTTAACTGCTCATTGCTGCCGACATGCTCTTCGATGAAGGGATCCTGACCGGGCGGTCCACCAGTCCCATCTTTGTCGTTGTATATTTGCTGACTGATATAATCAGTGAATCTCCAGAGAACGTGTTGTTGGTCAGTTCCGGGGATTGGGATACTGGACAACGACACATTATTCAGCGCGTTCAGGTATGGCATAGGCTGTAGCCTGAATTTTGAGGCATTTGGGGGAGGGAGCGTGCCAGTCGAGAATTGGTAGGGATAATGATCTGCCCAGTTCGGCGAAACCACATTGAGCTGGCACAGATAGCTTGGGTCATCGCCAATTTCTTTGATCATCTGGTATTCATAGTACATTCTCGTAGCTAACGCTATTATGCAAGAATCAACCGCATCAGGTCTGCCTGTCTGGTTACCAGCTTGCCAATAGTCATAGGCAGTGAGGTTTTCAGGTTCGTTGTCGAATTGAAAGGTCTGAACACCCCAATCTTCCCAAGCGTTTCCAGCGTCAATAACCGAATATTGATCATACATACCATTTGGTCTGTAGCGATTCACGATTGCTCGAACCATCATGGTATGTAATCGCTCATCCGTCGTGCGGTTTTTAGGATCACCTTGGATTTGTAGTTGACCTTGCACCCAGGGTGGACCTTCGCTCCCCGTAGTGAAGAGGTGGACATTGATATTTCCTGGACCTACATCGTAGACTTTATCGAGGTTTTGATCCAATCTGTCCCAGAAAAAATGCCCCTGGAATATCTCAAGATTCCAACTGTACGGCATTAAGACTCGCTTGAAATTTGGATTCTGTTCTAACCCCTCAGCGACTTCGTCGGGTGTGTTCGAAAAAAGCCCCCAAAACCAAGTGTATCCCCCCCCGATAGCGTCCTTCGCCATCAAATCGATCTCATTGGAGTTGTCGATGTTATAATCGGCGGGATCGTAGACGTGAAGATCATTCACAGACGTTGGTGTGACTACAGTGATTTCGTGGGTTGGGTTAACGGGATATGTCGTACCTTCTACCCCATCCCAGAGGTAGAGCGCGTTTTTACCATCATTACCCACCGCCAGATCCATTTCGGAGTAGGGGTGGTAGGCGACTCTTATCGCCGTCGAGTTTTCCAATGGCGGATGTTCCCCAAAAGTGGAAATTGAAATCCAACCGTTGACAGGATCATAACACCATAGATCTTCATCGATTGTATGCCATGAATCACTGTGATATTCCTGAACCTTCTCTATATCGAAGAACGGAAAGGTGGGAAGGTAGTAAAATCCTATCTCCTCGTTGTTAACGGTCAACACCGGAATTTCAACGCTTGTGCATGAGTTCAGATCATAGGTGAAATGATAACCAACGTCTCCCAGCGCCAAGCTGGTGGAGAGGTCAGGTTCTGAACTTTGCCAGGTTGAGGTTCTATTAGTTCCATTAAATGGATCACTTTGAGATTGGGATGGGTCAGGATATAAGAATTCTTGACCTCTATCCCAAGTTGTCGTTGAATTCAAATAAGTGGGATAAGAGCTTGTGACTAAATCCATATTTGATTGCGTTCCAGCTACAGTAGCCCACTGAATGTCAGTTACGAGTTGCGTTTTTTGAGCTCCGCCTGAAGCATCCAGCGTCTCATCAGATTGCCAGACATGTTGCAGTATATTGTTGCCATCCAAGGCGTAGACATCATTTCTCCAGCTGCCGAAATAACCCGAATTTCCAGGGACACCATCACCAAAATTCATCGTGCCAATCGCAAGCACGGGTGGTTCGGGAGGGGTAGCAGCAGGGTTATTATTGAAGAATCCGAACGATGCACAGAAGGCGTTTTCCTTGAACACTTCTGGATAAGGATATAGGAGTCGCCAAGCGGCTACATCAATCGTGTAGACATTGGCCGTATTGAAGTAGTTGGGAGCACCGATATTTTTAAATATCTTCGGCATAGGGCCACAGTTGACAAAGAGATCGGGATAACCGTCTCTATCCATATCTCCGAATTCCATTGTCGTCCCGCTGATAGGCAAAGGAATATCATCAGGATTTATGGAATTTTGTCCGGGATCGCTTGTTTGATAATCGAATTCGATCGGAGTCTTATCAAGGTATCCACAATCACTTATCAACGGGTACTGATTTTCGTAAATCCGTATGATGCTGTTGACTTCAAGAGTCACGAGATCCAAGTCACCATCTCCGTTAACGTCCACCCACCGCACTACGTGACAATCATAGGAATCATTGGGGTGCCAGACGTAATCTTCATCGAATAAATCATCAAAATCTGGTCGATCGCCTTGACCTAATGGATTATATAGGTTATCATAGACCCAAATTCCTCCATCGTTACCTTTACCGACAACGGCACCAATCGCGACATCTGGGTCTCCATCTTTGTCATAGTCCGCTACTGCGATGCAGTCGATACAACGGGCAGGTAGGTTTTCATATGTCGTGGGAAATACTGCAAGGTAAGGAGTAGTACCAGAACCTTCGTAGGCGACTAAATAATCACCTATGTCACTCACTTGAAGGTCCCAAGCGTTTCCGCTATACTGGTAAGGGTATTTGTAGTTTCCGGTTATCAGGTCCAAATAACCGTCATGGTTCAAATCAGCAAGAGCGACGCTCATTGTGAACCTTTCATCACCAGAAGTCCAGCTTGGCAAATATGGCCAACTCCCCTGTGCCTGACGACCGCATACCAACAGCAGCACTCCGACTACCGCCGCTAAAACCAGCATTAACTTTTTCATGACTACCTCCACCTTTGTTTGTTTGAATTTGATCTTAACCTGTATAGACACAAAAACCCGCTTGAGACTCTCTTAAAGTCTCATCGGGTTTCTTTTCTGCGAGGATATTCCAGTTTACTGCTGCGAGCGAAGCAAAAACAAAGTCCATATTCAGCTCCTGCTCAAGAAAACTAAAAGCGCTAAATTTAATTTAACACCCGAATATTTAATAGTCAAGTCTTTTTTTGGGAATTGTGGGAGCAATTATTACCTCATGTTAAAACCCCACCACCACCCATCCCTTCTCTCCCCCCAACTGGAACGGGACTCCCGAAGGGGTTTTTACTTCGGTTATTCCAGCAATACCCCCCCGGGTCATAAAAAATTCAAAACACATAGCGAGCGGATAGATAGTACCCTTTCGCACAAATGCCCACCATCTCCGGTTTTGCACACTTATCTTGCCGATTAGCGCCCCCCCCCCGGTCATTTCCAGCGCGAGCCAAGAGGCGTCTAAAAGCGGTCCAAAAGCTGCTCAAAAGGTTTCCGAGCCGGTCATTATATTGAGTCCGATAATGCAGATTTCAGGACTCAAGGCAGAAGTCCTGAGTCTCCGCTTTGGCTCCTTGGCGAAGGTTTTCGCTCGGTTTTAGACGGCTTTTAGACTGGATTTGGTCAAGGTTTCCTCGCGTAGGCGCGGGAAGAGAGTTATATATATAACCATTATTATCTCAGAAGTCAATATTACCGGCTTTTCCCCGGATATTCTGACGAAAATAATTCATTTATTTGACGATTGGTATTGACATTTAAGTTTTTATTGTGTATATTATAGGCGTCAATAACAAGTGTCCGAGGTTTCTGTGTTTAAAATCATCTTTCCCCCAGATTTCCATATCCGTGAGGACTGGAGAGTTTTCGAGCCTCGGCTTGTACTCTGACAAATCTGGGGGATTTGTACGTCTAAAACAAAGAGGCAAAAATGAGTAACAAGGTTTATGAGATCGTAACAGCTCGCATTTTAAACGAGCTGGAAAAGGGAGAAATCCCTTGGAGACGTCCCTGGAATACCGACGGAATCGCCAAAAACTTGATCTCCCGCAGAGAATATCGCGGAGTCAATATTTGGCTGCTGCCGAGCGAAAAGTATTCAAGCTGCTATTGGTTGACGTTTAATCAATGCAGCGCGCTCGGTGGAAATATCCGCAGAGGTGAAAAAGGGTCAATGATCGTATTTTACAAGGACTTGGAGATCGAAGAGGAAAAGGACGGCGCGACCGTCGAGAAAACGATTCCTCTGCTGCGGTATTCCTACGTTTTCAACCTCGAACAATGCGAAAACCTTCCGGAAAAGCACCTGCCCAAATCTGAAGAGAAATCAGAGATCAATCCGATTGAGCAAGCTGAAAAGATTATCGCTGAAATGCAGCAGCGACCGGAGATGACTTTCGGTGGTAATAGAGCCTATTATTCTCCGAGCCGCGATCTGGTCAACTTACCACCGAAGAATTCCTTCAAATCGGCTGAAGGCTTTTACTCGGTGGCTTTTCACGAGTTGACTCATTCGACCGGTCATCAATCCCGGCTGGACCGACCGGAAGTCATGGAGATTCACAATTTCGGAGATGAGGTTTATTCTCGCGAAGAATTGACCGCTGAATTAGGCGCGGCTTTCCTCTGCGGAATCACCGGAATTGCTCAAGAGACTCTGGAAAACTCGGCTGCTTATATCGGCTCATGGCTGAAAGTCCTGTCGAATGATTCCAAATTTGTCATTTCGGCTTCGAGCAAGGCTCAAAAAGCTGCGGACTTTATCCTCGGAAGGAGCTCGAAATGACGTTATACGAAAAATACCGTCCCCGGACTT
>JAPKYS010000052.1 GCA_026394195.1 bacterium | reverse complement strand
TTGAGTAAATATTTTAATGAGAAAGATTCTATCTCGAGTTCAAGCTTTTTCCACTCTAAGAAACACAAATCATAAGACGGCCAATCACCTCGTGCCTTAAAATTTTCCATCATAATTGTATAGTCGCGATGTCTTTCTTCTAAAGTTGAGCCTTTTCGGTAATTCAATCTGTATCCACTTGAGTTTTTAAAGCCATCCCATGTAAGTACAATATTTCCCGGGCTGAAACTTGCATCAGTAATTAAAAGGCTACTGGAATCGCAGAATAAAAATGGTCCGTTCCAAGGTTTGGCTGGGTTACTAGGACCTGTAAACCAAGTCGTGTCAGGTTTTGTGAGAATAAATTGTCTATCGATAATTGAATTTGCTAGAATCAACGTTGAACCCTTTAAAAATTGTGAGTTTTCAAAATCAGCCACATCATAAAAATGGCTCCCGAGGAAATTACAATCAGCAAAAAATCTTGACCATCCAAAATCGGTCCTTTTATAAAATTCGGAATTTCTGAATTCCGATTGGCCTGCATAGCTTGTATAAGAGAAATTTGCTTCTTTATTAAATCTGCATGAAAAATTCACTGATAATATGGTATCTCGAAAACAAGAATTTGAAAAATCTGCTTTATCGACAAACTCACTCCCACCAAAACTTGCTTTGTTATTGAATGTCGAAAAGTTAAAATTCACCTCTTTATTAAAAATAGAACGGTTAAAATTGGACGAATCTTGAAATATTGTATGATGGAAATCAACAACTGAATCAAATGAGACATCGAAAAAATCAATCGCATTGAAATATGTTCTATATAGTTTTATCTTTCCACGAAAACGAGATCTTTCGCACCACCAAAAGCATCTAATTGTATCAATACCTGAATTGAGATCATCTTTGTTGGAAAATTGAAGTGGTCCTAAGATGACGCAATTGTGTATTCCAACAGTATCACTCCAAGAAGCATCTCGGAGACAATCAAAGACTGAAGTCGCTGAAACAGTATCTATCTTTGAATATGGATAATTCATATTTCCGAATAACTTGGTTTTAGCATGGGTAGTTAATACCAAGATAATTATTAAAGTTACTGATGTAGTTAGATAACGCCACATTTATCGATCCTTTAGTTTGCCCGAGCCCCCAATCCCTCACTGCAGCTTCGCATCCTTTTTCTTCCATCCCTGCAAGGGATCAATGTAAGTAACCAGGGGTTTCACACCCCTGGAAAAGGGGCATCGAATGGTTGTTCTATCATTCTTTCCGGGGGTATAAAACCCCCGGCTATTTTTGTATACCTCTGCTGTGTACACTTGCTCACTAACGGACAGACAGGAATGTCTATCCTACCCTCACCTTGTCAGATTCCGAACCCCAATGGGGCAGGCTAAGTCGGAATGACAAGACTTTTCAAACTGGAGAATGGAGAATGAAGATTGACGAATGACGAATTATTTGGCTTGCTTCGCCGTGATCACTGATTTCGCCACGATTCGATTAATCTCATCCCCCTCTTTTTGTATTCGGTCGAATTCATCAGGAGGACTTAAAACGAGATTCGCCTTGTTTAACAGTTTGAGCCAATACAAAGATTCCTGGCTCTCTTTCAGTACCAATTGCATCTTGTGAATAAAATCCGATCGACTTTCGGCGTTGCACGTTTCACCGTAATTTGCTCCCATAGAGGTAGCTGATCGAATTAATTGCTTGGCGATATGTTGTGAAGCATAGGAGTTATCCAACTTTCCCATCAGTTTGATAATCGCTGCCGCAAAATCCAACAACCTATCAGCAAGATCATTCTTCTTTTTCCTTTTTTAAATTCTTCATTCTCCATTCTTCATTCTCCAATCTCCAATTCGCCAGCTACCCAATCCACCCCATCGCCCCCATCAGCGTGATCAGGATACCCATCAGACTTTCGCCGGCGATCAAGCCGGACGCTACGGGGATGGTGAATTTTTCGCCGGTGGCGGGTCGCTTCTTTTCCAACAACAGAGCGATACAGCCGCCGATGAACATGGAGAAAGCGTACCAGAAGTGGAATGTCCACGCCAAGCCTAATCCCATCGCCGAAGGGACGAACTTGCGCGCCTTTTCGGGCAGAGTGCGGTCCAGGATCGGGATCAGGATACCCACTAAAGCGCCGATCACTAAAGCCCAACGCGCCGTAGGGTGCAGGGACGTGAATCCGTTGGATAATAGCTTGGCTACTGACGCCCACACCTGCGCCGCCGGAGCGGGAAATTTATCCGATCCCAACACGTCCACCGTCGGCACGATCAGGTAGAACGCCGGAACCACAACTACCGTCCCCATGAAGATGCCGGCGAATTGCGCCAGGAACTGCAAGCGCGGGTTGGCTCCCAGGACGTACCCCGACTTCAGGTCGGTCAGCAGGTCGGAAGCCGAATCCGCTACGCCTGCGGTGATGCAGGCAGTCATCAGGTTGGTAGTCATCTGGCGGGGCGCGATGGCGCCGTACATGAGCTGCGTGATCTTGCCCATGGCTCCGACCGGTGTGGTGTCGGTTTCGCCGCAGGCTCGGCAAGCCACCAGAGCCAGGAAGAACGACATGAACACCGCCAGCGTCCCCATCCAGACCGGCACGCCGAAGAATCTATTAATTAGATAAACGATGCCGATGGTGCCGAACGCCATCCCCGCCAAAAACCAGGTCCCGGGGACCTCGATGGCGTCCATTTTCTTGAGGATCGGATCTGTGGATACTTCCCGCTTCGAGAAGATCGCCGTGATGCCAGAAAAGGCTCGCAGAGCCGTCTTCCATTGCAGAGCAAACGAGAGCAGCCCGGAAGATACCATGCAGGCGGCGCCCCCCCAGAGCGTCCAACTGACCATGCTGCGGTAACCCAAATCCTGGATGACGCCGATGGAGTGCATGTAGGGAGCCGCTACGCCCCAGCATAAAATCCCTCCCAACAGGATCGACCAGGCGGTACGGAATCCCATGATGGCTCCGGCCGCGATCATGATCGAACTGGCATCGAAGGCGATGGTGTAATTCGACAGAGACGCTCCAAAGATAGCGAACTGAGACGGTATCCAAGCCAACCAATCCCGCACCGTGGCGATCAACACGCCGACGCCGCCGGACATAAACAGAGCTCGAGCGCTGTCGTTACCGCTGTTGCCCTGGTTTTTCTCGCCGACTCCGTGCAGGCTCTTCAGTGTTTCCGCCGCGGCGATGCCCGACGGGAAGGGGAGTCTTTCGATATTGATCATCTGCCTTTTCATGGGAATAGCCATGCTGACGCCCAGCACCGCCAGGAAGAACACCCAGGCGGTCAAAAGACCGTAAGGCAGATGCGTCCCGTTGACCAGCATATAGGCGCAGATGGCAGAGACGATGGTCCCACCCGTCGAGTACCCCGCAGATGACGCCGTCGACTGCATGGCGTTGTTCTCGAGGATAGTGAAGTCCGTCTTGAACAGCCGGGGCGCCAACCCTCGCAGCGACTTCCAGATGGCGTAAGAGAGGATGCACGAAGTGATCGCCACGCCCAACCCCCAGCCGGTTTTCAAGCCGATGTAGAGATTGGAGAGCGACATAAACCCACCCAACAGGGATCCCATGATGACCGCTCGCCAGGTGAGCTGCACCATGGAATCGCCGCGTCCGGTGTAGACGTTCTCAAACCATTCCCGTTCCAACTCCTCGGGAGTCATTTTCCTCGGTTTTTCAGCCAAGCGCAGCCTGCTTTCGGTAGGGTGTACTCAGAGGATTGTCATTCCGACTTGTTCGGAATCTGACAATCCAGTTGCAAAATTTTTACAATATAGGAAATTCGAGACGGTAAGGCAAGGGGAAATTGGGGGGAAGCGGGTTAGGGAGGGCGTTTCGGAGATTGATGTGGAAATCTACAAACTTTCCCGAATGTTGAATTCAGATCAAGCTAAGATGAGATTATATTTTTTCCCCTTAGATGCTGGATGTAATCATCTCTTGACATGGGACACTTCACCAAATCCCTCAATTGAAAGAGGCTATCAAGGCGTAATTGTTTTTTCATCATGCCTAATAGGTAATCATTCAAAGCTTTATTCTTACTCCCATGAGATGTATATGTTGAGATCCCTGTTCGCTTCCCGTCAATTTCATGGTGAAAGTATTTGTGATGAGTTGAATCTTCGATGAAACCTTTGGATAAAAGTGAGGATTCAATATCCTGTTGATCAAGCTGCATTTAGCCCTCAATAAAAAGTGTTTCATAGATCTTTTTAAGTCTGAAACCATCCCCAGTGAGTTGTGACACTTTTAAATTATTATAGTATTTGTGAAAATAAATTACGTGATAGCTAAAATCCCTCAGCGCCTCTTCAAGGGTATCACCCACCCCGTAAATCAGTAAGGATTCATTCTCCACAATATAAAGATCATCTTCAAGGGAGGCTTTTACCAAAATTGGTTTTTTTGTCTTGTATATTATGTCTTCGCCTTCTACTTGAAAGAGAGGCGTTTTCTTGAGCTTGCGCAGCTCATAAGAGAAGTCTTCATTCTTCTCCCCGGGTTTTTGGGGAAAATCAAAATGGTAATTCTCTGGCCTGTACTTTTGCCTCTCTGCGAAATTGTTCAAACAGAGCTGTGTCATATTGTCTCACCTTTGATAAATTCAAGGTATTTATCAGCTAATAAATCCTCGAAAAACTTTTTGGTCTTGCTATGGCTTTCACGCAGATACTTTCCAACATCTTGAAATTCTAACTCTCCCACTTTTGCGTAATCGAAATCTAATAGAAGCGCCTCTTGTGATTGATCAGGAGACAGAATGGATTCCACCTTGGTGGTGATAATACCTCCAGTAGTTCTAGTTGTGAATGTCAGGCTTAAATTTTCGAATCTGTTAACCATTTCGTTCGGAAGTTGGATGCCTAAGTTTAATAGATGATGAAGTGGAATTAAACCAGACTCTCTGGAAAATGGGATCAGATTTATGTATCTTAATCCTGTCCTTTTTAAAGAATCGATTCGGTATATTTCATGAAATATGCTGAACCATTTAAGAATCATCTCGGAGAAAGTCTTAAATCCAGGATAGCGTCTAACGTATAGGGCAAATTTATCCATGGCAATCATGAACCCAGCACTTCCGTCCGCTTTCTCGAATCGGTGTGGGTCCAATGCGATAAAACGACCATCCTTAGCTTGAGGAACTAAGACACAGGGAAATTCTTCTCTCACTTTTTCGAAAAATAGGTCCCGGTTACACTCTATGCGAGGTTCACCAGAAAACCTAATCTCAAAAACGGCTTCGATTAGAGGTGCGTTGGGATAGGTTTCTTTTAATTGCAATTCGTCTGGCATTTACTAAGCTTTCGTTAAGCCCATGCTAAAGACAAAATAAGAAATTTTCGTTGAAATATCAAGTTAAATTCTCTAGAAGATTTCCTATGAGGCTGTCTGAATATCCCGGGGCGCATTCCTGCGCCCCGACTAATTGCAAATTACTGAGTGCTATTTCACCAGAGCCATCTTTCCAACAACGGTCTGAACGCCTGCGGTCAACCGGTAAAGGTAGATCCCCGAAGGCAGGTTCGATCCATCGAAGGTGACGTCATGTTTGCCGGCATCCCGGAAACCGTTGATCAGAGTCGCGAATTCTCGGCCAGAAACGTCGTACACTGCCAATTTAGTCAAAGAGGCTTGCGGCAGAGTGAAACTGATGACAGTTTGGGGATTGAAGGGATTGGGCGAATTCCTCAGGCTCAGTTCTGATGGCAGGGCGGTAGACACCGTCGGCAAATCATACTGTTCAGCCTGATCCCAGCCGGTAAAGCGAACGTAGCCGGAATACTCTTTCAAGGGACTGCCGGCTTGAGCTGATTTTTCGAAGGTGAAGGAGTCGGTGGCTAAGACTACGTTGGGCGGATCACCCAATTTCATGATGAGAGTGTAGGTCCCGGGCATCGCTATAGCGGAAAGGTAAAACTCGAGAACAACAACCAACGAGTCACCAGCATCGAGGTAGAGGCCCGTTTTAGTTACCAACGGTCCCATCAGGTATCCCGACGGCAGCCGCAATTCCGTCCAGCCACCAAAGATGACCCAACAGGTATTATCACAACGGGCAGTGGCGGTATATTGGAATGAACCACCCTGCGAGGGAATCACGATGGGCGGATTGATCGGTTCAATGTCCAAAGTCAGATGGCCCTGCGGCTGGGACTGATCGAAGGGGAATGCTCCCATATCGGCTGGGGTTCCGTCCGGGTCAGGGGGGGATTCGGGATCACCTGCATCGATGCAGGGAGAATTGGGTAGGAGGTGATAATTGTTGATTCCGGGATTGATGAAAAGCGGGTTTTCATCTATATTACCCGCTCCAGTCCAGCCTCCTCCAATGTCGGTATAGGTTACATTAGACCAGCCAGGTCCGGTGATATTTCCGATGTCGTTGTAGTATAGGATCGTATTTTTTATATCAAGCGTAGATCCTCCTGGGTAATTGAATATCCCTCCACCGTTTGATGAGGTATTGAAAGCGATGGTGCAGTTTACGACGTCGATGTCTCCCATCCAGGCATAGATTCCTCCCGCTTCATCATGCGCATGGTTTCGACAGAGGGCAGAGTAAATGAGGTCGACCGTACAGGTGTTAAAATTGATCACTCCTCCCTTCCAGTCGCAGCGATTTTGATACATTTCGCAGTACTGGAAAATTACCGTGGATAGGTGTCCGAAAATTGCCGAACCGGTATAGGCGCGGTTGTTGAAGAAGAGGCAATGATCGTAAATAATCCTGCCATGCACGGTGTAAAATGCGCCTCCCCAACGATCATCCTCGGGCGCGCCGTCTGCATTCTTAAACAAACAATACTTGAAGTTACAATTTTTGGAGAAGGGTGTGTTGAAAATGTGGATACTCCCCCAACGATCAACGCCGGGTTCAGGTTGGAAGTAAATCGAATCATCAACCGTACCGATGGCGAAGATGAAGGAACTGTCGACCAGAATCCGATGCGTTCCACGGAAAAGGACGTGAACTCCCGGCTGTATATTCAACGAACGGTTGGGGGGAACAGTGATATCGCCAATTACGATATAGGGTGATCCCTCATACGTCCAAGTACCAAATTGATTTCCGCTGACATATGTGTCAGCCTGAATCGAGCTCGCAGAAATTATAGCGGTGAGGAGGATAATCGCAAGCTTCAGATAGTTTCCAGTTCGCATGAAAGCCTCCACGTAGTTAAATTTAACTTTGTCGATTCGATCTTCTGAATTCAGCGCCATTTGCAACGACGATTAACCGATCCCCCAATCGACCGGTCAGTTCTGTAATCACGAAATTAGCAGTTTGCAAAGCTATTTTCATTGAATTTGCTGAAAATGAATCGTGCAGACCGATATCTCGTGGGGATACGATACCTTGTTGGATCTGCAGTACTTTGTAATTGGAGTTAATCATCAGATTTCTGATACTTCCCGGAGTGAACTCGAACAGGTGATAAGGTGGTAGATTGATAAATTTTATCTTGTGCAGGCAGCGCATGAAGATTGATCCAACCCTTGAGTACAAACCATTTGTCATTGCCGGAATTTCGATATAAAGAATCCCCTTCTCCGACAGATACTTTCCAACCTTCGCAAGGAATCTCTTCGGATCTGTCACGTGTTCCAACAAATCCCCCATGAAAATAACGTCGAAAAGCTGGTCGTTCAGGTTAACTGTGTCAATCGTACCCGTTAAGACATTCAATCCGAACTCTTCTCGGGCATATTGAGCGGCGAAATCCGAGATTTCAATTCCTGCTACTTCCCAGCCGGTCTCCTTCGCCATTTTTAAAAAATGACCGGGCCCGCAACCAATTTCCAACAATCTTTTCCCTGTCGAATATCTGGAAATTTGCGCTAATCGTTTTCGATATACGACATTTTCCTTGGTATCAGCAACACTCTGGAAGTAATCTCCGCGCCCATGCGGTCTGATGTTTGGGTTTGCCGAGGTAAAATATTCCTCGCCATACATCGAGGCGATCTCATCCTGGGCTGGCTGAGGGTGGATGAAGATCAACCCACAATTTAAGCAGCGGATGGCTCGCAAATCACGTTCACGAAAATGGTATCCAAAGGAAAGAGATCTGTAGCTCCTCTCTCCGCACACATAACACGGAAAGTCAGTTGGTATGGTCACGTCCGTTTCTTCATGTCCAATTAAGATAGTGATTTTTTTGAATTTGTCAAGTCATTTCCAATTACCCACTATCATATTTTACATCTGACAGCTGATTGTCTCAGCGGTTACCTCCCTACTTTTCCCCCTTTAAGATGGCTCCCATGACCGCGCCGATGATGACCCCCATGATGACCTCGCCGATGGTCCACCAGAGGTAACAGTACCCGCTGACGTCGATGCTGGCATAGTGGATGAACGCTTTGGGAACATTCAGAAAGATCATGTAGGAGACCCCATGCTGAATCCCTCTGAAGACATTCTTTTCCGAGGCAAAGCGATGGAAGAAGTAGGTCCATAGGAAAGCCCAGATGAAGAATCCAACCGGCATCCACAACATCCGGGAATTCATCTTTTCGGCGCTCAGGAAGCCGTCTGGGCGGGCAGCATAAAATTTGCTCAAAATACCCGCATGAAAGATGAACTCCAGAGCGTACAGCATTACGAAACTCACCACGACTGCAATCCAGAATTTTTTCGACATGAGATCCTCCGAATTGGTGGAAGATTATTTCTTTATCATTTGTTTCCTTCCTCCGTGTTGCCGTCTTCCTTACGGAAGGGGTTTACAATGCGAAAGGAAGGAGCCCGATAATCTTTGGGAAGATAATTTTCAGGGATGGTCGTCTGATTGCCGTCACGCATGGCGCCGTAATGCGGAGACATGATTTCAACTCCGCCTTCATTGAATTTATCCTGGATGTTCTGGTGCAGGTCGGAATAAATCTTGGCCATGATATTTGCTTCATTGGTGTAGGCGTTCAGTTCATAACTGACGTAAAAGTCATCCAGGCTGGTCTGAAAGATAAAGGGCGGCGGATCTTTCAGGATATGTTCGGTGGCTGCGGCAGCCGAAAGCAACAGCTCATGCACCTGTCGCCAGGGTGCATCATAACCGATGGTTACTGAAGTGTGCAGTATCAGTCCTCTGTCCGACGCTGAGGAGCTGAAGTTGATAATGTGGCTTCCCAGCACTACCGAATTTGGGATGTTGACGTCGACGTTTTTAATGGTACGCAATCGGGTGGACAACAAGGTCTTTTCGATCACATCACCGACAGTGCTGCCTATTTCGACACGATCCCCTATTTTGAAGGGACGCATATAGGTGATCACCAATCCAGCAACCATATTGGCAATCACCGAAGTCGAGCCCAAAGAGAACAGAACGCCGATAAAGATGGATACTCCCTGAAACGCCGGTGACCCGGAACCCGGAAGATATGGAAAAACTATTACAAGTGCAAAAGCGCTCAGCAGGAAACGAACAATTTTATAGGTTGATTGTGCCCATTCTGGAAAAAATCCCGGTAAGGTGATCGTTCCTTTCTCTATTTCATCGAAAATCAGGTGAATTAATTTGAGCAGGTACTTTACTGCTATGATGATTACGACTACGAAAAACAGGTTGGGTAAGTATTGTACAAAACTAATCACTACCTTTTCCAGCGGACTCAGGATATACTGGATCAACGTAGCTGCCCATGTTTTAGTGAAATCAAAAAAACTGAAAATCACAGCTAAATAGGCGTAAACAATCCCCAGTAACACGACGATATTCAGAATTTTCAGGATGGATCGTGCAATATCCATTAACCGATCCTGGGAAATGATCTCTATCGTCTTGAATTTTAGTGTTTTAAATAAATTCTCATCCCAATGATCGACTCGGTTGAGCATTTTCTTGAAAAGAGCCAGGATGGTTTTGATAGCAACAATAACGACAACGGTTGCCAGTACTGCGAACAGGAGGCTCATTACGAGAGATTTCAACTCGTAGGATTTCGCCCAAGGGAAGAAATTCCACGTAGTAAGGACCATTGCATAAAGAATCGCAAGCGATAGAAACAGGCGAAATAACTTTAGCGCCCCGATGGATAGGACGGCGAAGACGTGCGAGCTGATGATTACACGGGATTTGAAATGAACGGGCTTGATCAACTTATCAATCTGAGTCCTGGTCATGGAGTAGAGCTTGGGGAAAATGGCGGCGATTCCCCAGAATGCAAGGACGGCGAGCAAGATCAGGAGGAGGGCGATTCCAATTTTAGTGAGGACAATCTTGGGTTCGGATAAAGTTCTCCCCGATATCAACGCTTGTTTGATTATTTCAGCGTATTCCTCGGTCGCTTGCGCAGTGGTTTTCCCGATGAATGAGGCATCTCTGGTCGTCACTGACATGATCACTTGCGTACCAAGCACGATATTGGAGTAACCTTCCAGATTAACCGTTCGGATCGAATCGGGATTTAAAGGACTCTTAAGTATACTATTCAATCGCTGCATTACCGACAGGGAACGCAGACTGGGATCAAAAGGACCGATGCTGGAATAAATGGAGAAGAGAGTATCACCGGTAAAGATGACAGGAACCCCTTGAGGCGTCACATTCTGGAGTGAGTCGGTTGCGGTGGAGTCTGTGATTAAGCTTTCTGCCTGAAGTTTTATCGAGTCGAGCGCAGGTTGAGCGGATAAATTCACATTAAAGCAGAGTAGGAGAGCGCCTAAAAGAAGTGTAATTATGAGAGTTTTGGGGGAGTGAAGAGAGGCTCTGGTGGGTTTGCTACTCATTGTATACCTTGTCGATTAATTCAGCTTGCCGCGAGCTGGCTCTGAAGTTGGCTTTTTGCGATCTCCTCGTCGGATCTAAATTTCTTCTTCTTTGAGTTGAGTTAAAGATAAGAGAGTTAATCAGTAATTACAAGGTCTTTTTCGTGCTTTTAGATGAATTAAGCACTAAATAGCCACTTTGCAGCCAAACTCAATTGGTACGTAAAAGTCGATCCAGTGAAAAATGCCCAGAAAATACTATTTTAACAACCTCTCGCCCGAAAAGCGCTTGACATCGCGGAAATAAAACCTTATATTCCAAATTATAGCCAGCCACGAACTCATCCGCCCCGAACGAAAGGAGTATGTCATGAACATCCGTCCGGCAGAAGAAAAGGATAATTCGGTGTTGACCTCCCTGCATATATCGCAGGATCTGGAGTCCTTCCGCGAAGGGCCTGATATCTTCCGCGGTTGGAAAATGTCAGCTATGAGCTCCCGTGCCCGGGACATTGTCCTGGTAGCGGAAGACGAGGGCGAAATTCGAGGATATATCTGGGCAGTGGCGGTACGTATCTTCGACTATCGCATCGGTATCATCTTCGACATGTACGTCGATCCTACAATGCGCCGAAAAGGGATCGGTCGGCAGCTGCTCAAGCAGGCTATGGATGAATTGCGCTCTCTAAAAGTGCGTCGCTTTTGGGCAAACACCGAAATGAAAAATTCACCTACGCGGGCATTGCTTGAATCTCTGGGTCTCAGCCAGAGTCCCGAAAAGGTTTTCTTCGAGTTAGTCGAACCCGGCGCCAAACATGAATGGGAATAGGTGTGAAGTACAACTAAAAAGACTTCACGAGAGAAAATAAGCAAAGAGGTGCAGCAACTTGCACCTCTTTGTATCTGAGAGCGTTGAAAAATACTTTTCGCGTCATTGCGAGGGACGAAGTCCCGAAGCAATCCGGTAGAACCAAGCTATGAGATTGCTTCGCTACGCTCGCAATGACTTCTATTTTTATTATTTTTCAACACTCTCTTGTATCTGATACCCCGATTACTTCAGCAGTACCATTTTCCCCGATGCCTTGTATTGCCCCGCCTCCAGCCGGTAAAGGTATATCCCAGAGGGCAAATTTGATCCGTCGAAAACTATCTCCTGCAGCCCTGCTTGCCGGGACAGGTCAGGCTTTGAACTGACAACACGACCCTGCACGTCATAAACGGTCAACGTTACCCGGCATGGTTCCGGCAATGTGAACCGGATGGTTGCCGTGGGGTTGAAAGGTTCTGGGAAATGACCGAGCAGCTGAGTTTCCTGCGGCAGAGCCGATTTCAGGTAGATCGTTTCAACGATTTCGCCATCATCATAGGTCATCCAACCCGGCTCGCTGCCAATCGATCCAGCGCCCTGTTTGACGAAAGTGAAGCTGTCGAAATCTTCGATAATGTTGGGATTATCGCCGACGTAACCCGTGATCGTGTAGGTGCCCGGCATCGATGAAGCGCTGATATTCAAGCCTACCAAGCGTGTGGTCTGTCTCCCAGGACTCAGATACAGATCCGGGCGATTCGCCAGGGGCAGAATCTGACTATCCGGTTGGGTTAATTTGATCCAGGCATCGAAAAGATTGAAGTAGTCGGGTGAATTCTGGATCATCACAGCGAAGTTCACCATTCCGCCTTGGGGCGGCAGCACAATCGGCGCTCCGGTGGGTGTCAAAGCTATTGAGCAGGTGCCCTGCGGCTGATTCTGATCGAAGTAGTGCGCGCCCATATCTGCACGCGTCCCATCCGGATCCAGTGGTGATGACGGACTGCCGGCATCGATACAGGGGCTGATCGGCAGGAGGTGGAAATCGTCATTATAGGTGTTCACGAAATGCGGCTGGGTATTGATGTTGCCAGTTCCAGCCCAAGCAGTTTGTATGTCACTATAAGACATCGATATAGAACAGCCGAAAGGGATGTAGAAGGTGTAGGAGTTGCCGTAGATGATGTTGTTGAGTCCGGTTGGGATTGAGTACTGAGAAGTGCGGATTGCATAGCTATTATTCCCGTAGATCGTACAGTTTTGGATCAGCGGATTGCTGTGATTCCCGCAGTAGATGCCGGTGTAGTTATTCCAGCAGATCTCGTTGAACAAGATCTGGGGGCTGGCGTAGGACATGCAATAGATCCCCGTGCCTTCCGTCGTGCTTGATGAATTGTGATTGATGACGTTATATCGAATGACAGGCGAACTACCGCCTATGTACAACCCACCACCATAATAGGGATTGGCGGTATTATACGTGATAACATTGCTCTCTATCACCCCACCTGTGCTGATGTATTGGATACCACCACCATTGTCTGCAGTATTATGGGTGATAGTATTGTCATGAAAGTTCAGCGTTGTACAGTATTCAGCGAGAATACCGCCGCCATCGCCATTGCAGAAATTACTGACGATCAGGTTGTCGGAAATTTCACTGGTAGCGCTGTTAAGATAAATGCCTGCTCCCTTGACGTCGGCGACACAATTGGAGATGCGCGAATTTTGTATGTTCACTGTAGCATTCAAGACATGAATCCCACCACCTTTGGCTTGAGTCTGGCCGACAGAACCCTGCGCGTAACCCCATTCGATGATACAGAAGCCGATCTCAGATGTGCCCTGCGCTCTATCGAAGAAAATTCCTCGCCAGGTGTAGGTTGGGTAGGGTAGCTGACGGGAAAATTTGATGGAATCTGTCTGTGTGCCGATCGCCGTCAGGGTTCCATGGGCGACCATCCGAAACTGTCCGGTGAATCGTACCTGAACTCCCGGGTCTATGGTGAGCGTTTGTCCGTAGGGTATATCTAAATCTGCCACAACAATATAAGGAGATCCACCGGTTGTCCACGTACCACTGACCTGGCCGCCTACGATGGTATCGGCGTAAGCCGAAATTACCGTAAAAACCAGAGCTGCCAGAACCGCACCGATAATTCTGTTGCATTTTCGCATAGCTGCTCCTCGCACATCGTTAAAAACAACAAAGTTTTGAACTCAGCCTTAGAATATCAATATAGTATAATTATCCATTTAAGTCAAGTATTTTTATAGGTATTGCAAAATATATTATTCTTGCTTTTGACAAAAAAGCCCGTGAGGCACGATAATTATGCTCATTGGGCCCTGATTCAAATAAAGAGGCTGTCCCAAAAGGGCAGCCTCTGTTTATTGTAATTTCCTTCTTGGTTGCATAGTTTTACATATGAGCTTGATTAAGCAAGAAGGTCCCTGATGCCCCCGACTAAACGACCCAAAGCCATTTTCAAGCCCTACCTTCAGCACCAACCGATGCTCTTACTCTCCGATTTGAACGAGTTGATTCCACTGCATCATCTGGCGCGGGTGGTGGATCAGGCGGTGGGACGTCCAGCTACCATCCCCGTATGTTGCTTAAAGTTCTGATTTATGCCTATAGCCAGCGCCTGTATTCTTCCCGGCAGCTCGGAAATTCTAAGATTGGTTGTTCCATTTCGAAAGCTATCACTACCGCATGTTATCGGAGACCCTGGGCTACCTGGAAAACCCCGAGCAGTGGTATCTGGATTATGAGAAGGCGATCTTCGAAGGGTAATTCCTTACATTCGCAGTATATCAAATTAATAGGGCGACCCGGTGGGTCGCCCTATTAATATTGTAGATCGCCCTCAACAAGGGGCTCAAGCCCCTTGTTACACGCTTACTTCATCAGTACCATCTTCTGCACTTCGCTGTAGTCTCCTGCTTCCAGCTTGTACAGATACACACCGGAAGCCAAACCGGTTGCATCGAAGGTGACGCTGTAAGCGCCGGCTTCACGCACGCCGTTTACTAACTTCGCGACTTCACGACCCATCACGTCGAATACGGTCAGCTTCACCAGACCTGCCTGCGGCAGATTGAAACTGATCGAGGTCAAGGGGTTGAAGGGGTTGGGAAAGTTCTGTGACAGCGAATATTTATCCGGTAGCGCCGTTGCCACAGCGTATTCGTCGAAGAAATTGCCGTAGCAGTTCGATTCGCCGATCCAGGGTCCGCCGTCCACTGCCGTGCTCTTGGTGAAGGTGAAGAAGCTGCTGTCTTCCACCGTGGTCGAATTCGGTCCTACATAGGAGATGTAGTAGCAGGTTCCCGCTGGAATGGATGCAGCGATGGCCTGGGTCATCGTGCGCGTCGGGCTCGCTCCGCCCGGCAGTGTTCTGCTTACAGGCCCGAAGACCGGGTAGTAGGTCGTGCCGTTGCGCACCTTGTTCCACACATAGAATGTACCTGGAGTGGCGCCCAGATTGTGTACGTTGATGCTGTATTGGAAGCTGCCGCCATTGGCGGGGATCACAATGGGCGGATTGATGGAGCTGATGTTGACGTCCCAGGTTGGCTGACCGCCGCTGACCGGCGTGGTGAATAAAATTGCCAGGCTGTTCGCCACCGGCGACATATGGGCGTCCAGGTTGCCGTCATAGAGACACTGCAAGCCAACCGTTTGGGCCTGATTTTCGATGCCCACAGTACACGAGCTCGGATCCGAGACGCCTTTATACTGCATCAGGATCTGTCCGTCGCCGGTCGAGGTCTGATAGAAGGCGGGATCCCGCAAAATTACCTCGAAGGTTTCTCGCGCCGTCGTCGGCGTGTACTGCCGCACACTGTCGAATTCCACGACATAGTAGTGCTGTGACGAGTTGTAGTAATACGCCACGTGCCCCAGGATCTGCGGCGACAGGTCATCCCAGAATGCGGCAATCATCGCTGGAGGACCATCCGAATTGGGGATGGCGCTGTTGCTGTAATCGATGCTGGTGGTGCTGCCCATCGCCACCCAACCATTGTTACAGATCGAGATTTGGGTATAGTCCTGTCCATAGTAGCGGAAGGTGAAGGGGAGCGTTTGCTGCACGGTCTGATCATCGGAGGTGTAGTTGATCGCAGTTCCGGGACCGCCGGCATTGGGATCAACCTCGACCCAACTGTAGACCGGCCCGCCTTGATCGAATTGGTCGTAGGCGCGATAGCCGTAAGCATCCGGTCCCATCGGCTGGTAGAGCGGGTCGCCGACCATCAGCGTGAAGCTGGCGGTGTCGGAATACCCCTGAGCGCAGGTCCAGAGCAACCCGAACTGAACAGCATGTTCCAGCGGGCAGGCGCTGGAAACGCTGATTCCGTAGGGGGTGTTGGAAGGAGCTTCAGCGTGCGCCGCCAAATTCGGGAAGGTTGCGGTATTGGTTGTAATGGTGATATAGGGGTCAGAGCAGATCAACGTAGCGGATACGTTGGTTGCACCTTCCCAGCCGTTGTTGCGCAGGGACGGGATGAAGGTGACATTTTCACCCGGATCCAAGCCGCCGTTGTTGTTCCCGGGCGGAGGATCGTTGACGACTCCGCTGATATAGCCCAGGTTTATCGGCGTCGGCTGATAATTCACTGACTGTTCGATCATGAAGATTGCCGGAGGGATATTTACTGCGATCAAGCTGGGAATTTCCGAGGAAGGCGGCCAGAATCCACTGGCTCCTACTTCAAAAGTCCAAGCCAACGTTTTGGGTTTTTCGTTTTGCTCCCCGTACATCCAATCGCAGGCGTCTCCGTTTACTTCATAGAGGGTTTCCCAGGAAGTACCATAATCATATCCCGTCCACTGCGTCATGGTCGCAGAAAGCGATTGGAAAGTGGCGTTATCCGGCGTGTACCCCCAGGGCGGGTCGGGGATGGACCAGGAGTAAAGCGCCAAATTTGCATAGGAATGGAAGTTCTGGGCCATTGCAAAGACGTGCTGATTGCAGAATTGACGTATATTTTCCGTTTCCGGTTCGGAGAATGGGCCCGTGCCGCGATAGGTTTCCGAACTTGGGGTAGGGGATGATCCAACGTTGTTGTAGCCCCAGTTGAAACCATAGTTTCTGTTTAAATCGATTCCGTAAGACCCCCCCGCATTCAAACGGCGGTTCTTGCGCCACATGCCGCCGCCGTTGGGATTGGTCTGTTCGTTGTAGGCGTAACCGTCTGGATTGACCACCGGCAAGAAGAAGATTTCCCGGTTGTTGACCAGTTCGGTAAAATGCGTGTTGACTCCGTAGCCATTGGTGAGCGTATCCAGCAGAGCCATACAGATTGCCATCCCAATCGGTTCACGCGCATGCGTCAAACCGTCGAAGAGTATTTCCGGTTCGTTCTCGTCAACGTTAGGATTATCCGACAACTTGATCGCCCATTGTGTACGCCCTTCCAAAGATTGTCCGATGGAGAACGGAGCTGTGGTGATATTGGGGTGATCGTTGTGAATCTGATTCAACGCCGCGACCGATTCGGTGTAGGTTAAAAATCCACCCATGGTATCGGTGGTGTAGCGGTCGGCATAGAATTTCTCCATGTCGGCGATCTCCACCTGTGCCGTGTAGCCCAGGGCACGAATTCTCGTCAGATCTTCCGCAAAGCAAACCAATTCCAGGTATTGGTCACGCACGACCTTGACGATATCAAGTCCCAATTCCTGCAGAGGTTGCAGTTTTGTGTTCGCATTCAGGTCCACTCGCACGAGCATGTAGGGGCCATCCTTGGCAAAAAGGCTGGTTGAAACCACCGGCAGGGCGAGGAGGACGATGAACAAAATAGTCAACGACCTTCTCATAGCGTCTCCTTCTCAAGTTGATGTCGATACAATTGCGTTCTATGATTGTTTGGTTTGATCTTTCAGAGGTACAGGTACACAATATAACAAATAAATTAGCAAAAGTCAATAGCTGAATGAAGGATCGGACTATTTTTTACCCAATTTCCATATTGACGAAACCGGCCTTATGGATAGAAAAGGGCAGCGCGGCTTCAGTAGAGAAACACCTGCGCTGCCCAATGAACTTTTATTGTAGCAGACTTACTTCTTTGCGGGTTTCTTCTTCTCGATCTTCTGGGCTTTTTCATCCTTCAAGGCGGCGTGAGCCAGCGCCAATCTTGCGATCGGGACCCGGTACGGAGAACAGGAAACATAATCCATCCCGACGCGATGGCAGAATTCGACCGAAGAAGGTTCTCCGCCATGCTCACCGCAGATGCCGATCTTCAACTTCGGTTTGGTCGCCCGCCCGCGTTCGATGCCGAACTTCACCAGTTCGCCGATCCCTTCCTGATCCAGAATGTTGAACGGATCTGCCGGCAGAATCTTCTTTTCGACGTAATCGGGTACGAATCCTCCAATATCATCGCGGGAGAACCCGAAGCCCATCTGGGTTAAATCGTTGGTTCCATAGGAGAAGAACTCGGCGGTTTGAGCGATCTTACCGGCTGTCAAGGCGGCGCGCGGAATCTCAATCATCGTTCCATACATATACTTGATCGCCTTGACCTTGTACTTCGAGCACACCTCCTGGTAGACTCGATCGACGATGACCTTCTGATGGTCCAACTCTTCGACCGTGCACACTACCGGAACCATGATTTCAGGGAAGATCTTCTTGCCGGTTTTGGTCAGCTCCACAGTCGATTCGAAAATGGCGCGCACTTGCATTTCAGTAATTTCGGGATAGGTAACCCCCAACCGTACCCCGCGATGTCCCATCATGGGGTTGGATTCATGCAGAGCCTCCGCCCGTTTGGATAACTCAGCCGCCGTGATACCCAGGCTCTTCGCCAGTTCAGCGAGCTTTTCCGGTTCCTGCGGCACGAATTCGTGCAGAGGCGGATCCAACAGGCGGATCGTCACCGGCAAGCCGTTCATTACTTCCAATGTCGCCTTGATGTCCTTTTTTACGTAGGGGAACAGCTCTTCCAATGCCTTGCGGCGTTCAGTCTCATTTTTTGAGACGATCATCTTGCGCAGGAAAAAGAGCGGCTTATCCGAGTTCTTGCCGTAGAACATGTGTTCCGTGCGGAAGAGTCCGATGCCTTCTGCGCCGAATTCGAGCGCTTTTTTGGCATCTTCCGGAGTATCCGCATTGGTGCGAACCTTCAGCTTGCGATGTTTGTCTACCAGTTTCATGAACTGCACAAACCGGGGGTTTTTCGCGGCGCTGATCATGGGTAACTGGCCGGAATAGACGTAACCCTTAGTACCGTTCAGCGTGAAATAATCGCCTTCCTTATAGGTTTGCCCGTCCACTTTGACGATTTTTTTCTGAGCATCGACGTGCAGAGCCCCACAGCCGACGATGCAGCACTTCCCCCAGCCTCTCGCCACCAGCGCCGCGTGTGAGGTCATCCCGCCGCGCGCGGTTAGAATTGCCTGAGCGGCGCGCATGCCTTCGACGTCTTCGGGGTTGGTTTCTTCCCGAACCAGAATGACCACTTTCCCCTTCTGCGTCCATTCCACCGCGTCATTGGCGTTGAAGACAATCTGACCTCCAGCGCCGCCGGGGCCGGCGGGCAACCCTTTGGCAATGGCTTTGGCGCTCTTTTCGGCTGCCGGATCGACAATGGGGTGGAGGAGTTCATCCAACTGGTGCGGAGCGAGCCGCATGACGGCATCTTTTTCGCTAATCAGTTTCTCTTTGAGCATGTCCATAGCCATGTTCAAAGCAGCCGTCCCGTTGCGTTTACCCACCCGGCACTGCAGCATCCACAGACGCCCTTCCTGGATGGTAAACTCGATATCCTGCATGTCGCGGTAATGTTTTTCCAAGGTCAACCGGAAGCCATCCAGCTCTGTGTAAACTTTGGGCATGGTTTTCTGGAGTGACGTCAGATGCTTGTTTTGTTCATTCTTGGTGGCGTCGTTCAGAGGCGACGGAGTGCGGATTCCTGCCACCACGTCTTCCCCTTGCGCGTTGACCAGCCATTCACCGTAGAACTTGTTTTCACCAGTCGCAGGGTTGCGAGTGAACGCTACTCCAGTGGCGGAGGTGTCGCCCATGTTGCCGAAAACCATGGCTTGGACGTTCACAGCAGTGCCCCACTCATCTGGGATGCCTTCGATGCGGCGGTAGGAAATGGCTCGCTTGCCGTTCCAGGAAGCGAAGACAGCTCCGATGCCACCCCAGAGCTGTTCCTTGGGGTCATCTGGGAAGGGTTTGCCTAAAACTTCTTTGACACGCTTCTTGAATTTATCGCACAACTCGATCAGCTCTTTTTCGCGCAGATCTGCATCGGTCTTATATTTTTTCTTTTCTTTGACAGCCTGAAGCATGTCGTCCAATTGCTTGCGGATGCCCTTCCCTTCTTCGACTTCGATTCCCGCCGCTTTTTCCATGACGACGTCCGAGTACATCATGATCAGGCGGCGGTAGGCGTCGTAGACAAAGCGAGCGTTCCCGGTCTTGGCGATGATTCCGGGGATGGTCTTGGAACACAACCCGACGTTCAGCACGGTCTCCATCATTCCCGGCATGGATGACCGTGCACCCGAACGAACGGACACCAGGAGAGGATTCTTGGGGTCGCCGAACTTGGCTTGCATGGTCTTCTCGACTTTTGCCAGAGCATCCTCGACCTGCTTTTTCAGCTCTTGGGGGTAGGTCTTCTTATGATCGTAATAGTAGGTGCAGACTTCCGTGGTTAAGGTAAAACCGGCGGGAACCGGCAGCCCCAGGCTCGCCATTTCCGCCAGGTTGGCTCCCTTGCCCCCCAGCAGGTTCTTCATCTGCGCTGAACCATCAGCTTTCCCTGCGCCGAAACTATAGACGAATTTTTGTGCCATTCACTTCTCCGAAAGGTTATTTGTTTTTATTGAAATAAAGGAAAGATATTAAAATGCTGAGATCAAGCAATATCACCAATAATTAGCAGGATCATCAATTTTCAACTGTCCCGATGCAATTTACGCTCTGCGGCATAATAGGCTTTATAGACTTCGGGCAGAGGGACATTGCTCTGGTTGGCGATTCTGCGGCACTCTTCGTACTCAGGCGCGGAACGAACCTCGCCTTTCCATTCGGTCTCTTTCCCCTTGATCGGTCCATATTCGGTATCCACTACAATCTCCCGCCGGGGAAGTTTCAATCGGTCAACGGGGATGATTCTGACACCGAGGGTGCTGCTCTGGCGGTAGATGACGTCCAGGATGCTATCCCGCAGTTCCGGCGCGCACAGAGCGGATAGAATTACACCCGGGCGTCCTTTTTTCATAATCACAGGGAGCAGGTAAGCATCCATGGCTCCGGCAGCCAATAATTTTTCGACTACGAAAGGATAAAACTCCGGATTCATATCGTCGATATTGGTCTCCAGCAGTAGGGCCTGGTCGGATTCATGGCTTCCCTCCTCTTCAAGAAGTATGGCTCGCACCAGATTGGGTAATTCAGGAATCATCCTCGATCCGGCTCCGTATCCGACCGCGCTGATTTTCGGCGCGCCTGGCGGTGGAATAAATATAGCCAGCGTCTTCATCAGCGCTGCTCCGGTGGGAGTGGCTAACTCTTCCTTCACATCGTGGAAGTGCACCGGGACGTCTCTTAATAACTCCAGTGTCGCCGGAGGAGGCAGCGGCATGGGGCCGTGGGCGCTTTTTGAAATTCCCGTACCCTGCCCTATGGGGCTGCAGTAGATTCGTTCGACTCCTAACATATCCAATGCCAGGCAGACTCCGACAACGTCAACGATGGCGTCTACAGCTCCGACTTCATGGAAGTGCACCTCTTCAACCGTGCAGCCATGGATTTTGGCTTCAGCTTCCGCCAGATTCGTGAAGACCAGCAGCGCATTTGCCGTCACCTTAGTCGGCAAGGCGCTATTTCCCAGAATTTCCTTGACGTCGCTCAGGTGACGGTGCTGCGGTGCTTGGGTCATTGAAATGATCGTGCGTTCAGCGGACATTCCCTGCCTGAGCGTGGTTTCAAATTCGATCTTGTAGCCGTTGATCGGCAGCGTTTGGACCTGACTCAGCCATTTAGCCTTATCCACGCCGAGATTGAGCAAAGCCGCCAGGACCATGTCCCCAGCCACGCCGGAATAACAATCAAAGTAGATCGATCGCATGGGAGATTAATTGACCCGGGTCATTAGACGTTCGAGAGTGGTTACA
Organism: bacterium; assembly: GCA_026394195.1. Classification (GTDB taxonomy): domain Bacteria; phylum Electryoneota; class B3-LCP; order B3-LCP; family B3-LCP; genus JAPKYS01. The sequence goes on along the minus strand of JAPKYS010000052.1, from coordinate 37,299 downwards.
ATGCGTTCTGTCGCTCCGCACCCTTTTTCGACCAGCAAGCGGGATTCATTAGCGGCTCGCTGGCGAGTTGCCGGATCTTTCAGAAACAGCCTTATTTTTTCTTCGACTTCGTTCGAAGAATGCACTGGAAGGGCGCCGCCCCTCTGCGCCAACGCCTGAGCTTCGTGGGACATATAGTACTTCGGCCCGAAGAAGAGCGGAAGACCGTAGACTGCCGGTTCCAACACCGAATGCACGCCTTCTCCGAAGGCGCCGCCGACATACGCTGCCCAGGCAGTGCGATAAAGCATGGCCAGGATGCCCACTCGGTCAACAATTAAGGCATCAGTCCTGGGTAGCTCACCGTTTAACTGCGATAATCTGACCGAAAGGAGTTCGAAGCCTTTGAGGTACAACTCAGTGTCCGCCAGAAAGTCATCATGCGGTTCGTGGGGGACGAGCACCAGGTAAAGTTCCGGAAACTCTTTTTTTAACCTGGCGAATGCCGGGATCAGGATTCGCTGATCCGGCCCCCAGGTGCTGCCGGCAACGATGACCTTCTTCCCCTTGAACCACTCGGTCGGTAGTATCTTCGCTTCATCAGCGCCTAACTGCTTCATCCGATCAACCGTGCGGTCGTAGCGAGAGTCCCCGGCGACTACAATTTTATCGGGGCTGGCTAACTGCGCCAGTCTGATGGCGTGTGAATCATCCACCGTCAAAATGGCGGATAGCTGACCCATGAAACTGCGGTTCAGCCCTTTGGAAAAAAGTCCCAGCCGCTTGGTGCCTTCGTGCAGGTTGGCGTTGACCCATAAGCAAGGAATGTGGCGGCGGCAGGCTCCCCAGACCATATTGGGCCAGACGTCATGCTTGATAAAGATGAATGCCGCCGGTTTAAGGGTTCTGAGGAATCTGCTGCTGGAGTAATAACTGTCGAAAGGCAGATAGCTGAAGGAATCCAGGTTTTCGGCTTTGGCGATGGGACGCAGACCGGAAGGAGAATAACAGGTTACATGGATATGCAGATTGGGCAGCACGCGACGGATGGCGGATAAAATGGGTCTGGCTGCTTCAAATTCGCCTGCGGAGGCGCAATGGATAACCACGATCTTGCGCGTGGCAGGAATACCCGCTTTAATCTCCTTTAACCGGCGAAACAATCCTCTCCTCCCTTTGATTCCTTCGTTGACTTTGGAGTTGAAGAAGCGGGCGATCTGAGCCCCCAGGAATAGGGCGGGAATGATGACAAAATTGTAGAAGGAAAACCAGAAGGGATGATATCTTCTCATTTGAAAACCAAGGCTTTGGTGGGACAGATGATTACACAGGCTGGTGTTTCGCGTTCAGGGCAGCCATCACACTTGATGGCGACCTCTCTGCCGGTACGATCCAGAAGCACGCGGCGGATGGCTCCATAAGGACAGACCATCAGGCAGGACATACAGCCTACGCACTCTTCAGGATGATTGCAAACCAATCCCGTATCAGAATCCTTGATGGTAATTCCCATGAAACAGGCTTCGATACAGCGAGCGTCTTCGCAGTGGCGGCAGATGAATTGGATCTCGTACCCCTCGAAGGGATCCCGTTTAATCTGAATCGCAGATTTGGCAGGCGCAGCTTCGCGGAACATCCTCACCGAACAGGCAGCCATGCAGAGTCCACAGCCCGTGCAGAGATCCGGGTTGGCATAGACTCGTCCGCGTATATTTTCTGCGATGGGTCTCTCACCCTTATTTATCTTCTCATCCGTCATGGATTCTAAAGAGCCGATAGATTCGGTCAATTGGAATTATCCCTGCGACACAACCACGCGATGGTCACCCGTTTGCGACCTCTCCGGTCAGATAATCAAAGTAACTCAGTAATTCGCTCTGTCGTTCCGCCGTCGGAATGCCTTCATCACCCCAATTCCGAAGATGATAGTATTCCGTCAGCATGACGGCAAATTTCTCTCGATCTATTTTACTCCCTGCTGCTTTCTTCAATTTGGCTTCCTCATCAAAATATCGTTTGGGCAGGGTATCGTGAGCCCGTGTCATCCCTTCCCGCAAGTTGATCATCCTCTCAAGGTCAACCACGCGTAATCCCACCTGCCGCAGCTCCTCATCGTTGAAATCAAGCCCAGTCACCAGGTCGATCAAGCGGCGAAAGTGCGAATACTTCAACAGTTGTGGGCTGTTAAATCCATGGCAGACGAATTTGCACAATCCCAGACTGTCAATCACCGCATAGATATTTTCGTGAAAGTAAACCAGGTGATGCTTGGTCTCATAGGATGTGGGTTCAGGATCGATTTCGACGCCGTAAATCGCCTTCGAGAGCGCCTTGGGCAGCGGCCAGACGTCCAGTGTGGGGCGGCTGCGCAGGTGATCGGCTCCACGGCTGGCAGTTGCTATTCCCAGGGCGAAGCTTTTAATGTAACGAACGTCGTGCGGGTCAGAAGGTGGCAGCCCTTTGATGGCGATCAGGAAATCTGCGGTTTCCGGTCCCAGCGCCGCGACGGCCTGAGTACTTTCCGCCAATAGGTCACCGATACTGCGGCGTTCCGAGATATCCACCAGCAGTTCCGCTATCAGATCGACATTGCCGAATTCCAGAGTTCGCCCACCGGTCATTTCCGGCGTGATGTAGCCTTTTTCAAACGCTTCAATTGCCCAGGCAATGATGGATCCCGAAGATGCGGTATCCAAGCCTAAGTCATTGCACAGATTGTTCAGTCGAATCACGTCTGCAGGGTCGGCAATCCCAACGTTCGCTCCTAACAATCCTACAGTTGTGTATTCCGGTCCTTCTCCACCGGCGAGGTTGCGATGGCGGCAGTGCACGATGCAGTTGGCGCAAGCAATCATCTTTTCGATGTGCTTTTCGATCTGGTCGCCGTTCAAGGAATCTTCCCAGGCGTTCAACTGTGAATTTTTGGTGCGGATAGCGCCCAGATAATTGGATATTTCGTAGAGCATGGGCGTGCCCTGCTGACCCAGCACTCGAATTGATTTTGAAGTCTGCAAATACCGGGTGATCTCTGCCACCGTTTCGGTGAAGTTCTCGGGATGGTGAATCGGAACGCCGCCGCTGCCTCGGGCGACCACGCATTTCAGATTCTTCGATCCCATCACCGCGCCCATACCGCAGCGCCCCGCCGCGTTCTTGATGTTGTTGATCAATGCGGCATAGCGCACCCGATGTTCTCCGGATCTGCCGATTCCCAGGATTTCGATATCCGTTCCCAGATCTGCTCGCAGTTTGATCTGGTAATCGCGGACGTTCAAACCCCAGTAGGATTCGGCGTCCCGGATTTCCACTCTGCCGTCTTCAATGAAAATGTAGCTGGGGCAGGTCGCTTTACCGGTTATGATCAGGCGATCGTAGCCTGCCTGGCGCAACTGGGGACCGAAATAACCGCCGATATTGGAATCCCCCAGGAAGCCGGTTTCCGGCGAACGCGCCGACACTGAAAAACGCCCACTATTAGGCATACCAGATCCGGTCAGCAGTCCGGTGCCGATAATCAGCGGATTATCCGGAGAAAAGGGGTCTGTATCAGGCGTCAAATACTGAAATAAATAGAACATATTCAGACCGCGCCCTCCCAGATAGGCGCGCACGATCTCCATCGGCGTATCAAATACGTTGACTTTTCCGGTGGTCAAATCAACATGGCAGACGTTTGATCTGAGCGTGTAATCAGGCATAATGATTAGATGATCGCCCTATTTACCCTCTCCATCGAATCTCTTTTTGTACTCTAACTTTGATATAGCCGATTGCTCCCACTGGAAGTCGCCGCGAATTTCATCCGCCTGCAAGGCTTGTAAAAATTCCATATACTCGCGGCTCTGCGTCAGAATCCCCTGTTTTACAACGGAGACGTTCACCCGGTCGCGCATCAGGCGGTTGATCCAGCCCGATCCGTCAATATCCTTGTAGAAGACCGCGCCGACGATATGGTCATCTTTAATGACCAGCTTTTGATAAGCTCCTTCCAGGGGACGTTCGAAAGTGATCTCTTCGAATTGGTCGCCTTTCGGAGGATCGGTGACGCCAAAAGTTACGCAGGGAATGCCGAAAAACCCAATAGCATTTTCAGCAAATCCGATGGAACAGAAGACCTCATCCCCACTGAGATTTCTGCCGGCGACTCGTCCCTGCATCTTTGCCTGTGTCCAAGTGGCGAGAATTTCGCGGCGGCTGGTGACCGGATTGATCGGTTCAGCGCAGTCTCCCGCCGCATAGACGCTTCTATGACTGGTTTGCAGAGAATCGTTTACCAGAATGCCTCGCTCGGTCGCAAGCCCGGAATTGACAACGCACTCCAAAGCTGGCCGCACTCCTGTGCATTGCAGCAGCAGATCGCAGGAGAGACGGGTTCCGTCTTCCAGCAGGATAGCGTTTACACCCTGATGTTGATCGCCCTCGATGGCCACAACCTTGGATTGCAATTGAACCGGGACATTCTGGCTTTTCAGCAGATCCACGACCAACTCTGAACCCCGATTGTCCAGTACCGAAGTCAGAACCCGATCCAGCAGTTCAACCACGGTGACGTCCATACCGCGCTGGCGCAGAGCATACGCAGCTCTGAGTCCGATGAGTCCTGCTCCGATAACCACAGCCTTGCGGCTGAGAGGAAGTCGTTTTTCGATCTGTTCGAGATTCCGCAGAGTCATCAAGGGAAGAACACCGGGGAGGTCGAGCCCGGGGATGGGCGGCTGGGCTGCGTCTGACCCGGTGGCGATTAACAGTTTGTCATAGGTTATAGCTCGACCGTTGGTCAGAATGATCTGGTGCTGCCGGGGGAAGATGCCTTCAACGCAGCGGTCGGTCTTGAAATCGAATCGGGGTTCCCCACCTAACGCACCCAATCCCAGGTAAATTTGTGAATGGTTGGCTTCTCCAGCCAACACATGCGACAGCATTGGACGCGAATAGGGCGGTTCCGCCTCGCCGGTAAGCATCATCACAAAGGAATCCGGGTTCGAGGCGATGATCTCGGTGGCGGCAGTTAATCCCGCTGCTCCGCAGCCTATAATGACAATGCGCTCAGCACGTGGTTTTGAAGTCCATGCCATCCCGATCACCCCCCCGCCAGCAGCAGATATAAGTCCACTTCATCGCCATCCATTAAATTGGTATCCCATCCCTGCAGATTCGATAGCGGTTCACCATTAATGCTGATGAGCAGGTTTAATTCAGGTTGACCTGCACTGTCCAGCAGTTCATCAGTTAACTGTGGAAATCTCTCGCACAGCACACTCAGCAGATGGCGAACGTTCGTCATCCCATTCAGTTCGATGTGATGCGAGGCTGCTAATTTCTGGTAAGCTGAAGGCAGTTTGACTTTGATCATCACATCCGCCTGCTTTTATGAGCTGATGTATCGGTTGTACAAGGCTCGAGCCCGAGTCGTATCGGAAATGCCCTTCACAAAGGCGCGCCCATCAGGGAAAAGGTAGATTTCCGCTTCAGGGAGATGCAACTGCAGCAAATCTTCACTAACTTTAACCAGCAGGTCGGCAGCCAATTTGTTCGCTAATACTCTTAGATTAATATGCACTTCCATTTCCGGTGACAGGTGCACCATATCTCTACCGCAGAGCTTGGTGGCTTGCATCCCCGTCTGCCCTTGTAAAAACTTAAAATTCCGCTGTTCGCAAGCCGGACAGTCGACCCGCCTTGCGACCTGTACCTTGCGCCATTGCCAGGTCTGGAAGTCAAGTTCGTGCAACGCAATTTCGCTGGGCTGACCCGTCAGCATCCGCAGAGCGTAGGTCGTTCCTACCGCCACGATCGCTTGCACCATGGGCAGCCAGACGCCCACGTTTTCGCAGGTGGGCAACTTTCCTGCCTCCGGAGGCTCTTCCATCAGGCAGCGCAGGCAGGCTGTCTTCCCAGGGATAATCGGCATGCACAGACCTGTGTATGCCAGGGCTCCCGTATAGATCCAGGGAATATCCAAAGACAGCGCAACATCATTGATCAGGAAGCGAGCTTCAAAATTGTCGGTTGCGTCAAGGATCAAGTCGACGCCGCCCAGCAGTTTCGCCGCATTGGCCGGCGTCAGTTCTGCCGCCTGCGCCTCAAACGTGCTGTTCGAATTGATAGCACTGAGGTGTCGCGCCGCCGCAATTGATTTAGGCACAACGTCGGATACATCACATTCGTCGTAGAGCATTTGCGTGGAAAGGTTATGCTCTTCGACAATGTCGCGATCGATTAACCGCAGCATCCCGATTCCCATCCTCGTCAGGTTTGCCGCGTAGATACTTCCCAGAGTACCACAACCGACCAGCGCAACCCGCGCCCGGCGGAGCTTTTCCAGACCACTCTCACCGACGTCATGCAGACGGGTGAGTCTCGCATAACGATAGGTTGTCGTATCAGTGTTCGTCGAAAGGTTCCTTTATTGTGTATCCGAAGGCTTTAAAAATGTTAACGCCCGGTAGAGACCGGACGGAGGCACCAGAGAAACAGCCGGAAGTGGATGTTTATTGTATCTTTACCATGCAAGAATCCCAGGCCAGGGTGTCTTGCAATTGGGTAATCACGTGCGCGAAAAGGGCAATATTGAGGTCATTGCTGGTTCCGGAATAGGCAAACCAGGTGGGCGGATTCAAATTACCATTTGTGCTCAAATCGATCCAGCTGGGATTGATGGTAAAATACCCGGAATCAGGTTGGCAACTGAACCAAACCAACTGTCCCTCCAGGTTCTCGAAATCGATGGGCAGTACCGGGGTCAACCTGAGCGCCGTGTTTTGACCGATGTTGATCACCGGCGTTTCCGCCTCTAAGTGAAAGATAGGCACACCACTGTCTGGACCCGTGGCTGTTTTTTTCGTGCATCCAGCCCAGAGGATTGTGGTCATCAATCCAATAGTGCAGATTACCGTTTTTATTCGCATCTGCATTAGCGCTATTGTATGGTGACCACTACGGTATCCGCTGCCAGAACAGTGGTCAGATCATTCGCAAGAAAGGTAGCGAAGACTGTATCTACACCGGGTGGAACGTCGAGTGGTCGATAAGTAACCGGTGGCCACACACCCGTTGCGGAAGTATCTGAGGATACTGATGATGATGCTATATTCGAAAGGGCGTCGGATGCAGCACGAAATCGAACCGTTTGACCGGCAGAAAGAGAATCCCCATAGAAGAGGAAACAGTTGACTTTAGCGCCATTGGGATCTCCGGATGGAAGAGATTGCGGCGTCAGCGTGAGATCGATGCGATAATAGGAAATCGGACCACCGCTGCCGGTTGGTGAAGAGCTGCAACCAGCAACCCAGAGTAGCCCCAGGATCATGATCAGCACATAGGGTAGATAAGCAGATATCCGCTTCATGGTCAGCTCCTTTTATTCTATTCTTCGGGATTTTAAGGTCTCAAGTTTATGCACTCAGCCTATTTCACCCGGAAATCAGTTGATAAGATCCGGGATAACAGTACAGTTCTTTAGTGATACGGGTTATCGCCAATAGAAGATACGATTCTAAGCTGGATGAAGTAGGTTGACGACCGAAGCGCTGCCTCAAGATGTTAGATCAGCGGGTCGGAGGCTCGATCATTTTGCTTGTCACGATCTTCTTTTTTCCCACCACCGGTCTGCAGCAGGTAGAAAACTACTCCCAGAGCGAAGGAAAAACCCAGCGCCGGCCAGAAGGGGAAGCCAATAATCGTGGCAAAAAGCGCCAGCAGTACCAGCGCTGCCACTATGACGATCTCGCTGGCACTCTGAAAGCTTGGTAAGACGTCGTTTGATTTCATCACGCCCCTCTTCCCTTATCGAAAGCCTTCAAATTTGCGTCGGACGTCCCTTTGGGTACCCGCCGGGTGATCACGTCGCGCCAGATGCTCATATCTACGTCCAGCGTGGTCGAAAGTGCCCCTAAAAGCACCGTATTGGCCAGGCGGGTGTTGCCCAACCCTTCTGCGATCTTCGCCGCGTCGAGAATCTGCATCTTTTTCACTCTGGTTTTCAGAGTGGTTAGAGCGTCATCGGGATAGGTGTACTTTTTATCAGCAGCGATAGGGGGGATCAGCTTCTGATCGTTAACGATCATACTCCCGCCCGGTTTCAATTCGTGCACCCATCGGAGCGCTTCGGCTCGTTCGAATGCCAGGATTACGTCCGCTTTGCCGTTGGGAATCAGCGGTGAGTAGACTTTCTTGCCGAAGCGGATATGCGAGCTGACGACACCCCCGCGCTGAGCCATGCCATGCACTTCGCTCTTTTTCACGTCGAAGCCGGATTGTAATGCAACGTCAGAGAGTATCTGCGACGCCAGCAGCACGCCCTGACCGCCCACTCCGACGATCAGTACGTTGACGGGGACGGAATTCTTGCTCGATTTATCTTTGGTTTTGGTCGACTTTTCGATCGTCATGGTTATACCTCTTTTCCAGCGGGAAGTTCAGACAGAAGGTAAATGCATTTTGGAGGACAGATGTCAGCGCAAAGTTTACAGCCGGTACAGAGTGTTTCGTCGATGATGGGGATGAACAGTTTCTTCTTGGTGACCTGCTCCGACCGGGCGATAGCGGGGCAGCCGATCTTCAGACAGACACCGCAGCCTGTGCATTCATCAGGAACGATCCGGTAAGCTTCCCCCTTGATTTTCTTGGGGAACAGCATACAGGGGCGGGTGGTGATCAGCACGTTGACGCCTTTGCGTTTGGTGACGTCCTTCAGGATTTTCTGCGCCGCCTCAAAGTCATAGGGATCAAATTCCTGCACAGTGTCGGCGCCCAGCGCTTTGGTTAATTCCACGAAGTTGACCCGGCGGGTTTCTTCTCCTGAGAGCGTATGTCCGGTGGCGGCGTGCATCTGCCCGCCGGTCATAGCCGTTATGCGGTTATCCAGGATAATGACATTTAAATTGGTCTTGTTGTAGACCGCATCTAACAGCCCAGTCATCCCTGAGTGCAGGAAGGTCGAGTCTCCGATGACTGCGAAGACTGGGCGATCGCTGCCCTGCACCTGCGCTACTCCGTTCGCCATTCCGATGGAAGCTCCCATGCAGATGCAGGCATGGACGGCTTCCAGCGGCGGCAGAGCGGATAGCGTATAACAGCCGATGTCGCCGAAGACGTGGGCTCCCATTTTTTTCAAGGCGTAGAATACCGAACGGTGCGAACATCCCGGGCAGAGCACCGGCGGTCGTGGAAGTACCGCGAAAGGTTTCATCTCCCCGCCCGGGCTGACTTCCAGCAGTCCTGCGTCAGCGAAACCCCGTTCGGCGCGCGTCGGATTCAGTTCACCGTAGATGGGGAAGTACTGTTTGCCCGAACATTTAATGCCCGCCACTTTCAGAGCATCCTCGATGAACGGCTCCAGTTCTTCCACCACGATGACTCGCTCAACTTTCTTGGCGAAGTCTGCCAGCTTATCCAGCGGCATGGGGTAGGAAAACCCTAATTTGAAGAAGCTGGCGTCGGGCAGGGCTTCTTTTGCGTGCTGGTAGGAAATACCCGAGGTGACTATACCGACTTTCTTACTGCCCCACTCGATGCGATTCAACGGCGTCGTTTCCGAATAGCGCCCCAGGTCATCCAGACGGCGCAAGACCGCCTGCTGGCGCGGTTTGGCGAAGTTGGGCATCATGACGTACTTGGCGATGTCCACCGTAAAACCCAGCACGGGTTTATCCTGCCAGGGACGGATTTCCACGGGAGCCATCGAATGCGAAATGCGGGTAGTCATACGCAGCATGACCGGCGTGTCGAATTGTTCGCTGATATCCAGCGCAATGCCGACGAAATCGTAGCATTCCTGGCTGTCGGAAGGTTCCAGCATGGGAATCTTGGCGAATTTGGCGAAGAAGCGGTTGTCCTGTTCATTCTGAGATGAGTGCATTTCGGGGTCATCCGCTGAAACCAGCACGAAACCGCCCTTCAAGCCTGTGTAGGCGAAAGTCATCAACGGATCGGCGGCGACGTTGACGCCGACGTGCTTCATACAGACGATGGTACGGGCTCCGGCGATGGAGGCGCCGATGCCAACCTCGAAAGCCACCTATTCATTGGGCGACCATTGCGCTTTGATGCCCGGCAGTTTGACGATATTTTCCAGGATTTCCGTCGAAGGAGTGCCGGGATAGGCGGCGGCAAAGCGGACTCCTGCCGTACGCGCTCCCTGAGCGACTGCTTCGTTTCCCGAGAGTAAGATGCGTTGCTTCATGGGGTATCCAGTTGATTTTTGATCTATGGTGGAGATGAGTAAGCGAAACAGTGAAATTAGTGTCCGTTGAAATTACTTCTAAAGTTACTTTCCCCTTCTTTCCGCTCTGATCCACAAGGCGGCGGTAAGCGTCCACACCGCTAAGAGCAGCACAAATCCCAATTTTAGATATTGCCACCAGACTTTTTCAAAGCAGCGAGGAATGCAGACTTCCAGTGAAAACCCTAAATTTTTCAGTGAAATAGATTGACGGACAGTTAATTCCGAATCCTCTTTGGGATCGGTATATTCTCCGGGAGTTCCCAGTTTAGCAATGATCTTTCCATCGCCATCCCGAGCCAGGATAAAGAGCTCACTGGGACCTACCATGAATGAATCCATTTCGGATGAAGCGAATTCCATCCCAGGATAATTGGCCCCAGCAAAATTGAGAGCTTTCTGTATCTCGACGGAACGCAGGATATTCAGGTCGGTCAAAAGCCCCAGTACCCGGGGTTCTTGTGAAGTGATCTGACCGTTTAAAAGATAATCTCCCAGACTATTACTGAAGCGCCGCGCTAAATGCCCTTGTTTCTTGGCTTCCAAGATCGGTTTTAGCTCCGGTAGTAAGAGAGCTGCCCAATCCTTTGATCCGGTTGCTGAGATGGAATCGAAACAATTGATTTGGAAGCGGTTCTGTGAAACATCATAGCTGAACCAGAGCAGGTTAGCCGATGTGGACCTGGGAATTCCTTTCCCTTTTCCTTGCTGACGTGACAAATCGGAGGGGAAATTAGTCCCCTCAGCAATGTGAATAGCGATCTTGTTCATAACCTGCGTCGCGAAGGTTTGCGTCGGTCCATAGTATCCGTATCCGCCTAAAGTCAACCAACGGTAGGCGAATAGGATGGACATGACTGCGATCAATTCGACTAGAAGTATTAAACTGAACTTGAACCCCCAGCGAGCCCGGTCCAACCATCCCCGCAGAATAAAGATCAAAGCGATAACCACCAGAACAACGAAAAAGTAAGGAAAGGTAAAGCCAAGATGGCGTTTTAGCTGTATGTATCCAAAGTACAGAGCCACGAACACGACCAGCAGCGCTACCTTTACACCCCAGTGGAGCGGCGTCTTAGTTATCGGTGACTCACCCATGACGACCTCCGAAGTGGAAAAAATTCGCTTGAATTATTTCCGATCCCTATTATTCACCACTAATGCTCCGATAACTCCCGGCACCCAGCCGCAGATCGTCAGCAATAACACGATAACTACGGTTCCGCAGCCTTTATCCAGCACTGCCAGGGGTGGGAACAAGATGCACAAGATGGCACGGCTGCAACTCATGTGATTTCCTACCCCCACGCCGCCAAACCGGTCAGCTTTTCACCAACGACCAGGGTGTGGATGTGGTCTGTCCCTTCGTAGGTGAAAACCGATTCCAGGTTGTTCATGTGCCGCATCGTGGAGAAATCGTCAAGAATACCGACGGCGCCCAGAAGGTCTCGGCTATTTCGAGCTACGTTCAGGGCCATGCGGACGTTGGCTCGCTTCACCAGCGAGATGGCTCGTGGGATGATGTTTTCATCCACGAATTGTCGCACCTGATCACGATGACGCAGTTGTTTAGCGTTGAAAAGAGCGTCTATCCGGTAGAGGTCGGGGATGGGCATGGTAACCTTGTAGGGGCGCATGGCATGCGCCCGTCAGAATCGCCTACACTTCGGGAGCCGGCATGCCGAATCCAGCCCACTCTTCTCTTGCCGGACCGTAGATGCCCGGGACTTTCAATCCCGCCTGACGCATCAATACCGTCATCTGCCCGCGATGGTGAATCTGGTGCATGACCAGTGCGGTCAGGGTATAAGCCCGAATCCACTGCTGACCGTACATGTCATCGGCGATCTGCAGTGTCTCGTCCGTCCAGGTGGAGTTGATCTGGTCCAGCAGCGATTTCGCCGCGGTTTGGTAGCCTTCGTAAATCGCCTTGGCGGTGGCGGGCGTTGGGTCACCCGGTTTCGGTCCGTCGAGATCCAAGCAGGTCTTAGCCATCATTTCCGGGATGGTCAGCGTCAGGTGCCAGGCTAAACGTCCCAGCGAACGGCCGTCAGCGTTTACGGCTTGCTTGAGCGAAGCATCGGTTAAGGCTTCAAAGATTTTCCGTGTCGCTTCCATTTCCTGTTTCCAGTGGAAGTCGAATTGTGTGATGGTGGAGATCATTGATTTGTCCCATTTATAATGTGTGAATTGTCGGGGTCAGGGGCGACCCCGACTATGTTTTTTCTCTTAAATTGATTGGTTTGTCTGGTACAGTCTGTCGTTCGAATCTGCCCGTTCGGAAGGCGGCTTCTTCATCATCATCACCGCCAATGCGATGGAATTGAATTTAGCAGCCGCCGATTCAGAGCGCGAGGTCATGATGACCGGATTTTCCGCGCCGATCAGCAGGCCTGCCGAGGCGCAGTCACAGAAGAGGAACAGCGCTTTACCCAAATTGTGCGCCACCTCAACCTTGTTGGCAATCAGGATATCCGCATTACCGGCGACTTCCCCGCCGACTTTCTTGTCTCGAGCGGCTTCGGGAATCAGCGCCACGTCGAAGGATAACGGTCCGTCGACCAACGCGCCTTTGATCTGCCCCCGGTCCGACATTTTTGCGATAGCGGCGCCGCCAATGGTAACCGGCACGTTGGGATAGACCGTTTCCACCGCTGCCAGTATAGCTACTCGCGCCGGAGCAATTCCCAGAGGCAGGCTGACGGTTAGTGCGTTCGTGATGATCTTGGTGATGGTGTCCAGGTCGGGATCGACGTTGATCCAACCGTCACTCACCATGATGAATCGCTGATAGCTTTTAGGCCAATACAATCCCACGTGCGACCAAATCGGCTGAGTCCGCCGCATACCGCTTTTTTCAGAGGTTACGGCTCGGATGAATTGGTATCCGTCGATGCAGCCGCGCATCAACAGGTTCGCTCGACCTTCCTTGACTGCCGTTATCGCCTGCGCCAGAGCTTCCGGTTTGGATTTTGCAGCAACGATCTCGATGTTGTTCAGGTTTAGTTCTGCTTTTTCCGCGGCGGCGCGAATCTCAGGTTCCATTCCGAAGAGCACCGGATGGATCAACTTTTGGTTCGCTGCCTGGTGGATCGCTTTGATGGTCGCTGGATCGTTGGCGCAGCCAACTGCAAGCTTTGCCGGACCATTTTGTCGGGTTATCTCAGCGGCATTTTGCCGGATCTCTTCAAATTGATTCATCCTGCTCACGCGGCCTCCTCCATTTGCGCTAAATAATCTGAGAGCACCACGGCTATCGAGACGGAAGCTAATTTATTGCGCGGAGGATCCGTGCGGCTGACCAGCGACACCGGCACGGCGGCTCCGACGATGACTCCGCAGAAAACCGCATCATCAAAGTTGATCAGAGCTTTACCGGTGATATTTCCTTCTTCGACACTGTTGACAATCAGGACGTCCGCTTGTCCGGCGACCTGACTATCGATCCCTTCACTTGCTGCCAATCCCGGAACCAGCGCAGTATCAAGAGCGAAAGGACCATCAACCAGAGCGGACCCGAACTGCCCTCGCTTCCCCATCTGCGCGATGATGGCGTTTTCCAACGTGCGCGGCATATTCTGATCGATGTGCTCCGACGCCGCAGAAAGAGCGATACGCGGTTCGGTAATACCTAAAGCGTGTGAAACGATGATGGCGTTTTCTATGATTTTCAGCTTCTGATCCAGATCCGGGCTGACCACCATGCCTCCATCGGTGATATTGAGCAGCCGGGGGTAATTGGGCAGAGAAAGTACCGCACAATGCGAAATCACCTCGGATCGCCGCAGATTGCGTTCCTTCAGCAACACCGCCTTAAGCAGTGTCGAGGTGGGCAGGAATCCCTTCATGATTACGTCAGCTTCACCTGCGGCTGCGATATCCGCCGCGCGCCCGGCGGCTTTATCGGGAGCTTGTACCGATTCAATGGTCATTCCGGATATATTCAACTTCAATTGGTCAGCCAGAAGTTTGATTTTATCTTCGTCACCGACCAGGATGGCATCGGCAATTCCTTGCGAGTGAGCATCTGCTACCGCTTGAAGCACAGCGCCGTCTTCAGCTGCAGCGACGACCATACGCCGCATACGCTTGTGGCTGATTTCCTGGGCACGTGCGACGATGTCCCTCCAGGTAAGCAGAGGTTGTGGAGTTGTTTGGGTCATTGATCTAATTTATTGTTTATGATAATGTTAATAATATTTTTTCAGTACGTCTTCGCTTTTTCTTTCCCATCCAACACCCGGAAAGCGCCCAGCGCCAGAGCTTCCATTTCCTTTTCTCCGGGGATGACAAAAATTCTACCCAGGAAGGATACATACTCTTTGAGTGTGTCGATCAAACGCGCTGAGTTCGCCATGCCTCCGGTCATAACGATGCCGTCGAAGCGCCCTTTCAGCACCACGGCTGCTGCGCCGATCTCCTTGCCGATCTGGTAGCACATGGCGTTGTAGTGTAATAGAGCTTCCTGATCGCCGGATTCAATCCGTTTCTCGATCTCAATCAAATCCGGAGTGCCCAAATAACCCTTCAATCCCGCATTAGTCGAGAGACGCTGCAATAAGTCTGGTTTGGAGTATTTCCCTGAGAAGCATAGTTCCACCAGCGGACCGATGGGTAATGCGCCGGCTCGTTCCGGTGAAAACGGTCCCATTCCCAACAACGCATCGTTGACGTCGATGATTTTTCCACCTGCCAGCGGGCAGATCGAGAGACCGCCACCCATGTGCACCACCACGAAATTGCACTGATCCAACGGTTGGTTGACCATGGCAGCGGCTTCCCGAGCCACTGCCTTGATATTCAGCGCGTGGGAACGACACTTGCGCACGATCTCCGGCAGCCCGGAAATGCGCGCAAAAGGCGAAAACTCATCCACAGTCACTGGATCAACCACAAAACAGGGAATTGTCAGTTCACCGGCAAGATAATGCGCCATTAAAGCTCCCAGATTGGAGGCGTGATTGGAGTACTTCCCGGCGCGCAGGTCAATCAGCATCGGTTCATTGATGAAGTAAGTCCCGCCTTCCAATGGGCGCAAAGGACCTCCACGCCCCACGACGGCTGATAACTTATCCGAGTCAAGCCACTCTCCGACCGCCTCCATTAGCGCGCCCAGTCTTAGATCGAACTGATCGACGACTTTTGGGAATTTAGCCAGCTCTTCCGACGGGTGAGTTACGGTTTGTTGGAAAATCGATCCGGTCGTCGCCCAGATGGCTATTTTTGTGGACGTCGAACCGGGATTAATGACCAGTACTGTGTTTTTCATATCCGTTTCCAGCCGTTGTGATCGTCATTTCAATCTTAGATAAAAACAGCCGGGAAAAAACTCCCCGGCTGCCTTAATTTTACTTTCCAGTGAACTTCGCCTGCCGCTTCTCCTGGAAGGCAAGCGTACCCTCCTTCATATCTCCGGTGGCGCAGACCAACCCGAACAGGGCAGCTTCTTCCCGCAGACCATCCGGCAATGGCATTTCGACTCCGCGATTGATGGCGCCCAGCACATACGTCGTAGCGACCGGACCTTTGGAAATCACCTTCCTGCAGAACTCTTTCGCTTTAGAGATTAAATCCGCCAAGGGGAATACCTTGTTAGCCAGACCAATGCGGTATGCTTCAGTTGCATCGATCATGTCACCGCTTAAACACAACTCCAGAGCTCTGCCAGCGCCTGCCAGGCGGGCTAAACGCTGTGTGCCGCCATATCCAGGGATGACGCCCAGATTGACTTCGGGCTGGCCAAAACGGGCATTTTCAGCTATAAATCGAACATGGCAAGCCATCGCCAATTCACAACCTCCACCCAGAGCGAAGCCATTGACTGCCGCGACCACCGGCTTGGGCAGGTTCTGGATTCGGTTGAGGACTTCCTGACCTCTTTGAGCAAATTCCAGTCCGGAGGTGGCATCCAGATCATGGATTTCAGCGATGTCAGCTCCGGCTACAAAGGATTTTTCACCCGATCCGGTGAGGATGACCGCCTTGATGTGTGGATCATCTGAAATTCGGGTCACAGCCGCATTCAATTCCAAAACTGTGGCGATATTCAACGCATTGAGAACTTTGGGACGATTGATCGTCACCAGAGCGATTCCGTCTTCAATCTCAAAGAGTATGTTCTCATAGTTCATATTTGAACTCCTTTAGGTCGAGGCAAATTATTGCACGATTTTTAGCGCCAGATAGATCGCGATGGCCATGACGATCACGATAAAGACCACCGACAAGGTTTCACGAAAGGACGTATGTTTCTGTCCCATTCGTTTCTTGCGGGTGCGTTTTTTGCGTTGGTATTCCGCTTTAGGGATGACTTTGACGTTTCCCTTACGGTCAACGACCTTGATCATCTCGGCTGCGCTGCCCTGGGCGTCTTGTCCCTGGTTGGCATCGAGATTTGCTTGATCTTCCATGAACAGCGTGGCGGATTAAGTGTTCGTGAAATTATTTACAAGCCCTGATCCAGCGAGAAAATAGCGCTTGAGCAGGGATGTCATCGCGAATTATACGCCGGTATAGTATCTCGGTTCGGCGGGGATGTTCTCGTCGATCGAGAAACCACGATTGATCAAGAACGAACCGTTTTCCTCGTCTACGCACAGCTCGAATCCCGGGATGTCCTCTGTGTTCCAGACTTCAGCGGAGATGCGAACCAATTCGTACATCATCTCGCGATTTTCTTCCATGCCCGGAGGCACCCAGATTCCCAGCCGCCAGTAATCCTGCAGATCACCGAAAGTCCACAGCCAGATTACTGCCGTGATGCTTTGGCCCTGGTGCTCCATTCTCACTTTCTTGGCACGACCGCGCTGAATGGCGCCTTTCATCTCGGGAAGAAGCTCAAATTCTTCCCCGATTGAGGACCAGAGATAGGAAGGAGATGTGGATTGATCCAGGCAGAACAGTTCTTTGACCGGCATCTCTGCAATCGGAGCATCCTCGATAGTGTACGGTATGGTCGTCGGGGTCAAACCTGAGCGAGCGATACGATATTTCCTCGTTAGCGCCAACAACTCCCAGCGGCTGTCATCCAAATTGGCGCTTACGGCTCGGGAACTGAATGGGCAGATGGCCAGCGTTGAAAAACCTCGGGACCGGATTTCTTTCTTGGCGTGAGCATATAGCTTTGAAATGGGGTCTTCGATGAAGGTCGTGTCCGCTTCCATGATGACGATGGAACCCGTTTTTCCCATGGGAGCGGGTTCTTCGGCGCACCAGATTTCAGCGAAAGCCACGATGCGCTTCATCACCGCGTCGGATTCTTCAGCCGCCAGTACGAAGCCGCCGTTGCGCGTCAGCCAGTTCAGGTGGTTTTTATACAGCAACGGGTCGCACCAGACGCCGCTGGTCAGGAAGCGCTGGTAGAGAGTCAGGTTATCCCAGGGGAGCTGGTTGGTCTTTTTGACAGGATCAGTGTACCATTCATCATAACCGGTGCCTCTCTGCCAGAGGCGGCGATTGGATAATGAAACGATGGCGTTGATGTCAGAAGGTCGAATGGGTCTTAGTGTGATCACGTTTACCTCGAGAATGTTCCTTTCGGCATAAAAGGTGAAGGTGGTTTTATTTTTTTATTTTTTTATTGGCTGATGATGGTGTTCGCGCCCCTTTTGATGTGATCGGCGATAAATTTTCCGACGTCTTCCGTCTTAAGCCGCCCGCCGTAATCCCGTGTAATATTATCAGTTTCGACTGCGTACTTGATGGCGTTGTAGATCCAATCGGCTTCCTGATCATAACCCAGGCACTCCAACATCAGAGCTGCAGCGCTTATGGAGGCGATAGGGCTGGCGCTGTTTTTTCCTGCCAACTGAGGAAGCGCTCCGTGCATTGGCGAAAACAGTGAGAGACGACCCGGATGGATAAATCCCTGCGCTGCCATTCCCGTGCCTCCTTGCAGCACTGCGGCGAGGTCGGCGATAAAACTCGTATGTGAGTTATTCGCCACGACCAGTTCCAGTTGATTGGGATGCGTCATAATCGTCTGTATCAAGGTCGAGACTGAGAGGTAATTGACCTCTATCTCGATGTAATTTGCCAGAACTTCAGCAAAGACTCGCTGAAACAGATCTGCTTCATATTGCAATCCACGCCATTCCCCGCAAACTTCGATCTTCTTGTACCCGTTCTGACGGGCAAAATCGAAAACATGGCGCAGGAATCTTTCAATACCGAACGCGCTGTAGACGCAGCTTTGGATCGATACTTCGTTGGAGGTTTGCCGATGAAATGCTCCTCCGATACCGTTGGAAAATCCCTCCAGGTTGTGGCTGAGCACTGTAAAATTCGCCCCACTTTCCGGGATGGATTTCAACGGTGTGTTTTTACGGTTCAGGAAACGTACCGGCTTGTACCGGACGTAAAGATCCAGCTTTGAACTTAGTTCCGCGATTGGATCGAAGACAGCCCGACCGTAAGGCGCTTTCTGATCCATGAATGTCCCCACCAGAATCGCCTGAAACGATTCCTTCAATTCTTCAATCTGCGCCGGTGTGAATGGGAATCCGGTCTTGGAACCTTCCGCAGAGGTGGGATCGAATTGAACCAGTTTTAGATCCAGAGCGGATCTTCCAGCCACCACCTCTAACACACGGATTGCTTCAGCAGTGACTTCCGGACCGATTCCATCGCCGGGAAAGATGGCAATCTTTGTCATTGATCTATCTTCCCTGAGGTTAGGTCGACCTCAATCTTCCACGCTTTTAGGGCCGCCTATCAAGAAGCGGCATGCGACATGCCTATTTTGTAACTGAATCCTAAAAGTTACAAAATATAGAAGAATATTGCAATTGCTTTTTACGATTTTACGCTTTTAACGCACGATGGCAACCGATAGCCCGTCCGTCTTCAAATAGAGCCTGGCGACGCGGTCAACTTCAGACGCAGTGACCTTGCCAAGTTCTTCCCGCCAGCACACGGCACGGTTCCATTGGTCTCCCGAAAGTTCACCCAAGCCCATCTGATAAGCCTGACTTATGCGGGTCAGACTCCGCATCGACAGACGCCCCAGGTAGGCGTTCTTGGCTTTGTCGACGTCACGATCGCTGAATTTTTCCTTAGCGGCTCGCTTTACTTGTTCTGTGATACCTTCCTCTGCCCGCTGCAGATTAACGGGTTTGGTGCCGATATTCGCTTCCCAGACTCCCCATCCGGAATGGAAGCTGATCGCGCTTCCCAGGGTGTAAGCCAATCCCTCCTTTTCGCGCAGTTGAAACTGCATCCGGTCTGAGATAATGGCGTTCAGAATCGCCAGGGGCGCCCGGTCAGCAGGATTTTTAAGCTCGAAATTGTAACCCATCGCCAGGTAGGATTGTTCTTTGCCACCTGCTTGTTCAGCGCGCTTCGGAGCAACCTGAGGACGGCTGTTGCCAACCGGTGGAAGATCCGAACCAGCTTGCCAGGCAGCGAAGACTGTTTCAATCTGAGCGAGAACGCTGTCCGCGTTATTGCTCGTGACCACAGTCAGGATCAGGTTCCTGGGATTGAAATAGTTCTGGTAGAATTGGCGGAGTTGTGCAGTGTCGAAACCTTTGACGTCTTCAGCTTTTCCCACGATAGAAGAAGCCAACGGCGAATCACCGTAAATCAGGGAAGCGAAGAGCGCTTCGCCTTTCTTTTTTACCGATGCAGATTCACGTTTTGACAGCCCCATCATCTGACCCCGAACCGGTTCCAGCGCCGGAGGGGTAAAATTGGGATTCTCCAGGTCCTGCGCCACCAGTTTAAGCACAGGGGTATAATTCTCGTCCAGCGTTTCGACGCGGATAAAGGAGAAATCCGGTGTGGTGTAGTAGTCATCGTAGGGGATAAAGGGCATGTCGCAGAAGGTCAGCCGGGCGCCATACTTGCTCATCTGCGCCTGAAACTCGTCAGCATTCATCTGCACAGGTCCCTGTTCCAGCAGATGGTGGATGAAGTCCACAATCCCGGGTTTGCCGCCTAACGTCCGTTCGTAGGCCGAGCGGTGTTTGAACAGGAAGTGGGCAGCGAAAATGTCATTATCCTGATTTTCCTGCACCACCACCGACATTCCGTTGGCAAGCTGCCGCTTGATGGTTCGGGACGTCTGAGGGGTTGCGGCGCTGTCCGTCTCGCCGCCTTTTGCCTGATAAACCGCCGTCAGGCTCCAACTGGGATTCAGGTAATTCTCGACAGCCACCCGAACCTCTTCGGGTGTGACCGCACTCAGACGCTGCAGGTAATTAGCCAGGAAGAACGGACCTTCCTGCGCCAGATCGCCGCTGCGCATCATGCCGTAGTAGTGCGGGCGTTCAGCGTTGAACAACTCATCGGCCCGTGCGGAGGTCACCACCGCCGCCATCTGATCGGCCGATGGTATCTTCTCGCGGAAACGCTGCACCTCTGCTTTCAATTCTTTGAGGGCGGCTTCATAGTCTTGTCCGCCATCGACCGTCATATTGATAGTGAGCAGCCCCAGATCAACGTCTACGAAGTGATCTACGCCGATGCTGGTAATACCGAGATCCGGTTTGGCTGACGTTTCAGCGTTCAGATAGTTCTCCAGTAGCCGCGTCATCACCACGAATGCGTAGTAATCCGGGAAGCGGCGGGTGGGCGCCGAAAACGCCAGCTTCAGGTGGTGGCTGGTAGCATTCCCCTGCTTCAGGTAGACGGTTTCCCCCTGCGGATCGCTCTGGAAGGGCGGAAGCGTGATCCAGCGGTGTTCAGGCAGCGGGGTTGGTGGCGTCTGCCCAAAGGTCTGGTCCAGCAATTTAATCATCTCCTGGGTGTCGAAATCGCCGATGATCATGGTCACCATGTTGTTGGGCACGTAGTAGGTATGGTAGTAGTCTAACACCTGCTGCCGGGAAAGCCGCCCGATGCTCTGGCGCGATCCCAAAATGGGATACTGGTAGGGCGTCCCCCGGAAGATGACCTGCTCGAAGAAGCTCTCCACCCGGTAGTTTTCGCTGTCCTCGTCCTTGCCGATCTCTTCGATGACGATCTTCTTCTCCTTCTCGAACTTGTCCGGAGGCAGAGTCGAATTGAAGAGCATGTCCGCCTGGATGGACAAGCCCTGCTCGAACTTGTCCTTGTCGACTAAGATCATGAAGTTGGTATGGTCGTAATCGGTGTTGGCGTTGTTGTAGCCGCCCAGGAAATCCATGTCGTCGTAGAGCTGCTTCTGAGTGCGCATTTTGGTTCCGTTGAAGAGCAGGTGTTCCAGAAAGTGCGTGGCTCCGTTGAGTTCGATGGTTTCGTTGCGGCTGCCGGTGCGCACCACCACCACCGATGCGATCACCGGGTTGGTGTGGCTTTCCACTAACATGACTTCCATGCCGTTGTTCAGGGTATAGATCGTGGGCTGAGCCGCGACTACCAGCAGCGGCGCCAGCGCCAGCAGAAGGATGAGTGTGTGTTTCATGGGAGGAGGATAATTTATTGGTTGATGATTTCTTTCTTTTCCGGTGGAATAAGATTCCACCGCTCGCCTTTTCAAGAAGAGGCTGAAAGCCTCTGCACAAGTTTAATCTTGATCTTCATTATTCTTATGGTGTTCACGCTGATTCATCACATATTTTTTGGCTTCATCGAGAGCCTTGAGCCCGACGGTATTAATCCCATAGCCTCTTTGCCACTCGAATGGGTTTCCAGTTGTCCTCGAAATATTGCGTGAGGATCTCCCTTTGATCGTTTTAATAAAGGCAGATAATTGATGGGTTGGTAAAAACCGCACTAAAAGATGAACGTGATCCGGAACTGTTTCGACTGCTATAATCTCATATCCCATCTCACGGCATACCTGATTAATTGTCTCCCGTAAGATTTCGTCGCTGCGGTCGCGTATTATAGGTATTCGCTCTTTTGTACACCAGTTGAAGTGCACGAACAGTTTATGTGCAACATTTTGTGAAGGCATGAATTGATCACCCTCATATGATAGCTAACGGACAAGGTGCAGTCGCTCTCAGCGACTTCTTCTCAGCGAGCACCAGAATATTATTCTGGTGGTTCATGTGGGCTGCGCCGCGATAACCAGCAGCGGCGCCAGCGCCAGCAGAAGGATGAGTGTGTGTTTCATGGTCGACTTTATTTTAGGGGGTTTGGGTTCGTGATTTGCTCTGATTAAAACCTTTTCCTTTAAAGATTGTTTCCCTAACCGATCACCTAAGACTGAGCGTAGGGGTTAGAGGGGATGGGGTAGAAGAATTGTTAGCTGCCTGCAGAGCTATTGAGTTTGTACTTCGGCGGTCGCTCGAATACCATAATTTGCTGCTTTTTTTCAAATTCCGCTTTCGGCAGATAGGTATCAATAGCAAAATCGTTTTCCAAGTAGGTAAGTAGCTTTTTAATATCGATTTTATTGAGTAGATCCGCAGTAATAGGTCTCTTAGAATCTAAAAAAACTCTAGCCTCCAAAAAATCTTTGCAGATTGTTGTATTCAGTGCATTACATATTTCGTCTGCAGCACCCTGCGAATCAAAGGATAAAAAGTAACAAGTATCATCCAGCATTATCGGTTTTGCTTCAAAGGTTCCTATTACCTGGAAATGATAATTTTTATATAGACCGGATACTACAACCTTCCAGGGCGCAAAAGAATAATTCCCAATACCGAAGATTGCAAATTCTTGTCTCTTGCGATAAATAATGCTTTTTCTATTCTCTAGCCGGGTTCTATTTTTTTGCAAATACTCCCAGGTCCGAGGTGCTGTCTCCTTGATCTTGGACGTTCTATCTTTCACCTGTTTCTGTGTAATCAAAACGAATCTGGAAGGTGTCAATTTATCATTCGCAATGTCAGATGATTTCAACAATGGATAAACATAGTCATTTTCAATATCTACCTCGTCTCCAAATCCGTTGAAATAAGTATTATCTCTCCTGGTGAATTCCATGATTTTTGAGGCATCATGTTTCACTCCGGATCGCCAACGATAATGGGAATATCCAAATAACTCCCGCGTTTTTTCATACTTTTCTAGGTCAGCAATGAGCTGCTTTCCAAACATTCCAATTGAGTTGATCTTATTCTTGAAACTCAAATCATCGAAAACGGCGGCAATCTGATCGGATTGGATTTCACCAGTATGAATGATCAACAAACAAGCATCAACAGATGCGTTAAAATGTGCCTTTGCATCTATCTGATGGATTGAGCAATTATTGATCTGTAGCTGATTCACCCACGCAAAGCTGAGAACTTTGCGTGCGGTAGCGCTTTTACATAGCATTGCCAGGCAAGCTTTGCGATGGTGAAGGGAATTTAATAACTTGATGAGCATCCACTCAGCAATATCAAAATTAGATTTACCGGTCTTAGCCTCAAACCCTTTTAACCCGTTGATATTACTCTTTGTGGGAAGGTTTGAAATGCCGATTGAGCCAATGGCGGAATTGGTGATCCAAGGTGGATTTCCAACCACCAAAATTTCACCCCGAAGATTCTTTATCACCGTCTCCCAATTCATGTTGAAAAAATTTGCTTGCTCAATAATCAGCTTTGCGCCAGTCGCTTTGGTGATTGACTTTTCTAATTGCTGGAGGTAATCTTCATTAATGTCATAAGCGAAAATCGAAGAGTTTGGAAAGCTATTTTGCGCCGCTTTTACAAAGGAACCAAGACCGCAAGTCGGTTCAAGGATATTTGATGGCGTAATACCCGAGGAGACCAAGAGCTCTGTAACCTGCCGGGCGAGAGTTTCCGGTGTCTGAAAATCTCCGAAAATTTTCTTTTGTAACTTTTCAGTCATACTATCCGGTTAATCCCTTCAACTTTACCGGCGTTTTCGATAATGCGGCTGTATTGAAGCCGCCACTGAAGTGCGTTGGATATGGTCAAATAGCCTAATTCGGGCGGTCTAGCGATTATCTCCTCAGCCAACTCCGTTGCTTTTATATCATCGACCGGCAAAAATCTTTCCATCATAAATGCGACTAAATCATCGATGTTTCCGTCGTTATTTAATAGAGTCAGTATTCCACTGGTGGTTTGATAATCGGCAGTTTTCTTGTCTTCCACGAAAACAACGTGCTTAACGTCTAAGAAAGCAGTCCGGGTTTTTGGGTCGTCAGATTTGTCATAAACGAAAACTAACAGAGAATATCCCAATCCGTAAATTTTCTGTCTTGCCGATTTGAACGGGCATGAAGATTGAGGTTGTCTGATGCTGGTAACTTTTATGTCTACTCCTAGCGCTGGAAAATCAATGCCTCGTGCAGAAGAGCCACGTTCATAGTTGTAATTTTTCTGAAGATAGGCCTGAAATTTATGTTCCAGATAAGTCCCGACAGCTTTTCCGTCCGTTACGCCGAAAAGGCTCTTCTCTTTATGATTAGATTCACTTAAAGCGAATGCCTTAGCGTCGATTTGAAGCGCGTCAATTGTTAATAATTTCTTCTTCACTGACGTTCCGTAGTTAGGTTTCGATTTATTGATTTTTGTGGTATTCTCCGGCTGGGATATGTATATTGATCATCATTAAAGCTCCGAATGCGACGGATTTTAATGACTTCACCTGGATTCCGTCTAAGCCTTCAGCCTTTCCGGAATGACACACTCCCCTGTATGATATGTCTCGTAATTCGTAATTCCTAATTCGTAATTTAGATAATCACCCCATCCGGAATCACCGCATCCTTTTCGATCACGGTGATGCCGTCTTTAACCATGAAGCCCAGACCGGGGTAGTTCTCGTCGGGCTGCTTGGGCAGGATCTTCACACCCCGTCCGATGCGGGCGTTCTTATCCACGATGGCGCCGGAAATCGACGCCTCCGGCCCAATCCCGATGGGCGGATCGCCGCGGCGGTCTTCGGAAGGCGCATCTCCGTCGGTTTCGTAGTAGTCCGCCCCCATGATGAAGCTGTTCTCGATGTGAGCTCCGCTCTGAATGATGGTGCGCACCCCGATCAGCGAATTGATCAGCTTGCTCGGTTCGATCAGGCAGCCTTCGCAGATCATCGACGAGGTCGCTTCCGCTCCGATGATCTTGCTCCCGGGCAGATAGCGCGCCCGGGTGAACACCCGCGCCAGTTCGGCGAAAAAGGTGGCGTCCTTGCGGGTGGTCAGCAGGTCCATATTGGAATTGAAAAAGGTCGTGATCGTCCCGACGTCCTGCCAGTAGCCCGAAAACACGTGAGCGAATACCCTCTTGCCCTGTATCGCCGCCGGGATGATGTGCCGGCCGAAATCGGTATGTTCAAAATTCTCCAGTACCTGGTTGAGAGCGTCGCGCTTGAACAGGTAAACGCCCATGCTGCCCAGTAGGCATTTGTTGGCATCCTTGAGAGCGGCTTTATCCCGCAGTTCGTCCTTGATCTCGAAATCCGCCAGCGGCGTGGGCGGTTTGGGCTTCTCGATGAAGTTGACGATCTGCCCCTGAGCGTCCACCTGCAGGATCCCCAATTCGCTGGCTTCCTGCGCCGTCACCGGCGATACGGCGATGGTGATGTCCGCACGAGCCGCTTCGTGAGCGGCGAACATGCGGCTGTAATCCATGGTGTAGATATGATCTCCCGCCAGGATCAGGTAATCCGTGGCGTTGTAGCGGTGCAGATGCCGCAGGCTCTTGCGCACGGCGTCGGCGGTCCCCTGGAACCAATCCATGTTGTCCATGGTCTGTTCCGCCGCCAGGATGTCGACGAACCCTTCATGGAAAGCGTCGAACTTGTAGGTCAGGTTGATGTGGCGGTTTAAAGACGCCGAATTGAACTGCGTCAGCACGAAGATCCGTTCAATGCCGGAGTGGATACAGTTCGACACCGGGACGTCGATCAAGCGGTACTTCCCGGCGATGGGAACCGCCGGCTTGGACCGGTATTTGGTCAGCGGGTAGAGCCTGTGCCCCTGCCCGCCTCCAAGGATGATGCCTAAGACAGAGCGCATTGTGTGTGGTTAATCCTTCTTATTCCGGCGATTATTGGAGCGCACGCGATAGAGACGCTCAGTGAAACCGCCCTCCTCCTCAAAGGCTTTCGCCTGCACTGCAATTTGGCGGTCGAGGAGGCTGCACGCCACAGTGATTAGTACCAGTGCAGCGTTAGCTGCAAGCTCAGGAAAGGTGGACATCTTGGGCTTGTTGGAGGTCATGGACGATTGTTCCTGTCCAGCAGGTCTATTTTGTCCGCCCTGTCCACGGTCGTGAGCTTCCCTTACCCAAAGAGCCACATCGGCGACGGTGGCGCACCTGCGATCAATCAGTTCCAGTCTGCGGGGATCGTCCCGGCTCCAGATCGGCAGGTCGCGTTGACGCAGGTAATCCTCATAGTCGAGGCGCAACTCTTCCAGGCTTGCCCGGGCTACACTGGTGAGTTTGAGCTCGGTCTTCTTCGATGTACCGGATGCCTGACTGCCCTCGGCGATGTTCTGTACACCGGACAGTGCCGCCTGCACCATTTGGTCGTGGGTTCGGCTGCGCTTTCCAATGTACCGGTCGCAGAAACGGACCGTCACGTCATAGGCCAGCTGTGCCACCTGAAA
This sequence comes from bacterium, assembly GCA_026394195.1. Classification (GTDB taxonomy): domain Bacteria; phylum Electryoneota; class B3-LCP; order B3-LCP; family B3-LCP; genus JAPKYS01. The sequence continues at coordinate 10,657 of JAPKYS010000052.1, read as the reverse complement.
ACTCTTGAGTTTTCGATAGCCTCCATGCTTTGGGATGAGAGGCTCTGTGCTCATGGTTAGGCGGCGAACTGAATCAAGGAAACGTAGTCTTTGTTATACTCAGGGATAACTTTGCGATATTCCACCGGTGCTTCTTTGCGTGTATCCTCACCCCACTATCCCCACACTCGCTGAAGCGCCGATGCGGGTGGCGCTAGAGTGAATTACTTTTTGTATACCTCGCTCCTGTGACGGATATAATGAACCGTTATTTCTTTAGCCGAATTATCCACCTGATAGATGAGGCGATAATCCCCAATCCGGATTCGATAAATCCTCTCAGCCCCTTCCAGCTTGATGGAATTTGACGGCAGGGGGTTCAATCGCAAATCCTCGATCTGCGCAAAGACTTGCCCAACGATATTTTTCGGGAGTTTACGCAAATCCTTATGGACGGACGGCTTGAAGGTGATTTTATAGGAGGGCATCTTTCTTCAACCGTCTTTTCATTTCAGCCAGGCTGATGGGCTTCTCGTCGCGCCGCTCGGCCACAACGGCCAGATCGTGCAAATCCTCCATCAATTGCTCATACGCTTCGATGGGGAGAATCACGGCGGTCTTTTTCCCTTTCGTATCCACGATGAATTTTTCATTTACGCTGTGCATGGTGTTTCCTCTCCATTTGCAGATTGACGAATTCCTTAAGCACCTATCACCTATCACTTATCACCTATCACTTATCACCTATCACCTATCACCTATCACCTATCACCTATCACCTATCACCTATCACCTATCACCTATCACCCCCCTCACCCCACGATCCCCACACTCGCCGAGGCGCCGATGCGGGTAGCGCCCGCTTCCACCATCTGCAGAGCCGTGGCGAAATCGCGCACTCCGCCGGCCGCCTTCACGCCCAATTTCGGTCCGACCACGCGGCGCATCAGAGCGATATCGCCCACCGTCGCTCCGCTCTTGGAAAATCCGGTGGAAGTCTTCACGAAGGAGGCTCCGGCCTGCTTCGCCGCCAGGCAGGCTTTGACCTTCTCTTCATCGCTGAGCAGGCAGGTTTCGATGATGACCTTGACCGGAGCGCCTCTGCCGGCTTTGACGACCTCGCGGATGTCGTCTTCGACCTGAGCGTGCAGTCCCGACTTCAAGAAGCCTACGTTTATCACCATATCCAGTTCCTGCGCTCCGGAACGAACCGCCTGAGCGGCTTCAGAAGCCTTGGCGGCGCTGGTGGTGGCTCCCAACGGAAACCCGATGACGGTGCAAACCTTGGGCTTGCTGCCTTTCAGCAGTTTGGCGCAGAGCGGCACCCAGCAGGGGTTGATGCAGACCGAAGCGAATTCATACTTGCGCGCTTCTTCGCAGAGCCGCCGGACTTCGCTCTCGGTGGCTTCAGGCTTCAGCAGGGTGTGATCGATCAGCCGCGCCATCTGCGCCCGGAGGCTGCTGATCTGCCCCGGCGAGAGGGTGATCCGGTCCGCGCCCGCAGCGGCGATCTGATCGACCGCTCCCGGGCGGTGCACCGCGCAGCGCCCGCAGACGGCGCAGGTAGCAGGGTCATTGCTGCAGGATGGGGTGACTTCCACCTGCGGCAGCATGACTTCGGATACGATTTTGGCGATTAGATCTTGCATTCATTCACCACAGAGACACAGAGGACACAGAGGTTTTTAAAAATTATACCTCGATGATCAGTCGTTTGATGCCGTCTTTTAACACCGTTACGTTGAAATTAATAAGAAGTCCGACCTTCCAGTGTCCTAGTTTCAAATAGGTTAATACCTGGGCTTCGTGAATAGGTAAGAGTTTATCGACCGATTTTAATTCGATAACGACAGAATTTTCAACTAACAAGTCGACTCGAAATCCGCAATCAAGGTGAATATTTTTATAGATAATTGGCAGAGGATTTTGTCGAATGAAATTGATATTCCGGATGGCTAATTCGTGACACAGACATTCCTCATAGACCGATTCCAATAGCCCGGGTCCTAAAGTTCGGTGCACCTCAATTGCAGATCCAATAATTTCTTTTGTTATTGCATTAATTTCCATTAACTTCACCGGTGCGGAAAAAGTACAGAAAATTACTCTGTGTCCTCTGTGCCTCTGTGGTGATTAAATTTCATTCTTCAACCTCTAAGTCATCCACCACCGCCACGATCACTGCCTGCACCGGTATTTCATCGTTCTGGAAGATGATTCGTGCGCCCCCGCCTTCCTTGTTGACCAGTACGATATCTTCCGGACCGGCGTCCACGCTATCCAGAGCCAGCAGGGAACTCCCCTTGGTCTTGAGATTCGCATCCAACGGCTGGACGATCAGGATCTTCGTCCCTTCAAAGTTGGGGTTTTTAACCGTCGCATAGACGTCACCGATGACGCGGCAGAGAATCATGGGGCTCCTTGCAACTTTGTCACAATCGCCTCCAGAGCCGAGGCGGCTTCCTGAGCCAGCGCCTCCGCCCCCGCAGAGTCCTTCCCTTCGGCATAGATGCGCAGGATCGGTTCGGTGTTGGATGGGCGCATCTGGAACCAGCCTTCAGGGCGGATCACTTTCAACCCGTCCGTGCGGTCCTGTTGATCCACACGGAAATGTTCCGAAAGTGCCGATATTAATTGATCTGGTTGCAAATCACCCCGGGGGACTTTGCGCTTGCTGATGACGTAGGAAGGGAAAACCTTCATCAGGTTGGAAAGTGACGTGCCCGCTTCTACCAGCGATTGCAGTGTCATCGTCGTACCGACTGCTGAATCGCGGGCGTAGTTGATAGCAGGGAAGATGACTCCGCCGTTGCCTTCGCCACCGATCACTGCTTTTACTTCCTGCATCTTTTTTACGACGTGAATCTCACCAACCTTGGAGCGATAGAGGGGAACCCCGGCTCTACCAGTGATATCATCCAATGCTCTGGTCGTCGAAACGTTCGTAGCGACCGGACCGGGTTGATGTCGCAGCACCAGGCTCGCCGCCAGCACCAGGGTATTCTCTTCTCCGATGGGATGGCCGGTTTCGTCGATCAAAGCTAGACGATCGGCGTCAGGATCAACGGCGACACCGAGATCACAGCGCTCTTGTTTGACCAACTTGCAGAGATCGGTCAGGTTTTCTGGCAGAGGTTCAGGATTGTGCGGGAAGAATCCGGTGACTTCACAATTCAACTTCACGACCTCGCAGCCCAATTCAGCCAGAAGCTGTGGGATTAACAGGCTTCCCGCTCCGCCGACCGCATCGACCGCCACACGAAAGCAGCGCTTACGAATGGCGGGAATATCGAACAGAGGATAATTCAGTACGGCGCTGATGTGTTCTTCGATGGCTTGCTGAGCCTTGGTCACATGCCCGATTCGATCAAAGCGAACGTACTGTACCGCCCAGTTGTCTTTGATCGCCAGCAGTTCGGCCCCTTGCGCTTCATCGAGGAACAACCCTTCAGCAGAAAAGAACTTCAGCGCGTTCCATTCTGCAGGGTTATGAGAAGCAGTAAAGGCGATTCCGCCGGACGCTCCGTGGTTCCTGACTGCCAGTTGGATGGTCGGCGTAGGGACGATGTTCAGATCCATCACGTCGCAGCCGACCGCTAAAAGTCCTGCCAGAGCGGCGTGGCGCACCATTTCGCCGGTGGTGCGGGAATCTCTCCCCACGATGATTTTCCCGCCGTGACAGTAGGTTCCAAAAGCGGCAGCATAAGCGGTTACCAATTCCGGAGTCAACCCTTCACCGACGACGCCGCGCATTCCGGAAACCGAGACCATAAGTTGTGACACAGGAATCCTCAAATTCAGCAGTATATTACATTTGGATTTGCAAACCTTTAATTTACCCAAATTATCCTGCGGAGTCAAGTTTATTCTGACCGAAGGGAGTTCGGCGAGGAGACATGGCGTTAATATTTGCGGAAATCAAAGGGCATTCCGTGATACCAAAAGAGGCTGACCCTTTTGGGGCAGCCTCTCCTAGTTTTAAGCGCCTTTCACGCAGCGCAAAATCGCGAAGCATCTTGCGGAAAAAGTGACTGTGTCACTTCATGAGAACCATTTTCTGCACGGCGGAGTAATCGCCCGCTTCCAGCTTGTACAGATACACACCTGAAGCCAGGTTCGTCGCATCAAAGGTGACGCTGTGAGCTCCCGCTTCACGCATGCCGTTCACCAGAGTGGCGACCTGGCGTCCCATCACGTCGAAGACCGTCAATTTCACCAAGCCCGCCTGCGGCAGGTTGAAACTGATCGAGGTCAACGGATTGAAGGGGTTGGGGTAGTTCTGTCCGAGGGCGTATTCGTTCGGGATTGTATTGGTCGTCACGATGTACTCATCGAACAAGTCGCCGGTCACGTAGGATTCACTGATCCAGGGGCCGCCATCCGCCACCGCGCTCTTGGTGAAGGTGAAGTAACTGCTGTCATCTATCGTAGTCAAGTTCGGTCCGATATATGAAATGTAGTAGCAGGTTCCGGATGGGATGGTCGATGCGATGGTCTGAGTGAACACACGCGCTGGATTGGCGCCGCCCGGCAGTGTGCGGCTGATCGGTCCAAAAACCGGGAAGTAGTTGGCGCCGTTACGCACTTTGTTCCAGAGGAAGCACGTAGCAGGCACAGCTCCCAGATTATGCACGCTGATATTGTACTGGAAACTGCCGCCATTGGCCGGAATGGTGATCGGAGGATTGATCGGCGTGATGCTGACGTCCCAGGTTGGCTGACCGCCCGGAGGTGCGAAGCGGATACCGCTGCGCGCGACCGGTACGATTGGACCGACGCCGTTGTAGCTGCACTGCAGACCGGTGGTTCCGGTGGCATTTTGGATTCCAACGGTCGCTGAGTTGAGCGTACCAGGCGTCAATGACTTATACTGGTACTCGATGTTACCGGACTCATAGACGATGATTTCCATCGTGTAGTTGCCCGGAGGCGTGCTGCCGTAGTGAGCCACGTTGTCCCACTCGATGATGCAACGGTTGTTGGCGGCATCGGCGTAATACCAGGCAGTCCCTTGAGCGGACATGTTCAAGTCGTCCCAGTATATAGCCAGCAGGTTGAACGGTGCGGAAGTGCTGGGAATGGAGAGGTTGGAGTAGCTGGTCATTGTCGAATTAAACGTTGCGAATCCATTCGAACAGACCCGGAAGGAGGTGAAATTATTGCCGTAGAAACCGTAGGTGAAGCCCAGGTTGAATGGTCCTAAATTCTGATCATCCGCGCTCAGGCCGGTATTGGTGCCGGTGTACTGGTAACCCGGCTGATTGGGGTTGATCTCGATCCAGCTATACCCGGTCGGAGTGGCGATATAGGCAACCGGACCTGCATGAACGGAGGGGGCATTACCGGTGGGGCCATCGCCTGATGCGTTATAATAAGCCACACCATACACATAGTCGCCTTCCACCGGCGGTGTGTCAACGTAGGTTGTGTTGGTGCCCGGCAGAGTGGTCACCAGTGTACCATTGCGATAAACTTTCTGACCCGTCCAGGAACCAGCCGGCCAGTAACCGCCGTGCTGACCGGCTGTCGGAGCCGTCCAGGAGACATTGACCTGCAAGCCGGCGACAGCTGCTAGGACGTTGGTCGGAACTGCGGGTACGTCCAGACCGATCCAGCCCGAGCCATTGGCGGGAAGACCGTTACCCGAATCATTCGCTGCATAGACTTTGAATGCATACTGACCGGGAGCCGGTACGTTATTGTTGTAACTGGTAGCTGTTGCCGCCAGGGTGGCGACCAGAACGTTATCCCGTTCAATTTTGACCGAAAGGATCGGATGATTGGGATTCAACGGGTTGCCGTTGATCATGGTGGTCGGCAGAGTCCAACTCAGAGACGCCGTCAGAGCCGTTCCGTTGTTTGCAACGGTGAAATTGGTCGGCGCTGCGGGTGAGTAGGGGCTATTGGTAATGATCGCATTGATCGTGTTCAGGATGTTCATTAATCCTGCACCGAATATATTGTCCTTCCCGACAGCGCCCAAATCAGTTGAGTACATTTCCAGATACTGGTCGATCTGAGCAGGGGTAAGATTGGGATTTTTTTCCAGCATCAATGCTATGGCGCCGGCGACGTGCGGAGTTGCCATGGAGGTACCGCTCATCAACTGATAGCCGGTGTTGCTGGTGTGGAGACACGATTTGATATCCACGCCTGGTGCTGAGACATCGGGGTCGATCAAACCCATGCCTGGATTGTAAGCATAATCCAACCAGGGGCTGATGGTCGACCAGGTAACCGGACCGCGGCTGGAAAATGAGGCGATAGTGTGATCTGTTTGAGTGGCGCCGCAGGTGACAACGCAGCTTAAACCACCTATAAGCGTTTGACCTGGATGCAGCCAGGGAGGTGGTACGCTACCAGGTATACGAACACTGCTGGGAGGCGTGAGACCGGCTTCATTGCCTGCTGTAATTGTTCCGATCACACCGGCGGCTAAGGCATTATTGTAGGCAGCGCGGAACAGATTTTTATCCGAGGTTGTTCCACCGCCATAAATTCCTCCGGACATGCTGAAAATGTCAGCTCCATGCTGAACTGCGAAGTCAGCGCCGGAAATCATCTGGGCGGTGCTGCCGTTTCCTGAAGCGGACCAAACCTTGATCGCCATGATGATGGCTTGTGGAGCTACACCAGCCTGCGTACCGGCAGCGCCGTTCGAAGCCACAGATCCCGCAGTGTGCGATCCGTGTCCATGGTCATCGATGGGGTTGTTGTCATTGTTGTAAAAGTCATAGCCGTGGTAGGGGTAGGACGTCCCACCATCCCACATGTGGGTGGTCAGGTCCAGGTGGTTGTAATTGACACCCGTATCCAACATACCGACGATGACACCGGCGCCGTGATAACCCTGAGCCCAGACTTCCGGAGCATGAACGTCAGCAACGCCCCAGGCGATTTCGTCGGTGTTGTCGACCTTGGGTTGTTCAATTTGAATCGGTTCTGCTGCCTTCGGAGCGTCGTCTAACATATACCGTTCCGGGTCGTAGGTTACTTCGGCGATTTCGGGGAAGTTCATCAAGCCGCGAATAACTTCCGGAGTTGCCAATCCCTGGATGATGTTAACCAGGGAAACCGACAGCATGTGCTCGACCTTACCGGATGCTTCATAATCCCTCAGGTAAGCCATGACGCTCGCCTGCGAAATTTCCGCCGTTTGATTTAATTGGTTGAGCACAAACTGACGCTTCTCCACCTTGTTCATTGCAGCGGTTGCATCGAACAGATAATTAGCGTCAACTTGATCAGTCATCGTGATTATTACTCTGATTAACTCATTGTTCGAGCTGGCATTCAGCTTGGTTACCAGTTCCGGTGTGAATGTTGTAGCTAAAGCTGAACCTGCCAGACATAGAGCCAACAACATCAGTGCGAGTTTCCTCATTTTGCCTCCTCTTTAAACCATGCGCTTCATTTGATTGTCTTATGAGCTATGAGTTATCTTATCGTTGAAACTTGAAATTATAATATAAGGAGATTTTAACTCAGAAGCAAGAAAAATCGGCTACCTAATCGATTTTTTTCTTTATTATTTTAAAAAAAATTAGGCTAACCCAAGGATCCGCTCCCTTGTCTCGCATTTCGATGCTAAAAGCGCTCAACCGAGGTGAGACTGCTATAAATGTCAGGGAACATATCCCAAAGCTCGAAGCTGATCGCGCAATCCCTCCGATCTCGTCTTTGTATCGCTTCTAACGGTGGAGATTTTCAGACTGTCGCAGAATTTCCGGTAGTCGTTTATTTCAGCCTTAAGGCTGTCTACCAGACCTGGATATTCGTCGATTAGGTTGTGGCGTTCGCCTGGATCAGTCGAAAGATCGTAAAGTTCCAAGATTTGGTATGAACCAGAACCCACCAACTCGGAACAGATAAATTTGAAATTATCCTTGATAACAGCAAAGATATTATTATAGGGAATTTCACGCTTAGAAATGCAGACCTCGCCCAAGTAAGTCCGAACAGATTCAAGCGGATGGGCCTGCTCTGGACTATTCATTAGAGGCAGGAGAGAGATGCCAACGGCATTTTGCGGTGGAGCGATGCCGATTTGATCGCAAATTGTCGGGACGATATCCAGTGTGCCCACCCGGTCAGGGAACCTACGCGGAGGATTATTCGACTGAGGAAGATGAATAATCAACGGAACGTGTAGTAATTCCTGGTACATGCTATTTCCGTGATTGCCGAGACCGTGTTCGCCGAACGCTTCACCATGGTCGGCAGTGATAAACACCAGTGTATGATCGGCTATATTCAGATCCTGCAATAATTGCAGCACTTCTCCTGCTGCTTTATCGGCTCCTATGATCTCATCGTCATATTTACTGGCCACAATATCCACGATGTGAGGATCGAGTGGCGTCGTCTCTGTAGGTTTGTCCCGGAAGTTATCGTGAAGACTCCAGAGAATATCGTAGTCTTTTGATGTCAGGTACTTGCCTTTGCTGTATTTCTGATGAGAAGGCGTATAGGGTGTATGCAGATCCATATAATGGAGATACATGAAGAATTGGGATTGCGCATTTCGACGCAACCAGGGAACCACCTCTGAATTGACGACGCGACCATCTCCGTAATTTATATTATCGTCGACCAGATTCATATAGAAGGCACATTCATGCGACAGTTTTAAATGAGAGCTGACAACGTCAGTGGGGAAAAAGAGCTGCTTGGGTCCACGCCGGATAATCAGATGGAATTCATCAAATCCCTGATCGCAATTGAAATCTTTGGAAATCAGAGGATTGGCGCTAAATCCCACTGTATAGTAGCGTTGGGTTTGCAACATTTCCGGAATCATTAACAGGTCTTCCGGTACATCGTCAAATATGCCATATACATCGATCATACCCGGATAGCGGCTGGTCAGAACGGAGGGGATGGATTGTTTGGTCCAGGAAGAGGGCGCTAACGCCTGATCGAATACAAAGGCATTGCGGCTGTAAGCATCCAATTGAGTGGTGGTAGCTCGCGGATAATTGTACAGACTCATGTGATCCGCTCGCAAAGCGTCTATTATTATAATAATAATATTTGGAGGGCTGTCAGAATTACGACGATAACTATCGGAGCAAGTCTGAGAGTTGTTACGGTCATGGACGTTCGCACTCCAGAGAGCTGAAAAGAGGAGTAGTATGAAACTGAATACTGCCAGAATGAACATGTGCTTTAAGGCGAATTTGTTCCGAACAGTACGCTCTTTCGATGGTTTTTGCAACGCATTGAAAAGCAGCCAGAATGCCAGCGCCAATAGAATCAACACCATCCGCCACAAGGGGTCGTAAGGGTAAAGATGATTGGAAATGTACGTGTCATTATCCATCCTTAGATTGATTACAATCAAGGTAGTTATCATAACTGAAGCGGCAATACCCCGATTTACGACATTATGGACGTCCTGGAACGTTCCTCGCTTCAAAACCTTCATGATCAGCCAATAAACCGAAAGATTCAAAAGACCCCAGAAAAATGCAACGGGGACCTGGGTTCGCACCGTGCGGGCAAAGAAGCGGAGTGGGACGTCGCGATAACCCAGATAAAAGAGTGCAAAAAAGCATAGAAACAGCAATATTTGCGCTGGGAAAAGGGTTTCTTGATCTGGGGATTTTCGCCTAAATACCCACACGATTAGGCTGTAGATCATCCCAATGAAGATGAACAGCACAGAATACAGCACGAGAGAAAAAGTAATCTGCCGACCGCTGAAAGTGACCTGGTTGAGCAGTAATGCAAAGATATCTTCGCAGATTAGGAGGATCAATCCATAGATGAAGCCGTAAAATGCTCCGGTTCGCAGGTACCGTTTTAGCATAAGTTCGATTCCACGTCGGTAAGGCAGTCCTTGAGATAGAGCTACGAAGCGATAACCTGCTCATTAGCAAATTCTATACTTCTTCCCGGAATTGTCGTAATTACAGGAGACTGTTGATCAATCCCCAGACGGTTTGATTGGGAATTGCTTAATTTGATATTTATTGATTAGTCTATTCTGATTTTACTGCTAAATCGCTCTTTTTACACTAAAAACGGCGGATTTATGGTGTAAATATCCTATATTTGCTTGGTATTTCAGCTTTTATGCCATATTCGGACACATTTCACCCAAACCATTGGTCAGCCGCTGGGCCAGAAGCTTAAGATTGAAGACCGTGGCGATCATCAAGTTCTGCACCCGGACTCGGGGCAAGCCCCAGTAGCGAACCCGTCCTCCGCCGTGATATTTTTTGGTGACTGCAAAGACTCTTTCAATTAATTTGCGCTGCTTAATCGCTATCAAATAGTCCCGGCTTTCAGGCGTCGGCGAGTTCTTCTTACGAATGATTAAAGACTTGATCTTTTTATCTTTAAGCCGTCGGTGGTGGTGCGGTTTATCGTATAGTTTGTCCGCCGTCACCGCATCGGGCGGAGGACCTTCGACCATCGCCATCAGATAATCATCGTCGCTGATGTTGCCGCCTGAAGTGGCTACGTTGGTAATAAAATCGCTGTCGGCATCCACCCCGATATGCTGCTTGTATCCGAAGAAGGTTTTCTTCTCAGTTTTGTGTCCGAAACGGGCGTCTGGATCGGGCGATCCGGGCAACGACGTCATATCGGAATCATCCGGATCTCGGGGTTGGCGCTGGTTGGCGCGCACGATATCCACGTTCGCGGTCTGGTGCGTGGAATCCACGATGCG
>JAPKYS010000071.1 GCA_026394195.1 bacterium | reverse complement strand
CGGGTGATTATTTTTGCTACTTCGTGCGCACAAATTCAATGCGGCGATTTTGCTGACGCCCTTCCGGAGTATCATTCGACGCAACCGGGTTATCGGGGCCAAATCCCTTGGCGGTTAATCGTTCTTTGGCTATTTCATGATCGATCAACCATTTCATCACGGATTCGGCGCGAGCCTGGGATAGCTTCAGGTTGGAAGCTTTGCTGCCGACATTGTCCGTATATCCGCCGATTTCCACGGCAATATCAGGATTCTCGGTTAACGTCTGCAAGCTCTGATTCAAGGGCTCTTCCGATTCGGGTAAGATCTGAGAACTGCCGGTTTTAAAGACGATGCCTTCCAGCACAATCTTAGCTCCGATAACGGGAGCAGCCGCTTTGGGAATGTCATCGCCCGGATCCAGCGGATTGGTTCCGCGATCCACTTCAACTCCATCGTTGATGGTGCCGCCATCGGTGTCGATCTTCAATGGATCGGTTTTATACTTCAGCACCTCGTCGCCATCCTTAAGGCCGTCACTATCAGTATCTGCCTTCAAGGGGTTGGTGTGATAGGTGTTGACTTCCTGCCCGTCGTTCAAGCCATCAGCGTCGGTATCAGCTTTCAGAGGGTCAGTCTTGTGCTGCAGTACTTCTTGACCATCGTTCAAGCCGTCGCTATCCGTATCCGCTTTCAGAGGATCGGTATGATGGGTCATCACCTCGTCGTAATCGCTCAAACCATCGCCATCGGTGTCGACTTTCAGGGGATCGGTATGGTATTTGAGGTATTCGTCGCCGTCATTCAAACCATCTCCATCCGTATCCGGATTCTTCGGATTGGTTCCAAGTTCCTTTTCCTGCTTGCTGGTCAAACCATCTTTATCTTTATCCTGGTTGCCCTGATCTATCGGGAATCTGAAACCAGCCAATGCCGTAGCATAACTATCATCCTGCTCATCCTGGTATTCAACGACGGGATTGAGATAATCCGTAAAAGTGAAATGTTCGGCACCCTGCAGATCGAGGTAGATCTGTTCGGTCAAGCGCACCTCAATACCGGCTCCCACTGGAACGCCGAAAGTCCAATCCTGCGCTTTAAAATTCGTTCGAGTCTGCGCTGGGATTTTTTCGACGCTGTAATTCATCATTTCAGCGCCAGCGAGTACGTAGGGGATAAACGAGGTCGAGGATAACGGAGCGAAGCGAAGTTGCAGATCGAAGGGAACCAGAGCGGTCCGGTAATCGTCTCCTCGAATCGAACCCAATCCCAAAGCCAGTTCCGCTTCGAAGTGATTGGAAATTGGCAACCCCAGTGAAACTCTACCGAACAGGCAGGGCGGACTTTCTTCCGATTCATTCTGACCGAGAGCCGCGCCCCCATACACACCGAACCTCGGTCCGATGTCTTTGTACTGCGCATAGGCAGTTGAAAGGATAAACACAGATACCAGCGCTAAGATGACAAGTTGATAATTGCGGTTCATTTGAGCCTCATTGATTGTTGGTTGTTATGACATTGCTGAATTTTAGTATCCGACGACTTTTGGGTCGTTATTTTCTGATGATTATACGCAGAACTAAATTAACTGTTGGGTGAGTTTTAACAAATCGTGAATTAATTCTTTAACTCTGAGGCTCGCGTCATATGCTCGAGCTTATAAGGCGTAGGATCAGGTTAACAGAACTCACGGTTTCCAGGTCGGCAGTGCGAGGGAGGGTGAGTGAGTCGTGCAGAAGCATGACCGTGATCAAGAAAGCACGTTTTTTAGATGTCAATATAATAATGCAATCAGCCGTCTGGGACCATGTGCGCCCCGAACCAACACCTTTTCGATATCCGCAGTAGAAGATGGTCCGGTCACCCAGGTCATTGGGGTGGCTCCCAGATCTATTCTGGCTAATTTCATCTGTTGCAGGAAAGTCAATTTATCCGGATAGATGGTTGCTTTTTTTAGTAAAACGACGTGGACTTCAGGTAAAAGCGCGCTTAACCGACCCGTCTCACCGATGTGGACCAAGACAACCGTTCCGGTATCGGCGATACCAGCAGAGGCTGAAGTCAACCCAACGGGAGCTAAAGCAGCTTCTTCCATGTTCTGTTGTGTCGGGTGGATAATCCTTAGTGACGTCTGCAAAATTAAATTATCGATATTTAGGCGTTGAATTTCAGGATCCGGTGACAATAGAACCGCAGACCCGGCGAAAGTTTGGAGAACCTCCTGGAGTGCTGCGTGCAGCGATTGTTCTCCGGCAGTGATATAACACTCACCGCCCACCAGTTCAAGCATTTTTTGGAAGTTGTGCAAGACTTCATCACTACCGATCCGTTGGGGTGATGGAGCTGGAATCAAATCCATGAAGAATTCTTGTGGATGATCCGTATGTCGAGTCGATGATAATCCGTTTTGTATGGCTTTTAAGACCACCTCTCTATGCGACTCAGGATTTTTCATAGTCCAACTGCGAATTTCTGCCGATTAGTCAGATCCAAATTCCTTTTGGAACAGTTGGGAAAAGCTGCGCCGGGCCAGGTCTGGCGAGTCGCGATGCTGTTTCCAAACAGGGATACCCGGGGTTTTAAGGGTTCTACAAATATCATGTAAGAGAAAGCGAGGCAATTTGGCGAGCTGGTGGTAGAGTTCAGGGCGGTCGAGCACGAATTTCCAGGCGGTCAAAAGACCCCTCTCCGCCGTCCAATTCGATTGAGCTTCAATGATACGATGGCGAAGCTCGAGCAATTTATGATGCAGATCAATTTTGACCGGACAAATTTCATCGCAACGCCCGCACAAGGTCGAGGCAAACGGTTGATCTTTGGTTTTTTCCAAACCGAGGAAGATCGGTGCCAGAACGGAGCCGATGGGTCCGGGATAAACCCATCCATAAGCGTGCCCACCGACGCGCCGGTAAACCGGACAGACGTTCAAGCAGGCTCCGCAACGGATGCAGCAGAGGATGGAACGCAATTGGGGATCAGCCAGCGCTCTGCTGCGACCGTTGTCCAAAATCACCAGATGCAATTCTCTGGGACCGTCCGGTTCCCCGCCAGTTGAGGGACGATTGAAGTACAGAACCGATCCGGTCATCCGTTGTCCGGTGGCAGATCGCGGCAGCAATTCCAGCAGGATCATCAGGTCTTCCCAGGTCGGGACGACCTTTTCCATCCCCATCACAATAATCTGCACTTTGGGTATGGCGCTGACCAGCCTCCCATTCCCCTCGTTTTCCACGATCAACGGCGTGCCGGATTCGGCTACAGCGAAATTGCAGCCGGTAATACCGATATCAGCGGATAAAAATTTCCGTCGTAAAATCTTCCGGGCGATTCCGATCAATTCAACCGGATCTTCCTGGTAGGGAACGCCCAATTTGTCTGCGAACAACCTGCCGACGTCCGAGCGCGACAGATGCAGCGCCGGAGCGGTGATGTGCGATGGCATCTGTCCGGCGATTTGAACGATGTATTCGCCCAAATCCGTCTCGACAACTTCAAACCCCTGTGCTTGCAGCGCGGGAGCCAAACCGATTTCCTCGGTGGTCATCGATTTGGATTTGACGATCAACGGCTGCGATTGACCGGGCGAAGCCATTCCGGAAGCTACGGCGGCTTGGCATAATTCCCCGATAAGCCTATTGGCGATGGCTCCGTCACTCGCCCAATGAACCTTTATCCCTTTCTCAGAAGCCTTGCGTTCGAGTTGAAGCAAGTGCTCATCAATGTGCAGCAAAGTTTCCTGACGGCGCTGAGCTGCCTGACTGCGCAAGGCTTCCCAATGCGGGAGTTCAGCGACAACCTCCGCCCGCTTGGTCAGAGAGTGATCTGTTGCCTTCATGACTGCGGCGCGCAACCGCTGATCATTCAAGGCTTCGATGATGTTTGACTTTATTGCAGACGGGTCAGGGAGCATTTCACCGATTATAAGATAGTCAACAAGAGACGTTATTTATGCCAAACCACGCGCCTGAGCCAGTATTCTGAGGATGTGCATGGTCCGAATGGTGATATCTTGACGTCGCAACAACCCGTTAAGGTGCATCAAGCAGGAATCATCCAAGGCGGTTAAAATCTCCGCTTTGGTTTGTTGAATTGCCACAAGTTTATCCATCCCCATCGCGGTGGAGAGTTCCGGGAATTTGACGGAGAAAGTACCGCCAAAACCGCAGCACTCTTCAGCTCCGGGCGGGATGACCAGATCCAATCCGGAAATGCTGGAGAGCAACTCAATAGGTTCCTGGTCCATGCCAAGTTCGCGTCTGGCATGACAGGATTGGTGCAGAGCAACCCTGGCGTTAAAATGTCCGCCGATCTCTTTTACGCCGAGCTGATGGTAAAGAAATTGCGTCCCCTCGAAGATATGATTTCTGACTGTTTCCCAGCGTTGACGACCCGCTGAAGAAAGTTGGAGCTTTCCATAGAATACCTTGACCATGCTGACACAGGAACCCGAAGGGGCAACGATCCATTCGTAAGGCTCAAAAAGGCGCAGGAATCGCTCCGCCAGGGGCAGCGCAAGGTCATGATAACCGCTGTTGAACGCCGGCTGACCGCAGCAGGTCTGGTGCGGAACGTTGATCGGTTTATAGCCGAAATGCTTCAGCAGCCGCGCCAGGGCAAGTCCGGTTTCAGGGAAGACCTGTTCCGTGTAACAGGGGATGAACAGAGCTATTTCAGTTCCAGGGGTTACCATTACACCCAAATTTACGGTAAGATTAAGGAAATGTAAAGTAAAAATTTAACTATTAGCGATAGTGTCATTGGGTGGGTTATTCACCATCGAGGTAGGGGTAATAGAGGAGGTCGCAGCGCTAATATTCTGCCCTATGAACAGGCAAACTCCGATAAAATGCCAACGTATCTTCTGCACGATCAATGAACTAACTGAGACCCAATCTGAATGTTCGCATTCAGAAAAGTTAGATCGAACCAAATTAAAATTGGAGCGTGCGATGAAACAGAAAAATGTATTTTCAGCTGTGCTGATCATGGGGGTGATCATGGCGGCATTCATGCTGTCAACCACTCCAATGGCAAGCGATTACAGCAAGAAGAGCACTGCAATAAAGGACGTCTGTGAATCGACGTATCTGGTCGAGGTCACGCATACGCCGGAGCAATGCCTGGCCACTCTCGATGAGGTCAAGGCGACGGGCGCGGACAAATTGGCCAAGTGGGAATGGGGCTGCATGGCCGGCAACCACATGGGATATCTTATAATCTCAGCCAAGACCGAAGCCGATGCGCTGAACTGGGTTCCTGCCAGCGAACGTTCACAGGCGAAAGTTTTGAAACTGAACAAGTTCACGGTCGATCAGATCGCTGAATTTCACAAGAAGATGAAATGAATCATCCCCCGCGCATGGCAGGTCGTAAGAGTTAAGAAGGCGGATCCGGCATTGTGATCCGCCTTCTTACTTTTCGCGTGAAACACTTAAAATCCCCTACCTGGTAAATATTTAACAGGGTTGGACGGAATACGCGAGAATTTGGCTGTGAATATAATCACTTTTTAATCCACAGCTGATTTAGTCGGCGATTGGATCAGGGGTACGTTAACGCAATATTCATATATAATTCTATAAAAAGGTTCTTGACAAACCTGAATTCTATGATTATATTTAGCGAGGGATAAATCAGGGTTGCATGATATTTTCTTCACAATATATGTGATAGAAAAAACGATATCTGAGTTATCTTCCGAATAATTAGAGACATAAGCTGAATTGCAGGGGATCATCGGCTATGGCGGAAGTATCCTACTCGACGGCGACGAGGCAACCATTCGACTGGAAGCGTCTGTTCTTCATCCTGCTGGGCATCGCCCTCTTCGCTATTTTCTATCTCTCACCGCCCTGGCCGGATGCCATTGACCCCAAAGGAGCCCATTTTGCTCTTTCCCGCGAAGGGAAAGCCGCATTAGGGCTTTTTCTATTAGCGGGAACCTGGTGGGTGTTTGAAGTTGTCCCCATTGGCATCACCGCGATTGTAATCGGCGTCATTCAGGCTCTGTTTCTCATCCGCAAACCCGAAATCGCCTTCAGCAATTTCTTCGATCCTTCTGTCTGGTTTATCTTCGCTTCGCTGGTTATCGGCAGAACGTTCACCAAGAGTGGTCTGACGCAGCGCATGGCTTATAACATGCTGGTTATCGTTGGAGAACGCACCAGCATGATTTATCTCGGCAGCTTCGTGATGATCGCCATCCTGACTTTGGTGATGGCGCATACGGCCGTAGCCGCGACGGTCTTCCCTCTCTTCATGGCTATCCACTCGCTATATTCTGAAGATAGCGCCGAGCAGACTCGTTTTGGCAAGGGGTTATTCATCGGTATGGCTTATGTTGCGGGCGCTGCCAGCATCGTCTCGCTTTTGGGCGCAGCCCGGGGCGCGGTCGCCATAGGCTTCTTCAAAGATATGGTGGGTCGTGAAATCTCCTTCGCCGAGTATTCGTATTATCTTGCGCCTATCGGGTGGACCATGGTTGCGATATTGTGGCTGTTTATTCTTTTTTTTATGAAACCCGAGAAGAAAACCATACCCGGGCTCAGAGAGCGAGCTAAAGCTCTGCGCGCTAAATTGGGACCGATGAGCCGTGCAGAAATCTTGACCCTGGTCATCGTGATCAGTGCTATTTTGGTCATGAGTCTGCGCTGTTGTTGCCCAGCCTTTGCCAAACTTGATAAAAGCGCCATTATTCTTATAACTACCATCCTATTCTTCATATTAAAAATTCTGAACGTTCAGGATTTAGAAGAGATCCCCTGGAACATTGTACTGCTCTTCGGCGGCGCCATGAGCATTGGGTTATGTCTCTGGCAGACTGGCGCGGCGTCATGGCTGGCGGTTAACTGGTTGATTCTCTTCCAGTATGCTCCCTGGCTGGTCTTTGTCTTAGGCATGTCCTTCTTCGTTCTGGTGATGACCAATTTTATCATGAATGTCGCCGCCATCGCCATCAGCATGCCGATAGCCTTAGCCATCGCGCCATATCTGGGCGTTGCCCCGGAAGTCATCCTCTTTTCAGCGCTGGTAACAGCGGGTCAACCATTTATGCTTCTCGTAGGCGCAGCGCCAAACGCCATCGCCTACGAGAGCAAACAGTTCTCGTCGGCTGAATTCTTCAAGTACGGTATCATCGCCAGCACGATACTTATGATTGTGTTGGCGGTCTTTGTCTTCTTTATTTGGCCGTTGATGGGAATGCCTGTCAAAGCGATGTAACCAATCGACACATCTCAAAACTCATGAAGGTCAAATTCTGTGAATAAGACCTCCACCCCGCCCCTGGCGACCGGCAGAATTTTTCAGGACAAGTATTACCGGGAATTGCTGGGGAAGAATATCCTCCGCCTGGCGCTCAGCTACCTCGCTCCGCTGCTGTTGTTGTCCATCTACTTCAACTCCCAATACCACTCAAATTACGAAGAAAGCCGCCGACTGCACCTCAAATCCATCGCTGAGTATGAAGTCAACATGCTCGACCTGTTCCTGCGGGAGCGGGTGGTGAATTTGATCAATATCATCGAGGATCCACGTTTTCAAGTACCGCCATCTGCAAGCGTAATGGAGGGTTATCTACAAAAGCTGACCATGAACAGCAAGACTTTTCTGGACGTGGGATTCTTCGATTCTACTGGTGTACAGACGGCTTATGCGGGACCTCTGCCCTATCTGGAAATGAAAGACTACAGCCACGAAGCATGGTTCAAGGACTTGAAGCAGGCAGGAAATCACTATGTCATTACCGATATTTACATGGGTTTACGCCAAAAACCCCACTTTACCATAGCGGTCAGTCGAATTATCGGCGGTCAATATCTGGTCATGCGTGCCACGCTCGATCCGCAGAAATTCTACGATTATATCGCATCATTAGAAGGATCGAGCGAAGTTAATATTTCCATGGTCAACCGGGAAGGTTTGTATCAATTGGTGACGCCTCCTCTGGGAGCGTTGTTACATTCATCAGGAATGACGCCGCCGCATGAGCCGCGAATCGGAATGGCGGAAGGGGAGAGTCTCGGCAATCGTATCGAATACGCCTATGCCTGGCTGAACAGCGCCCATTGGGCAGTCATCGTCCGGTGGGCAGAAGGGAAAAATGTCAGTTTCATTCGTTTCGGCAACCAACTGAGTATCCTGGCAATCAGTATCGCCATCATTCTGGTCGTCATTTCAGTCATCATTATCCGATCGAAAAAGCTGGTCGAAATGGAAATAGAAAAGGAGACTGTCAAGGCGCAGTTTGAGCATGCTGCCAAATTAGCGTCCGTGGGGGAGCTTTCTGCCGGTGTTGCGCATGAAATCAACAATCCCCTGGCGATCATCAGCGAGGAGGTCGGGCTGATAAAAGATCTGATGAATCCGGAGTTCTGTCAAAATACTACGTTCGATGATTTGACGCCGCACCTTGATAATATCCACGACGCGGTCTTCCGCTGCCGAGATATCACTCGTAAGCTGCTCAGCTTCGTTCGTAAGACGGATATCAAGCTGATGCCGCATGATGCCAATCAACTCATCCAGGAGATCGTGGATACTTTCTGGATTCGTGAGATGGAGGTCTCGAATATCGAGATCATCACCCATTATCAACCGAATCTCCCCAAGATTGTCACGGACGCGAACCAGTTAAAACAGGTGTTTCTCAACATCTTGAATAACGCGTTTGACGCTATTTCACCCCCTGGACGAATTACGATTAATACTACCTCTGACAACGGGCACATCATCGTGACGATTGCAGATACCGGCAAAGGAATTACTCAGGAGGAGATAGAAAAGATCTTCATGCCATTTTTCACTACCAAGGAAGTTGGAAAAGGAACGGGATTGGGGCTCTCGGTGAGTCTGGGGATTATCAAAAGCCTGGGCGGCAAGATTAGCGTGGAAAGTATTCCGGGGAAAGGCGCCGCTTTCAGCATAATCTTGCCCTATAAATAGCGGATCATCTGTTCAAGGTTTAATTGAGAGAAAATATCAGGGAGGAGCCGAAGATGGCGTTGGAAAAAGTCAAAGATATCATGACACCGCTGGATGACTATGCGGTAGTGTTGGAAGATGCGACCATGTTGGACGCGCTTAGGGCTCTGGAGGAAGCTCAAAAGAAGCTGCCGCCGGGGCGTCAACCTCATCGCGCAGTGCTGGTCGTGAACAAGGAGAACAAAATTGTCGGAAAGCTCGGGCACCTGGCTTTTCTCAAGGGATTGGAACCGAGGTATAGTAAAATGGGAGATCTGGGTGTGCTCTCGCGGGTAGGTCTCAGCTCCGATTTCATCTCATCCATGATGGACAACATGAATTTGTGGAAGGAGAGCTTCACCGATTACGTGAATCGCGCCAAAACGACCCGCGTAAAGGATGTGATGCATTCAGCCACGGAGAGCATCGATGAAGAGGCTCCACTTGGTGAGGCGATCCACAGAATCGTCATGTACCAATCGCTTTCGATTCTGGTAACAAGAGCTGACAAGGTCGTGGGTATTCTCAGGATATCGGATTTGTTTTCGGTCATATCCAAATTGATTATCAAAAAAGCTAACCTCTAAATCGCTACACGAACAGGGAATCTGAATATGGCCAGGCTATTACTCGTTGATGACGAGGAAAAATTTAGAATTTCCATGTCTGAGCGCTTGAAGCTCAGAGGATATGAAAATGTGGCAATCGCCAGCGGTGAAGCGGCTCTGAAGACCGTACGTCAATATCCGGATATTGACGTCGTAATCTTGGACCGGAAATTACCGGGAATGAGCGGGGAACAGGTTTTAAAGGAATTAAAACATTTCCGGCCCGAACTGCAGGTGATCATGCTGACCGGTTTTGGTACGATGGAATCGGCAGTGGAAACCGGCAAGCTGGATGCCTATTCTTATATGCAAAAACCCGGCGAATTGGAGGAACTGATTGAGATAATCGACCGCGCCCGCAAAGACAGGCCGCGCGTGATGGAGAGGCACGAAATCTCTGAAATCGAAAAGGGATCCTTCCTGAAATGGTTTTGGGGAACACACAACTACCGTCCGGGTGTCATTATTATGGGGCTGCTCATCTTTTTCAGCATTGTGTACATGCCGACCCCATCAAGGTTAGAATTCCTGCTGACTTTCCAGAAGAAATCCCTGATCAGCGATGCCGCAGGAAAAAAGACTATGGATCCGACCGACCACATTGTCGGTTATTCCGGATACTCCAAAATGAAGGATGGAGAAACTATTACCAGTTACTACAGCCACGCCAACAAGCTGAACATGGTTGGTTCGGATGAGACTGGTAAGAAGCAGAGAAAAGAACTGACCTTGGATGAAACTGCCCGGCGCGCTAAAGTCATGTTAGGTATCCTGTTTCTCGGCGCACTATTTTGGGCTACTGGAGCGATTCCCATCGGTATCACCTCACTCATGGTCGGTGTGGCGATGTACTTCTACGGCGTACTGCTGCCGGACGACATCGCTGCGGCATACGCCAAGGATGCGGTTTTCTTCGTCTTCGGGGTGTTAGTTGTCGGGAAAGCAATCGGTAAAACGGGGCTTGATCGCCGTATTGGTCTGTTGCTGATGGGACCTTCTACCTCCATCTGGAAGTTCATGTTTCTCTTCCTCCCGATGGTTGGAGTTACCTGCGCGTTTCTGTCCGAACATGCCATCGTCGCCTTCCTGATGCCGATTCTGATCATCGTATACGTCTCTGCAATACGTAGCGCCGGTGTTGAGGAAGATCGATCACTGGCGGTAATGATGATCCTGGCTTTGTGTTACGCGGCGAACTGCGGTGGACCCGGCTCACCGGCGGCAGGAGGACGCAATGCGGTCATGGTGGGAATCCTCAGCGATTATGGGATGGCGCCATCGTTCGGTCAGTGGGTCAAGTATGGTCTGCCTTTCGTGCCAGTAATGTCTCTGGTGATTGGGCTCTACTTCTTCTTGATGTTCCGATCGAAGATCAAGACGTCCAAGCTGAATTTTTCATCTATCGTCAAGCAAGCCTCCACCAGGATAGGACCGATGAACCGCACCGAATACATTACGGCAGCGATCCTGATCCTCCTGATCGTGCTCTGGGTGACGGCGAGCGACGTGCTGGGGATGGGTGGACCGGTCATTCTGGCGATTGTGCTGCTCGCGCTGTTCAGGATCATCACCTGGGCGGACATCGCAAAAATCCAATGGGAGGTGGTGGCGCTGTATGCCTGTGCCTGCGCGATGGGGAAAGGTCTGGCAGCGACCGGATCAGCGCTGTTCATGGCTGACGGATTCATCAACATGATGCCGGACTTCATGAAATCCGGAGAAGGTCTGGCGATTGCCTGTAGCCTCTTTACTGGAATTTGCACGCAATTCATGAGTGACGGCGCAACTGTATCTGCGATTGGACCGATCACTGTCCCCATGGCAATTATATCAGGTACAAATCCGCAGATGATAGGATTGGCTTCAGCGTTTGCATCCTCGTTTGCGCACACACTATTAATTGGTACTCCGAATAATGCCATCGCCTATGCCATGGCAAAAGATCCCAACACCGGCAAACAGTTGGTGACACTGGGTGATTTCCTCAAGCACGGATTTGTCATACTGCTGCTGTCATGGGCAGTGCTGTGGGGATGGCTCTTCTTCGGTTATTGGAGGTGGATCGGTTTCTATTAATCCGACCGGAAAATACTGGACAAACTATAAGCTGTCATTCCCGCAAGCGAAGCGCGTCGGGAATCGGACAGCCGCTTCCGAACAATTCGGAATAGCGGGCGAACACTGTCCACCATAAAGTGGTCGGGTTAATAATCAAAGAAAGAGAAAACAATGCCCGATAAAATCAAACTCCTCATTGTCGATGATGAGGTTAAATTCCTGGATTCCATCGCGCAGCGTCTGGAAATGCGCGGTCTGGACGTCACCAAAGCCACCAATGGCTTGGAAGCGGTGGAGATTGCCAAGCACAAGAAGTTCGATCTGGCGCTGTTGGATTTGAAGATGCCCGGATTGGATGGCAAGGAGGTGCTCAAAATACTTAAAAGCGGGCACAGGTTCATTGAGATCATCATCCTGACCGGACACGGATCACTGGAGTCAGCAGTTGAATGCACCAAGCTGGGCGCATACGGCTATCTGCCCAAACCATACGAACTTGATGCTCTGCTGGAGATCTTGAAGGAAGCCTACGAAGCGCGGTTGAAGAAAAAGTTCGAGGCTGACCAGGTGAAAATGGCGAAGTTAACTCAGTTGGCAATGGGAAGCAGCCCGCTGGCGATTCTGCGGTCCATGCGAGAGCTGGATGATGAGGAAAAATAGGCGAGATACTACATTCAGGAAGTAAGTTTGAGGAATCTGAAAAACCGCCACTTGTCATTTGGAGCGTCTGTGTCAGAGGTCTCGCTGAAGCTGAGTATCTTCTGTTCTCCTACATCTCCTCGAAATTGAGGAAACCTTCCTTAACGTCAACCATGGCATTGACGACCAGCTCCACCAGCCCACCGTAGTGCAGGCCGGATTTCTGCTTGGCGCCGTAGTAGTCGAAAAGATCTCGGATCTGCCCTTTACAATTCGAACATGGAGCACATACGTATTTTTTGGTCTCAGCGCTCGGATCTTCGTCTGCGAATGCATCAAGGATCTGTTTGAACTTTTTCCTGCCGGAAATTTGCAGACGCCAATCCATGAAGTTATACTGCGACATGATGGCAAAGCCGCTGCCTCCGCCGCAACAGTAATTTCGGACGCCATGCGGATGCATCTCTCGGAATTTGGGGGCGAGATAGCGCAAGACTCGCCGCTGTGGTTCAACCACTCCCATCGCGCGCACCAGGTTGCAAGGATCATGCAGCGTGACGGGGAAGTTGTTTCTCGACGGATCGAACTTGATTTTCCCTGAGAAGACAATGTCAGCGATCAGCGACATGGCAGTTTCGCGTGGAATTCCCTGGAAAACGCGATCAGATATAACTCCCAAAGCCTTGCTCTCGTGGCCGCACTCACCCATCACGATTTTCTTGACTTTCAGTTTTTTAGCGATTTCAAAATGCTTGGCGGCTATACGAGCCAACTGCACGTCGTCATAGAACAATCCGTAGTTGACACCGTCATATCCGGCAATTTCGCTGGACATGGTCCAGGTGATTCCGGCAGCGTCAAGCAGCAATGCAAAACAGCCGGGGTTATCCGGCCAGGCGATGAATTCACCGGCATTGTGCAACAATAATACTTCCGCTCCCTCGACGTCCCACTTGCTTTCGATGGGAATGCCGGTGCGCTCGGTCATATCTTCATCGATGAACTCGACGTTGTCTTTGACGGCTAACGAATTCATTCCAGTACTGGAACCGACCCGCAACTGTTGGATAGTACCCTTTTCATGCAAGTTTTTCTCTGTAATTCCCATTTCCGAACTGAAGAGCTTGCGGATTTCCCGGGTGATCAAACCATTATCAACGCCGATAGGACAGCTTTGAGCGCAGCGGCGGCATAATGTGCAGCGGTAACTGAGTTCCAGCAGACGGCTGAGCAGCGTCCAGTTTAACTCGATGTCGCCATTTTGGAATTTGTTGAAGAGTGAATTGCCGGGTTTGATGTATTTGAAGTAAAGCCGCCTCAGGATTTCAGAACGGTAGGTGGGACGGTAAATCTCATTTTTACCGCTCGCTTCATAAACCGGACAGTCGTCAACACAGGTTTGACAACGAGCGCAATGTTCCATGGAGAGCACCAGAGGCTCGAGGAAGGTCCAGTTGTTCTCCCTGGTGAAGAGCTTCCTCAGCCCCGAAAGGAAAGCAGTGATCAGTCTTTCCTCTTCTTCCTTCGATTTCGGTTGAGGAAGCCCTACGCAAACGGTATCATCCAAGGAAGCAGCGACGGTTTTGCGAGTCTCAGCCGAGAGGGCTTTGAAACCGGGCTGCTCTTTGACTTTATCGTAAGGTGGAGGCAACGGGAACATATCCTGTGGATCGACGTGCGCCAGTTGCTCTGAGGGTACGCTAATGTCTGTAACTTTCTTAGGTTGCTTACTCAGCGACGACCTGCTCATGATTTTTTCTCCTCACCGGTATCACCGACTATATCGACCCAGGTTTTCTTGCCATCGGCGCGCACATGCGGCG
Source organism: bacterium (assembly GCA_026394195.1). Classification (GTDB taxonomy): domain Bacteria; phylum Electryoneota; class B3-LCP; order B3-LCP; family B3-LCP; genus JAPKYS01. The sequence continues at coordinate 105,726 of JAPKYS010000071.1, read as the reverse complement.
CAGCCCAGGTGACCGGCTGATGTTCCAATTTGTCAATTTCAATTCCCATTTTTCCACCCTGAACGTTGGGCGAATCATTCCAGCGGATATCATGGTAGGTAAAGTATTTCACGAACGCGTGCGTCATGTGGGTGAAGGGGAAGTAGATGAAGAAAAACAGCACGATTCCAACGTGTGTGTACCCGATGGTGGTCAGAACTGGGAGTGCATTCAAAGAGAATAGGCCCGCAAAGAAATCCACCAGTTTCCCTGCATATTCAGGATCGGCAGCCACCCAGATCAAGCCGGTGACGTTGATTGCGCCCAGCAGGAGCAGGTTGAAGTAGTGGCTGGCGTTGTTGAACGGCTTCAATTTGGGATCAGTCAACCGCTTGAGGTACATAATCAAGGAGCCAATCAATCCGAGAGCGCAGCCAATCCAAGCCAGAATGGTTACAATCGGTGTAACCAAAGCCAAGATTTCTGGCTGCATTCCGACTGCACCCAAGAAACCGGAAAGCGCCAGCAATCCCAATTCGCCGATCAGCAGATAGAGTCCAAAGTGCAGCGACCAGGATCCGAACCAGAGCCCGCGGTTGTGTTCCCAGATACCTTTAAGGAAGAATATCTCTGAGACCATCGCTTTCGCTTCGCCGATGCGGTCTACCTCGCGTTCTTTAGTCCACCAGTTGACCTCTTCGAGGATGGAACCGCCATAGGCGGATCGACTTTTTTCATGCGGAACTGGATAGAGTTCCCAGCGCAGGTGAACGGGCATCCTGACAATTCGCACTATTCTGGCGGCTACGGCCGTCAGAAAGATGAGCACTGATAGATATATCAGCAAGTGGAACACAGTCATATCACGTCCTTTCTATATCTGCACCCGGATGCAGCCGGGGAATAACCATCGACTTATATTACTTAATTCGCAATTCAAGGTTGTGGTTTTGAAATCGATTTCTCTGATTCCTGAAGACTGACTAACAGGCTCTTCAGATCTTCGGTGCAGTAGGCTCCAAAGCGATAAACCTCGCAGGTACGGCAACTTTGACCTTCACAACCCTTGGATTTCTGATGCGAGACCCAGCAGGGGCGATCGGAATCCTTCAAGGCGGGGCACTCTGCACGCGAGCTAAGGCTGCACCTCTTGAATTCCCAGCAAGGAAGCAGCGCCCAGAGCCGCAGGATACCTTCAAGGTTCAATCTGCATCTTTTGATCAAATGCTGAATAACCTTGATGCGTTCGAGGTCCTCGATGCAAAGCATGCGGGTGTTACCGGATGTGCGATGGAAAATGATCAATCCAGCGGACTCGTACTTGCGCAGGGCGGAATTGGAGAGTGCGGTAATGGCGGATGCAGCGCTGATGCTGATCACGGGAGCCAGGTGGTCCAACCCCTGCTGAGGGGCGTGTCCTTCCAGCCAACGACTAAGATCAACCATACCGGTATGTTTTATGAAGGATGTTCGATCAACTCAGGGTGGCGCCAAGCACCCATAGCATAAAATATAAATAACCTGTACTGAAAAGTCAAGATATTTGTGAAAATTTATTCAACTGACCTTAATCGGGTCAAACGACGCGAAGGATCCCTCTGCGTTCTTCCAAAGTATAACCGCCAAGAAACTCCACTTTAAACCGCACCAAATCCCGTGACCGTAAAATCAGAACCCCATTACCTGCCGCTATTCTTCGATATCATGGATCAACCCTGCCTGGTGGTTGGCGGAGGCGAGGTGGCTGCTCGTAAAACGACTCAACTCTTGCAGGCAAAAGCCAGAGTTACGATTGTTTCTCCTGAAATCTGCGGTGAGATGCAGAGGCTTATTGACCCAGAGCGCTGTGAATGGCAGCAACGGCTTTACCTCTCTCCGGAAGCTCGCGAATACCGTTTGGTGATTGCAACTACGAATGATGAGGCGGTGAACCGGCGGATCTTCGAGGATTGTGAAAATTCCAGCATACCCGTCAACGTGGTCGATCAGCCGGAACTCTGTTCGGTGATCTTCCCAGCCATCATCCGCCATGGCTCCATCACCCTGGCGATAAGCTCTTCGGGCAAAATTCCCTTTTATACACGCTCCTTGCGCGCTAAATTGGAGAGATTCCTTCAGGATCAACTCCCCGTCGATCGGGAACTCATGTTGATCAAGTTCAGGGAGTTTGTAAAATCCAATGTAACCGAACAAACATTAAAGATAAAATTATATGACCGTATGCTGGATGAAGGGATGAAAATCGGATCGAAATGGTCGATTGATCATCCACCCTATGATCTCTGGACGCGCTGGATTGAGGAAGAACGAAATCGATGAGTGTGAAAACCGTTCGCATCGGAGCCAGGGGGAGTAAGCTTTCGCAAATCCAAGCACAATCGGTCTTGGAAAAATTACGAGAGGCAGCTCCGCAGTTTTCATACGAATTGCTGGCGATCAAAACCTCCGGTGACATTGATCAGCATTCGAGCTTGTCAGCGCTGGGCGGGGAGGGACTATTTGTCAAAGAATTGGAAGCAGCGCTCGGGCGTAGGGAAATCGATTTGGCAGTACATAGCGCCAAAGATCTGCCTTCAACCTTAATGCCCGGATATCGAGTTGCCGCGGTACTGGAAAGGGCGCCCGTAGAGGATGCCCTGATATCCGCCAACTATCCCGGATTGATGGATTTACCGCCGCAAGCCAAGGTGGCGACGGGTTCTCCGAGGCGGCGTGCGCTGGCGCTGGCGTATCGACCGGATTTTCGGATTGTGGAAATTCGCGGCAATGTGGATACCCGGTTGTGCAAACTGCGCGACGGGGAATTCGATGCCATGATCCTGGCTCGCGCCGGGTTGATTCGGTTGGGGATGGAGCATCATATAACTCAGATCTTACCACCCAAAGATTTCGTTCCCGCTGCCGGTCAGGGCGCCTTGGTCGTAGAATCGAGATCCGATGACATTGAGATGAAACAATTGGCGGAAGAGATCGACTCAGTATACGATCGAGCCTGTTTTAATGCCGAGCGCTCCCTGTTATCAGCTCTGAAAGTTGGATGCAGCGTTCCGGTCGGCGCGTGGGCACGTTACGAGGGGGGACGAATCAAAATGGATGCCTTAATTGCGGCACGTGATGGCAGTCAAGTCATCAGATCATCCGGATTCGCCCATACCCGCCAGGAAGCTAAAGCGCTGGGTGAATTAGTAGCCAGAGATCTGCTGGTCCAAGGTGGCGGAGACTTACTCAAGCATGTCTAACGGAATTGTCTATCTGGTGGGAGCCGGACCGGGCGACCCGGGGTTGATCACGGTCAAAGGTAAGAGATTGCTCCACGACTGTGACGCGGTGGTCTATGACCGTCTGTCTCCGCTGGAATTGGTGGTCACTCTTCCACAGCATGTGGAAAGATATTATGTCGGTAAGTCAGCCGAATGTCACTCGGTACCGCAGGAAAAAATCAACGCCCTACTCGTGCAACTGGCGCAACGGGGATTAAAGGTGGTGAGGTTGAAGGGCGGCGACCCCTTCGTTTTCGGCCGTGGCGGCGAGGAGGCGCTATTTCTGAAGAAGCACAACGTCCCATTTGAAATTGTCCCGGGCATCACCGCCGGCATCGCTGTTCCAGCCTATGCAGGGATTCCGATCACCCACCGAAATAGTTCGGTTTTCGCGGTACTCGTCACGGCACATGAGGCGAGTGATAAAACTGAATTTCAAGCGCCCTGGGAATGGCTGAGTGGCGTCGAACACGGCTCGATCATTGGCTACATGGGCGTGAAACAGTTATCCGCTACGATTGAAAAACTTATTGCCGGTGGTATGGCTCCAGCTACACCGGCGGCATTGATCCAACAGGGCAGCACCGGACTGCAAAGATGCGCTACAGGCAGATTGGCTGACCTGGTTAAAATTGCCGAAGAGCAGAAGATATCCCCACCCGCCCTATTCGTAATCGGAGACGTTGTCAAATTGGCGAAGGAGCTTGCCTGGTTCGGTAAAGGTCCGCTTGCCGGTAAAAGCGTCTGGGTTACTCGTCCAGCGGATCAAGCCGTTGAAATGTACGAAATGCTCAGGGAAGACGGAGCGGAAGTCCTTCCTCTTCCGACCATCGCCATCAGTGAATTTCAAGATTCCTCCGGATGGGTCAGCTTACGCCAATCTCTCGACACTCAGAAAACGCGATGGCTAGTCTTTACCAGTGAAAATGGTGTGCGCTATTTCCATAAGCAAATTATCGCCAACGGTTACGATGAACGCTTCTGGGGGGGATTCAAAATTGCGGCAGTGGGCAGCGGTACTGCTCGCGAGTTAAATCAATGCAACCTGACGGCGGATTTTGTTCCGACCAAAGCAACAACGGCAGTCCTCGCAGATGAACTTGCCCCTATTCTTCAAGATCAATCCAGCCTGGTAGTGAGAGTGCGGGGGAATCTGGGCGATGACAGAGTGGAACGCACCCTGGCAGAATCTGGATCTATCGTTTTAGCACTACAGGTCTACTCAACTTCGACCGCTGAATGGGATGCAGGAATGTGGGCTTACCTGGAGGAGAACCGACCGGACGTCATCACCTTCACCAGCGGATCAACCGTTTCTGCGTTCATAGAAATCTTAGGAAAAGAGCGAGCGCTAAAAATTGCTGGACAAGCGAAGATCGCCTCGATTGGTCCCATGACCAGCACCATCGCGGCTGAAGTCGGACTTCAGGTCTCCATCGAGGCGAAAGAGTACTCCGTGCCGGGATTGATTGACGAAATAGTCAAGTATTTTCGTTGAAATATATAGATAAGCAGGACATTTCAGACTCAATTCATTCAAAATGCCCTAATCGCTGGTAATTAAAAATCTCAGATACTTCCATAGACTCCGAGTGAGAACATCAAATGCCCTTTCCTATAACAAGGCCGCGGCAGCTGCGACGCACTGAATCAATCCGCTGCCTGGTGCGGGAAACGACCTTAAGTGTTGACGATTTGATCTGGCCGATCTTCGTCAAACCAAAAAGTGAAGATGAGCCGGTCGCTTCCATGCCGGGAGTCGTTCGCTATAACCCGATTCGAGCGGCAGAGGAAGCCGCCACAGCTTTTCAATCCGGGATCAAAGCCATCCTCATCTTCGGCATCCCCGCCTACAAAGACGAAACAGGTTCAGCGTCCTGGCAGGATGATGGAGTCGTTCAACAGGCAATCCGGGCTATAAAATCGACTACCCCAGATCTGGTAGTCATCGCTGACGTCTGCCTGTGCGAATACACCAGCCATGGGCATTGTGGAGTATTAAAAGATGGAGAGGTTGACAACGATGTTACCCTCGATTTACTGTCGCGCCAGAGTCTTAGCTTTTTACGCGCCGGGGTGGACGTCATCGCGCCTTCAGACATGATGGACGGACGAATCGGTCATATCCGCAAATCCATGGACGAGGCCGGGTTTGGAAACCGCGCCATCATGGCTTACAGTGTGAAGTATGCGTCAGCTTTTTATGGACCTTTTCGAGATGCTGCAGGTTCAGCGCCCTCCTTTGGCGATCGCAAAGGCTACCAGATGGACCCAGCCAATGTGCGGGAAGCCGTTAGAGAAGTACAACTTGATATTGAGGAGGGGGCGGATATTGTAATGGTTAAACCGGCATTAGCCTACCTCGACGTTATCCAGAGAGTGCGCAGTAAAACTGAACTGCCGCTGGCTGCCTTCAACGTCAGCGGGGAATACGCTATGATCAAAGCAGCCGCCGCGATGGGGTGGCTGGATGAGAAAAGAACTGTCCTGGAAATCCTCACCGGTATCAAACGAGCGGGCGCAGACCTGATCATCACCTACCATGCCCGGGAAGCCGTCCAATGGATCAAGGAGGGCTAAAATTTTTCGACAGTGATATTCTCACTCTCCTCTTTCCATCCCGGATGAAATCCCAGTTGTATAGATCGCTGCCTGCACTGACATACTCCCAAAATAATCTGTAATCGGATTACCACCTGATGAAATCCCTAAAAATATCCTCTGAACTATTCCAGCGGGCAAAAGCAGTCATCCCCGGCGGAGTAAACTCCCCGGTGCGAGCCTACCAGTCTGTGGGCATGGACCCACCCTTCATCACCAGGGGTGAAGGTCCTTATCTGTTCGATGCTGACGGCAACCGATACATCGATTATGTGCTCTCCTGGGGCCCGATGATCCTGGGACACGCTCACCCCAAAGTTGTCGCCGCGGTGCAGCAGGCTGCTGCCCATGGAACGTCGTTCGGAGCTCCGACCGAAGCAGAAGTCGAACTGGCAGAGCTGGTCTGCAAGCGGATGCCTCACGTCGAGATGCTTCGCCTGGTCAACTCCGGGACGGAAGCGGTCATGACCGCGGCGCGATTGGCTCGAGGATTTACCCAGCGTGATTTGTTGGTAAAATTCGACGGCTGTTATCATGGGCACAGCGATGGATTTTTAGTGAAAGCCGGATCCGGTCTGGCGACAGGCGGGATTCCTGCTTCCCGGGGCGTTCCAGCCAGCATTTCTGCAGCGACGCACTCTCTGCCCTATAACGACTTTGAAGCTGTCGCCAGGTTGTTTGAGAAGAGGGGCGCTGAAATTGCCGCTGTGATCGTGGAACCCGTTGCTGCAAACATGGGAGTCGTGCTGCCGGAATCCGGATTTTTAGAAGGATTACGAGACCTCACGCAAAAATATGAAGCGTTACTGATTTTCGACGAAGTCATCACTGGATTCAGAATCGCCCGGGGTGGAGCGAGCGAGGTTTTCGGCGTCATTCCCGATTTGGTCTGCCTGGGCAAGATACTGGGGGGCGGACTGCCCATCGGCGCAGTTGGCGGCAAGACGGAAATCATGCAAAATTTAGCTCCGTTGGGTGACGTTTATCAGGCGGGAACGCTATCCGGAAATCCCATTTCAGTCGCCGCCGGACTGGCGACGCTACAAGAATTGAATGATCCGGATCTATATGTTGCCTTGAAATTGCAAACAGAACGATTAGCAGAAGGGCTAATGCATGAATTTCAAAGAGTTAAGGTTCCGGTACAGATCAATCGAATAACCGGATTATTGACTGTTTATTTTACAACAATATTAGTTAATGATTTAACATCTGCAAGTCAGTGCAATACTGACAAATTCCGCTCATTTTTCCGTGGAATGTTATCCAATCAAATATACCTCCCCCCCTCACCCTTTGAAGCCTGGTTCCTCTCCACATTGCATAATGAGACCGTCATCGAGGAGTCGTTAAAATCTCAACATACAGCTCTGAAAAGCATCTAATTTCACAATGATTTGTAAATCTGATCACGTAAGCGCATTAAAATCATAGGTTAAAACCTGTTATCAGATCTTCGGTCAGGATACTTTAAGATGAACGGTGAAATGAAAATTTTCACTAAATCACTTGACATTGGCTTACGGAGTTGCTATATTCATACTCTAACGACATCATTATTTTGATTGTTACATTATAAACAATTTGTATGGTTAATTCTAGAATTCAGATATCGAAAAACATCAATACAATCGATTCATTCCTAATGCGAGGAGATGCTATGGCGGACGAGTTACCGAAAACGCCCATGTTGGATGAGCTGGAAAAAGGTCCATGGCCCAGCTTCGTCTCCGAAATCAAGATGGCTGCCAAGAGAAGTCCGGCTTCGAAAGATCTGCTGGGAATCCTGGAGCGCTCTTACCAAGAGAAGATCGGCCATTGGAAACATGGCGGCATCGTTGGTGTGCTTGGTTACGGTGGCGGAGTCATCGGTCGGTACTGCGACGTGCCTCAGGATTTCCCCAATGTCGCTCACTTTCATACCATTCGCGTCAACCAACCTGCTGGTTGGTACTATAAAACTGACGCGCTGCGTAAAATCTGTGACATCTGGGAAAAGCGGGGATCGGGTATGACGAACATGCACGGATCCACAGGCGACATTATCTTGTTGGGCACATCCACGGACCAACTGGAACCCATCTTTGAGGAGTTGACGGCGATCGGATTTGATCTGGGCGGTTCAGGATCAGACGTGCGTACTCCCTCCTGCTGTCTGGGTAAAAGCCGTTGCGAATGGGCTTGTTATGACACCATGGCGGCCTGCCATGATTTCACTAAGAACTATCAGGATGAACTGCACCGCCCTGCATTCCCCTACAAATTCAAGTTCAAGTTTTCCGGTTGCCCAAATGACTGCGTGGCTTCTGTCGCACGCGCTGACATGTCGATCATCGGAACCTGGCGGGACAACATTCGTATCGACCAGAAGGCCGTTGGCGACTATGCCTCTGCCGGTGTAGACGTGACCAAAGAGATCGTCAATCTCTGTCCTGCAAAGTGCATGGATTGGGATGGCAAAATGCTCAAAATCGATAACTCCACCTGCCGCCGCTGCATGCACTGCATCAACGTCATGCCCAAGGCGCTGCGCCCGGGCAAAGATACCGGAGCCTGCATCTTAATCGGTTCCAAGGCTCCCATCGTGGAAGGCGCTCTGCTCTCCTCCGTGATTGTTCCTTTTATCAAAATGGAACCGCCCTATCAGGAAATCAGAGATCTGGTGGAGAGAATATGGGATCTATGGTGTGATGAAGGTAAGAACCGTGAAAGAATCGGCGAATTCATCCAGCGTGTCGGATTGGGTAACTTTCTGGAAATGATCGAGGTGGAACCTGCCGCTCAGATGGTGGCGCATCCTCGTGAAAATCCGTACGTCTTCTACGAAGAATACTTTGAAGAAGGCGAAGAAGAGGCAGAAAATTAATCCCCCTGGCAATGAATTCGGTTAGTGAATTAATTGTAACATTCAAAAAAGGAGCTACTAATGGCTGACGCCCCGAAAAAAAGAACTACAGATATAGGCCCGCCACATTACGAACAGTTCTTGCCTCCGGCAATTAAAAAGAACTACGGGCAATGGAAATATCATGAAATCCTGAGAGCTGGAGTCATGAAGCACGTCGCTGAAAACGGCGACGCAGTATATACTGTACGCGCAGGCGGATCTCGCTTGATGAGCATCGACAAGATTCGCATGATCTGCGATCTGGCAGACAAGTATGCTGATGGACACCTGCGTTTCACCAGTCGTCATAACATTGAATTCATGTTCACCGATGAGAAGAAAATTGACACTCTCATTGCTGATCTGAAGAAAATCGGTCATCCGGTTGGCGGCACCGGCCCGTCGATTACCAGCATCGTGCATACCCAAGGGTGGGTGCACTGCCACTCCGCCGCGACGGATGCGTCCGGTATCGTGAAATCAGTCATGGACGCCGTCATCGGGCATTTCGAAAACATGGACCTGCCGGCGAAATGCCGCATCGCACTGGCCTGCTGTCTGAACATGTGCGGTGCAGTGCACTGCTCGGACATTGCCATCCTGGGCATCCACCGCCGCCCGCCCAAGATCAACCATGACCTGCTGCACAAAACCTGCGAAATTCCCAATGTCGTATCAGCCTGCCCCACCGCCGCCATCAAACCGACTACGGTTAATGGAAAACCATCTGTCACTGTTGACGAAGAGCGCTGTATGTTCTGCGCCAACTGTTACACCGTCTGCCCATCGATGACTCTGAACAATCCACTGAACGACGGCGTTTCCATCTGGATCGGCGGTAAGGTATCGAATGCCCGGCATGAACCAATGTTCTCAAAACTGGCGATCCCTTACATCGAGAACAATCCCCCGCGCTGGCCCGAGGTCGTCGAAGCCGTGGTCAATATCATCGACGTCTGGAAGAATAACGCTCGCAAATACGAAAGAATCGGCGAATGGATCGAACGCATCGGTTGGCCCAACTTCTTCAAACTATCCGGTATTGAATTCGGTAAGATGCACATCGATGACTTCAAACACGCCGGTTTGACTTTCAAGCGTTCAGCTCAATTAACCTACTAAAGAGGCTATACCATGGCCGAAAAAGTCAGTGTAGCAGAAGTCGCTGAAAAAATGTACAAAATGGTCAAGGAAGCCCAGGGCATGAGGAAACTCAAGGCAATGGACCTGACCAAGAATATCATGGAAATCTATGGGGACCGGGTCGATAAGCAAACCTGCAAGGATGCTATCAGGGAAATCATCGAAACCGAAAAGTGCGTTTACACGTACTTCGGGGGCAGCTATATCGAACTTCCCCATAAAGAAGGCGCTGCTAACCCTTAAGACCCCGGGGAATGGTCTGCCATCCCGCGCTGCATGAATAAATCACTGAATATCCCTCGCATATTAATCGCCGGAACCGGCGGTGATGCGGGCAAGACGTTGGTCTCCATGGGGCTAATTGCCTCATGGAGGCAGCGCGGTATGAGGGTTGCTGCTTTCAAAAAAGGACCGGATTATATCGATGCCGCCTGGCTCAAATTCGCCTCCGGTTCTCTAGTCTACAACCTTGATAGTTATCTTATGGGCGCGAGCGGAGTTTCCGATTCTTTCTTGCGCCGGAGCCGAAACGCTGAGATCAGCGTTATTGAAGGCAACCGCGGGCTCTTTGACGGTTTTGACGCAAATGGAACGCACAGCAGCGCTGAATTAGCCAAGCTCCTGCGCTGTCCGGTCATTCTGGTTCAGGACGTTACCAAGGTCACCCGCACAGCTGCAGCGACTGTTTTGGGCTGTAAGAAATTGGACCCGGAAGTTCAGATCGCTGGAGTGATCTTGAATCGAGTGGCAAATCCCCGTCACGAAGAGATCATCCGGAGGGCGATCGAAGAGAGCGCCGGTGTACCGGTGGTTGGAGCGATACCGAAACTCTCGAGCGATGAAATCCTGCCTGGACGCCATCTGGGGTTGGTAACTCCGGTTGAGCATCCGAAAATAGCAGGATTGCTGGAAAAAATCACTGCGATCATCGAACAACATGTTGACTGCGATCAAATTTTCAAGATCGCCGCAAGCGCGCCTGAGTTGACGAGTGAATCTGCTCCTGAATCGATTTCTCTCCGGACTAAAGTGAAACCCGAAATCCGCATCGCCTACTTCTCGGATTCCGCCTTTACCTTCTATTATCCCGAAAACCTTGAGGCGCTGGAGAATGCGGGCGCGGAACTGATCCCCGTTTCTTCGTTGACAGCCGAAAAACTACCCAATTGTCAGGGATTGTACATCGGCGGCGGTTTTCCGGAAACTCACGCTGACAAACTTTCAGCGAATCAACCTCTGAGAGAATCTGTCAAAAACAGAGCGTTACAGGGATTGCCAATTTTTGCGGAATGCGGCGGGTTGATTTATCTGAGTAAGTCTATCGAAATTAATCACCATATTTATCCCATGTCGGACGTGTTCCCCCTTGAACTTTCCATGCAGAGTAAACCACAAGGGCATGGTTACATGGAAGTGATAGTCGATAAAAAAAACCCGCTTTTTACAGAAGGTACGACTCTGTTGGGTCATGAATTTCATTACAGCCGCGTCCATACAGGCGGTGAACAGGTTGAAACGATCTATCAGGTGAACCGAGGAGTTGGATGTTTTGATCAGCGCGATGGATTGATTGAAAGGAATGTGATCGCAAGCTATCTGCATATACACGCGCTAAGCGCTCCGCAATGGGCTCCTAATTTCGTACAAATGTGTCGCCAGTATCAACCGGGTAGGGAAGAAAGATGATGAAAGTCGTAGTAAAGAAGAAGAAACAGGGGATTCGTTCGTTTTCAAGTGGAGGCTCGTCTGTTGAAACGTCGCCGCTGCGCCCTGAGTTTGTGCAGAAACTAGCGCCCTGTATGGATGCCTGTCCGAATCAGACCAATATCCGCGGGATCATCACCACGATATCACTGGCAGAAAAACACGGATATACTCTCGAGGAAGCCTATCGCAAATCCTGGGACATTCTCATCGAAAAGAATCCCTATCCATCTTCATGCGGTCGGGTATGTCCACATCCCTGTGAAGATGGCTGCAACCGCCAGCACCGTGATGGTTCGGTGGGAATCAACAACCTGGAACGTTTCCTGGGCGATTACGCTTTGAATAATAATTTGCCTCTCAAGAAACCAGAAAACAAATACTCCGAAAAAATAGCAGTTATTGGATCAGGCCCAGCAGGAATGTCCTGCGCGTATCAACTGGCGCGGCTGGGTTATTCGGTGACTGTTTTTGAAGCCTTCCCCAAAGCAGGCGGCATGCTGCGGTATGGTATCCCTGCTTACCGGCTTCCCCGGGAAATTCTGGACGCTGAAACCCAGCGTATTCTGGATCTGGGCGTCGAACTCAAGTGCAACGTCGTGGTGGGCAAAGACATCGCCTATAAGGACTTGCAGAAAGAATACAAGGCGATCTTTGTCGGTATCGGAGCCCACCAGGGAAAGAAATTAGGTCTGCCCAATGAAGACGCACAAAATCTCTGGACGGGAACCGCTTTCCTGAACAAAGCGAATTCCGGTCAGAAGGTTGAAGTAGGAGACCATGTGGTCGTGGTCGGCGGGGGCGATACAGCCATTGATGCAGCCCGCGTCTCTCGGCGTCTGGGCGCCAAAGTAACGATTGTATACCGCCGCACTCGCACCGAAATGCCCGCTATCGAAGAGGAAATCGTTGGTGCGGAAGAAGAAGGTGTGGAACTGGTTTTCCTGGCGGCTCCGGCGGAAATCATCCGCAACAACGGCACTGCCGCCGGTATGATCTGCCAGAGGATGGAATTGGGTGAACCTGATTCATCAGGCAGGCGGCGTCCGGTCCCCATCCCCGGCGATACCTTCGAAATGAGATGTTCCACCATAGTAGCAGCGATCAGTCAGGAACCTGATTTCACCGGTTTCGATGCCCTGCACGAAGGTAAGGACTGGATAAAGGTTGACGCCTTTGGTCATACCAATCAGGATGGCATCTATTCAGGAGGCGATGCACTGGAATTGGGTCTGGTGACCATTGCCATCTATCAGGGCCGACGCGCCGCCGATACCATTCACCGGGAAATTCGCGGATTGCCCTTCGAGGAGGTTGAGAAGCAGGCAATCATCGAACATGATAAGATGCTGCTATCCTACTACGAAGAGAAACTTCGTAACGAGGCGTCGCAACTGGATCCGAATTATCGACTGGAACATGGCGAGGCAGAGATCACCAGGACTCTCACCGAGGAACAGGCGGCCGCAGAAGCAATGCGCTGCATGTCCTGCGGCATGTGCTTCGAATGCGGTCAATGCTGGTCGTTCTGCCAGGATGGCGCCATTAAAAAGCCGGTAATCCCGGGTGAACCCTACACCTTCAAGATGGAATTCTGCAACGGCTGCAAGAAATGCGCAGAGCAATGCCCCTGCGGCTACATCGAGATGCATTAATTAACAATAAACGAGGAGGAGACTTCCGTGCCAAACTTTGAATGGAACGACCTGAATATCAGCGTTGATGAAGACGGTTTCATGGATCAGCCTGAAGATTGGAATGAGCAGATTGCTCTGGCTCTGGCAAGCACAGAGAGCGTGGACGTTTTAACTGATAACCATTGGAAAGTCGTCAATTACCTGCGCGAATACTACAAGGAATTTGGGATTGCTCCGATGATCCGCAAGCTCTGCAAGCAGACCGGCTTCTCCCTGAAGGAAATCTACGACATGTTCCCGTCAGGACCAGCCAAAGGCGCCTGCAAGGTAGCCGGACTTCCCAAACCGACCGGTTGTGTGTAATCTCCTATAATCCTGTCTCCTCTGCCTATGCCGGAGGAGACAGGCGGCTTACATTGTCAGCCAGCCATCAATGATCAGGTGCGGATGGTCCCGATGCAGATAAGAGATTTATTGCGAGATAAAAGGACGGCGATCATACAACGCTGGCAGACTCTGATCCTGGATACTTATCCTGCCGATTCTCGGGACTTCTTTAGAAAACAGAAGAACCAATTTCAAAATCCGGTCGGCGCAACACTCAACCGACAGGTGGAGGCAATTTTCGCGGCGATCATGGCGGACGGCCTCGATAATGATGCCGCCAAGTTGCTCCAGGAATTTATCAAGATCCGGGCAGTACAAGATTTTTCACCTTCCGAGGCGATCGGTTTTATTCTATATCTCAAGCAGGCTATTCGCGAAATTCTGGCTGAAGAGATCAGTTCCGAAGGATTATTCAACGATTTATTAGCCCTGGAAACTCGAATCGATCGCTACCTGCTGACCGCTTTCGATTTTTACGTGCAAGCCCGGGAAAAAATCTTCGAGGTTCGGGTCAATGCATTAAACCGTAGATCCTATCTTGCTTTACGGCGATTTACCGACGAGACGACCGAGTTGGAATAAAAAAGTCGATCTCATGAAAACCTTTCAAGAGAACGTCACCGGCAGTGGAGGAAATGGATGATAAGTCTCTGGTTTTCCATTATCGTTGTTGTAATACTGATTCTGATCCCAACGATCGGCAGCAGCTCTGCAGCGCTGCAATCGTTGTTCGGGATTGTGATCCCTTATGCGGCTATCATCACCTTTCTCGCTGGGTTCGTCTACCGGGTTCTGAACTGGGCTAAGTCCCCAGTCCCTTTCCGGATTACCACCACCTGCGGCCAACAGAAATCCCTCCCCTGGATCAAGAATAGCAAATTGGAAGCGCCTCACAACGCCTGGGGAGTCGTCAGACGGATGGCGTTGGAAATCTTCTTCTTCCGCTCACTGTTTCGCAATACCAAAGTTGAACTTAGAGATGGTCCCAGGCTGGTCTACGGATCGAGCAAGTGGCTCTGGGCTGCCGGTTTGGCTTTCCATTACTCCTTCCTGGTTATCTTCATCCGCCATTTCAAGTACTTCGTTGAACCGATCCCGGGCTGGGTGTCACTGGTGCAAAGCCTGGACGCGTTTTTCCAGATCGGATTACCCGTCATCTTCCTCACTGATGCGGTCATCCTCGCCTCCGTAGGTTATCTCTTTTTCCGCAGGCTCTGCGACGACAAGATCCGGTACATTTCCCATGCAGCGGACTATTTCCCCCTGCTGTTGATCCTCAGCATTGCCACCACCGGAATCCTGATGCGCTATTTCTTCAAGGTAGACATCGTCAATGTGAAGCAGTTGGGAACGGGACTTTTGAGCTTCAACCCCCATCTGCCGCAAGGAATCGGTCCTCTCTTCTACGTTCATCTGTTCCTGGTCTGTACTCTGATCGCCTACTTCCCGTTCAGCAAACTGATGCATCTGGGTGGAGTATTCTTGAGCCCGACCCGGAATCTAGCGAATAATAACCGCATGAAGCGCCACCAGAACGTCTGGAACTTTCCGGTGAAAATGCACACCTATGACGAGTATGAAGAAGAGTTCCATAAAGTCATGAAAGCTGCGGACATTCCCCTGGACAAGGAATAGCAATGGCAGAATTCAAGCTTAAACCCGAAGAGTTAGGGCGGATAAATTACCAACCGCCGCGCAAAGGGTGGATGGATCCGCACGTAGACATCCGTAAGGGGACCTACTGTTACGGCGCGGTGCCGGAAACTCTGAGATACCTGGATCTGCCGTTTCCCAAAAAATGGCAGCCCAACGATGCGGATTGGCAGCTTCCACCGAATTGGAAGGAGATCATTTTCGAGGGGATGCGGCAGAGGTTGAATAAATTCCGTTCCTTCAAAATTTTCATGGACGTCTGCGTGCGCTGCGGAGCTTGCGCGGATAAATGCCACTACTTCATAGGTTCCGGCGACCCGAAGAATATGCCGGTTCTTCGCGCCGAACTGCTGCGCTCAGTATATCGCAGGGACTTCACACTTGCCGGCAAACTCATGGGCAAGATGATCGGCGCCAGGGAATTGAATGAAGAGGTGCTGCGGGAGTGGTTCTACTACTTTTATCAATGCACTGAATGCCGCCGTTGTTCGGTCTTCTGTCCTTACGGCATCGATACCGCGGAAATCACCATGATGGGGCGGGAACTGCTCAACCTGCTGGGTTTGAGCATCGAGTGGATCTGCACACCTCTTTCAAACTGCTTCCGCACTGGAAATCATTTGGGCATTCAGCCGCACGGATTCAAGGACAGCATCGAATTCGCTGTGGACGAATTAGCGGAATTGACCGGCATCCAGGTAAACGTGCCCATCAACGAAAAAGGGCATGACATTCTATTCGTAACGCCATCTGCTGACTACTTTGGATCCCCGCACTACTTCACCTTATTGGGTTACTTTTCCCTTTTCCATGAGATCGGACTCAATTACACCATGAGTTCCTACGCATCAGATGGCGGTAATTTCGGCTTGTTCCACTCCCATGAGATGATGAAAAGGCTGAATTCCAAAATTTATCTGGAAGCCGAGCGGCTGGGCGTGAAGTGGATTTTAGGAGGCGAATGCGGTCACATGTGGCGGGTGCTGCATCAATACATGGATACCATGAATGGTCCGGCGGATTTTCTTCAAGTGCCCAAGTCGCCGATGACAGGGACGGTTTTCGAGAACGCCGCTTCTACCAAGATGGTCCATATCACCGAGTTTACAGCAGATCTGATCAAGCACAACAAGCTGAAACTCGATCCCAGCCGCAACAACCACTGGCGAGCCACCTTCCACGATTCCTGTAATCCTGCCCGAGCCATGGGCTTGATCGAGGAACCGCGTTACGTCATCCGTAACGTAATGAACCACTTTTACGAAATGCCGGAAAACACTATCAAAGAGCAGACGTTCTGTTGCGGCAGCGGTTCGGGTTTGGGCACGGATGAGAATATGGAGATGCGCTTGCGCGGCGGCTTGCCCCGAGCCAATGCAGTTAAACATATGAAAGAGACTAAAGACGTCAACCTTCTGCTCTGTATCTGCGCTATTGATAAAGCTACCTTACCACCGCTTCTGGAATATTGGGTGCCGGGGGTTGAGGTTGCCGGCGTTCACGAACTGGTCGGAAATGCTTTGGTGATGAAGGGCGAAAAAGTTCGAGATACCGATCTCCGGGGTCAGCCACTGCAGGGAAAGGAGTAATCGAAGATGCGTGATAGGGGTCGAATCCTGATCGGATTGCTCATCTTTCTCATTCTCATGACCTTTCCGGTCTGGTATAACGCACTTAACGGCGTCTCCGTGATGCAGGAACCTGAACTCGCAACCAAGAACGTCCCGGGCAAGGATAAGTGTGTGAACACCGCTGAATACATGCGCCAAAATCATATGAACCTGCTGAACCAGTGGCGCGATACGGTGGTCCGGCAGGATGTGCGCGTATACACTACTGTGGATGGTCGTAAATTCAACATGAGCCTCACTAACACTTGTCTGGATTGCCATCCGAATCGGGAGAACTTCTGCAACCGTTGCCATAACTACCTGGCGGTGAACCCTTACTGCTGGGATTGTCACGTTGACCCGCAGGATCCGAAAGTACTGGCAGCCAAAGAACCGAGGTGATGGGCATGGATCGAAGAGATTTTATCAAATATTGCGGTATTGCGACGGTTGGTCTGGCAGTTGGCAAAGCGGGACGCATTCTCGCGGCGGATAAACTCCTGGAGGAATCACCTCTAACCGCCTCAAGATGGGCGATGGTCTTCGATCTGCGGAAATGTCTGCATAAAGACGGCTGCACCAAGTGTATCGATGCCTGCCACACCGTTCATAATGTGCCAAAAATCGACATTCCCGGGGATGAGGTTAAGTGGATCTGGAAAGAACCTTTCGATCACGCTTTCGAGGAGCAGCAGAACGAGCATCTACCGGAAGAATTGCTGCACGCACCATCGCTGGTTCTGTGTAATCACTGCGATAATCCTCCCTGCGTACGTGTTTGTCCCACCCAGGCGACCTGGAAGCGGGCATCGGACGGAATAGTGATGATGGATTGGCACCGCTGCATCGGCTGCCGTTACTGCATCGTCGGCTGTCCATATGGATCACGCAGTTTCAACTGGCACGATCCCCGTAAATATCTGACCACGATTCAGCCCGATTTTCCCACGCGCACCAAGGGCGTCGTGGAGAAATGCACCTTCTGTTCTGAGCGTCTGGATCGGGGGCTCCTGCCCGCCTGTGTGGTCGACTGCCCCGAAAAGGCGCTGACTTTCGGGGATCTGCAGGATGTGCATTCGGAAGTGCGCGAGTTACTCGCATCGAATTTCACCATACGGCGCAAGCCCAGCCTGGGTACTCAACCTCAGGTTTACTACATCGTCTGAGGTCAGCATGTTAGAAAAGGCGTTAAGCGGCGATCGAAAATACTGGAGCTGGCTCTTCGCGCTTTGCGGCGTGATCTTCATCGGATTTTTATTCTGGATGTACCAGTACCGCAATGGCCTGGAAGTCACCGGGATGAGCCGTGACGTAGCCTGGGGTTTCTACATCGCCCAATTCACTTTCCTGGTCGGCGTCGCCGCCTCCGCGGTGATGGTGGTACTCCCCTACTACCTGCACAATTACAAAGCTTTCGGCAAAATTACCATTCTGGGTGAATTCCTGGCGATCTCAGCAGTGTTGATGTGCATGCTCTTTATTTTCGTGGATATGGGGCAGCCTTTCCGCATCATGAACGTTTTCCTCTACCCATCGCCCCGGTCGATGATGTTCTGGGATACTGTGGCGCTGGGAGGCTACCTGGTACTGAACGTGCTGATCAGCCGGGTAAGCCTGGCAGCAGAACGCAAAGGCGTAGCTCCGGCGAAGTGGATTAAACCCATCATCATCCTCTCGATTCCCTGGGCGATCAGCATTCATACCGTAACCGCTTTTTTATACTCAGGTCTGGCCGCTCGCCCCTTCTGGATGACGGCAGTACTGGCGCCGAGATTTCTGGCGTCGGCGTTCGCTTCAGGACCTTCGCTGTTGATCCTGCTGAGTCTGATCATACGCAAAGTGTCAAAGTACGACGTCGGCAAAGAACCCATTCAGAAATTAGCTATAATCGTCACCTATGCCATGACGATCAATGTATTCTTCATCCTGATGGAGATCTTCACGGCGGCTTACAGCAATATTCCCGAGCATCTGGCACACTTTACCTATCTATACTTCGGGTTGGATGGGAAAACGGCGCTGGTTCCCTGGATGTGGGTTTCCGCGATTTTAGCGGTATTGACCTTGATCCTGCTGATCAATCCGAAAACTAGACATAACGAAAAAATCCTGGTCTGGGCATGCGCCGCAGTCTTCGTTTCGATCTGGATCGACAAAGGCATGGGTATGGTGGTCACCGGATTTGTGCCTTCGCCTCTGGGCAAGGTTTTCGAATATTTCCCGACCATTACAGAAATCGGCATCGCTCTCGGGATTTACGCCATCGGATTCTTACTGGTAACCGTTTTCTACAAAATAGCACTTTCGGTCAGGAAAAGTATCGCCTGACCGTTTCGATAAAGTTCAGCACTACAGGTCTTTGAGTGGTGACCCGCAGGAAATCCTTCCTATCGCCGCACAAACCTGTTGAACCTCTAAACCATCTGCATCACGTGAAAATCGTCGTCATCGGAGCATCCGCGGCTGGGCTGAAAGCCGCCTGCCGCGCCAGAAGACTTCTCACCGGAGCAAGTGTAACGGTGCTTGAAGAGGGGCAGTATATATCTTATGCCGCTTGCGGGCTGCCTTACTATCTTTCCGGGGACATAGATGAAGCTCGTCAGCTGATGATGACCGCATATGACGTCGAAAAAACGCCGGATTATTTTCTGAAAACTAAAGGTGTGCAGGTTTTGACGGGTGTCAGAGCCGTTCGTATCGATGCAGCCGGGAAACAGGTCAATGCTACGGACTTGGCATCGAACGAGAGCAGTGAATACCCCTACGACGATTTGATCATCGCCACCGGAGCAACACCGATCAAACCATCTATTCCCGGTATCGAATCGCCTGGAGTTTTCAGTTTCATCCGGTTGGAAGATGCCATCAAGCTCCGGCAGGCGCTGAACAAGAACGAGATTGAAAGGGTCGCCATCATCGGCGCCGGATACATCGGCTGCGAACTGTGCGAGTCGTTCAAAGCACTGTGGGGTGTAGAAACGGTTCTATTCGAGCAGAAGGAACAGATTCTTCCACAGCTTTTGGATGCTGAGATGTCTCAGATTGCTGCATTAGAGTTGAAGCGGCAAGGCATCGAAGTTCATACCGATGTCAATATTACTGAAATCAAGACAGCAGGCGATAAGCTCTCTGTTTTTTTAGACAAGTTGGGAGAATTCAAAGGGTTTGACCGCATCATCTATGCGGTGGGCGTACAGCCCCGATCAGATCTGGCGAAACAAGCAGGAGCAAATATCGGCGTGAGCGGCGGTATCATCGTCGATGCGCAGATGAGGACGAATCTGCCGCAGGTTTACGCAGTTGGAGATTGTGTGCTTTCTAATCACGCCGTGACTGGGAAGCCCGTCTACCTACCCTTGGGATCATCAGCCAACCGTATGGGTAGAGTCGCCGCGAATACAATCGCCGGAATCAAGGATGCATTCGGACCGGTTTGCGGTTCAAGCTGTTTGAAGCTATTCAATCTAAATATAGCAGCAACAGGATTAACGGCGCAAGCTGCTCGGGAAGCAGGATTCTCGATCCTCGAATCCTGGGGGGTGTTTACTGACAAGGCTCATTACTATCCGGAACATAAGCTGATCAGCGCCAAGATCGTTTTCGAGGCGGAATCGCTGCGTATTTTGGGGATTCAGGCGGTCGGATTCGGTGAAATCAACGGTATCATCGATATCCTATCAGAGTATATAAAACGGAAGGCTAATCTGAAGGAGTTGTGGGACATTGAACACGCTTATTCGCCGCCTTACGCCAATGCGCTTCATCCCATTCATTTTTTATCCTATGCCGGAGTGGCGCAGGCGCACAGAAAACTGAAAGCAGTCAATCCAAGGCAGGTTGAGGCAGCCGCAGTGGATTCGACGGTTCTGGACGTTCGTGAAGAGATCGAGGTCAAAGAAAAACCGTTCAGATATGCCTGCCGTTCTCTGTTGACCATACCTTTTACGCAGGTCCGCGATCGGTTGAATGAAATTCCGGCTACTTATCCTATTCTGGTGGTCTGCCAGCGGGGAACGCGTTCAGCCGAGACGGTGCGAATTCTCATCGAAACCGGTTTCCAGAAGGTCAGCTACGCCGGTGGCGGCTTGGGTTTCTTCCTCGATCCCTGACCTGCATCAAAGTCAGTCCCAAGGAGAGCTTCGAATAAATATTATTTCCACTCTAAGCAATTCCGGATAAGTTGGAATGACCAGGGGATGTACCTCACTAAAGGGAGAGCTCAGGTGCCCGAAAATCTGCTCCTGAAACCGGACATTGACTTCATCCGGCAGGTCAAATCATCCGGCGGCGAAACGCTGAAAAAATGCTACCAGTGCGCCACCTGTTCGGTTGTGTGCAATCTTTCCTCGAAGGATCATCCATTCCCGCGCAAACAGATGATGCTGGCGCAGTGGGGAATGAAGGATCAACTTTTAGCGGATCCCAGCCTGTGGCTCTGCCACCAATGCAATGATTGCACCACCCGTTGCCCGCGCGATGCACGTCCGGGCGATGCTTTGGCGGCTCTGCGGGCGATTTCGTTTAAAGAATACGCCTTCCCGAAGTTCATGGGTGGAGCGCTATCCAATCCAGGTTCTCTGGCACTGCTTTTTCTGGTACCAGCGCTGGTGTTGTTAGGGATTCTGTTTAAAGGATCCGGATCTGACCTGGGCTACCTCTTTCAAATGTCAGGTGAGGTTGATTATGCCCGAGCCTTCCCGCATGGCATCCTGGAGATGCTGTTTATCGGCGGTAACATTCTAATCTTCGCCTTCGCAGCGGTTGGTCTGCTGCGCTTTTGGAATCATTTGAAATCCAACCATTCCAAAAGCCCCGGATCGGGGTTCATCTCTGCATTGATTTCAACCGGAATGGAAATCGCATTCCACAAGAAGTTCAGTTCGTGCGAAGCCAACAAATCAAGACAGTGGGGGCATCTGCTGCTGTTTTACGGCACTGCCGGATCAGCCATCACGGCGGGTTTGGCGCTATTCTTTACTATAATCATGGTTAAACTGGGCAGCCCTCTGGCCATGGCCCCCCCCCTGGATCTTCCGAATCCCATTAAATTATTGGGCGTTGTCAGCGGCCTGGGTATGTTCATCGGAGGATGGATTTTAATCAGCCGCCGCCGCAGGCAATTAGATGGCGTGGGCAAGAGCAACTACATTGACTGGCTGTTTCTGATCGTGATTTTCAGCGTCGGATTGACCGGGATGTTCTCCTACACTATCCGGGCGTTCCTTCCGGTTCCCGTCATCGGTTACCTGATCTACTACGTCCACCTGATTCTGGTCTTCTTCCTGTTGTGGTATGCTCCCTATTCCAAATTCGCGCACATGTTCTACCGCACTCTGGCATTGGTGTACGCCAAAAGCACAGGGTGGGATAAACCGAGAAAGACCTCGCCGAATTAGTATCATGCGCAGGAATTTGCGACGGCACGTTCCAGAAGAAAATACAAAAAGATGAGTGACACTACGAGTTAGATGGAGACATAAACGGATGGACATATCAGCAAGTGGCGATCGGATCACCACCGACATATTGGTAGTCGGTGGTGGAATCGCCGGAATGACAGCCGCCATTGAAGCCTCAGAGGTGGGGAAATCGGCCGTGCTGGTCGAAAAAGAGCCCTACCTGGGGGGACGCGTGGCCAGGATGAATCAGTACTTTCCGAAGCTCTGCCCACCCATCTGCGGCCTCGAGATCAACTATAAGCGTCTCCGCTGCAACGACCAAGTCAAAGTTCTGACGTTGACGACGGTGGAATCCATCAGCGGCAAGCCGGGCAATTACGAAGTCAAGCTGCTGGTACAACCCCGCTATATCAACGATAACTGCACCGCCTGCGGGGAATGTGAAAAAGTTTGTACTCTGGAAGCGCCCAATGACTTTAATCTGGGAATGAATCAGCGCAAGGCGGTTTACAAACCTGAAATGGCTTTCCCGCCGATTTACACTGCTGATGCCACTCACGTTAAAAACGCTGCTTTTAAGGCCTGTGTGGATGCCTGCAAATATGACGCCTTCGATCTGGACCAAGAGCCTTGCACTATTACTGTTAATGCTCGGGCTATTATCTGGGCAACGGGCTGGTCACCTTATGATGCCCTGAAGTTAGACAATCTGGGATTCGGTAAATATAAAAATGTCATTACCAACGTGATGATGGAACGCCTGGCTGCGGCGGATGGTCCTTCAGCCGGTAAGATCCTGCGCCCATCCGATCAAGCGGCCATTATGAAAATCGGCTTCGTGCAGTGCGCCGGATCGAGAGACGAGAATCATCTTCCCTATTGTTCAGGAGTCTGCTGCTCGGCTTCCTTGAAACAGACTCAATACGTTCGGGAGCAATACCCCGACGCTGAAATCCACATCTTCTACATCGATATCCGTACACCCGGACGATTGGAAGATTTTTATACCAAAGTGGATGCGGATGAGAAAATCTTCTTCCACCGCGGCAAAGTCGCTGAGATTCGTGAAGCGCCCGACAGTAATAATGTGATCCTGGTTGCTGAAAACACTCTGACCGGAGCTATTTCAGAAATGGAAATGGACCTGGCTGTTCTGGCCACGGGCATGGTGCCGAATGTCTCCACCGACAAACTACCGCAGGACGCTAAACGTGATGATTGGGGGTTTCTGCTGGCCAATAATCCTTCGGGGATAATTGGCGCTGGCGTTGCCAATCGTCCCATTGATGTTGCCAATGCTGTTCAGGACGCTACTGGGTCGGTGCTGAGGGCTTTACAAACGCTGCAGAGGAGTTAAGCCATGGCGATAGAGACAAAAATCGGCGCTTATATCTGTTCCGGATGCGACATCGGCTCGGTGATCGATGCTGAAGCTCTGCAGAAGATCGGCGTAAATGAATTGAAACTGCCGGTATGCAAAGTCCACCAGAAGCTCTGCACGGTGGATGGAATCCGCATGATCAAGGATGACATCGCCGCGGAGAATCTGAATCGAGTGGTTATTGCCGCTTGTTCCGGGCGGACCAAGGCAATGGAATTTAACTTCGCGGATAGCGTTTTAGTTGATCGCGTCGGCATTCGGGAACAGGTTGCCTGGGTGATGGAATCAGCGAACGAAAACAGCCAGATGGCGGCTGAGGATTACCTGCGGATGGGTGTCGCTAAAATGCGGGCCTCGGAACCTCCTGTACCGCATATCCAAGAGATTTCCAAGACCGTGTTGGTCGTCGGTGGCGGTATGACCGGAATGAGAGCAGCTCTGGCTTCTGCCGGAGCGGGCTACGACGCTGTCATTGTCGAAAAAGAGGATAGTTTAGGCGGTTGGGCTACTAAATTCGCCAAGGTTTTTCCAAAAGCGCCTCCCTATCAGGACCCTACGGATTCAGGCGTTGATGAATTGATCAAATCGGTTGAAACCAACCCGAAGATAAAGGTCTACAAATCGTCGACCATCAAGAGCATCAATGGCGAACCGGGGATCTTCGACGTTGAGTTGTCTGATGGAACCGCCTTCCGTGCCGGTTCCATCGTGTTGGCAAGCGGCTGGAAGCCGTATGACCCCAAGAAATTGGATCATCTGGGCTTCGGCAAATCGCTCAATGTGGTGACCAATATCCAGATGGAAGGGATGGCGAAAAAGGGCGCCATCAAACGACCTTCCGACGGCAAAACACCGCACAGCGTTGCTTTCATTCAGTGCGCGGGTTCGCGGGATCAGGATCATCTCCCCTACTGCAGCGCCGTCTGTTGCCGAGTATCTTTGAAGCAAGCCACCTATATACGTAAAGCTCTCCCCGATACGCAGGTTTATATCCTATACAAGGATCTGCGATCACCCGGACAATACGAACAGTTCTATAAAAACGTCCAGGAAGACGAAGGTGTTTTCCTGACCAGGGGCGAAGTTGTGCGAGTCGATCCAATATCCGGAGACCGAGTCGAAGTGGAATTGACTGATACACTCTTCGGACAGAATGTAACTGTACAGGTTGATTTGCTGGTGCTGGCGACCGGAATGGTTCCCACCACCAAGGTAGAGGAGTTGCCGGTAACGGACAACGCCGAAGCGGCTCCTGCCGAAGACAAAGGAGCCGGTCAGCAGAGCGCCGGAGCATCTGCTGAAGTGGGCGCGCAGATCCTCAATTTGAATTACCGCTTGGGTACCGACCTGCCCACGCTGAAGTACGGTTTTCCGGATTCGCATTATATCTGCTTCCCGTATGAAACCCAGCGCACCGGCATCTATGCCGCCTGCGCCGTGCGCGCTCCCATGGACCTGGCTTGCGCTGAAAACGATGCTTTCGGCGCGACTCTGAAAGCCATCCAAGCCTTGGAACTCACCGAAAAGGGCGCTGCCGTGCATCCGCGTGCGGGAGACCTATCGTTCCCGGAATTCTTCCTGCAGCGCTGCACGCAGTGCAAGCGCTGTACCGAAGAATGCCCCTTCGGGACATTAGACGAAGACGCCAAGGGGACGCCGGAGACCCATCCACTGCGCTGCCGTCGCTGCGGCGTCTGCATGGGAGCCTGTCCGGAACGCATCGTCAGCTTCAAGAATTATTCGGTGTATATGATCGGTGAGATGATCAAGTCGATCCATGTGCCGGAGGAAGACGAAGAGAAACCGCGAGTCATCGCCTTTATGTGCGAAAACGACGCGCTGCCGTCATTGGAAATAGCGGCATCCCATCGTCTGAAAATCAATCCGTACGTCCGCATCATCCCGCTACGCTGCCTGGGATCGATGAATGTGGTCTGGATCGCTGACGCCCTCTCCGCAGGAATCGACGGAGTCTTGCTGATAGGTTGCAAGCATGGCGACGATTATCAATGCCACTTCATCAAGGGCAGCGAGCTGGCGAACACTCGCATGGCTAACGTACAGGAAAAGCTGAAGCAATTGGTTCTGGAAACCGAACGAGTACAGATTACCGAACTGGCGTTAAACGAATGGGAAAAGATACCTCAGGTGATCGACAAGTTCATGGAGGGCATCGCCGCAGTTGGTCCGAATCCCTACAAAGGCTTCTGATCCGGTAAAGGTTTCTATTGTTTTATTTTAAACAACTAATTTAGAGGGTCTTGTGGTGGTCTCTCCACCGCCACCAGATTTACTCTAACTTCGTTATAAATCAAAATGGTACGACTCATTTGAGTCGGAGATTAACCATGACTTCGGTTTAAGAAATTTTTCTCAATCAACGCTTGACAAACCCTCTAATTGTTATTATATTGTCAACCAAAGTCGGTATAAATAACAATTAGGTTGATTATTAGATCTAACTGTTTAATATTCATATGCTTGTGAAAATTATATCATACTCAATAAAATCAGACAATATAGAAGAAACGAGTTAACGGAAGGAAAGACGATGGCAACTACACTTATTCCGCCGCATGGCGCCAAGGATCTCAAGATCCTGCTTCTTGAAGGCACTGCGCGCGAAGCGGAATTAAAACGCGCCCAAACTCTGCCCAAAGTGATGCTAAGCTCCCGCGAAGTTGGAGATCTAATCATGCTGGGTATCGGCGGATTCACACCGCTGACAGGCTTCATGGGACACGACGATTGGAAGGGCGTCTGTGCCGACATGAAGATGAGCAATGGTCTGTTCTGGCCTATTCCCATCACCCTCTCGGCTGATAAAAGCGTCGCTGACGCTATCAACATCGGTTCGGACGTCTGCCTTGTCAATGCTGAAGACAATGAGATCATGGGCACCATGACCGTCAAGGAAAAGTATTCCATCGACAAGGAATTTGAGTGCAAGCACGTCTTCCGCACCAACGACCCTGCTCACCCCGGGGTGAAGATGGTCATGGACCAGAAAGAAGTCAATCTGGCAGGTCCGGTGAAGGTGCTGTCTGAGAGCACTTTCCCGACGGAATTCAAAGGGATCTACCAACGTCCAACCGAAAGCCGCAAGATGTTCCAGGAACGCGGCTGGAAAGATATCGCGGCTCTGCAGCTTCGCAACCCCATGCACCGCAGCCACGAATTCCTCGCCAAGATCGCCATTGAAGTAATGGACGGTATCTATATCCACCAATTAGTCGGTAAACTGAAGCCCGGCGACATCCCTGCCGACGTTCGCGTCAAATGCATTGACGTCCTGGTAGAAAAATACTTCGCCAAGAACACAGCCATCCAGGGAGGTTACCCATTGGACATGCGCTATGCTGGTCCGCGTGAAGCTTTATTGCATGCCCTCTTCCGTCAGAATTATGGCTGCAACTTCATGATCATCGGTCGTGACCACGCCGGCGTCGGCGACTATTACGGTCCCTTCGATGCTCAGAAAATTTTCGACGAACTCTGGGATGGCGCTCTGCTTTGCAAACCGCTCAAGATCGATTGGACCTTCTGGTGCTACAAGTGCGGCGGTATGGCTTCGATGAAGACCTGCGCTCACGGCAAAGATGACCGCCTGATGCTCTCGGGAACCGCTCTGCGTAAGGGTCTTTCCGAAGGCGGGGACATTCCTGCAGAATTCAGTCGTCCGGAAGTCCTGGCTATCTTGCGCGACTACTACGCGCATCTGGAAGAAAAAGTTGAGATCAAGCTGCATGGCCACGCAACCGGCGATGCCAAGAAGTAATTAACGCAATAACAAATAGGATGCTGCCGGGTGATCTCGCCACTCGCAGCTGAAGACCCTTAACAGGAGGATTAGAATGCCAAGTTTCGTCATCGTCGAGAAGTGCGACGGGTGCAAGGCGCTGGACAAGACAGCTTGTCAGCATATCTGCCCCAATGACCTGATGGTCTTGAATAAAGACCTCATGAAGGCGTACAATCGCGAACCCGAGATGTGCTGGGAGTGCTACAATTGCGTAAAGATTTGCCCGACCCAAGCCGTCGAAGTGCGCGGTTACGCGGATTTCGTGCCGCTGGGCGCTACGGTTTCCCCGTTGCGCAGCAGCGATTCCATTATGTGGACGGTAAAATTCCGCAATGGGACTTTGAAGCGCTTCAAGTTCCCCATTCGCACCACTCAAGAAGGTTCAGCCGTTCCGGACGGCGGTTTTGCCACCGGTACCGATGATCTCAAATCCCCGGTACTATTCAGTGAACCCGCCTCTTCAGGTATGGCTGCAATCCCCGGTTTGATGAAGTAAGAAAAAAGATAAAATAAAAGGAGATTAAGAGTGGCGAATTTTGAAACCAGAGAAGTCACAACCGACCTGTTGATCGTAGGCGGCGGTATGGCAGCTTGCGGAGCGGCGGTTGAAGCGGCGTACTGGGCCAAGAAGAAGGGCCTGAAGGTCACCTTGGTCGACAAAGCAGCCATGGATCGTTCCGGCGCTGTGGCGATGGGGCTTTCTGCCATCAACCAGTACGTTGGTCTGAAAGACGGCCAGAATACATTGAAGGATTATGTGGACTACGTCCGCAACGACCTGATGGGCATCACCCGTGAAGATTTGGTAGCTAACATTGCCCGTCACGTCGACTCGTCCGTTCACCTGTTCGAGAAATGGGGACTCCCCATATGGAAGGATGAAAAAGGCGGTTACGTACATGAAGGCCGCTGGCAACTCATGATCAACGGCGAATCGTACAAAGTCATCGTTGCTGAAGCCGCCAAGACCGCGCTGGGCACCGAAAACATCTACGAACGCATCTTCATCACCGAACCGATCATGAACGACGACAAGTGCGTCGGCGCGGTCGGTTTCTCCGTTCGTGAAAACGTTTTCTACGTTTTCAAAGCCAAGGCAGTGTTGGTTGCCATGGGCGGCGCGGTGCACGTGTTTAAGCCGCGTTCATCCGGTGAAGGATTAGGGCGCGCCTGGTATCCGCCATGGAACTCCGGCTCAAGCGCTTATTTCACGCTAAAAGCCGGCGCTGAAATGACCTGTCAGGAAGTGCGTTTCATCCCCGTCCGCTTCAAGGACGCTTATGGTCCGGTGGGCGCATGGTTCCTGCTGTTCAAATCCCGCGCCACCAACGGCATGGATGAGAACTATATGGAAACCCGCAAAGGCGAACTCGAAAAGTGGGTTCCCTACGGAAAAGTGAAGCCGGTTCCCGCCAACCTGCGCAACTGGCTGATGTTGTTGGACGTGATGGACGGCAAGGGCCCCATCTTCATGCGCACCGAAGAAGCCATCAACAACATCGCCGCAGCTTACAAAGAAGACCCCGCAGGCTACAAAAAGAAGATGAAGGAACTGGAAACCGAAGCCTGGGAAGACTTCCTGGATATGACCATATCCCAGGCGATCCTCTGGGCTGCTACCAATGTCGCTCCCGAAGAGGCCAAGTCTGAAATCGCAGCCGCCGAACCGTACTTCATCGGTTCGCACTCCGGCGCTTCCGGCGCCTGGGTCAGCGGTCCCGAAGACCTGCAGACCGACGCCACCAAGCCGGTGTACTTCTGGGGTTACGCGCACATGGCTACCGTTCCCGGGATCTTCTGCGCAGGCGACGCCTCCGGCGCCTCCATCCACAAGTTCTCCTCCGGTTCACACGCCGAAGGCAGGATCGCCGCCAAAGAAGCCATCCGTTACTGCGTCGATCATCCTGAAGCTCCTGCCGTCGACGCCAAAGTGGTCGAGGAACTGAAAGCGCGCATTCTAAAGCCGCTGGATATCTTCGCTCAGCACTCCAAATACAGCAGTGATCCGGACATCCATCCGGAATACATCCGTCCCAAGATGTTCATGTTCCGTCTTCAGAAGATCATGGACGAATACGCTGGCGGCGTGACGGCTCAATTCAAAACCTCCAAAGCCCAGTTGCAGAAGGGTATGACACTGTTACAGTTTCTAAAGGAAGACAGCGAGAAGTTGGCTGCCGAAGATCTGCATGAATTAATGCGCTGCTGGGAAAACGTACAGCGTATGTGGCAGGCTGAAGCCCACGTTCGCACCATCCTGTTTCGCGAAGAAACTCGTTGGCCCGGCTACTACTTCCGTACGGATACACCGACTATGAAGGAAGATTGGTTAGCTTTCGCCAACATCACGTGGAATCCCAAAACTGGAGAATGGATACCGAAGAAGGTCCCAGTGCTGTACATCAACGACAAACTGTAATCGATTTACGACCAAAATCGAACAGATGATATGAAGTCCCGAACCTCCGGGCTGTACGTCAGGCCCGGAGGTTCTCTTTTAAATCAAACAACCATAGGGTAGATATTCTCATTTACCCTTTGACTTTTGTGGAAGGAGTGAGTTATTATATAGAAAAATAACTCACATCAACTCAAATTTGGTTGGAATGCTTCAGACTCTGGTCGCCCTTCTGGAGAGGAAACACCGTCAAATCCTGTTGATCCTGATCGCTGCTACTCTGGTGTCGGGATGCATCTACTCGATGTACCTCGGAAACAAGTTACGCTACGACGACGAGCGCGATTACTATCGCCTGGCGACTCACATCGTCACCAAGCAGATGTACAGCCTTGACGGAAAAAATCCTTCCGTATTCAGACCGCCGGGTTATCCCTTTATCATGGCTCCTTTCCTGAGATTGGGAGCGAACGTTTTCATCCTCAGACTGTTGAACTATCTGGCTTTGGCGGCGTGCCTATATCTGGTTTATAAAATTTTATCGACCCTGGTCGGGCAGACCGCAGCAGCACTGGGCGTCATTCTGACGGCGTGCTATCCCTTGTTCTTTTACACCGCAGGAACTTTGTATCCCCAGATCATGGCATCACTATTGATGTTGTGGATCATCTATCTGCTGGCGACTGCAAGGAAGAGCACCTTTCCATTTCTCCTATCGGGTTTTCTTTTCGGATTGCTGATTCTGACGGTGCCGACTTTCGCTTTCCTGCTGATCGTTTTCGCGGTCTATTTTCTCTTGAAGCGTGAGTACGACCATCTGTGGAAATTCGGGGTGTCCACGATTATCTGTTGCATCATGGTGGGGACCTGGTCACTTCGCAATTATCTGGTCTTTGGCCAGTGGGTGCCCATCTCGGCGAATTCCGGATTAATGCTGCTGTTGGGAAATTCCGAAAACACCACGCCCAATGCAGGCCCGAACACCGATATCTGCAAGTATCGGGAAGAAGTCAAAGCAGTAGGTATGGGTGAGATTGAGAGAAATCAATACTACACCCGGCAAGCCAAAGAGTGGATCAGTTCGCATAAATTTCAGGCTCTGAAACTTTATATACTGAAAGTCGTAAATAATTTCAACTTCCGCAACAACCTTTACACCAAGCGGGAGGCGTCTTTCTGGACGGACCTGATCGCCCTGTTGACCTACTGGCCGTTGTTGCTGTTGTTTTTTATCCGACTGGCTCTATTTAAAAAATGGAGGCTGACTTCCTGGGAAAGATTATTCGTTGCCGTCTACTTCGTGAGCGCTCTGGCGCATGCCATCTATTTCCCCAGGGTACGTTACCGCATGCCCTTTGATTTCTTGATGATCACGGTCGTCGCCACGTTCATAGGACAATTTTTGATAAATCGCAGAGCACAAACCGGACAGAACCCAACTTGATCTTATTCGCCAGACGGTAAACATTCTCTGTGGGAAAAAGCGCATTGCCGAATAGCAAATCAACAAATTTTCCCGTAAATTTAGGACAATGGACCCAAAAGATAAACCTACTTGCCCGCACTGCGGCGCGCGCCTGCTGAGATGGATGCCTCCGGCAGAATCTTCGTGGGGCGAAAATCCCCAGTACGCCTGTTTCAACGACGAATGTTCCTACTACGTCCGCGGCTGGGATCACATGATGAAAAACTTCAACGTCAAGGCGTCCTACCGCTATCGACTTGACCCGATTACCGGACAGAGCGGTCCCCTGGCCGTCTGGTCGCAAAACGCGGTCAGGGATCGCATCATTACTCCGCATGTAGAGGACGAATAGAGTGGAAGAAATACAGAAACTGAAGCAGAAAATCCTGGAAGAGTATCCACGCCTGACCGAAGATGACACCTTCCGTTTTGCCTGCAAACCAGGTATACCTTGTTTCAATGATTGCTGTGGAGACGTCAACATCTTCCTGACGCCCTACGACGTCCTGCGCATGAAAAATCGGCTAGACATCAGCTCGGAAGAGTTTTTAGACCGATTTACTATCTCGCCCATCGACCAGAACCAGAATTTCCCGGTGCTGATGTTGAAAATGCAGGATAATGAGAAGAAAAGCTGCCACTTCGTCTCGGCTGAAGGCTGCATCATCTATGACGACCGCCCCTGGGCTTGCCGATATTACCCGGTTGGATTAGCGTCTTCCAAGGAAGGTGAATCCGAAGCAGCGAGTGAGTTCTACTTCATCCTGCGAGAAGACGTCTGCCGCGGATTTGACGCTGACAAAGATTGGCGCATCAGTGAATGGAAAACCGACCAGGGAATCGCTCGATATGATGAGTTCGGGGAAATGTTCAAGGAGATTACTCTACACAACTACTTCAAGCAGGGGAAACAACTCGATATTCCCAGGATGGAACTCTTCCATATGGTCTGCTACAATTTGGACAAGTTCCGCCGCTTCATCAAAGAGAGCACTTTTCTGAATCGTTTCGAGTTGGAACCTGGATTGACGGAAAAAATCATGGCAGATGATGAAGAGCTGCTTCGCTTTGGATTCCGCTGGTTGAAATTTGCGCTGTTTGCCGAAAAAACAATTACGATTCGACCGGAAGCGTTCAGGGGATAACGTCGATCTACGTAATTAATTTCGAGATTTGATGCATGACTCATTTCCCGATCAGCGGAGTGGATACGCACTGGTGGCTGCCCATGGTGGTGGCTTTTGTCGTATCTACGCTAATGGCTCCGGGAGGGCTCTCCGGAGCCTTTCTTCTGCTGCCTTTCCAACTTAGCATCCTTGGATTCACGGGACCGGCTGTAACACCCACCAACCTGATCTTCAACGTCATCGCCATTCCCAGCGGGGTACTGCGCTATTGGCGTGAAAAACGGATGGTCTGGCCGTTAGCCTGGGCGACCTTGATCGGCACTTTGCCGGGTATTTTTATCGGAGCCTGGCTGCGGATCAAGTACCTGCCCGACCCCCGATCCTTCAAACTTTTTGTCGGCTGTGTGCTGCTCTATATCGCCGGACGCCTGGTAGTTGATATTTTCAGAAATATGCGAACTAAAACGGTGAAGCCTTCCGGACCCAGCCAGTTTGAAGTCAGTGAAACTCAATTTAATCTAAAAAGGCTGAGTTACGTCTACAACGGGGTCAAATATGCCTCTTCGACCCCTGGAATCATGCTGCTCAGTTTTATCGTGGGGATTATCGGAGGCATGTACGGTATCGGAGGGGGCGCTATTATCGCGCCATTTTTCGTAACTTTCTTTCGCCTGCCGGTGCACAGCATTGCCGGGGCTTCATTGCTGGGAACGTTGGTCAGTTCGGCAGCCGGCGTGGGGGTCTATACTGCATTGGCGCCGCTTTTTTCTGGGAGCGGTATTGCCGTCATGCCGGATTGGCACCTCGGAGCGTTATTCGGTATTGGCGGGGCGGCGGGGATTTATGTGGGAGCAAGACTTCAAAAGCACGTTCCGGCAGTCGTGATCAAAATGATGATTGCTGTTGCGCTGCTGTTTATTTCAATCAACTACGTGGTGCAGTTCTTCAGGTAGGCGTCGATATCACCATGTCACTACCTGACTTATCCGAGTCAGGTCGCTAATTTTCCCCCTTGAGCGAATCCGGCCCCGGGTCCTCCCCATCCATTGCCTGCGGAAGCAGCTTCATGAAGCTCTTCACCAGCGACTGTGAAAACGCCTCCAGGGCGCGATACTCGCTGAGATGAAACCCTTCCTTGAACCTCTCTAATTCCTGCTTGCGCATTCGATTCAATTCCTTATGGAGGGCCAGCAATTTTTCTTGCTGCTGGTCCAACTTCCGCCACTGCGAATAAACCTTTACCTGCTCTTCAATGATGGCTTCCGCACGCGGAATGTCCTTTGACCTTTGCTGATCCGAGATTTCGAGGTATTTTTGGATATCCTCCAGATCCAACAGCACCAGCCCCGGTATTTCTTCCACCGAGGGGTCGACGTCCCGGGGAATGGCAAGATCGAAGATATAGCAGGGACGGTCCCCCGGTGAGAAGCCAGCGAAGGTTTGAGGATTAATGACCGGTTCAGTCGCAGAGGTCGCTGAAAACAGCGCTTCGACTTCGGGAATAATCGTGTGGATTTTATCCAAGGGGACGGCTTTGGCTTGGAATGCCGCAGCCAGTTTTTCCGATCTCTCGAAAGTTCGATTGGTAAGGTAAGTGGGCACACCCCATCGCGACAGGCCTGCCATTATAATCTCGGTGGTTTCATTAACGCCGCAGACCAGAACCGCCTTGGGGAGGCACCCCTCCAATCGGCTTTTAAACATGTCGAGAGCGGCTCCGGGAATGCCGCGAGGACCTGATCCGATCTCCGTTTCGCTGCGCACTCTTTTACCGACTTGAAAGGCGAGATGGAAGAGCTTATGCAGCATCTTACCTGCTCCCCCCGCGGCGCAAGCTGCGCTATAAGCTTCCTTGACCTGATGGAACACCTGGTCTTCACCTAACACCATCGAATCCAAAGCGGAAGCGACTCGAAAGATGTGCCTCGCAGTGGTGGTTTTATGATGAACGTAGCAAATATCACGCAGTTTGTTCGCGTCGATACCTCGTGCCCGATAAAAACTTATAACGTTATTGATTTCATCGGATTTACTCTTTGCTACCTGGTAGAATTCAACCCGGTTACAGGTCGCCAATACCAGCGCTTCCAGGCTGCCGGTCAGACGTTGATATTGTTCAGTCGCCGTCTGCAATTCCGAACGGGCGAGCTGAAACGGTTCACGATCATTCAGGGTGGCGGTTTTATGGTTGAAACCGCAGACCGAGAGGTTCATTTCCATTGAATTGATCTGATGATTCAGTTGGATTATCTTTTCACAATATATCACCTGGATCAAGCTGAAGCAACCACTTTAACGGGGAATACATCATGGCAAACCGGTCGGTCTGCGGCGCTTGATTGAAAACCTAAAAAATCGATTGCTTTTACGGTGTAATTTTCGCATTTTTATTACGTGGAGTTCGTTTCGTCTGTATTTGATTTCAACGTCGACCATCCAGGCGGGTTGGGAACCAGACTGATTCGCATTATAGCGATTCCCATAAGTAACTGGACTTACGTCACAGGGTAAGAGAAGCCGTCATTCCCGCAAAGGCTTCAGCCTGCGTCGGGAATCTGACGGCGTGTCTGACTCTGGATCCCAATGGGGCAAGCTAAGCCGGAGTGACACGACTGTCTATCGAAAGTCTGATTTGTTCTAATTCCAGAGAATTATGGGAATCATTATACTTCCAAGGGGCAGGAGACAGAATGAAGATCCAAGGTTTTAGAATCACTGCGGCTTTGATCAGCCTCACTGTAGTAACCATTTCCGGTCATGCTGCGGCGGTCAAGCTGAACGGCTACGGACATATCGTCACCGCGGCAGAGCCAAAGATACTCAATGATAATAGCACGCCCGTTGCGAGCCAGGATGGTGTGACCATCAACCACCAGTTCGGTTGGGCGCAATTTGATTTTCCGGGGGAATGCCTGCCCGCGACTGCGCATCTCTTCGATAAATCCGGCAGGGAATTTTTCACGAAATCGTACCGAACCATCATCAATCTGCGAACCGCCGAAAACGGAAACTTCGCCGGCTTTTTTAACGGACAATCACTGGTAGTCCTGGATCTGGTGAACGGTCAAGAGGTTCTCCATCCGGCTTCGACTCTTTTCGCTGTTGACAACAATGGCGATGCCATTTACTTCGACTCTGAAACAAAATCGGTTGTTTACCAGGGAATGGTCATACCCATTCAGCAGGAGGTCAGGCAGTTTCAGTTCTGGAAAAATCAAGCGCTGATATTTACGTCCACAGACGTCTATATGCTGAAGAATAACAAGTTGACGCAAATCTGGCGTCTGGAAAATCGATTTTTCGAAGCCCGAGTCTACGGGCAGAAATTGTATATCGTGGAAAAGGTGATACTTTTCAATAGTTTACACTACGAGCTGTTCGAAAGCACCGATTTGATAAATTGGGTTTCTGTCGACCAAATGGAATACTTTCAACAAACTGGATTGGATACTCACGAATCGATCCACGCGCCACTGCATTACTATTCGACCTCGTTCCCATCGGTGGTGAAGAATGGCTATTCACAGATCCAGGAGTGGTCGAATCTGTATCTGCATCCGGGTGTGGACATGTTCGAGTCTCCCGGAACAGACGTATATGCGGTGCAGCGCGGGATCGTCAAAGCAATTCTGACAACCGGAGACGATCAGTATTGGCGTATCGCCATCAGCAAGTTCAGTAATCCATCGGAAGGGTATCTATACGCTCATCTGAACCATGACTCCTTTCTCTATGCAGTCGGAGATACAGTGCCTGTCGGAAGCGTGATCGGAGCGCTTTATCCCGCCACCTCGTTTTCCCCGCATTGTCACTTCGTTCGCATCAGTCCGGTGATCAGCGGTTTTTGGAACGGAAACTGGTGGACAGTGGATAACCCTTTAAGTGATATTTCCAACATGACCGATACCATCCCTCCGGTTATAGAAAACACTCTCGGCAATCAGACCTTTGCTTTCCGCACACCCGCCGGAACCTACCTGGATCCTCAGAATCTCTCAGGACCGGTGAAGATTATCGCCAAATGTTGTGATTACGCCGCTGGAATTGGGTTTCAGTATCGGATTCCGATCAGGGATATTGGCTTTAAGCTCTATCGCGCTGCTAATCCGGATTCCGCGGTGTACGAAAGATTCAGCTTTACTCTGGACATGCCGCTGGATACCTACTTTGAAAATACCAATGTCACGTTGGTGCTAAAGACCCTTTATTCACGAGATCAGGCCTGCTTTTCGACCAATAATAACACAAATCGAGATTTCTACTACATTATCACCAATTCGGATGGCGACCGGGTCATCGAGCCGACCGATAGCCTGCAAATTCTCGACCTGGACAGGTTTCCTCCGGGAGCTTACCTGCTTGAGGTCATCGTACGGGATGCGTCACGCAATCGAGTTGCCCGCAGCATGGCTATCAACATTGCTTCCGTCAGCGCTGATCAGACTCCGGATATTGACCCGGAGGAAAAGGCAACTTACAGCTTCGGAAGCAATTTTCCGAATCCCTTCAACGCCACGACCAAAATACCATTCGAATTGTTGAAGGCGGGCTGGGTGTCATTCGATGTGTTCGACGTCAGAGGCAACAAATTGGAACCCGGATCGACGTTTACCCCATGGTCGAACTATATCAGCACGCCGGGCAGTCAGGAGATTTATTTCGATGGATCCTCTCTACCATCGGGTGTCTATCTGTACCGCCTGAAAACAGACCAGCAATCTGCAACCGGGAAAATGATCCTGTTAAAATAAGGTGCTACATTGAAGAATTTCGTCCTGCAAATTTCGACAGCGATGGTCTGTCTGATCTTAAGCCTTACAACGGCGCAAGCCGAGTCGGCACGGATCTATCTTGATGGACTCTTCACCGATTGGGAAACCATCGATCCAATCTATTCCGATCCCATCGGTGACCAGGCTTCGGGGACTCTGGATTTCGGCAGGCTCTGGGTTGCCAATGACGAACGTTACCTGTTCATCAGCATCGAAGTAGGCGCTGAACTGCTGCTGGCTGAACCGAACGCCGTTACACTCTATCTGGATATTGATAACAACGCCAATACAGGTATTCCCATCAACGGCATCGGAGCTGAACTGAATTGGGTATTCGGGAATAAATCGGGCAGTTTTCGCGTGGGATCGACGCCATATACCGTTTATCATGAGAATTTGGGTTTGATCACCGCTCCCACGGTTTCAGCTGGGCAGTTCGAAATGGTTCTGGATCGGAACGCTCATCCGGTGGGTCAGAACCCGCTATTCCCCAATATTACCATCAAACTGCTCTTGGTTGACAATGGACCCGGACTGGATCGCTGCCCGGATCAGGGAACGACGGTGAGCTATTCTTTTGATGAGTCTCCGCCACCAGTTTTACCGGGTATCACCCTGCTCAAGCAGGACACTACCCAGTTCCGGATAGTCTCCTACAACGTCCTTCAGGATGGAATTTTCACTATATCAAAGCAAGCCGCATTTGACCGCATGCTGAGTGCTATTGCTCCGGACATTATTGGTTTTGAAGAAATTTACAACCACACCGCCATTCAAACTCGCGACCTGATCGAGAGCATGCTCCCTTCTCAGCCGGGAGAAAACTGGAACGCCGCGAAGGTTTCACCGGACGTCATCTGCGTCAGCCGCTTCCCCATATTATCGACCTTCAACATCCATGACGACGGCAATGGCGCCTTTTTGATTGATCTGCATCCGGATTTCGATAAACAGCTCCTGTTCATCGTGGCTCACTTACCAGCCGGTCAAGAGAATCTTGATCGGCAAAGGGAGGTTGACGCTATCATGGCTTTTGTTCGGGATGCCAAAGAGCCCGGTGGACTGCTTACCCTCGAAGAGAATACGCCGATCATCATTGTTGGCGATATGAATTTTGTGGGATATTCACAGCAGTTGACCACCCTGCTGACCGGTCAGATCATCTACCAGGGGCAGTTCGGATCGCCGTTTGATCCTGATTGGGATGGCAGTGATTTTTCCGACCTGCTGCCTCGCCATACCAATTCACCTCTCTACTTCACCTGGGGCAATGACAATAGTCTTTTCTGGCCGGGGCGGTTGGATTTGATGATCTACAGTGATTATGTCCTGCAAACCGGCAGCAAATACGTACTCTACACGCCTGATATGGATCCCGATACACTTACTGCTTACGGAATTTTACCGACTGACGCATTAACTGCCTCAGATCACGTCCCCATCGTCGGTGATTTCAGCTGGGGCGTTACGTCTGTGACCGACCCGGAATACGGAGATACTCCGGATCAGTTTAAATTGCTGGGAGTTCACCCAAATCCATTTAATCCTACCACAACCATTCAGTTTGAATTGCCGGTTGCGGGATGGGTCGAGTTGGAGGTGTTTGATCTGCTGGGGAGCAGCATCGGAATCCATCAAATGAACTGGTACATGGCCGGAGCCCAGACCATCCACTTTGATGGCACAAATCTGCCGTCCGGCATCTACTTCTATCGGTTGAAAGCGGGGAAAAGCCAGGTGGTGGGGAAAATGGCGCTGTTGAAATAGGGCAATGACGGCTGATAAACCAAAGGGCACTCCCAGAGTGCCCTTTGGTTTATCAGGCAGGTATGAGGTTTGCTTTTTTAGCTCGTTCTGCGCAACTCTTGATCATCACGGTGACCCGTTCATCATTTGGGTAAATGCGCAGCAATGGATTCATAACGACAAAGGCTTCGAGAGGCCTATTTTGGTTGATGAGATTCTGCGCAGAAGTAATGATCTCGGCGTAGGCATGTGTGAATGAAGGTTCTGCAGCTTTTGAATCCCCGGCAAGCTGATAAAATCCATCCTGAACGAACCATTCCAGGTCTGTCCGCATGAAGTGCCTGCCCCAGCGAGATTGCAGCAGGTTGAGCTCGGGACCTGGTAGATTAACGTCGATCGAAGTGGTCTGCTGCACTTTGATAACTTGGGCAAATGGATTCAATATGACAGCAAGCTCGTGCTTTAACCTCAATTTGGCGCAGAGATCAATCCAGGCTGCCGTTGGCGAAAGGGCTGCATCAAATCCGCCGCACTGCAGGAATTTTTCCCGGGACATGAGCGCCAAACCCGGGGTAACTGCATCCACCGGTCGAATGTCGCTTAACCGGGGATGATAGTATGGAAAGTCAGGATATAACCTGACTACTTTCTTCAGGTTTCTATCGAGCGCCAGCGAGGCATCGGCCAACAGCGTATTTTCGGGACTTAAAACCTCTATCCCGGCAACGACTCCTGCGCCGAGTTGATCGTGAGCTGTGGTGAGTTCGAAGAGCCAGTTATTGAATTTGGGCAGGCAGCCGCCATCCAAAAGTACCAGACACTCACCCGCAACCGTTTGAGCTGCGTCATTCATTGCCTGCGCCCAGGATGATCCCT
Organism: bacterium; assembly: GCA_026394195.1. Lineage (GTDB taxonomy): Bacteria > Electryoneota > B3-LCP > B3-LCP > B3-LCP > JAPKYS01. The sequence goes on along the minus strand of JAPKYS010000071.1, from coordinate 65,899 downwards.
GACGGCTTACCAGCAGGTTCTTTTTCAAAGGCGATTTTCGGGCAGCGTCCAATTGGTTATAAGGGAGCACAATCAAAATGTCGGCGTTGGGGTACATGGTGCGCTGGTGAATCTCTGCGACCAGCTTCAAGGCCTTCTCATCGCACTGTTCGGCGGAGAGAATGATGCTGCACGGCGGGAATTTACGACCAATTTCATACTTAATGAAATCAATCGAACGCAGGTACTTTCGCTGTTCCCACTGCAATTCCCATTCATCTTCCGTCTGATCCCGGTATCGTTTATAAAGCTTCTCGTATTGGGCGCGGTGACGATTTAATTCTTCAACGCTCCTGAGACTATAAGTACGAAACTCATTGGTTACCAGGTTTTGGTGGAGGAAGTGATATTTTCTGGATAACCGAATCAACAGGTCGTAATCCTCAAGCAGATTCATCTCTTCGTTGAACAGATGACCTGAAAAGACCTCACGATTGAACACCAGCGCAAGAATGGGGATGTAGTTGTTCACCAATAATTGTTTGCGATCAAACGGAGCACTGTAAGCGAGCCTGGTGTGGGCTATCTTAAATCCGTCGTTTTCCAGGATTCCGGTGGCTTCACAAGAATTACCGTACCAGACTTTTCGACCGGCAATGTCCGTTTCCAGAGCTCCCACCGCCAGATCCAAATGGTGACGGTAGAAGACGTCATCGTCATCCAGAAAAGCAACGTATTTGCCGCATGCTTCTTTGATTCCGAAGTTGCGGCAGTAACTTCTCTCATGATTTTCGGGTAAATTGATAATTCGTATGCGTTCATCTGCAGGTACCCCACCTTCTCCAAGCTTCAGCACCGCCCCACCGTCGTTGATCACCAATGCTTCCCAGTTCTTGTAGGTCTGATCCAGCAGACTCCGTAAGGTATCCTTTAATTGCTTTGGACGATCAAGCGTGGGAATAATGATGCTCACCAGCGGTTGAGATTCCAGCGGCGCGGATTTGCGCAGATGATGGCGGTTGAGAACGTCGACTCGTTCGTAATGGTTGGTCAGATCGAGGTGTTCCAAGCTTTGGGGATTATCGAGGTAGAGCCCCAGGACCTGGTTGACGTGATGCAGAGGATGATAAAGAGCGGCTCGCAGCCAGAAATCATAATCGGCGGCGGCGCTATACCGTTCATCGAACAAGCCAATCTCATTATGCAGAGAACGCTGCCACATCGGCTGCGGACCTACGCAGCAATGATCCTCCAGTTTTTCCAATGAGAAAGGTCCCCAGCGAAAAGCTGACCGAGCGGAATTGACTTCGAAGGATTCGTTCGCTCGATTAGTTTTCAGAACGTCGCCGTAGGCAACTGCCACTTCTGAGTAATCACTCAGCACCAAAGCTAATACTTCCAGCGCATTGCGCTTATGGCGGTCATCAGCATTGGCATTGGTGATGTACTCTCCATGTGAAAGACGGATGGCACGATTCCAGGCGGCATAGAGGGTTTCACGCTGCCGGGTGCGCACCGCCAGGATATGTTCATGTTCGTCGGCGAAATTTTTAATGATTTCCCATTCGTTTTGTGGAGAGGCGCTATCGATGACGACGATTTCCAAATCTCCCCGCTGGTAAAGGGTCTGTTCCGCCAGATCATCCAGACATCCGGCAATCACGTCGGCTGAATTATACGTCGATACAATCGCGGTGACCTTATAGTCGTCCTGGGTGCGTTTATCGATGACTTTTTCGTATTCACTCTGTTGAGTGGGCGCGCTTTCCGTCTGCTTCACTTCGGATTTTTTTTCATATAGACGTGTTTGCAGGCGGTTGATCTCGGAGTCATCCAGAGCCGTTTTAGGGGGTTGATCAATTTTTGCCGCCGCCTTCGGTGGTTCGACTTTCGACACTACTTGTTTTAATGCTTCATTTCTGGGAGCTGCATCTTTTTTCGCGATTGGCGCTGCAGTTTCGATTGGAACTGATTTTGATTCGAGTAATTCCCGATAAAGTTGATTGAATTTACGGGCTGCATTTTCTGCTCCGAATTCGTGCAAAGCGTAATCATGCGCGTTTTTTCCCAGTCTTTCACGCTCTTCCGGGTGGTGGAATAAAAATTCGATGTAATCGCGGTATTCTCGGTCTGAGTAGGCAATATAGCCGTTGTAGTTGTGCAGAATCATCCGCTTGGGACCGCCGTAAGGGAGAATCACAATCGGTAACCCGGCAATCATAGCTTCCTGCAGATTCAGTTCACCACCGGCGAAGGTTTTCTCATCCAGTGGAAAACCGTAAACATCAAGCGCGCCGAAAAAATTGCGCATGTCATTCTGATAACCCAGAAAGCAAAAGCGATCCACTGCACCCAGTTGCAGGGCCTCCCGGGTGGCTTTTTCTTTCAGTGAGCCTTCGCCACAAATCATGAATTGAACGTTAGGAATTCTGATCTGATTGGACATCTCAATATATCTGGGGTGGAATTTTCCCGGAGAAATGGTACCTACCCAGCCAACGTTGAAGGTATCGTGAGGTATTTTTTCTATCGGCAGAATTCTTTCAAAGTCAGCGCTCTCAAATATTAATCGAACCTTGCGATGACGTTCTTCCTCTTGGAGGGACCGGATCGCCGGCAAGTCATAGGTCAATGGGTTGGTGACCACCATCAAGTCAGCGAATTTTACGACCGATCTGGGAAGTTCATTCGGCGAGTACTCACCCGAAACCGCACACCAGACCATGATGGGCTTGGTGGGAAAATCCGATTTCATCAGGGTAATTTCCTGCCACCAGTGCCATTGCACAATATCTGCTGCTGCGATCAGGGAGCGCATTTGGGCGGAAGTGGGCGCAACGTACACTTTCAGCCCTTCGGTGACATTCTCGGATACAACTCCATCAAAAAGCGGCTTGATGGAAATGCATTCATGCTGAAAGCTGCTTAGACGTGCCGAGTACTTGGCTAAGCCTATCAAGGCTCGCCCGGCTCCACCTTTGGAGAGTTGGTCAGTGATGTGTAGAATTTTTATTGGAGGTGCGGTAGAGGAAGACGTCATGATATAGATCCAGTACCCTGATACAACTTGAGATTTTTTAGACCGTGGCTTCTGAAACCAATTCAATTCCGGGTCGGCGCTTGTGGATCAGGCATGCTCTGGCTTTATGGTGGACTTCCTCTAATTCCGTGACGTCGGTGATGAAATTGACAATATTGGGAGTCGCCTTGGTCACGTCTACATGTGGGTATTTCTGCAGGTAGTTTTGTCGGTTCGTTCCCAGCAACTGGAGGAACTGACCATCCTCGAGGCATTTTTCCAAAGCTTGGTCGAGCGATTTCTGGTCATCAACCGGCACTATAACACTGGAGTTCAACAGGTCATCATGGAGCCAGGCGCGGGATACAGGCCAGATAATCACAGGAAGATTTGCGTTTATCGCTTCAGAAATGGTGCTGCTGAACTTCACCACCAGAGCGACGTCTGCTGCTGCTAAGAGAAGCGGGTTGGTCTCATAAGGATTGACAGTGAATATTTTCTGTCCTGCTTGATCAGCATAGTAGTGATAGGCGCGCTCGTCGTCCCATCCGGATGAAGCGAGGGTAGGATGCCTTTTAATGATCAGTTGCAAGCTCTCTGCATGATTCCGGTTGTATTGTTGTACGGCGTGCAGACTTTGACGAAGTATGTCAACCTGATAACCTGTGGTCAGATCGTGGAGAAACTCGAAGGTATCACCGGAATCATAAGCTGTGTATAACAAGGCAATTCTTTTATCCGGATCCAGACCGTACTTCTCCGCTAATATTTTTTTCGCATCGTCCTTGCTGAACTGGATTGAGGGATCAGCCGGTAAACCCGTTACACGCAAAGAGTTCGGAGGCATCCCCAATTGGACATAGACGTCCTTGACCAATGCTGACCCCATAGCCATAAAGTCCGCTTGATCAATTCTACCGGGCACGAGTTCCGGCTTGACGTGGATCATTCCATGATAGATCTCCAGCGAGGGGACGTTACGCTTTTTAGCCGCCGCCACCCAGGCCTGCTGTCGGATACCCGGACCATCCGTTATTAAAAGATCAAGTTTGACTGTATCGACGATTTGATCGAAAGCATCGATCATATACAGGGTTTGCATCAACGATTCCTTCAACTGCCTGCTCATGAGCTGTGTATCTTCCAAGCATTTGAATTGTTCGAAATTGCTGATGCCTGTCTGGAGCTGCTGTCTTAAGACTTGCAGCATCGGTTCCAGGCGCGACTCCGCCTCCCGTTCATAGCGCGCGCCATCTGCAGATGGAATCAGTGGTTGATAGCTGTGCAGGTTGGGATGTGTTTCACCATATCTGGCGACCAGATTCTCTTCGCAGTAAAGATCAAATTTATCTGTAGCCAACAGCGCTCGGATCAGTGAACGATAACGGTCCACCCACTGAGTACAGAACAGGATTCGTTTCTTCATGACTGATTCCTCGCCGTCTGAACATGGTGTTCGATATACATATTTCTGACCAACATTCTTTGAATGGGCAGCGCAAGCAGGTCGCCAAGATTGATGTCACGATATAACCCTTCTTCAGGGTACTCTTGGCTTTGGTGCCATCCTGCAACCAGATTGTGGATTTCCTCATCGATGCGGCGGAATCCTGACTCGCCGTCGTGGCGATGCCATTTTTGCAGGACGGAAATCAGAAAGTCCGGACTCAACAACCTGGGAGAGAGACAGTAAGGACAACTGCTGGGGCGAAGCACCATCATCCCCCAGCCGATTACTTCCAGATACTCGGTATCGCATGCCGGGCAGTGGATCGCCATTTTCATGCTGTAATGGCTGTCCACGACGTCGAAGCTATAGTCGAGTATTTGGGGTGTGGGCAAGGCAGAGAGATAGGGTGGATATTGTTTGATGCGCTGGGTGAGTTTCAGATATTTTTCGTCTCGATAATCAGGGTGCTGATTCTCGATATCTTCAATGATGCACAAAGCCTGCTTGTGGTTGCCGCTGAGGAAAAGGAACTTCAGGAGTACGAAGGCGATGTCAGGTTGTTTTAGCGCAGCCGGTGGAAGCTGCCTGAAAATAATGTTCAGTATGCGGAAGTCTCGCACCGCCAGAAGTGTGTCCAGTGCGGTTCTTAAATCCTGTATCGTCAGGTTTTGCCCTGACGCCAACCGACTCCTTGCGGTTTCAGCTTTCGATTCGAGGTACTGGATCACTGAATTTGAGTTCAGCGCTGGTTTCCTTCGCTCAGATTGTCCAACAGACATCTTATCTCCTCATCACGCGGATTGTTTTTCAGATAAAATGAGTAAATTGTGCGGGCATCCTGCCATCTTCGTGACTGCATCAAGGCTCTGCCGAAACTGATGACGGTGCGTTTATGGTTTGGGTCAATTTGCAAGGCTTTCAAGTAACTGTTCAGAGATCGATCTTCCTCACCGACCTCTTTCAGCAAGTTCCCGAGATGGAAATGGGCTCCAGGATGCGAGGGCCAGCGGGTGGTGAAAGCTAATAGCATCGCCCTCGCTTCGGCAACCTGCCCCATCCGGAACATGATAACCGCTCTCAGGCTGTGCAAATCAGGTGCATCGGGATAGTTGCCCAGAGCATATTTCAACACCCTTTCGGCTGTTTCGATTTGTCTTTCTTCGATCAAGTTTAATATGGTATCCACCGCCAGCAGAACTTCGACGCGATCGAAAGACTCCTCATCGTCGAAATATTTAAGATAAGGCAGACTAAATCGGTTCATTTGGCGGTAAGATTCAAGTTCTACTTCAAATGAATCGCCCTGTCGTTCGACCTGTTTATCAAAAAGAGCAGATGCACATTCATAGAGTTCAATATCCATGCGCGAAAATTCCTGCAGAAAAGCCAGATCACCGGTGGGCAGGGATTGGTCGCCGCAATCCTTTTGATTGACTTTTTCACGACCGTAAAAGGGTGTCATCCAATTAAAGCATCGCTTTAACAAGATGGCGGTTTCATCGAATTTTTCGGTGAGCCCGACCAGTGTGAAGTGTCCCTGCAGGTTCGACTTGGCGATGGCGACGGCTTCCGATGAATATTTACCATAACCAATGTTGCGTATCCCGGAAAGAAATCGGGTCTGATGATTATCAAGGTTTGGGGAAATTCCGCTTTGGACGAATTCCATCAGGCTCATCCGGTTTTGGGTCACACGGTGATGGAGTTCATGTTCAGGGCGGTTGATGATATAATAATAGCTGGATACAATCCGATCGATCGGATTGCGGAGCATGGTTATATAGGAATCGGTATTGGGCAAGTCGAGGCGCTGTTCAAAGTTGAACAGCCCTATCAGGGCGTCAATGTTCTCACTCTCCGCGTCCGGCTGAGCACTTAAAACGGACAGTTTATTCTGAGCGTCTTTGACGGAGTTGAATTCGAGCACCGCTGAGAGACCGTACTGGCGCCGAATCATGGCGCAGAGGCTTGAACCTGCTGTGCGCAGCAGGTGGAGATAGATCAACCTGGGTTGATGTTTTTTATCCGGATGGGCGGTCATGGATGTGCCCCCTGCATTTGGGTATCAGCTTCTTGATACTGATCAAATTTGCCAGTGTCGACGTCTGTCTGAGCCTGGCGATATTCCTTGAATTCTCCGATATCTATCCAGTACTCTCGCACGGGGAAGGAAATCACCAAATTTCCCTGCGAGATGAGATACCCAATTAATTCAGGCATGTCATAATGCGCAGTATCAGGGATGCACTTCTGAACTTCCGGACTCAGCAGGTAGATACCGGCATTGACGAAATTCTTGACGACTGGTTTTTCCAGGATACGCGTCACCCTAACGCCTTCGGTTTCGACAACGCCGTAAGGAACCTTAAATTCATACTGTCTTACGGCAACGGTCATGTCTGCGAAATTCTGCAAGTGAAAATCGAGCATGGCTCGGTAATCAATCTGCGTAAGAATATCCCCGTTAATTACCAGCAAGGGCTCGTCGATTTTATCCATCAACCCCAAAGCTCCGGCAGTGCCCATGGGATGATCCTCGAAAAGGTAGTTCAGTTCGACGCCAAAAGCCTTGCCGTCCCCAAAATAATCGGTGATCTTTTCCTGCAGATAATGAGTCGAAACTTGGACTTTCCTTATCCCGGCGTCACGTAGATGTTCTATGGTGCGCTGCAGCAACGGCCGGTCACCGACGGGCAGCATGGGTTTGGGTAGATCTTCCGTCAGAGGATGCAGGCGGGTTCCGAAGCCGCCTGCCATGATGACTGCCTGTAAAGGCAGACCATTTTCGGGTAACAGGTCGTCGATGGTCACCAGATCCAGGACATGCTGCTGCGAATCCAGTATGGGAAGTTGGCGAATCCGGTGTTGATGCATTACTTTAAACAACTCATCCGTACTGGCGTCATAATCGGCTGTAATTGGACGTCGATAACGTAGATCAGATTTTGCGTCCAACAGACCTGAGACCGACGCATCAAGGTTGACTCCGGTCAGAATGGCTCGCCGGACGTCGCCATCCGTGATGGTTCCAATCAAGCGGCGTTCCTGATCGACGATCAGCGCGATACCCTTGGTATTGCGATCAATGCAAGCCATCACGCTGCGGATGGAGGCGTCGGGCGGCGCCAGATATTTTTCCAGGTCATCGTTCATCGAGCGAATTCTGTTATTTCACCCTTTGACTCAGGTCTTTAAAATCGTAAACAATCCGTTTTCTCTTCCTCCTTGCTTTGGTACATCACAGCATGTACTGATTCACATTGAAATGGCGCAAATTACGATATATCCATTCAACGGTATTTCTCAATCCATCTTCAAATGTTATCTTCGGCTCCCAGCCTGTCAACTCTAAAATCAGCCGGTTGTCGGCTAAAAGGCGGTTGACTTCACTCTGTTCCGGCCGCAGCCTCTCTTCGTCGCAAGAAATATTGGGATGATAATCGCAGATCGACATGAGCATTTCAGCGGTCTGTTCGATGGACCATTCCCGCCCGCTGCCGATATTTACCACCTTCCCCTCCGCCTGCGGACAGCAGGCGAGAGCGATCATCGCGTCCACGGTATCTTGAACATAGTTGAAATCACGGGTCGGAGTGCGAGCGCCCAATTTCAGGACGCTGCACTTGGAAAGCAACTGACTGGCAATGGTGGGAATCACCGCACGGGCAGTCTGGCGAGGTCCAAAGGTGTTGAAGGGTCGGGCAATTACCACGGGCAGGTTGAAGGATCGATGGAAACTCTCCGCCAGTTGATCCGCGGCAATCTTGGAAGCCGAGTAAGGCGACTGCCCCACCAGTGGATGATTTTCAGATATGGGAACCTGCTGAGCTGAACCGTATACTTCCGAGGTTGAGGTATGAATCAGCCGCTCCAGTTTTTTTGAAGCTCGGCAGGCTTCCAGAACGTTGAGGGCTCCGAGGACGTTGGTTTCGACGTATGAACGGGGAGCATGGTAGCTATAGGGAATCCCGATCAGGCTGGAAAGGTGAAAGACGAAATCATTGTCACAAACTGCCTGCTGCACCCGACCTGAATCGCGAATATCCCCCGGAAAAATCTGGACAACTGACTGGATATCAGGATTAACGTCACTCAGCCAACCGATGCTATTCCAGGAATTATAGTAGACAAAGGCGCGGACGTCGGCTCCCAAGGACACCAGCGTTTCCACCAGGTGGCTGCCGATGAAGCCATCGGCTCCAGTGATCAGAATTTTCTTGCTTTGAAGAGCGTGATTGGACATTGTTGTCATTTATTGTTAACGGAACCAACCTTCGCGGGACTCACCCAGCAGTGTCATCTTCTTAGTCAGAAGTTTCGGCAAGTCCAGCGGGATTTCCGCCAGACGCGCGGCAATTTTTTCCCCGGCGTCCCCAATTCCATAGGGATTTACACGCCTCTGGCAGATAGATCGAAATTCCTGATCCTGCAGGCAGCGCTGCACTGCCGAATAAATTTCATCCGAATCATATCCGGCGTCGATGACGTTGCTCCCCCGCAACCGGCCTGCCTGGCGGCTGCCGACGTTCACGGTCGGACAACCGAACGCAGGTGTTTCCTTTATACCCGAAGATGAATTCCCCACACATGCCACTCGGCAGCCGCTGTCTTTCGCCAGCGCCAACAAACCATGGTACAGGTGTCGACCCAGAGAATGGTGCAGTTGAACATTTGGCAGCCCTGGTTCAATAAACGCATGAAGCTGATCAATAATTCGCCTGCCGCCGGCGTCATTATTTGGGTAAGTCAGAATGATCTGGACCCCTTCAGTGGACAATTGGCGCAGCGCCTGCAACGCCGGCAATAGCTGAGCGGCAGATTGTTCAAATTGCGTGGTGACGGAATGCTGAGTGAAAATGACAACCGGCCTGGTCAGATCGAGTTTCAATCGGTCTACGATTTCAGCGGGTTTGGCGAACAAACCCCGCTTAATGAGGTCGATGGCTGGAAATCCTACCGTATGCACTCGCCAGGGTTCTTCTCCCATGGCCAGCAGCCGGTTGCTGGCTTGCTGATTTGTGGTAAAATGCAGGTGAGCCAGTTTGCTCATGGCATGACGAACCGAATCGTCCAGCGCGCCTCCCTCGGTGACGTCTCCACCCTCAACGTGCGCTGTTGGCACATTCATCTGAGTGCCGGCGATGACGGCGGCGAATCCTTCAAAGCGATCTGCGTACACAATCAGAAAATCCGGCTGCAGCCGGTTCAGCGCTTGACTCATGGAAAGCACGCCCGAACCGATGGCACCGGCAGTCGCCAACAAGGTATCTTCAGCAAGATCAATCTTCACTTCAGCGTGAATTTCAAAACCGTCAGCTTCGATTTCCCGGATTGTCTGTCCAAAATCCTTTTCCAAGTGAGCGCCGGATACGATCAGACGATAATCCAGATCGGGATGCGCCTGAATCGCTTTGAGGATGGGATATTGCAAACCATACTCGGCCCGGTTACCAGTAAAAACGGCAATGACGCGCTTGTTCATGAATTAATTCCCATCAACTTGCTTATACCCTTCTCGATAGTAACCGTTGGAGTCCAATTCAAAGCCTGGCGCGTCTCTTCAATGTCAAGCACCAGATGTGAGGGTTTACCGGATGCTCTGACATCCTGCACCGGTCGATGCTCCTGACCGGCGAGTTTCAACGCGTATTCCGCCAGATCAGCAATGGAAGCGCCTCTGCCGCTGCCGATATTGAAAATTCCCGGTCGTCTGAGTTCGATGGCGCTCATAAAGGCAGAGATAACGTCTTCAATCCAGATGAAATCGCGCACCGGCGCAGAATCGTTAACCCGCAAAGGTCCAGCTCCGGGTATTTGTGACAGTATAACCGACAGGACGTTATTATCAGCCATACCGGAACCGTATACGTTCGCCAAACGCAATACTGTACCGTTCTTCTCGAGAATCAGTTTTTCGCACTGCTGTCGCACGGTGCCATAGGCACTTTGCGGAGCAACCGGTTCACATGTACACCGAGCCGCGGGAACCTGGTCGCCGTAAATTTCTGCAGAAGATGCATAGATGAGGTGCATCCAGGGTTTTTCTTGTAGAGCCTTGCACAAAGCTACCGTCTCGTCAATGTGGGACTGTCCTTTTTCTTCGGCGCGGCGTACGTCACGGGTTTGGGCAAGATGAACCAGGATGGCATTCTTGGATGGATTGTAATCCGCGTAATCTTCGATGCGAAATATCTGGCGTTTACGTTCATCAGATCGCCGTGACAAACCGATGGCATTGTATCCTTCCATGATCAGGCGATGCAGCAGGCGAGAGCCGATGAAACCGGTCGCGCCCGTTATAACAATCAGAGGCAGCAAGAGAACTCCTCAATTTCATTGGGCTGGATGTGACGATTGGGTTGAATATCAGCAAGGGCTCTCCGACCCAATACCTGCGTCAAATGTCTGGCTGGGATTGGACCTGTGCCGGGACGTTTCACCCATGTATTTGCTTCGGTGAAAAGCTCGCCTTTTTGTATCGGAGCAATCGAAACGACCGTCGCATATGCGAAATCGATCACCGGCTGTTCCAACGGCAGGATATTCTTACTGCCTCCTCGAGCATGATACACCGCCCGAGAACCGTCGACCAGCATTTTTAGCTCATGTGGTTCGATGGAGAGAGATATATCGGGACCGGGCCATTGCTTTGAAATGGTGAAATGCTTTTCCAGAGCCGCCGCACCAAGGGCGACGGCACCCAAACAAGTATAAATCCCAATAGAATGGTCGCTGAGACCCACTGGAACGTCGAAAGCTTGTTTAAGCTCTGCAATCGCGCCCAAACGCACGTGTTCATAGGGAGTCGGATAAGCTGAGGTGCAGTGCATGAGCATCAAGGGGCATCCGGCGTTCTTGATTAGTTCCACCGAAGGGCGAATCGAATCCAGGTCGTTCATGCCGGTTGACAGGATGATCGGTTTGCCTTTCCGGGCAATGTGTTCGATCAGCGGCAGGTTATTCGCTTCACCGGATCCGATTTTGTATCCAATGACACCCATGGCTTCGAGTCGATCCGCGGCTTCACGCGAAAAGGGAGTCGAGAGATAGATAATGCCGCTCTGATCGCAGTAACGCTTGACGGCAATCTCTTCTTCTTCGGATAGTTCGCAGCGCTCGATGATGTCCCAGAGGCGTTCATCGCTGATATCACCGGGTTTCATGTCAGTGGGAATCATCTCGGCTGAGGTGATGTGACACTGGAATTTGACGCATTCAGATCCGGCGTTGATGGCTGCATCCACCAGCGCGATGGCTTTATCGAAATCACCCTCATGGTTGATGCCGACCTCAGCGATGACGAGGGGAGGATGATCGTCACCGATCAAGCGGCTGCCGAGACGGAACTCGTTCATGAATTTTCCCCCAGGTTTTTACCGCCGTCGAATGCCAGCAACCGTTGGACTTCCTGCTTCAATTTGATGGGAACCGGCTTCTTCTGCTTGATAGAGGAGTTGATGGCAACCCAATCCGGTCTGTTCTTGCACAGGCTAATGATCGAGCGTAAAGAGAATATCTGACCGGTTACGCCGAGTTCCTGAAAAATACGATTGACCAGATCGAAGTCTTCGGGTGTATCCACAGTCAGGCGGAGTTCTGGCCAACTGTCTGATGCATCCGCCAGCAAAATACCCCAATGGAACAAGCCGGTCTGGGTGAAATAGGGTCCCCAGACCTCTGTGTCAGTTTCCGCCTTGATCTCGCAGGCGCGTCGCATGGCAGGGTATGAAAGCGCCCAACCGAATGTGCCCAGAGGCAAGCCTTCCGTCATGGCGAAATCGTACTGACTCTCCTGCAGAAAATCCAGAAGGCGATCGATATAAACTGGGTCAACGAAGGGATTGTCGGCGGTAACATTGACCACGTTATCCAGGTGATAATATTCCGCGGCATTGGTCAGTCGTAAAAGTACGTCATCGGGATGGCCGCGGAAGTAATCGATGCCTTCATTTACGGCTATCTCCACCAGCGGATCATCTTGTTGCAGAGGAGACGTACAGAGGATGATTCGTTCGGGTTTGGCTGCCAACTTCAAGCGGTCAATCTGGTGGCAAATCATCGATCGCCCCAGAATGGTTTTCAGGGCTTTCTGTTCCAAGCGCGTGGATTTCAAGCGCGCGGTGATCAGAATGGCGGTTCTCATAGGCAATCGCCTTCTTCGATAATATCGTGCTTTTCGATGTTTCGACGTAAGATCCTGCCGATCAACTTCGACGACTGATCGGGCTGTAAACCTTGTCTTTCTGCAAACATGTACTTCATGTCATCTTCTGAAAGCGGATGATCATCATGCAGATCAGCCGTCGCAACGATGCTTTTCTTGGCATATTTGCGGTATTTCATTTCTTCAGCGGTGAATGTCTTAGGCACTGAAATACCTTTTGCTGCTTCAAGCTGGCGGACCATGTCGACAAACCTGCAGAACTCATCAGGATTTAATGCCGCCTGATAATCGACGCCATGCAGCAACCGGTTATGGGTAATGTGTTTTTCTATGACGTCCACACCCATCCCCACTGCAGCCGCCGGCAGCCAAAAAGCAGCTTCACTTGCTCCGTCGCTGTGATCCTGATAGCCGATTGGTAACTCAAACAGTTCTCTCAACTTCATCATATAGCTCAGATGGATTTCTGAGACCGGTGTCGGGAAGGTCTGAATGCCGTACATCATCCAAATTTCCGAATCGGAAGCCATCCGAATACACTCGACGGCTCTCGTTATTTCTTCGATGGTGGACGCTCCGACGGATAGATCGATGCGTTTGCCGGTTCCGGCAACATAGCGAATCAGATATGGATTGGAAAGATCGGCAGAATGCAATTTATAGGCATCCACGCCGATTCTTTCGCAGAGGTCAACGCTGCCGGGTTCATAGACGCAGGCGATAATCTGGAGCGAGGGATAATTGTTGCGAACGTAAGCAGCCAGATCAGACCATTGGTCCGGCGACAATTCCAGACGACCCAGGAGTTCATAGTCGGGATGTCGGGGAACTGCTCGTTCGATCTGCTTGAAGATCTGGAACTGGATGGCATTCGCTCCTGCTTTTCCCGCGCCATCGATAATCTTTCCGGCGAGATCGGTATTCCCTTCGTGGGAACATGCCATTTCGGCGATAACGAAAACTTTTTTGGCTTTCAAGTCTGCTTCAAAGATTTATATTGCCGGAACTGATTCGGACTCGGGTGTTGTTTCCTGAGCGGCTCTTCTTTTGGCGCGATGTGCTGTAGAAATCCCATACCCGTAGCGTTGGCGATAGTCGCCAAGCACGACTTTTAGAAGTTCGACGTCTGTGGGATCCAAGCGTCCCTCTTCGATCCATTTCGCATGAATTCCAATCTTGCCGGATTTGATACCATCCAACTTCACAGAATTATTGTCGGGAAGCCCCAGATCGTGAGCCAACCGCAGCATCTCAAGCCTGGGTTGGAGGCAGAGATCTTCAAAGCGAAGCTCGATAAATTTTTCCGCTCCTGGAGCCGCGGCGAGAATGCGTTCCAAATATGCCATCCACAGATCAGCCCAGAAGGGCAGGTCTTCCTGCGGCAGGTGGTTTCCCGGCGTAAATTTGGCATAATCTTCAGGCAGGGTTCCAAGAACGTCCAGCGGATCACGCATGATATGGACTACACTCGCTGAAGGGAACGCTTCAAGCCAGGCGTCGAGGGTGGCGCAAGTGCGTGGGTCACTGTGTCCCCATAGAGTATTGCCGTGATAGCCCTTCTTGACTAAGAGATCGGCGATTTGCAGCGGGGAAATTTTAAAGGATCCTTCGTGATGATCGAAGCTGCGGAGCGCTTGGGGATCATTCCAACCCGGCAGAATTTCAGTATTTAAATCCTGGATATATCCCCATATGGAAGTCTGGCGATCCACGACCTGAAATACACCCATATCCTGCAGGAATTGAGAAATCAACCGGGTTCCAGCATGATGGAAACCGACGATCAGTACGGGCGTAAAAAGGACGTCGGAAACGTATCGAGAGCGCTGGTTGATTTTCACCTGGTCGGACTCTCTAGGCTTTTCGGGGAGGGGGCGAAGATCCAATTTACGCATGACCTTAACTCCGGGAGAGGAATTTATAATTTCCTGAAGTGTTTGCATAATCATCACTTCGTGGCGCGGCTCGCTCCGTATCCAATTTTGGAAATCGCTGTTCTCCATTACCATCTTCAACTGGGACATATCCCCCAATTTCACCATCGCTTTCACATCCGCTACAATCTGTCGGCGAGCCGCGTCTAAAGTGATTTCACCATCACCATCTTTATTGAGGAGGGGTAAGTACGTTTTTAGAATTCTGCAGAAGTCCAGAATCCGATAGCCGGGGTGCCGAACTGAAAACCGTTCAGCGCTCAGGCCACGCTGCACCAGATTCGCTGAATCATGGGCAAATTTTGCTTCCTGGTACATTAATGAAAGTCGTAAATAGAGATCCAACTCAGAACAGAACAGATATTGCGGGTCGTAGTATACGTCCAAGGCTGAAAGATAACTCCGCCGGAAAAACGCTGTGCTGGGAGCAGGGGTATCCTGCAGATTCATGTTGAGCTGGAAATATTTTAATCCGGGGAACAAGCCGATCTGCAGCCGGGGAGCCTCTTTGCTGGGACTGCCGTCAGCGGGATGATGGACCTGTCCGAAGGACGCCATGGCGAGATCGTAATGCTGTTGGAAGAGGGCAATGACTGTAGATAGAGTGTGCTGATCATACCAGTCATCCTGATGCAGCAGACAGACCACCTCGCCCCTGCCTTCCCGCAGGGCTCGATTCCAATTTGAGGTCAAGCCCAATCTGGTTTCGTTGCGCAGCAGCTTAATGACCTTGTCCCGGGCATATTCCTGTAAAACATCAAAGGAACCATCGGTTGAACAGTCGTCCACCACGACGATTTCGACGTCAGCCGGGTTGAAGACAGTTTGCGTAAAGATACTGCGCAGACACCGGGAAATAACGTCCCTGCCGTTGTAATGTGGAATGCAGACACTGATTTTCGGCTCCATGATGACCCCGCAGATTGATTTGCGTGTTTTGAATGCGCCAAACGAGCTCACGCCCTTGGTCACTCCGGCAAAAAGCAAAGCACGTGCCAGTCGAAAATGGGGGGCTGGCAATTCATTAGTGTTTGTATATTAAGTAGATAGGACGAACAAATCAAAACGAATTTGACTGAAGCGGCATATTTTGCCGCGTAAGCTGGTCTACCTTTTCCGAGGGGTAAAAAAAAACGCTGAACAGGAATTGGCGGTTTAGATTTTTTTAAGAATCAACACAGGTGGCTGATTATATCGCTTGACATTCGACGTAGTTTTACGTATTTTTATCACGAGTGGGCAAACCGTGGCGAATTGATCTCTTCGGCTACTCACCGGCGGTGGAAGTTGTATATGATTCATTCAATCAAAAATTGCATCATGCTCCTCTCCTTGATATCCTTAACCGGAATTTCATACAGCGCACCTCCTGCTGATTTAATCATCACCGGCGGGACGATTTATACCCTGGAAGCCGAGCAACCGCAGGTGGAAGCCGTTGTAATATACCAGGGAACGATTGTTTTTGCGGGCAAAGCGTCGGAAGCGCTCCGGTACCGGGACGCCAGCACGAAGCTCTTGGAAGTTTCCGGTGGCTGCGTATTGCCCGGTTTGATTGACTCACACGCCCATTTGATCTCATTGGGACGGTCTCTAAGTGAACTTGATCTGACCGGCACATCGTCCGCCCTGCAGATCAGGGAACTGGTTCTAAAAAAACAGAGCCAAACCAAACCTGGAGTTTGGATCTCCGGTAGAGGTTGGGATCAGAATGATTGGGAGAAGGTTGGATTTCCATCCTGGCAGGATCTGCGCGGCAGTGAAGCCAATCCAGTTTACCTGCGCCGTGTAGACGGTCATGCCGTTTGGATCAACC
Source organism: bacterium (assembly GCA_026394195.1). Classification (GTDB taxonomy): domain Bacteria; phylum Electryoneota; class B3-LCP; order B3-LCP; family B3-LCP; genus JAPKYS01. The sequence continues at coordinate 49,537 of JAPKYS010000071.1, read as the reverse complement.
AGACTGCCCTTAAGCTCTGCGATATCAGTTCGAAGACGCCTGATGCGGAAGGTGGAAAAATTATCTGTGATGAGTCGGGTAACCCCACCGGCGTCTTTATCGACAATGCCATCAATCTGATCGAGATGCACCTGCCCGTGCCCAGTCAAGATGAACTGTCAGGCTGGGCAAAAACCGCCATGACCGAATGCAATCGATTTGGATTGGTGGGAGTGCATGATGCCGGAGTCGATTCCGCCAAACTTACGATTTATGAAAAGCTGCTTAAGGATCACAAGCTAACTCTGAGAGTCAATGCGATACTGAGCGTGGACGATGAGGAATTTCTCGAAGAGCAGTATAAGCTCGGCGTCCGCGTAGACCCCCAGGGCTATCTGACGATTCGTTCCATCAAGCTTTATGCCGATGGAGCGCTGGGTTCACGTGGGGCCTTTCTGCTTGAACCCTATTCGGATGACCCCGGCAATCGAGGTCTCATGGTGACACCGCCAGAACAGCTCCAGCTGATGACTGAGACGGCTATTAAGCATGGATTCCAGGTCTGCACACATGCCATCGGCGACGCAGCCAATCATCAAGTCCTGGACGTCTACGAAAAAGCGCAGTCAGCTTACCCTGGGCAGGATCTCCGGCTGCGAATTGAACATTGTCAGGTGGTCGCTCCGGAAGATATGGCACGGTTTAAGACGCTGGGAATCATACCTGCCATGCAGCCCATCCACGCCACGTCGGATATGTCTTGGGCTGAAAAACGGCTGGGTTCACGGCGCATCAGGGGGGCTTATGCCTGGCGCAGTTTACTTGATCGGGGGAATCGTATCGCCTGCGGTTCTGACTTTCCGGTGGAATCGCCAAACCCGTTGCTGGGTATTTACGCGGCAGTGACTCGGCAGGATCTGCAGGGAAATCCCAAAGGTGGTTGGTATCCGGAAGAACGGATGACTCTCGATCAGGCGATTCGTGGATACACTCTGGATGCCGCCCAGGCGGAATTTGCTGAACAGCGACGGGGATCGATCAAAGTGGGTAAATTAGCGGATTTTACAATCTTGGATCAAGACGTCTTCAAGGTCGCATCTACACAAATTCCATCGATTGAAGTTCTTTACACCTTTGTCGGTGGGAAGATCGTTTTCTCAAAATCCGCCGCACGATCCGGGCATTGAGGTTAAACCGTGGAAGAAAAATTTAAATTAGGCATCAGTTCCTGCCTGTTAGGCGAACAAGTGCGCTACGACGGTGGGCATAAACTTGACCATTTTATCAAGGACACGCTGGGTCGATACGTTGAATTTCTGCCGATCTGCCCTGAAGTTGAATGCGGTTTGCCGGTGCCGCGTGAGGCGATGCGATTGGTTGGAGATCCTCAAAACCTTCGCCTGATGACAGTCCGAACCCAGGTTGATCACACAGAGAAGATGGTTGACTGGGCTAATGATAGGGTTAAAGGAATGTCAAGCGAAGAGCTGTGTGGTTTTATCTTTAAATCGAAATCTCCCAGCAGCGGCATTGAGAGAGTCAAGGTGTACCCGGATAAAGGTATTCCGCTAAAGGAGGGACGGGGTATTTTCGCTGATATATTCATGAAACATAACCCGCTGCTGCCCGTTGAAGATGAGGGTCGTTTACATGATCCGAGCATTCGGGAGAATTTCATCGAGCGCGTTTTTACGCTAAAGCGCTGGAGAGATTACACCAAAGCCGGTATCAGTTCGGCAGGGCTGGTCGATTTCCATAGCAGGCACAAACTGCTCTTCATGTCGCACAGCCAACAACTTCTGAGAGAGATGGGCAATCTGGTCGCTCAGATGAAACAGACCGGTCATAAAACTGCTCACAATAAGTATTTGGTCCTGATGACTGAGGCGCTGAAATTACGGACGACAATCAAGAAAAACACGAACGTTTTAATGCACATGATGGGTTACTTTAAACAGCAACTTTCCGGGGATGAGAAACAAGAATTGCTGGAAATCATCGCCAATTATCATCAGAGCTACGTTCCGTTGATGGCGCCTTTGACTCTGCTTAATCATTACGTGCGAAAATACGAACAGCCGTATCTGCGAGAACAGGTCTACCTGAATCCGCATCCGGCAGAATTGATGCTGCGCAATCACGTTTAATCAACCTTGAGGATGCGATATGAGCACCTCCAGAAAATACAGGATCGAGCGGGACTCGATGGGTGACATGAAGGTGGAAGCAGGCGCTTATTGGGGTGCTTCCACTCAGCGAGCCGTCGAGAATTTCCCGATAAGCGGGATCAGGTTTCCCCGCAGTTTTCTGCGCGCATTGGGATTGATCAAGTTGGCGGCGGCTGAAACCAATGCAGAACTAAGGTTACTGGACGCCAAACTGAGCGAGGCGATTATCAAAGCCGCCCGAGAGGTCGTCGATGGCAATTGGGATGAGCATTTCGTCTTGGATATCTTCCAGACCGGGTCAGGTACTTCGACTAATATGAATGCCAATGAGGTCATCGCCAATCGAGCCAATGAATTGCTGGGGGGAAAAATCGGCGACATGAAACCGGTGCACCCCAACGATCACGTCAATATCTGCCAGTCCAGCAACGACGTGATTCCCAGCTGCATGCACATAGCGACGCTGGATCAGATCGAAGGGAAACTAATTCCAACGCTGGAAAAACTACAACGAACGCTGAGCCGGAAAGCAGAGGATTTCGATCGAGTCCTGAAAATCGGCAGAACCCATCTTCAGGACGCTACACCGGTGCGCCTGGGTCAGGAATTCAGCGGTTATGCTTCCATGATCAAACACGGCATTGGGCGGCTGGAAAACTGCGAGGACCATCTTTCGGAACTGGCGTTAGGAGGCACCGCAGTAGGCACCGGTATCAACATGCATCCCGATTTTCCCGGAAAGACGATTGATAAACTGAATAAACTCACCGGACTGAGCTTTCGAGAAGCGAACAATCACTTTGAAGCACAGGGCGCGCGCGACGCCATCGTCGAAACCAGCGGAGCATTAAAGGCGCTGGCAGTCAGCTTGATAAAAATCGCCAACGACGTCCGCTGGCTGGGCTGCGGTCCCCGCTGCGGATTCGGTGAAATCTCGATACACCCGGTGCAGCCGGGATCGTCGATCATGCCGGGAAAAGTCAATCCGGTTATGGCTGAAGCCTTATTGCAGGCATGCGCTCAGGTTATAGGAAACGATGCAGCGATCACCCTGGGCGGTCTCTCCGGCAATTTCGAGCTGAACGTGATGATGCCGCTGATGACGCACAACCTGCTGCAATCCATAGAACTGCTCAGCAATGCGGTCGCGGCATTCACCGCTAAATGTATCACTGGTTTGGAGGCAAACGAGGAACGCTGCGCTGAACTGATCGAGAAGAGTCTGGCGATGTGCACTGCTCTTAGCCCGCAGATCGGATACAATGCCGCCGCAGCTATAGCCAAGGAAGCGTACAATACGGGCAAAACGGTTCGCCAGATTGCCATGGAAAAGGGTGTCCTGCCGAAAAAGGAGCTGGATAAGATTCTGGATCCCTGGTCCATGACGAAACCTGGATTGTAGTGTGAAAATTTCAAGTATATTTCCGAATCGATGGAAATCTGCTTGACTTGGCAACATCCAGACAGTATATTTGAATGATAAATTCTAAAAATTAGATTCATGCACCACACCGTCATTGGAACGGCAGGACACGTTGATCATGGCAAGTCGTCGTTAATCAAGGCGCTGACCGGCACTGATCCTGACCGTCTGCAAGAAGAAAAAGAGCGCGAGATGACCATCGACCTGGGCTTTGCCTTCCTGGGTCAGGACATCACCTTCATCGACGTGCCGGGGCATGAGAAGTTCATCAAGAACATGCTCTCGGGCGCAGCCACGGTGGACGCAGTACTCTTTGTCATCGCGGCAGACGACGGGTTCATGCCTCAAACCGAAGAGCATTTTGAGATACTTAAACTGTTCGAGGTCAACCGTGGGCTGGTGGCATTAACTAAAATCGATATGGTCGATCCGGATTGGCTGGACCTTGTTGATGATGACGTCCGCCAGAGGCTGAAAGGTTCTTTTCTCGAAAATGCTCCCATCTTTCGAGTCGATAGCTTAAGTGGAAAGGGGATCGAAGACCTTAAGAGCGCCATCCTACAGATGGCTGCGGAGACACCAACACGCGCGGATCGTGGCGTCTTCCGAATGTATGCGGATCGGATTTTCAGCATACGGGGAGCGGGGACTGTTATCGCAGGAACCGTATTAGGAGGGACTCTTAAAACCGGTGACCGGGCGGAATTGATGCCCCAGGGACTGGAGGCGCGGGTAAAACGAATTCAAGTGCACAACGTCGAAGTTCCCCAGACGCGCATCGGAGAACGGGCAGCCATCAACCTGCAGAACGTTGACGTGACGCAAATTCAACGCGGAGATCTACTGGCGACGGCAGGTTACTTCAAACCCACGTATATGCTCAACGTCAGTTACCACCACCTGCAATCAACCATACGACCTTTATCCAATCGAGACCGAGTCCGGCTTCACCTGGGCACGGCAGAATATTTAGCTCGGGCGGTGCCATTGGAAAAACGCCCGATCTTCCCGGGTGAACACAGCTACGTCCAGCTACGTCTTGAGAGTCCAACCGTATGCGAGATCGGCGACCGCTTCGTCATCCGCGATTATTCACCCGGGCGCACCATCGGGGGAGGGCAGGTGCTGGAGGTGCATCCGAAGAAATTGAAATACCTACCGGATGAAGATCTCGAAGTCCTGGAGATCATCGAAGAAGGTGGTACGACCAATCTAGTGGAGCAGCTTATCCGCCGGGGAGGTTTCCAGCCTTTCAATTCTGCGGTAATAGCAAAAACCCTGTCCAGACCAGAAAACGAGGTAGCGACGAGTATCGCTGAATTGCTGGATTCGGGCAAGTTATTCAAGTTATCCAGTTCCAACGCCAGTTGGGTTTTGCACGAAGAGGTCGTAGAAGAAGCCCGAGACAAACTGATAACCGTTGTAACGGCTTTTCATCAGGAATCCCCACATCGTATGGGGATCAAACGTTCAGAATTGGCGGGGAAAATTTTCGGCCGGGTTGACACGGCTCTGTATGATGCATTTATCAATCGTTTAGTCGAGGAAAAAAGAATCGAACTGAGCGGCGTTTTCGTTCATCTTCATGGGCATCAGGTCAAGTTCAACGCTCAGCAGGAATCGCTGGCAGCCAAAATCGTGAAAATCTATTGGGAGGCCGCGTTCGTCACACCGGAATTTGAGGAATTGGTCGAACCGTTGGAAGCTCCACCGGAACAGATCCGCCAGGTAATTTCCGGATTGGTCGACCGTGGTGACTTGATGGAGTTGACCATCGATATTGGCCGCGCTTTGATCTTCCATACCAAACGCGTTGAGGAAGCGCGCCTGATCGTACTCAAGCTCTTTGAACAGAAAGAGGAAATTGCCTTCTTCGAGGCGCGTGAAGCACTGAACTCGACCCGCAAATTTACCACACCCATTCTCAATTACTTTGACCAGATAGGACTTACAGTCAGAGTTGGTGAATTGCGCCAGCTCAAGCATCGATGATCGTTGTAGAAGCGACTCTTGCACCGGCATCAAGCAAATCAGATAGACAGAACGAATCACTCAATTTAAAATAAATTCAGGAATATACCTTGAAAGCCATCCTTAAATCCAACTCAGAGGTCGGGCTGCAATTCACAAAGGACGCGCCCGAACCTAAAATCGTAAATCCCACCGACGTACTGATCCGCGTTCGCGCAACAGCCATCTGCGGAACTGATCTGGATATCTACAAAAGCGATCCCGATCTGGCTGCCCGCATGAAGAAGGTCATGCCCGTCATCACCGGACACGAGTTCTGCGGAGACGTTGTTGAGATAGGCAAGGCGGTAAAGCGCACCCGGGTCGGTGATTTCGTGTCGGCGGAAATGCACATACTATGTGGGGAATGCTACAACTGTCGCACCGGCAACGGACACGTCTGCATCAACACCATCATCAAAGGCATCGATGCTGACGGATGTTTCGCCGAATACGTCGTCGTCCCGGAATCCAATATCATCAAACTCCCCGCTGACATCCCCGTCGAAGTTGCCGCCTTCATGGACGCCATCGGCAATGCCATCCATACCATTACACCGATAGAAATTGCTTCCAAACGAGTTGCCGTCCTGGGCGCAGGACCGATCGGGATTATCGGCGCGGCAGCGGCGAAACTCTGCGGAGCCAGCGAAGTGCTGGTGACCGATATCAGCGAAACACTCCTGAAAATGGCGAAGGAAAATGGCGCTGATAAGGTCTTCAATGTCAGTACACCCGAAGGCAGGCAGAGTTTTCTTGATGATTGTCGCAGCGACTCAACGCGTAAGGGAGTCGACGTGGTCATCGAAATGTCGGGACACCCCGCTGCATATGAGGATCTTTTCCAATGCGTGCGCATGGGTGGCGAGGTCGTCCTGCTAGGACTACCCAAACGTCCCCTGACGGTTAATTTCACTCGCGACATCATCTTCAAAGGGTTGACCATCCATGGTATTATCGGCAGAAGAACCTATGATACCTGGTTCCGCATGATTGGACTGATGCAGGCAGGGCTCCTCCCCACCCTGAAGCGAATCGTCACCCATCGCATTCCGCTGGCTGAATTCCAGAAGGGATTTGACGTCAAGCTCAAGGGTGAAGGGCTTAAAGTGGTCATGGATCCGCAATGATCATCGGCAAATAAAGTTGGAAGCGCCAGTATTTGCGATGAAATTGCCTTTTAAAGATGGAATAAAAGTATGAAAAACGCAAGATTGATCGGGCTGCTGGTCGGCATATTTTTGCTCTTACAAGCGCCGGTCGTTTCGGCAGCCGACCCTCAGGCAGAACAGGGTAAAAAACTTTTTGAAGAAAAAAATTATACCGCAGCGAAAAACCTGCTGGAATCCAGTCTTCTGGCCAATCCCGGTGATTACGAAGCTGCTTTCTATCTCGGTCGAATTGCCATCATTAATGATGACGTCGAGAAGAGCATCGGTTACCTGGAAAAAGCGGTCGAACTGCATCCCAACGATACTAACTATCGCCTCTGGCTGGGAAACTCCTACGGAGCCAAGGCTCAAAGCGCCGGGATTTTCAAGCAGGCATCGCTGGCAGGCAAGGTAAAGAAAGAATTCGAGAAAGCCGTTGAGTTGGATCCGGATAATTTGCAGGCGCGTTCAGGATTAATGCAGTATTATCTGCAGGCTCCGGGAATCATGGGAGGGAGCGATAAGAAGGCGCTGCAGCAGGCGGAAGAGATCAAGAAGAGGAATATGGCAATGGGGTGTCAGGCGTACGCTCAAATCTACACCAAGGACAAAAAGTACGACCTGGCTGAAAAGGAATATCTGAGCGCCATTGCGCAGTGCCCCGATAGCTTGGATTTGCGTTACGGTCTGGGATTCCTCTATCAACAGACTGAAAAATATGATCAAGCATTCTCAGTGTACGAGGCAGTGTTAAAAGAACATCCGGAAAACGCCACAGCGCTCTACCAGATCGGGCGAACTGCTTCAATCTCCGGGCAAAATCTCGAGCGCGCCACCGCCTGCCTCCAGACGTATATGACCATGACGTTGAAAGAGGATGAACCCCCGCTGGAATGGGCTCATTACCGCCTGGGAACAATTTATGAAAAAGCCGGAAAAATCGATTTGGCAAAGCAGGAATACCAGGAGGCGCTGAAGCTGAAACCGGATCAAAAAGAAGCCAAAGAAGCGTTGAAGAAATTGAAATAGATCGAATCTAATCTACAATAATCATCCGAAGCAGTCCCAGCAGTTTTTTAAAAATTAACCCGCAGGCCAAGCTATGAACGTCACACCACGCCAGCCGAGCAAAAATGTCATGTATTTCTCGAAATATCATGCCAACGGCAATGATCTCATCATGGTGAATGGAATCAAACACCCCGACACTCCAAGTTGGTGGCATTGGGAATCCATCAGCAAGCTTTGCAACCGTCACGTCGGCGTCGGTGCAGATGGTCTCATCGTACTTCTGGATTCCAAGCAGAGCGATTACCGGATGAAGTACTTCAACTCCGATGGCAAGGAGGCGCAAATGTGCGGAAATGGATTGCGCTGCCTGGGTTTGTTCATTCGGGACCAAGGATATCCGGTCAGCTCACCGATGACCATCCAGACATTAGGGGGGGAAGTATCTGTGGAAATTCTCGCCGCAGAGCGGGTTCGCGTCGGCATGCCGCAGGTTACTTTCGAGCGCAGCACCATCCCGATGAAGGGTAAGGGTGAGTGCATTAACGAAGAGCTGAAAATCGAAGAGAAACCCTATAAGATCACGGCTTTATCCGTAGGAAATCCCCACGTGGTCATTTACGGTGAATACGATGACGTCTTGGTGAAAAAACTGGGGCCGATTCTCGAAAACCACGCGAACTTCCCGGAAGGCATAAATGTGTCCTTTGTCCACCTGGAAACGCCGGATACCGTAAGGCAGCAGGTCTGGGAACGCGGCTGCGGATTGACTCTGTCCTGCGGATCGGGCGCAGTGGCTGCCGTGGCGGCGGGTATCGCTTTAGGGCATCTCCCTTTCGGCGTGAATATCCGGGTATTGCAGACTGGAGGCGAGCAGCGAGTCGCCATTGCGCCGGAATACCGGGACGCAACGCTTGAAGGTGAAGCGGTTTACGTGTTTCACGGAGTCGTGGAATTCTAAGCGCTGAAGCGACTCAATGACCCCTTCCGAAAAAGCATCAGATCGTATTCGATCAAAAAGCAAACTCTGGATCATCACGATTCTGGCGCTGGTCATGCTGGTGGTTTTGGGAGGTTTTCTAACGGCCCAAACGGACAAAATGATCGATGACCAGCATAAGGGAATACTGTCATCTCAGGCAAAAACCTGCACGGGTGATTTCAACGAGAAACTGGGGGCGATTGAAGGTGAATTGATCGCTTTAGCCGAACAGCGAGGTTTGCGAGAGGGCATTGCCAAAGGGTTGAAGGGAAAAATCAATCGGGATTGGGATGATGGATTCCTTCAAGCTATGGACGCTGCCTGTCTGGCGATGCCGGCTCGGGGCGCCGGAATTCTGCGGGTAACTCTGCGAGATGTCGAAGGTAAACGCCTCGCAGGATCCGGGCTGGAAATCATTCAAGTCAACGTACCGGATCCGGGGAAACGGATCCGCAAGGAAATGCTAAGTCGTGAAGGCGAAGCATTCATCGAAGAATGGACTGTCCCCGTTCGTGATGCAACCGCACAACCGGTCGCGTATTTAGTTGCTGAAGTTGATTATAGTGTAATTCTGTCAAGTATCCTGACATCTGCGAAGTTGGATTCAGGTATGATCATCTATTTGACCGATCAGGCCTGGAAATTGCTTTGGATTAATGTTCAGAACGTCTCACTTCCCACGAACGTTCGGCAAATGCAACAAATTGATCTGAACGGCAAAAACTACACGATCATCAGCGAACCTATTGCGGGAAAAAGTTGGACTTTGAATTTCGCTCATCCCCAAACCAAACGAAATTTCGTGACAGATTTCCTTTTCAGCAAGAACCTGGCTGTGATTGCTTCAATGAGCGTCGTGTTGATTTTAATAACGATCCTATTTACTAAAAGGCGAAAGGTTTATTAAGACATCTTGGCTGATAAGAAAAAAAACTGCTTGACTTCCAGTAGTTTTTTGGTTAAATTGGAATATGATCACCACCGAGGGGTAAGTAAAAGTGCGCAAGAAGTTGTCCTTCCTATACATCCTCATCATCGGCATCAGCCTGGTGTTTTACCTCAGCGGCTGCGCGGTAAAGAGGGTATACCTGTTGGATCAGCCGGTCAGCGATCCGGTAATGTATGCCGATGACGCCGAAGACAGCGACCTCTGCAAAGTTGAGGACGGAGGTTACTCGGGATCGGCAGGCGAGTGCCCTACGTGATAAACCCTTCTGCTCGGACGAGCAGCAATTAACCACCCAAATTTGACCTTCACCAGGGAGCAATCGTAACCAACGCCGGGTGATCTGTTAATCAATCACACCGGTAAGCTGCGGATAGAATTATGTCACCACACCAGCGGCGCGGGATATTGAGCTTTGTCTTGCTCATGCTTTTACCACTTTTGAGTTTGGCTGGACCTCTGAGTATCGGCAGCTTCACGCAACTGAAAATGGAGTACCAGTACACGGATTACCTCAAGTACAAGTATCCCAACCCCATTCTGTTCGAATATCCCGGACAATTATACTCGCAACCCGTACCCTATATTGCGGATTTCCCTGAGAATCGCGCTTTAGTGAAGGTGACGCAGAGTTTGGGGATCAATGACGTTATCCACGTCAAATACCAGTATTCGGATCTGGATCGTGACAAGTGGCAGGACCTGTTCAACCTCAAATACGTCCGCAACTTAAGCGGAGCCACCGAGGCTCATGCCAGCACCCAGGTGACCAGGGGATCGGGTAGCTTTTTAGGGGAGATGTTCGAAGTTGGTGGGAGAATCGATTGGGCGGGTTTTTTCTGGATGGAAGGCTCCTACGCCTACTACTCCAATAAGGTGGATACTGCAGGATCATCGAGAAGTGACGCGCATTCCACGGAATTAACCTTACGACAATCGCTGACGAAATCAACAGCTTTTCAGGTGCGGCATAGTTACTTCTTTGCTTCCGGGGACCGCGCCGATTTCGTCTCCAACACGCTGACGTTCTGGATTTCACAATTTTTCCCCACCAAAACCGCAGTGCATCTGGAATGGCGTGAACACTGGGATACCACTCACTATCTCTCGCACGCGCCGGCGATTGAAATCGACCAGTATTTATCCTGGGCGACCATCCTCAAACTTCGAGCCCGGTTTTATACGGGAAAACCAAAAGATCCTGCGGCTCTGGCTCTAATTCAGGGGGATCACTTTGAAAGCGATTCCTTCTCAGCCAGCATCACCCATAATCTCTTTGCTGAAACCAAGGTCATGTTCAGATACAGATACTACTGGAGTGATCAAGAAATCCAGATGAACACGTATCTGATCACTTTGGAGCACATCCTATGAGATCGACATCAGCTCGGATGGGGTTCACCCTGATCGCCCTGCTCATTCTGAGCAGCCTCTGGTTACAGGGTTGCGGCGATCCACCAGCGACTGCTGTACTCCAATACGGCAGCATCCGGGTTGAAGCCCTGCTGCCGGATAGTACGCTGGCGGATTCGGTGGAAATCGCTCTGGATGATGTGAATCTGGGAACCTACGATAATCCGTACACTCTGAACAATGTGCTTGCTGGGTCTCATCTGCTGGCGATGAGCCACACAGATTCGATCGCGCCGGATTCTTCAATTGAATATCAGAATTCGGATACTTTGACCGTTTCATCCGGGCAGGTTTCAGCGGCAAGCTGGACACTAATTGCTGAAGGACCTTACCCTGGAAACCCAGCGCCTCAATTTTCAGTATACGACTTGGACTCCAATCTGGTCTCGCTCGCGGGTTCTGCAGGCAAGATCGTCCTGCTGTACTTCTTCGAATCGACGTGAAGTTACTGCATCGGCACGGAGATTCCGAGCTTCCAGACGCAGATATGGGACGTGAACGATACTTCCAAGGTATGGGTGACGGGCATCAATGAAAATGCGGGTTGGGATTTCCTGAATTTCTACGCGCCAAACACGGTCATCAAACCGATACCTATCACTTTCCCGCTCTGTTACGATGAGATGGGCGGTGAAGTGGGACAAATGTTCGTTGCTTATGCAGTGGGATTAAGACCATCCATGTTCCTGATCGATCAGGTCGGTCAGATACGGCTGCGATACGATGGCGCGTCTTCGGCTGAACAATTTCTTCCCCACCTGGAAGAGATCAAGTCAATGATTGCTGAACTACTGGCAAATCCACCAACAGGATAATCTGATGACATCCATGAGACTAAGAAAAATAACAATACGCGCTGCAGGACTGCTGCTGATCCTGGTCGTGATTTCTTCCTGGACCGCCCCCTGCTTCGGAGCATTGAAGGAGGGTGTGTCGGCTCCTGACTTCACCTTAAAAAGCACAGATGGAAAGGATTACAAACTTTCAGACTACCTGGGGAAAGTGGTCATCCTGGGGTTCTGGAAATCTGACTGACGTCAATGCCATGCGGAGATTCCGCATTTAGCCAATATTGCCAAAGAGTATCCCGGAGAGCAAGTAACCATCCTCTCCATGAACTCGATCAATCCCGCGCCGCAAGCTGCTGCAGAAGCAAAACGGTATGAGATCCAGTTTCCGGTCCTGGTATGCCGAGAAACCGGCGTCGTCAGGGATTACCAAATCTCTAAGTTGCCGCACCTTATCATCATTGACAAAAAAGGCGTCATCCGTACCAGCACCACCTTTCTAAAGACAGATGACATCAAAAAGGTCGTGGACGAGCTGATCAAGGAATAAACTCAATCGAACCAACTCGCCAGTGAAAACCCTGCTCAAATATCTGCTGGTTGTAGCGGCCATCGCAACGCTGCTCTATTTCGGAATCACCAAGGGAGATCCCAACGGGCTGCGCATCGAAACCTCGGGTCTCTGACTGGAGTGCATCGGGCTCGGATGAGCCTTTTCGAGAAGAGAGAACTGAATAGTTATTTCACTGAATTGAAATCGTTGCAGGCAGCGGCACCACATGGATCCAAGAAAATTGCTTATCGCCCGGCGCATTGCCCAAGTAAGCGTCGGCGTCATCGGATATAACTGTTACCTCAAGGTCATCTCCACCAAGATAATCTACGATGGGCCCTTGAAGGCAGGCTGCGTGCCCGGTTTGAACTGCCACGCCTGCCCTATGGCGATCTCTTCCTGCCCCATTGGCGCACTGCAATTTTATTCAGCTCAACACCAATTCCCTCTGTATCTCATGGGCTTCCTCGCCGTCCTTGGCGTCATTGGAGGACGTTTTATTTGTGGATGGCTCTGCCCCTTCGGATTTCTGCAGGATATGATGTATAAGATCCGAAGCATCAAAATTTCCGTGCCCAGGCTGCTCGGATATTTCCGCTGGTTCTCGCTCATCGTGCTGGCTATACTACTTCCCTTCCTGACCGGGAAGCACTGGTTTTCCGCTTTATGCCCCAATGGAGCTTTGATTGCTGCCATCCCCTGGGCGGTGTGGAATCCTATTGATCCGTTGACGGGGGAATCGACCATCCCACCCGAAGCGATTGATTTCGACTTCTGGCTGAAGATGGTCATTCTGGCAGGATTCTTAATCTGGTTTGTCTTCACCAAACGACCTTTTTGCCGCACCTCCTGCCCACTCGGATTAATCTACGGTTGGTTCAACCGCAGCAGCATCGTGATGCCATCGGTCAAAGAGGTTTGCGCCGATTGTGGTCAATGCACGACTCGCTGCCCCGTCGATCTAGTCGTTCGCACCGAAGTCAATACCGCTCACTGCATCAAATGCCTCGACTGCACCGCCTGCAAATTCGTCGAATACCGCTGGAATTGGAAATTGAAATACTATAAGATACCGAAATTCCTAAGCTCCAGACAGGAACGCCTGGCAGCCAAGGCAGCGAAAAAGTTGAATAACCCCGGAGCGCAAGATACTGACTGTTCCGGATCGTGTTGCGGATAGCTATCTGCTTCCAACCGGGAACTCACCAGGGCAGCTTGCTGTTAAATACTTGAAAGAAAAATAAGAATCAATAGGCTCAAAAGGAAAGAAAATGAAAAAGGTATTTCTGGGATTTGGGTTGACGCTGCTACTGACCGTCGTGCTGATTACCATGGCGATTACGGGCGAAGTCGTCAAAGATCCCGTGTGCAAAATGGAAGTCGATCCTGCCAAAGCGACCCTTAAAATCGAAGGAAAAGCCGGCAGCCTTTATTTCTGCAGCCAGTCCTGCGAAGATGCATTCAAGAAAAATCCAACCGCCTACGTAACTCAGGCTGACCTGGAGAAAATGGGTATCGCCGTAGTCAATGCCGGCGCCAAGGCAGAAGGCAAGACTAAAGCCGAAGACAAGGCTAAAGCGGCCGGTTGCGGTGGTTGCCCCATGGGGGCTGGAGATACTAAAGCTGCCTGCGCAATGGATACAAAGACTGCTAAAGCCACCGGCTGCGACGGCAACTGCGGAAACACAGTCATTCCTGCGATCAATGATTTCCACAGCTCGATGCATGTAATGGAATCCGCCATCGATGCAAACAACATGGAAATGGTGAAAGGCTCGATGGCGAACCTGGTTGCCAAGAAAGATCTGGTCATGAAAGCCGAATGTCCGGGCGGCAAGTGCCCGAATTCGTTCGAGGTCAAGCGTACTGACTTTTCCGCCAAGGTTGATGCTCTGGCAGCAGCCTGTGGAAAAGATGACGTTGCGGCCATTAAGACCGCGTTCACTCAGATGCATGACGCCTATACGGCTCTGGATCACGCGGTCCGCTGATTTAGACTTACATCTTCAGGTAGAAATCCCTATATTAATGGGTTCCAATCTGTTTGGAACCCATTAATTTTTGACTATAAAGGAGTATCATGCTGCGCATTGGCATTGTAGGAGCGCCGGGTAGCGGAAAGACGTCACTCTTCAAGGCGCTGACGCCATCGACAGGCGTCGAAGTCGGGGCGAGGGGCAAGCGTGAGATTCACATCGGGCAGGCGAAAGTGCAGGATCCCCGGCTGGATGAACTCACCCGCATCTTTCATCCCGAGCGTAAGGTCAACGCCATCGTTGAGTACGTCGACATGGCTGGGTTCACCAAGGGCGAGGCGTCTCGCTCCGGTTTTGAAGCCCAATTCTTAGGCGAAATCCGCACTTGCGAAGCGCTGCTGCACGTGGTACGGAGCTTTCCTTATCCGGGACTCCCGGAGGCTGACCCTCTGCGCGACTACAGCATCGACTTGCAGGAATTCATCCTTTCCGATCACATCATCCTGGAAAAGCGGTTGGAACGGTTGAAAAAGGACACCATGAAGAACCCGCGCCCGGACGCCGCCAAGGAAATTGAGTTGCTGGATCGCTGTCTGGTTGCACTGGCTGAAGAAAAACCGCTGCGCACTCTGCAACTGTCTCTGATTGAAAGCATGCTGCTGAAATCCTACCAGCCTCTGACCTTAAAACCCGACCTGATCGTCGTCAATGTGGCGGAAACTCAGGTCAGCGAAGTGGAGGCGGTCGCCGCGAAGTATCGTCCTACGCTGGAGGGAACAGGTTCGCAGGTTGTGGCAGCTTGCTCGATGATCGAAATGGAAATCGCTGAACTGGACGAATCATCCGCTCGGGAATTCATGGACGATCTGGGCATCGAAACCTCGGCGCTGGACCGTCTGGTGACGGCGTCCTATCAACTGCTGGGATTGATCAGCTTTTTCACCGTCGGGGACGACGAGGTGCGCGCCTGGACGATACCTGCCGGGACCAACGCCCGCAGCGCTGCCGGAGCCGTCCACAGCGACATGGAACGCGGCTTCATTCGAGCAGACGTGGTGGGGTACGTCGATTTCATCGCCCGGGGAAATCTGGCTGCCTGCCGCAAGGACGGCGTCCAGAGGTTAGAGGGGAAAGATTACATCGTGAAAGATGGAGACATTATTGAGGTGAGGTTTGCGGTGTGATTCAAGAAGCCAGAATTCAGAATCCAGAATCCAGAATGAAGAGGGTCATTCCCGCGAAGGAGTCGGTTCGAGAAGAAGAAATTTGGGGATTGTTTCGCTCTTGCCCCCCGATTGAAATCGGGTGCTCGTCGACATCAAGTCGTTGAAACGACTGAAAAAGCGTGTCATTCCGGCGAAGTCCGGAATCTGACACGCTTTACAGAACACTTTTTTTATTGGTTTTAACAAATTGATTTATAAGAGCATCCCGAATTTATTCGGGTGTCCATAAGTGCTAGAATTAAGATCAGTAATCAGTTAATCTAACCACATGACGGAAACCAACAACCGCTGGAAAGCCTTCCTCCCTATCTCGCTGGTGTCGATCATCACGACGCTGGATTCGAGCGTGGTCAATGTATCGCTGCCCATCATTTCCAAGCAACTGGGCGCTGAAATCGGCGTGGTGGAATGGGTGATCCTGGCGTACCTGCTGGCGGTGACCTCCCTGCTGATGATCTGCGGCAGATTAGGTGACATGCACGGCAGGCGCAGCATCTACCAGGCCGGAATCCTGCTGTTCACCGCAGCTTCCGCCTTGTGCGGCTTCTCAACCAGCGTAGCCATGCTGATTGCCGCCCGTGGGTTGCAGGGGATCGGAGCGGCGTTGATCATCGGCAACGGTCCGGCGCTGATCGGAGAAATCTTCGCTCCGCACGAGCGCGGCAAGGCGCTGGGTATGCTGGGAACGACGGTGGCGGTAGGTTTGTCTCTGGGACCGGCAGTGGGAGGATTCATCACCGGCTGGTTGGGGTGGCGGTACATTTTCTTCCTGAACCTGCCTCTGGGGGTGCTGACGGCCTGGCTGGTTAAGCGCAATCTGCGGCCCGATACGGTCTTCAACCGAGCCAAATTCGATTTCGCCGGTGGAGCCACCATGGCGGCGAGCCTTTTCTGTCTGCTGCTGGTCTTTTCCCGCGGAGCCGATTGGGGATGGCAGAATCCGGGAGTGCTGGCACTGATCGCCGGAACGATTCTCTTCGGCTGGCTGTTCTTCCGCATTGAAAAAAAGGCCCACAATCCCGTTCTGGATCTAACCTTGTTCAGCAATCCCACCTTCCGGAGCGCCACGGCGGCGGGATTCCTGGCGTTCGCGGCATTGTTTACCCAAACGTTCCTGCTCCCCTTCTACCTGATCAACCTGCGCGGGTTCGCTCCTGCCTACGCCGGGCTGTTCCTAATGGCAGTTCCGTCGGTGATGATGGTGGCGTCTCCCGTAGCCGGTACGCTTTCGGATAAGATCGGCACACGGGGAATTTGCGCCTTGGGATTATTGATCATGGGGATTTCGCAGTTTTTCCTGGCGGGTCTGGGATTGGCGACTTCACAGGCGCAGATCGTCAGCATCTTATTGCTGTTGGGATTAGGGAGCGGGATCTTCAATCCTCCCAACAACTCCGAACTGCTCAGTTCGGTGCCGAAGGACCGGTTAGGCAACGCCGCCGGCATGATGGGATTGACTCGTTCGCTGGGGATGGTCGCCGGGATTGGGATTTCCAGCGCTATCTTCACCGGAGTGAGAACGCACTTACTGAAGGAAGCGAACCTGACCGTCGATCTCCACAACCACAGCGGAGATTTCGCCTTTTTAGCCGGACTGCGCTGGGCGTTTTTAGCCGCGGTGGTATTCGCCTGGGCGGGTATGGTGATGGTCTGGGGGAGGAAGAAGAAGGTCGTTAGTCGTTAGTCGTTGGTCGTTGGAAAGGGCGTTCGGGAGAGCGAATCCAGCAAGAGGGCAAGAGCGGATCGGGAATCTGACGGCTTCTTAATATTCCCGCCCCCGCCACGCCCTGAAGAACGTGGCTACATCAATGGAAGCCCCGTGAACGGGGCAGAAGAGCCTGAACGGCAGATTACGTTGATTACCCTGATTACGCTGATAAAAAAGATCTACATAGTCGGGGTCGTCCCTGACCCCGACGGGGGGATTAGATATTGCTGGAAAAGGCGTTCGGGAGGGCGCCTTTTGTGTTTGTGGGAGTTACCTACCCACAGCAGAGCTGTGGGGCACCCAGGCTTTAACTGAGTCATTTGGATTTGACTCCATCCCCGGCTAACCCACCGCAAGCGGTGGGGCACCCAATAGACTCCATTCCTGACTAACCCACCGCAAGCGGTGGGGCACCCAATAGACTCCATTCCTGACTAACCCACCGCAAGCGGTGGGGCACCCATTTGACTCCATTCCTGACTAACCCACCGCAAGCGGTGGGTAGGTTTCCTTATCTCCCCCCCCCGTTCCACAAATCCCCTGCGATGGCAGAATATACGGAATGAAAAAGTTGAAATCAAGAAATATTTTGACAAAAAAGAAAAAGTAGTTACTGGTTGCTGGCGGCTGGTTGCTGGTAGGGGCGTTTCATCAAACGCCCTCCGGGGTTAGCGTGTCTGATTCCGGACTAGCCGGAATGCACGCGCTTTTTACCAGGTGCCCCACTGCTTTGCGGTGGGTTGGTTATTATCAACGCAGGAGGAAGCACTGCCTGCCTACGAAATAACATCACAGTCGGCGCTCTTGTAAAGAGGGCATGATTACTCTGCCTGGGTGCCCCACCGCTCGCGGTGGGTAAGTTATACTTCGTATCTAAGGTCTGGTTTGGTCATTTATTTTATTCTATCCATGATTAAGGGAACGTCGGTCTTTCCCTGGTGCCAATTATAGCTTGACCATTTCTATTCAGAAGGATCGGACACAAGCTCGCCTGGGTGCCCCACCGCTTGCGGTGGGTAGGTTTCCTTCCCCCCTCCCGTTCCACAAATCTTCTGCGATGGCAGAATATACGGAACAAAAAAGTTAAAAGCAAGAAAAATTGTGACAAAAAATAAAAAACAGCTGATGGTTGCTGGCGGCTGGTTGCGGGTAGGGGCGTTTAAATAAACGCCCTGAAGGGTCGGGATGCGACGAATCGCAGGCAGGGACGCCTGCGCCACCTTATTGTGCTATAGGCAATGGTGCGGGGGTGATTCCCACGCCGTACGCTACCGTCCTTTTTTATAGTTTTTTACCATTTTCCCAAATTCTTTATCCTTCCTTCGTTTTTCGGCAACCGAAGACTCGAAATGAGCTTTCTCCCTTTCCATTTTCATGAAACTTTTATAAGCTCTCTTGCCGATTTCGCCTTTTTCAACTGCTTCAAGAACCGAACATCCGACCTCATTGGTATGAGTACAATTTTTAAATCTGCATTGCTGAGCAAAGCTGAATATTTTATCGAATGTGGTCTCCAATCCTTCAGCTTGGTCTGTGATCCCGACTTCCCGCATCCCGGGATTGTCGACCAGCATCCCCCCACTTTCCAGTACGATCAATTCCCGGTGGCTGGTAACGTGTCTGCCCTTGTTGGTGCTGGCGTTGATGGCATCCGTTTTCATGATGGTCCTACCGGAAAGGTTATTTAGCAGGGTCGATTTACCGACTCCCGAAGAACCCAGCATACAGTACGTCTTATTCTTTTGAATAAGCATTTTCAGGGCTTCGTATCCTTCTTGCGTTTCATTACTTATTGCAATAATCGGGATATTATCGATTCGTTGCTTGATGCTATCAATTATCTCAGCAATCTCCAGTTTATTTTTTAAATCGGTTTTTGTCAATACAATTATCGGGTTTACTTTGGATGTATAGCAAATGGTCAGGTATCTTTCAAGTCGATTGATACTAAAATCCTGGTCAACGGCTTGGATTAAGAACGCATAGTCGATATTTGTAGCAATTATTTGTATTTCTCCGAATTGACCGACTGCCTGTCTCGCAATAACGGAGAATCTCGGTAATATTTTATTAATTATAGAAATATCCGGGTCTGAGTTGATCAAAACTACCCAATCTCCTACTGCAGGAAGATCTACACGGCTATTTGCGGAAAATCGCAAATTCCCTGTTATCTCGGCTTTGAATTCTCCCTTTTCAGTCTTTACAATATACCCGTCTTTATGTTCCGCAATGACCCTTCCAATTTCTAAATCTTCGAGGTTATTCTCAATCCTGTACTTTTCGAGTCCATCATTATAGCCAAGATCTGCTAATTTCATTCTGGTTCCCTTGGTAATCTCTATGTGCAGGCGGAAGCACCGCCTGCCTACCTAACAAATCCTCGGCAGTTGTTCGCCGGAAAGCAGATCGAGGATGCGGCGGGTACCGATGCGATTCTTGAGGATGACCCGGAGGTTTTCGACCGCGCTGACTCTGCCGATCAACGCCGCTCCCTGCCCCTGCGGGTGAGCGCGCATAATCTTCAGCGCCTGATCGACGGCGGCATCGGGCAGGATGCAGACCAGCCGCCCTTCGTTGGCGACGTAAAGCGGGTCGAAACCCATAATTTCGCAGGCTCCGGAAACGTCTTCCCGGACGGGAATTGCCGCTTCCTGCAATTCCATCCCCAACTGCGCCGAAGCCGCTAATTCGATCAACGCCGTCGCCAGGCCGCCCCGCGTCAGATCCCTCAGACAATGGATTTCCACCCCAGCGTCGATCAGTTTGAGCACCAGATCAGCCAGCGGAGCGCAATCGCTTTCAATCGTTGTCTCAAAGGATAGTCCGGCGCGGCTGGCCATGACAGCGACGCCGTGCCTGCCGATGTCGCCGTTCAGCAAAATGGCGTCTCCCGGTTGAATCTGAGATGGCGCAATCTTCAAATCGTGTTCGATGACACCGATTCCCGCCGTGTTGATGTAGATACCGTCTCCCCTGCCCCGATCGACCACCTTGGTATCGCCCGTGACTAACTGCACCTTTGCTGCTGCGGCGGCGCGCTGCATCGAATCAACGATCTTCTTCAGGTCTTCCAGTGGCAACCCTTCTTCGAGGATGCAACCGGCGCTGAGATAGAGGGGTCTGGCGCCCGACATCGCCAGATCGTTGACCGTTCCGTTGACTGCCAGCGAACCGATGTCCCCTCCCGGGAAAAAGAGCGGATGCACCACGTAAGAATCGGTAGTAAACGCCAACCGCTGCTCGCCTACCTGCAACACCGCGCTGTCAGTCAGTTGCCTAAGGATGGAATTATTGAAGGCGGGGATGAAAATATCATCAATCAGGTTATGGGTCAAGCGCCCACCACCACCGTGCCCCATGACGATCCGGTCGTAGCGCGAAATGGGGGTCGGGCAGGAAGGAAAGGTGGGGTCAGGATTCTTCATAAAGTCTCTGGTTAATTGATCGATAATCGGTACATGGGATTTTAGCAAAGCGTCAGGTCACACTATCCGATCCTGCGGATCGAATACCAAGACCTGACGCAACGCAAGAGGCGATTTCGGACGTAGGTTAAAGCCCTTGCCGGAATGACAGCGCTTTGGCAACGTAAGGGCGCAGCATGCTGCGCCCCTACATGTGCGCCGCATACGCATAGTACGCCGCACAGGCTCCTTCAGACGAAACCATGGTGGCTCCAAGAGGGTTTTCCGGCGTGCAGGTATTACCAAAGGCGGGGCAATCCCGGGGTTTTTTAATCCCCTGCAGGATGGTTCCGCTGATGCAGACGGTAGCAACCTCATCCGAGTAGGATACCGCCCCAAAGCACCGCTCCGCGTCGTAGGCTGCATATTTATCAGAAAGTGTCAGACCGCTCCGGGGGATGAATCCGATGCCCCGCCACTTGCGGTCGCTGACTATATAAACCTCGTTCATCATCTTCAAAGCCGCCGGATTCCCCTGGCGCTGGACGGCGCGGGAGTACTGGTTTTCGACGACGGCTCGACCGCTTTCCAATTGTTGAATGCAATGTAAAATTCCGGAGAGGATATCCACAGGTTCAAACCCGGTGACGACGATAGGAGTATGATATTGCGCCGCAATGCTCTCGAAGGCTTCGTAACCGATGATCGAGCAGACGTGTCCCGGAGCGAGAAATGCGGAAATCTGGGTCTGTGGGGCGTTCAACAGCAGCTCGATGGCCGGAGGGATCAACACCTGGGACACCAGCACCGAAAAATTATCGATTCCATACTGCCTGGCCTGATAGACAGCCATGGCGTTGGCGGGCGCAGTGGTTTCAAAGCCGATGGCGAAGAAGACCACCTGAAGGTAGGGGCACTCTCGGGCGATATTCAGAGCGTCCAGGGGGGAATAGACCATGCGGACGTCTCCACCGGAGGCCTTGACGGCGAGCAGATCTCGCTGGGTACCGGGGACGCGCAGCATGTCGCCGAAGGAGCAGAAGATGACGCCGGGTTGTGCAGCGATGGCGATCGCCTTGTCGATCAGTTCAACCGGTGTGACGCAGACTGGACATCCGGGTCCGTGCAGCATGGTGATGGACTTGGGCAGCAGTTCTTCGATGCCGTACTTCATGATGGCATGGGTCTGCCCACCGCAGACTTCCATGACGTTCCAGGAGCCGCGGGTGATGCGATGGATTTCCTCGGAAATTTTATGCACTGCCTCCGGGTCGCGGTACTCTTCTACGTACTTCATTTATTCAGGCTCCAGGTCGCCGATCTGTTGCAAATATTCGAACACTTGCAACGCTTCGCTCTCGTCGAGTTTATTCAAGGCAAATCCGGCGTGAACGATGACCCAATCCCCCACTCCGGCTTCGGCAACATAGGCGAGATTAACATTCTTGATGATCCCGCCAAAGCTGACTTTTCCCATCCTCATCACGGAATCTTGATCGTCGATGCTGACGATTTTTCCCGGAACGGCAAGGCACATATTCTATCCTCTCTTCTTCAACTGTCGTGCGGCTGCCATGATCTGTCCGACTGCGATTCCTCCGTCGTTGGGAGGAATGCGCTGATGCCAATAAACCTCGAATCCTCTTTGCTGCAGCCGCTGCACTGTACTGATAGTCAGTACCTGATTCTGAAAGCAACCACCGCTGAGAACGATGCGCTTCTCCCCAATCTTTTCAGCGACTGCAGTAATCATCTCTGCCAGCGAATTGTGGAAACGCAGGGCTATTTCCGGCGCAGCGACGGAATTCCGCAGATCATTGATAATATGCTTAAAAGTTGGCGTCCAGTCAACAACCAAAGCATCATTTTGCTGAACCAATCCGAAGGGATAGGCAAGATCCGTTTGCACCGACTCGCATAGGAATTCGATCTCCATGGCAGCTTGCCCTTCGAAGCGATTGATCTGTCTTTTGCCGATTAGGGAAGCAAGGGCATCGAAGAGGCGCCCTGCGCTGGAGGTCAAGGGCGTATTCAATTCTTCTTGAAGCATATCTCGCAGTAATTGAAGCTCACTCTGGGTAAACGCTCGCAACGGCTTTAGATCAGTCTGTTCCCAGAGTTCGTCGCCATAAATTTCAAACAACAACCCCAACGCTGTGCGTCTGGGTTCGCGAACCGCCTTATCGCCTCCAGGCAGAGGGAAGGTTTTTAAATACGCCACTCGTTCGTAACCTTCCGGTCCTACGCGCAGGAATTCCCCTCCCCAGACGGTCCCATCGGTTCCATATCCGGTCCCATCCCAGGCCGCACCCAGCGCTGGAGCTGCGAGATTGTTATCCGCCATACAGGCGAGGATATGCGCATAATGATGCTGAACCGGTAAGACCGGTAAGCCTGTTCGACCAGCATAGATGGTCGAGAGGTAATCAGGATGAAAATCGCAGGCAATTGCTTCAGGCTTCAACTCGTACAAACCGCTAAGACTTGAGATGGTCTTCTCGAAAGCGGTGGATGACTCTGCGGTTTCGAGGTCGCCGATGTGCTGGCTGAGGAATATATTCTGATCGATTGAAATGGCGATAGTATTTTTCAGGTGCCCACCTACCGCTATAACAGACGGAAGAGGATCTTTGACCCTGACCGGCAGAGGAGCATATCCTCGCGCCCGGCGCAGGACTATTTCCCGATCCATGACCACCCGAACGATAGAATCGTCGATCTGTCGTACAATTGGGCGATTATGAACGAGGAAATAGTCCGCAATGCCGTTTAACCGCTCCAAGGCTTCAAATTCATCTATGCAGATCGGCTCGTCAGCAAGGTTACCGCTGGTCGCTATGACCGGAAATCCCAGTTCCCGCATCAATAAATGGTGCAGGGGGGTATAGGGAAGCATGACTCCGAGGTATGGATTATCCGGAGCCACCGTCGGGGATACGGCAGGATTCTCGATTTCTTCTTTGCGGTGCAGCAACACGATTGGGCACTCGGAAGACTGTAACAAGCGCTCTTCCAGAGTGGAAACCCGGCAACACTCTTTGATCAGGTCTAGCGAAGGGAACATGAGTGCGAACGGTTTCTCTTCCCTGGCTTTAACCTGGCGCAGCCGCTGAATGGTAGATTCCAGTCCGGCTGTCGCTATTAAATGAAAACCGCCCAACCCCTTGACAGCGACGATAGATCCGGATCGAATTTTATCAACTGCTTCCAGCAATGCCTGTCGGTGCGAAGCCAGTACTCTCCCTGCAGGATCCCAGAACTCAAGGTGCGGACCGCACTGCGGGCAGGCGTTGGGTTGAGCATGAAAGCGGCGGTCCCTGGGGTTCTTATATTCAGCCTGGCATTGCGCGCACATCTTGAATTCGCGCATGGAGGTCGATTGTCGGTCGTAAGGCAGATCCGAAATAATGCTGTATCGAGGACCGCACAAAGTGCAATTGGTGAATGGGTATAAGGAACGCCGGTCGGAAGGGTTAAATATCTCGGCAAGACATTGTGGACAGGTGGCGATATCAGGCAATACCAGGGCGGATTTACTGCTGGAAATGTCACTCGGGAGGATGTGAAAGTCTATTGCCCCGGATGGTCCAAGGTAGGTGAATTCCAGGCTTTGAATGAAGGCGATATTCGGTTTATCAGTGTCGAGACGGAGTAAAAATAATTCCAACTTAGAGCGCGAGCCTTCGACCTCGATGTAAACTCCATCCGCGGCGTTCTTTACCCAGCCGTTTAGTTGTAATTCCCCCGCAAGCCGGAAAACAAAGGGGCGGAAACCCACCCCTTGTACAGCGCCTCGGATAATGATTCTCAAGCGCTGAATTCGATTTTTGTCCTCCACGAACCCCACTGTGGAAAGGTCGTTCACTGTCTAAGTATTGATCTCCTTGAGGATTCGTTTGATTACTTCAGGGATTGCTGCCGCCACCTCAGGTGAAAGCGGTTTAAAGTTTTCGAAGGATTCCCCCTCGATGCCAAACACAATCACCTGTCTTGGTAATGTGCCCAAGGTACGCGACAATTCGATCGCTTCTGCAACTCCGAAACTATGCGTCGAACCAACGCGGGCGAACTCCTGTGGCAGCGGCTTGATGGAAGCATCGAATCGCACGATCGTTCCGACAGGTTGGCCGGAACGCATCGCATCGATCAGGATCGCTCTATCTGTTTGCTGCCAAGCTGCAATCAGTTCAGCCGATTCACCGTCCATTTCCAAGACATCAGCTTCGCGGAGAAGAGCCGCCCTGACCTGTCGAGCGATCAGTTTGCCGACGCCATCATCACCCCGGGACTCATTGCCGACGCCGATAATGAGCAATTTCTTTGCAGATCCGGCTATTGTTCTTCGACGTTAAGTTTCAAGAAGTGGCAGGAACAGGAGATACAAGGATCGTAATTGCGAATCAACTGCTCGCATTGCCAGCCTAACTTCTCTTTGGGCAGAGTCAGATTCTTCGATACGAAATCAGTCAGATCTTTCTCAATGATCTTCTGATTCTGCGAAGTCGGCGGCACTATTTTAGCCGAACGTATGGTTCCGCGCTCATCGAGAGTGTAGCGGTGATAAAGAATCCCTCGCGGGGCTTCCGTAGCGCCATGTCCGATCGTCCCGATGGGGTGAACTTCAACTCGGGATGGTTCGGGCATTTCGTACCCTTCGATGATGCGTAGAGCTTCTTCGCAGGCGTAGAGAAGCTCAACGGCTCGCACAATAATACTCTTGAAATTGTTCTTGCAGGGAGGCATCAAGCCGACTGCTTTGGCTTCGGCCTGCGCTCTTGGAGTCAGTTTGTCGAAATTAAGGTTGAAGCGAGCCAGAGGTCCGACCAGGTACTCGCCCCGTCCCTTGATGAAGGAGTGCAATGAGGTGGATTGCTTGACGTGTTCTTCCTCGAAATAGTCCTCGTACTCACTGACGGCGATATCCAACCCCTTGCTGGAGACGATACGACCTTCGCAAAGCGGGTATTCATTGGGGTGGCGCAGGGATACGAACTCATAATCCTTTTCGAGATCGGGGAAGGTTAATTGCGAAGTAAATTTGACTGTTTTAACCGATGCCTCGATAGCCCACCTGAGCCGCTCGATGAGAGGCTGCAAAGCTTTCTTCGTGGGGACTTTGTAGAACCCCCCGACGCAGGCGCTAAGCGGGTGAATTTCGCGGGCGCCGAGTAGCTTGACGATATCATTACCCAGCTTTTTGATGTCCAGCGCCATCTTAACCACGTCAGGATGATCTTTGGCAAGCTGGATGGTGTCTTCGTATCCTAAAAAATCAGGCGCATGCAGCATGAAAATATGCAAGGCGTGGCTCTCAATCCATTCACCGCAGTAGAACAACCGCCGTAGTTCTCGGATTTGCGGAGATACTTTCACAGCGAACGCGCTTTCCATGGCGTGGATCGAGCTCATCTGGTAGGCAATCGGACAGATGCCGCAGATTCTGGAGGTGATGTCCGGAGCTTCATGGTACCGTCTACCCCGCAGGAATGCTTCGAAGAAGCGGGGGGGTTCAAAAACTCTCAACTTCGCATCTATGACTTTGGAGTCTTTGATTTTTACGGTAAATGCAGCTTCACCTTCGATGCGCGCCAATGCATCAACCTTGATTGTGGCGCTGATTTCGTCGGTTTTGGCTTTTTTAGAAGTTTTATCTTTCATATGCTTCGCTCTCTTTGCGGAAGGGTTCAGCGAAGGCATTGTAGGTACGATAGATTCGGATGATATCGTCCTTCTTCATACCAAGATCGCTGAACCGATTGCTCAGGGAAATCGTATTAGGCGTTTCTTTGGGTCCGAAACAACCGAAACAACCACGGTTATAGGCAGGACAAAGCGCTCCACAGCCAGCCTGAGTGACTGGTCCAAGACAACTAACTCCTTGAGCCACCATCACACAGACATTTCCATTTTGCTTACATTCCAGGCAGACACTGTACTTGGGGATGTTGGGCTTGCGGTTGTTCAACAATGCGCAGATGACTTCGATCAGCTGATACTTGTTGATGGGACAGCCGCGCAGCTCGAAATCAACCTCTACATTCGCAGCAATTGGCGTGGATAGAGCCAGAGTTTCGATGTACTCGGGGTGCGCATAAACAGCCGTTATGTAGTCTTTGACATTTTTAAAATTGCGCAACGCCTGGATCCCACCGGCAGTCGCACAAGCGCCGATAGTGATCAGATATTTGGATTGTTTGCGCACCTGTTGAATGCGCACGATGTCATGTGGTGTGGTGATTGAACCTTCCACCAGTGAAACGTCGTATGGTCCATTCACAACGGCACGAGAGGCTTCCAAAAAATTGGCGATCTGGATTTCCCCGGCTACTGCCAAGAGCTCATCCTCACAATCCAGAAGACTGAGTTGGCAGCCATCACAGGAGGCGAATTTCCAGACGGCTACTTTAGGTTTTTTATGTTGTGCCATATTAGATCTCATGTTTGTCAAGGAGTACTTTGATCTGCTCATAGCTGAAGACAGGACCATCTTTGCAGATGAAATGATGGCTCCACTGGCAATGTCCACAAATACCTACGCCGCATTTCATATTGCGTTCCATCGACATGTAAATGCGATCTCCAGTTATGCCGCGTTTAAGAAGCTCAAGCACCGTAAAGCGCATCATGATCTCCGGACCAACCATCATGGCAATCGCATCAGCGCTGTTGAAGGTAGCCCTGGGAACCAATGTCGTGACGACGCCCACGTTCCCGTGCCAATTGCCAGATCCGCGATCAACCGTCACATGGACTTCCATGTCAAAACGCGATCTCCATTGTTCCAGTTCTTTCCAGAAAATGATCTCTTCTTTGTTGCGAGCGCCGTATAAGAGAACCACCTTACCGTATTTTTCACGGTGATTGAGAATGTGGTATATTGCTGGACGCAACGGGGGAAGACCAATACCGCCAGCAACGATCACGACGTCCTTGCCTTCAGCTTCAGCCAGCGGCCATGAACTACCGAAGGGACCACGCACTCCGATCGTATCGCCGCTTTTCAACCGGCTCATCGCCTGCGTGACTGATCCGACGATTCGGATGGTATGAACCAACGATTTACTTTTTTCAGGATCTCCACAGATGGAGATGGGTACTTCACCTACACCGAAAACGTACAACATGTTGAATTGGCCCGGCGTGAAGTGAAACCCACCGTTGCTGGGAAGAATTTCCAGAGTGAAGGTGTCCGGTAACTCGCGTTGAACCCGTTGGATGCGCAGGGGTTTGGTTAACATCGGGTCTATATTTTCAGCTTTCATATCTCCACCTTAATTATTAGCTTCCATAGACGTCCAAAAGCTGCAACCTGGTTGCCTGGAGTCTCTGGATGATGATATCAGCGAACCGGCGGTAGAATTCATAGCCCAATTCATGATCCGCTTCACATTTGGTGCGCAGGCACTTGCCATCCAGACCAATGGCACGAGTTATTTCGTAAGCTCGGGCGGTGAACCTGGCTACATAAGGCGGCATCAACCAGGACCAACCTAACAAATCCCCTTCGGTGATGGTTTGAATGACCACCGGACCTTTATTGGGGACATTAATTTCCAATCCAACACGCCCCTGGCGGATCAGATAAAACTGATCGACAGGCTCGCCTTCTTTGTAGATGCACTGTTCCGGATCAAAGCGCACATTGGAAGCGCAGCCGACTATGAGTTGAAGATACTTGGGTTCCAGCCCCTTAAAGAAGGGGTGTTCCGCCAGAACGCGTTCGAGGGTTTCCATCATTGACCTCTTTACTGAGATAGCTTATTTTTTATGTTTTTTCACTATCGCGGATCGCTTGAATTTCTTCGGTAACGTCGATGGCTGCGGGACACCAGGTGATGCAGCGGCCACATCCAACGCACCCTGATATGCCATATTGTTCCCACCATGAGGAGAACTTGTGCGTTAACCATTGGCGGTAGCGTGAATCCGGCGTATTCCGGATACTACCGCCGTGTATATAGGAATGGTCCATGGTGAAACAGGAATCCCATCTTCTGACCCGTTCTGCGGAGTTGCCCTTCAGGTCGGTGTAGTCTTCGACGGTGATGCAGAAACAGGTGGGACAGACCAAGGTGCAGTTCGAACAGGTTAAACAGCGACCCGCTGTCTCTTTCCAGCGAGGATGCGTCAGGTTGCGCGCCAGCAAATCTTTGACACCGATCGTATTCAGTTTTTTACTCAGCTTCTTCGCTGCTGCGGTCGAAACGGCATCGGCTTTACTGATCTCCTGGTCGGATGCGGAAACACCATGAGCCAACTTGACGATTTCATCGCCTTTTGCCGTCGCTGATTCGACTACAAAGTGGTGTTTCCCATCGGTGATGATCTCCGTCAAGGCGAGGTCAAAGCCTGAAACAGCCTTGGGACCTGTACTCATCGAGTCACAAAAACAGGTACCCCCGACTTCTGCACAGTTCACGGCAATAACCAAAATCTGGCTGCGACGGGCACGATACACTGGATCCGCATAGGTACCTTCGAGGAGCACTTTATCCAGGACCGCCAAGGCTTGAAGCTCGCAGGGACGTATGCCGAGGAATGCCATCTTTTGTACCGGCTCAGCGCTTGCTTCGGCTTTCCAGCCGGAGCGCGAACGAGTTGTGGTCAACAGCCGTTCCCGGGCCGGGTAAAGGAATTTCTTCCAGGACCCCGGTCCCAACACATATCCGAAAAATGCCGGGGATCCGTTTTTTTGCAGACGATATGCGGCGGCTTGTTGATTATCCGACCAACCTACCGGCAGGTCTTTTACACTGCTGACGTCATCAAGGACAATGGCCTGATCCTGTACAGTAGGTCCCAGACAGCGGTATCCATTTCCGATGATGCTATCAAGTAATCTCTGAAAATCCCCGCTCTGCAGGATATAATGACGGTTCGAGGATGTAGTTGCTTTATTCATAAGAATCTACCTGTGGATTCGATTTACCCTGATGTTAACCTGGTGATGCAAGTTTGTAATGACTGGTTGGACTTAATGATAATTCATCAACTTAATGCGATCGCTCTTTTTCGATCACACGGATGCAGGCGCCAACTTCGGCATACAGGTCAGCGAGGCGCAAAATACCGACGGCTTTTCCTTGGCTGGTCACCAATGCCCGCATGGCCTGCCACATCAGCATCTTATGGATTGCCGCGGTGAGTGGAGCATCAGCATCGATGCTTTCAACGAGCGGCCGCATGACGTCCTTGACCTTAACGTTCACGGCTTGCCGCGTCAGAACCATGACGTCATCCTGCAGCAAGTGGTATGTATCCATCACAGACTGCACGAAGTCTGCGGATAACTGGGCTTTGGAGATGGCTTCCAGATCGCCGAAGAGACTATATTTGGGTTCCAGCGCTTTCAGGAACTCTATATGCCCGATCTGACCGACCACATTGCCCCGTTCATCCACAACTAAGACCGCTCTGGGTGGTTGGCGGTCGGGGAGCAATCTTGTATATGCCTCTTCGAGAGCATCATAGGCTTCCATGATCGAGACGCTTTGCGCCACTACACCGTAATGCGAGAGCGGCAGCATCAGATCCTTAACAAATTTGACCTTCATGGAAAACCTTATTCGTAAAGATTCATGATCGAAACCGAATATACGCTCCTTGAGCGAACCGATTAATGGAGGCGGTATATGCTCCACTAAATCCGTCGATTATTTGGCAATAGGTGCCGGAATCAGCCGTCTCTTTGTCAGGAATTTTATGAGGTCTACAACCAACTCCTGCGGAGATTTTTTACCGGTGTCCAGAATCAACTCAGGCTTAAGCGGAACCTCGTAAGGATCATCAACACCGGTAAACCCTTTGATTTCACCTTTCCGAGCTTTGGCAAATAATCCTTTAGGGTCGCGCTTTTCACAGAGTCCAATCGGAGTATCTATGAAGACCTCGATGAAATCCAACCCGTTGTTTTCATGAATTTGCCTGGCGAGATCACGGTCTTTGCAATAGGGTGAGATGAAGCTGGTCATGGTGATGAATCCTGCGTCGGCGAACAGCTTGGCAACCTCACCGATACGCCGGATATTCTCTTCCCGGTCCTCGGCGGTGAATCCCAGATTTTTATTCAACCCGTGGCGTATGTTATCACCATCGAGCACATAAGCCAACTGTCCCCTTTTAGTCAGTTCATGTTCAAGGGTAAAAGCCGTCGTGCTCTTACCTGACGATGGCAAACCTGTGAACCAGATGGTGAAACCTTTCTGGTGGAGAAGTTCTTCGCGATCTTTACGGGCGACGTGGCTTTCATGCCAGGTGATGTTGGTCGCTTTTATTTTGGTCATCAGCTCCCTCGGCAATTTATATTATTGTCTTATTAACCCGACCACTTTATGGTGGACAGTGTTCGCCCGCTATTCCGAATTGTTCGGAAGCGGCTGTCCGATTCCCGACGCGCTTCGTTTGCGTGAATGACAGCTTATAGTTTGTCCAGTATTTTCCGGTCGAATTAATAACAATGAACCTCACTTTTTTCTGGGCATAATATAATAAATAGTTTCGTCAATGTCCAGAGAATTTGCGAAATTTTTCACCAATCACGCCAACGACACCTACTGGGCAAATAACTCATCATATTCGGTGATTATTGTTTGTGGTCATCCCAGATGGCTTATGGTTATTGCTGGCAGGTAATGCAGGAAGGTGATGATCTGAACAGAGGAAAGATCAATGAGTACGACTGGCTGCAATGATATTTATTCTAAAATAATCTGTTTTTGTCGTAGAAATTTTAACACCTTTTGAAAATTTCTGCTGAACTTGCTTATGATACCTTCTTTTTGCTTTCAGTGTGGATACAAATCCTGCAACCTGACCGGCTGCAAAGGGCGATTGCCAATCGCTTCAATCGCTCCGATGGCGGCTTCAGCAGCGGAGAGGGTGGTGATCAGGGGTAGTCCCAGCCGATAAGCAGTTTCGCCGACGATACGCTCATCGTAGTAGGACTCTCTGCCGAGCGGCGTATTAATCAAAAGGTGAATTTCACCATTTTTATGTCGATCGACGATGTTGGGGCGGCCTTCATTGACTTTGTAGACAAAATCCAAACGGAAATAAATACGTTGCCCTTGGTGGGAAGATAGGTAGCCGCCGCGTACAGCACTTCGCCGAGGAATTGCGCGCCGTCTTCAAGCAAGAGTTAACCGGATTTTTCCATGGATCAGATCAGTTTTGAAGTTGCCTTGGAACCCTGAGAAGCCGCCATTCGATCCATACCACTTGTTTATCCTTCCGTCCATTGGAAGACCCGGGCTCCGATTATAAAGCAAACCAATCCGATGGCAACCAAAATGCCGCAATGTGTTAGCATCAGTTCGGGACTGAAACCGCGCCAGACCGCGCCTTCAATGGTCAGAATCGCCCATTTGACCGGGCTGATGCTGCTGAAGGTCTGCATCCAGGCGGGCATGAAAAGCAGGGGGATCATCCCTCCGCCGATCATACTCATCACCAGCAGCACTGCCCAGCCGATACCGCCGGCAGAGGCTTCAGTCTTGCCCATAACCGAGAGCAACATCATGATGCCGACAAAACAGATTCCCGCAGAAATGATCGCCAGGAGCAGCATCAGTATAGACCCTACACGAATATGAAAGATTACGGATGCGAACAGAAACAGTGCCAGACTGACCGTTACGATGGTGATAAAGCAGGCTACGGCTTTTCCAGCCAGGATCTGCCAGCGCGACAAGGGAGCGGTATGAAGCCGCATCAGCGTGCCGCCACGGCGCTCAGTCACCAGAGATATTCCGAAGGCAGCCGCGCAGCCGATCATCGCCCAGATTGCCGCCTGGGGAAACGTCACGTCGAATGGATTCTTGGGGCCATTTTGATTCACGGCAACGTCGCTGACAACCACTTTCAGGGGTTCCCAACCCTTCCCCTTCGCTTTATTTTGAGCACTCGAGGAATCCCTGACCGAATCCGTTGCTGATTGAGCGAAGAAGGAATCCAATTGGGTTAATGCGCTGCTCAGAGGAGTCCAGTAGGGTTTATCCTTCTCCGGGGCGGTCTTAATCTTCTCCTGGCTTTGGCGGAAGTGGCGGCGCATCTGGGTTGGATCGGTGAAGGAAGCTGTCAGCCCTTCCATGAAATAGCGGGTTAGAACCCCTTGCAGCATTCCTGCTTCTGCTTTTCTGGAAGGATCAAGGCCTATCTCCACCTCAGCAGGATCACCCCAGAACATTCTCTCGGATGCTTCACCGAATCCCTTATGCAGCACGATATACGCCGCACGTTTCCCTCTGCGCACCTTGTCGACAGCATCAGCGCGGGTGGTCTGCAAAACATTGATTTCCGGCGCGGCGGCAAGAGTAGCGATGAATTTTGCAGAGTTTGCCGAACTATCCTCATCGACCATGGCGATGGGAATCGCGCTGCTTCCTCCCTCCCCTGAAAAGATTACGCCGAAGAAGATGGCAAAAAGCAACGGAAAGAAGAATATGAAGAAAAAACCGGCTTTATCACGGATCATCAGGCGCAGATCCTTGACGGTTAGCGCTAGTACTTTATGCATCAATCCCTCAACTTTCTTCCGGTCAAATTAAGAAAAACGCTTTCCAAACTGGGTCGGTCGACTCTGAAGCGGATCAAACGATCACTCTGCCGCAGCTTTTCCAGTTCTGCGACCGGATTTTCGGTCTCGATACGAATCTCCCCTTCGGCGGTTTCAGCAATGGCAAGGTCCTTGCCACCGAATTGTTCAATCAGATTTGATACGGTATCCAGAGCCAGCATTTTACCCTGATCAATAATTCCTACCCGGTCGCACAACCGCTGGGCTTCTTCCATGTAATGGGTCGTATAGACGATGGTATGCCCTTCTTTACGCAGATTCAGAATGTTTTCATAGATGGCATTGCGAGACTGAGGGTCGACACCTGCTGTGGGTTCATCAAGCAGTAGTAATGGCGGGTTATGGATCAGCGCGGCTGCGAGGTTCAACCTGCGCTTCATCCCTCCGGAATAGGCTTTCACCCGATCCTTGCGGCGATCATAAAGCTGGACAAAATCCAACGCCCATTTGACGCGATCTTTCAGGTGAGCGCCCGACAAACCCTGCAGTTGACCGAAGAAAGCAAGGTTCTCCTGACCGCTAAGATCTTCATACAGCGCCAACGCCTGCGGCGCGATGCCGATGCGAGACCTTACCAGCGGCGCAGTCGGCGCGCCTGCGCCGACGATTTCAATCGTACCGACGTCGGGCTGCAATAAGCCGATTGCCAGGTTCACTGAGGTGGTTTTACCAGCGCCGTTTGGACCCAACAATCCGAATATTTCCCCTTGATTGACTTCTAAGGAGAGTCCGGCTACCGCGACCGTCTTACCGAATGACTTTTTGACATTTTCAAATCGAAGCATAATCAGCAACCTTTCAACAACAAACCGGAAATCAGAGAGGGGGTATTGGGAAATAGGGCTCTCTCTGACTTCCGGTTCATTTGAATCTGATAGCTCAGTTTAAATCCTCGGCTCGTTCATCGTAGAGCCGCAGCATGCGGCTGGCTTCTTCGAGGCGGGATTTTTCATCCGAAGTCAGATTTTCAAATCCGACACGACTGACACGCCCCAGCAGGTAATCGACTTCAGAGCGAATGGATTGGACGTCCGCCAGGTGCTGCGCGTGCAGTTGGATCTGTTTGGCTTCCTTATGTTCTTCAACCTGTTGCGAGGCACGACTAAAAAGGGTTTGTGCCAGTGGTTTTCCCTTCAGGTATAAATAACCAACTGCGATGCCTCCTAAATGGGCAAAGTGGGCGACGCCATCCAAGGGAGAGGACCGCATCATCAGGAATTCCAAAAGA
Organism: bacterium; assembly: GCA_026394195.1. Taxonomy (GTDB): domain Bacteria; phylum Electryoneota; class B3-LCP; order B3-LCP; family B3-LCP; genus JAPKYS01. The sequence goes on along the minus strand of JAPKYS010000071.1, from coordinate 14,997 downwards.
GCGAAGAGCGCCACAAAGTATTTTGCCTTCATCGGAATGATGAAGTAGATCATGATAATATTGTTCGGGAAGAGCACACCGTAAGCCAACAGCAGCCCGAAGATCGCTCCGGATGCGCCGATGGTAGGGATGATGGAATTGGGCGTAAAAGCGAGGTTGATCAAGCCTGCGCCGATGCCGGTTATCAAGTAGTAGCGCACAAATTCCCGAGTGCCCCAGACGCGTTCCAATTGGGCGCCGAACATCCACAACGCCAGCATATTGAAGCCGACGTGCATAAGGCCGCCGTGCAGGAACATGTAGGTTACCAACTGCCAGACGGCCCCCTCATGTAAAACTTTGTAGGGGACCAGTCCAAACAGCCGGGTGCTGGGGAAACCCAGATATTCCTGCGCGAAATAAATCGCTGCGTTGGTTATGATCAGCGCTCTTACTGCGGGAGTCCAAGAACTCCCGAAGCTCAATTGCGTTGATCGATTCTCTCTGTACATTTCAGATATTTAGATCAGCAATCTTTTCGATGATCGGTTATTGTAGTTATTGCTTGTAGGAATGTTACCAGAGGTCATACGCGCCAGTGTAACCGGGGTCATCGCTGACCCCGATTACCAGCGTTTGAATTTTATCGATTTATTTCAGTATCAGCACTTTCTGCAGCCGGGTCACTCCTTCAAAGCGCAGCGCTACGAAATAGACGCCTGAGCTCAGGCTGCTTCCATCCAAGGTGATACGGTGTTCGCCCTGATTTAATGCTCCATTAACCAGCAGAGCCACGCGGCTTCCCAGGGTGTTGAATAATTCGAGCCGGACATTGCCTGAAGATGGCAGAACGAACTGCAATTGGGTCGTGGGATTAGCCGGATTGGGCTGCGGGGTAAGCAGTCGGACGCTGGTCAGGTCACCACCCGATCCCAGTCCTCCATCATAGCTATCGGGTGGAACAGTCGTGATCTTGATGGCTCTGCCGCTCTCAAGTGGCGCTGCAGCAGGCGCAAGATCGTTGGAGTAGGTGTACTGCAAACCCCGGAGATGCCCTTCATCCTCAATACCAACGGTGGCGTAGTTGTTGTCACTATCCACGTCATGGACTTCCCAGTATTGAAAGATGATTTCCCCGTCACCGGTGGGTGTTGCATGGACGGCGGGGTCGAGCATTATAATCTCGAATGTTTCATTTTTCCAGTAGGTCACACCCTGACTGTAATTAAAACGATTTACAGTTCGACTCCATTCGATCACAAAGCGGCCCTCCGCGACATCGTACCTCGAAAAGACGTCGATGGCGGTGGAAATTCGGGTATCCACCTTCAGATCATCCCAGAAAGGAGCGATCATGGTGGGTGGTCCCAGCCCCGAGGGGAAATTCCAATTTCGGAATTCTGCCATCCAGGTTGGCAGCAACGATACCCAACCGTTGGAGCAGATGGTCAGCGAATCATAGTCCGCTCCATAAAACGTGAATGGGAAGGGCAGGTGGATGATAGTTGAGGAGTCATCTCCCAGACTATAATGGGTGTCGAATGTGCCTGCAAAGGCGGAGTCCAATTCGATCCAGCTGTAATCGGGTGCGGGAGAGTATTGCGTATCGGTATTATCGTAAGCGTAATACCCATAGGAATCAGGTCCAAGAGGATCGGTCGTTGAGGGCTGCCCTAACTGCACCGGGAAACTGATTTTTTGAGTGAAATTGCCGGTGGTCAACGTCAGATCGAGAATCACCTGGCGTCCTACGACTGCGGTTGAGCTGATTTGTAACGTGAATGCCGAAATATTAGCTGCGGTCGTTCCGGGGAGCATGACAGGATAGGTCGATTGTCCATTCTGGATGGTTACAGCTCCGTCACTGCAGGTCAGCACACCGATGATACTCTGGGCTGGAAGCGTGCCTCCGTTGTGGATGTTCAGGCGCAGTTGCGGCTGTCCGCCCGGATTAAGCGATCCGCTGAGAACCGAGTAACCTGCCGGGAAGAATTGCCAACCCGCCAACGGCAGAACGAATTTGATCTCCTTGGTATTGGCGGAACCGTCGGTGAGGTTCAGCGTGAATTCCACTACGTGACTATTGGGACAATTGGCGGCAACGTCAAACCGGAAGAGCGCTGGAACGACGGCAGAAGGATCAATGCTTCCGATGATGGATGTATCCGTAGTCAAGGTCAGGTAGGGATCAGTCTCGGCGAGCGCGGCGGTCAGGTTCGAGATGCTCACCAAAGCGTAATTCTTCAGCGAGATGGTGAAATCTACTGATTCGCCGGGATTAGCGATCCCGTCGCCGCCGACGGTTAGCGACTCGATTCCAACAGGAAGGTCTCCGGGTTGTATCCCCATAATTATTTGCTTGGGGATGAAGTTTTGCTTGGAGGCGGTCACCGTGACGTCTCCGCTTGCTGCTGCGGTCAGTTCCACCGCCATACTGCCGTCCGCCCCGCTGACTCCGCCAGTCAGAACCTCCCCATTCTGATAGAAAGAGACATAAGCGCCTGCCAAGGGAGAACCATCAGGTCGCTTGAGTGTTGCGGTGACCATCTGCCGCCCGGGGGCGAGTTGAGCAGGAGCCTGGAGTGTGATCTGAGCAGGTATGTCCGACCACATGGGCAGTTCCGGGTCGCCGAGGATGTTGTAGACATGGAAGTAGAATTCGGCATAGTCACCCGTACCGGTGTTTTCAGGAAAGCCGTAGTAAAGTTCAAACTTGGAACGCAACGCCGCCTGGCTCATGCGATAGAGGTTTTCTTCCAGCATGCCTTCGAAGAAACCGGCGTACATGGCATTGTTCCATTTGGTATTAGTGTGCAGGTCGGAAGGCCCGAAGAATGCTGCGCCGCCTTTCAGGGAATTCGGGCTGTCACCCGCTCGCAGCCAGTATTCACCGAAGCAGGGTTCGTAAGTTGTATTTCCGAAGTCTCCGGTGTTGCAGACGATGCTTACTACAATCGGTAACCGCGGTCCATTGGAGAGTTGACTGATATTGGCTCTCTTGAACTGCGGATTCTGCCAACCATCGGCATCAGCCCAGCCGCGATAAGCGACCAGACTTACACCACCGTTGATGATGCTCACAATCTCGCTGGGGTCCGGACTGGGATTACCGGGTCCCCAGTAGAGCACGGTATCGACCTGATCATACCCATATGCCCATAATTTATCCACCAGCCAGAGGCTGGTCCAAACGGGGGTTATAGGCGTGGCTCCCTGATCCGAATAGTTTCCTGCCACCACCAATGCATGTTTGAACCAGGATGGATCGGTCATATAGGGCGTCTTCTGATAGGTCAGTTCTTTTTTCAATGCGATCGACAATTCGAGATCCGAACGGATTGAAATTCGACCGACCATGACGTCGGGGAAGTAATCCAAACCCTCCATCAAAGAATACGTGTGGTCCGTCACATCGTACTCGGTGCCGCCTGGTTTGACGGCGGTAAATGCCGGGATGGCGCCGGGGCCGTCATTATCGCCAATCAAAAGCAAATAATCCAGCGGCGCGTCACCTTTGAAGTACTCTTCGGTTACAGCCTCTTTAATCAGATCTCGTGTATATCCAGTTTGCGAGAGCGGCTTCACTAGAACCTGGTATCCCAACTGTTTTTTCCAGGTTACGAACTGGTCGAAAAACGCGTTACTGAGATACTGATCGTCAAGCACGATCATATACTTGCCGCGGGGACCTTCACCATAGAGCGGCGTGGCGGTATTCAAGGCACCGCGATTGGCCACCAGGGATTCGTAAAGTGGCTCAAAGGCTTCGGAGGTACGGTTATGGTAGGTCTTCAAGTTAGACAGTGCCGGTTTAGTGGTACGAACTTCCACCTCCAGGCGCGTTGCCAGGATCAATTTGGAATGTTGATAATCGTACCTTATGGGGTAGAAGTTCACGGGAGCCAGGCGCTGGTCCTTCATAATACCCGCGGATTGCACCTTCGACCAGTTTTCGGGGTAGATATTGCTGGAGGGAGGTGATTGTGCCATGATATTCGGGTTATTGAGGTCCACCGGTTCTGCTAGATAGGGATCGGAGCAGGGGAAGTCAAGAGTAGTCAGCGAATGTATGATGACCTCTGCGTCCCGGTCATCGGGAGTCGCGAAGAAACGGCTGATTGCCGGCAGTTCTGGCAAGCCTACTTGTGCGGTCGCACCGGACTTCGGCAGCGTTACCTGCGTGCGGGTCTCGCCGTTCTGTTGTACCGGTTCAATCCAAAACCCGGGACATTCAATGATGAGGTGGGTGCTGGAAGGATCGCTGGAGAGTACCTCGATAGTCCAAGGTGTACCCGGAGCGGAGGGGGGCTGCCCCTGCCAGGTAGCGGCAGCAAAGGCGCAGCTGAAAAGGAGACCCAGTGTCAGCAGCGCGATGGCGTATTTCGACAGATTCATAGTATCCTCTGTGGTTGTGAGCGTAGTCGAGAAACTGTATCCGGCGAGCTTACCGGACGCCTCATTTTAAGCTAGTATTAATTATAACAAATTTTTTCAACAAGCGCAAGCAAATTCTGCATACAGAAGGCAGGCGGATACCTCATCTTTTATACGGTTGAGGTTGGCTTTGGATGCAGGAGAACCTATATTTATCACAATCAACCGCTGGGCATTAGCAGGGAATCGAATGAACATCGCCATCTACACCACGGCACACGGATATGGCCACGCTTCCAGATCATACGAAATCGCGCAAACTTTGGTTGAGCAGAATGCCGAACTAAAGGTCTACTTCATTTCGTCTGCGCCGGACAGTTTTTTCGCCGGTCAGGAACATCCCCGGATTATCCGCCGGGCTGCGCGTCTCGATGCCGGTATCCGGCAGATTGACAGCCTGCAAATGGATCTATTAGGGACTCTAACTGATCTGGACCATCTGGCAACCGAATCCGAGAGCCTGATTTCAAGGGAAGCGGAGGCATTGAGAAAAGCTGCTGTCAGTCTGGTGCTGGTCGATCTCCCCTTCCTCGCCTTTGAGGCTGCTACTCAGGCAGGAGTCCCAGCCTGGGGATTGAGCAATTTCTCCTGGGATTGGATCTATGCAGCCTACCTGGATGAATTCCCGCACCTTGAAGTTCACATCGAACGCATTCGCCGCGCCTATTCTCTGGCGGAGGGCGTTTTTCGGCTACCCTTCCACGGTGGGTTCGACGCCTTCAGGCAGATCGTCGATATCCCCTTGGTAGCGCGCCGATCGCGGTTGAGCAAAGATGAGATACGCCATAGATTGGGGCTGGAAGAAAACGCTGAGGTCGCACTCTTCTCCTTTGGCGGGCATCCGTTGTCAATACGAAAGTTGCAGAGGCAGCAGCAAGTCAAGCTGATCTGCACTGAGCCTCAAGCCGACCCGGGACCACCTTTCAAATATCTAACCAACCGATGGTTGATCCGCTCCGGGCTGCGCTACTGCGACCTGGTCGCTGCAGTCGACGTCGTGATATCCAAGCCCGGGTATGGGATCGTTTCGGAATGTATCGCCAATCGGACCGCCATGCTGTACACTCAGCGCGGACACTTCCGTGAATTTCCCATCCTGGTGGACCAGATGAAAGCCTTCATCCCGGCGATTGAAATCGCTCCCGCAGATTTGCAGTCGGGACGTTGGTTGGAAGCGTACGCTGAGCTGAAAAAGCAGCCATTTCCACCACCGATGGATTGTAACGGTGCGGACGTAGTGGCAGAGGATCTAATTTCCATTATCAGTGGGCACTGGGCACAGCATGCTGTGCCCCTACGTACGTAGTATAGTCAGGGTCGCCCCTGCCCCCTAAGGAAGTTAAGGTATCTGGCTAACTGCCATTAAGCTTTCCGCTTGCTGATATTTTATGTCAAAGATGACGCCACATAGAAGACCACACGATTGACCTTGCCTGCTGCTGACACCGGAAAAGTGGTAATTTTCCTTGATTCTGAGAGTATTGCGGGATATATTTTCTGGTCGCAGTCGTATATATCTTAATAATCAACCAGGTCTGGTCAGAAGAATAGATATTCTGCCATAATGACAGATTATACAGACAACTCGTCGCTATTTACTGAAGCCACAAATACTAATTGCAGCAGATAACCTGTAAAACTCATCCCGGCACAGAACTTGCGTGAAAATCAATAAACTATCCCAAAAATTACGTAGACTGACTCGAAGCAACGATTGTCAGGATCAGGACAAGCAAGCCATGAGTTCGAAGACCATGAAAAACGAAGATACAAATTCTCAAATCGAATCGCTGCCGGAAATATTGCCGGTTATCCCATTACGGAATTCCGTGTTATTCCCTCACCAGATTATTCCGCTGGCTGTGGGAAGGGAAAAATCGCTGCGTTTGGTGGCTGACATACAGGGCAGGACAAAATACATCGGCGTGATCGCTCAGAAGCAGGGGATGGTCGACGATCCCGGTGAAGATGACCTCTACAAGTGGGGCACCTTAGCCGTGGTCTTGAAGATCATCGATCTGCCTGATGATTCCAAATCGGTGATCGTGCAGGGGCTGCACCGCTTCAAGGTTCTGGATTTCGTTCAGTTTGATCCTTATTTGAAGGTGGTCATCGAAAAGCAGGAAGACCTCCCTTCGACAGGATTACAGGCAGAAGCTCTGGTGCTGAATCTGCGCAATCTGGTACAATCCATCAGCGAATATCTCCCCAACATCAGCGGCGAACACCTGATGATGCTGGCGAATGTTCAGGACCCGGGGCGTTTGATCGATACTTCGGTCTCCCTTCTGAATCTGGATACCCCTCAAAAGGAAGAAATTCTCGAAGAGACAGACATTCAGAAGCGTCTCGAGAGGGCGACGTTTATCCTCAATGAATATCTGCAGAAACTGGAGATTGGATCCAAGATCCAGAATGAGGTTCAGGGAGAAATCTCCAAATCTCAGCGCGAATACTTCCTGCGCGAGCAACTCAAAGCGATAAAGAAGGAATTGGGTGACGATCAGGAAGGTGTCGAGATTGGCGAATTACGGGATCGCTTGGGGAAAGCCGGACTTCCGGAAGAAGCTCACAAGACGGCTGACAAGGAAATCGATCGCCTGGCTCGCATGCCCAGTTCATCTGCCGAGTACACGGTCTCACGCACCTATCTCGATTGGCTGCTGGATCTTCCCTGGAATAAATTAACGGAAGACAATCTGGATATCAAGGCTGCCGCGGAAAGTCTGGATGGAGACCACTACGGGTTGGATAAAGTCAAAAAGCGCATCCTCGAATATCTGGCCGTCCGCAAGTTGAAAAACGAGATGAAAGGTCCCATTCTCTGCTTTTTAGGTCCTCCTGGAGTCGGCAAGACTTCCCTGGGTAAATCGATTGCCAATGCTCTCGGTAGAAAGTTCATGAGGGTTTCGTTGGGCGGGCTGAGAGATGAAGCAGAAATCCGGGGTCATCGCAGAACCTACATCGGAGCCTTGCCGGGAAGAATCATCCAGGGAATCAAACGCGCCGGAACCAGCAACCCCGTTTTTATGCTGGATGAGATCGACAAGGTGGGTATGGACTTTCGAGGAGACCCATCCTCGGCGCTGCTTGAGGTTTTGGATCCGGAACAGAACTTCAGTTTTTCGGATCACTATCTGGACGTCGACTTCGATCTTTCCCGGGTGATGTTCATCGCCACGGCCAACGTAACCGATACCATCCCTCCCGCCTTGCGCGATAGAATGGAGGTTCTTGAACTTCCGGGCTATATCGAAGAAGAGAAGCTGCTTATTGCCCGCAAGTTCCTGGTCCCTAAACAGATCGAAGAGCACGGCTTAACGGTGGAACAGATCAACTTCAATGATGAAGCCTTGCAGCAGATCATTCGCAGCTACACCCGTGAAGCCGGCGTTCGCAATCTGGAAAGAGCCATTGCCGCCATCTGTCGCGGCGTTGCCAAACAGATTGCCACTGATGAACTCCAGAAGGCTGACGTCGATGCTGAAATGGTGCGCACTGTCTTAGGACCGATCAAATTCTACAGTGAAACCTCAGAACGCATTGTCAGACCGGGCATTGCCACCGGCGTCGCCTGGACGCCTACCGGAGGCGATATCCTCTTCATCGAAGCGACCAGGATGCCGGGTAAGGGTCAACTTATTCTGACGGGTCAACTTGGGGACGTAATGAAAGAGTCTGCTCAGGCAGCGCTTTCCTACATCCGCAGCCGTGCCAACGAACTCGGGTTAAAGGATTTGGATTTTGAAACGCAAAATATCCACGTGCACGTTCCTGCCGGAGCCATTCCCAAGGATGGACCATCAGCCGGCGTAACCATATTATCCGCCATGACCAGCCTGCTGCTCGGCAAGCTGGTATGCTCTGATCTGGCGATGACGGGCGAAATCACGCTTCGCGGTCTGGTGCTGCCGGTAGGTGGGATTAAAGAAAAAGTGTTGGCGGCGTCGCGCGCAGGAATTAAACGGATGATCCTGCCGTGGAAAAATGAAAAAGACCTGGAAGAAACGCCTCCGGAAGTCAGAAAGCAGATGCAATTCATTTTCGTTCACGAGATGGAGGAAGTCTTAAAATATGCGCTGGAGGATTCATGTAGAGAAGCAACCGCGGAGGTAGCAAAAGCATAATTCAAGCGTGAATAAAACTCCAAATTCAATTCATTTTCACTACACTCGAATCTGATGAAAACGACCATCACCTATCATAGCGGGATGCACTTTTCCGGCAGGACGGCTTCCGGGCACACGCTGCACATGGATTCCGGGCATGCCGGCGAGCCAACCCAGGGACCGACGCCCATGGAAACCGTTCTGCAAGCCGCGGCAGTCTGCAGCGCCATGGATATCGTCGCCATTTTGCAGAAGCGACGCAAGGAAATCGTAAAATTCGAGCTGATCTCGGAGGCGGAACGCAGCGAAGATCATCCCAAGATTTTCAAGACGCTGAAGGTGACGTACCGGATTGGCGGTGCGGGGATTACGCTGGAAGAGGTGCAAAAAGCCGTGCAACTCTCCCAAGAAAAATACTGCAGCGTTATCAATATGCTAAAACCCACGGTTCAAGTGGATTATCAGGTCGAACTATTGGCTGAGCAGGCGTAATTGATGCTTACGATCAGATATTGCACAATCCGGCCAACTCGCCGACAAACCAAGGTTCATACCCAACTTTTGCAGGTTTTACCTTGCATTCCGAAGCTGGGTTTTTTATTATTATATCGATCAACTAACCCGTGAAGACAAATCGTGTGGGACTGGCTAAAAAAATTATTCTCCCGTCAGCAGCAAACCTCGGAACCTGAGGAAGAACCCCGTTACGATGAGCGCGCGCATGAACTGCTTCTTCTCGGGGATAAAATGTTTGCTGCGATGGATTTCAGCGGCGCCAAAGGGGCATATGAATCCGCTCTGAGGGTTGATCCTCACTATGCTGACGTTTGGCAGAGAAGAGGGAAGATCTTCCTGGATCAGAATGAGCTGTTATTCGCCGCAGCCAGCTTTGCTCGAGCGCTTGAACTGAATCCCCAAATGGGAGAGGCCTGGTGCGGGCTGGGGCAAACCATCATCGCCTTCTTTAAGGCTGATCTGGATCCACTCTTCGTTCATGAAAATAAAGTCGAAATCATCTCGGAAGCATCTGAATGCTTCCGGACCGCGCTGAGAATCATCCCGGACCATCCAGCAGCCGTGCAAGGGCGACAAACCTGCAAGGAGATGCTGCAAGGGTACAATCCCCAATTAGCCAAACCATTCATCTTCACCTTCCATTCGGGCGGGATTCTGGAAAAGGCCAAGCGAGACGTCGTTTCTCCTTTCCTGAAGCCCGGCGACTATCGCCGCAGAACTCCCCTCCCAGCGCCTAATGATTGAGATATTCTGCGACTTTGACGGGACTCTAACAGATAAAGATACACTCGTCGTCCTGCTGGACAGATATGCCTCGGCGAACTGGTACGCCATTGAAGAGAAAGCGCTGTCCGGAGACGTTGATGAACGTGAAAGTCTTCGGGAAGAATTAGCCCTGATTACGGCGCCGGATGACGACTTGATGGAAACCCTCGAGCAGGAGATTCATCCGGCGGATGGCTTGGATCAATTGATCGCTTTGATCCGAGAAAAAGAGTGGCCGATGCAGGTGCTTTCCGGTGGATTGATCCGATTTTCAGGCGAACTCTGGCGAAACTGGGGTTACGGCGAATTCCCCTTCTTTGCCAATGACCACCGGCGAGATTCCCAGGAGCGAATCCAGGTCATCCCCTCCCCCACGCCCCGGCTGAGAGAGCGATGCAACCATTGCAAACGCTGGCACCTGGAAGCAGCCAGGCGGCGGGGTTCTCAAGTCGTCTATATTGGTGATGGCTTGACCGACTTCTGCCCTGCTGAAGCCGCCGACCGCCGCTATGCCAAGGGGAACCTGCTGAAGTATCTACAGGAGCAGGAATTGGAAGCGATACCCTATGAAAACCTGCAGCAGGTAGCAACACACCTGCGCAGAAATCCGCCGTGAGCTGAGCTTCCCGATGAGAAGTTTTCGCACTCTCCCGCCCCTTTTCCACCCTCTGAAATCCCGTAATTTCCGTTTGCTCTGGATCGGTCAGGTGATCGCCTGGTCGGGCGATTCCATCTACCAGATCGCTCTTTTATGGTTAATCCTCGATCTGACCGGATCGCAGAAGCTGGCGGGATTGGTGGCTGCGATCGGGTATCTGCCTGCTCTGCTGTTGGGGTTGTTTCTGGGCGCGCTGGTGGATACGCGGGATCGCCGCAAGCTGATGATGTCTGCCGACCTGCTGCGCGCTGGAGTGATCCTCTACATCCCCGTAGCCTTTATCTTCGGATGGCTGGCGCCCTGGCAGTTGGCGGCAGCAGCTTTCATGATTTCCATGGGAGCGGCGCTGTTCAACCCGGCTCGGGATGCTTCTGTGCCGTTGCTGGTTCCTGCCGGAAATTTGCTACCTGCCAACGCCCTGATTCAGACGTCGGCACACGCGGCGATGCTATTGGGACCTCTGTTAGCCGGAGCGATTCTGGCGATTTCCAATCTGACTTCGCTCTTCTACTTCGATGCGCTGGCGTACGGAATCTCATTCCTGACGATTTTTGCCATCAGGCTGCCACCAGCGGCTGCGGTGAAGTCTGCGATTGGACCGGTCAAAGCCATCGGAGAAGCGCTCAGATATGCGATCAAAGCACGCTGGTCAGCGCAACTGCTGCTGGTGACCATGCTGGACAACCTTTTCATCATGGGGCCGGCGATTGTGGGCGCGCCGATCTTCATCCGCGACGAACTGCATCTGGGACCGCAAGCTTTCGCCGCCATTCAGGGGTGCTACGCGGTGGGGATGCTCAGCGGAGCGCTGCTGTTGGGATCGCTGGGCAAATCGCTGCCGAAAGGCAAGACGCTGCTGGTCGGGATGGTCTTAGATGGCATCACCTTCATCCCGCTCTATTTCGTGCCTAACCTTTTCTGGATGGGAGCTGCCATCGTGGTGCACTCGCTGGCGATTCCCTTGATCATGGTGCCGAGAACCTCGCTGATTCAGGAAGGGATTCCTGCCAACCTGCAGGGGCGGTTCTTCTCGCTGGTCAATCTGGCGGTGATGGGGATGACGGCGCTATCCGCGGCGGTGACCGGCATCGCCTGCGAAGCCTGGGGCGTGCGGACGGTCTATCTGGTCATCGGCATCGGTGGAGGGATTTGTGGGTTGTTCGGGTTTGGATTGGGGGGGTTGAGGAGAAGGAGGTAGGAGGAGAATGAAAAAGTAAAAATGAAAAATCAAGAAGGCCTTTTTCCTTGGGGGTAATCTCTCTTTAACCTTAACATTATCCTTGATTCAGCAGCTAAAAGGTGTTATATTGCAATCGAAAACAATTACATGGAGTAGTAAATAATGCCGTTGGATTTTTCCCCTCTGCAGAAAGCGTTGACCAGCTTGAACAAAGCCATCAAGCGCTCTCAGACGGCCTTGGATGACGAAGAGCTGCGCGACGCCGTCATCCAACGGTTTGAGTACACGCACGAGTTATGCTGGAAGATGCTCAAACGGCAGTTGGAACAGGAATCACTCAACCCGACGGAGATCGACAGACTCGCCTACCGCGATTTACTGCGGGAAGCCGCCGAACGCGGCATTCTAGCGAATATCGAACGCTGGATGGACTACCGGGAAGCGCGCAACATCACCTCGCATACCTACGACGAACAGAAGGCAAAATACGTCTACGAAGCGGCGGTCTTATTCTATCAGGATGCGGCGAAGCTGCTGAGCGCTCTGGAAAAGCGGAATCATGATTGACCTCAAACCTGAACATCTGGAAACAGTAAAGCGCATTTTAGCTGAACTGGCAATCGAATACGACGTGGTTGTCTTTGGGTCGCGCATCACCCCCAATGCCAAGGAATTTTCCGATCTGGATCTGGCGATCATGACCGCCGAACCCCTGCCGTTACGACGGATGCGTCAGTTGAAGGAAGCCTTTTCCGAATCGAATCTGCCCTTCAAGGTCGATCTGGTCGATTGGGCGGCGACGGATGAGGGGTTTCGAGCCATCATTCAGCGGGGAACGGAAGTGGTGCAGCGTGGGATAAAGGAATAATCTCGTTTTGTTGCATCTGCCGCCCGATTTGTTTATATTTTCGTCTTAAAACCACCATCATCACGGGAACACCATGGGATTGACACAATTCATCGCTGAACACGCTACCAACCTGATTCACCAGGGAGGCTACTTCATGGTCGCCTTTCTGATGGCGCTGGAGAGCATGATCGCTCCGGTGCCGTCGGAAGCCGTCATGCCTTTCGCCGGATTTCTGATCTACGAAGGGAAATTCACCTTCCCGCTGACCATCTTCTTCAGTACGCTGGGGAGCATCATCGGATCGCTGCTGTCGTACGTGATGGGAGTCTACGGCGGCAAGCCGCTGATTCTGCGCTACGGCAAATACCTGCTGCTGGACAAGCACGACCTGGAAGCCACGGAAAAATTCTTCGGCAAGTACGGCGACAAGACCATTTTCGTCAGCCGCTTCATTCCGGTGATCCGGCACCTGATCTCCATACCGGCGGGCATCGGCAAGATGAACCTGACCAAGTTCTGCATCTACACCGTGTTAGGAGCGGCGCTGTGGAATGGCTTCTTAGCCTGGGTGGGCTTTAAGCTGCGCAACAATTGGGACGAGGTGATGAAGTACAGTCACGTGGTGGATATTGTGGTGGTGGGCAGTATGGCTCTGGTGGTGGGGTATTTTGTGTATAAGCATGTTAAAGGGAGGAAGAATTAATTGTAGATTGGAGATTTAAGATTGAAGATTGAAGAATTAAAAAAGCCTTCCTTCGCAGAATGACTTAGCGTTGCGTAGTCATTGCGAGCGCAGCGAAGCAATCCGGTGGACCACTCAGCAGTCAGCAGTCGGCAGTCAGCCAAAAAAGACGTGTCATTCCGGACTTGATCCGGAATCCATTTTAAATTTTTCTGAACCACGGATTTCACGGATTACACGGATTAAAAAGAAAACAAGCATTCCGACGAAATAGCCTTGTCATTCCGGCTTGTCCGGAATCAGACAAGGCGGGGGTGGAGTAACGGGTTGCATCGGGTCCTTAAGCCCGCGCCGCCCTGAAGGACGGCGCTACGACTAACTAGCCCCGTGAACGGGGCAGAAAACAGGCTACCGGTTGCGTCGGGTCCTTAGCCCCGAAGGGACGGAGACCTGACGCCGCGCTTAACGCTCCGTTCCACTTTTTGCAAAATAGTCAAGATATTGCTTGACTATTGGGGGGAGGGGGAGGTAGATTAGGGAGGGGAGAACCCACAGCAGATGTGTGGGGCACCTGTGCAAGTTAAAATGGGTGTGCTGTCGACTCTCCGTAGCCGACAGCAGTTGTGCGTTGCGCCGGGTCTTGCCCCGCACCGCCCTGAAGGACGGCGCTACAGCTATGGAAGCCCCGTGAACGGGGCACGAAAACAAGGTTGTCTGTTGCGTCGGGTCCTTAGTCCCAAAGGGACGGAGACCTGACGCCGCGCTTAACGCTCCGTTCCACTTTTTGCGAAATAGTCAACTTTTTGCTTGACTTTTGGGGGAGGGGGAGGTAGATTAGGGGGGAAACAGAACATTCCATCTGCGAGAGAGAGCTATCACTAGCAAAATAGGAGAAAAATAATGATAATTTCTACAAAAGGGCCCCAAAACGTTGGGCAAATTAAAACCCATTTTAAATATGGTAATTTATTTCTTTCTCCAGAAGAATACCAGCGAGAAAGTGCTTGGAACCTACCTCAAAAAAGGTTCTTGATAGATACAATATTCAGAGGATTGGATATTCCCAAATTTTATCTTTGGAAAATTGACACTCACACTTTAGTAAATGGATATCCGGATGGTGACGCAAAAAAACTTTATAAGAAAATTTTAGATAATAAGCGAGAGCAAAATGATGACGCAGATCCTTTTATTTTTGAAGTAGTAGATGGACAACAGCGAATTAGAACTATTCTCGAATACATGGGAGTTTTTCCTCCAAACGACGTATGTTTCCGTGGCACTTGGCACGAACCGTTTCCAGCCTTAGACGATACACCAATGGCAAAAGGTAAATTCTATAATCAATTAAACGCTGAACAAGCAATAAAATTTGAGGAAAGTTTTTTATCGGTAATGATTCTAGAAAGTGCTACGATTAGCGAGGTTAGAGATATGTTTTTTAGACTACAAAATGGAACTCCGCTAAAGGCGCAACAAAAACGAGATGCTATGGGCTCATCAGTTGGTTCAGCTGCAAGAAATATATCAAATCTCTCGTTCTTCAAAAAATCAGTTTATTTTAGTGACAATGACTCGGCACATAATCTGGTTGCTTCACAGATGTTATTATTAGAACTTAAAGAAAAAATTACTAGTTGTACGACAGGCCAACTTGATAAATTCTATAAACACTACTTAAATTGGCTCCTCGCTGTTTCAAATGGGTAAAGAGAATTTAAGTTTACCTGCGATGAGATAGATCATGGTGATGAAGTATTCGACGGTGCGATAGCCACGAGCTTTTGTTCGCGCTGCCTGCACCAAGCTGTTAATTCCTTCTAA
>JAPKYS010000051.1 GCA_026394195.1 bacterium | reverse complement strand
ACCTGACGCAACGCTCACTTTCCTATTAAGGTTAATCACATGGAAAGCCGATTCCCGACGCGTCCCTTCGGGACTTGCGGGAATGACTGCACCACCTTCTATTATTCTTCATTCTAAATTCTGAATTCTATATTCTTGTTTTTCCATTCATAACTCATAACTCAAAACTCATAATTCACAAAGCACCCAACATGATCTCGTTCAACGACTTAAACCTCACCGCCTTCATCCCGGAAATCACGCTGGTCGCCGGGCTGTTGCTGCTGGTTATCCGCGAACTGATGCGCAAGGGAGCGTCCGGGCAAGCCATCGGTCACGGCGGCATGGTGCTGCTGCTGGGCGTCATCGTCCTGACGCTGAAGGTCGGTATCCGCCCCGGCAACTACCTCTTCGGAGCTCTGACTGGCGACGGGGTGGCGGTCTTCTTCAAGATCTTCTTCGCTGTGGCGGTGTTTTTGGCCATCGCCATCACCCTGTTCACCTACAAGCGGCAGGGGGAACCGTATCTGTTGCTGCTCGCCAGCACACTGGGGATGTTTCTGTTGGGCGGTTCCGCCGATATCGTCACTCTGATCGTCGCCCTCGAACTGGTCAGCATCCCGTGCTACGTGTTGGCAGGCTACAAGCACGACGACAGCCGTTCCGCCGAAGCCGCCATCAAGTACGTACTCTACGGAGCTGTCTCTTCGGGGGTGATGATCTACGGCATGTCGCTGCTCTACGGGTTGTCGGGAGCAACCTCCATTTCCGATATGGCCGTATTCTTCAAGACCGCTGACTTTTCGCAGCCGGTGTTCCTCGTAGCTGTGGCGTTGACGCTGGCCGGGTTGGGTTACAAGATCGCCATGGTCCCCTTCCACTTCTGGTGTCCCGACGTCTACGAAGGTTCCCCGACAGCCATCACCGCCTTCTTCTCGGTGGCTCCCAAAGCCGCCGGGTTCGCGGCGCTGTTCCGTATGATGGACGTCTTCGCCGCTCCGGCGCAGTTCATGGGTATGGATGCCCGCTTCCTGTTCTCACTGGCGGCTGCCGTAACCATGACCTTCGGCAACCTGGGAGCCCTGCATCAGGTCAACCTGAAGCGGCTCCTGGCTTACAGTTCCATAGCTCACGCCGGCTATATGCTGATGGGCTTTGCCGCCGGCACGCGGGACGCCTATCAGGCGGTGCTGTTCTATCTGGTGGTCTACCTCTTCATGAACCTGGGAGCCTTCCTGGTGGTGGATGCTGCCGGGCGCATCCTGGGCGGAGAAACCACCAAAGAGATCAAGGGTCTGGGCAAGACCTCCCCGGCGTTGGCTCTGGCGCTGGCGGTCTTTCTGTTTTCGCTGGTGGGACTGCCGCCTCTGGCGGGATTTATCGGTAAGTTCTACCTCTTCAAGGCATTGGTGGTGGAAAACATGTGGGCGCTGGCTCTGATCGGCGTAGCGAACAGCGTGATCGGATTGGTGTACTATGTGCGCATCGTCCGCGATATGTTCATCTATGAACCGGACGCTGCAGCCAAGCCCATCCCCATGACACTGGGATTGTCGACGATGACGGTCGTTTTCGTCGCTCCGACACTGATCCTGGGTATCTGGTGGGGGCTGCTTGCGGATTGGGTTAAGACGGCGGTGGGGTAAATTCAAAGGGCGGCTTCGCAGCCGCCCTTAACTGTTCCATCTCTTCCACAATAAACACCCGTCCCCCCAGCCATTGGGGAGAACGGGTGTGCTCGTTTAAACCAGAGATATTCAGTAATCTATTTCTTGGTTTGTGCATCCACGACTGCGATGGCGGCGATATCCACAATTTCGTCGACGGTAGCGCCGCGTTGGAGGACGTGAACCGATTTTGCCATACCCATCAGGATGGGTCCGATGGCTGCGGCGCCGCCCAGCCGGTTCATTAACTTATAGGCGATGTTGCCGGATTGCATATCCGGGAAGATCAGGATGTTAGCTGATCCCTTCAGATCGCAGAAGGGGTAGGTCTCTTCCTGAATATTGGGCATAATCGCCGTGTCTGCCTGCATTTCGCCATCGATCACCAGATCAGGGCGCAGCTCTTTCACGATCTCAACTGCAATTCGGACTTTTTCAGCTTCGGGGTGTTTGACGCTGCCGAAGTTGGAGAAAGAGAGCATGGCAATTCTGGGTTCCATGTCGAAGGATTTGGCGACTTCTGCGGCGCTGATGGCGATTTCCGCCAAGTCTTCGGGTTCGTCGTTGTCCACGTTCACGGTGGTGTCGGCGAACAGAATCACCCGATTGGGGAAGACCATCATGTAGAGACCACCGCACAGGCTCTTATCTTCCTGCAGTTTGATGATCTGTAAGGCTGGACGGATGGTATCGGGATAATGCTGGGTTAAGCCTGCGACCAGACAGTCGGCTTCGCCCATGTGCAGCATCATCACACCGTAGTAGGTACGATCAGAGAGATAGCGCTTGACATTAGAAGCTGTTACACCGCTGCGTTGTCTCAGTTGTTGAAATTCGTCTAAGTATTTCTGGCGATTGGGGTCCATCATCGGATCGAGGATGATGGCGCCGTTCAAATCTAATCCCAGTTCGGTGATCTTTTGCTCGATCAGCTTCTGCGCACCCAATAGGATTGGAGTTCCGATCTTTTCATCCAGGATGATCTGAGCTGCCCGCAGGATTTTTTCTTCAGTGCCTTCAGGGAAGACGATGCGCTTCGGGTCAGCTTTGGCTTTATAATGCAGTTTGCGCATGATGGAGTAAGCCGGGCCAAAATGACTTTCCAGTGAATCCCGATATTTATCCCAATCCGCAATCGGCTTGGTGGCAACGCCGGATTCCATGGCAGCTCTGGCGACCGCTGGGGCTTCCCACAACAGTACGCGAGGATCAAATGGCTTGGGTACGATGTACTCACGTCCATAGGAAAGCTTGGTAACACCGTAAGCCCGGCAGACGCTGTCCGGCACATCCTCTTTCGCTAATTTTGCCAGGGCGTATGCAGCGGCGATTTTCATCTCTTCGTTGATGGCTTTCGCTCGCACGTCTAAAGCTCCGCGGAAGATAAAGGGAAATCCCAGCACGTTGTTGATCTGATTCGGGTAATCTGAGCGACCGGTCGCCATGATCACGTCCGAACGAGCTTCTTTGGCGTCGGGGTAGCTGATTTCCGGGTCAGGATTCGCCATGGCGAAGATGATCGGATCTTTCGCCATACTCTTAACCATATCTTTTGTAACGGTATCCTTGGCTGAAACCCCACAGAAGACGTCCGCACCCTTCATTGCATCCGCCAGAGAACGGCAATCGGTCTTCACCGCGAATTTCGCCTTGTATTTATTATATTTTGGATGCGATGGATCGACGTCTTCACGCCCCTGATAGATAGCGCCCTTGGTATCGCACAGGGTAATATTCTCAAGCTTGACTCCCAAGGTGACGTAGAAGGTGGCGCAGGCAATTCCGGCCGCGCCGGCGCCATTGAATACCACACGGATTTTACCGATATCCTTGCCAACCAATTCCAGAGCGTTCAGCAGAGCTGCGCCGGAAATGATAGCCGTGCCATGCTGATCGTCATGGAAGACGGGGATATTCATGGTCGCCTTCAGGGTCTCTTCAATATAGAAACACGACGGCGCGGATATGTCTTCTAGATTGATGCCGCCAAAGGTGGGTTCCATAAGCTGGCAGGCCTTGATGATTTCGTCAGGATTTGTCGTGTTCAACTCGATATCGAAAACGTCCACATTGGCGAATCTCTTAAAGAGGACGCCTTTCCCTTCCATCACCGGTTTTCCGGCCAAGGCTCCGATATGACCGAGCCCTAAGACGGCTGTCCCGTTGCTGACCACCGCCACCAGATTTCCTTTGGCAGTGTATTTATAAGCGTCTTCGGGATTCTTCTCAATTTCCAGACAGGGTACTGCAACTCCCGGTGTATAAGCCAGGGATAGGTCTCGCTGCGTCATGCAGGGCTTGGTGGGAGTGACTTCGATTTTACCAGGCTTGCCTAACGAGTGATAATCCAAGGCATCTTGTTTACGGATCATCTGAACTCCAGATTTATTTTATGGTGATTGACGTGGATGAATTGTGATTATTTTAACCTATAAATATAAGCAATTACAGCTTGGTTATCAACCGATTTCGGAGGGATTTGCTTGGACGGCTCCTTTTATCTGGGTGTAACTTGGCGGCGCCAAACACAACGCATAGGCAAGTCAATTATTTTTCTCTGGCGCAAAAAAATCCCTTGACAAACCCCCTGGAATTTGTTATATTGTCTTAGAAGGATCCAGATCAATCAATTCAACATCCTAACCG
The DNA here is from genome assembly GCA_026394195.1 of bacterium. Taxonomy (GTDB): domain Bacteria; phylum Electryoneota; class B3-LCP; order B3-LCP; family B3-LCP; genus JAPKYS01. The sequence continues at coordinate 42,971 of JAPKYS010000051.1, read as the reverse complement.
GCAGGTGGAATATGAAAAGAACGGCTCTTCTCGCAATTCTGATGTTCGGACTGTTCACCATCCCAACGACGATGGCGCAGATCCACCTCTTGGGATCTTTAAGCGGCGTCCTGGCAGATACAACCTACATCGTAGATGATCACATCTATGTCGATACCACCGCCTCGCTGCTGATCTCGCCGGGCGCCAGAATATTATTCAATGACAGTCTGAACTTTACCATCTACGGGTATCTCAGCGCGGTTGGAAATGCAACCGACAGTATTTATTTCCAACAGCTCGCCGATTCGATAGCTTGGGGCAGCATCATCTTCAGGATAGGCGCTTCCAGTTCCAGTGAAATGTCCTACTGTCTCGTCACTGGTGCTATGGGCAGCGCCATCAACATCTACCAGACCAATTTGACGATATCGCACTGCACCATCACTGAAAATACAGCCAGTTGGGGTGCGGGCATCTACTGTTCATCTGCTGCGCCGATCATCAGCGATTGCGAAGTCACCCACAATAACGCTAAAAAGAATGGTGGGGGCATCTACTGCACAGGATCCAACCCCACCATCAACAACTGCGTGGTCAGTTTCAATTCGTGCAACAACGACACCTTCGCTTTCGCCAGTGGTAGAGGCGGCGGTGGGATTGGCGCAAATCACAGTTCCAGCCCCATTATCAGCAATTGCACCATAACGGATAACGTATCCCATCACAACGGCGGCGGCATCAGCATTAACGACAATTCGCACCCGCTGATTTCGGACTGTAGTATTGCCAACAACTCTGCGGACAGCAGCGGCGGAGGGATCTTTTGCAGCAGCTACTGTCATCCGCAAATCAACCACTGCGAGATCGTTGGGAATTCAGTCCTCTTCAGCGGAGGGGGGATCATGCTGGTGTATAACGTCACCGCCGCCGTCACGGATTGCGATATCCAGGCCAACAGCGCCGATTCCACCGGAGGCGGAGTTGGATTTTACTTGTCGAACTCACTGATCAAGCAGTCGCGATTGTATGAAAACAGCGCGGGGGTTTATGGAGGCGGTATCGCCTGCTCCTTTACGATGGGCAACCTGGAAGGCTGCCTGGTCAGAGGAAACGAAGCGCCGCAAGGAGGAGGTTTGGCTTTCTGGGACTCCGATTCGGGGATCATCCGAAATTGTACCGTTTATGCGAATACTTCGCTGAATGAAGGCGGAGGAATTTACCTCAGCAACTCATCGCCGCTTTTCGAAAACTTGATCCTCGCGGAAAACCAGGGGAACAGTGGGATCTACTTTTCCAACGCCATCGATACCGAAGTTCGTTACACTGATTTCCACAATAATGCCGGTGGCAATTTCGGCGGGGCAGTAGTCGGAATCCCTCCGGGGTTGGGGGAGATAACTACAGCGAATGTCAACCGAGATTCCTGCGATGGTTTCTTCAACCTCTACCTCGAACCCGGTTTGATCAATCCAGCCAATGGCGATTTCGGACTGACCGCATTATCTCCCTGCATCGACGCCGGTGACCCCACCGGGCGGCCGGATCCGGACAGCACGGTTTCCGATATGGGCGCTTATTTTCACGACCAGAGCATTCTTCCAGCATCGGTGCTACTTAATCCGCAGACTCAACCCATCCTGATCCCACCAGGCGGCGGTACTTTCAGCTATGATCTGCTGCTTCACAACCTCCAGAGCGTACCGGTCAACCTGGATTTTTGGGTGATGCTGCAACTTCCCAACGGAAATTGGTGGGGACCTTTATTCGGGCCGCTGAACCGAACGCTGGCAGGAGGATCCAATCCAAATCGTCTGCGCACACAGAATGTTCCCGGCAACGCGCCGATGGGAGCTTATCTTTACGACGGACGCGTCGGTCATTACCCCGACGACGTCTGGGATCACAGCCATTTCTATTTCCTCAAGCAGGGAAACCAATCCGGACTGTTGTCTCTCGGCGATTGGTTGAACATGGGCGAGGATTTTGATGAACAGGACATGATGCCTGGTTCCTCATCCACTCCTCAAGATTTCATCTTATATGGCGCTTATCCTAATCCCTTCAACGCGACGACAGCCATTAGCTATGAGCTGCGAGCTGCGAGTTTAGTGAAGCTCGCAGTCTACGATATCTCCGGGAAGAAGGTGGCAGAGTTGGTAAACGGGCAGCGGGAAGCGGGGAAGCACGAAGCGACGTTCGATGGGTCGAGGTTGACGTCCGGGGTGTACATTTGCCGGCTGACATGTGGGGCTTTCAGCATCAGCGCCAAGGCGGCGCTGTTGAAGTAGAGACTCTTCATTCAAACGCATACCCGAGATGAGCAAGAGGCTGTCCCAAACTTTTTTGGGACAGCCTCTTTTTGTTGGGGGGAAGTTGCGAACCCACAGCAGAGCTATGGGGCACCTGGCGTAGTCCGGTGCTTCTGGTAGTTAACCAGATAACTTAACACTAGGTAGTCATTGCGAGGGACGAAGTCCCGAAGCAATCCGGTAGGAATAATTGACGGGATTGCTTCGTCATCCCAATGGGATTCCTCGCGATGACGCGCAAGTTGAGATAATTAGTTAAAAACCTTTAGCTCCGGGCGAGAGCAAAGGCTCAAGGCAAGCCTAACCCCCCGCGCATCCACACCCATCCCCGCAATTTCCCCTTGCTTTCCATTCCTTTTTTCGATATATTATCGTGTCGGGGTTAGGGACGACCCCGACTATGACGTGTAGGGGCGCATGGCGTACGCCTCATGCACCCAAAACCCATCACCTAACACCCATCACCCAATATGCGTCTCTACGAATTCGAAGGCAAACAACTGTTTGCCGATGCTAAAATCCCCCTGCCGCCCGGCAAAGTCGCCTCATCGGTGGATGAAGCCGCTATTGTCGCGCAGGAAATCGGCTACCCGGTCGTCCTTAAATCACAGGTCTTGTCCGGCGGGCGCGGCAAAGCCGGCGGCATCCAGTTCGCCGAAAACGAAGCCGAGCTGCGCGTCAAAGCTGCTGCGCTTTTCAAGCTCACCATCAAAGGCTACCTCGTCGAACGTCTGCTGGTCGAAAAGAAGCTGAAGGTGATGGCGGAATACTACCTGGGAGTGACCATTGACCGGGTCAACTACCAATGGACCGTCATCGGCTCAGCGTCCGGCGGCATGGACATCGAGGAAATCGCCGCCGAGACCCCCGAAAAGATCGCTCGAATCAATCTTGATGCCGACGCGGTGATGTACGACTATCAGGGGATGGAACTGGCCAAACAGATGGGGCTTTCCGGCGATGAGATGAAGACAGTCGGCGGCATCGCGGTGAAACTGTTCAAGCTCTTTCGCAAGTGGGATCTGAAGATGGCGGAGATCAATCCGTTGGTCAGGCTGCAGGACGGCAGTTTCGTCGCCGCCGATAGCCGCATTTCCGCCGATGACGACGCCCTGTTCCGCCATCCGGAACTGGCGCAGCGCGGCATCGAAAAGCGCCACGAAGAAGGCGAAATGACTCCCCGCGAACGGCAGGCGAGGGAATGGGATATCCCCTATTTAGACCTGGATGGCAATATCGGCATGTTCCCCGGTGGAGCCGGTTTCGGCATCATGGGCAATGACTTCATCCGCCACTTCGGAGGCCGCCCCGCCAACTTCATGGATTCCGGCGGTGGACCGACTCCCGAACGCCTCGCCCAGATGCTGGTGCTGCTGGACGAAAATCCGCAGGTGAAGGTCATCTTCGGAGCCCGCTTCGGAGGCATTTCCCGTTGCGATGATTTCGCCAAAGGCGTCATCATGTTTCTGAAGGATCACGGGCTGTCCAAACCCATGGTGATGCGCTTCACCGGCAACGAATGGAAAGAAGGCGTGCGCATCTTCAAGGAAGAGCGGGAAGCCAATCCCAGGCTTTTCGAGCAGATCGAGATCCACGGCATCGAAACGCCGATTGAGCAGATCGCTCAGCGCGCGGTGGAATTGGCGAAGCAGGCATAGAAAGTTCTCGCAAAGGCGCAAAGCCGTAAAAAATAAATTTCACGCAGAGGACGCAGAGAGCGCAGAGAAAAGACTATATCAAATGCAAAAGCCCTGTCATTCCGGCTGATCCGGAATCCGACAGGGCTTCTCGTTGTGTCAGGTCCTGCCCGAAGGGTGTGACCTGACACTGGTGGTTTTGGATGATCAAGCGTCAGGTCACGCCGCCTATCGGCGACTAAGACCTGACGCAACGCCCAACCGATTCTCGTAGAATTGACCGGGCGCATGCCATGCGCCCCTACACGCGCTGGTATAGTCGGGGTCGCCCCTGACCCCGAAGGGTGGTTAGATTATATACCAGTTCTCGAAAGTAATTTCCAATGTTAAAGCGTGTCATTCCGGCTTGTCCGGAATCTGACACGCCGTCGGATTCCCGACGCATCTCTTCGTGACTTGCGGGAATGACGGCGTTGTGAGTAGAATATGTGAGATAGGAGATTATTTTCAAGAACTGCTATAGTACTAACTGCCAACCTAATTTCGGCATTGTTTATTCTTCTAATCCGCCCGAATGAGACTGATCCGCAACATCGGATAAATAGCGGCGTCCCATCCATACCAGGGCTGCACCATAGCGCCTAAAGTGAAACAGACCGAAGCTGCTTTCTGATAGGTGGTTCTGGCGCTGATCGTGAAGAGTAAGGAATGTATGTTTGAAGATCCACCATACGCTACGTCGCCGCTGCCTCCAGCTATGGCAAGTAAAGTATAATTATACCCAAACCCTGCATAGAAAGGAGAGGTACTCAGCCGTCTTTCAAGGATGGCTGATGCATATAAACCCGCGGTCAATCCGACGTCTCCCGTTATCGCCCAGGATGGGCTATTATCCTGAGCCCTTGCCAGAATACTCTCGCCTCTTATACCGACAAGGAAAGGAAGCCCTGCGCTGAGTCCTAAGTGAAAATTGTCAGGGGGTAGTTTAGTTATTTGGGTTTCATTTCCCAATAGGTCATCACCGGAAGCGATCCCACTAAGTAGAAGAGCTGCAAATATTAACGGAATTAGAAGATGATATTTTAACATTGACTCCTCCGCTGATTAATTGTTTTATCAAATTTATAACTTTGCTCGATTTCGTTTAGCGACATGTCAGCAGCTTAAATATTTAACGACCCCTTTCTGGTAAAGTTTCGGATATTTGCCAGGAATAAATACAAAAGGGTCGATCCGGACGGACCGACCCTTGAATTTTGACGCTGACGATCTGCTATTTCGTGAACACCTCGTACACGTCTATCGCGTACTGTTCAAATTCAGCCGATTGGTAGATGATCAACCGGTTAGTTTCTGCCGTATAGGTCAGCGAATCGACGAGGCCGATTTCGCCCGGATTGGTGTTTGATCCGGTTGTAGTGGTGATCAATTGAACGCCACTGGATGTATATGTTCCCCAGGAATCGGTTGGAACAGTGATAGTGGTATCCATATACGTAAACCACTGTCCATATATTTGAACAGCATAGGTCGTGTGGATATTCTGAACGAAATCGGCGTGCCAGTCGGCTTCACCGATGTTTAGCGTGCCTTCACCAGTCACTTCGATGTTGTACTGGATGGTATCCGGGAAAATTCCTTCCATATCATAATCCACCGTTGAGAAGTTCCAGGTTCCCATCGGGTTGCCACCGGACGGAACGGGATAATCTCCACCGCCGCCACCACCGCTGATGGTAACGCTCAGGAAGAAGAAGGAGAAGTGCATGGTCTCACCGGTGACCACATGCGTAGTGGCGTTGACAATCACGTTGGTCAGGGTTACCGGAGTGGCTGTAGAATCCGTGTAGGTCAGGATGGTCAGCGTGTTCGCGCTATTGTTTCCGAGGTCAGCCGGATTATAGCCGAGGGAAATGGTGACCGGCGCGTTGAACGTCGTTCCGGCAGGTCCGAATTCGTAGACGTTACCGACTTTCGCTGTGTTGGTTGGCTGCGTATAATTCGGAGCGGTTGCGGGAATGCCCACGCTGACAGTCGTAGTATTTTGTAATGATCCCGGCGGAATAATCACAGTCGCGCTCTCGTAGGTGACGTTGCCACCGACAGCCGGTGTCAGAGTCTCCTGGTTCGTACCGACGGGTGGTCCGGAAGAGTTGTTGCTGGAATCATCTTTGCTGCAACCGATGAACATAGTCATGCTGGCAAAGAGGAGGACTAAAACGGCTGAACCGTACATGCCGGTCATTTTTTTCATTTCTACTCCTTATTAGTTGGTTGGTCTTCGATTCGTCTATTCCAGTATATACGATTAATTTAATGATTTTTGTTGGACAAACCAACTCTAAATTAAAAAAGCCGACCCTGCGATCGGCTCTTCCATGTAACTTGCTCCGTCCTTATTTCGTGTAGATCACCCACATATTGTAATCGCCGGAGCCGTAGGTCTTCTGATAGAAAATCAGACGGTTGCTTTCAGCCGTGTAGCCGTCAGTGCGGGTGTTGCCTATTTGCCATTGATTATCAGGATCAGCCTCGGTGACCGTGGCGACGAAGCGTACATTTTCCTGTATCGTGTAAGTACCCCAGAGGTGCTCGTATTCAGTAAACGTCGTATCGACCACAACCCACTGCATACCGATATAATATTCGGCCTGCATGGTCGTGGTCATGGTGAGTTCTTCTTCCCACTCTGTGGCGGTTATATTTACGAATCCTTCGCCGGTTCCGCTCATGGAAAGCTTAAAGGTGTCAGTATCTATGTTTTCAACTTCCAGGCTTGAGAAGGTCCAATTACCGGTCAGATTTCCACCCTGTGGGTTTTCCGGAATGTCTCCGGGGGGCTCGCTGCCCGAAGCGATAATCAGGACGCAGTAGGAGAAGTGAGTGGTGGTTCCGGTAACGTAATTGCTATCCTCGTGCACTTGAATGTTCCCTAATTGCACTGGCGCTGGATTGGCATCCGTGAAGGTGTAGATCTTCAGGGTAGCTTCATTGTTCGATCCGATAGACGCCTGGTCGTATTCCAGAGTAACCGTCACCGGCGTCAGAAAAGTCGTGCCGTCTGGACCGAATTCGTAGGCTGCTCCTACCTGAGCGGTGTTGGCTGGATGAGTATAGTTGGGTGCACTGGCTGGGATACCCACCGAAATTTCGGTTGTGTCGTTCAAGGCTCCGGGCGGGACGGTGACCGCGCCGTTCTCATAAGCCACAGAACCACCAGCTTGCGGGGTCATCGACGAGGAATTCTGTCCCGCCGGTGGATTGTTCGAGTTGGTTCCGCTGTCGTCTTCACTGCAGCTTGCTAAAAAGAGCATCATGCCGAGAATCAGAATCGCGGTTACCAGGTAGTTGGTCGTTTTTTTGTTCATGGAGTCTCCTTTGGAGAAACTGCGCGTTATTAATTGTCCTTTTCGAGTATTTTTTCACTAATATACAGCATTGCCACGAATAAGTCAAGCAAAATGAAAAAAATAAGAGCGGTGAACAGGCTCTCTGTGCCACTTTCACGATTGTCAGTTACGCAGAAAATTATAGCCGCCATTCCTGTTTGTCAGGTATCTGACGGCTAATCCGCATACCTATTAGCTGCTTAATCCATTAGTTAATTTCGCACGAACCGCAGGATCTGATCGTAGAACCAATATCCATAAAACGGATCATAGTAGGACCACAATCGAAGAGTATCTCCTTGGATGGTGTAAATATTTTCGCTTGGTTGATAATAGTAATCATCGAATTGTGGAAAGTCAAAAGCCTCGACAGGGAGAGTAATCATCGAATCTTGCAACATATATGCTCCTTCCTCATCTACTGGTTCAACATAGGATATTCCGGCTGGATCGTAACTTGGTCCATAATAAGTTTGATCAAGGACTATCATCTCGCCTTCCAGATCGAATTTACCGCTGCCGAGACTCATGATCAGTAAACCGTTGAGGTGTATATGTTCTTCAAAACTATAACCTCCATGGACTATTCCTTCAACCAACCTCCATGAGCCCTCAATGCTGTTCGGCGGAATGCCATCACCCGTCGAAAAACTCCAAGTCGGCGACCAATCTCCGTATCCGCCGCTGTTTTTAGCTCGCACGCGCCAGTAATAGTCGGTGTTCTGGTCTAAGCCGGCAACCCCGGTGATATTCTCCATCACGTCGTACTCATTAACAATATCCGCGCTGAAATCCTCGCTGGCGGCGATTTGTACCCGGTAGCATTCCGCATTGTCAATCTCTTCCCAGCGGAGAGACAACGCGAGCTGGTTGCCGGGCATCCCGGAATAGGGGGCGATGAGTTCGGGTGGGGGAGGAGGGACGGTGGCGGTTGGCTCGTTGGATGCAGGGTTATTCGGACCATTGGAGGTACAACCAGCAAGCAGGAATCCGAGTATGCCGAAGCATACTGCAACTGAAATGGTTGATAGTCGCTTCATGACAGCCTCCAGGAATGGATATTATTATTGTAGAGGTAGTTTACCAGATAACTTAACATCCGTCGGGGTCAGGGGCGACCCCAACTATGCTGCTGTGTAGGGGCGCATGGCATGCGCCCGGTCCATCCAAAGCGAATCAAATGTAATCTTAATAAATTGACTGCCATTACAATAAAGAAGTTTAAAGCCAAAGTCAAGTGTAATTTTTTGCATTTTAAGTGAATGAATAGCAAAAGGCGCTGCCGAACCATCCTCAGCAGCGCCGCTGATAAAGTCTGTTTTGTTTAAAGACCTTCGCTGCTCAAAAATCGTTCGGCATCCAATGCCGCCATGCAGCCCGTTCCGGCAGCCGATATAGCCTGACGGTAGAGGTGATCCTGCACGTCACCGCAGGCGAAAACCCCCGGCACCGTAGTCTTGGTGGTCTTGCCTTCCGTGATAATGTACCCATTTTCGTCCATTTCTAATTGACCCTTGAAAATGTGCGAATTGGGGACATGCCCAATCCCCATGAACACGCCATCGACTTCAAGCGTCCGCAGCGAATTATCGCGCACGTCCTTCAAGATGACTCCAGTGATATGGGGTGGGTTCATTTCGCCGATAATTTCATGCACCAACGAGAAATAGGCGAATTCTATTTTGGGATTCTTGAAAGCTTTTTCCTGCATGATTTTGGAGGCGCGCAGTTCTCCACGGCGGTGTATGATCGTCACCTTGGTGGCAAACTTGGTGAGGAAGGTGGCTTCTTCCATAGCCGTATCTCCACCCCCGACCACGGTGACCTTTTTGTCCCTGAAGAAAAAAGCATCGCAGGTGGCGCAGGCGGAAACTCCGTGACCCCGATATTTGCTCTCGGATGGTATGCCCAGCCAGCGAGCCACCGCGCCGGTCGCAATGATCAGCGCATCACAGGTATATTCAGCTTCGTGCATTTGCAGCTTGAAGGGTCGTTTCGATAAATCAGCTCCAATCGCCTCGTCGAATATGTACTTGGCGCAAAATTTCTCAGCCTGTCGCTTGAAGATGTCAACGATTTCCGGACCCATGACGCCATCGGGAAAACCGGGGAAATTCTCCACCTCGGTCGTAATCGTCAGTTGGCCTCCGGGCTGCATCCCTTCAAAGACGACCGGAGCTATATTCGATCTGGCTGCGTAGATCGCCGCCGTTGATCCGGCAGGACCGGAACCTAAGATGATAAGTTTGTGATGTTGTGCCATCTATTCTTCCACTGTTTTTGATTTCATTGTGAAAAATATAGCGTCAATCGGTCGAGAAAGCAATTGGTTTTTGAGGTTTTTTGTCTTGAGCAGATAGTGGCCGGCAGACACGACTCGTGGTGACTCGCTCAAGGCACGATGAGAAGAATTTACTTGATTCACTGGATCGAAATGCTTAAATTTAGGTTTACTCTTTTATGACAGATGACGAACGTTGGATGCAGCAGGCGCTTGCTCTGGCTGAGCAAGCCGGCGCAGAAGGTGAAATTCCGGTCGGTGCGATTGCTGTAATAAATGGCAATGTCATCGGGCGGGGATACAACCGGACCGAGGCTTTGCAGGACCCCACGGCTCACGCTGAAATGTTGGCTGTCACCGCAGCCGCTGACGCTTTAGGATCGAGACGGCTGGAAGGCGTCACCCTGTACGTCACTCTCGAACCCTGTTGCATGTGCGCCGGAGCATTAATTCTGGCGCGAATCGAAAGATTGGTCTTTGGCGCATTCGACCCGAAAGCAGGCGCTTGTGGGACGCTGTACAATATTCCTCAAGATTTGAGGTTGAATCATCGATTTGAAGTAGTAGGAGGTATTCTGGAAGATCAGTGCAGTAGTATTCTATCAGATTTTTTTCGTAATCTTCGGATTGGGAACTAAATAGTATGTAACATTTAACTTTCAACTTTTAACTTTTAACATTCTTCAATCGGAGAGGTGTCCGAGTGGCCGAAGGAGCACGCTTGGAAAGCGTGTGCGTGGGTAACTGCGCCGTGGGTTCGAATCCCACCCTCTCCGCAAGCCGAGGCTAGCAAATGAAATTTATGGCATATGTATTGAAAAGCCTGAAAGATGGTGGTTATTATTACGGTTCAACTTCCAATCTGTTCAACCGCCTTGAGGCTCACAACAGAGGTAGCGTAAAGTCAACGAAACACAGACGTCCGTTGGTAGTTCACTATTCTGAGGAATTCGAATTAAAGACTGAAGCACTACATCGGGAGAAGTTTTTCAAGTCGCCATCTGGTAATAATTGGCTTAAGCATAAAGGGATAATCTCTTAATTTCACATTAGCGGCTGAAGGAGCCCCCTTGGGGTGCGTGGGTAACTGCGCCGTGGGTTCGAATCCCACCCTCTCCGCTGATGGTAATTTTACGACCAGGATCATGGAAACGTAGCTTTGATCCATACCTGACCATTTTTACCTGGTTACTTGATTACTTGTATACTTGGTTACAATATAAGGAGAGGTGCCGGAGCGGTCGAACGGGGCGGTCTCGAAAACCGTTGTGGCCTATGGTCACCGGGGGTTCGAATCCCTCCCTCTCCGCGTAGGTTTACTTCAGCCGATTCCGTAAAAGGATCGGCTTTTTATCTTAGTAACCTTGTAGATTTACGGCGAGTTCAATTCGGAGTACAAAATCCTATTCCTACAGATTGAAGCTGCGATTTTACTTGACTTCCACCCTTTTCCATGCTAACTTTTGGGTCGTTCACCAATTGGTGAATCGAATCACAAACCACAAACGAAAAACCACAAGCTATCTGGAAGAGACATGTTGGAATCGACCGCAGCGATAATAAAAGTCAGGTTGTTGAAAGCAGATGATTTTGATGCACTGGTACAACTCGACAGCAAATTGCGAGGTGGAGAAAACCGCCGCGAGTACTGGGAGAAGAAGTTTGCCATTTTTCGCCTGAGGCATCCAAATCTCTCCCTGGTGGCGACACTCAATGAGATTCTGGTAGGGTACGCCATGGGGAATATCTCCGGATGGGAATTCGGCGTCTCAGCGGGCATTGGCTGGGTCGAGCTAATCGGCACTGACCCTGAGTACCGCCGCCACCATGTCGCCAGCGAATTGATTGAGGAACTGCTCCATCAGTTCCGGACCTTAAAAGTTGAGAGTGTCTATACTCTTTTCACCGCTGCCAATGAGGAGATGCGCAAGTTTTTCTTCTCGATGGGCTTCCGGGAAGGGCAATTGATCCACTGCGAGATAAGTCTATAGATCAGATAGAAAATTCTACGCCAACTGCACCAAAAACACTTCGAGAGAATTCATACAGGTGGTGGTATTCGATTATCATCACCTTCTTATTTCTTTAAAAGCTGAAAATCAACATTTTATAGAAAGTGCTTGCTTTTTATGTGGAATTTGTTATATTATTCACCAAAGGTTACAACCTCATGGCAAATAAACGATCGTTGAGGTTTATGTAACAAATAAACAAATAGATAGGTAGACGAAAGCCAATCCCGGAATCTGCTGGAAAAACTGATCGTTCAGGGCCATTTGGGAAAGCATTTATGATTGCTTGGGACATAAGCCGCGTTTCATGCGATTATCTCCATTGTGCAGTTCCCATTGTGAAATTGGTAATTTGGCAGAAAACTGGGACACCGCTTCGGGATGCCTGTTATTCCAATTTCAAGGAGTCATGAAATGATCAAAGAGTTTATGGAGCAGCTGAAAGCAAAGAATCCAGCGCAACCGGAGTTTATCCAGGCAGCCCAGGAAGTTCTGGATTCCCTGGAGCTCGTTTTCAAGAAGAACCCGAAGTACATGAAGTACAAAATTCTGGAGAGAATCACCGAACCAGAGCGCGTGATCATGTTCCGCGTTTCCTGGCTTGATGATCGTGGTGAAATCCAGGTCAATCGTGGCTACCGCATCCAGTTTAACTCGGCTATCGGTCCGTACAAAGGGGGGCTCCGTCTCCATCCATCGGTCACTCTGGGCATGCTCAAGTTCCTGGCTTTCGAGCAGGTTTTCAAAAATTCGCTGACCGGTCTGCCTATGGGTGGCAGCAAGGGTGGTTCGGATTTCGATCCCAAAGGCAAGTCGGATAATGAAGTGATGAAGTTCTGCCAGAGCCTCATGAGCGAGCTTTTCCGGCACATCGGCGCTGACACTGACGTTCCGGCCGGCGACATCGGCGTAGGCGGCCGCGAAATCGGCTACATGTTCGGCCAATATAAGAAATTGGTCAACCGCTTTGAAGGCGTACTGACCGGCAAGGACCCCAAGTGGGGTGGCAGCTTGATCCGTCCGGAAGCCACCGGCTACGGCACCGTCTACTTCGCCGCCAATATGCTGGCGACCAAGGGCAAGACCATGGAAGGTAAAACTGTGGCGATTTCCGGATCCGGTAACGTAGCTCAATACGCCACCGAAAAGACCCTGCACTTGGGCGGCAAACCCGTTACCCTTTCAGATTCGAACGGTTTCATCATCGACCACGCCGGTATCACCCACGAAAAATTGGCATGGATGATGGATCTCAAAAACGTGCGCCGTGGCCGCATCTCTGAATATGCCGAAAAGTATAACTGCGAATACCACGAAGGATTCGGTCTGTGGAAGAGCGGGAAATACGACGTCGCGCTGCCTTGCGCCACTCAGAATGAGTTGGATGGCGAAGACGCCAGGACGTTATTGGCGAACGGTTGCTTCTGTGTAGCTGAAGGCGCCAACATGCCCAGCACCCCGGAAGCTGTCGAGCAGTTCGTTAAAGCTGGGATCTTCTACGGTCCGGGTAAAGCAGCCAACGCCGGTGGTGTGGCAACCTCCGGTTTGGAAATGTCCCAGAACAGCCTGCGGCTCAGTTGGACTCGCGAAGAGGTCGATCAGCGCCTGCATGGCATCATGAAGTGGATTCATGATCAAGCCTACAAAGCTGCTGAACAATACGGTACTCCCGGCAATTACGTCAATGGCGCCAATATCGCCGGTTTTGTCAAAGTTGCCGACAGTATGATCGAACAGGGTGTGGTCTAATCGCACGAATCTCGATTCTGTATGATCGTTCAACCTACGAAGGATGCGCGCATGGCGCGCATCCTTCACCTTTGAAAACCACAATATATTGATTGTGATCTGCTTATAATTTCGTTATATTGACCCGTCATGAACGCCTCCTCTTGAGCAGTTTTCCTAAAATAGCGCACTGAATAGTATTGATTATCGCGATTATAGCCTCGCTCGTTATTCCTCGCAACCTCACCTCGTGCGAGTCGGCAGTTTGTTTTGCCTCCTTTATGATTGCGTTACTCGGTTGGAACCCGCAGCATTTGGTAACAATACGGTTCGAAGAATTCGCGGACCCGCAAAATCGCGAATAAATCGTACTCAAAAACGAAGCTGAACCTTAACTTTCAAGGGTAATGTCCGCAAAGCTCCCTTTCCCCGTGGACCTCTACTTCCATCGGGAACACACTTGGATACTCAGGGAAAAACGGGACATCGGCGATCTCTTCCGCATCGGTTTGGATGAGCTGTTCCTCAAAGACGTGGGCAAAATTGATCGTCTCGATTTGCCCACTGAAGGCGATGAGCTCACTCAGGACGAAGTATGCGGCATCGTGCGTGGTGAAATCGGGAAGAAGCTGCTCTTCGCCCCGCTATCCGGTGAGATCGTCGACGTTAATTTCGAATTACACGAAGATCCAGACGTCATCAGGGAAGACCCCTACGGGATTGGATGGATCTTTCTGGTGGATCCGAATGACCCCGCGGAAGAGTTGGAATCTCTGCTCAAAGGCGATGAAGCTTTGCAGTGGTGGGAAACCGAAGTAGCGTTACGCAAACCCCAGCCACGCTGATTACCTAAAAAATTATCGTTTCTACCGAGAGACTGCGCCCCAACGTCATCATGCAATTTGCCCGGCATCTGAAATTTGCTGCGGTACTTCTCCTGATTCTGTCAGTCGTCTGCTGGAGTCAGGCGATGAAGAACGAGGACTGCCTCACCTGCCACAGCGATCCCGATTTCAAATCCGAATCCGGAAAAGCCATCTCCGTCGACTCAAAGCAGTTGGCTGGATCTGTGCATGCCTTGGTGAGTTGCTATGATTGCCATAAACAATCCGACGCCAACTTCGAAGAATACCCTCACTTCAAGCAGTACCAGCCTGTAGACTGTCAATCCTGCCATCAGTTGGAATACACGACCTGGATGGAATATTTCTACAAGATGCTCAAGAAGAAGGGCGAGCAGAATATTCCGGACTGTCGTGAATGCCACGGAACGCATGATGCGCAACGCCGCATGAGCATGAAAATTGTATGTGAACGGTGCCACCAGGAGATCGCCGAAAAATACAAGCAGAGTTATCACTTTCAGAAATATCAGGAAGACCAGCGCAAATATCCCATCTGCACAACCTGTCATGATCCTCACTTCAAATCGAAGAAAGAGGTCATGTCCGAAATCGAATACAAGCAGGAAATTGTCGATATCTGTACCAAGTGTCACCAGCGTGACATTGAAACCTATATCCATTCCCGCCACTTTCACGAATTGGAAGGCGGCAACGCCAAAGCGCCGGTCTGTACCAGCTGCCATGAAAAACACGACATCCGTAAACCGACCGATATAAATTCCAGCGTAAATACAATCCATATTTCCGACGTCTGCAACGGTTGCCATCCCGGTCATAAGGAGAGCCTGCACCACGCTCCGGGACAGGACCCCGGCATGATTTCCTGCGCCACCTGCCATACCGGTCACCAGACCGATATGACCTCGATTAATAATGAGATTTTCAAAGAAGGCGGAATATTCAATCGCTGCAATTATTGCCACTCCACCGAACGCCACACCAAAGAGAATTTGGCGCACGGCGAAATCATGATGCTGGACGTCGAAGGTAAGGAAGCCAACTGCACGCTATGTCATATCTACCATTATAAACTCCCCGGCGCCAATACCGCCGGAATGACCAGCAGCCGAAAGGAGTGCATTAATTGTCACGCCAAAGAGAATCGAGAATATAAAAATTCGATTCACGGCAAAGCGTATCTGCAAGGCATTACTGCCGCTCCCACCTGCCAGACTTGTCACGGCGAAAAAGACATACGCAAAGTCTCCGAACAATTCACCCCTGAAGGGATCATCAAGCTCTGTTCGCGTTGTCACAGTGATCGCAACTTGATGCTGAAATTCCAGATTAATCCCTACGTCGTAGAAGGTTATCAGGAGACATATCATGGCAAGCTGCTGGAAATGGGTAACGTCGACAAGCAGTTTGCCGTCTGCACCAATTGCCATTCGGTGCACTCGATTTTACCACCCGACGACCCCAAATCATCGGTCAATCGCGACAATATCGTCAAAACGTGCAAGCAGTGCCATCCACGTGCCAATGACCGCTTTGTCAGTTATCTGGTCCATCCGAAAAAACCATCTTCCCAAGAGCTTGCCTACGGAAAAAAGTTAGCCGAAGAGGACACTGTCCTGAGCCGCCTCGCCAAGAAAGGCGGCGAAGGTGAAGGTGAAGGAGTGGCTGTTAAACGGTTCCAGGCCATCAATACGGTAGTTGCTGGATTTATGACCGTGTTGCTCTTCGGTGTACTCGGATTGTTCGGTTTCCACACACTCCTCTGGTTCCAGAGAGGAATTCGCGGCCGTTTCGTCATCCGCGGCGCCTATTATCGGCGCATCGATGGATTCCACAGCTTCCTCCACATATTGGTCAATCTCAGTTTCCTCACCCTGGCATTCACCGGGCTTCCTCAATCCTACGCGCACACGGAACTTGCCAAGTGGCTTTTCCATAACGTGATGACGTTGAAGACGGCTCAGACGTTACACTATATTGCAGCCGGCATCACCGGCTTTTACTTCCTGGCTCATTTGATTTTCCTGATCATTAAAACCAAGAAAATCGGTGTCAAGGCAATGGTGACCGGCCCTAATACGCTGGCGCCGCGTTGGAAGGACGTGACTGACTTCATCGGTCACATCAAATGGTTCCTGGGTAAGGGACCTCTGCCAAAATTCGATCGCTGGACATACTGGGAAAAATTCGACTACATCGCCGTCTTCTGGGGAGTGGTCATCATCGGAGTCTCGGGTTTGCTCCGACTCAACGAAGAATTTTTCGGCAGCATCCTCGGCGGCGGGATTATCAGCCTGGCTGATACCATCCACAAAGAAGAAGCATTATTGGCAACAGCCTTCATTTTCTTCGTGCATTTCTTCAATACACATCTGCGTGCTGAGAAATTCCCCATGGATATATCCGTATATACCGGCAGTATATCTGAAGAAGAATTCCAGCATGAGCGCCCCATCGAATGGGAGAGACTTAAAGCCAACGGTGAACTGGATAAATATCGCGTCAAACCCGCCAGTATATTCAGACACGTCCTGGCGTACGCCTGGGGGATTCTGACCTTGAGTCTCGGTCTGTTTCTCCTCGCACTGATCTTGATCGGCCAATTCACAGCGCGCTAACTTCGTTGAATCGATACCTCCATGACTGATAAGGAGCGAAACCACTACTCCGAATCGACCTCTCTGCCGCAAACGCTCATTCGTAGTTTTTGGGCGGTTTTCATGCTGCCCTTCCGCATGGTGCGCTTTGCTTTCAGACGGTTAAGCGAAATCCCCCTGAAGAACCTCCTGTTGATGGGGCTGATCTTCGTCGTCCTGGTTTTGATTACTCTCACTGTCTTGATTAAAGCGACCTCCCAGCCCGGTTTCTGCGTCACCTGTCACTATATGGAGCCTTATTTCGCATCTTGGAAAGTCTCTTCCCATAAGGACGTGCATTGTACGGTCTGTCATTTTCCACCCGGTATCAAAGGAACTGTCGCAGGAAAATTCACGGCGATTGCGATGGTTGCCAATTATGTCACCGGCGTGTATAAAAAATCCAAGCCGTGGGCAGAAATTTCAGATAAATCCTGTTTACGCGAAGGCTGTCACTCCAATCGTCTCCTGGAAGGCAAGGTTCGCTATAAAGAAGGAATCATTTTCGATCATACGCCACACCTGACCAGAGATCGACGCGGTAAAAATCTTCGGTGTACGTCCTGCCACTCCCAAATCGTTCAGGGGAACCACATGACCGTGACTGAGGAAACCTGCTTCCTCTGTCACTTTAAGGATCAACCGCAGACTGCGCGCCAGACTCAGTGCACCTTGTGTCACAAAGCCCCAGTGCCGACGGATAGCGCTACAGTTGTCTTCGATCATACTGACATAGTGCAGAAGCAGGTAAATTGCCGTCTCTGCCATGGTGATATGGCTGTTGGCAACGGTGACGTCCCCAAAGAAAAATGCAGTTATTGTCACGCCGAAGCCGGTAAATTACAGATGTATTCGGAAACCGTTCAACTGCACCAGATTCACATCTCGGATCACAAGGTCGAATGCAATCATTGCCATAATGCTATTTTGCATCGCTCCATCGCTCGCACCGGCGAAATCAAACCGGACTGCCAGGCTTGCCACCTCGATCGGCACATAGCTCAGTATGATCTTTTCAGTGGTCAGGGCGCCGAAGGTGTCGATCCCATGCCCTCAGCGATGTTCCACGCCGGATTGGGCTGTAAAACTTGTCATGTTCTCTTGCCCGAGGATTGGCGAAAACACCCCGGTATCGAGACCACCACCGCTGGACCTGCATCCTGCGATCCCTGCCATGACCGCTCCTTTTTTAAGCTATATCAACAAGCGAGACCAGTGCTCAATGAGCAAACTCTATCGACTCAACAGAGACTGAGTGCGATCAAGCAAAGCCATAGATTCTCATCTTCCGATAGTGTGATCGCTGCAGCAACGACCAATCTTGAGATGATTGTCCGTGGTCATCCGATCCACAACCTCGCCTATTCCGACCGTATTTTAAAGTCCATCAATCGCTCACTGGATTTGCGGGAAGGCAAGAAACCGGTTCCGCTGCCTCTACCGGACACCACCGCGGCGCGCTGCCTGCGCTGCCATTTCGGTCAGGACGAAATCGCCGTTCCTTATGGCAATCATCTCTTTTCCCATCGGAACCACGTTCATGGACAAAATCTGAGTTGCAAGACCTGCCATATCGAAGAGAAGCCCAATCATGGCAAGTTGAAATCGGACGTGAACTGCAATGGTTGCCACCACCGCGCTGCGGCTGTCAGTTGTGATCCCTGCCATTCGACCCAGAAAAACTTCCGTCGAGCCGAAGGTGTATTCACCGGGTTTGAATCCGACGTCATGTATCAAGCTGAATTGACCTGTCGGGACTGTCACGATGTGTCCGGGGCTCAAGTCAATAGACCCACCGAGAAGAATTGTGTCCCCTGCCATGAACCCACCTATTGGGAAGACATGCATGGTCGTCAGACCGCTTTCCGACAGAATTTGACAGATCTCGATATAGAAATAGGGAAATTACCACCATCCCCGACCGCTGAAAAAGCCAGGATACTCATACAAGCCCTAAAAGCTGACGGCAGCGGCGGCGCCCACAACCTCACCTCAGCGCCGGCAGCACTCGATTCGATTCGCATTTTAATCAACGGTGCGAAATGAAGCGGTTAATCTTATACTTAAATGCTGATTCTTTCAGGTCGAGATATCCTCTCCTGCTTTATGCTGCTCTCGCACTCCTGATTTTAACCTTGCCGGTTTCGGCTGTCGAAAATCAGGATTGCCTGACCTGCCATGGTGAAAAAGGTTTCGCGGGCTCGACGGGGCAAAGCCTGTTCGTTGACATGGCGCAGTTTTCCAAGTCTGCTCACGGGAAAGCCGACCTCTCATGCATCGATTGCCATCAGGATCTGGCGACAATTCAAGATTACCCGCATCAATACCCGCTGAGGCGCGCCCAGTGCTCGCCCTGCCACACCGAGATAGAAAAAACCTATTACTTCAGTCCGCACGGACAGGCTAAAGGGAAGGAAATCACCTGCACCTCCTGTCATGGCCAGTCGCATGCTCTGCGCGCCGGAGAACAGGCGACCAGCGCTTGTTTAAAGTGCCACGAACAGGTCGCCTCGATGCTCAGCCGTTCAGGGCATGGTGGAAAGACCGGTTCCTGCGCGGATTGTCACGGAACCCACAGCCTGAAGTTCATCGAAAGCGAAACGCAGCTAAGCTGCATGAAATGTCATCCTCGTCAAGCGGATGCCTATGCTGCCGGTCCTCACGGAAAGGCGCGAGCCGGCGGGAATGAACAGGCTCCGGATTGCGATGGTTGTCATGGCAGAACCCACAGCGTTTCGCGGCTCGCCCAGGCTAAGAATGCTTGCCAGAACTGCCACCCCGGTAGAGCTGAAGACGTGGCAGTATCAGTGCATGGGACCGTCTTTGCCGACGGTCAGAGTCCCTCTTCCGTTTGTTACAAATGTCATACGGGTCATCAAGTCTATCAGCAGCAAGGGAAGAACCGCGCTACCTGCGCAGGGTGCCACGCCAAGGTTGAAACGGATTACGCCAAATCATTGCACGGCTATGCGTTGGCAAAAGGAAATAGTCACGCGCCGGATTGCACCGGCTGTCACGGTGATCATAAGATTTTGCCTAAAAAGAACCCGGCATCACTAATCGCCCGCGGTAATATCCATAAGACCTGCGGTAAATGCCATGGTGAAAAGTCTGTGATGGCAGAAGGATTGATCCGCCTGCCGCGAGCGGCGGCGACCTATCTGACTTCGGTGCATGGAATGGCTATGGTGCGGGGTGAAGAGAAAGCCGCCACCTGCCTCGATTGT
The DNA here is from genome assembly GCA_026394195.1 of bacterium. GTDB lineage: Bacteria > Electryoneota > B3-LCP > B3-LCP > B3-LCP > JAPKYS01. The sequence goes on along the minus strand of JAPKYS010000051.1, from coordinate 22,907 downwards.
CACGGGGATCACTCGCTGAAGGGCGCCGCAGATCCCAACTCAGAAATCAACAGCAATAATATCCATAAGACCTGCGGAAAATGTCACCAGCGCATCGCCTCAGAATATAGAAACTCGATCCACGGGCGCGCGCATGAAGTGGGTATCACCGACAGCCCTACCTGCACCGGTTGTCACGGCGAACATCAAATACTCTCTCCTCAAGATCCCAACAGTCCGACTTCATCTGGAAACCAGGCTGAAGAGACCTGTGCTCGTTGCCACAACAGCCCCACCATCATCGCCAAGTACGGCATGGAGGGGACGGTGGTTCAAACTTACGAAGACAGCTACCACGGGCTGGCAGTGCGAGGTCGTTCACAACGAGCAGCCACTTGCGCGGATTGTCACACCAGTCATAGCGTCCAACCGCAGGCGGACAGCGCCTCAACGGTAAACGCCGCTAATGTCGTGCGAACGTGCAGTAAATGTCACCAGGATGCCACTGAAAAATTTGCCTCCTCTTATACGCACGCCAATCTGGGACGCCTCGAGAGCCCCATCAATGCATTCGTGCGGAACGCGTACATTATCTTGCTCATTGTGATCATCGGTGGGATGGTCCTCCATAACCTGCTGATCTTAAACTGGCACGTTATCCAGGCAAAGCGGCGACAGGAAACCGGACAGACGGTTGTCAGGTTTGATAAGATGCAGGTAGTTCAACATCTCTTCCTGACTTTCTCTTTCATCGGTCTGGTGATTACCGGCTTCGCTCTGAAATTCCCCGATGCTTACTGGGCGGAATTACTCAGCGCCGTTGGATTGAATGAATTAGTACGTGGAACTTTACACCGTATCTGCGCCGTTATCCTCATAGCTGTTGGAATCGTCCACATCGGTTATATGATCTTCAGCCGCAGGGGTAGGGAAGAGCTGATCGGGCTGTTACCCAAGGTCCGTGATGCCCGTGACGTGCTCGACAGTTTCCTGTACTATACCGGCTTGGGCAAGCGTAAACCGGTTTTTGGACAATTCGATTATAGCCAGAAGGGCGAGTATTGGGCTCTGATCTGGGGGACTGCCCTGATGGCTCTTACCGGATTGATTCTCTGGTTCCCCGTGAAATTCATACGCTATCTCCCCGGCTGGGCCATCGAGGTATCGCAAACCATCCATTACTACGAAGCCTGGCTCGCTACCCTGGCCATCATCGTCTGGCATTTCTTCTTCGTGATTTTCCATCCGGAGATGTATCCCATGAGCTGGACCTGGCTGACAGGAAAAATGAACGTGCGCGACCTCAAGGAACATCACACCGGCTGGTACGATGAGATGGTCACCAAAGGAGCGATCGAAAAGATTACCTCCGAGGACTCGCCGGATCACTCTGCTGATCATCATACAGATACTGAAAATCATCCTAAAAAGGTCGAATAAAGTCATATGAGTTTTAAACTTGCCATAGTCGGTGCGACTGGGTTAGTGGGACGCACCATGTTGAAGGTTCTTGAAGAACGTCAGATTCAGTTTGATGAACTCATTCCGGTTGCTTCCGTCAAATCTCGAGGAGTTAAGCTGAGCGTTTGCGGCAGGGAATACGTGGTCAGCGCCATCGTGGATAATCGCTGGAAAGATGCTCATATGGCTCTTTTTTCTGCCGGCAAAGGAGTGTCTCGAAAATGGATTCCTGAGTTTGTCAAAGAAGGGGTCATCTGCATTGACAACAGCTCTGCCTTCCGACAGGACATCCAGGTCCCCCTGGTGGTTCCGGAAGTCAACCCGCACGCCTACAAAAGCGGTGATTTGGTCGTTGCCGTTCCGAACTGTTCGACCATTCAACTGGTCATGGTGCTTGAGCCGCTGCAGCGGCAATTTGAAATAGAAAAAGTGATCGTTTCCACCTATCAATCAGCCGCCGGAGTTGGTCAATCCGGAATTGGGCGATTGAATGAGGAGTTAAAAGGCGAATCCGGCGGCGCTTCCCCATTCCCACATCTTCTGGCAGAAAATGTGATCCCTGCCATAGGCAGATTAACCGACAGCCTCTCTTTTTTAGAGGAATGGAAGTTGATTGAAGAGACGCGCAAAATCATGAATCTACCGAAGTTGCGTATCTTTGCTACCGCCGTTCGCGTTCCTATCCCTTATTGCCATGCGGAATCCGTGCATATCGAATTTAAGAAAAGCGTCACTCCGGTAGATGTTCGCAACCTACTCGCACATGCTCCGGGTATTATGGTCGTAGACGATCCTTCCGCCGGAAGTTACCCGTTACCCCGAAAATGCCACAATCGAGATGAGGTTTTCGTGGGTCGCATCAGGCAAGCGCAGGATGAAATCCATACGATCGACCTCTGGATTGTGGCGGATAACTTGCGCAAAGGCGCCGCAACCAACGCAGTGCAAATTCTTCAGATGATGCTGGCCAAATGAAGGTCTTCGCTGGAACAAAACAATCAGATTGGTTGAAATAACCTTCAATTGTTAAGGAATTACCAAATTTTGTTTTATATTTGAAAACCTCATCTTGTTTGTGAGCGACTCAAGAAAATAAGTGAAAAAATAATTGACAAAATCGCATCCAATCGTTAACTTTAGGGTTTAATTATCAAAATACTGCCGCGAGTTAAAGGACGCAAGTTTACCGTCCTGTTAGTGCCGGATCTGGAAGGCAAACCCTTTACGTTTAAGGTATCATTAAACGTCATAAAACTGGGAATTGTTGTCGCAGCGGTGGGATTGATTGTTTTCATTGCGATAATTGTAACCTGGGGAAGTATGATGAGGCGCGTCAGCATCACCGACCGTTTGGCGGAAGAAAACGCAAAGTACGAGCAGGAGCGGCAAAGAGTTGTTGATCTCGAAACCAGAGTAAAGCAGTTGCAACAATTTGAAGATCAGATCCGCCGAGTATTAGGTTCCGATTATAAGCCCAGCAGAGCTCAGGTGACGTCTCAGATTTCCGAAGCGCTTTCAAATGGGCAACCGGAGAATCCTCCTGTCGAACCATCGACAGAACCAATGGAGGCTCCGGCAACTGCTTCACCGACCCTGTCGCAATTTTCTGATCAGAGTATTATCAAGGGAACCGGAATTCCATCACTCTGGCCGGTTGAAGGGTTCATCAGTCGAGGTTTTGAATGGAATCCCATCGTTCCGGATCGTTCGCATTCGGGTATTGATATCGCCGGAAAAGAGGGCACCGTTGTACGCGCCGCCGCCGATGGCATCGTCGTCTGGACAGGTTGGTCGGCTCAATACGGCAATCTGGTAATTCTGGCACACTCTTCCGGATACTACAGCGTATATGGGCACAACCAGGTCATTCTAGTACAGCCCAGACAGAGGGTTGATCGGGGAACCCCCATCTGTCTGCTTGGAAACACCGGTCAATCGACCGCACCGCATCTCCATTTCGAGGTGTGGTTCGGCAATCAACCGATTGACCCAATCCCCCTTCTCACCACCTCATAATTCCTCAGTGGAGCTTGAGGCCATGTTCATTCCGAAATCATCAGACAGTCGTATGCGAGATAGTTCAGAGTTAGGGACCATCATCGGACAAGATGCGACCATCGAAGGGAAGCTCTCCGCCAAGCATGCGGTGCGCATCGATGGACGCCTGACCGGTGAGCTTTCCAGCACCAATACCGTTACCGTGGGATCAAACGGTAAAGTAGAAGGCACGCTGACCGGCGAGAATATCATTCTGGGCGGGCAAGTCGACGGTAATCTCAAAAGTACCGGTTTGATCACGCTGGAGTCCGGTAGTCGATTCGTCGGCGATCTGGAAGCCTCGCGCCTGGTTATCGTCGATGGAGCTCAATTTAACGGGCGTTCCACCATGCCGCCCTCCGGATTGAGCGCCTCGCAGCCGAAAAAGGTGCGTCTCGAGCCTGAACCTCTCGGAAAGACCGCTGAAAACTCGTAACGTCCTTTAATGCCTCCGGAACAGCAAGATCCTGAGGATAGAAAACCCTCTTCCCAAGGATTTGGGCAGGTCAGATTGCCGCCTGCTTTCGACCTGGCGCTTCGCTGGGGGCTGACTCTGGCCGTATCCGTGCTCCTCGGATTTCTGATCGGCAGATGGGTGGACGTCAAATTAAAGACGACTCCGCTATTTCTGCTGATCGGCGTCTTTTGGGGGTTAGGAGGCAGTTTCTACAGCGTTTTTCTCCAGATAAAAAAGCTGGAAAAAGACGATCAAACTGAAGAAAATTCAACTAAACCCCGCTATAAATGACGTTCTGCGGCGCTCGAACAACCTAATTTGTTTTTTGATCGTTACAGTAGGCTCGGGATATCATGTCAGCAGTACCGGTATGGCTCTGGGGAACAATTGGAGGGATCATCCTGGGTCCGATCGGGCTGGCAATCCTTTGGCCTGGATGTGCTCGCGGCGCACAATCGCTGCTGAACCGCTTCATCCTCTCTTCAATTCTCAAGCTGATCATAGCCGGAGCAGGACTGATTATAGGAGTCAAAGCGCTCCACTTTGATCCCAAACCGCTGGCAATCGGATTTTTAGTCGGATATATCCTTTCGCTGTTTGTTGAAGTCATCCCCTGCATCTGGAAATTGCGGCAATGTTCAAAAAATCCACCTTCAGCCGGTTAATCCGGTTCACATTCATTCTTCTTTCCCTGATTCTCTGGATCGGACTCTCGTCCGCTCAGGAACACGGGAGTGCTTCCATATCTGAATCGACACAAAGCGGAGCAGCTTCGGAGCACACTGCGACTATCGACGAAAGCCATGCCGGCGCTGCTGAATCCGCTCATGGTGCGGAAGCCGAAAAAACGGAGGGGGAAGGAGGAATACTCGGTCTGCTGCAACACCACTTGATGGACTCCAGCTATTACCAATTTTTCGGACTGAACATCGCTTTGCCGGTCATTCATCTCGGTAACTTCCAGCTTCCGGTCACCAAGCACACCTTAATGTTGATAACGGTGGCGTTTTTTTTGATGATTTTACTGCTCCCCTTGCGCCGGGTCGGATCCGGTATTCCGCATGGCTTATCGAACTTTTTCGAAGTGTTGATCGTGTTCATACGCGATGAAGTCGTCTATCCTTCCTTAGGGGAAAAAGAGGGACGCAAATATCTCCCCTTCTTCCTGACGTTTTTTTTCTTCGTACTCTTTTCCAACCTGTTGGGGATGATCCCCTATGGATCGTCTTCCACCGGTAACATCTCAGTTACGGGAGCCCTGGCGGCGACGTCCCTCCTGGTTATGATCGGGTCCGGCATCGTCCGGCACGGACCGCTGGGCTATATGGGGTCATTTGTCCCGCATGGAGTGCCCGCATTCGTTATCCCGATCTTGTTTCCTATCGAGATCGCTGGCTTGTTAGTCAAGCACTTCGCCCTCTGCATCCGACTCTTCGCCAATATGCTGGCGGGTCACGCCGTAATCACCGTATTCCTCGGCTTGATCTCCAGCTATTTCGTGGCTCCCGTCGCCATCCTGGGAGCCGTCGCCATTTCGATGTTGGAGCTGTTTGTCGCCGTCCTGCAAGCATATATTTTTACCATGCTCTCCTCGCTGTTCATCGGCAGCGCCATACACGGGGGACATTAAAATCTGTATGAAGTTTGAAGAATAGAACAAATTTAGAAAATATTCGCCGGATCGTGCCGGAATACGTCGATCTGCTGAGCAAGAATTCGATTGATCCCAGGGAAGTCTTTCTTTTTGGTTCGTTCGCGCGTGGAAAAGCGAAGTCGGACAGCGACATTGATGTGGCGGTAGTTTCGGAAAGTTTACCCCCAGATCGTTTCGAAGCAAGATCGCAATTGATGCACCTTAGATGGAACATTGATCTTCAGATCGAACCACACCCGTTCCGTCCTGAAGATTTTACCGAAGACAATCCCGAAGCCGCCGAAATCATACCAACCGGGATAAAGATAATCTGATTGCCGCCAAATAATTTACTCGAACGAAAAATCATCAACAATAATAAGAAAAATATCACAAACGGAGAATTGCACGAATGGAAGGACTTGCATTAGCATTCATGGGCGCCGGATTGGGCGCCGGCATCGTGACTTGGGGCGCTGCCATCGGTATCGGCCGCATCGCCGGACAAGCCATGGACGGCATTGCCCGTCAGCCTGAAGCTGCCAGTAAAATTCAGACTGCCATGCTGATTTCGGCAGCATTGATCGAAGGCGTAGCCTTCTTCAACGCCGTTATCTGTATGCTCATCGCCCTGAAATAGGAACCTGAATGTCGCACATCATTATCCCTCAACCAGGTTCAATCATCTGGACGTTTGCGACCTTCGCCATCGTTCTCTTCGTCCTCTGGAAGTTCGCCTGGGGACCCATCCTGAAAGGGTTGCAAGCGCGCGAAGACGGCATACGCAAAGACATCGACGACGCCAAGAAGTCGCGCTTGGACGCGCAGGAACTGCTGGAAAAGTATCAGAAACAACTGGATGAGTCACGCAAGGAAGCGCAGCGACTGATCAGTGAGGCAAATGCCCGCTCGGAAGCGCTTTTTGCCGAAAAAATCAAAGAAGTTGCAACTGAAACAGATGCTCTGCGCGAGAAAGCTAAAGCTGAGATTGAATTGGCTCGACAGAAAGCCGTACAGGAACTGAGACAGGAAGTCGTTGAAATCGCTATCTCTGCGGCGGCAAAGGTCATCGGCAAGACGTTGAAAACCGAAGATCACGCCAGTCTGATTCAGCAAGAAATTGACGGGCTGAACTGAGCCGGCTTTCTCCCCTGCGACCTCGGTTGACCATCCCCGCCCTCTCAGAGGTGTCTGGCCGTGACTTTTAGCTTGATTCATTTACCAGGGATCTGAACCTATGAAAAACGATGCGTTAGTCCGCATCTACACGCGACCGCTCTTCGACCTGGCGGTGGACCATCGACAGTTGGAAGACATTGCTGCCGAACTTGAGACACTTGCAGCGTTCTTCGCAGCCGTGCCGATGTTCTCGGAATATCTGGAAAGCCCCAACGTCACCCGGTCGGAAAAACTCGAATTGCTGAAAAAAGGCTTTGATCGTCCCTGGTCTGCGTTCTTCGGCAATTATCTCGATCTGGTTCTGTGCAAGGGGCGGCAGGAGATCTTGCCATTCGCCTGGAAAGCATTTCGCCAGTACTGGGATGAATATCGATCGCGGCTGGACGTCAAAGTGATCTCCGCAATCGCACTCACGGATGACCAACAACAGAAACTGACAGATAAACTGTCGAAAAAGACCGGTAAATATATCATTCTTAACTATGAGTTGGATCCGAAAGTACTGGGAGGTATCCGCCTTCAGATCGGTCACCAGCTCCTGGATGCGACTATAGCCGGTAAATTGGAAGCGATGAAGGAAGAGTTGCTGAAGAGTTGAAATTATGTGTTTTCGGATTATCGCCCGTGTCCAGCGGCATCAACCCGAAACGAATTATCAATACCATTATATCGTTGAAAATCCACAATCGACCTGGTTCGATTGCGATGAGGAAGATTAACAATGCAGATTCGACCCGAAGAAATAACTTCGATCATTAAGAAACAGATCGCCGGCTTCGAAGCTAAAACCGAGGTGGATGAAATTGGTGAAGTTATTACCATCGGCGACGGTATAGCCCGCGTTTACGGTCTGGAAAACGTCATGGCATCCGAACTGGTGCAGTTCCCGAATGATATCTACGGAATGACGCTGAACCTCGAACAGGACAATGTCGGTATCGCAATTTTCGGAGATTATACAAAGATCAAGGAAGGCGATATCGTTCGGCGCACCAACCGCATCGTCCAGGTGCCCGTAGGGGAAGCTCTTTTGGGACGGGTCGTAAACCCCCTGGGTTTCCCGTTGGACGGCAAAGGCCCGATCAAAACAGAGACTTTTCGCCCCGCCGAAAAGAAAGCGCCCGGCGTTATATTTCGCCAACCGGTCAAGGAGCCGTTGGAGACCGGCATCATGGCCATTGACGCCATGATCCCCATCGGCCGCGGACAGCGCGAATTGATCATCGGCGACCGTCAGACCGGCAAGACCGCCATCGCCGTCGATGCGATCATCAACCAGAAGGGTAAAGGAGTCATCTGCATCTACGTCGCCATCGGCCAGAAGGGTTCCACCATTGCCAAGGTGGTGAAGACTCTGGGAGATAACGGCGCCCTCGATCATACCATTATCATCGCTTCTACGGCGGATGAAACCGCCCCGATCCAATATCTGGCGCCTTTTACCGGCGCTGCGATGGGAGAATACTTCCGCGATTCCGGCCGCCACGCGCTCTGCGTCTATGACGACTTGACCAAACATGCCTGGGCTTATCGCCAGCTCTCCCTGTTGCTGCGCCGTCCTCCGGGACGCGAAGCCTATCCGGGCGATATTTTCAACCTGCACTCCCGCTTGCTGGAACGCGCCGCCAAGATGTCGGAAGACCCCGAGGTGGCTGCCATGGCTGGTTGTACTGCTCCCGGAGGTTCACTCACTGCCCTGCCGATCATCGAAACGCAGGCCGGTGACGTCTCAGCCTATATCCCGACCAACATCATTTCCATAACCGACGGACAGATCTTCCTGGAACCGGAACTCTTCTACGCCGGTGTGCGTCCGGCCGTTAATGTGGGTATTTCGGTGTCTCGTGTAGGCGGCAATGCCCAGACAAAGGCGATGCGTCAGGTAGCCGGATCTCTTCGTATGGATCTGGCGCAATACCGCGAACTGGCTGCCTTCGCCCAGTTCGGCTCCGATCTCGATAAGTCCACACGTGCGCAATTAACTCGCGGCGAGCGTTTGGTGGAATGTCTGAAGCAAGGTCAGTACTCACCCTTGCAGATGGAAGAGCAGGTTGCCATCATCTTCGCAGCAGTACGCGGGTTCATTGATGTGCTGCCGATCAGTGAAATGGCTCGCTTCAAGGTGGAATTCATCAAGTACATGAAAGCCGCTCACCCCGATCAACTCAAGGAAATTGCCGAAAAGAAGATCATTTCTAAAGAGTTGGAGCCGTTGTTTAAAATCTCAATCGAGGAATTCATGCGGGGCTTCTCGGTCGAAAAAGCAGCATAGGGACAAGATATGTGATATCAAGAGATTCGATTAATCTCTTGATAATCTTTGGAAAAGCATTTATGCCTTCTCTAAAACAAATCAAGCGTCGCATCAGCTCGGTTAAATCAACGCAACAGATCACCCGGGCGATGAAGATGGTTGCGGCGGCAAAGTTGCGCCGAGCGCAGGAAAACATCATCAAAGCCAGACCCTACTCGCTCAAGCTGCGTGACGTGATCAAGGATCTGGCCGCTCGCTGCGACCGTTCGCTGCACCCTCTGCTGGCGCTGCGCCAACCCAAGGAAATCGGCGTCGTGGTCGTCACCTCCGACCGTGGTCTCTGCGGCAGTTTCAACTCCAGCATTCTGCGGCGCGCCGTTCGCGAGATCAAGGAATTCGAGAAGATCGGTGCCAAAATTCACCTGGTGACGATTGGTCGCAAGGGGACTGACTTTTTCAGAAAACGCAATTACGACGTCATCAAGTCTCATACGCAGCTTTTCCAGAATCTGCACTTCGGCGTCGCCGCGAGTGTCGGAGAATCGCTGATAGAGCTTTTTAAGACGGATCAACTGGATCGCATCTACTTGATCTACAATGAATTCAAATCAGCCCTCCAGCAGAACGTCATCGTGGAACAACTGCTCCCGATCATCCCTGAAGAGGGCGATATCGTGCAGCGTAACGTCGACTTCATCTATGAACCGGATCCATTGAGCGTTCTTTCCGGCGTCCTGCCACTGTACGTCAACGTGCAGATGTGGCGCGTCTTTTTAGAATCCAATGCCGCCGAACACGGCGCCCGCATGACCGCCATGGAAAATGCCACCGAAAACGCTAAGGAACTCATCGACTCTTTGACTTTGACCTACAATAAAGCCCGTCAGGCAGCCATCACGAAGGAACTCCTCGAAGTCGTTTCCGGCGCGGAGGGGATGAAATAAGCAGCCCAAAGTTTTGATTTCAAAATCATAGCCATAAACAGAATAGACGAACATGAACAAAGGGTACATCCGTCAGATCATCGGCGTGGTCGTCGATATCGCTTTCCCGGAAGGCGAACTTCCCCCCATCTATCAAGCCTTGAAAACCCCGCGCCAGGGTCAGGACGACCTGATATACGAAGTTCAGCAGCACTTGGGTGACCGCATGGTTCGCGCCGTCGCCATGGACAGCACCGACGGGTTGAAGCGCGGCGACGAGGTCTTTGATACCGGCAGTCCGATCACCATACCGGTGGGTCCTGCAACCCTGGGTCGATTGATCAACGTCATCGGTGAGCCCATCGATGGTTTGGGTCCCATCAACGCCGAGATGCATTATCCCATCCATCGCCCTGCGCCCGCGCTCGTCGATCTGGAAACCAAGGCTGAGATGTTGGAAACCGGTATCAAGGTCATCGATCTGATTCAGCCTTTCGCCAAGGGCGGCAAGATTGGTCTCTTCGGCGGAGCCGGCGTGGGCAAGACGGTTATCGTGATGGAATTGATCAACAACATCGCCAAGGCGCACGGCGGTATTTCCGTGTTCGCCGGAGTGGGGGAGAGGACTCGTGAAGGCAACGACCTGCTCCGTGAAATGATTGAGTCAAAGGTGATGAACTACGGTGAGAAATTTCACGTCGAACACTTCCATCTGGGAGACGTGGATATGGAGGCCGTAAAAACCTCCAAAGTCGCCATGGCTTTCGGTCAGATGAACGAGCCGCCCGGATGCCGTCTGCGCGTGGGCTTGACCGGACTGACTCTAGCTGAATATTTCCGTGATGATGGCAAAGACGTTCTGCTCTTCATCGACAATATCTTCCGTTTTACTCAAGCCGGCAGCGAAGTTTCCGCTCTGTTGGGACGTATGCCTTCTGCAGTAGGGTATCAGCCGACACTGGCGACCGAAATGGGCGCCTTGCAGGAACGCATTACCTCCACCAAGACAGGATCCGTGACCTCAGTTCAAGCTATCTACGTCCCCGCAGACGACCTGACCGACCCGGCTCCAGCCACCACCTTCGCGCACCTTGATGCGACCACGGTGCTTTCGAGGCAGATCGTGGAATTGGGCATTTACCCCGCCGTCGACCCACTGGATTCCACCTCCCGGATCATGGATCCCGCCGTTCTTGGTGATGAACACTATATCACCGCCAAACGCGTTCAGGAAGTCTTGCAGCGCTATAAGGATCTGCAGGATATCATCGCCATTCTCGGTATGGATGAACTCTCGGACGTCGACAAAGTCACCGTCGAGCGCGCCCGCAAAATTCAGAAATTCCTGTCGCAGCCGTTCTTCGTGGCAGAAGCCTTCACCGGCAAGCCCGGCAAGTATGTACCCATCAAGGATACCATTCGCGGATTCAAGGGAATCGTCGATGGAAACTACGACCACATTCCCGAACAGGCTTTCTACATGCGCGGCGGCATCGAAGAAGTGCTCGAAGAAGCGGAGAAGTTGGCCGCGGCGTAGTCAATAAAAAGAGTCGGGTCGCTTCTGACACCGACAACTAGATTCAATCGCTGGATTAGTAATTCCAGCTTGAGAAATAGCCCATGTCACAAACCTTCCAACTTGATATCGTAACCCCGCAGGGAGCGGTCTTCTCCGAACCGGTCGAGCACTTGCGCGCTCCGGGGGTGAATGGCTCCTTCGGAGTGCTGCCCGGACACACGCCTTTCATGACCTCACTGGTCGTTGGGGAAGTGGATATCACGCAAAATGGCAAAGTTCGCGTACTGGCTACTTCCGGCGGATTTATCGAAGTCACGGGGGAGAAAACCGTTATCCTGGCACAAACAGCTGAATTTGCCGAGGACATCGATCTGGAGCGCGCCACTGCTGCCAAAACTCGCGCTGAAGAACGCATTCATGATAAAAAACCAGGAACGGATTTTGATCGCTCCAAAGCTGCTTTGATGCGTTCTGTGAATCGCATTCATGTGGCGGCAAAAAGATAACCGCAACCTGAAAGTGTGCGGATAAATTAAAAGGGAATGAGTGATCTCATTCCCTTTTAGCATGCACACCGAAATAGCTTTGTCTACCCTTCAATCCCTACTGCATCCGGTCCTGCGTAGATCACCCGCCCGCTGATGGAAGCGTGGATGCGAGCTCCCAGGCTATCTTCAGGGATTTCCCCGATCACCTGACCCTCTTTTACTTTATCTCCCTCTTTGACAGTAGGAATCGCAGGCGACCCTGTTCCCTGACGGGTGGGGATGCGCACCGTTGCTGTCTCCAGAGTTATTATCTCCAAATCAATCTTCTGTTTTGCGTATTTAGATAATTCATACCGTCGGATAATTCGCGCCGGAGGCACGCGGCGGTACTGCCGCATGGGATGGTTTTGCAGGGGCTTGTCAGTGCGTTCGAAGCGCAGGTCGCGCTTTTGCAAGCCAGCTCGGAGCTCGAAATAGACCCGTCGGGGTGACAGCCATAACGGGCAGGCGAACTCGCACATCCCGCAGAACATGCACAGGTATGCTTCCATGATGACGTCGCTCTGATAGGACAATCCCAGCGTCACAGCATTCATGACCTTGTGGGGACGCAGCTTGTGTCCCAGGAGATATCTTGGGCAAGCCTCGGTGCACTGCATGCAATTGGTGCAGGCTGATTGTGCCTGCCTTAAGATATGTCTCATGGGAATCGAACGCTTCTGGATCAAGAAATTATCCGCGGGCAGAACGAACAATCCACCCGTGGTCTTCGTGATCGATTCATCCAGCGAATCCTTTACCTCTCCCATCATTGGGCCGCCGAAATAGAGCGCCGGATTTTCACAAGTAAGTCCACCGCAGGCTGCGATAACGTCCCGAGCCGACGTCCCTACCGGAACCTCCACTATGGCAGGTTTGGCAACCTCACCCACTACCGTTAAGACGCGTCGCGTTACCGGTTTTCCTGTAGTGGCATTGGCAAGATTGACCAGCGTCTCGATATTCTGAACCAGAGCGCCGACTTCAAGCGGTAACCCCCCTTCAGGTACAGTCCTACCAGTCACCTCCCGTACGATCTCCTGTTCGTCACCGGCGGGATAATAATCTTCCAGCGGGACTATCTCAACAGCCTGCGTACCGGTCCGGGCATGGAGATGCCTGATCACCTCAGTGTTCTTAGCCTTGATGGCAAGAACGCGATGTTTAGCGCCGGTTGCTTCTGCGACAAGCTCAAGACCCTCAAGCAGTTCCATGGTGCGCAGCATCATCAGGGCTTTGTCGTTTGCCAGCAAGGGCTCACACTCCGCGCCGTTGGCGATGACCGTATCGACGTTCGCTTGCAGCTTAAGGTGCGTTGGAAAGCCTGCTCCACCCGCCCCGATGATCCCCGCACCTTTAACCATTTTAATGATTTCGGTCCTGTTCAAACTTCATGATCCTCGTAGAACTTCAGAAATATACTGCTTCAAGGTTCAAGATGCAAGCATATTTATGGGAGATAAGGTTTATCTGCAATTTTTTTTGAATTGCAGCGCAAAATATCTGTTGCTTTTTGATTTTATTATTATTAAATTATCACTCACCATTCAAAGAAGAGGTTACCATGAAACTGTCGCTAATCATTTCTGCTGCGCTGCTCCTCGTTAACGTATCCCTGGCGGGGTACATCGATCAAACCGGCGACTGGTATATCTCCGGTTATTATGAAGAGCCGCTGATTGTCGGCAATCGCGCTTACATTGCTGACGTTTACGGTATGGCTACGCTGGACGTCACGAATCCTGCCAACATCTCCCTGCTCAGCCAACAACCCGGATGGGGGTATTCCTACGGACTGGATACTCTGGGGAATTATGCCTATGTCGCCGATTGGCAGAACGGGATCACTGTCCTCGACATTTCCAATCCATCAGCCCCTCAATTAGTGACCAAGGTTCCACTGCCCGGCGAGGTCTGGACGGTCGACGTCTCCGGAAGCATCCTTGCGGCGGCCTGCGGGCCGGCTGGGGTCTACTTCTTGAGTTTGGCCAATCCTGCAAATCCCACCATTGTCGGCAACATCGGCATCAACGGTTTTGCCGTTGACGTGGTGGTTTCAGGTAATCTTGCCTTTGTAGCCGGTTGGGAAGATGGAGTTTTCTCAATTTACATTGGCAATCCTGCTTCCCCGCAACTGCGTGGCAGCTACACCTCCAATCCCGGTATCGTCCGTGGTCTGGATTATGAAGCTGGATTTATCTATGTGGCCGAAGAGAACTATGGTCTCGAAATCCTTTATTCCGATGACCAGGGCAATATGCAGTTCGAAGGATCGGTCGCTTCCACCTATGACTACTACCGATTGGATGCTTTCGGCAGTAACCTTTATGTCTGCGCAGGAAAGGATGGACTGCAAATATACAATATCACCCTGCCCCCGCAGCCGACGCTACTATATAGTGTGACCGCTCCGACGGGCGAATTCTCGGGTGTGAAATATTTGAATGAGCGGCTCTGGATAGCAGCCGCTCAGGGCGGACTCTACGTCTATCAGTACACCGGCGCCAGTGCTCCATCGCAAATCGGGCATTACAGTATCGCCGGGCAAACACTCGGGGTGGCTCGAGCCAATAATATCGTCTATGCCGCGGCAAAAGGTGATGGATTGCAGGTGTTCCAGAAGAACGCATCCTCATATCAGTGGCTGGGCGGTGCAGCTTCGCCCGATTCAGCCCGGTCTGTGACCTTAAATGGCACGATCGCCTACGTACCCTGTGGTGAAGCCGGAGTTGCCGTTTATCAGGTCAGTACCCCTGCGACACCTCAATTGCTGACCACTATCAACACGCCGGGGTTTGCTTCACGTTTATATCTGGATGGTAATAATGCTTTGGTGGCTGACAAAGCAGGAGGCGTTTCGGTCCTGAACATCAGCACACCCGGCGCTCCGACCTTTGTGGACACTGTGCGAACCATGCATCAGGCAATGGGCTTGGCTAAATTTGGTTACATCCTTTATGTTGCCGACCGGCACGCGGGGTTGACAATCTATAACATCGCCAACGTGAGCATCCCCTACCTGTTAGGCGGCATGACCTTTCCAGATGATGCCTATGATGTGGCTCTGTATGGACAATACGCGTTCGTGGCTGCTGCAAGCGCAGGCTTGCGCATCGTAGATTCGTCGGATCCACAGAACGTTCTAGAGGTCGCACATGTAGACTTACCTGGTCATGCCGAGAGAGTCATCGTTGATGACCACTGGGCTTTTGTCGCCCTCCATGACAAGGGAATAGCGGTGGTAGATATTACCGATCCGATGAATCCTGACTTGAATGCTTATACCGAAACTCCGGGATCCGCAATCGATTTTGCGTTGGATGGCGAACAAATCATCCTTGCCGATACGTACAGTCTGGGACTCTATGAATTCGATCCGACGGCGGTTGAACCGGAAAAGCCGGGATCGACGCCGGAAGGCTACAATCTTGAAGCCTGCTATCCCAATCCCTTCAACGGCGAAGTCAGGATCAACTTCTCGTTGTCACGTCCAGGATTGGTCAGCCTAACCGTTTACGATCTGGGCGGCAGGCAAGTCGCTGAAATTCTAAAGGGAAATTTCTCATCCGGCCCACACCTGACGACCTTCAACTCATCCGGCATGCCTTCCGGAGTCTATCTGGTGCGTTTGACCGCCGGTCATCACTACGCCACCCAAAAAATAGTTTTACTGAAATAGGTTACGTAAAAAAGAAGGACCAATGAAACACTTCTTGAAAATTCCTTACACTGCCTTTACAGCCGGGCTGCTGGTAGTTGTGTTAACCGTTTCCTCAGTTCAGGCAGACGTCACCAGAAAGCACAAGATCAGCTCATCATTCATGGGCGCCTCTGAAACCTTGAGCACCGAATATTACGCTTCGGATCGATCCACCAGCGAAACTCTGACTAAGTGGACCGAAGGCATGATGAAGACCATGACTGGCGGCAAATCCAACGAAAGTATCAGCGTTGTTCGACTTGATAAAGAAGTCATTTGGAATATACAGCCTAAAAAGCAGACCTATAACGAGATGACGTTCGCTGAATTTCGCGAGATGATCCAGAAAGGTATCAAACAGATGCAGGAGATGAGGGGACCTGATACGTCTGCATCATCCGAAAATGACTATGCCTGGACCACTGAAGACAAATCGGATCCCAATCCCAAGACCATCAATGGGTACTCCTGCAAAAATGCCAAAGTGACCGCCATCGGCATCAACAAAAAGAACCCTGAGGACAAGGTCTGGATCACGATGGATATCTGGAATAGCAAGGACCTGCCCGGAGCCGACGATATTCTGGCTTATCAGCAGCGCTACATGAAAGCCATCAACCTGGACGAATCGGTTCTTACCCCCGGACTGATGACGGCAATGGGGAGCTACCAGAAGCAGATGGGGCAGCTTTTTGAAGCGGTGAAAAAGGCGCCCGGCGAACCTGTCCTGATGACTATCGAGGTGAAGAATCGCCAGATCGCTATACCTAAAGCTGAAGGTGATACTCTCAATATCGGTAATGCAGCCGCTCAGGAAATGTTGAGCAAACTCCCCTTCGGATTTAAGAAGGAGAAGAAAGAGAAGAAAGAACCTCCGGCTCCGAAAGAACCGCAATCCGGCGAGTTACAATACGAAGATAAGGTCAGCTTTCAAATGACCAATGAGCTCATCGAAGCCTCCACCGGCGCGATTGATGCGAGTAAATTCGAGGTTCCTTCGGGATATAAACTGGTGAAGACAAAAGAGCGGGAATAAATTCGCGGAGAAAACAGTCCAGTTGGGCGCGGCGCTGGAATCTATGATCCCGCCGCGCTCCTGCACTCTAATCCCGAATCCTGCTTGACTGACCTGTGAGAATTTTGTATATTAACGTTCATACTGCCCATGTTCGCGTTGTGTCAGGCCTTGCCCGAAGGGTGTGACCTGACACCGGTGCTTTCGGATTCTCAAGCGTCAGGTCACGCCGGCTTTCGCCGACTAAGACCTAACGCAACGCGCCTAAAGAGCACCCAATTGCAGGAATGGCAGCCTATATCTTATCCAGCTATCCGGTCTAATTTTATAACATTCACTTTGCCCCTGTAGCTCAGATGGATAGAGCACTGGCCTCCGGAGCCAGGAGCCCGGGTTCGAGTCCCGGCGGGGGTACAAAAAAAGCGCATTCCCATGCGTTTTTTTTGTTTCTCACGATCTGTCAGTAAGAGTCTACTCTTCTTCCACCACGCCTAAATAGGGCAGATCGCGGTAGCGTCCATTGTAATCCAGGCCGTAGCCTACGACGAAGACGTCGTCGATGGTGAAACCGACGTAATCTGCCTGCACCGGCACCAGGCGGCGCGCGGGCTTATCCAACAAAACGCAGGATTTTACCTGCTCGGCACCCTTTTCTTTGAGAAAATCCTGAGCGAACTTCATCGTCTTGCCGGTGTCGAGGATATCGTCAGCAATCAGCACCAACTTCCCTTCCACCTCCAATGACATCTCCTTTAAAAGCCTCAGTTCCCCTGTGGATTCTGTGCCATCATAGCTGGTCACGAAGACAAAGTCGATGAGCGGATGGATATCATTGATATAAAGCAGACGCACCAGATCAGCCGTGAACATAAAACTTCCGCGCAGAATTCCGATTACGGTCAGTTCCCGGTGCCGGAGATCCCTGGCAATGTCCAAAACCATCTGACCCATGCGCACTTTAATTTCCAGCTCAGTGATCAGCGGTTCCTGGTGTAGTTTCAACATAAAGTCCCCGAATTATTATCTCTGAAGGGTGGATATTCTTGATTTTGTGTAATATCATTCAGCCTGAGTGGGCACAGCGGACGTCTCTTTCCCCAGGTTAATTGAACACAGCTTCCCGCACATGGTGCAGACGATCTGATCATACGCCTCACTGTTGCGGCGTTTGGAACGCGCCAACTCGGGATCCAGCGCCACGCTGTACATCCCTTCCCAGTCGAGCGCCCGGCGATATTCTGACATCTGCCGATCCCAGTCCATAACTCCGGCGATTCCTTTGGCGATATCGCCTGAATGTGCGGCGATGCGGGCTGCGAAGACGCCTTCTCTGACCTCGGCGAGAGTGGGCAGCCGTAAATGTTCAGCGGGGGTGACATAGCAGAGGAAATCCGCTCCGGCCCCTGCGGCGATGGCGCCTCCGATCGCGGAGGTGATGTGGTCATAACCCGGGGCCACGTCGGTCGTCAATGGACCCAGGACGTAGAATGGCGCTCCGTCGCAGATGCTCTTTTCCATCTGGACGTGTGCTACGATATCCTGGAGCGGCACGTGTCCCGGTCCTTCGATCATCACCTGCACGCCTTTTTCGCGGGCTCTGCGAGCCAATCCACCCAGAGTCACCAGCTCTTCGATTTGCGCCTGGTCGCCTGCATCGGCAATTGCTCCCGGTCGCAGTCCATCCCCCAACGAGAGTGTAACGTCGTACTCATAGGCGATATCCAGCAGGCGGTCGAAGTATTCGTATAGTGGATTCTCGCAGTGATGGTGCTTCATCCATAGAGCGAGTATGGATCCGCCTCGGCTGACGACTCCGCAAACACGCGGCGATTTTTCCAAAATATCCAGCGCTCGCTGGGTGACTCCACAATGCACAGTGATATAATCAATCCCCTGAAGGCATTGCTGTTCGATTTCATCAAACAGTCCATCGACTTTGAGCTGGACGAGCTGGTCGCCCTTCTGTAAAATCCGGGCGGCGGCGCCGTAGATCGGAACGGTTCCCACCATCACGCAGGACTTCTCCAGAATAGCCTGGCGAATCCCGTCAAGATCACCACCTGTCGATAGATCCATCACGCTGTCAGCGCCCGCCGCTACCGCCACCTGCAGCTTGGCGATCTCTTCTTCCAGGTCGTAGTGTTCACCGGAACTACCGATATTGGCATTAACCTTGGTGCGCAATCCCTGACCGATGCCGCGCACCATGAACTCTCGTCGCCGATTTTTGGGAATAACTGTGCGTCCGGCTGCGATCTTCTGGCGCAACCATTCTGGATCTATACTTTCTTGCCGAGCGACCTCCAGCATCTCTGGTGTTATCACTCCGGCAAGCGCTTCACTGAGTTGAGTCATCACATCTTCCTAAAGCAAACGGGATTATCGTCCAAATCTGATTGTACCTTTTCAATATACGTAAAATCAGCCACCAATGCAAGCGTAAATTGTCGAGTAAACTTAACGGCGGAATGAATAAAAAAAGGCGCTGATTTGCTCAGCGCCTCGGAAATCCATTTAATGGAAACTTAGGGAATTCTCGCCATGGCATAACCGTCGAACATGAAATCCAGCGGATTCAGATGTTCGCTGTAACGCATCACCTCGTAATGCACGTGCGGTCCGGTGGATCTGCCGGTACTGCCCATATCCGCGATCCGGTCGCCACGCTTGATCTCCTGCCCTTTACTGACGTAGAAGCGATTGAGGTGAGCATAGAGCGTTTTGTAGCCTTTACCGTGATCGATGACAATCATTTTACCGTAAGCAGGTTCCTGCGCAGCAAAAATAACTGTGCCTTCAGCCGTGCTATAGACCGGCGTGCCGGTCGGAGCGTTGATGTCAACTCCCAGATGCGGAACCCAGCGGCCATTGAAGGGATCACGACGATGACCGAACAAAGAGGAAAACGCTCCTCCCTGAGTCGGTTTGATACAAGGGATGCTCTTCAGAAGTTCCGTTTCTCGATCCACCTGGTCGCGAACATCGACCAATGATTTTTCCTGGACGCCAACCTGGCGTTCAAGTTCATCCAGTTTGGAAAGGAGATATCCGGCTTCCATATTATCCGCGCCCTGGTAGGGGAGTAATCCTCCAATACCCATCTTCAGAGCTTCGGGGTCCAAAACCGGCAAGTGAGCATATGCCCGCAACTCGCCATCAGATTGAGACAGATTGTCCATACGCTGAGCGAGTTGTTTTACCTTACCGTTAGCGATATTGAGCTGCTTTTCCAACCTGGAGTTGGTGTTCTTCAGAGCAGCGACGGTTTTTGCACCGAATACACTTTGGATAAGAGTGCCTGATGCAATACTAAACAGCAAATAGACTGCGAGTACAGACGTCGCAGCAATCAGGATTTGCTTTTTGGAGAAATTAAACTCTACCTTTTTTGATGTCCCCTCATGGAAGAAAATTAACTTGAAACGCTTCTTCAGCATGCGGCGGCCTCCTATGGGGATGATCCCGTTAGTACTATTTTTGTGAAACCCGAAACGAAAAATAACAAATCCTCTGGACAATGTCAAGCAATTTCTCTCCTTTTTTAGATTCACAAAATATATATAGTTAGATCAGATAAAATGCTCCAATTTCAATTCATCTTGTAAGTTCTTAATATTAAGGGCATTGTGACACCGGTCACAATGAATCGAGCAGTTATAAACAAATTATCAACATCTCCTTGAATAATTTTCGGATATATATTTTGTAATTGTACGGATTGCTTAATCAATCCATAACCTCGCCTCACGTTTTGGCTCTCGATGAATCATCGTATCTGTCAAATCTATCATCGAACCGCCCCTGCTTCATTCCTTGCGCAAGGCGACGATCGGATCCAGCCGCGCGGCTTTAGCCGCAGGGAAGATTCCGAAGAAGATTCCAACCAGAGCGGCGAACATCGTGCTGGCGATGGCCACAGAGATCGGCATCACGGCCGGCAGCCATTGATTGATGATCTTACCGCCGCCCCAGGCTAATCCAACACCGATGGTTCCACCGATCAGGCAGATCAAGGCGGATTCGATCAGGAATTGGCGCATGATCTGGCTTTTTTTTGCCCCAAGCGCTTTTCGAATGCCGATTTCCTGGGTTCGTTCGGTCACAGATACCAGCATGATATTCATAATGCCGATGCCGCCGACCAACAACGAGATGCCGCCGATGATGATTCCAGCGCTATAAACGCCCGAAGTGAGCTGCGTATACATGGACATCAACTGCCCCTGTTCGTTGATGGCGAAGTTGTCTTTGTCAGCGGGACCCAGTTTGCGAACGCGGCGGAGAACTCCAGTCAGCTCGTCTTTGAGCTCATCCAACTGTTTTGGGTCGGCAGCCTTAACGATGATGGTGACGTCCCGGTGGCGGCCAAAATACTTCATCAAGGAGCCTAATGGAATGATCGCCTGGCTGTCCAGGCTTTGACCGAACATGGTTCCCTGTTTTTCCAGAACGCCGATAACTCGGAATTCATGTCCGGAGATACGGACCATCTGTCCGATCGGATTTCGTTCCTTGAATAATTTTTCTGCGACCGTCGTACCAATCACCACCACGTCTCGATTGGCATTGGCATCCGTTGCGGATATAAATCTGCCCACCTCAGGCATAACGTCGGACGTCTCTAAGTAGGCATCGGTAGTTCCCACGATGTAAACCCCCGAAAGCACTTCAGATTTGAATCCCACCGGACGCATCGTGTCGGAATACGGTGTAACTGCCTTGGCTTTGGTGCAGTAACGACTGATCGCCAGGTACTCCTTCATCGAAATCCGGGGGCGATTGCGGTAACTGAAGAAATCGTCGTCGAATATCCAGGGATATCGGTCGACGTACAGAGTACCGGATCCGATGGCAGCTAATTGCCGTTGGAAGGACATGTTCAACCCGGCTATGATCGTGATCATAAGCACGACGGTCATGACGCCGATAACGATGCCCAGAGTCGCCAGGAAAGATCGAATTTTGTTGGATCTTAGTGCTCTTCCAGCAATTTTGGCGGCTTCAAAAACGTCAAGGATAAAGGCTTTCATCACCCTAAACCATTTGTTGAACAGTGTGGTCTGTTAACATCGCTTATTCCATCGTGGTTTGAGCATGGACATGATTGTACGTATCCGAAACCACCTGGCCGTCGAACAGCCTGATGACACGAGCGGCTCGTCCAGCCACCGATTCCTCATGCGTAACCACCACCATAGTATTGCCGGCGGAGTGCAGTTTATCGAAAATTTGTAGGATTTCTTCGCCGGTGGCGCTGTCAAGGTTTCCGGTCGGTTCATCTGCCAGGATCAAAGAGGGGTTGTTAATCAAGGCTCGAGCGATGGCGACCCGCTGCCGTTGACCGCCGGAAAGCTCAGCGGGTTTATGATTTATGCGATCCCCGAGTCCCACGTTTTTCAATGCCTCGATGGCTCGTTCCTTGCGAATCCCAGGGCCTACGCCGGCGTAGATTAACGGAAGCTCTACGTTGCGAAAGGCGTTGGCGCGCGGCAGCAGGTTAAACGTCTGAAAAACGAATCCGATCCGTCGGTTACGGATATGCGCCAGCTCGTTATCCGTCAATTCAGAGACATTCTCACCCGCCAGCCAATATTCACCGGTACTGACCGTGTCGAGGCAGCCGATCAGATTCATCATGGTGCTTTTACCCGATCCGGATGGACCCATGATGGCAACGTATTCGCCCTTGTGGATGATCAGGTTGATGGCGCGCAGCGCCGGGACCTCGATCTCACCGATCTGATACGTTTTTTCAACGTTTACAAATTTGATAAGTATGCCGTCTTCAGCCATCTTACGACCCACTACCCCTCTCCTCAGTCGCCTGACTACCGCTCTCGCCGGCGCCGCTGAATGGAGTTTCCTTTTTTTCTTTTACCGCATCTCCGTCTTTCAGCTTTTGCGTCAGGGTTCTGAAGGGACCAGTAACGATGACGTCCCCTTCCGCCAGTCCGGAAATGACCTCAGTGTCGGTATCGCTGGAAATGCCCGTCGTCACCGGGACCTGCTCGGCTTTGCCATTGGCCATACGGAAAACGACTTCGATGAGCTTCTCTTTGCCCGGTACTTCCCCCTTCTTGGTGGTGTCTGTCACCGTCGAGTCAGCTTTTCCATCCTTGCCGGCTTCCTTCTTGGGCATCTTCAGGACGATGCACTGGATGGGGACTTGGAGCGCATCCTCGCGCACTTCCGTGATGATATCCGCAGTCGCCGACATCCCCGG
>JAPKYS010000033.1 GCA_026394195.1 bacterium | reverse complement strand
GGTGTCTGTCACCGTCGAGTCAGCTTTTCCATCCTTGCCGGCTTCCTTCTTGGGCATCTTCAGGACGATGCACTGGATGGGGACTTGGAGCGCATCCTCGCGCACTTCCGTGATGATATCCGCAGTCGCCGACATCCCCGGCCGCAGCCCGGAAGGAAGGTCCAGCAGGGTAATCTTAACCTGAAAATTGGTGATCTCTTCCTGTGTGCCCAGCCCGCGAGTGATAGCCGTGTGCGCGATCTCCCTCACCAAGCCTTTGAAGGTGGTATCCGGGAATGCGTCGATCCGCACTTTGGCCGTATCTTGAAGAGCGATGTGGATGACGTCGTTTTCATCGACTTCCACTTCCACCTCCATTTTATTCAGGTCAGCCACCGTCATGATGATATCCTGGGAGAATTGGGCGCCCAGAGCAATTTCTCCGGGTTCCTTATTCAGTTGGCTGACGATCCCATCCATCGGCGCATAAATGGAGGTCTTGGATAATTGATCCTGCGATTGTTTCAGGTAAGCCTGGTTACGCTCCAGGTCAGCGCTGCGCAATTGGAATTCCGCTTCTGACGCTTCCAGATCGGATTGTGCCGCCATGCCTTTTTGATGCAGCTCGCGGATTCTCGCTACTTCGCTCTTCGCCTTCGCCAGCGCCGCATCAGCGGATTTAAGAGATGATTGCGATTGTTCCATCGCAGCTTCGTACTGCTCCTTGTCCAGCGCGACCAGCAGATCACCCGCTTTGACAAGGTCACCTTCTTTCACCCGGAGTGTGATGATTTTTGCTGATACGTTGGCAGATATCTTTACCTGGACTTCCGGCTGCACCCGCCCGGTACCCGGTACGGTCTGCACGATTTTCCCTTTTTTAGCTTTGGCTATAGTGACTTCAGTGCTGCTGTCTTTCTTTTTTAAGAGATTTACAGTTACCAGGGCTGCGATCACTAACACCACAAAAACAGGAATCCCGATCTTAAGCCAGAGTTTTCGTTTTTTTCGTGCCATATTAACGGTCTCGCTGATTAGAAATGGAGAGAATAATCTTGTTTTTCTTACAGTAGTTTCTTGCCGACCGAACGTTCCAGCGCAGCCAGATTTGAACGGAAGTTGAAGATAATGGCAATCCTGTCAGCTTCAGCCTGCTCAAAAGTGAGCTGTGCCGTGCGCAGGTTCAGCTGCGAGGTGGCTCCCAGGCGATACCTTTCCTGTTCCAGCGCCAGTTGTCGGGAAGCCAACTCCCGGTTTTTATCCGTCACGATCGATTGTTCGAAAGTCTGCGTCAGAGCGTAGTAAGCTGTGCGGATCTCGCTCTCAACGGTCTGCTCCTGCTTCTTGGAGTCATGCAGAGTATTATTGTAGCTAACCCGGCTCTGTTGATACTGCTCCTCGTCTGAAAATCCGCTGAACAGATTCCAGGACAGGGTCAGCGATGCTGAAGTGTTGCGATTTCTGGGGTTGAAGGTAAAGTCAACGTTTGCTCCCGAATTTTCCGATCGGGAATGCGACAACGAGGCGCTCAGATTAGGCAGAAAGGCGCCCCGCCTGATGTTAACCATGTTGTGCTGAAGCTGAGTCTGCTGTTGGGCAATCTGGTAATCCTGGCGGTAGAGTTTCCCCTGGTCAATTAAGTTCTTCAAGTCATAATTCGGTTGGAATACGTCAAATTCTTCGGTCAGAGGATATTCAGACTCCAGGGACACTCCTAAAGTCATGTTCAATGCTTCTTTTTCCAGTTTCAGGCTGTTTTCGGCCGCGATAATGGCGTTCTGCTGGTTTCCCACGTCGATTTCCGCCTGAAGTACGTCCAATTCCGTCACTGATCCCACGTCAAATCTGGCTTTCGCCAGCTTGAGCTGTTCCTGCTT
>JAPKYS010000049.1 GCA_026394195.1 bacterium | reverse complement strand
TGCAACGGTAAATTGAAATAATAGGGGTGGAATCCCTTTAAACTTTGGGCAAAACCATCGGGATTGCCAAGTTTTTTCAAAGATCAGAACCAGCACCTGTGAAAGACACTATCCGTTTATAATGGTTGTCGGACAGATACTTTAGCGCCGGGCGTGAAAGATGCTGTTTTTTTTTCGGGCGCATGCCATGCGCCCCTACGCCTCTTCCCTCTTTCCTCGTGACTCGTGCCTCGTGACTCGCATCTCGTGCCTACTTCCCCGTCCCCTTACTGCCCGGAGCGACGATGGGCACGCCCTGCTTGCACAGCGGGCAGTCTTTGGCTTCCCAGGCTGCGATGTCCATCTCCAACAGCGCAATCGCGGGAATGCCTAATTCCAGCGACTTGCCGGTGCGGTTGACCAGCACCGCCGCGCCGATGGGGTTCGCTCCGGCGGCGCGTACCGCGTCGATCACCTGAATTGCCGACCCGCCGGTGGTGACGACGTCTTCCACCACCAACACCTTTTCACCGGGCTTGAAGGTGAAGCCGCGCCGAAAATCCAGCTTTTCGCCGACGCGTTCGGCGAAAGCGCAGGGGACACCCAGCGCTCGCGCCACCTCGTAAGCGATGACCACGCCTCCCAACGCCGGTCCGGCGACGCGTTCGACGCCCTTGCCTTTGTAGGCTTCTGCCATAGCGGCGCAGAGCTCCCCGGCAATTTCGGGGCGTTCCAGTAGCCGGAACTTTTCGACGTAGAACTGGCTGTGCTTGCCCGAGCGCAGCTCGAAGTGCCCTTCCAGATACGCCCCGCAGGCGGACAGAAGGGTTTTTACACGGGTGGAGGATAGGGACATAAGGGTTTGATTGTTTTGTTGTTGTCGTCAAGTCCAGAGATTTGACGGCATCAGTAAAGGATTGCCTTATTCCGAATCAGATGCTTTTATTAGCTTGAGTGAACGATTGAGTTGTAATAATAGAATTGATCGAATCCCTTTAGGTGTAATATAGAAACAATTATCAACTTTAGCTAAAAACCCAAGCTCGCAGGCATAATTTGAAAATATATAGGTTGCTGTATTTCTCGCTTTTTCCGTTTTCCAAGTTTGCCACTTTCCGACAGATCTAACAAAATAATTTTGCATAACTAAAAATGGAACTGGATATTCACTTTTTGCTAAAATAAAGACTGACTCAATTATTGAATATATCGTGTAGGTTATTGATGAATAAAATGGGTTTTCGCATAAATAATTTGATAAAAGGTCGATTTGCTTTTCGGTAAAATTATCCTGCACATTCTCTGAATCTTCACCTAGCAAAGTATTACCAAAATCAGTCAAGAAGTATTGACGGTCAAACTTGGCAATAATCCCTAAATGAACAGCAATTGACAAGCGATTTTTAATTGTATTTAGCGACTTCCCCTCAATCTTACATATATCTTGGATATTTTTCCCTTGAGATAGAAGGTGTAAAGTTGATTTTACTAAACCAAGGCGAACAACACCATAATCTCCAGATTGCAACTTTAAAAAGTATGCTAATTCTTTAAAATTCTCATAATATTTTAAGAGAATTGACCTGGGATCATATACCACTAATTGAATTTCTTCGCCTTCGCATTTTCTAAATGAAAAATCACTTGCTTTTGTTACTAAAAGAATTTTACGAATTTTCGCGTTGATCAGTTTATTTTGCTTTTGTAAATTGATTAAATCAGAATAGTAATTGCTTATTTGTTGAATTGACCTCTCGTAAAATTCTACGGCTTTTAATTCGATTAGAAGTAGTTCATTTTCGTACATGTACAGAAGGTCTAACTTGCCAGAATTTAGCGTTTTTTGCCGCGCGATTTGACTTAAACCACTCGAATTTAAACGCAGCACTTCTGCTAAAATGCCTTTGTCTATACTTAGAATATCTTCAATGATTTTTTCAAGGATGAAGTCATTCATTAGTACCTCATCTCCACCTTACAATTATCCGACGTCGACTCATCGCATTCGATGCAGATATAGTCGCCTTCGGGGTAGTTGAAGTTGTGTAATTGGCGTACCCAGAGTGGATTGCAATCCGGCACACGGTTGACGAACCAGCCCGAGCCCCAGGCAACGCTCTTGCCGCAATGATTGCAAATTTGTACTAAATTCTTCTTTCTTGTTACTTTTACGATTTTTCGTCCTTGCATATTCTACTCGTCAAGTAGCTACCCCGCGGCTGGGGTTGTTGGTCTGAACCGCGGATTTCACGGATTACACGGATTTTAAAAGATTTCTCCAAGCTGTCTTTAGTTAGCTTATTCTATGCTTATTTCATTAATCTAGGTGATGGCTGGTCATTGATGAAACGGCGGAAGACTAAGCTCTTTTCGCCAAAATTGATTAACAATCCAATCTCCTGATGATATGCCTCAAGATAGTTGATGATCTGAGCGAAGTGCGAATCGTTCAACTCCGAAATTGCCTTCAGTTCAACCAGAATTTTATCCTCAACGATAAAGTCGGCTCGTCGTGACCCGACGTCTTGCCCTTTGTAGAAAATCGGTATCTCTGCTTCTCTTTGATGTTTCAATCCTACAGCCTCAAACTCGATGGCCAAACACCTTTGATAAATAATCTCCTGGAAGCCGTTGCCGAGATTGGAGTGCACCTTCATGGCGCATCCGATAATCTTCTCGGTAATATCACCGTATTTCATCAACTACAATTCCTCTTCTTTAATCTTCTTAATCCGTGTAATCCGTGAAATCCGCGGTTCAGATGATGTTTTTAATCCGCAGTTGAAACCCTCTCGGATTTCGGACCAGCCGGAATAACAAATTGTTCCTTTTTCCTAGCAACTAGCCGCCAGCAACCAGCAACTTCTTCTTCCACTCCCCACACGCTTCCACCACGCTTTCCGGAAACGCCAGCTTACTTTCAGGGTAAAGGATCGCTCGGGACAGGTTGACCAACAGGGGAGCTTTCGCTGGATCGGCCAGATTGGCTACCACGGCGGCGTCGCCGCCCTGCGCGCCGATGCCGGGAATCAATAGAGGGACGTTGGGGAAACGATGGCGGATCTCGATCAGCTCCTCAGGGTGGGTGGCTCCGACCACCGCGCCCAGGTTGTGCTGCGGAGCCCAGGCGGGGATCTGCGCCAGCACTCGCTGATAGAGCCTGTCTGTACCATCGGTATAATATTGCAGATCTTTAGCTCCGGGATTGCTGGTCAGAGCCAGCACGAAGCCTCCCTTGTCGGGGTTCTTCAGATAGGGTTGCAGAGTATCTCCACCGAGGTAGGGGCTTAAAGTAATTGCATCGAAAGGGAGATTTTCCAGAAAGGCTTTGGCGTAGTGCTGAGCCGTATTGCCGATATCCCCGCGCTTGGCGTCGGCGATGCGCAGCGATGCTTCCGGCAGCCGCCCGGCGATCCGTTCCAGCAGAGCCCACCCCGGCGTTCCCCAGGCTTCGAAGAAGGCGGTATTGACCTTGTAGGCAGCCGCGAACGGCGCCGAGGCAGTGATCACGCCGTCGAGGAAATCGGAGATGCCCTTCAGATCGCAGCTGAACTGAGCCGGCAGCCGGTTGGGATCCGGGTCCAGACCCACGCAAAGACCCAATCCCTGCGGAGCGGTCACCCGGCGAAATTTATCGATGAAAGTCATAGCAAGCAAAGGTGATCATTTCCTCCGGCAATCCTTGCACCTACCGTAAATCTGCTGGGAATGCGAGAGCATCTCGAAGTCGAATTCCTTGCAGATGCCCTGTTGCAGCGTTTCGATTTTCGGGTTATGAAATTCAAAGACGCTGCCGCAGTCAATGCAGACCAGGTGGTCGTGGTGAGGATGCCCCAAGGTGTGTTCGAAGGTACTGCGCCCCTCACCCAGGTCTAATTTGCGCACCAGGTTGGAATTCACCAGCAACGGCAATGTGCGATAGACCGTAGCCCGGGATACTCCGGCGCGGCGTTTTTTCAATCGGGAGTAGAGCGCTTCCGCATCGAAATGACCATGAGTGCGGAAGGCTTCCTGCAGGATGACTCGGCGGGCGCGCGTCAATTTCAAACCGGTGTGGCGCAGGTATTCTGCGAATTGGAGCTCTTCCATTTTCCGGGGTGGTGAGGGTGATTTGAATTTAAGAAACTTTTCACTCGGATGCAACTGATTTTTCCCGCGAATGTGTTCGCGAATTTGAGGTTCACCCAGCCTTGATGGCAGTGAACTAAATAACTTGATACTCTTAGGGATTTATTCAAGCGAAACGACTCCGCCCGAAAATGAATTTTCGGGCTATGTACCTGCAGTCCTTTCAGGACGCCCTAAAACGTCCCCTTCAGGGGACTGAAGGGTAGTAGCCCGGGAAGGACATTCCCGGTAATCGAAGTCACACCAAAATGTCAATCTAATAGGTAATGATAACTGGCTTTCATCTCTGGAGAAGCGCAATATTTTTCAAAAATGAGCTTTAATGCCTTGACAATCCGCTGCCGGTTTGCTATATTGATATTCAGCGCCTCGTCGAGGTGGACCATACTTTAGCATCAAGAGGTGATCATGCGTTACTACTTTGGGTGGGTCGTTTGCGCTTTAATGACAGTCACGCTGGCGGCTGTCTCTGGAAGCTGGGTTGCTTTGAGCCGCGGCGATCAAGCCGTCGCAGTGCAAGTGCTGGCGTCTGATGGGGATCAGACACTGCTGAGTTATGATATTTCCGGCTTCTCGATGGGACAGATTACCATCAACGGCAGAAACTACAGCTTATTGGATAAGCTGCGCAAGGAGAGCACCATCGAAGAGGTGGGTTGTCCAAGGCTGCCGCGCTTCAACCGCTCCATTCTGATTCCGGACGATGGGGAAATGGCGATTAACGTCATCCGGTCGGAATTCAAGGAAATTCACGATATTGACGTAGCTCCATCCCGTGGGCATATCCTACGCAGCATCGACCCGGAAACAGTACCTTATACCTTCTCGGACGTCTATCGGCAGGATGCGTTCTATCCCGATAAACTGGTGGAACTTGGCGATCCCTACATTCAGCGTGATTTCCGCGGAATCGTCGTCAAACTCAACGCCTTCCAGTACAATCCCGTTTCGCGCACCCTCCGAGTATATACTCACGTCGAAGTGGAAGTCACCAAAATCGCGCCGGGCGGGAAGAACGTTTTAATCCGGGACAAGGCGCTGGAAAAGATCGATCCGCAGTTCGATAAGCTGTACCGGCGTCATTTCATCAACTATGGCAGCCTCGATTACCCTTACCTGCCTGAACCCGGCGGCATGCTGATCATTTGCTACGATGATTTTATACCTGACGTCCAACCGCTGGCGGATTGGAAGAATCAGAAGGGCATTCCGACCACCTTGGTGCCTGTTTCAACCATCGGGAATAACTCCACGGACATCAAGCACTACATCAAGAACTACTACCGTACCCATGATCTGGCTTACGTGCTGCTGGTGGGTGATTCACCGCAGGTGGCGACGTTCAGCAGCGGTTCCGATCCGGTCTATGCCCTGCTGCGCGCTGCGGACTGGTATCCCGGCATCTTCGTCGGACGTTTTTCTGCCGAAACTGCGGCACAGGTGCAGACTCAGGTGCAGCGGACTCTCGAATACGAAAAGTACCCTGATGCCGCTGCCGACTGGTATCATATCGGGTTGGGTACGGCTGACCAGAGCGGACCCACCAATCCCGAACCGACCGATGCGGATCACCTCACCAAGATCGCCCGGCACCTGACTCGCTGGAACTACACCCAGATGGATTCGGTCTACACCCCCTGGGGCAACACCGCCAATATTACCAATTTCCTCAATCAGGGGAAAAGCATCTGGAATTACGCCGGGCACGGTTCCCTTACCATGATGGGACCCCCCAACTTTACCATCACCAATGTTAACGCTCTGCAGAATGACAACAAGCTGCCGCACATCGTCACGGTGGCGTGCAATACCGGACAGTTCGCCGGTTACACCTGCCTGGGCGAAGCCTTCCTGCGAGCTACCAATTCGACCACGCACGAACCGACCGGAGCCATCGGGTGTTACATGTCCAAGATCAGCCAGACCTGGTTCCCGCCCTATGATATGCAGGATGAAGGCGTGGATCTGCTGGCTAGAGATTCGGTGATCACCTTCGGAGGAATGTGTTTCAACGGGTCTGGGCTGATGATCGACAATTTCGGAGCCAACGGCGAAAATGAGTTCAAGAACTGGGTCGTCTTCGGCGATCCCTCGCTCTACGTGCGCAGCCTGACCCCTTATCCGCTGACAGTAACTCACAACTCGACCATACAGATTGGCAGCGGCACCTTCAACGTCACGGTCAACGGACCGGGCGGTCCGCTGGCTGAAGCCACGGTCTGCGGCATGAACGACGATCTCTACGCCGTGGCTGTCACCGGAAGCAACGGGCAGGCAACCCTGACCTTCAATCCTCCGCCCTCGCTGCCAGGCAGCCTGACCCTGACGGTTACCACCTCTAACGCCGTGCCTTATATCGCCACCGTGGCTATCGTATCGCTGAGCGGCGAACAGAATGGCCCTCCGGCAATTTCAGCGCTGAACCAACCCCTGGAGTTCTCCTTGATGCAGAATTACCCCAACCCCTTCAACCCGACGACCGTCATCTGCTTCACCTTGCCGGAAGCGGCAAGCGTGCGGTTGGATATGTTTGATACCAGCGGTCGCCTCGTAGGGGCGCATGGCATGCGCCCGTCAGGCGGTAGTGGTTCTTCTGAGGGCGCACGCAGTGCGCCCCTACAGGAGGCGTGGTATCCCGCCGGTTCCCATGAGATCACCTTCGACGGTTCCGGTTTGCCCTCTGGTGTGTATCTCTATCGGTTGACGGCAGGTGAACTGTCCGCAAGCGGGAAGATGGTACTTTTAAAATAGCCGCTGGTGGCTGGTGGCTGGTTGCTGGTAGGGGCGTTTAATTAAACGCCCTGTCAAAGAACGCGGAACGAGACGTAGGGGCACAGCCCGCTGCGCCCTTACCTCGTAGCATAGTCGGGGTCGCCTCTGACCCCGACCCGTGGGAACGTAAGTAGCGAGTGAATGAAACGAGCGGTGAACTACGATTCGCTAGTCCACCCTACCGCCGGAGTGACCATGAACACGAAAACCTGGCTTCTCTGTCTCTACGCCCTGCTCGGTGGGTATCAGATCTCTCAGGCTTCTTCGCAGCTTATCATCTGCGGCGACCGACCCGGTGAAATTTACTTCACCGGTGTGCATCCCCGCTTTGAAGGGCTAACAGGATTTTATTTTAGCAGCAATTCGGGCGAGACTTTATCTCTCCTTAATAATCAAAACCCTCCTTACTTTCTTACCGATAATTTTGTAAAGGATGCCGACGACAGCACTTTTCATAGTTTCGGGTATGACCTCTCATACGGATATGCCGATTACCTTACCACGGATAACGGACAACATTGGACTTTCGTTAATGAAATCATAGATAATGCGTATACATACGCCTCCGGTGTGATTCCCGGGGAAATCTATTGCGTGGCGCCATATCCGATAGAAAATCATATTCAAAAGAGCATCAATTATGGACAGTTTTATAATTTATGTACAACTACTGGAATAAATGATAGCAGTTTAGGAATTAGCGATATTGCTTTAGGGAGCGATTCTGGAGAGGTTTACATTATTACGGGAAATGGCGGATTGTTTCATAGTTCTGATAATGGCGAAAACTTTACTTGGCTGAATAATATTCATCAAGCCTGGGGAATACCGCCTTATAATACTCAGATTCTGAAGAGCTCCTCGCCTGGTGAAATCTATGCGTTCTGGGGACTTGACTCCAATGTGAAAACAATTTGGCGGATCTACAATTATGGTACGGCTGTAGATACTATCGGAATATTTGGCTTATGGATCAATTGGAAATGTTCCCCCGCCATCAGCAATACACCTGGGGAAGTCTTTTTCTATGCCGTTGCCCCGGATATGGTCCCGGGTGGAACTATGCGCATCTACCATACCACCAATGACGGGCAAAGCTGGGAGATGTTTGAACATACCGTACCAAATGGTGTAAAACCGTTTAACATCCAGGCATCTCCCAACAATATATCGCTTTCTCTGTATCCCAATCCCGCCAATGCCTCTTTCAACCTGCAATACGATCTGAACCAAGCCCAAAACGTGATTATCGATCTGATCAATCCACAAGGGCAAATGCTATGGCAAAATAATATCGGTTTTCAACTGCCCGGAACGCACACGCTCAATTACCGTAATGACAGGTTGCCCAGCGGAACGTATCTCCTGCGATTGCAAATCAATGATGGGGAGGTCATCAGATCCATCACGATCGTCAAATAGATCTGCCCCCTCTCAAACCAATCCGGACATTTCACCTCCCCAACCTCAACTTATCCCATATTTCCCGTGTTTTTTCCGGATTCACTTTGTATATTGATTGTTTCATAATCCGATGAAACCACACCAGCGCCACTCTTGGAATCAGATTGGGCGAATAACGAGATCGTGCGCTGCGTCACCAACTTAATAAGACATTAAACGTATTATTTTATGATTCATATGAAAATTGCGGGAAAGCAATATAACACCAACAAAATCAAATGGTTCCTTAAGGAGGCACAATGAAGAAACTTGCACTGCTGCTGTTGGCGCTCGCTCTGGCCGGTTCGGCCATGGCGACCACGCTGACTCCCGACCTGGCGGCCAAGGTGAACGCCAGTTCGGAGAATGAGTTGATTCGAGTCTTAATCACCATGCAGGATCAGGCGGACTATAGTCAAATGATGACTGCTACCGCCAACATGAATAAGCACGACGCCCGCCAGTGGGTCGTCAACCACCTGAATCAGATCGCCGAAATTTCGCAAACCGATGTGATAGCTTACTTAAAAGGTTATGAACCCTCAGGAAAAGTCAAGAATATGCTGTCGGTTTCCCTGGTTAACCTCATCCAGGGATTGGCAACTCCGGAGGTGATTCGCGGTTTGATGAGCTTCCCTGAAATCGCTGAAGTAAGCTACGATCCGGAACGATATATGTTAGACGATACTCCGAAAGCCGAAGCGCCGATTCAGTTTGATGCACCCAAGACGGACAACACTGATGAAATCGCCTGGGGCGTTTCAGACGTGCATGCGCCGGAAGTCTGGGCTCAGGGTTATCAGGGAGCCGGAGTCCTTGTTGGCATGTTGGATACGGGTGTCAATTATAATCACCTGGACCTGACAACCCACATGTGGAATGGCGGAGCAACGTATCCCAATCACGGCTATGACTTCGTTAACAATGACAACAACCCGATGGATGATCATGGTCACGGCACGCACACTGCGGGATCTGTGGCTTCAAACGGCGCTGCCGGCACGCAAGCCGGTGTGGCTCCGCAAGCCATTATCATGGCCATCAAGGTGTGGAATGCTTTCGGTTCCGGCAGCACCGGACAGATGATTTCCGGGGCAAACTTCGCAGTACAGCAGGGAGCTGACATTTTCAGCATGTCGGGAGGAATCTATGGCGGTGGCACAACGTCGGATAAAAACCTGTTCCGCGCCGCCTATAATAATGCCTTAGCCGCCGGTGTAATCGGAACGATAGCCGCTGGTAATGAGGCAAGCTCACCTGCACCACCGAACGCCGTCCGCACACCCGGAAACGTCCCACCACCGTGGCTTCATCCCGGTCAGACTCTCACGGGTGGTTTAAGCTGTGTAATCACCTGCGGCGCGACCCAATCAAATCACAACATCGCATCCTGGTCCAGCCGCGGTCCGGTCACCTGGGTAAGCATCAGCCCTTGGAATGATTACGCCTATAATCCGGGCATGGGTCTGATCGACCCCGATATCTCCGCTCCCGGCGTGAACATCAAATCATGTACTTATAATAACAACAGTGGCTACACTCTCATGGACGGAACCTCCATGGCAACGCCACACGTCGCCGGAGCCGTCGCATTGCTGCTGAGCAAGAACCACAACCTGACGCCAGCACAAATTGACATGTACCTGGAAACCTATGCTCAGGACCTGGGCACGACGGGGAAAGACAATACCTACGGCGCAGGCTTGATGAACGTTCTGAACGCCATCAACGCAGTACCCTCCGGCGGCAATCCCAACGTGACCGTGACCGTCACCCCGACCGGTTCGACCGTTATCCCTGCCGGCGGCGGGACGCTCTTCTTCAGCATCAGCGTCCACAGCAACGAAGCCTTTACCTTAAACACGCAGGTTTGGACGCAATGGACCATCCCCGGCGGCGGTACGCAGGGTCCGTTTATCAACCGTAACGTCAACCTGGCTGCGGGCTCCACAATAGCACGCAACCTGCAACAGACGGTCGCCGGCAGCAATCCCGCTGGCAGCTACACCTTCTGGGGCAAGATGGGTACCGGTTTCGGCGGTACCGTGTATGCTTCCAGCAGCTTCCCCTTCACCAAGAGCGCGGTTGGAGCGCCCGGCGAAAGCTGGTACTCAAACAACAACACCTATGGCTGGGATGACGAAGTGGTATCAAGCACTATCCCGCAAACCTACTCGCTGGGCGATGCTTACCCGAACCCCTTCAATCCAGTTACCACCATCCCGTTCAATCTGGCGCAGTCCGGCAAGACTTCGCTGAAGGTCTTCAACCTGAAAGGCCAGGAAGTCGCCACGGTCGTCAGCGGTGAACTTACCGCAGGTCAGTACCAGGTGACTTTCAACGCCTCGGCATTGAGCTCGGGCATCTACCTCTACAAACTGGATGCACCCGGCTATTCTGAAGTCAAGAAATTCACGCTGATCAAGTAAAGACGTATCGAACGTCAAGGAGGCTGTCCCAAAAGGGTTTTGGACAGCCTCTTTGTTATTGCTATGATTAAGGAAATGGATTCAGTTGAGATCGATACGGTATGGACGAAAAGCTCTACCTGTGATAATGATCTGTTTGGTCGTAAGCTTCTCCTGACTATCCTTTATTACCT
Source organism: bacterium (assembly GCA_026394195.1). Taxonomy (GTDB): domain Bacteria; phylum Electryoneota; class B3-LCP; order B3-LCP; family B3-LCP; genus JAPKYS01. The sequence continues at coordinate 5,222 of JAPKYS010000049.1, read as the reverse complement.
GCCATTTCATCAGGTTGTGCGCCAAAGCCACTAATCCGAATTCCACCGTTACTTTGTCCAAGCCCCGCAGCTTAAAGCGGCGAAAGCTGCGATTTGCTTTGATCTGGCCGAAGACCGCTTCCACATCTGCCGGACGCCTCGACCGATAATCCAGACCAGCCGGTGAGTCCAGCAATTCCCGCGCCCGATTCCGATATTCTTGCAGATGGGGATTGACCTCAAGAGTGCGCCCCCGCCGCCCTTTATGGCATATTTTACGATGCGGGCAGCCCCGGCAGGAGCCACATCGGTAGAGACGTTTGTGGGTGATATAGCCGGTTCTCGTAGAGTCGTCGCTTTCACCGATAAACTCCAGGTGGCGACCCGCTGGACAGGTAAAGCTGTCCGTGGCCTCGTCATAGGGCAGATTTTCCTTTTTAAACGGGTCTTGAGTAAAGCGTCGCCTCTTCTCGGCGTGAAATTGATTGTACTTAACGTATGCGTTGATACCCTGCCGTTCCAGATAGTGGTAGTTCTCTTCGCTGCCGTAGCCGGCGTCGGCAATGACATTGTCCGGCAGACGCCCCAGACGGCCCTGCAGTTGCTTTAAGTGCGGAATCAAAAACTCGCTGTCGGTGGTCTTTTGGTGTAGACTGAAAGCTAAGATAAACTGCTTCTGCGTGCCCATCTGCAGGTTGTAGCCCGGCTTTAATTGTCCGTTGCGCATGTAATCTTCCTTCATGCGCATGAAGGTGGCGTCCGGATCCGTCTTGGAATAACTGTTGCGATCGCCCAGTTTATCCTCTTGATCCTCGTATTTCTTCAGCCGGGGTAAATAATCGTCCTGGATTTTTTGGGCTGCTTTTTTCAGATCCTGATCGCCGGGCTTTTGGCAAAGCCGCACCTTTAGCTCTTGCAACTTGGCTTCCAGCATGGCGCTATCTATGGGTCCCTGCCCCAGCTCTTCCAAATCCTGGTCGCCGTAGCGCTGATCCTCGGCTTCATTGGCCGCTTCGATCTGATGAAAAAGCTGACTGACCTGCCCTTGCAGGCGGGATTTAAACGTGCGCGTGGCCCTGCCCCAGACAAAGGTGTATTTATTGGCCGCCGCTTCGATCTTGGAGCCGTCCAGGAAATAATCTTTCAAATCCACCAGCCCCGCTTCTAAAAGCAGCTCCACCACGGCGGTGAAGACTTCCTGGATAAGACCCTTAAGCCGCGACGACCGAAACCGATTCAGGGTGCGAAAGTCTGGGCGATTGCCGCCAGACAACCACATGAAATGGATGTTTTCCCGCAGAGCCTTGGCGATCTGGCGGGAAGAATATAGGCGCTGGCTATAGGCATAAATCAGAACTTTAAGCAGCATGCGGGGATGATAACTGGATGTCCCACCGCCTGGATAGCGCTCCAAAACCGGGTCCAGATTCATGCGGCTCACCGCCTGATCCACCACCCGCACCAAATGATGCGGTGGAATCAACTCGTTCAAATCGGGGGGTAAGAGCATCGGTTGGTGCTGAAGGTAGGGCTTGAAAATCGCTTCGGGCTGTTTGGTCTGCGGCATGGTGGACCTTCTTGTTTAATCAAGCTAGATGTAAATATAAGGAATCAAGAAGGAAATTCCAATATAAAGAGGCTGACCTTTTGGGACAGCCCCTGTTTTTTATGTCGTGCAAAGTCGCATAGCACTTTGCGGTAAAAGTGTCCGCCAGAGGCGGATCACTTCATCAGCACTATCTTTCCATCGGCAACATTATCGCCTGCCGTTAGGCGGTAGATATACACTCCCGATGCCAACCCGGAACCATCGAAGGTCACCGCGTGTGCGCCTGCATCCCGCAGCCCGTTGATCAATTCAGCCACTTTCCTGCCGTTGACATCGTAAACGGTCAGGTTCACCAAACTGGTGGCGGGTAGTTCATAGCTGATCGTCGTGGTGGGATTGAACGGGTTGGGGTAAGCGCCGTTCAGGGCGAAAGCAGTCGGCGCTGTCATCGCGCCGCTGAATTCGTCGAAGAGATCGCCAAAGCAGTCGGACTGGCTGACCCAAGGTCCGCCATCGCTGGTCGTCAGCTTGATGATGGTGAAGAAGCTGCTGTCAATCACCGTGCTGGGGTAGGTGCCTACGTAGGAGACATAGGTTAAAGTACCACTTGGAATCGAAGCAGCAACAGATTGGGTCAGGATACGCGTGGGATTGGCTCCGCCCGGAAGCGAGCGGTTGATCGGTCCCAGCACAGGGTAATAGTTACCCGAGCCGTCCCGCAGTTTATTCCACAGCGAGAAGGCGATGGAGCTGGTCGTGGTGTTGTGGATGTTGATGTTAAACTGGAAACTGCCGCCATTTGCTGGGATCTGGATGGGTGGATTGACGGGAGAAATGGTCAAGTCGAGAGCGGGCGCTCCCGCACCTGTGGTCAGCATCACGTCATCGATATACCAGCCCTGCAGGTTGGTTCCACCGTCGCTGCCGAAGCGGAAGCGAAACTTGACGTTTCCGGACGTTGCGCCCAGAGTAAAACTAACCTGCTGCCAGCTGCTGACCGACCCCGAAAAGACCGGTGTCTCGGCAGGGAAGGGTCCGGGGTTGCTGCCCAGGCGAATCAGGTAAGGATAACCGCCTGCGGGTGTTATCTGCGAGTACGCTCCACCATTGACCGAGATTTCGACAATCCCGCCGTCATAGGCGTAACCCGGATAGGTGCTCGAAATCTCCGCTGAAATCTGGTGCCAGAAGGACAGATTGGCTCCGGATTGGATATTGTATTCCGGAGAAACCAATCCCGCATCGAGCAGCGATGCGTAGTTGCCGGTACCGGTATCCCCGCACTTCCAGCTATGCGATCCACCGGGAGTGTGGTTCTGCTGAGTGCTGATATGCCATTGGTCGATAAATCCGGGGTTCACAATGCTGTGAGTCCAGCCAGGAGCGCCGTTCTCCATATCGGAGAAGAATCCTCCGACGATTTGTCCACCGTACATGCCCGTCGGTGGAGCATAAGCTGTATTGGCGTTCTGCGATGCATCGATCGCGACGATACGGTACTGGTAGGTATTACCCTGCACGACCGTCCCCACCAACTGTCCGCTGTAGTGGTTTCCTACGGCGGTAAGCTCTACGTTGGTTTGAGGAACTCCGTTGATTGTGTATTCCACATAAGCCTGGTCGATGCCGGTGTTGTCGGTAATGTCGGCTTCGATGGTCGGAGGCCAGGCGTAAATCGACAGGTCACCCAGGGGCTGATGCACGATGAGTGGCGGAGTGGTATCCGTGATGATGCGGAAAATATGCGGATTCCCTGAGCCGATGTAGGGGTGGTTCTCACTGCGACCTGAAAGATCTTCCGCATGGATATAGTAGGAAATGGTGCTGTTGTTGGGTTGATTCGGAATGTTGCCCAGGTAATTATCGTCACCCTGGCTGGTCATCGGAGTCGTGCTGTAGGCTCCCGATCCGACGCGCCAATAGATCACCGGCATGCCGGTGCTGAGCGGGCGATTACTGTAGGCGTGGATATTCGCCTGGACGGGGATTGGTTGTCCCGTGCCTTCCCGATCAGCCAGCGGGACGTGTACGATGCGCAGCATTTGAGCGTCGGTGATACCCATGGCGCGGCAGTGGATGGCGTCGTCTGAGACCCAGCTTCCGGTATAGCCGGTGATTTCATAGCCCGGCATGGCATCCTGCCAGGTCTGCATGGCGGCAGCATCCAGCGCTCCGCCGAATAGCGGCACGAAAACCTTGTTGTCGAGGATCAGCGCATTGGTGTAGGGGGTGCTGGCGTAGCAGTCCACCCGGATGATTTCGTAGGGCTTGCCGTAGGGGCTTATCAAACTCTGGAAATAAGCCACGTTGGCTTCCAGTTGGGCATTTGCCGGAGTCAATCTTTTAACCACAATCCGACCCGGATCGATCAGCTTGGCCCAGCAGTCGATATGATGAATGCCGCTGGTGAGGACGTCCGGTACGACAACATATGAGTCCAGACCGCAGTAGTCGTGCATGTATTGGTCAACTTGAGCATGCGAGTAATTGGTATTCTCATCATAGATCAACGTAGTGGACATGCCGACGCCCATACCGGTACTCATGTAGTTGCCGCCGGTAGCAACCACAGGCATCCCATAGACCGGAATACCGTACGTCGATCCGATCACCCAGGGGATGTTGTTGTCATCCGGGCGGGTGGGGCGGTTGTAGATATGATCGGTGATGCCCTGGACGTCGTCCCCGTTGAAAATATACCAGGGACCGTAATCGCGCGTCCACATGCTGTTGGATGGCGCCGTCAACCAGGCGCAGTTGGTCATGTTGACTCCCCCGCTCTGGTACTGGCTGGATGCCTGCGATTGCTGTGAGGCACCGGATACGATGGTCAACACCTGCACCTCCTGCGACATCTCTGCGACCAGACTGACCGGAATTCCCAATGGATAACGGATCAGCACGCCGGTCATCGGCTCCCATTCGGCGGGATTGATCGCTGGTTGTGGCGGAGGATCATCGGTTGGAGGATAATGATAGGGGAAGAGATGCTCATTGTCAATTTCCCATTGAGTCTTGCCAATGGGTAGATCGATGCCCTGTTCGACGTTCCACTGGTTGGAAGGTCTCTGAGCCGCATTCTGAGCCGTAGCCGGCAGAATGCACAGCCCGACCAGCAGGATCGAAAGCAGGATTAGTTTAAGTGCAAACCGTGAGCAGATCATGGATGAACCTCCGAGTTTAGGCGGGTTGGGGTTTCGCTTTTTGTTTATCGTAAAAATATAAGGAATATTTTTGCAAAAAGCAAGCGAGGAATTCTTTTTGATGGTATATTTTCACATTGATTATCATTCGGATCGAATCTCAGACATTTCAGCCTCTTACCGCTGAACATTTTACTACTCGATCTGATCTTTATGGCAGGTCGGAATCCGCTCATGTAACTTTTCGCCGGTTGAAGAGTCTATATCATAGAGAGGATGATTTCGGTTCAGTCGTCGACGCACCCACAGGTCTAACCAGGTCTTTTTTATGGATTGGGAAGCAGTTTATCGGGGACATTCCGCGGGAGTCTTTCAATATCTGCTGTTCCTGGCTGGCGAAGTACACGAAGCCGAGGATCTGCTGCAGGAGACGTTCCTCCGGGCTATGCGGTCAGCCTCCAACCTGAAGGATCCCCAGAAAGTCCATTCCTGGCTGATGACCATCGCCAGAAACCTGTTCCTCGACCAACGCAAACGTCAGCAGCGCAGAA
>JAPKYS010000045.1 GCA_026394195.1 bacterium | reverse complement strand
GTCAAGCGAGCCCGGATTATCGGAGTGATCTCTTGGACTCTGGAAGTACCGGGAGTCAAGCATTCCGCTTATCGGGATACGCGCGGTTGCGGAGCTGAAGGCTTTCGCAAGCTGCTGGAAAGCGCGGCAAGGCAAAGCCCGAAAAAAGCTGCGAGGGATAAAGCGATCTTGAGGCTGCTCTTCGACCTGGCGCTCCGGCGCGGTGAGGTAACTGGACTTGATTTTGGAGACGTTGACTTGGAAACCGGAACCCTGGCAGTGAAGGGTAAAGGTCGGAACAACGAAAAGGAGCTTTTAACTCTGCCGGTCAAGACAGCCGAGGCGCTCAAGAATTGGCTGGAGATCCGAGGCAGCGAGCCCGGAGTCCTGTTCTACAACTTCGATCATGCCGCCAAGGGCGAGCGCTTGACCGGTCGCTCGGTAGACCGGCTGGTGAAGTATCTTGGCAAGCGAGCCGGGCTCAAGGACGTGAGACCTCACGGGCTCCGCCATGCGGCCATCACCGAGGCTCTGGACCTGACCGGCGGTGATGTTAGAAAAGTGCAGCGCTTTTCCCGCCACCGCGACATCCGCACCCTTTCCCTCTACGACGACAATCGCGAGGATTTCGGCGGTCAAGTCGCGTCCCTGGTCTCGGAATTAGCCTGACCGTTTGAGTCCTAAAAGGCGCATTATAGGACTCAAAATAATATCAAAAATCAAGGGCAGTTTCCCGGTGAGGAGCTGCCCTTTTTAATCATTTCCTGAATCACAGAAACAGCCGAGCCCGTTTAGCCGAGCCCGGCTGAATCATTCTCTACCTTACAAAAACCTAACACAAGTGCTGTTTTTAGCGATTTTCCCGCACAAAGTCACCGGCCTGTCACGTCGGAGGTTGCGGGTTCGATCCCCGTCGGCCCCGCAAGTCCCCTTTACAGGGGACTTGTTGTTTTATACGGTCAGCAGACCTATAACAAAAGGGCGACCCAATGGATCGCCCTTTTGATCTTATGACGGATTAACTTCTAAAAGGCGAAGTCCAGTCGAACAGCTCCGAAGTCTTCCTTTGCGTCCGGCCCGGTAAGCTGCTTTTCAATGCGGTGTGAGTATTCCAGGTGCAGCGCCAACTGATAGACGAAGTAGTAGCGGATTCCTGCTGTGTAGCGCGTGATCTGATCACGGTCCAGGTCAGCAGGTTTCTGGGGTTTCACCAGGTCAAGACGCGCAAATCCCGCCAACTTATCGATCGGCATCAGGTTCAATTGTGCGAAACCACCCGAATGCATGACGTATTTCTCCGTTGACCCGGAAGGCCATAACTCCCTGCGATCCATGCCCAGGATATACTGAATCGAGAGATTGATCCAGGCGGCATTAAAGCTGGCATCGGCTCCAAAGCGGAAGAAGTTCTGCAGCGTGCCAGTCGAATCGGGGACTTTACCGGAGTAGGCGGTCACACCGATTCGCTGACCGGCAGTTTGACCCCACCCCGCTCCAAGTACTTTGGAGACGCGCCCGTAGAAATCCGCGGATACCTTGGTGGTGTAGGCGGTCCCATTGACTGCGCCGGCCGCCCAGTTCCACCCCTGCCGACCATATCCATAGACCTCCACGCCTTCCAGCGGTTCATTTACCGGAGCTCCAAGCGGGGAGCCGAAGTTATAGACCTCGTAAGGGGATATCGTCAAACGTCGAGCCACGCTGAAGGGTATGCAAGCCGGTTCAAAACGACCGGCGCGCAGATTGAGCCAGGTGCTGCAGAGCAGGTTGCTGAAGACCACGTTAGCCATTTCCACCGAGGCCTGCTGACCAGCCGTACTCCGCGAAGCAGCCATCGGAGGTGTGTAGACCACCAGGTAACTGATGTTGCGGCCTAAGATACCCCCGGACAACAGATCCAAACTGTTCACCTGGAAGCGCTTCAAGTCGCTGGCTGGATTGCTGGGATTGTTATCGGTATTGTATGAGATCCCAGCGCTTGTACGCATAGCGAAGGGAGCGGGTGAATGCAAAACGTCCTTATCCTCAGCTTCACGACCTGGAAGCTGATAACCGTTCATGCGGTAACGCTGCCCGAAGTCATTCAGTCGGGGGAAACTCGAATGGCACATCGTGCAGTCGAACCCATATTTTCGGGCGAATGTCGGTAGAGCCCAAGCGGGGCGAACCATCCCCAGTAAGAACCCCACCAGGATAGTAGCGGCCAACGCCGCCAGAGTGACTTTGCATCTCATGGGTCGGCCTCCTTATTCTGGTAATTTGGGTGGATTAATTGCAGGGACGGGTCCAGTCAGCGCATTTAAGAAAGCTTCCAGATCCTGCTTTTCATTTGCTGTCAAGTGTAGGGGCAGCATCATCGGGTCAAGGTTGGGGTTTTGCACTCCGCCGCGGTCGTAGAGGTTGATCACGTCCATCAGCGTCTTCTCCGACCCGTCATGCAGGTAAGGCCAAGTCTCAGCTGCATTGCGCAGACCTGGTGTCTTGAAACTGCCCATGTCCTTGGAATTCTTGGTCACGGCGTAGCGCCCAACATCGGAATATTTTCCATCCTTGTAACCTACTCCCAGGTTGTGAAAACCCTGGTCGGAGAAAGCTGGACCGCTATGGCAGGATGAACAGTGAGCCTTACCATTGAAAAGGTCCATGCCGCGCACTGCAGCAGCATTTAAAGCACTTTTTTCGCCCATTTTGTAGCGGTCGAAGGGTGAAGGTCCGGTGACGATGGTGCGCTCAAACGCGGCAATGGCTTTGGCAATCCCGTCGGTGTTGGCATCCGTGCCAAACACCTGTTGGAATTGAGAATGGTAGCCGGGGATATCGTTTAGCTTTTTGACTACATTCTCCAAGGTCTCGCCCATCTCAATGGGATTATGGATGGGTCCCAATGCTTGTTCTTCTAACGATCCGGCACGGCCGTCCCAGAACTGGTATCGCATGTAAGCAGCATCAATAATAGTCCCTGAATTGCGACCGCCTACCTGACCCCGGATTCCTGTGTCCGTCTTGCCGTGATTAGCCCACGCAGTGCTGGGGGCGTGGCAGGTGGCGCAGCTGATCGTGTTGTCGGCCGACAGCCGGGTTTCGAAGTAGAGCTGTTTGCCCAGGAGTATCTTGGCATCAGTTTGAGGGTTATCGGGAGGAATCGGTACGGTGGGAAGTGGTGTGTTGGCCAGGTAACCTTCCTGAGCCTGCGGTGATGGGGATCGGGGTAGGCATAGAACCACCCCGAGCATAATTATTACCAGAAACGCTCGCTTCATTCTGCCTCCATGGTTGAACAAAGTGTTACATTTGGTGCAAAAATACCCATATTGACCGAGAAAGTCAAGCTTTATTTAGGTTAAATTTGATACGTGTAATAATTCACAGAAGTTCATCTGCCAAGTGGAGATTCGTATCCAACCGAGCGTAAACTGGATCTGCCAAGTATGGATAATCAGCAGCGAACCACAAAAAGGGCGACCCAACCGGCCGCCCTTACTGAATGCTGATTGCTGAGTGCTGAATGCTACTTCAGCAGCACCATCTTCTGCACCCCCGTGTACTCTCCTGCTTGCAGATGGTATACATACACTCCCGCCGCCAACCCCGACGCGTCGAAGGTGACTTCGTGCGATCCCGCCTCCCGCATCCCATTCATCAGTTCAGCGACCTTCTTTCCCGAAATGTCGTAGACCGAGAGCTTCACCAAGCCCGCAGCTGGCAGCTCGTAACGGATGGTAGTAGTCGGGTTGAAGGGATTGGGGTAGGGTGGATGGATTGCGAAGCGGAGCGGAAACTGCGCTACGGGTTCTTCAATCCCGCTATCGTCGCGGTAGACTCGAGCCATCACCTTGACGTAGGGCTGGTTCTTGGCTAAGCCTCGGGTGGACAGCACACCATACCATGGTTCTGCTGTAGGTATATCGAAATTCACGCTCCCCGAAGAGACGTCATTCAAGATGTTGAAGCCTTCGGCGGGAGACAGGCTGTCGTAGAGCGTGTAGTTGTCTTGGTTAACCAGAAAGAAATTCACGAAACCGCTGTCCACTTTGGCGGCAAACTCGTTGTTGGAAAGATAGTAGGCATAGGCGGTCTCGTATTGGCTCTGGAAGTCGATTTCAAGGTTATAATCGTCCAGCGGATTAGTGTAAGGCTCCTGTTCGGATATCTGCAAGGCTGGAGTGCTCTGGGCCATGGAATGGCTCCATTCGTAGGTCTGTCCGGGCACCGAATTGGAGACGGCCAGCACCACACCCGTTCCCGTCGGATAACCGCCCAGAGGACCGTCCACCCGCAGGTAGAAGGTGTTGGCGTCGCCCAGGGTGAACGAAACCTGTCCGTGGGAATTGGTGACGCCCCAGGTGTCGTAGTACATTCCCCAGGGAGCATTCTTCTTGATGCTGATGCGTTGGCCGTCGGCGGGCTTGCCGGCTGAGTCTAAAATAGTGACGTTCAGCGTGCAGACGTCTTCGCTGTAGCGGTCGATGACGTCCCAGACATAGCCGTCGCCGCGCCAGTTGAAGACGGCGGAAAACACCTTCCCCCAGCCGTTTTCATAGGCCAGAGGCACATTGATCATCCCATTGACCGGTTCCCAATGGATCCATTCCCCTTCCCAGAACTCGTTCCAGGTGTGGTCTTCGCAGAAGGCGGTGGTGCAGACCGTGGGAATCAGGCAGGTTCTCCCAGCTGCCGCGGTGATATCGGAATATTCGCCGCAATTGCCGCAGTGCAGAGCGTAGATTCGCACTGGCTGGATGGGCCGTTCGGTTCCCGCGCCCCAGTGCATCACGTTGTTGATCCAGCCATTCAGAACGCCGACGGCTCCGTTGCTGGGATTGGCGGCAGTTGTGTGCGCCCAAAGGAAATTGCAATCCGCCATATAATCCGGAAGGAACGCGTAGCCGGAATCGGCATGCGTCAGGAAGTAGGTTCTCCAGAAGACGCCGGTGGGCGGGTCCGCCGCCTGCCCGTTAGCGGGGTTGATGTAAGTCGGTATCTCGTCGGATAGCTTGGGGTGAACGACGTACCAGTAGTAAATATCGCGCGGGATTTCCACCTGCACGGTGTCGCTGTCCGCTTCGACGACCCAATACTTGAGCGTCGACCAGAAATCATCGGAGCTGGAAGTGCCATAATCGACGATCTGGACGTAATTCAGCAGGCTGTCCGCCGCGTAGACCCACTGCACGTTTTCAGTGAGCATGCTCAGGTAGAGAAACCCGCCCAGGTAGTCCGGTGAAATGTGCGCCGCTTCGAAGGCGATCTCATCCACGTACGGGTCCTGAGCATCTACCACGATCTGCGCCACCATGTCAGCGATAAACGAATATGTGAAGCGGCGGAAATTGTCGTACAGATCGGCTCGCAGCCACTCCGGAGCCCGCTGAATGGCTTGCCATTGCAGAGTCGATAGTTCCAGCGTGGGATCGACGAAGGATAGCTGTTCGGTTTGAGGATCAAAACGAACGGCGACGTTGCCTCCGGCTGGGATGAAAGCCTGCAGCGAATCTTCAGCGAACAGTTCCCAGTCATCCGCTACGAACAGACCCTGCGAACCGATGCCTTGGCGCTGCGGTCCTTTCACCGCTGGAAGAGGCTTTGCCTGTTCCGGGATATCCGGAACCACCAGGGACGGTTCGTTAATGTTCAATCCGGTCAGACCGATCGGGTCAGCTCCGGCTGATATCATCAGCAGCAGGGACAAAGCTGCAACGAGGATTATAATGGATTTGAATGACTGCATGGTTAGACCTTCTATTTCGATGGGGGAGAAGCATTTGGCGATTGAATATAAGCAAATTGGCTCGGAGATGCAAGAGAAATCGGGTGATAGAGAATTCAGAATTCAGAATGAAGAGGCGGGGCTACATCTAACTAACCCCATGAATGGGGCAAAAGAAACAGGGCGCACGTCGTGCGACCTCTTCGTTCGGGTAGGTCAGACATTCCTGTCTGGCCGTGTATACCGCCGAGTATTGGGGACAGGCAAGAATGCCTATCCTCCCTGTTTCTGTTGACAGGGCGTTTAATTAAACGCCCCTACTGGAGGGACGTGCTCCGTCACGTCCAATATTATCAGGTGTTTATAATTGTAAAGGACACGACGGAGCGTGTCCCTCCGAAACTACTTCAGAAGCACCATCTTCTCCACCCCCGTATACTCTCCCACCTGCAGCCTGTAAACGTACACTCCCGCCGCCAACCCCGACGCATCGAACGTCACCTCGTGACTTCCCGCTTTCCTCCAGCCATTGATTAACGTGCTAACCAACCTCCCGGAAACGTCGAAGACCTCTAACTTCACCTGGCTTCTGGTTGGAAGCTCGTATCTTATCGTGGTAGTCGGGTTGAAGGGATTGGGGTAGTTCTGCGACAGGCGGTATTCTGTTGGCAGCGGCGCGCCGAAAGCCGTTGCGACCGGCTGCTGCCAGTCGGGCAGGTCAGTAGCGGAGTACTTGATGGTGGCGTAGTCGTAATTAGGCGCGCTTCCAAAACTTTTACCCGTTACGTAGACGTTGCTGCTGCCGTCCACCGCCAGGCTGTAAGCCTCATCATAGTCGTTTCCAGGCCCGTTGTAGCGCGCCACCCACTCCTGAACTCCGGCGGAATTGTACTTGATGGTGGCGTAGTCTGGCCCAGTCCCGCCTCCATCACTTATACCCGTTACGTAGACGTTGCCGCTGCCGTCCACCGCCAGGCTGTAAGCCTCATCAACGGAGTTACCAGGCCCGTTGTAGCGCGCCACCCACTCCTGAACTCCGGCGGAATTGTACTTGATGGTGGCGTAGTCGTCATAAGTCCCGCTTCCATAACTATGACCCGTTACGTAGACGTTGCC
>JAPKYS010000054.1 GCA_026394195.1 bacterium | reverse complement strand
TTCTCTAAACCTAAAGCCTGCGCAAACAAGTCTTCCGTCGGGGATTGCATCGGGAACCTCCAGTTTGATGAGTGTTCCCTAGTATAATTAAAAATCTCGACTTAATCAACCTTTACCCATTCAAAATAGCGAAGAACCACTTTTAATCTTATAATCTCATCATTTGGTTACGGTTTCCCACCTACGACCATGATACGAGTGCTGTTTTTCAGCCTTTCAATACCGAAAGTAATCAATCGTTCGCCATCATGCAACCCCTTTTCGATAATTATGTCATCTCCAACCTCAGGACCTGTGACGACGTATCTGCGCACGGCGTATTTGTTCTTCTCATCCGTAAGAAATACGGTGGCTGAATGGGGTTCTCGTTCGATCAGAACATCTTTAGGAACCAGCACCAGAGATTCCATGATTTTCGTGTAAATCGTAGCCGTGACCTGCTGTCCCAGGCTGGCGATTCCACCGGGATTCTCGAAATAAAGGTCAGCGATGTAAGGCAGCTCTGTGACGGTCTTGGCCAGGCTGCGGCTTTTAACCACCCCCTTGAGTGGGAAGTGTGGGTTATCGACCATATTCACGACGGCTGAATCGCCATCTTTTACCCGGTGATAGTCCACCTCGGAAAGCTCTACTCGGGCTATGGCTTCGGGTCCGGGGTCTATCAGTAGCGCAACCGGCTTGCCGGGATAGATGCTGTCGCCGGGGAAAACATACCATTTGGCTAAGCGGCCGTTTTCCGGAGAAAAGATCAGAGCTTTATTGAATTCCTCGACAGCTTGCTGATAGGGCACTTTTAGCCTGGTAATTTTAGCGCTGATTTCGTCGCAATCACGCTGAGTGCAAAGGCTGTCTTGCAGCAATTTTCTTTTCCTTGCCAATTCTGAGCGGGCGGCGTTCAGCTCGGTTTGAGCGCTCAACCTGTTCATTCTGAGCTGTTTCAGGTCAAGAGCGGCAATGGTATCTCCTTTGGACACCAAACGACCTTCCGGCACCCGCTGTGCCGCCAGCCGCCCGGCAGAAAGGAAATACAACTCTCGTTGCTGCTGTGGGTACACGATTCCCCGGCACTGAACTGGGCGGGCGACAGTACGCTTTTGGATAATGGTCGTAATAACCGGCACGGGCATCTGGTCAGGAGCGTCCGCATCCTTGGCCTTCTTGCATCCCGGGCTTATGAAATTAAGCAGGAGGCAAAATACCAGAACTGCGGTTCGGGGGAGTAGTAATAATCTCATCATGGCGCCAGACGGAATTTCTTCATCTCCAAATATAATTTATTTATTGAGGAAAGTCAAGTAGAACCCGGCAGGAAACCAACGCGCGCCATGAAAAAAGGGCGATTTTGTTTTCGATTCAGCAAAGCTTTTTCATTATAATTATGATTCGACACACCATTATCCGGTCTGGTAACCAATCGAGTGCTGAAGATGATACGACGGCTGCGTGAATTCGGCGGTGAAGCCTGGGCCTGGATGTCCTATGACTTCGCCAATTCCGCTTTTGCGACCTCCATCATGGCGGTGATTTTCAACAAGTACTACGCTGGGGTGATCGCCGGCGGTGAAGCGGGTACGGATTTTCATTTCTTCGGTCGGCTGATCAACGTCCCGGGTGCGTCGTTGTTTCAGTTTTCTGTGCTGGCGGGGACGATCCTCACGGTGATTTTCAGCCCCTTCATCGGCATCTACGCCGATCTGACGGGGACCAAGAAGCGTCTGCTGATTATTTTGACCGTTATCGGAGGAGTTGCGACTCTGCTGCTAGCGCCCATGGGAGCTGGTGACGTCATTCCAGCCGGACTGCTCTATGCGCTGGCTCTGGCAGCGTTCTTCTTAGCGACCAACCTGTACAACGCCTTCCTGCCCCAGATCAGCAAGCCACAAAATATCGGCTTGATTTCTGGAATTTCCTGGGCTATAGGATACATCGGTGGCGGGCTCTGCCTGCTGCTCAATCTGCTGATGCTGCAGAACCCGCGAGTTCTGGGATTTGCGCCGGGCACATTCGGCGTTCCCCACGTGATCATTTCGGTGGCGTTCTGGTGGTGGATCTTTTCCCTGCCGACCTTTATCGGTGTAAGGGAGAGACCGGCTCGGACAGATTCGATCCAAAAATCCAATCCCAGGCATGTCCTGCGTAACTTTCTGGTCACGTTCAAACAGATGCGCCGCTTCAAGCAACTCTGGATTTTCCTGCTCGCCTATCTCTTTTTTACCAACGGCATCGAAACCACAATCAGCTCTGCTTCTATTTTCGGTGATCAGGAACTGCATATGGATACTGCTCAGCTAATCGTGCTCTTTCTAATCGTGCAGTTCACTGCCTTCCCCGGAGCCGTGCTGTTCGGAGTTTTGGTGGATCGTCTGGGCAACAAGCGGGCGTTGTCGATATCGCTCTTCGTCTGGATCATCGCGTTGCTATGGGTGTACCGCCTGGGTTTGTTCTTCGATCCGATCACAGAATTTCGTCTGGTCGCCATTTTGGTTGGTCTGGTGTTGGGGGGAAGTCAAGCGGCGGCTCGCTCGCTTTTTGCCTCATTCACACCGCCGGAGAGATCGGGGGAGTTCTTCGGATTTTTCGGCATCGCCGGACGATTGGCATCCACTTTGGGACCGCTCTCCTTCGCAGTGGTCAACATCGCCACGCGCAGCATCAGGCTGGCGGTGATCGCCATGGTGGTCTTTTTCATCATCGGCATCCTGATTCTGTTCAAGGTTAACGAGGCAGAAGGGATAAAAGCGGCCTCATCGCAGGGCTGAATCACTCCTGCCTTCAAATAACCTTAAGCTTGAGTTGACAAAATGCGCCCTTCGATGTATATTAAGCTCAGATTGGGGATTCTAAAATCCAGAGATCAATCTATTCGAGCGCTTTGCCGGCGCTCCGACCATACTGATGGGGTGTATGATGGTACGCAGCCGTATACTCATAGTGGATGATGAAGAAGACATTTGCGATCTTATCGCGGAATACCTGGAGGGGCGCGGCTATGAAACGTTTCACGCCACCAGCGGAGAAGACGCTATTCGCCTGGTGAAGGAAACGCGGCCTCACCTCATGTTGCTGGACATCCGTATGCCTGTTATGGATGGGCTCGAAATACTGCGCCGGGTACGCGCGCTTGATCAGGGAATTGGGATCATCATGATTACCGCCTTCCATGATATATCCATTGCACAGGAAGCGCTCAAGTTGGGCGCATCCGATTTCGTAACCAAACCGATCGACATGAGCTACCTGGATACGTCGGTGCGATTCAAAATAAAAGCCATGTTAGCGTAACACCATAGTGGGCTCCTCGCGTTACCTCGCAACCCTCCTATTAGTTCTCTAACGGGGTTTCCCGTTACCTCAGTTGTCCATCCCAAGTCAATCCACCCTGCCGGTAGGATCCAAATTACTCCTTAATCGTTAAAGAAATAGCCGATCCTGTTGAATTTAAGAGCTGATGTTGTACTGGTCTTCATCTATCTTATTTATTAATTTGAAGTTAAATCTGTACATTTTATGGTGAATTTTATCCTTTTCAGGTGTTAGATTTTAAATATTTCTCTTGGAAAACGGGGACAACTTATATAATATGTTCAACGAAAGTAAAAGGATCACGAGAAGGAGAATGTCATGGTAAGGAAAATCTGCTTGGGGTTGCTGGCGTTATGCTTTGTAACCACCAGCGCCACTATCGCCTTCGGTTATGACTACATCGGCGCGCCGAAGTGCAAGATCTGTCACAAGGGCGAGGCAAAGGGAAAAATCTACGAGATCTGGTCTGAATCCAAACACGCCAAGTCTCTGGAAGTCTTAAAGGTGAAGGGCGAAGACAAGAACCCCGCCTGTCTGGCCTGCCACGTCACCGGTTACGGCAAACCGACCGGATACGGCGCTGACAGCACGAAATTTGAAGCTTTGGGCAACGTCGGCTGCGAAGTCTGCCATGGCCCAGGTTCCGCCTACAGCAAGATGGCAGTCATGCAGGATCCTGCCAAAGCCAAGGAAGCAGGACTTCTGACACCTGATGAAAAGACATGTTTGACCTGCCACAATGAGAAGAGCCCGACCTTCAATAAGGATAAACCCTTCAAGTTCGCCGAATCATATAAAATGATCGAGCATCATGCTCCCAAGAAGACTCAATAGAATCCTTTAGAGCAATTAGTGGGAGGTTAAGCCGTTTTAACGTCCCGGAGAATCCTGTAAAACATCCCGTCCGATCCGATTCGTTCGGGATGTTTTGCAGCAAGTAAACTGGATAGCGCAGGGAGAAATAGCTTGTCAGATCAAAAAAAGTTTGATCCTGATCGCAGAAATTTCATCAATATATTCCTGGGGGGCGTCGGGATAGCTTCACTTGGTGCGGTACTTTATCCCCTGATTTCTTACCTGATTCCACCAAAAGTTACCGAAGCCACACCCACGACTTTAAAGGTCGCCAAGGAAGACGACCTAGTCCCGAACACCGCCGTCATGTTCCAATATGGCCGCAATCCCGGGATTTTGCTGCGCACTGCTGATGGTAATTTCAAGGCGTTCCTGGCGACCTGTACACACCTGGGCTGCACCGTCCAATTCCGTCCCGATTTGGGGGTGATTTGGTGCGCTTGCCACAATGGCCGCTATGATATAAATGGCATAAACATTTCTGGCCCTCCGCCGCGCCCGCTGACTCCATTTCAGGTGAACGTCCAAAACGGCGACGTCTACGTTTCCGAGGCTAAATCCTGATGGCAGCGGATACCAAAACTTCCTTCGATCTGAAGAAGTGGTTCAAGGATCGCTACGATTTTGGACCGTTCCTCGATTTGGCCAAGCATAAAATTGTCCCCATTCACCATCACACCATCTGGTATTACTTCGGCGGGATTACCCTCTTCCTCTTTTTGGTTCAGGTGCTCACCGGAATTCTCCTGCTGCTCTATTACCGTCCCGGAGCGGACAGCGCTTTTGAGAGCGTTCAATTCATCATCACGCAGGTTAAATTCGGCTGGTTGATCCGTTCTCTGCATTCCTGGTCCGCCAACTTGATGGTGCTGGCGGCGTTCATTCACATGTTCTCCAACTTTTTCGTGCAATCCTATCGCAAGCCTCGTGAATTTACCTGGTTGTCCGGCATGCTTCTGTTCGGACTGACCCTGGGATTTGGATTTTCAGGTTATTTATTGCCCTGGAATGAACTCGCCTTCTTTGCCACCAAGGTAGGGACGGACATCATCGGTGTCGTACCGGTGGTGGGGAAGCCGCTGCTGATCTTCTTACGGGGAAGTGAAGACGTAACCGGCGCCACTTTAAATCGATTCTTCGGTTTTCACGTTGCCCTGCTCCCCCTGACCTTCCTGGGCTTTCTGACCATACACTTACTCTTCGTTCAGGATCAGGGGATGGCTGAACCGATCAGTTATTCAAAATTACCCAAGGAAAAGCAGCGTAGTATGGCTTTCTTCCCCAATTTTGTTCTACGCGACCTTATCGGCTGGCTGTTTGTCTTGATCATTCTGACACTGCTGGCGTTATTCTTCCCCTGGGAACTTGGCAAGAAAGCGGATCTGTTTGCGTCTGCGCCTGCGGGTATTAAACCCGAATGGTACTTCATGTTCATGTTCCAGACCCTCAAGCTGCTGCCATCCACGCTCTTCTTTATAGAAGGAGAGCTGCTGGGCATTCTGGGTTTTGGACTTGGCGCCCTTCTCTGGGCTCTGGTTCCATTCTTCGATAAACGCGGGTCGGAAAATCGCTCCAACCCCTTCCTCAGGATCATCGGTGTAGCGATTGTGCTCTATATCTTAGCGATGACGGTGGCAGGCTATGTCCTTTAAACGGCGACACGTGCTGTGTTTGATTCCGGCGGCGCTGGTTGTATCGCTCCTGCTGGTTTTATCGCCATACGAGGAATGTCTTGCTCAGAATTCCTGCCGTGATTGTCACAAAGAGTTAGGCGATGCGCTGGCTCAACCCGTTCTGGATATGGATAAAGGGGATATTCACGCCAGCCGCAACCTCTCCTGCGCCGACTGTCACGGAGGGGATCCAACCTCGGAGGACGCAGAAATTGCCATGAGTTCAAAGAAGGGATTCCTGGGCAAACCGACTACCGCAAAAGTCCCCGAATTCTGCGCCCGCTGCCACTCCAACCCGGGCTATATGCGCAATTACTCGGTGTCCATCCCCACCGATCAGTACGAAAAATACTGGGGCAGCCAGCATGGGATGACCCTCAAAAAGGGTGGGACGGACGTTGCCACCTGTATAAACTGCCACGGCGTCCACACGATCTATCCGGCTAAAAATCCACAATCTTCTGTCTGGCCGGTTTCCGTTCCCAAGACCTGCGACAAGTGCCACGGTAATGAAGCGCTGATGAAAAAGTACGGCCGTGATTACAGTACTTATAAGGATTACGCCGCCGGAGTTCATGGGCAGGCATTGCTGGTGAAAAAAGATCTGGGTGCGCCTGCCTGCAATGATTGTCACGGCAACCATGGCGCTGTACCCCCCGGAGTGGACATCGTCGCTCAGGTTTGCCGCGAATGCCATGCCAGCACGGCGGAGCTGTTTCTATCCAGCCCGCACAAAGCGGCGTTCGATGCGCTTAAATTGCCTGAATGCGTCGCTTGCCACAGCAATCACCGGATCGAACGACCCAAAGACCAGTTTCTGAGTGTCACCGGTGAGGGATTCTGCGGCAAATGTCATTCTGCCGATGATGCAAATAATGGCTATAAAACCGCCATTTTAATCAAGGCGGCGATTGATTCTCTGCGCGAACAGCAGGCGGAAGCGGCATCTCTGATTGATGCAGCCGAGAAGAAAGGCGTCGCGGTCAACGAAGCCAAGTTCCTCTTGAAGGATTCACAGGATGCGCTGCTGAAGTCCAGAGACGCCATCCACACCGTCAACCTGGAAAAAGTCGAAGCGTCAGTGAAAGCGGGTCTCAACATAACACAAAAAGTCATGCAAATGGGTCGCCAGGCGCTGGATGAATTTCGGTTCCGCACCAGCGGTTGGTTCATTTCCACCATACTCATTCTTCTGCTGATTATCGGTATTTGGCTAAAGATCCGGCAGATGGAACAGCGAACGAACTCCAAATCCTAAAAGTTCGCATTACCGAAACTACCCATAACCCTTCCTAAAATTTTCTACCAGTAGCTGAATTTCGTTGCGCTTGCGGATGCGAATTCGTTCTTCATCAAATCCGCACCAGTTGAAAAGCGCCTGAACGCAGGGATCGCGCCGGAATGGCACGCCATCGGTGCGAGCAAGATCGATCTCGGTGCAGGAGACGATTAAATCCCTCAAGATTGAACCATCCAAGAGCTATTGTCTGAGCAACTCCACACAACTCAAAAACAAAAACTACGAACTTCGGTTCAAACTCGGGTAATCGAAAACCAGGGGGGACTAAATTGAAGCGGATTTGTATCGCAGCAGCTTTGCTCGCTATGACTCTGTACACGGTTGCTCTGGCGCAGGATCCGGACTCTGTCGGGATGCGCACTATCGGCGGCGCGGACGATGATTTCGGTTATAGCATGGAAAAAACTTCCGACGGAGGAATGATCCTCTGCGGCATCACGGCTTCTTACGGTGTCGGTCTGAGACAAGTCTGGCTGGTCAAATTGAATGCCGATGGTGACCAGGTCTGGAGCCGCAACTTCGGCGGCAGTGCAGACGACGAGGGGCGTTATGCTACCCAGACACCGGATGGCGGCTACATCATCACCGGCACTACCTATTCTTACGGAGCCGGACAGGGTGATCTCTGGCTACTTAAAACCGATTCGAACGGGTTCATTCAATGGTGCCATACCTTCGGCGGCGCTGGGAATGATCTGGGGAGTTGCGTCCAGCCGACTACCGATGGCGGTTATATCGTGGCAGGACGAACCGCTTCCTACGGCGCAGGGATGTCTGACCAATATCTGATTAAGACCAACTCATTGGGATTAATTCAATGGTGGCGCGCCTACGGCGGCGCTCAGGACGATTACGCCTATTCTGTCAAGCAGTTGTCGGATGGGAGCTATATCCTGGCGGGTTACACGGAATCCACGGGTAATGGTTCGGCAGACGTCAATCTGCGCCACATCGAAGCTAACGGGACTCTGGCATGGTCACGGACCTATGGTGGCAGCGATGCGGATTATGGCGCCAGTGTCGAACAGACCAGTGATGGTGGATTTATCTTGGTCGGTGAAACGCACTCCTTCGGCGCCGGCGGCGGTGACGTCTGGATCATAAAGACGAATCCGATGGGGTATTTTGTCTGGAGCCACACTTATGGAGGTGTGGGTTTGGACGGCGCTTACCCCCTGGAAAGAACTGCTGATGGAGGGTACATCGTTGGCGGCTGGACGACGCCGCCCAACAGCAATAACACCAACATCTGGCTGCTGAAGCTGGACCGTTTGGGGTTATGCACCTGGGAACAGACTATCGGTGGTGTCGGATCAGAACGTGCATTAGGAGTTCAGGAGATAGCCACCGACTCTTACCAGATACTTGGCTATACCAATTCGCTGGGGTTCGGTGGATACGACCTCTGCCTGTTACGGTTCGATGAGACTGACGGTGTAGTTGAACCATCCATCAGCAAAGTTCCGGCTTCGCCGCAGCTTTCACCGGCCTTTCCCAACCCGTTCAATTCCTCGGCGCGATTTTCTTTCGTGTTGGACAAGGCTGCCGATGTCGATTTAGGGGTTTACGACGTGATGGGGAGGCTGGTGCAGCATCTGGCTTTGGGGAACTATTCGGCAGGCGAACATCAGGTTGCGCTCGATGCCGCGGCGATGACGTCAGGAATTTATTTTGTGAGACTCGCCACCGGAGGGATGACTGCGACACGATCGTTCACTGTGATCCGCTGAAACTGATTCTGCAGGTGTTATCGGAAGCTCTGTTGCGAGAACGGGTCTGCTGTTTGGTGAACCCAACAGCAGACCCGCAAGGTATAGGATAAATTCGGTGTCGATTTTCAGATTAAGTGGAAGCAGACGCTTCCAAACTCAGGGTTCGACGGTCGCGATGTGGTGCAGCGATTTCAGTGCAGAGGTCTACCGATAGATTAACGTGGTTCGACGACGGCTTCTTTCAGAAAGTCGGCAATGGATTCATCCATGACGGCTTCGTTGTAAGAAAAATCGTCCTCAGTCCATTCTTCACTGGCTAAACGAAACTCCAGAATTTCTTCACTCTCGGTATTTTTTTCAGGATGCATGTCTGATCTCCTTTTGAAGGTCGAGTGGAGTTTATTCTAACTGCAATGTTTGGGCCAGAATCGTATATCCTTGATTTTTATAATAATTATTAATTCACCATGGAAATTTCCGCGACATCCTCTGGCGAAAAACGACCACTCAGTATTGCCACGATGGGGTCAGAGGCTCCCAAAGAAATGCAAAAAAAAGCACTTGACTATCTGTTAAAAAAGTTTTAAATTGCTGTCGGAATTCTTCTAGTTCCATTTTCACTAACGACATTTACCTCACCTCTGTGAGGATTTTAATAAGATTATTGGCGTCCAGCAGATGGTAGGGCTCAACTTAAACCTTCCTTTGGGCAGTTCCAACCGCCCGAAAGTAAAATATACTCCACCCTATCACTGTTACTGTAGAACGATCCGCGTGGATGATAAGATCCCAGGCGGCTACAATCAAGAGTTCCCTTCTCGGGGCTACAACGACAAAGAAAAACTGGAAATAGAAGCTCTACGGGTTCGACTCACTTTCGCCGCAGGGTGGAGGTCAAATCATGATGTTCAGATGTAATAAAGGGCTCGCCGTACTAGTGGCGCTGGTGTCTGTGTATGCGCTCCTGACCGTTTCGCCGGCTTTCGCTGGTGGCGGGAAAATATCCGGTACCATCGTCGATGCAGATACCAAGGATCCCATCTTCGGCGTCAACGTGACGATCGAAGGGACGCCTCAAGGCGCCGCGACCGATATCAACGGCTATTATGTGATCATCAATCTCAGGCCGGGATCGTATTCCGTTCTGGCAACCGCGATGGGTTACTCGCAGACGAGACAGACTGGAGTTACCGTCTCAAGTGACCTTGACACCAAAGTGGACTTCAAACTGAAACCGACGGTGATTGAAGGCGGCATCGTTGAAGTGCCTTACGAAAAACCAAAGGTGGATCCCGATCAATCCTCCAATAATATCAGATTGACTGGTGACGATCTATCCAAATTAGCCATCAACAACCTGACCGACATTATCACCCGTCAGACCGGGTTTACCATCGACGCAGAAGGCAACATTCACGCCAGAGGCGGTCGATCTTCAGAGACCCTGTTCATCGTCGACGGCATGGACGTTCGTGATCCTCTGGTGAACACCCAGATTGACTTCGATTTGAACAGCATGAACATCGAAGAGCTGCAGGTGCTGACCGGCGGATTTAATGCGGAATACGGCAAAGCGCAATCGGCGATCATCCGAGTGACGACCCGTGAAGGCAGTGTTGAGAGATATAATGGGCAGGCTAAAATCGCCACCGACCACCCCATCGCCTCAACTTCGTTTAATACGGATCGTATGGAGCTTTCGTTTGGCGGTCCTATCCCGCTGACCAAGGCGCTGCTCAAGAAGCCGATCACCTTCTTCTTCTCGGGGACGGCAAATGTTTCTGATACCTACACACCGTTCAATCAGACCAGACCCATGGCTGATTATATGAACATGGGCATCAAGCTCCCCCAGAAGACCGATAACGAATTCTACTCGTCTCTAAAACTGGCTTACCAGCTTACTCCCAAGAAGAAACTGACCCTGACCACCAATGAATATTTCCGGATGTGGGACATCTATCCGGATGGTGAAGGCGGCGTCGGCGGTAATTACGGCTGGCAGTACAAATATAATACCGAAAACCGTCCCTGGGCTGAGAACAAACGTGGACAGGTGAATTTGAACTTCTCGCACCAGATCAGTTCCAAGTCGTTCTACGAAGTTCAGGTTGGTCGGTTTGAAACGCGCAGCCACGTTTATCCGGGCGGCGGAATAACCCCGGGCGATTTCACCTTGGAAGATCAGGTGGAAGATGGATATAACTTCTACCAGGATTTAAACGGTGACGGCATCATCGACGTCGCCGACCTGGACAAGCATATCCCCTTTGACGGTTACGTAGATGCCAACCACAACGGTCTATACGATGGCTGGGGTGAAGGCTACGAAGATTTGAACGGCAACGGTCAATGGGATCGTGGTGAAGACTGGGTCGATCTGAACGGGAACGGTACTTACGATTACGCAGAACCCTTCGTCGACCGCATTAATCCCGACACCGGTCAGAACAACATCGGCGTTTATGATCCCTGGGACGATTTCACCGACCTCAACGGAAATGGAGTATGGGATCCCGCCGAACCGCAGCTCAGCGAACAGGACTGGAACAATAACGGCCATTGGGACGGAGAGCGGTTTTGGGATGCCAACCAAAACGGAACATACGACGGTCCCACCGACGGTTCCCTTGCGGAAGGTTACTATGATCAAAACCTGAACGGCAAGATCGACAAGCAGATGAATTTCCGCGACGATCAGGACACTGCGGAACCGTTCTGGGACGGGGATTTCTACTACGACACCGGCGAACCCTTCATCGATAGCCCCGACGAAACCGGCTTCTATAACGGCGCCTGGGATGTTGGCGAAATCTTTTTCGATCTGCCCAGCTCCTATACCAACCCCGCCAATTTCGACTTCGTCTACGAACCGCCTACATTGAATGGGCAATATGACCGACCCAACAGCTACTTCGATGAATACGAGCTTTTCACCAAGCCTGCAAGCTTGGAATTTGGATACGATCCTTCCTGGCCTGTGATTTACACCTACGATCCGACTCAACATGGCGCTGATTGGCCTGCCGATATCTGGCAATATCGAGCCGGTTATTCAACCTGGTTTAACTACAAAGACGTAGTAGACGGTAATACCACTTATACCAACCGTGGATTCAATGCGCCGAACAATCGTTACGACCAGGGTGAACCCTTTATCGACTATAACGGTAACGGAGTTTGGAATTTGACGGACAAGTTCTTAAATCCCGGTCAGTGGGATGAAGCAGCGTACTGGTATGATAGATCGACTCTGGAATACTCGCTGAAATTCGACTTTACCAGTCAGGTCTCCAAAGCGCACGAAATTAAGTCCGGTATGGAAATCAAATATCGCGAAATGTCGATGATGTCGATCCAGAGTCCGCAGCGTCCCTATACCAATTCAGACGTGCCGTTGCCCTCGGGCAGCCCCTGGCCGGATCGCGGCGACGTTCGTGACTTCTACGATTACACGCCCTATGAAGGAGCGTTTTATCTCCAGGATAAAATGGAGTTTCAGGGTCTGATCGTCAATGCCGGTATGCGCGCTGACTTCATCATTCAGGATCCCACCCTGGTCGATCAGTCGGTCCAGGCGGTGCAGGAAAATCAACCGGGCGCATTAAAAGCCAATAGGGGCACCTACCGTATCGCCCCGCGCCTCGGTATCTCCCACCCCATCACCGATAAATCCAAGCTCTATTTCAACTATGGGCACTTCTACCAGGCGCCGCAGTACCAGTATTTCTTCCGTTCCAACGCCGGGAACATCATCCCCGGAGGGTTGGTGGGAAATCCCAACCTGGAATATGAGAAGACGGTACAGTACGCCCTGGGTGTCCAGACCCAGGTGACGGAAGACCTTGTATTTACCGTCGAAGGATACTACAAGGACATCTACGGGTTGATCTCAACACTTCCCGAAGTCATCGTCTCCGGGTACACGCTGGACCGTTACACCAACCTGGATTACGGGCGGGTTCGTGGATTTGAAGTCTCCATCGACAACAGCTTCACCAAGAATCTGCAATTATCCGTGAAGTGGGACTTCTCTTACGCCTACGGTAAAGCATCGTCCGATCTCGCGGCACAGCAATATCGTCTGAACAACGTGCCGGTCAATTTCGACGAACACCCGCTGGCTTGGGATGAAACCCACAAGATCAACATCTACAGCTCGCTGATATATCAGAAGGGCGACTATCCAAGGCTTTTCGGGATGAAACTTCCGGATAACTGGCTGCTGACGATAGAATGGCAATATGGATCGGGCGAACCCTACACGCCGACTCGCTGGACCACCGGACTGCCCGACAACCAGATTGCGACCAATAGCGCTCGCTACCCCTGGCATGAAATAACCAATCTGAAGTTCGACAAATACTTCACCATCAAGGGCAGTACCAACCTGGTTGCCGGTATCGAGGTTAAGAACCTCTTCGATACTAAAAATGTCCGGGAACTGTACGCGGAAACTGGAAACGCCTACGACAGCACCAATCCCAACCATATCACCACGGGCGACAGTGAACGTTATCCCGGACCCTATAACACAGGTACCGATTACGACCACAATCCGCGCAATTACGACCAACCCCGTTGGATCATGTTCAGTTTGGGAGTGGTCTTTTAGATCATAAACTGCAGAAGATAATTCAATCGAAGCAGCCGCACGAATCAGGAGTACATTATGAAAATGAGGGCTATCCTCTGGCTTATGCTCGGCGCAGTCCTAATCCTGGCCGGTTGTACCACCAAAGAAGCTACAGGTCCCGATGTCATCATCGGATCTGGAACTCGACTGATAGGGGAACTGACTACCAATCTGACCATCGGCGAGAGCCCCTACTGGGTGCAGGGGGATGTTACCATTCCCGAAGGCGCCAGTGTAACGATAGATCCCGGTGTCGAAATCCGTTTTGACCCCAACAACCTCTACGCCATCTATGTAAAAGGTCACCTTGAGGCGGTCGGCGAACCGGACAACAACATCGTGTTTACCTCCATGGACGGAGCCTTGGGCGGCGGCGACTTCGGACAGTGGCGCTCCATCCTCTTCGATACCAAGGACGACGTTTCCAGGCTGGAGTACTGCGTCATCAAGTTCGGAGCTTCCTCCGATACCAATGCCCGGTATACTTCCTACCCTGATAGCGTGGATCCAATCGGGATGCTGATGACCGGCGCGGTCATCGTCTGGAATTGCAGTCCGGTGATCAATCACTGCACCATCGTTAAAAACGGATATCACGGCATCTACTGCATCGGAGCCGACGCTCATCCCGTCATCACTAACAACAACATTTACGAGAATGACGGCGATGGCATCCGCTGCACCAAAGACAACATTCAGATTCCCAAGGCAACTCCGGATATCCGCAACAACAACTCCAAAGAAAACAACGGCCAGAACTGGGCGGATTTGCCTCTGGGCATCGGGGAAATGGACACAGTTAACGTCAACCGTGACTCCTGCGACTTCCAGGGGAACATTTCGTTAAACCCGGATTTCGGTGATTTTGAACATCAGGATTACTCCCTGAATGCCTGTTCGCACTGTATCGGCGCAGCCAGCGAAGGTTTGGCGATGGGAGCGTTCCCCTACGACGTAGCAACCAACGAACTCCGAGGTCCCATTGGGAGTCGCACCGAAAACGGCGGCAGCTTCATCGTGACCTGCGACGCTTTCGTGGAAACAGGCGACAATTTAATTCTGAACAATACCACCGTGCAATTTGAAGGGTTGTACCATCTCACCATCGCGGGTTTGTTCCAGGCTGACAACGTTACCTTCATGCCTGACACGACCATTCCTGATGCAAAGTGGAATGGAATTATGATCAGCAGTGACGCGGATGAGAATTCTTTCATTCGCAACAGCCGTTTCATCAGCACCTCTACGACGGAAAAAAGCGATCCATACGGCGGAGCAATTACGATCCAGAGTATCTCGCCGACGATCTACAACAACACCTTCACCAATAGCATATATACTGCCATCAGTCTGCAGTATGGTTCGGAGCCGGAAATATCCTACAACACCATCGACGGATTCGGCACGGCGGGAATCTACTGTTACAACAACAGCGATCCTTACATCCACCACAATATCATCAGGAACGGCAGCGGCTACGGGATCTGGTGCAAGCTCCTCTCGTCGCCTCATATCGAATCGAACGTCATCTACAACACATCCTTAATCGGGATTCAGTGCGAAAACCAGGCGCAGCCATTCATCGAATACAATACCATCGTCAATCACGACTACACCGGGATCGATTGCATATTCAACTCCAACCCCATCATCCAGAACAACATCATCGCCTCAAACGGAGCGACGAATACCTATTCCGCCGGTTACGGCAATGGGATCAATGTGCTGCAATCCTCTTTCCCAGTGGTCACCTATAATGACGTGTACCAGGCGCCAAATCAAGGCAGCGCCTTCAGCAGCGGGATGACTCCGGATACAACTAATCACGGCGTCGATCCTATGTTCGACCTGACGAACGCCAGGCCTTACTTCCTGATGTCTGATTCACCTTGCCTGCATTACAGTTCTACTACACCGGAACCGGGGCAGATCGGCGCTTATGGTAAGGGAGTCTGGCCGTGATCGAGTCTGACGTCAAGAAGCGTCTAACTATTTGAAAAAGCGATAACTACCAGTAAAGATACAAGTCCTGAAGAGTAACCGTCCCACAGGGAGAATCTCTCTCCCTCCTGGAGGTCGAGGAATATGATTACCAAGCGGATTTCATTAGGTCTGATCATCGGTTTGATTGCAGTGATCGCTGCGACTGAAGCAAGGGATAATCGATCCAGCATCGAAAAGTACCAGACCCCGTTGACCAACATTTACAATATCAACCGGTACAACCGCGTCCACCGTAAGGGAAACATCTGGATGAACTTCACCAACTGGGGTTTCTTCGGCAACTACGGTCCCGGTGATCCTGCCGCGATGCAAGACCCTGAGTTTCCCGGCACCTGGGCGCCTCAGTGCGAATACCCCGCCAACTCGCAGCAGCAATACCTGTTCATGGGCGCTGTCTGGGTCGGCGCTCTGGTACAGGATGGCAATTTCCTCTTCCCACGGGTTTCCCTGGGTTCAGAAGGTTGGACTGGTCCCAGCAACAATAATTTCGAGTTTGAACCGGGTGAAATTGGCGGAATACCTCAGGAAGCACATGGAATTCGTGAACGCAGCACCATCCCTAACTCCTACAACCGCCTGGGCGAATACGTCACGGACTCTCTGGCAATCTCGGAACAGGACTTCATGGCTATCTACTGCGATACGTTAACCGAAAGGTTCTGGACCGGCACGGATATCATTGACGGTCCGCACTTCCCTCTCGGAATCCGGGCTGAGCAGACCTCCTATTCCTGGTCTTATAACTATGCCGATGACTTTATCCTGATCGACTACCGCTTCACCAATATCGCTTCGAACTTCCTCAGAAACCTCTACGTCGCTCTTTATATAGATGCTGACGTGGGTTGGCAGGGTGAAGGAATCTGGCACGAAGACGACATTTGCGGTTTCAAACAGTGGTATACCTTCACGCGCCGCCTGCCGGATGGCACCTCAGTTCCAGACTCAAGCATCATCAACGTCGCCTACATTGCCGATAATGACGGCAGACCCATGAACGTCTATTCCGGACCTTTCACCTGCCCGCATGTTACCGGAACGCGCGTCGTTCGCGCTCCGAACCCCCGTTTGCAAACGTCCTTTAACTGGTGGATTTCCAACGGCGACCCAGCCAAGGATTTTGGTCCTTCCTGGCAGGACGACAACTCAGTGGGCAACTGGACTCAAACCTACGGTACACCCAACGGCGATGCTCGCAAATACTTCGTCATGTCAAATCATGAATTCGACTACGACCAAGTTCACGTCGCCAATTCCGATTACATCACTGCCAACCCGCAGCAGCTTATAGACGCAGCCGGAAATCCAATAGGAACACCACATCAGTGGAAGATTGCTGACGCTACCAACGCCCCCGATCTTGCCAACGGCTATGATACCCGCTACCTGCTCTCCTGGGGACCTCTGGGCATCTTCGACCACGTGGACGAAAACGGCAATGACGTTTATCGTCTCAACCCCGGTGAACAGTTCCACATGACCATCGCCTATGTTGCCGGAGCAAATTTCCACGATATCAATAATTCCCAGGGTGACCTGAGCGGCAACAATCCCATCGATCCCACCAAGTACAATTTCTCCAATCTGCAGTACAATGCAGCCTGGGCTGCTCGCGTGTTCGACAATGAAATGGTCGACACCAAGGTTAAATCCTGGGTTAACGGCGAGGAAGTTTGGACTGGTGACGGTTGGTACGGTGAAGACGTCGGTATCGACGGTCTCTTCGCTCAAGATCCCGGCGATTCCTGCGTCTACTTCGGGGTATTTCAGGGGATTTATCCCGGACCTGACGTCGGTGAACGCGACGGCAAATTGCAGCCGAACGAAGACCTGATCTGGCGTCCCGAAACGGTTTACGACCCGCGTTATGGCGAACTGAACATCGGCTACATGATGGGTAATGGCGTGCTCGACCCCGGTGATGGTATTCCTGACTTCAAGGGTCCGCCGCCACCGCCGATTCCCGTGTTGACTTTTTCCGCCACCGAGGACTCAGTGGTTCTGCGCTGGAAAGCCAACGCCGAGGATTCGACCTATTCCGATCCCTTCTCCCAGGTGCAGGATTTCGAAGGCTACCGGATTTGGGTATCCAACACCGGTTTGGAGTTCGATTATCAACTCCTGGCAGAATTCGATAAAATCGACTTCGCCTACTACAGCATCACCGATTCGCTGGCCAGTCTGCCTGATAATCAGACCAATATGCCGGCAGTCATTTACACACCGGATAATCTCGCTCTGTACCGCAAACCAGTGAATACCAACACCGGGTTCACTGCGATCAGGACCAATAATCCGGAATATGTCTACGAATTCAAGGTACCGGCGCATCCCATGTATCCGCGCTACTACTCGGTGACCTCGTTCGATTTTGGCGATTACAAATCGGGTACGGAACCCTTGGAAACCTCGCGCAATGCCAACCGCATCTACGTTGCGCCTTCCGGCAACCCGGGGAATAAGGTCACTGTGGTGCCTAATCCCTACCGCGCTTATGAAGATTACACCAGAAACTACATCTCCTCCAGCACCGGTTCCGGTCTTTCCTGGGAAAACCAGGATGACGGCACGCCGGAATTCTTCCCACAACAGGATCGCCGGCTGGAGTTTTACAATCTTCCCAACAAATGCCTGATCCGCATTTACACTGTTGCTGGAGACCTGGTTCAGATTATCCCGCACAGCAACGAATCGCCAAACAATAACATCGGTGATAGAAACCAGGGTTGGATCAGCGATTACTCCGAAGGCTGGAACCTGAACAGCCGCAACGGACAGCAGATTGTGTCCGGTATCTATCTGTTCAGTGTGGAAGATTTAACACCCGGAAATGAAGGAAAGATCGAGGTCGGCAAATTCGTCGTCATTCGATAGATAGATTACCATTCAACAGGAATCGTTGGAGCAACAAATGACCAAGTCATCCCGCCTCCTCCCAAGAAATGGTGCTGTAGCGTGCGCCCTGCTGGTTCTGGTCTTATTCATTACGACCTCACCGTACGCGGCGCCAGGCCAAAACAGTAGAGGAACGGGTCCAGTCAATACTCCTTTTACCAGTCAAAATCTGCTCATCCCATCAGGAGTTGACGATACGACCCACGTTCCAGGCGGTCAAATCACTGCCTCGGTCTGGACTCTGGAAGGATCACCCTACGCCATCGAAGGCGACGTCGTTATACCGGAAACGGGCTTCCTCACGATTGAACCGGGCGTGGAAGTCCTCTTTATGGGGCATTATAAATTCACCGTAAACGGACGCCTCAATGCCGTGGGTGTGACCAATGAAGGAGTTGTTGACTCGATCAAATTCAGCGCCGCGGATACCTCGCTGGGCTGGGGTGGTATACGGCTTCAGGATGCTCACATCCTGACTCGGCTGGAATATTGCCAGTTCTCCTATGGAAATGCTCAGGGCAATTGGCCCGACGATCGCGGCGGCGCTATCTACATTTACGGGTCGATCCAGGCGATAAAACACTGCTCCTTCGTATCAAACAAAGCCGCTCAAGACGGCGGCGCGGTTTACTTATGGGGAGCCACGCCGGAGTTTTCCTATAATCTCTTCTGGAATAACTCCTCAGGAAGCGGATACGGACACGCCGTCTATCTGGGCAACTGCCCCGGATTGGTTTTAAATCATCAAACTATCGCAGGCAATGGCGGTAGCTTCGGCTGGAGCTTGTTCACAGCCATGGGCACGAACCTCCAGATGCAAAACTCTATCATCTGGGATTCTACGCACTTCAATTATCAATCGGGCGGCATCAAGTATTGCGATATTCCCATGGCCACGACGGTGCTACCCAACCTGGGTGAAGGCAATATCAATAGCAATCCCCAATTTCTCAATCTGACTGCAGGTAATCTGTCACTGAAAATCTTCAGCCCCTGCATCGATGGCGCAGCCGCTAACTCCCCTTATCAGTTGGAACCTATACCCAATGGCGGACGAGCCAATATGGGATATGATGGAAACAGCACCAGCGCGACAAAATCTCTGCCGATTCTCTCCTTCAATGGAGATACGCTGAGTACGACCATTGCGCCGATCAATTTCGGTGCGCAGAAGCGGTTCATCCCGGATACCCTGAGTCTCAACCTTTATAACATCGGCAGGCAGGCTGATTCAATTTCGGCAATACAGATATCCGATCCGCAGTTCACCTGCAATTTTGCTGTGCTTGCAGAGCCGATTTCAGGAAAAATTATTATCGGCCCTGATTCATCCAAGGCACTGCAGATCATCTTCAATCCAACAGTCATCGATTCAGCGATTGCCACGATAAATTTCGTTGACAATGACCCGCTGAACAATCCGGTCGTCACCGTAAAAGGTATAGGTATTGAGCCAAAGCTGGAAATCGATCCGATTAACTTCGACTTCCTTGAGATCTTTGGCGTGGCCACTGTAGGTGACACTTTACGGCTGCCGGTTACCTTCCGTAACACCGGCACAAATGGCCCAACCATCCAATCGAACCTGGTGGTACAGTTCTCGCCGATGAATGCCAATTTCAGGTTGGTGGATTTCGGAGCGCACAGTTACGGTAATCAGACAATTCCGGTAGGTCAATCCGTTACGGATACAGTGCTTTTTGTCCCATCGGTACAGAGTCTGAATCTCACCGCTGACCTTATCGTTGTAAGCAATGCAGGGGACACCACCATTCACTGTCATGGAGCTGCGCTGCAGCCGCAGATGCATTGGACTCCCGATTCCCTGGGCTTCGGAGTGGTGCCGCTTTCCGCCGGAAGCAAGATCATGGGTTTCCAGGTTTGGAATACCGGTGGCGTCGATCTGCTCCTGGATAGATTTTACCTTTCTGACAGTGTTAACTACTACTTCATCAGCACGGCGGTGCGGACCATCCCCACCAACGATACCATAACGGTGGATATCGCCTTTGACCCAACGGTCGCCGGACCACTGCTCTGTACTGCCCAAATCGGATCGAATATCACCACTGTAGACTCAATGATTACAGTCACCATCACCGGGACAGGCACCAGTCAGCAGAATTGGTGGATCGGAGATTCCAGCGGTACCTGGTCCGCAGCGAATTCTCCCTACTTTATTGTAGGCGACTTCAATGTGCCTGCGGGCGATACGCTGATCATTGAACCGGGAGTCGACGTGAAGTTCGAAGGAAACTTTGAACTGGCGGTTAGTGGTATGCTGGTCGCCAAAGGAACTCCTTCCGATCAGATTACGTTCTCAGCCATTCTGGACACGGGTAAGTGGCAGGGTCTCACGATTAAATCAGGGTCCTCCGATTCTACCGTCCTGCAGTACTGCGATTTCTCGCAGGGAGCCGGGAAGGATCTCGGAACCGGTACGCAAATCGGTGGCGCCATGCGAGTCGAAAATGCTGCGCCCCTGATTGAATACTGTACTTTCCACGATAACAACGCCGACAGCGGCGGAGCTCTGGCGCTGCTTTCCTGGTCACAAGCGACAGTTCGCCAGTGTTCGTTTGATCACGACAGCGCCGGGTACGGAGGCGCCCTATTCGGAAGCTGGTTCGCCGATTCCGAAATTGATTCGTGCACGTTTACAAATAATTACGCCGACAGCACGGGTGGAGCCGTTTTCTTCGCCGGCTCACTGGGCAAGATACATCATTGCGTCA
Source organism: bacterium (assembly GCA_026394195.1). Classification (GTDB taxonomy): domain Bacteria; phylum Electryoneota; class B3-LCP; order B3-LCP; family B3-LCP; genus JAPKYS01. The sequence continues at coordinate 97,879 of JAPKYS010000054.1, read as the reverse complement.
TCACCACCAACAAGACCTTCAAAATGGGAGGGGGCGTAAGTCTCGGCGACGGCGCCGCCCCCGAAATGTGGGCAAACAAAATTTACAACAACCTGGCCATGGTTGGCGGTGGTGTGGCGATTCGTGGACAATCCAAACCCTACATCCACGATGAATGGGTCTTCACGAATGCGGCTGACTCCAGCGGCGGTGGTTTCTTCATTCAGGATGGATGCACACCGCTGATCAACCGCACCCTGGTCGCCGAAAATACCGCAGTGTACGGTCAAGCGTTCCATACGCTTTCCTCAGGTTCGGTTATCAATTACTGCACCTTCGCCGGATCACCCGCTGATACGCTGGGCTGGTTGTTCAGCGCAGGAGCTGGTGATAAGAGTCTGATCACCAACAGCATCCTCGGAACCCTGAATTGGGATGGCGTCTTAAAGAATTCCATTTACGATTTGGGTTCTGCGATCACCATCACCTACAGCGATGTAGCGGATAGTGTCTCCAAGCTGTTCCCCGGACAGGGCAATCATAACGAGGACCCAGAGTTTTCCGGAACGGGTGACATCTACCAGCGTTATCTGCTTTCAGATGGCTCGAATGCGCAATCCTGGTCTCAAGATCAGAATCCCATCGGATACGAGGGTGGCAGCGGTATGTCGCTCACCTGGAATACGACGCTGTCCCTGCTGCAAAATCCGGTACAGTTTAACGCCTTCGATTTCATCATCACCAGTTCGATCCCGTTGACTGCGCCGCCTTACGTCTACATCACGCAGGACCTCCCCGACACTCTTGGCATTGTCTATGTACCCATCGACAGCGCGGCCATGCTTCAGATGTCGCCGATGATCTACAATTATACCTATCATCTGGACCTCTTGAATGCTCCGGCGAAAGCTGTCTTCACCATGAAGAACATCATGAGCCAGTATCGCTCATTCGAGGTCCCCAACATCGTTTCCAGGTTGTACAGCCAAACCAGCAGCATCACCTTCGGCAATTTCATGGAAGCCGAAGCCAGATCGGTTTCCGGGGAGGGCGTCTGGATGGTGATGCCGGAAACCTACTGCGAGGCCAAACCACTGTCATCTCAGCAGGTCGGTCTGGGTGAATCTTACTTGATCAGCGCTAACGTTGACGAATTTGCCGAAGGCCGCATCATCTTCCACCTGAACGCAGACGTGCTCGGAAATCGCTTGCCGGAAGGCTGCTCAATTGCTCAATGGAATGGATCGGACTGGGACATGTTACCCAGCTATCTCACCTCGGATAAAATGACTGTGTGGTCTACGATGTCTAAACCGGGCAGTTACCGGCTGGTATGGAGCGCCGGTGCGCAAAACGTTTTGCTGCCGGATAAAGTCACACTGGCTCAGAATTATCCGAATCCTTTCAATCCGGAAACAACCATCCGGTTCTCCCTGCCCGATGCCGGCAAGGTAACCATCGACGTATTTGATTTGACCGGTCGCAAGGTCATCACACTGCTGGACGGTCAGCAAGCCGCCGCAGGTTATCACCAGGTAGTCTGGTCGGGTCGAAATCAACTGGGCGAAGCGGTCTCCAGCGGTGTCTACTTCTACAGATTTCAAACCGCTGACCAATACTTGACAAAAAAGATGATTCTCCTGCGATAAATAGGACTACACTTTAGGAGAGCTCAATTCATGAAATCAATCTTGCGAATTATGCTCTTGCTGGTTCTGGTCAGTCTTCTGCTGCTGACAGGATGCGAGAGCGACCAAACAACCCAAACTACGACCCCGACCACATCGGCGGGTTGGATTGCTCAAGGTTGGGCTGAGTACCATGCGGGTCAGTACTCCGATGGTGAACAGTCCTTCCAGCAGGGAATCAACAAGGGCAATGAAGAACTGGTTCAGGCGTACAATGCCGGCGATCAACAGGCATTTGCCATTGCTCTGGAAAATCTGAAACAGGCGCTGAACGGGTTGGGATGGTGTGCCGTCAAGCTGAATGACCTCACCAATGGCGCTGTCACGTTCTCTGCGGCGATATCAATTGATTCTACTTATACGGATGCTCTGGGCGGTTATGCCGTGCTTCTGAAGATAGATGGTAACCTGGTACAATCCAATACCCTGGTTGGCTTGGCGCTGGCGCAGGATTCATCCTGGGAGTTTTCGCAGGACGGACAGATAAACTATCTGGATCTGCGATTGATTCGTGCTGAAAATTACTTCGGCTTGGCTGAATTTGAATCTGCCCGAACTGAAGTCATCCAGATCAGCGGCATGGTTGGGTATACAGCGGGACAAGGAGCCGCCAGCCTTAATCTGGCAACGATTGAAGGCCGAGCAGCTCTGATCGAAATGATCGAAGAATTAGACTTAAACTGGATTTAATTAACCGAGTCTCCGGATCACGGGAGCGGAAATCATGCGAAAGATAAGCATAATAGCCCTGGTTATATTGCTCGCCACGGCCAACCTCTGCTGGGGACAGGCAAAAGTTGGAACTGCGGGAGTGCAGTTTCTGAAGGTAGGCGTGAGCGCCCGGGCAATGGGAATGGCAGAAGCATTCGTCGGAGTTGCAGATGATGCCGCAGCATTATATTATAATCCGGGTGGGCTTCTGCAACTTAAAAAGATGGATTACGTCCTGACTCACATTGCCTACCCTGCGGGTATTGCCTTGGATTACGTCGCTGGAGCTATGCCGGTTCCCAAACTCCAGGCAGCCGTTGGGGTACAAATTACCTTCCTGCATACGGACAGGATGGATGAGACGACTCCGGAAATGCCCTACGGTACCGGAAAAACCTTCAGCGCCTCGGACCTGTGCGCAGGTATAACCTACGCTCAACGACTGACGGACAAGTTCTCCGTGGGTGGGACCGTGAAATACATCGAGGAACGGTTGGCGGACCGGAAGGCGACCGGGCTCGGTTTTGACGTCGGTACCTTCTACAATACCGGTTGGAAATCGATCATCATCGCCATGGCCATCACCAATTTCGGTCCCGATATGAATTTCGTGGACTCGCCTTTCCCGATGCCCATCAATTTCAAGTTCGGCGGGTCAATTCGCCTGATTGATCGGGAAGCGCATTCGCTGCTGTTCGCCCTTGAGGGCTGGCACCCCAACGACAACCTCGAGCAGTACAACTTCGGTCTGGAATACGGTTTCCAGAAGATGGCATTCCTGCGCATCGGCAAAAAGGTTAATGGCATGAAGCGGTATAGCTGGGATGAATACCAGGCCGATAATGAAAAAGACCCCTTCGTCGAATATCCCATCATCAATGAAAAAGGCGGCATCTCCACCGATGGCCTCTGCCTCGGAGCCGGTTTGAATATCAAGCTGCCAACCCTGAATCTGCGCATCGATTACGCCTTCACCAATGTGGATAAATTGGGATCCACCTCGTTCTTTACCTTAGGTATAACCATGTAGAGAGGGATCTTGATCGGTTGTTGAAGCATCAAACACTCAGGATCCACTACCATGTTGGAGAATAAGATGTCAAGAAAGCCAATGTACATAATAAGCAGCGTCGGTCTGGTTCTCATTCTATCCCTGGCTCTCATTCAGGGCTGCGGTAAGATGACCGGTGAGAATTACCCGAACCAGTCACCGACGGTTCAAATCGTCAATGTTCCTCCGAGTGCGGCGGATTCCACCGAAACAACTCTCACCGCCATGCCGTTCAAAGTCACAGAGACGGAAACTCCTCTGGTGATCCTGGGACTTGAGGGCGCTAAAATGGTACCGAACTCGGAGCATGTATATCGGCCCGATTCAACCGGCACGATTGTTTACACTGCCGGTACCGACTATGATATGAATTACGATGCCGGTACCCTGACGGCGAAATCTGGTGCAGGAATGACGGCTGACACCAGCCTGACCTACTACATTGACTTCACCTTCAAGATCGACAATTACTACGTTCTGACCTACGCCCCCACAGTGCACTGGGTGGGCTACGATCCGGACGGATTCGTGGATCACTACCGCTATGCTGACGTGACTGACCCCGCTTTCATCAGCGCCTTTAAATTATCAACCAACAATCCAATCCAGATTTACAATCAGAACAAGAACAGTTTCACCTGGGTGGATACGACCAACACCTCGGCGCGCATCTACCTGCTGACTGCTCAAGGACAAGCCACTGAACACCTTCTGTTCCTGCAAGCGGTCGACAACAAGGGCGCCATCAGTGAAGGTATGGTATACAAAACCTTCTATCGTACCAATAATGCTCCCAACAACCCTCAGCTCAAACCACAGGATCAACCGGATGCCGCCTTTGCCCTGAACTACGTCGTTCAGGATACCATGTTCTGTCTCGACGAGATCACGCCACTCTGGGCGGGACTCTCCTTCAACTGGCGCGGCGACGATCCTGATGACAAGGAACTGTATAAGATTCCACTTCAATACTCATACTACCTGATCAAAACGCCGGGTGACACGATCTGGGAATGGAGCAACAAAGAGTGGAACGAACAGCAGCTCACCACGATCTTTGGTCTTGAAACCGGTTCTTACCTCTTCATGGTCTGGACGCGGGATGACGGCTATGCTGAATGCGCTCAACCAGCCAGCCTGGCTTTCAAAGTGGTGCGGCCCTCACTGCAATACCATATTCTGGTCGTGGATGAAACGTCTACCGTCGGTGCGAACTTGTTTGAAATTATTCCGCGTACTGCTCCCAGAGATTTCTACATGAATCTCCTTGACGATCTGAAAAATGAATTAGCCACAGAAACCTACCAGATGGATGGCGTTGACGTTCGACTCAAAGATAACTCCAATGCTACATCTGTTCAGCAAAATCCGATTCCCTATTCGTTGATCAGTCAGTACCGGTTGGTTTTCATCTTCGATGATGACCATATTGAAGCTGCATCGCTCTACCGTGAAAATCGCAATCAGGTCCTAGCAGACTACCTCGATATCGGCGGGAACGTCTGGATCGAGGGCAGAAGAATTTTGCGTGGGTCTTATGGCTACAATACCGGCACCAACGACATCACGACCGGGGGTACACAACCGAGAATTCTAGCAACTTACTTCCAGCTCCTGTCGGGGTTTGGTTCTGAAATCACAGAGGTTATTGCCGGAAGGCAAAGGCTGGAGTTCCTCGGCGCCATTCCGCAGGTCACCACGATGCCGGAACTTAATGTAGACACCATGAAGGTGCACATGATCAACAACCCGCCTTCATTGGCTGATACCAACGTGTTGATGGAAGTTGACTGGTTCACCCGATCCAATCAAGCTCAGACCCTTTTCGCTTTCAATTCGATAACCGCTGATACGTCGCTGACCAGTCAATTTGTCGACAATTGGCAGGATTCCATCGTGGTTGCCGGCGCCACCCCGACTCAATGCTGGATTAAACCGAACCCAGATAGATTCCTCGAAGTCTATCATGTTGCCAGGATTCTATCCGTCACACCAACAGATACGTTCAGGCTTGAAGCTGAAGTTGTTGACTTCAATGCCGATTCGATCCTGGTTTCCTACACCTACGGTGAACCCTGGTCATATACTGACACCATCGAAGTCAGTTACAAATACGATCCGATATCCGATATGCACCTGAAACCGGTGGCGGTCAGGTATGAAGCACAGCCGCGCATCCTTAACACCATCGAAATTCAAGGTGTTCCGGTCACTTACTACTCTTACATCCTGGGCTATCGAACCTCGTTGTACACCTTCCCGCTGTACTTCATGTGTGGCGATAACGATCAAGCCTATCAGGATGTGAAAGCTGTCGCCAAGGAGATGCTGGATTGGTTCTTCTATCCCACCATCCACTGGCAGGTAGGATCCTAAATTCTCCGAAACCACGAGGCCGGATGCGTATCATCCGGCCTCTTTTTATTTGCTGTCTGACCGCTCTGCTGGCAGCGTTTTCGGCTTATCGCTTCAGCGTTGGATATCCCTGGGGGGTGGATGACGGAGTGAAGAGATTGATGGCTGAAGGCTTCGCATCATCTCCCAGCCTGACTCTGCAATTACCCCTCCAATCGCCCCGCGCTCTTTCTGCTCAATTCTTTCCGATTCCATACCCCTTTGTCTCTCCCACCGGCGCAGCTTACTGCGGTATTTTCCCCGCTCTCTGGCCGCTTTTAGGCGGAATACTCTACTTACTGTGCGGAGAATTTAGTTTCTATCTGCTGCCGGCGCTCGCATTTACACTTTTCCTGTGGCTTGCTTACCGGAGTCTGCTTGAACTGACTATGCATCGATTGATCGCTCAATGGGGCGTACTCATTCTCGCTGCGACGCTGGTCTTCTACGGATTTACCTATTGGGAACACGTTCTGGCGCTGATATTCTTGATGCCGCTGTTCAATTGGCTGCTTCGACAAGATGACCTTGACCGGAAAACCGTCTTGACTGGCGTCGCCTTCGGCGCTGCAATCTCACTGCGACTCGAAGCAGCGCTGCTCTATCCCCTGATCTGGCTGCTCACCTTTCCCCGGCCAGGGAAAAAGTGGAAGATTATATTGCGATTGACCAGCGGTATGGCGGCATCACTTGCGTCGGCTGCTTTGCTGGAACGTGTTTTTGCGGGGCGTTGGTTCAGTCCTCAGATCAGCGTCAACCTCAACCTGGCGAACGATGGAACAGGTTTTTCTCTGGCTTCCATCCCGGGACTGGTGTTCAGTTCGCCGTTGCCGCCGGCTTACTTTGCCGCCGGTCTTTTAATCGCGGCGGTTTTAGGATTATTATTCAAGAAGATCCCTGGCTTTGCCATTGGGTTGCCCTCGTTGGCTATCGTCAGCATGTTGTTTCCTCTCCTGCTCCGAGGGACCGTATTTAAGATGACCGCCTTCACTCAAGGGCTCTTTTTCGCATTTCCCTGGATAGGTCTGACGATCACAAGACCGCGCAGCGTCGTCGAGCGCCGGTTCCTGATGCTGGGATTTGGTTCGATCCTTCTGACCTATTTGATCGGAATGAAACACCCCGGGATGCACTGGGGACCCAGATTTCTTTTCGTGGCGTTGACCCCCCTGGTTTTTGTAGCAGCGCTCAACCTGAGACGAATGCCGCGTAAGAGTGCCCGGTTGCTTATCGTCCTTACCGCTCTATCTGCTATTCTCTACGGCAGCCTTTCGCTTGCCGTTCTTCACGAGCGCGGCAGCGCCTGTGCTCAACTTGATCAACTGATCAGAAAGGGAAAGGCGCGGATCATCATCACCGAACGCTGGCATGAAGGAGCAGACCTGGAGCCACTCTGGAAGGATAAAACCCTGCTCTGGGTGAAGGGATTAGGCGATATTGAGGAGCTATTGATCGGCTTTGAAGATCAGAATATTTTGGATTCATTGGGTTGGCTGCACAGTTCCGGGCAAATCGATCCGGCAACATTGCCGGTTTCGATTCAATCTACACGCGCTTTGGAAGGCGGAGCGGGTTGGGTGGGCGAATATTTAGAGTTCAGGCTGAACGGTCGAGAGGATAAACGTTGGGCGGAACTCTACTGGCATGCGGCTCGCCGTCGTACGGAAGCAGGTCAATTGTCGGCAGGCGCAGATTTTTTTCGCAAAGCGCTACTGGTCACACCGCGCAATCCCGATCTGCATTACGATTTGGCAGTTTGCCTTGGGAAGATGGGCGATACAGTTGCAGCGACGTCGGAGCTTCGAGCAGCGCTGAGCTTAAATCCCCAGCACAACGCCGCAGGATCACTCCTGCGGCAGCTTGGTGGTATCCCCTGACGCGGCTGTCTGCATCTCTTTCAACAGATGCAGCGCTTCCTCAAAATCCGGCAGGATGATTATCGCCTTCTTCAAGTGATTGATTGCCGTTTGAAGTTGTCCCAATCTGCCGAGAGCCAGCGCGTAATTGTAGTGATACAAAGCCTTGGAATCATCCAGACGGCATGCCAGCCCGAAATCCTCCGCGGCTGTCCGGGTGTCGCCTCCAGTGGCTTTCTGCAATCCCATTTTGAAGTAGCAGCCTGCCAGATTGACGATGGCATCCTGGTAATAGGGTTTTAGATCAGCGGCTTTTTCGTATAAACCTCGTGCCTCTTCCAGTTTCCCCTGCTCAAACCTGATAACCCCAAGATTGTTCGTGGCACGAGCATCGTTGGGGTACAAGCCCAGCTCACGTTCATATTCTTCCGCGGCTCCTTCCAGATTTCCCTGCTGGTAAGCCAATACGCCCAGGTTGAGATGGACCTGGGGGAAAGTGGAATCCGCTTGCAACGCAGCGTGGTACTCTTCGAAGGCTTTGGGGTAATTCCCTGATTTCAGATAGGCGTTACCCAGGCTGAAATATGAATGCGCCGAATTTTCCCTGCTGAAGCCCCAGGGGTTGGTGTTCACGAAGAACCCGAACAGCAACAGAACTCCCAAATTGATCAACCGCTCCTTTTGAAGAAATGGCTGGCGTTTTTCCAGCAGTTCATAGATAGCCAATCCGGCGAAAATCAGCATGAAGGGGACGATGACCACCCGAAAACGCGCCGTTACAAAATAAAAAATCACACCTGCCATATAGACCGGAACGACGCTCAGAAACCAGCCTGGCAGCAACTTACTTTGCCAACCGATCAACATGCCCAAAAGCCCCAATGGAGCGACGATCCAGAACCCCAACAGCCGCAGCAGCGGCATGATGCTGGTTTCATAGCGGAAAAAATAGAGATCCCGGTTGTTGCTGATTTCCAGCTTGTTCCAGAAGGCGCATAGTTTTTTAAGCATCAATTTCGCCCAGGCGGAAGGCTGCTCGAAAACGAACTGCCAGCCCTTTTGATAGTAATAATCGCTGACTTCAGATGATTTCAACACCTTTCCCTTCGCCTCGAAAGCCAGCGCAGACGCTCCCGGTACGTCCCAATTGGATCCTACTCCGGGCAGATTGGCGTGCACACCGTCTGCAGAGGCGTTATTGCCGATGTAGAAATTGATCCCACCCTGGCTGGCGATGAGCACAAAGTCACCGCCCGTGTGCACATTGTGATAGGTGACTGGAATGATGGGCAGAAAACAGCCGGTCAGGAAAATAAATGATTTGATAGCGCTGCGTGGCAGATCCCCCTTTTTCAATTTAGGCCAAAACAAATCGAGGATGAAGATCGGTACCAGAATCAGCGCGCTGGCGCGAGTAATGGCAGCCAACCCAAGAAATAAACCCGCCAGGACGAGGTAGAAGGAATATTTTGATTGGCGAGCGAGGGAGTAGATGAGGCAGGCTGACAGCAACAGCGGGATGAAGAGCGTTTCCACCAGCAGCTCACCATCGTAGAAGACCAGCATCCCGTAAAGTGCCGTTCCCAGACCTGCAATCAACGCGATGCCCCGGCGAGGGTTGAGTTGAAGCGCTAACAGATAGGTAAGCAGCGCAGTGCTGGTTCCCAACAGCGCCTGAGCGAGGCGCGCCGCGAAAAAGCTGCCGTGAGTAAGGCTGTAAACTAATGCCAGAAAATAGGGGTACAGGGGCGCGCGAAAGAAGGTCTGTTCGTGACCGATACCCAGTCGGAGAATCTCTCGCGCCCAGGCGTCATGGTACTCCGCATCGATGATGGGCGCCTGAAAGAACGGAGTCGCCGCCAACTGAGAGACGTAGATAATCCGCACCAGCAGGGCGATACCGCCTACCAGCCAGAGATCAGACGGATAGAATTTCCGGGATGGTTTCATTCAGGCAGACGCAGTCCAACTGTTTTAGTATCCAACAGGTGACTTCTGTAATGGTTTCCGGCAAATCCTCGATCTGCGAGCCGGAAGGTTGAGTATAAAGGAGCGGCACCCGGTTGCGGGTGTGAGTGCGAACAGCCCCATCCTCGATGTTCCCATGATCCGAGGTGATGACCACCGTAAGCCCCTCCCTTTCCGCTCCATTGAGGACTGTTCGTATAAAATCGCTCAGGCAGTCGATGTGCTCAATGATGGCAGCTTCATCTCCTCGGTGTCCCAATATGTCGGTCAGGAAATGTTCGTACAAAGTAAAGCGGTGCACCCTTGCAACGTTAATGAGAGATTCGGCGGCTCGTTGTGGAGTGAAGATTGGGACGTCGAAACCTCTGGCGATCAACTGCCGGTTGGTGAAATCGTGATATAGTGCTTCCCCTCTTTCGATCTGATGCACAGAACGGAAGGGTTGTCCACAGGCTCTGAGCGCGTGACTGGTCACGGAGAGGCGGCTGGTGGGGAGAATATCCTCAGGCTGCCGGTATGCATTGGCGAAAGTCGCTGCGGCTCCGCATCGCTGCAACTGGACGAAAATGCTGTGTTGCTGTAAAATTTCAATCAGTCTCTTTGATGGAAACCCCTGTAGATGATAGCCAAGTAGCTTCGGCGCATTGATCCCGGTGAGCAGCGCAGTCTGGCCTGTGGCGCTTTGAGGCAGACCCTCGACCCCCAGACAGGCATCGAGGGCGCTATAGTACAAGCCCGGTCGACGGGGCGAGCGCCCTTGTACCGGCCAGAGATCCGGGTGCCGTGCCAATGGATTTCGCTGCGGATCGTCGAGGCCTACACCCAAGCCATCGATGAAGATCAACAGTATTCGGGGTTGATGGTGCAATTTTAGTCTTTTAAAGTTCGTTACGCTCCCGTTACGGAATCGCCCCATTTTGATCTCATCAGTACCAGTGAGCACCGGGGCGAAACGAAGTTAAGACAATATTATGTTTATCCCTTCCTACTTTGTACTAAGCAACGACCCAAAGGATTCAGCCTTTTTGAAATTGGGAGATGGCGCAATTGATTAAAAACGTTTTCCAGTTGTGCTACTTTGAGCTTGCTTCTTCGGATGATTTTGGCTATATTTAAATTCTAACCATCCAATGGTAACCTTGTGTGGGGAATAACTGAGACTCTGCAACTGGTTTGTATCGCGGGAACGATCGGTTTTTGCGTGGCGCTCTACTGGGGCTTGCGGCGAAAAAATATTCGTCGGGAGCCTGGCGATAAAAAAATATCGGTGTTGATCGCGGCACGCAACGAAGCCGAAGGTTTGGCGAGCTGTCTGCAGAGTCTTGCCGATCAAGATTATCCCGAAGAACTCAGCGAGTTCATCATCATCGATGATGATTCCAACGATGCAACGGCAGCCATCGCCCAAGAATGGGTTAAAAAGGACAACCGCTTTTTCCTGCTGCATCTGGACAACGACGCTCAGCGGTTGGTGGGACCTAAAAAACGGGCGCTACTGGCGGGGTTGAAGATCAGTTCGGGGGAGATCATTTTCACCACGGACGCAGATTGCTTGACGCCCCGAAACTGGATTTCCGGGATGATCTCTTGCTTCGGCGAAAAAACCACAGCCGTGTGCGGGCTGATTCGGTTTAAGCAAACAGATGGCTTCTGGGGAAACCTCGCCGCGTTTGAAGGTTTAATCAATGCCATATTGAATGCGGCGGTCATCGGAGCGGGAGGGGCGCTGAGCTGCTTTGGAGCCAACCTGGTGTACAGGCGGGCTGATTTCTTCGCGGTGGGGGGATACGATCGCGGGAGCAAATCTCTTTCCGGAGACGACGATCTGCTGTTGCAGAGGTTCCATCGGGGCGGGAAGAAGCTATGTTTCTGCTGCGATCCGCAACTGGCGGTGGAAACCAGAGGCCCAATTGGTTGTGGAGCATACCTGGCGAGAAAGCGGCGGCATCTGTCTGCGGGCAGGAAATATGAAATTCACTGGATTGCTCTGGCAGCCATGATCTACATAGGCTCTTTTTTGACGGTACTGCTTGCAGTGGTGAAGCTATCCGGAGTCTATTCGGGTTATCTTTTTCTGATTGGTTGGGCGCTATTGTCGGCAGCATTGCTGTTAGTTTTCATAAAAGGGAGTAAACGCCTGGAGGCTTCCGGTTATTTTGCCTGGGCGCTGGTAGCTGCTTTGTTTTTCCCTCTGATATTCAGTCTGATCCATCCGCTGTCGTTACTGCCTGCGCCATCATGGCGAGGGCGGAAGAATTGACCCCCGATCGCGTGAATGAATGAACTCAAAATCATCGACTGAACCAGCAGCCGTTTCCGATGAGCTGACCACGGGACGCCAATCCCTGGCGGCTTTTGGGCTGAAATCGCGTTTCTTCTTCTGGTCGAAAATCATTCTGACTCTGCTGGTGTTAGGTCTGCTGATAGCGACCATCCACCCGCGGGAAATCCTGGGCGCCTTCAACGGAGCCCGATACCCGCTGGTTCTGGCCGCGTTGCTGCTGGTCGTCCCAAATCTGACTATCAAGACCATTAAATGGGGATACCTGCTGAGGCGAGTCAAGCCTAACGCCCGACCTCTGGAGATTTGGAATACCCTGATGATCGGGTTTACTTTCGGGATCGTAACGCCGGGACAGTTGGGGGAATTCGGCCGCGCCTTCTTCATTGCCGGCAGACCTCGGCTGGAACTGATCGGCGTCTCCTTCATTGACAAGTTCTACAACCTGCTGCCGATTATTTTAGTGGGGAGTCTCGGGTTGTTGTTGCTGCCGGGCTTGGTTTTTGACGGAAATACCTACCTATTCATATCCTGCTGCATCCTTGTTGCGATCCTGTGGTTGATCTTCATTCTGATTGTTCTCTCGCCCGGCTGGGTTCGCGACCTGCTCTATGCCGTCAACGTGATGCTGCCCTATCGAGACAAAGTCAAGGTGCTGTTAAGCGGACTCGATCCTATCGGTAAAAAGCAATCCGTAATTTTATCCTGCCTGGGATTCGCCCATTACGGAATCGCTCTGTTGCAGTACTACCTGCTGGTCCACTCGTTCCAGAGCATCCATCTTTTCGACAGTCTGCGCGCCACCGCAGCGATTCTGTTCGTGAAAGCCGCCTTGCCCATTTCGGTAGGCGGGCTGGGAGTTGGCGAAACGGCTTCGGTAGGCTTTTTCCGACTCTTTGACGTTCAGAAGGCGGTGGCTTTCAACAGTTCCGTCATGGTTTTCAGTATGAATATTCTACTGCCGGCGCTGATCGGATTAATCATCCTGCTCAGGTTGCGCATCCAGCCGGAGAATCCCGATGTTTGAGGTCCTGGAGCCTTGGTGGAGCCTCCTGATAATGTCAACGGGACTGGTTTACCTCTTCGGCATCGAACAGGTGCGGCGGGGGTTGAAGCAGCTCCAGCAGTTCACTCCGACCCGCGCTGAGCATCAACCGCCAGTCAGTGTGATCATACCCTGTCGGGATGAAGCTCGGCACTTAGGAACGCTTCTGGAAGATATCAACCGACAGGATTACCCTAAAGAATTACTCCAGGTACTCGTGATTGACGACCGTTCTAATGATGGAACTGCAGAGCTGGCCAGGTGCTTCCAGGGCAGGATACCGAATCTTGAGGTCATAAGCCTGACCTCATGTCCGGATCATGTTTCACCCAAGAAAAATGCCATCAGACGGGGGTGGCAAACCGCAACCGGTGAAATCGTCATCACCACGGACGGCGATTGTCGTGTCGCTCCCGGCTGGATCAGCGGGCTGATCGGTGGATTTTCCGCAGAAACCGGCGTGGTGACGGGGTTGACCATCTTCGATCGAGCCGGACCCGAACCCTTCTGGCAAAGGTTGCAGCAATTGGATTATCTTTCGCACTCTTTTTTTGCGGCGGGCGCAATCGCCCGGGGCTACGCCTTCAATTGCAACGGCAGCAACCTGGCGATTCGACGTGAAGCGTTCGCGGATGCGGGTGGGTTCGATCAATTCCAACAGGTCATAACCGGCGATGACACACTGCTGTTACAGCATATCCGCCAAGGGGGAAGATGGAGAATACGGTTCAGCGCCGACCCTGATACATTGGTGCGATCCTGGCCTGAAGAAAAACCGATTCAGGTGCTCAATCAGCGGCTGCGCTGGGGTTCCGGCGGACTCTCCTATACGCCATTGGCGCTGACGTTTGCTCTATTAACCTTCCTGTTTTTTCTCTCTCTGTTCCTGACTCCGTTTTTCTGGCTGGCAGGCTTATCCACCGGGGCGGGGATGATCCTTTTCGGATTTAAATTTCTGCAGGAAGGGCGGGTGATGGCGCAAGGATGGAGAACTTTCGCTCTGCAGCCTGATTGGCTGACATTCTCGGTGTTGGAACTGATCCATATTCCCGCCATTTTAACGTTCAGCATCGGCGGACACTTCTGGGGATTTCGCTGGAAGGGGGAGCGGTTCAAACGGACCGGCAAGACGGCAGCACAGACACCGGAGGCGGCCCCATCATGATCAGGATGCTGCCCGTTTCCAAGCTGCTCAAGGTGGCGCGTTGGCTCTACCTGAATCGGCACAGCGGTGAGGGTGTCTACCCCTTTTATGCGTCTCTTAAGGTTACCGACCACTGCGGCTTCCACTGTTCCTTCTGCAACGTCTGGAGACAGCCTGCTCTCGATCTGGATACCGAGGGTATGATCAAGGTAATCCGCAACCTGGGGAAGTCATCCATCGTGCTGGCATCTCTGGAAGGCGGCGAGCCTCTCTTACGTAAAGATATCGAGATCCTACTGCAGGAGGCGGCGAAACAGCCGTTTTATCTGCTCTTTACCACCAGCGTTCGGAATTTATTGGATTATCCTCTGGAACGATACAGCCGTTATATCGATTTTCTGCACGTTTCCATCGATGAAGGGCACGACAATTTGCAGCTTTTCGATCAATTACCGCAGTTGGTACGCTTTCCCTGGATTGTCTGCGTTCAGACTGTAGTCAGGCGGGGTGAATTGGACGTGTTGGAAGCAAAAGTCGACCGTTGCGCCGCGCAGAGCGCTAAAATATTGATTATGCCTGCAGTCGAGTTGGATGGCGCAGAACATCACTTTCCCGATCCCAGCGGCTTCCGCAGCGAAGTGCTGAGATTGAAACAACGCTATCCCCGCACCATCTTGACGCCGCGCCGCTATCTCGATGCGGTCAACGGTGAATCAGGCTGTTCGGCTGCCTCCATTATTATCGACAGCGACGGCGGGCTATTCTACCCCTGCCGCACACTGGGAACCAAACCCATGAATCTGGCTGTGACGCCATTGATGGATTTCTTAGTTACACCGGAAGCCAAAGAGTACCGCCAGAGTATGAAATCCTGCGACCGGCGCTGCGGTTGGTATCAATATTTCGCCATCGATTTTTTCACATCCCCGGCGGAGGTAATGGAATCTCTGGGGCCATATTGGAAGGAATTGCTGGGCAATCGATCCGGCATTTTCCGAAAGACAAAAAAGCATGAAACCCTGGAAATATCCCGGGATTCTGGCTAGGATACTGCTTCCCGGAGCAGTATTTTTTGCCGATCCTGCTGATGGAGCCGTGTACCTGACCTATGATGACGGCCCTGATCCCGAAGTGACACCACAACTCCTGGACGTCCTGGCTCGATACCGCGCCCAAGCCACCTTCTTTGTAGTGGCGAATTCTGGTGATTGGTGGCCTGAGTTGATTCGGGAGATCGACAAAGGGGGGCATCGCATCGGTTTGCACGGTCTGCGGCATGAGTCGAAATATTTGATGACCAATTCCATGCTGCACCAGCAGCTTGACAGCGTTATATCGATGATTCAAGCTGCCGGCGTCAAGGTTACGGCGGCTTACCGACCTCCCTTCGGTCATATCCGTCCGGATACGATTCTGTCTTTACGACTGCGCGGCATCAGAACCATTCTTTGGTCGAAGATGCCGGGTGACTATCGCCCGGATGATCTCCAGGTGTTGTTCAATAAGGCTATTGAAGGTTTGCGCAACGGAGACGTTATCACACTGCATGACGGCACGAATTTAAGACCCGCGCCGGTTTTGGAATTGACCGAGGAGCTGCTGAAGTTTTTTCAACAGACCGGTAAGCGCTGTTCAGCGCTGAATCTGCCCTATCTCAATAGATAACAGCCATGACGCTTCTAATCGCAATTATTACTCTGCTCTATATTCTTCTCGCCCTATTCATCCGGGTGGGCTTGAGCTTTCGCCAAAAATTCGTCAGAGGTACGCAGACACTTCGCGGTTCGCTGGTTATTTGCGGAAGAGACGAGGGAAAAGACCTGCCGGCCTGTCTGCAGTCCATCGAGGATCAAACGATTTCGACCGATCTGCTGGAAGTCATTCTGGTGGATGACTGTTCCAATGATTCCACCGGTGCGCTGATGGATAATTATGCCGCACGCAGTCGGTATCAAGTCCAGGTATTACATATGCTTGCGTTGCTTCCTGGCGAACCCGGCGGGAAATGGCGTCCTTTAAAGGAAGGGATCAAATTGGCGCAGTATGAAGCGCTGCTGCTCAGCGACGCCGATGCCATCCTGACACCGACCTGGGCTGAACGGCACCTGCTGGAGCTGGAAAGCGCTGAAGCCGCGGCTGGTTTTGCCATCATCGAAGGTGAAGGATTATGGTCGAAAGTACAGGCTCTGGACTGGCTGTTCCTCTTAGGCGTCGGGAGTTCGCTTTCACGCTGGGGTATGCCTCAAGCCGCCCTGGGCAAGAACCTTTCCGTGCGGAGATCAGCGTATGAATCCGTGGGAGGGCTTGAAGGGATCGGTTTTTCTTTAACCGAAGACCGGGCGCTGGTGCAGGCATTAGCCCGGCGGGGAGCTCGCGTATCCTTTCCGATTTCGCCGGAAATGGCAGTGATTACTCCCGGGGTTTCCACCTGGTCGAAGTTCACTCAACAACGCCTGCGTTGGGCCACCGGTATACGTTGGCTCAATCCCGTCGGCAAACTCTGCGTGTTTACCATGGCGCTGCGACACTATCTGATTCTGTTGGGGATCATTCTCGGGTGTCCGGCTGCATGGACCGCCTGGGTGTTGACCTCACTGTTCGATTATGCTTTGCAAAGGCATATTGCTTCCAAGCTGGAGTGGAAGGAGTTGCTGCGTTATTTCGTACTTTGGGAGCTCTTTTACACGTGCTCAGCGCCGTACCTGGGCTATCTCACATTGACCAGGCGTCGGGTACAGTGGAAAGGGAGAAAGTTTGATTAGGTTATTATACCAGAACCTCACCCCCAAGGTTGATGGCAGCTGACTAATTAAATTGACAGGATAGAATTCCCGTTTTAACAGGGCGCAGCATGCTGCGCCCCTACACAGCAACATAGTCGGGGCGTCTCTGACTTTGATTAATCCCCGGGAATGAATTCTCGGGCTACGTTGCTTCAGTCCCCTGCGGGGACGAAAACAATTTTTCATCCGTCCACTGACATCATGAACTCATTGCGAAGAACTCGATGCCTTTAGTCTGCAATTATTACCTGACTCTACGCTGCAATTCCAAGTGCAGCTTTTGCAACATCTGGCAGGGTGCCGACAAAACACTGGCGTCCGGCCATGCGGTTCTATCCAACCTGCGCCAACTCCCCGAAGCGGGAGTACGCATCGTTGACTTCACCGGCGGGGAACCGCTGCTACACCCGGATTTACCGCTATTTTTGAAGGCGGCGCGTGCTGGTGGATTGATGACAACGGTCACGACCAACGGGCTGCTCTACACCAAGCGCAGCCGTGAATTATCCGGTCTGGTCAATCTGCTGCATATATCGATTGATGGAGCAACCCGTGAGGTGCAGGACCGGATGCGGGGGGTCTCTTCTTATGACAGCGTCATAGAAGCCATTCACACCGCCCTGGCGCTGGGCGAGCGTCCCGACCTCCTTTTCACCGCTTCGCGCCAAAATTACCGCGAAGTGATTCCGCTGGCGGAGCTGGCGCAGCGGCTGGGATTGATCTTGATCGTAAACCCGGCGTTTGCCATCGGTGGCGGAACGGGGGAGTTGGACATTCAGGAATTAAAGGAATTGGCGCAACTCTGTCGCAGGCCGTACGTCTATTTGAACGGTGGGGTGATGAAGTTAATGCAGGGAGGCGGCAACAGCATCCACCGTCCACGCTGCAAAGCCGTCTCCGCGGCGATCGTCATATCTCCGAAGGATGAACTGCTGCTCCCCTGTTTCCATCACGCGAGTGAGCATCTTCCCATTCGCGGCAAGTTGTTGGAGGTCTTAAAGAGCCCCGAGCGAAAAATAGCTCTGCAGCGAGAAGGCAGGGAAGATTTTTGCGATGGATGTACGATCAACTGCTACCTGGCGCCGTCGCTTCCTTATCGCTTCGACCGCTATTTTGCCTCGTTTCTTCCCTGGGGTGTCAAGTACTTTTATTATCGCCGCCGCCGTCCCCGTTCCCTTGGTACTCTTAGATGATCCTCGATGAGCCGCTCACCCGCCTGCTCCCGTTGATTGCTCTCTATCCTGAGATACACTACCGTTTCAAGCTCTTTCCTTTCTGCCGCTATTTTCGCCGTCAGCCGGAAATAATCGCCGATGCACCCTATCGTCTCGACCCCGGGCAGTCTCTGCCGGTGTTGCTGATAGTAAAGGATGCTGACCGATCCCCGGTAACCCTGGAAAAGGTCGACGTCCACGCAGACTGCGGTCATCTCCAATTTGATCAGCCAATAACCCTTCCAACTCAAGAAATCCGTGATCACTTTTGGCAGCATATCGAGTGGATCGAACTGCCGGACGCTGCCCCCTGCATCTGGAAGGTCTCGGTCAGATGGCAGGTTCGGATTAATGGGAGGAGTCACCAGTTCTGGACGGACAATCTTCCCGGGTTATCGCACCGTGCGCTTGAAGTTACACAATCCGGACGTCCGCTGCCGGCGAAACCGGGCTGGGTATTTGGTGATATGCACGTCCATACCGTCTATACGGAAGATCAGGTCGAATTCGGTGCGCCGCTGATAGCTTACCCGGCGTTGGGACCGGCGATGGGCTGCTCTTTCGCTTTCGCGGCAGATCACTCCTATGACCTTGACGACCAGCCCGGGTCGTACTATAAAATCG
This sequence comes from bacterium, assembly GCA_026394195.1. GTDB lineage: Bacteria > Electryoneota > B3-LCP > B3-LCP > B3-LCP > JAPKYS01. Next base: position 79,141 of record JAPKYS010000054.1, on the reverse strand, counting down.
ATCCGGAACTGCGCCGCTACCGCGCCCGAGCCGATCATCTTGATCGCCTCGCGAAAACCGAATCCGGACGCTTCGTCTTACTGCCCGGGTACGAGCTTTCGGTGAGCAATTCCCGGGACCGGAACGTTCATCTGCTGCTGATCAACCAGCAAACTTTTCTCCCGGGAACCGGCGATTCAGCCGAACGCTGGTTAATCACCACCTGCGAGTTAAATGCTGCGGAGGCTTTGCAAAGACTCGATGTCGGGACGCTGGCCGTGGCAGCTCACCCGCGAATGCGTCCACCATTGCTGGAAAAACTGCTGCTGCGCCGTGGGCGTTGGGAGATGAACGATCTTCATGATCCTGAACTCTGGGGATTGCAGGTCTGCAACGGAGCCTTCGATGCGGGTTTTCGCGCAGGGCTGCAAGTCTGGGTCGAGGGATTACTGCAGGGGAGGCGCTGGAAGATCGTGGCGGGCAGCGACGCTCACGGCAATTTCAACCGCTTCCGGCAGGTAGGTTTTCCCATGCTGCGCCTGGTAGAGTCTAATGAACAGCTTTTCGGCTGCGTTTGGACCGGCGTTAAATTGGAGAAGCATCTGAACTCGGAAAATTTGCTGGAGGCGTTGAAACTTCAACCTTCGCTGATCAGCAATGGACCTTTTGCTGGAGTTGAGCTGCAAAGGGGGACGGATGATAAGCAAAGTGCCGTCGCACAGGCGATCAGCTCACCGGAATTCGGTGATATCGAGTCGGTAAGACTGCTGCATGGTCAATTTGGCGAATTGAGGGAGTCTACTGTACTGGAGGTGAGCAGTGTGGGGAGCACACAGTATACCGGAAGAGCAGCTCTTTCAGTCAAAGATGGTTACCTACGCATGGAAGTAATGACGAACAAAGGCAAGGCGTGTTACACTAATCCCGTTTATTTCAAGGATCCGTAACCAGAACCTTGCAGCGCACCACCCAGGCTCCGGCATAACCCTTGTTCTCCGCTTCCTGCCGGATTAAATTGGCTTCCGCACGGGTTCGGCAATCGCCGATCCTGATCTTGTACATCGGTACGTCGAAGGTCAGATAGACATTCTCGTTGAAATCCAGGAGCGCCCGCTCCTCGTAGCTCCTGGCTTCCTCTTCAAAGTCTGATGCGTAAAGCTGCACGCGAAAACCGGACATCTCAACGGCCTGCTGATTACATGCCGCCTTTTTAAGCGAATCAGGCGCTGGTGAGGGCAGAGCCAGCGGTTTCCGGACGTCCGGAAAGGTGATGACGTCTTTTCCGCCGAGCGTCAGAGGATCGAGGCTTTCATCCTGTTGGACGCGAACCGTTTCAGCTATTGGAGTACTGCCGTTCTGCAATGCTGAAGGCTTGGTAGGGGCGCAGGATGTTAGCAGCAGCCCGGCTGCTGCCATGATGCAGATGATCTGAACGGTTGGCAGTCTGGATGGTTTGGTCATGGTTCCCCTCGAAAGTACGTGATTCTGCCCTAAATTTCCTCGAAAGCCGTCAATTGCAGCCAGCCCTGTTTGCCATCGGCAAGTCGAATTTCCGCCCAGCCCGATACCTCCCGCAAGACTGTCAATTTGGCTCCGTCGTGCAGGGTGAAAAGCTCGGTTGCCCCAGCTTCGGGGGCGCTGCGCACGTCAGCTTTGTTCACCAGAACAATAGCCTCAGTCCTGCGATCCTGGCTGATTTTTTCCAACCAGAAAAATCCACCCGCAATGATCATTGCGGTCGCCAAAACAAAAAATCCACCCACGAACAGCTTGCGCGCTTTAGGGTCACGCAGCAGATGCAGAGCGACCAGGCAAGCCAGCAGCAGCCACTCGATGGCGATGAGAAACGTTCCCCAGCGGCGCACCGAGAACCAGCCTCCCACCGATTCAACGATCTTGATAAAGAAAACTCGCGGCAGTGGTTCGATTCGGTCGAAAATCCTCAAATTGGCGAGCTTCAGGTTGATTTCCAGATCGGGGTCCTTGCCGAGAAAGAGGCGGGCTCGTTCGTAATTCAGGATAGCTTGGCCGTATCTGCCCGTCTTGAAGAAGCAGTTGCCGAGATTGTAGTATAATTCACCGTTAGCCCACCCCTGGCGCAGCAGGTTCTGGTAAACGTCGGCGGCGCCCTGATAATCACCCGATCGGTACAGCTTTTCAGCGGCGCCGAGATCTCCTTGCGGGTTCTGAGCCGCCGCAACCAGCGCAATCGTCAGCAGTCCTGCGATCAACAGTGCGCACCGGAAAGGCATCGAAGGTCTCTTCATGACTTGCCTCCCCAGTAAATCTCAATGTGTTCTACGATCTGTTCAGCACGCCTGACGATTTGGTCTTTTTGCTGTGCCTCCACGTTACCGGAGGTAAATCGGGCGAAGTTGCATTCGAGAAAAACGTTCTTCACTTCTTCGACCATCGCCGCTTCGATCTGGTTTTCGGCGATTTTTTCCAGGATTTCCTCTTCCTTCAAACCTGAAGCGGGAGCATTCAGTTTTTCGCTGATGAAATCCATCAGAATCTTGTGCACGCCGCCGAAAACGATTTCCGGCTTGCTGCTTGCAGACGTTTTGCCGATCTCACGCATTTGGCGTTTTGCTCGATCATATGCCTTGTGCGAGCGCAATTTTGCTTGTAAGGCGGCTCCGCCCAGCATGCGTGCCCCCCACCATAAGAGCAGCGCCAGCAGCGGTGGAAGGATCATTAAGGCCCAATAGCCGAATGAAAGGTCACGAGGAGGTCCGATGCGCAGCAGCCGTTGGGGTGTCTTAAGGTAATGGATGTCCTCTGCCAGCAGTTTCACGTCTTCCCGGGCTATTCCGGGGACAGATGACGCCAATTCTCCCGACCCCTTTGCCACTTCAAGGTCATAGCCGCCGCCTGTCAGAGTACGGTAACTTCTCGAGGCTGGATCAAAATAGGAAAAGCTGATCGGTGGAAGACGAGTCTTGCCGGGTGCGCGTGGGATGAGTATGTATTCGAAGGTTTTGGTGCCGGTCACTCTGCCGCCGGATTTATCGACCTGCACCGATTCCTTGGGATCGTAGGCTTCGAAATCGGACGGCGCGCTAAAATTTGGTTTAGGTAGAGCTTTTATATTGCCGCTGCCGTTGAACCTGACGGTCATGGTCAGGGCTTCATTGGTCTTGACTGCCTGTTTATCCAGGTCGACTATCAGATTAAAATCGCCGACCGATCCGGAATAATCAGCAGGTCTACCATCTTCAGGGAGCGGTTTGACGTGCAGTGTCAATGGTTGCGTGGATACCACCCGTTTTTCAGTGCGGTAGCCTGCGAAGGGGCTGTCGAAGAACATGTCGAAGGGGTCGCGGCGGCGACGCTGCGTGTCCTGCATCTGAACCTGACAGGTGACCTCCAGAGGATCGATGGTCAGATCCCCTGAGCGGGTGGGGAATAGAGCCACTTGCCTGATCTGGGCGGCGCGGTAATGCCGCCCAGAGATGACTTCATCCCGAACCGGCGGTTGCTGAGCCTGTTGAAAATCCTCCTGCCAGAATCCGGGAGTGCTGGGCAGCTTGCTGACCTCAAAGCCGTTGACATTGACCCGTGTATAGATGGTATAGGTGAGAATCACCTGTTGATTTTGATAGATATTGGTGTTGTCAGCGTTGACGCGCACGAAAAGTTCAGAGGGTTCGCTGCCGCTCTGCGGAGCCGAACTTGGCGGCGTCGGCAGGGGCTGTGCTGACGACGGAGCAGGGCTGGCTTGCCCCGACACGGTGACGGTGATCGGATCGGTGCGATAGGTCAGATTCTTTATGGTCAGCAGCGCAGAACCGATGGTCAACTGCCCGGCGCGTTTAGGATTAAGGACGAAACTCCAGTCTTTGCTGTACGACGTCTGCCCGTTGATGAATTGGAACGATGAAGATTCATTGGGTCCGGACAGGACGTTCCAATCGGAAAGATCCGGCATTTGCGGATCGGGGACGTTGGACATCTTGCCTTCGAGATGAAAGCTAAGCGTCAGCGACTCGGACATGCTTAGGGTATTGCGGTCTGTGGCGGCGCGGAAATTTATTTCTGCGGCAGAGGCTGCGCACCCGTAGGCGAGGAGAATAATCGCTGTAAGTAAAATAATCCTGCGCATGGTTTTTGGTTGTACCTGGAATAGATTCAATTCAGTATTTACCAATCCTTGGCGACTCCGCCTTCGGTGACGGGTTGTTTGTGCAGGTTTTCCTGTACGCGCTTTTCGTCGCTCTGGATGGCGTTCAGTAGTCTCAGAGCGTCCTCTTTGGACATCTGCTGAGCCTGCAAGGGTTGTTGCTGTTGCTGATCCTGGTCTTTCTTTTGATCCTGGTTCTGTTGTGCTTGATCTTGTTCCTGCTGGTTCTTCTGATCCTGTTGTTTTTGCTGGTCTTGTTTTTGTTGATCCTGCTTCTGCTTATCCTGATTCTGCTGTTGATCCTGTTTCTGGTCTTTCTGATCCTTGTTGTCTTTGTTTTTCTGTTGTTGCTGCTGTTTCTGGATCAATTTTTCCGCCAAAGCCAGATTGTGCAGGTAGTCGGTTTGAGCCGGTTTCAGCTTCAGGGCGGATTTGTATGCCTGGGCAGCGTCCTGATATTTCTGTTCACCGAAGAGGGCATTGCCCAGGTTGTAAAGCGCGTCCGCTCGACCCAGGCTGTCGCGTCGCGCCATATTTCCCTGGAAGGCTTGCCCGGCTTCCTTGAATTTTTCCTGCCCCTGAAAGACGTTGCCCAGGTCGTAGCCGATGCGCGCCGAGTCTCCTTTTTGACTCAAGCCTTCGAGATATTTGACCAACGCATCATCGTATTTACCTTGTTCGTAAAGCTTATCTCCGGTGCGCACTTTGCCGCGCCAGGAGGCTGATGCCATTGACGTCAACAGAGCCAACGCCGTGATAATCAGTATTATGCGTTTGATCATTTCTGTTCCTCCGCAAAGAGGATTCTTAAGAAGCGCGGCAGCCGTCTGCGGCGATCCGAGGTCAGGAATTCCAGAACCAGCAGGATGAGGGCAGCCACCAGGAAGGGTTGATAGCGATGCTCATATTGAGTGAATTGTTTTGATCCCAACTCACCCTTTTCCAACCCGGCGATAGCGTTGGTGATGGCTTTCAATTCGTCTTCGCTGCTGCTGCAGCGCTGATACACACCTCCGGTTTCGGAGACGATCTGCTGCAGAATCGCTTCATCCAACTTGGTGACCACCACGTTGCCCTGCCGGTCTTTTTTGAAGTCGCCTCCCAGATCTCCGGCAGGAATCGGCACGCCTTGTACCGAACCGATCCCCACGGCGTGGATGATAACTCCCTTGGCTTTGGCTTCCTTGATGGCTTCATCTACCTGTTGTTCATGATCTTCACCATCGGTGATGAGCACCATGGCTTTGCTGGCAGGGCTGTCCTCCGCGAAGGCTTTCAGCGAGGTGCGTATCGCTGCGGCCAGCGAAGTGCCGGGCATGGATATCAGAGTGGGGTCGATCACGTCCAGAAAAATTTCCGCCGCTCCGTAGTCGAGCGTCAGCGGACATTCGACGATCGCCTTCCCGGAAAACGCCACCAGCGCCACCCGGTCACCCTGCAGACGATCCAGCAGACTGCGGATTTCATGCTTGGCTTTTTCCAGGCGGGAAGGCGCGATATCCTTCGCCAGCATCGAATAGGAGACGTCCACCGCAATCACCAGATCGATACCTTCCCGCTTGATCTGTTCGATGCGCGTGCCCACCTGAGGATCTGCCAGCGCTATGATCATGAAGAGCAGCGCGACCAGCAACAAGACGTCTTTAAGGCTTTGTCGGGTGAACGATATCCCCGGTGCGATCATAGCCAGCAGCGTCGAGGAGGCGAAAGCATCCCTGAGCTGCCGATTCTTGCGCCGTTTGATAATAAACAGAAATACACCCAATATGGGCAGCAACAGCAGCAGATAAAAAAACTGTGGATAACCCCAGCGAATCATGGCATGGTCCTCAGGCGAGTCGAAGAGAGTGATATTTCTGCCAGTAGAAGCAGCAGCGCTACAGCCAGATAAGGGAGGAATAATTCAGATTTCTGGCGATACTGGTGCACCCGGATCTTGCTTTTTTCCAGCCGGTCGATGTCGCTGTAAATGCGCCGCAGAGCCTCCGTGTCTTTGGCGCGATAGTATTTCCCGCCGGTCGATAGTGTAAATGCGAAGCCCCAAAGCCTGCGCGGCTGCCGCCGCGGTCTGGGGGTCGATTTCCCCGCGGTTGTTCTGACCGTCGGTCAGCAGGATGATGATGCGGGATTTGGCCTGAGAGGCTCGCAGACGGTTGACCGCGTTGGCGATCGCCATACCGATGGCGGTGCCGTCCTCAATCTGTCCGCCCGTCACCAGCTCGACGTTGACCCGTTCGAGGAGTTGTTTCAGCAGAGTATAATCCAGGGTCAAAGGGCATTGGGTGAAGCTCTGACCGGCGAAAACCACCAGACCGATCTGATCAGAGTTTCGTCCTGCTATAAACTCTTCAGCCACCTGTTTCGCCGCTTCGATGCGGTTCTTGGGCTTGAAATCTTCAGCCAGCATACTGGTGGAAATATCCAGAGCCAGCATGACGTCGATGCCCTCGGTCTGGACGTTCTTTTCCTGCGAGAGTTTTTGCGGTCTCGCCAGCGCGAAAATCAACAGAATCAGCGCGGCGTAGCGCAGCAGAGTCAGCAGGTGACGGTATTTCGCGCCTACACCACCTCCGGTCGATTTAATCAGATTCAAGGTTGGGAATTTAATCGCCACCTTGCGCCGGCTGCCTCGGAAGTAGTTCCAGATCAGGAAAATCGGTATCAAAAGGAGCAGCAGCAGGTAGAGCGGATCTTTAAATTCGATCATGCCGCCTCCTCGGAAAGGAGCGGTTTAGGAGCGGGCTTGGTCTGATTGACCAGGGTATACGCTTGCTCGAGGTCCTGCTGACAGGTATTCGCATTCGGTTGGTGCTTGGCGAACTTGGCCAGATCGGCGTCGGTCAACAGTGTTTCCAGAGAAGCGATCAGTTCTTTATCTCCGAGATGTACTTCGATGTCCCGCAACAACTGGAAACTGGTCGATTCCATGGCGGGGACGTCGAAGCGGAGTTCGAAGTAGCGCCGCAAAATTTCGCTGAGTTCGCTGTAGTAGTCTTTGATGCGCCCTGCCTGGAACAACTGCTGGTCGCGCAGGTGGTCAAGGGCTCGCAGGGCGATGACGTGCGCCGGTTCGGGAGGAGGTCCTGCAACCGCTTCCACTACCTTGCTGCGGCGCTTGCGCAGGTACCAGCGGATGAGAAAGTACGCTGCTGCTGCTCCGAACAGAATCAGGATATAGATATAAAAATCAGCCAATGAGTAACCCAGCTTCCACTGACGGTTGGGGCGCAGCAGGTGATGCGGCTGCTGAGTGGAATCGGCGACAGCCAAGATCGAATCGGGGATGACATTCTGAACCTCTACGATCTTTACGTCAGTCGCAGCAGAATCAATGACGGACCCGTCAGCGGAAATCCACTTGAAGGTGAGGGATTTAAAGACCTGCGCTCCCGCCTGGTAGCAGACGGCGTTCAGCTTGAGGTTCCATTGCCGCTGTCCGTTGACAATCTGCTGCTGCGAAGTGTCTGGGGGGGATAGTAGTTCAAAAGGCTCCAGCGCCTTGGTCCAATCCGGCAGCAGAATCTTGCCATCTGGGGGAGAGGTTACGGTTATCTGAAGTTTCAGCGGGTCACCGAATTTGGTGGAGTCGGGGAGACCCTGCAGAGAGGCGGTGATTGACGCAGCGGCGGGGGAGGCGGAAGAGAACGAGATAAAAATTAATATCGAGAGAATCAGAATTCGGGCTGTCCTCAGGCTACTGGAGATCCAATTAACAAAAGAACTTGACCTTTTGCAGTCATTGCGAGGCTCCGCAGGAGCCGAAGCAATCTCGTTCCCATATCTACCGGATTGCTTCGCTACGCTCGCAATGACGCGCGAGTTGAGATTGCCAGATTGCTGCATCATCGCCGTTTCGCCCTCATGCGGAAGAAGCGGTTCAGTGGGATAATATAGTCTTCCGGCGTGGATAATTCGATCTGATCAACGCCCGCGGAGCGCAGCAGCGTCTTCAGGTTGCGCCGCTTTTCGGCGACTAAATTTTGGATCTGTTTTCGGGCTTTGTCGTCGAAGCTGTCCAGCCAGAATTCCTGACCGGTTTCGGCGTCCTGCAGTTTGATCAATCCCACCGGCGGGATGGTCTCTTCGCGGGGATCGCGCAAGGTCAGGGCGATCAGGTCATGCTTTTTGCCGACCAGCCGTAAGGCGTCCTGATAGCCGTCATCCCAGAAATCGCTGATCAAGAAGACGATGCAGCGGCGCGATTGCAAGCGGCTGAAGTAGCTTAAGGCTTCCTTGATGTTAGTCCCGGCTCGTTCCGGCTGGAACGAGATCAATTCCCGCAGGATGCGCAGGACGTGAGTCTTGCCCTTTTTGGGGGGGACGTATTTTTCGATGGAATCGGTGAAAAGCAAGAGTCCGACTTTATCGTGATTCTTAATGGCGGAAAAGGCTAACAGCGCCGCCACCTCGATGGCGATTTCGATTTTCAACTGCTTCTGCGTGCCGAAATAGCCCGACGAAGAGAAGTCGCAGAGCAGCATCAGAGTCAGTTCGCGCTCCTCTTCGAACAGCTTGACGAACGGCTGCCCCATGCGAGCGGTGACGTTCCAGTCCACGGCGCGAATGTCGTCGCCGGGAATGTATTCGCGCACTTCGGCGAATTCGATGCCCCGCCCTTTGAAGACCGAGTGATATTCCCCCGAGAAGATCTCTTCGACGATGCCCCGGGTTTTAATCTCGATCTGGCGGACTTTTTTTAATATGTCACGAGTTTCCATCTTGGGTTACCTGCGGCCACATGCTGCCGCGCTACCCTCCGTCGGGGTCAGGGGCGACCCCGACTATGTTGCCTTTGGTCACACCCGAATGATCCGCCTGAGGCGGACGGGTGCTCGTTTAAATCAATTGGTTAAAACCAATGATAACAATGTCATGCGATACGTGTCAGATTCCGGACTTCGCCGGAATGACACGTTTTTTTTAGTCGTTTCAACGACTTGGTGTCAAGAGCCGTCAACATTTTACCTGGTTACTTGTTCACTTGTATACCTGGTTACTTCCTACGGTACCTCGATTTTGTTGAAAATCTCCTGAATCACCTGTTCAGGGGTGACCTCTTCGGCTTCGGCTTCGTAGGTGACGGTGACGCGGTGGCGCAGCACGTCCGGGCCGATCTCCTTGATGTCGTCGGGGATGACGAAGCCGCGGTGGCGCAGGAAGGCGTGGCATTTTGCCGCGTTCATCAGGTAGAGGGTGGCTCGGGGGGAAGCTCCGTAGGAGATGTAATTCTTCAATTTCGCCAGACCGAACTGTTCCGGCTGGCGGGTGGCGAAGACGATGTCCAAGATGTAATTTTCGATCTTTTCGTCGGCGTAGATCATGGCGGCGGCGCGGCGGCCTTCCAAAATCTGCTGAGTCGAGATCACCGGTTTGATATTCAGGGGGTGCGCGACCGCATGGCGTCTTAAGATTTCCCGCTCTTCTTCCCGGGGAGGATAATCGATCAGGACTTTCAGCATGAAGCGGTCCACCTGAGCTTCGGGCAGGGGGTAGGTTCCTTCCTGTTCGATCGGGTTCTGCGTGGCTAAGACCAGGAAGGGGGCTTCCAGCGGATAGGTCTGTTCGCCGATGGTCACCTGACGTTCCTGCATGGCTTCCAGCAGCGCCGACTGCACCTTGGCGGGGGCGCGGTTGATTTCATCCGCCAGGATGAAATTGGCGAAGATCGGTCCGCGCTTGACGGTGAAATCGCCGCTCTTCTGGCTGTAGATCAGGGTGCCGATCAGGTCGGCGGGGAGCAGGTCGGGGGTGAACTGGATGCGCTGAAAGCGCGCCTGGATCGCCATAGCCAGCGACTTCGCCGCCATGGTTTTCGCCAGACCGGGGACGCCTTCTAACAGGATATGACCGTCTGCCAAAAGACCGATCAGCAGCCGTTCGACCATCTTTTTCTGGCCGACGATTTCGTTCTGTATCTGTCCGACCAGATCATCCACAAACGCCGATTGCTCTTCAATCTGGCGAGTGATTTCCTGGATGACTTTGGAGCTGGGAGTAATGGCCACGGGAGAACCTCCGCTCAACGTATAATCTTGAATTTCAATGATTTGTGTCTATTTCATAGGAAGTCGGAGCCTCTGGCGAGGCTCAAGTAGCATAACGAGAGATGGTGCGAAAAGTTCCGGCTAAAATTCAGCGAGATGGAAGCAAGTGCCTGCTCCGGAGGCAGGGTTGGTGGCTGTTCCGCTGCTTAACACCCGATTGAAATCGGGTGCTCGTTGACGTCAAGTCGTTGAAACGACTGAAAAAAGCAGTCATTGCGAGCGTAGCGAAGCAATCCCGTACCCAGGTCGACCGGATTGCTTCGTTTTATCTGGGGTGGCATGGACCATTCCATGCCATCTTGAACGCAGTCACGGAATGGTCCGTGACTGCCCAGAAAAGGTGGGGATACCGCCCTAAATAATCACTCCCGCAAATTCTGAAGCGGGTTCTGATTTGCAGAAAAAGATGGCAGAAATTACTTGATTATGGGAGGAGATTTCGTTATATTGTGAAATAGGAATAGACAAGAATAAATATAGTTAGCTATAAAAAAGAACTACAATAGCCTAATTTTACCACCTTAATAATGAATGAGGAGAAAGATCAATGTCCGACTCATCTAGGTCAATTTCCGGCGCAGTAAAGGTTGAACAATCAACGAAGGAAGCGGTTGCATTTGATCTCATGGATAGAATTGCCCTCTATGAGGCTAGCGAAGCCCAGAGAAAAGATCGAAAATATTGGCTCACTCTTTATCGCCAATGCCACAAGGCGACACATGGGAATGGACTAGATGCTATCCTAACAGAATCATAGAATTTCATCAGGACATAATCATCCCTTAATGGCTCTTCAGCTCTGAGACGGGTACCTCTGGTTGATAGTATTAACGACGTGCTAAAAAATCGAACCACCAGATCGAATCTGACGGTAAGCTAATCTAATCATCTCTAAACTGTAGTTGATTAATGATTGAGTCCTGTTACTGGAAAGAAGAACTTAAACGCATTGCGTGGAGCCTTCGCCGAGTTCCTAAACCACCTCGCTGGAGCCATAGAGCTGAGTGCATCATCGAACGAGATATTATGATAGGCTTCTTTATAGTGCGTAGAATGGTTGAGTTATGCCTAGTCTCAACAGCTACTCGCGAACACCTGCTAAACGTGTTCTCATGTCAGGCGCATGGCAAAAATGTGACTCAACTAAATGGACACAAAATATGGGAGCTTTATAATTTGGACCAAGAGATTCTCGAGATCAAAAAGCCTGGATATATTGCCAACCAATTCATTCATGCGTACACAAGCATTGTAGTTAGAGATGCGAGTAGAAATTGGAGCGACGTTTTTGTGGTTTCAGATTATGATCGCAATGACTGTATATGGCGAATACCAATAGCAGAAATTCGTCGAATTTTTTTAATTGCAGCGAAGGATTACCCCCAAGAGGTTAAATTTCTTTTTAATCCTAAGAAGGGAGATTACGATATTGAAACAAATTAATGGGATATGGAATTAGGAACTCTATGCGCGAACCGGATTTCTCAGAATCTCAACTTCAACAAGCAGTAAATACTGCATATACTCGGTACATAGTTAAACAGAGAGGAGTGTGGATTCTTCCAATTGTTCCTTCTCTGAGGGCTGAATTCAATCTTGGATGGGATACTGCTTTCTATTTTGATTGGCTCCCCTCTACTGAACTCGTTGATCCTGAAGGTTGCAACTTTTTCCTTCAGTATAAGCTTTCTGGGCTTTTAACTACGGATAAGGCAAGTGAGTGGAAGCATTGGGGTAAAGAATTTTATCGTTTCAAGATTCCCTTCATTACCCGAAATGCTGCTAAAGAATATGTGGATGATTATCATCAATGGGACCGTTTAAAGGGCCTTGCAGATAAAAATTACCCGACATTTTACGCTACCAACTCTACTCTACAGAAACAACATCTATACCTTGCATGGCAGGAGGGTAGGCTTTTAGACATGGTCCCCCACCTTGACGTCAAAAAGATTACGGGACGGCATAAATCTGTTACCTTTACTGAGGATTCTGAGTATTTCCTCTTGCATAGTGAAGAGGAGCAGATAAGCAAGGATAATTTCACTTCTTTGAAAAATAAACTGGCTGAATATCCCATGACTTCTCTTGCGGATTCAAATAAAAATCTTCTTCGCGCCCTCAAAGAGATTGGCGGAAACGATGAGATTTGGAGTTTTGACCTTAACAAAGTAACAGAAGCAAATTTTGGACCGATTCCTGATTCACTTCGCCCTTGGGTGAAGCAGAGATTCTTTTCGTCATTTATTTATAAGCACATTGGAGCTACTATGCTATGGTTCCCTAAGGCAGACTAATCCTACGCTCCTTTGACGGGTTCAATAATCTTAAAGGCGGCTCTCTGCTGCCTTTTTTCTTCCCCAACCCGTCCAATGCCGGAGCGGTGGTGCGGTTTACGCTGCCGGGAGCGGGCTTGGTGCGGGTGGAATTGTTCGATGTGGAGGGGAGGGCTGTAGGGGCGCACTGGGGGGTGTATCTGATCCGCCTCGACGCCGGTCAGCAACGGGTGACGGGGAAGGTGGTTATTTTAAAATAGCCACGAGTCACGTGTCACGAGTCACGAGAAAAAAGGCGCATCCTTCAGGGCGGGGCGAGGTTGGCGGTAACGGCAAGGTGATTCCGGACGCGCTTCGCTTGCCGGAATGACTGACTCCCGTCGGGGTCAGGCCCCGAAGGGATGGCAAGCCAGACGACCTCGACTACGGTTTTCTCCAGCATAGCAACCCACAGCAGAGCTGTGGGGCACCCAGCTGCGAATTGGAGATTGAAGATTGAAGATTGAAGAATGACGAATTTAAAAAAAACCTCTACTCTTCTTCCACCATCTTACAAACTGAGGTCTAAATTCTGATAATTTGCCTTGCAATTGTGCTGCCACTTGGTTAATTTAATCAGGCAATTGAGCACAAAATCCCACCTAAGGTCCCAAATTCTAAACGTAAAAGTGACCCTCCGGAAAGCGCTTTACATCGTCATACCGGGATTGTTGATCAGTTACGCCGTCGCCAAGTTGGTCGGGAACAGCCTTCCCGAAGCGGTTGTGACTTCAGATCCCGTGTTGAAGGTCATCAAGGAATCGCCCGGCGTTATCGAGGCGCAGATCATCTTCCCGAAACCGGAATGCCTGAGCAGTTCGTCGGGCATCAAGGTGCAGATGGGCAGACTGCCTCTGGTCGCCGGAAGCGATCAACGCCTGCTGCCCGTCTACCAGATGGTGCTGCCGGGAGAGGCGCGCACGCTCTCGCTGAAGATCTTAGACGCGAGGACGGCTCTGCTCCCGGTCGATGCCGATCTCCAGCGCGCTCCGGTGGACGAAGTGCTGACCGAATCCGATGCGGCAAAACCGGCCGTAACAGCGAAAACCGTTCCGGGCCGCCGAACCAATGCGCCTGCCGCCCCGGTTCGTTCTGACCGCTGGGCGGATCTGACGCCGCTGGGAAAACATCGCGGCGTCCCACTGTCGACGCTGCAATTCTCGCCGGTTCGATTCGACGCCCGCACCAAGTCGCTGACCTATCTGACCTCGATTAAATTTCGCATCGAATACCCCGTACAACCGGGAGGCGGCACGACTCAAAGCCTGCTTCCCGGCACCGTTGCATCGCTAAGCGGAGCTTTGCACCTGCCGGTAAGCCGTACCCGTGGTGCTTCGCAGTCCGCCATCGCCAGCCAGTTCACCGGCACCCAACTCAAAATCTACGTTTCCACCCGAGGCTTGTATCACCTGAGTTCAGATGATTTGTCTGCTTACGGTGTCAATTTGTCCGGAGTCGATCCTCGCACCATCCGGTTGGAAAACAAAGGTCAGGAACTGTCCATCTACGTCGCCGGAGAAGCAGACGGCCGCTTCGACGAAGGAGATTATGTCGAATTCTGGGGCGACAAGCTGCATGGGACCTCTTCCACAGAGAATCCTCAGATCTGGAGCGATCTTTACACGGACATCAACGTTTACTGGCTGTCCTGGGGAGGGAATCTGGGGAGCCGATTGGTGGAAGAAACCGGTGAGATTGTCGAGGTCGATCCTCTGAAAATGTACCGGGCGCTTTCCTACCCCTATTGGGAACACTTCGAGCTGAACCAGTACTTCAACCGGCTCTCGCAGGTCGGACCGGATTCGCTGAAGGAGCACTGGTATTGGGACGGTGGCGTTTCGGCGTCACAGACCAAACTTTACAACTGCTTCCTGCCCTACCCCGATGTGAACGCTCTGATCGACGTGCGGGTCAAGGTGGCTTTGCAGGGGTTGACCTATCCGGATATCTTCGGGTTGGGAGGGCAGCATCACGGCTACGTCATCCTGAACGACCAGACCTCTGCGGCTCTGGAAGCAGGTTCATCCGGAGCATCCTGGTGGGTGGGGCAAACCGGCGTGGTCCTCTATTCCGAAGAGGGGATAGGTCCTGGAGACGTCCACCACGGCAATAACAATCTCTCGATATTCTGTCCTGTAGATACACCCGCAGGTCCCAACGATACCTTCCTGCTGAACTGGTTTGAAGTGACCTATCAGCGGTTGTACAAGGCTTACAATGATCAAATTCGCTTCAAGTCTCCTGAAACGGCGGCGGACACGCTGGTCGACTACCGGGTCGATGGTTTTACCTCGCCGGATATCAGCATCTACAAACTGGGCCAGTCCAAGGTGATCAATGGTTCGGTCATCCCCTACCGAGCCAATAATACGACATTCTATCAGGTCCATTTTCAGGATCGACCCTATGGCGATCCGGAATACGTTGCCTTGACGCCTTCCGCCAAATTGCAGCCCGACTCAGCACAGGTGGTCGAGGGCAACGATCTTTTGGCGGAGTTGTCATTGGGGCCCCCCATCAAGATGCTGATCGTAGCTCACCGGGATTTCGAGAACGACGCCGCTCTGGATGGGTTGGTGCAGCGCCGCCAGGCTGGATTGGGACGCACGGAATTGGTGTTCATCGACCAGGTCTTCAACAGCTTCTCGGACGGAATCTATAATCCGCAGGCGATCAAAGATCTTCTGCTGGCGCTGCCAGAACCACCGGAGTTCCTGCTGTTAGTCGGCGACGGATCCTACGACACACGCAATATCTTCGGCAACGGCGGGAATCTGATGCCGGCGCATTATATACAAACCAAGGCGTACGGATCTGTCGCCAGCGATTTCTGGTATGGGCTGCTGGACGATGATTTAATCCCCGACGTGGCGGTGGGACGCATCTCGGCGCGCGACACGGAGGAGTTGGATAACTATCTCGCCAAATTAGAGGAGTACGATACCAATCCCAGCCCCGGAGCCTGGCGTAATACGCACCTCTTCGTCTCCGGAACCGGCGGGATAGAGAACTACACCTTCCTGTCGGTCAGTCAGGCAGTCATCGACCAACTCGACGATGACGTTCTGCCGGAACGTCTTGCGACCGATCCGACCACCAACCCATTTTACGGCGCGACAACAGATCTGATCGACCTGTTGGACCAGGGAGCGTTAGCAGTCGATTACAACGGTCACGGCGCTGGAGCCGTCTGGTCGGATAACTCCCTGTTCCGCATCGATAATCTGCCCCAGCTTACCAACTTCGGCAAATACCCCTTCGTCACCAACTTCACCTGTTTCATCGGCGCTTTCGATGCCTTGCAGGACGCCTCCACGCTGGGCGAGGAATTTATTTTCGTGCCGCAGCGAGGCGCAATTGCCGTACTCGGATCGACCGGTCTGGGCTGGTTCCTAAACGGAAGCTACCTGCAGGAAACTCTGGTGGGGCTGATCTATGATGACCAGAATCTGTCGCTGGGACAGGTCGTCAATGCTGCCAAGATCGCTTTCTATTCCTACTGGGGGCAGCAGGGGCAGTCCGTCGAAGCGTTCGATACCATCCATCTGATGAATTTGCTGGGCGATCCATCGGTAAAGCTGGCGTATTCGACCCGATACTCAAATCCAGTGCAGTATTCACCGCAGTTCTCTTCCAGCGGCGATACGATCACTATCTTGGTTCCGGGGAATTATTCCGGCTACCAGGGAATGCTGCGGGTTTATGACAGTAATAATTACCCGGCTCTGCAATTCGGTCCACTGGGTGGACCGCCTTATGAAACTCCGCTGATTCCCTACGCGGATGGATTGCGTGCCGTGTTTCCGCTGCCCGCTTTGGGCGACAGCTCCTTCCTTTCGGGCGGCAGTTATCGCCTAAGTTTCTGGGATGCCATCGGATCAACCACCTACCGTGGAGTCGCTCCACTGTACCTTCTGGATGCCTACTCCGATGGTTCCGTCATCGACTCACTATCCACCGATCCGGAACCGGTCTACGCGCGGGATACCTTCACGCTGAAAGCTCGGATTCTGGACGCTCAGGGGATAGCTTCAGCCCGGATGCATTACATCATCGAAACCAACCAGGGCATTCCCATCGTCCCGCACGACTCGCTGCCCATGAGTCCCGCCGTCAATCCACCCTGGTACCATACGACGACGCCGATGGATTCAGCCACGTATCACTACGCTCCTACCGACCGCATCGTCGCCTGGGTGGTGGTAGAGGATTCGTCGGGGAATTTGACCACTTCTGAAGACAAGAACTTTCCCTTCCTGGACAGCCGCGCCAATCCGGTCTGGGTGGACAGCAGCTTGACCATGGGGATGCGGGAGAATCAGGCCGCCTTGATCGTGCAAGTGAAAAATCTGGGGCAAACCACCATAGATTCTCTGGACGTTCGTTTCTATCTCCATGACGCAGCTCTGGTTCCACTGGGTACGGCGATCATCCGTAACCTCCCGTTTAACCAGACTCAGGAAGCCTACGTGATTTCGACGCTGAATCCAGGCTGGCACAATCTGGAAATATCTATCAATGAATCCGGCTGGGGGAGTTTCGATTCCACGGCTCTCTATCAACAGCAGCTGCTGATCGACCATTTCTCAATTTCCCCGAGTACGGGAACCGCCGACACCTTGACTTTGGGAGATTCTTTCCGGCTGTTCATTCCACCCGGAGGCGTCAGCGGGCAGGGCGTGATGATCTACCGGATGCGAGACGATCTCTCCATCCCGACCATGCAGAACGGGCTCTTCTTCGCCATGCCCGATTCCAACGGGTCGCCATCGGGTCTGGGATTTGAAGTCGATCTGTTGGGAAGCATTCAGATCGTCGGCGATTCGATGAAGCTCAGCGTCGATCAACAGGTGCAAAATGATACTCTGACAGACAACAGCGAGACGTATATTCATTTGCAGAACGGCGAGCAGCCTTTCTGGCAGTGCTTGAACAGCGTGGTGGATACTCTTTCCTTCACACCACCGGTCAAGTACCGTTATTCGGTTTCGACTCATTCAACCGGTCTGTTTACCATCCTGCAGAACGGCGACCATCAGGGTCCCAAAATCGAGCTCAGCGTCGAAGGACAGATCTATACTGAGGGTGGGTACGTTCCCATGCAGCCGAAGATTTCTGCCCTGGTGCAGGACGTCGGCGGAGTGAACGTTAAGACCAGTACTTACTGGATCTCGGTGGATGGCGTGGCGGTGGATACCAACCTGGTCAGCGTCGGGATAGAAAACAGCGGTCAGGTGTTCAACCTGTCTATCAACCCAACGTTCGCCACCGGAAATCACACGGTTTCGGTGGTAGCGCACGATCTGGCCGGCAATACCGGTTCCGCCAGCATTCAGTTCACCGTAGTGGGACAGTTCAAGCTGGATTTCATAGGCAATTACCCCAACCCGTTTAACGACAAGACCTATTTCTCCTACCGGTTGACCGAACAGACCACCGAACCGGTCCGCATCCGTATCTACACCGTTTCGGGCCGGTTGATCCGCACACTCTACAGTAACTCCGCTCAGGAAATCAACTATGGTGAAATTTACTGGGACGGATTGGATGAAGATGGATCGACGATTGCCAACGGAGTCTACTTTTATAAGATCATGGCCAGGCGCGGCGATACCAAGATCGAAAAGACGATGAAAATGGCGAAATTACGCAAAGGATAGCCCTAAGAGATGATGATGCGACGCTGGACAGTTGGTATTTTTCTGATAGCTGCCGGAATGATCAGCCTGATTCCGGTCAGCCGGGCGACGCGATACGCCGGAGAATTTCTGGAGATCGGCGTGGGCGGGCGGGCGCTGGGTCTGGGTGGAGCCTACTGCGCTCTGGCGGAAGATCCCTCGTCATTTTACTGGAATCCGGCGGGACTTGCGCGCGTGCCCAGTATCACTGTCTGGGGGATGTACTCCAACCAATTCGGAACTTTTGGGAATCCGCTGGCGCAGCATTCGGTGCTGGGCGCGGTCATTCCCATTACCGGAGCGGCATTGGGAATACACTGGATCCGTCTGGCGGTCGATGAAATTCCCATCTTCCCGGACTATTCAGGGTATTCGCTGGAACAACGCAAGAATCTGATTAACGGCGTCCCTTCCGGTTACTTCAGCGACGCCGAAGACGCGGTCTTCATCAGCTTTGCCCGGATGAACAAGGTCAATCTGGATTTTGGATGGGCACTGTTCGAAATCCCCATCGAAATTCCCTACGGAGCCAGCGTTAAAATCATCCGGCAGAAGCTTTACACCGAAGAGGCTTTCGGTTTGGGAGCGGACCTCGGCTTTCAGATCAAGTTTTCGCTGGCGGATATGTTCGCCAAACCATACTTAGGTGAATTTGCCTTAGGGATGACCTACCAGGACGTCACCAAGACCGGCATTCAGTGGAGCGGGGAGAACACCGACGTCATCACCCAGAATCTGCGCATCGGACTCGCCTACCGGCATAAAATTCCGTCCATCAAGAGCGAATTCAGTTTCGAGCGCGTCTCCAACACGAGATACCAATACGATGGCCGCCTCGGCTTGGAATACATCTACGATCGTACCCTCTTTTTCCGTATGGGGTTCACCCGGTTGGATTGGGGCGAGTTGGTTTCGGGGAAATGGAACGACATCGACTTCGGCGTCTGGACGGCTGGGTTCGGGATCAACTACTGGCATCTCTTTTGCGACTACGCATTTCTGAAGGCTGAGTTAGGGAATGCTCACCGGTTATCCATCAGTTATCAATTCTAATCATGACGACAGGTCATTTCGAGGATCGATTGAACATCGATAAAAAGCAGCGGACAACGGTTCAAATCTGCCTGTTTGCTCTGATCGCGTTGAGTTTATTCTCCGGCTGCGGCAAGGAAAAGTTCGCTGCGGACACCGAACCGCCCGCGCAGATGCAGTTCACCCCGCGCAGCGCCGAGACCGATTCGATCGAGACCGGCATCGATGCTGTCCCCGAAGGCAATTACATCTACCTGAGCTGGCTCCCTTCGGCTGCTCTGGATCTGGCGGGATACCGCCTCTACCGTATGTCGGAAGATTCATCCGAGAAGCAGATCATCGCCGACGGATTGGAGCTGACGGAATATACCGACCGAGACGCCAACCTGGCGCCCAATTCTCAGACCGGGTTTTCGCAGGGATTCTATTACTGGGTGACCGCGTTGGACGAAAGCAGTAATGAGAGCGCCTTATCGGCAGAGGCGTATTATCGCCTTATGGACAAACCAGTACTCTCCAATCCCGTGGCACAGGGGGACAGTTTGATTTTGTCCTGGAGTTACAATCACCTGGATCCGACCGTCACCAGCGGGTTTATCGTCCGGTTGAATCGCCTTGAAAGTGGTGTGTGGACGCCGATATTTCTGGAAAACCACCAGGAGTTTTTCCCCTTGACCAGCATCTTTATCGGTCCGCTGACAGCGGGAACTTATCGATACCAGGTGGACGTGGTGGGCGCCACATCGGTCCTTCTGCCGTCAGGCAGTGAAGCCGCCGTGCAATTCAACCTTAACTGAAACTAAACACGAACGTTAAGAGATTTCCCAATCAAGGTTACGAGATGATCAAACGATTTCTGCTCTTTGCGTTACTGTTATTTTCCGCAGCATTGACCACGAAAGCTGCCGAGGAACCGCCGATAACTACCATTTCGAAATATGGTGAATCTGCTGCGCGCTATATCATCGGCGACGAAAACCAGCTCATGATGATCATCAACGTCTGGGGGAGAGTGGTGAAGCCCGGTCAGTACGTGGTGCCCACGGATACGGATCTGATCACCTTGATTTCGGTAGCGGGCGGACCAGCGGATAAGAGCCGGTTGGATAACGTCAAGTTGGTGCGCGGCGCGTCTTCCGGCAGCGAAGTGATCGACGTAAACATTCGCAAGTACTTGAAAACCGGAGACCGCAATCTCATCCCGACTTTAAAGCCGGAAGATACCATCATCGTCTCGGGATCAGTATGGTATTTATTTTCCACCGTAGTTCAGGTAGTGGCGCAGTTGGCCATCGTAGCCAACGTATATTACCTGGCGCACCTTTCCACTCGCCGATAAAGTACGGCAGGACAGCCGAAGACGGCGGGGAACGATTAAATCTAACTTTGAGTATAACGGGGCAAAACGGGGTGGTTTTGCCTTTTTTATTTCCATACACCCCAAGATCACGATCACTGCTGAACACCTCTATATTCTTGAGGCAACTATGAAATCGATACTCATCCCACTGATTCTCATCTCCATGATCGGCGTAGCGTTTGCAGAAGCGCCGGTCGTAAAAATCACCGCACGCGGCGAAGCGACCGTTTTCAACAATGACATGCCCGCAGCGCGTGAAGAAGCCCTGGTGGA
Organism: bacterium; assembly: GCA_026394195.1. Lineage (GTDB taxonomy): Bacteria > Electryoneota > B3-LCP > B3-LCP > B3-LCP > JAPKYS01. Next base: position 58,337 of record JAPKYS010000054.1, on the reverse strand, counting down.
TGCTCAGCGCAACGCCGTCGAACAGGTTCTGGGAGTTCAAATCAAAGCCCAGACAGCGGTTCAGGATTTCATGATGGCGAACGATGACGTTCTCTCCATGGTCAACGGCTACGTGAAGAGCAGCAAGATTCTTTCGGAAAAGATGGAGAAGGAGTACCTGGTCTTGCAGGTGGAATGCGAAGTCAGCAAGGAGATCACGCCGGAGGCTGCCGCCAAAGTCCTGCGCAATTACTCCTGCGTGGTCGGTTTCGTCAACGAATTCGACGGGCAGGTGGTTTCGGATCAGCGGATGGCGGATTTGTTGATTTCCAAGCTGGTCAAAGCCAAATTTGACGTGCGCGATGCGTCGCAATTATCAGCCGTAAGTGGTATGGAAGCCGATCTGACCGCGGCGGCTCAGCATCAGGATATGGCGGCGGCTCGCAAGATCGGCTATGCCCTGCTCTCCAATCTTGTTATCCCGGGTACGGTCACGCTGAAAGCGGGGGACTCCAAACAGGTGTCCGGATTTGCTGGACCGGTAACGGTCTATATCTATACCTGCTGGGTGAGTGTACGCGCCCTTGAAACCTCGACGGGACAGATTATTTCTCAGTATGCCGCTCCTATGGAAGGCATCATCGGAACGGGACCCACACCCGAAAAAGCCTCCTTCGATGCTTTGAGTAAGGCTGCCGCGAAAGCCTTCGGCAAGGACTTTTTCGAGCAATTGGCGGCTTACGGCAAGGAGAAAGCCAGCGAAATCACCATTCAAGTGGACGGCATCCCAAACGTGGATGAGTACATGAAGGTAAAGAACTACCTGAATAACGTCCGCTTCCGGGACTCGGAGGTCAAAGACGAAGGATTTCAGGAAGGGAAGACGTCGACTTTCAGCTTCAACTACTCGGAAAACATCCACCTGGTGGCGCTGAAATTGGATCATTTACCCAACCTTGCAGTTTCTGAAACGACCAAAGACAAGGTGACTGCCCGCTATACCGCGCCGCAGAACTGAATCCACGAAGAAGGGACTCTCAACCTTTCATTAATTGTTGCCCAAAATAGACAAATAAGTTTAAAATTACCAAGTATTTCAACCCAACACCGGAGGCATCATGCGGTTTCGCTGCCACAGAGGAATTTTAAGCGGTCTGATCCTGTTTCTGATACTTGCCGTCAGTTACAACACACCATACGCTCAGGACACTCAGGCAAAATATCAGCGCAAATCCATCTCCTACGTTGACGCGGTCTTAAAATTGGGTGGCGCCCAGCTAAACGCCGATCAGGATGCATTCCTGCTCAACGCTATTAATAACGAAATGAGCATGAGCCGCTTCGATTATAATCCGCTACCAGATGCGATTTTAGCTGATTTCAAGCAGCAGATATTGGCGCGCGGCGTCACGGATTTGGACGCATTAGCGCAAATGATGAACGAGGTGCTGGCTCCTGAGATCATGCGCTTCGTCGATCTAGAAAAAGAAATGCGCGCGCAGAATCTGGTCAGCGAAGTTGAGCGCAACTCTTTCATCGTAAAAAAAGCAAAAGAATCAGGCATCACGGCTGAAGACTTGAAAGCCATCATGAATTCAGCCTACATCTATATGCCGGTGCTCTCGGAAGCAAAAAAGTATGAATCGGCATCCGCCAACACGGTTAATTACGACCTGAAGGGCGGAATTTTATGGTTTTCTATCAAAACCGACACCATTGGATCCAGCGTACAACTGCTCGCGAAAAAAGATGCGGCAGGAAGTGGATTCGCTAAACTTAGCGCAACAAACATCCGCTACGCAGGGAAATCGCTGTCAGGCGAAGAGTACGCTTTTTATACTGCCGCCGAGGCGTTAGCCAAGAATTTAAAGGTGGCGACGCAGGAGATCCAGGAGTTTCGCCTCACCAACCCCATTACCAATACCGGGGCGGGCTGGGTGGAATTCGGTATGGGTAAAAAGGAAGGCTTGGGAGTTGACGATAAGTACATCGTGGCGGAATTCATCGAAAAACCCGACGGATCGATGCTGCAGAAGAAACTGGGCATGGTGAGGATTTCCAGAGTGGCGGATAACCGTGACAAACCGGCAAATTCTCGAGCCCGGGTACTCATTGGCGGCAGGTACGAGAGGGGCCAGTTGGCGCTTGAACACCCCCGGCTGCCGATCGATCTGTCTTTCAGATTGGTCTACCTGCCTTTTACAGTAAAGAATGCCACCTATGAATCGAATGGTCAGACGCTGAATTGGTTTGATGACGACATCAAAACCAACTTCTACGGCGGACAACTCTGGTTCAACTACAATCTGGCGCGCAGCACTAACATCTCTCAGTTTTATTTCGCGCTCTTTGGAGAAGCCGGATACGGGCAGCTGAAGGGTTGGAAAATGTACGGTGAAGACGTACCGGGCGGCTTGAACTGGGGAGTCGGCGGCGGGTTGGTCAAGAAGTTCTACGCCAACCGCTTCCACTTAGGCCTGGAAGCTTTGGGGGAATATACTGCGTACAGTTTTTCCGGCAGCGGGATGGATAATGGAACTTCCCATGACTACAGTTGGAGCATCGACAATTTCATCATGGTGTTCAACGCCAACATGGAAATTGCGCTTTCCTATGACCTGAACCTGGGCGTCGGCGCTGGCTACCGGTTAGCGGGTGAAACCAAGTCTTGGACCTATAAATCGGATGGTGCGGAGCAAGACGTTTCGAATTGGGATCTCCCTAAAGCACAGTTCGGCGGTTTGGGGTTTCAGGTTTACCTGACCTGGTCGCTGCCTTCGCTAAGCTATGATCCCTTGAAGATGGCTCGAGGCGCCATGGGCAATTAGTTTGGAAGCCTCAAACACAGATAAGCTCGTCGGGATCTCCCTGACGATATAATATTGTACTTGAATACCCGGAGGACTTATGCGTTCTGTCTTAAAATATGTTCTGGTCGTTCTGATCGCTGCTTCTTTCCTGACGCCCAATGCAATGGCACAGGGAAACCTGCCCCAATCCCGGCAAGCCAGTTTCGTGGAATCCTACTCGCCCACGGAATGGATGATTCAAGCTGCCGGCATCGGTACGGGCAGCAAAAAAGAGCAGGAGGTCAACGCGATCAACGACGCCAAGAAGTCGGCGTTGTACTTCTGCCTGTACATGGGAACAGATCCCATTCTGACCGCTCCTGAGGAAAAGAGCCGATTTGCACTGCAGGAACAGAATTTCTTCGACTTGAACAACGTCAACAAGTATATCGCCTGGGAAGCGCAGGACTTTACCCTGCGCGCCAAGATGGCTGATGGGAAATCTTTGAAGATCGAGAAGGTTTTCCGGGTCAACGTGGGACTGCTCAAGGAGGATTTGGTCACGCTGGGAGTGATCGTTGCAGGGACGGATCTGGCTGCTGAATTGGGTCTTCCGCAGATCCTGGTGCTGCCGGAAGTGCCCAAAGGGGGAAATCCGCTGGAAGCTCTGGACAACCAGAGCGAACTCAAGCAGGCGGCGCGTTCCATCGAATCGTATCTGACCGCGCGGCGCTACGAAGTCATCGTACCGGAACAGCAGGATTTCCTGAACAACTACGGTTCGACCATGAAGTTGATCAAGGGAGCGGGAGATGACGTCTCGCTGCAGGTGGCTCAATCGATCGGTTCGGACGTCTATGTCACCTATACTGTCAGCATCGCCACAGGGATGCAGGGTTCGACGGAAACCCGGAAAGCCTCAGTGACCGTGCGCGCCTTCGAGACCACAACCGGCAGGCTGTTAGGGACGGAGACTGGATATTCGTACGATCGTCCGGCTCCACCCGAAGTCGTGACGGAAGAGGCGATTAAAGACGCCATCGACAAGGTGCTTTCCCGAGTGATGGCTTACTGGAAAGACGACCTGCAGAAGGGAATCCAATACAAAGTAATCTTCAACATTACCGGCACGTTCGACCAGGATCAGCTTGAAGACCTGCAGTTTGCGGTCGCCGACGCGGTCAAGTCGTGTTCCAACCGCAGCAAGGAGAACGTGGCGACGGATCAAACGCTGGATTACCTGCTCTGGGCTAAGGCGGACAAATACCAGCAGGCGAGGGACCTGTACCGGGACATTAAGACAGCCTTCAGCGGCAAATACGCCAATGCCAAGATCAAGCAGCAGCAATTGAACCGCAAGCTGATCATGTTGGAGATAACGAATTAAAGCTTAGAGTTCCTAAGAAACGAATTAACGAATCGCCTGTCGGATTCCGAACAAGTCGGAATGACAGGCGATTGCATTTGAATAAATCAAAGCCAGGGAGCAAAATGTAGGGGCACAGCACGCTGTGCCCCTACGTTACGGTGTCAAATAAAAAGCGGTCAGGACTTGCGTCCTGACCGCTTACTTTTATCCTGCTCAGCAGATTACTTGTTGAACGTGTAGACGTATCCTGCTATGATCGAGAGGCAACGGTTTTGCATACTTTCGGCGCCTTCAGATCCGTCAACATTGGTCAAACCAAGATTGTAAACGAAACTCAGGGAGATTCCGTGCGCTCCAAAATCGAAATGACCGCCAGCACCAAACCCTAAACCAAAATCTATACTATTCTGGTCGGCAATGGTACCATCTCCGGTCAGGGTACCCTGCGGTAGTTGATTCGCTGGGATGTTTGTGCTGACATCATAATTTGAACTTAATTTGATTCCAACAACTGGACCAGCGAAAGCATGCGGACCGAAAGCAATCCCAGTTGGGATGGTAACTTTTAAGTAGACTGGAATTTCTAGATAGTCATAGTTGTATTTAGCTTTATAGTAGAACCCCTGATCGCTGACTTCTTGTCTGAGACCTTTCATTGCATAACGCATTTCGGGCTGAAGTGAAATGAAGTCAGAAAAGTGGAATTCTGCGACCCCTCCCAAAACGAAGCCATTACGGGATTTTTTATTTGTATCAAAACCCTGTGCATCGCTCACCATGGTGGAAATATTTAAACCAACATTACCACCCAACCCAATTTTCATCTTTGCATGAGCCGATGGTACGATTAACGCCACCACCAGCAAAATCACGAGAACTAAAGCTGTCTTTTTCATGATTTACTCCTTCTATCGAGAGGATTGTTTCTTGATTTGTCGGATAATATATAAAATATAGGGGTCTTTGTCAAGTGATTTTGAGAGATTTCGTGCGCTCAGGGGGAGGGGTGCGCGAGCGGCGAGCAACAGTAAGGGCGCAGCATGCTGCGCCCCTGCATCGATTGAAAAATAGATCGTGGATTTATTTCTGCGCGGCTTTAGAGAGCGCGGCGGCTTGCGCCTGATATTTCTGGCGTTCCTTGTCTTTGTGATGCGAAACCAGGAACATGCGCTGGATCGGACCGATTTTGACCCGCTTGAACATCAGGGCAATATCTTCGTTTTTGGGGTCCAGCGAGTGCGCCATCATTACGCGTCGGCGCGCCCTGCGCAGATGGCCATCCTTTAAATGCATTTCACTCAATAAAAGGTGCGCCCTGGCGCGATATCTCAGGGGATCGGAACCGCCGTGGAGTTCGGCGGCGATGCGCAGGTTTTCCTTGGCTTCTTTGAGACGGCCGCAATCCGCCAGAGCCTCAGCAAGGCCGACCAGGTACTTGGCATTATCCAACTCCGACTGACAGGCGTCATTCAGGTGACGGATCGCTTTCTCGGCGCGTTTGTGTTTGAGCAACGCCATCCCAAGCCGATACTTCTGATCCGCTCTACGCAACAACTCGTCAGTTCGGATATCTTCAGAAACCCCAGTTTCTTCCTGTTCAATCAGAATTTCCAGGAGAGGATCGAAATAGGCAGGATCCACTTCCATGGAAAGCTTGAACTCCTGCTCTGCCTCCAGCAGGTAACCCTCCCCCTTCAGGCGCAGCCCCCGGCGATAGTGCTCTTCTGCGGTAGCGCGCCGTTCTAAAATCGTTTCCAACATCATCTTCCCCCAGCCAGTTTATTTAATCCACAACCCTATATGCAATTTGAATGCCGGAAATGTCAGTTTATCTAAAAGATTAACATGAATCGAGCTGCACAGCCTGTGGCAGGCGCCGAGAATGTCTGCCAATTCTTCTCTCACGGGAAAACGTAGAGCTAATTATTTTATAAATAAATACTTCAAACAAATAATAGGTGGTTGACTCATCAATGGGTTCACCTCGAATCTATCCTGCGTCCCATGCTCAAATCTAATCCGTTGATCCGTTGCAGCCCATCGCCTCGATTCCGGTCAGGATTGAGCGGCGAATATCAGCCTCTCTAATACCGAAAGCCGAAAGAAAATTCCCTTAATCAAGCGTGAGATTTGAGCGGCAAATCGGTTGACTTTTCCGCTCTGGAGTGTTATTTTATAAGCAACCTGAAACCAATGTTCATCGGGGCTGTAGCTCAATTGGGAGAGCGATACGTTCGCAACGTATAGGTCGGCGGTTCGATCCCGCTCAGCTCCACCGATCGGTGGTAGACCAAGGAAGGCTATCACCGCACTATTGGCTGTGCTAGGTGGGGAGTTAGCGGTGCCCTGAACCCGAAATCCGCTACAGCGGGGCTGAATACCTATACCAAGGTTTTTTCGCCTCCGGATCCGGCCGGCACGTGATGTTGAAGGTCAAGTCCCGCGCAATCTGGTTCCACCCAACCCCGTCAGGCCTGGAAGGGAGCAGCGGTCAGTGACAACTCGATGTGCCGCGGGGGAGCTTGCCCGGAATCGGCGACCAGTCGGTGAAACGACGGCGTAAAATCGAAGATAGGGCACAGCCATTTAATCTATCGCTCAATTTAAGAGAGTCATTTCGTGTCTTTCCTGGTAACCGCTCGCAAGTGGCGGCCTCAAACCTTTGCCGAAGTCGTTGGGCAGGAAAGCGTATCCAGAACCCTGCAGAACGCTCTGAAAGCCGGACGCATCGCGCACGCCTTTATTTTCGCGGGCCCACGGGGGATTGGAAAGACCACCACGGCGCGATTACTCGCCAAGGCTATCAACTGCGTCAACGGTCCCACGGCGAACCCCTGCAATCAGTGCATTGCCTGCAAGGAGATTCCCGAGGGGCGCAGCCTGGACGTGTTGGAGATCGATGGCGCCTCCAATCGCGGCGTCGGAGAAATCCGTAACCTGCGCGATAACATCCATTTTAATCCGGCAGCGCTGCGGAAGAAAATCTACATCATCGACGAGGTTCACATGTTGACCATCGAGGCATTTAATGCCTTGCTGAAAACATTGGAAGAACCTCCGGAACACGCCATCTTTATCTTTGCCACGACGGAAATCAGTCGTGTGCCCGCCACGATATTATCACGCTGCCAGCGTTTTGACTTCCGCCGCCTGTCCGTTCAGGAAATCTTCAGCCACCTGCGCCATATTTGCGACGTGGAGCAAGTCAAAGCCGATGATGAAGCTTTGGAACTGATCGCCAGACGGGCTGACGGCGCCATGCGCGATGCTCAGAGTCTGCTGGACCAGATGACTACCTTCGCTCCGGATGGCATCACGGTCGATGAAGTACGCAATGCCCTGGGGATGGTCCCGGAAGACCTTTTCTTTCGGGTATCAGACCTGTTCCTGGAGAAAAAACCGGAAGCCGTTTTCGCCCTGGTCGAAGAAGTGGATGCCCGCGGGCAGAGCCCACGCGAGTTCCTGCACAGTCTGCTGGAACATTTTCTGAATTTCATAAAAGCCCGGAATGCTCAGATCGCTGAATTCATCGAAGCTCCCGCGGACGTGCGTAAGCGCTATCTGGACGCGGCAGCTGATTTCAATATCAATGATTTATTGCGCATTCTGGCCATCCTGCAGGATGCTTTTACGGACATTCGGCGCCACCCCAATCCGCGCTTGAAGTTGGAACTGACCCTGTTGCGGCTGGCGACTCTGGATCGGACTGCGCAGATCGAAGAATTGATCAACGAAATGCGAGGCGAAAACCCGCCTCCGGGACGAGAATCCAAGCCGCCAACACCGGCGCCTCGGGAAAAAACCAGAACTCCCGCAGCAGCGACTCCCGCTCCTACGATGCCCCCACCACCGTCACCCAACGCGGCATCGCCGGACAATCCACCCGCTGCTACAATGATCAAAGCCACGATGGGTGGGATTATCCCGTTGGAGCTTGGATCCATCCGGTCCCGTTGGCTCGAACTGGTGGATCGCGTTTGCGAAGGCAGGATTCCGCTGGCATGCCAGATCAAGCTGGGGCATCCGCAAAGGTTGGAAGACAATACCCTGGTGGTCGGCTTCGGGAGCGACCTGCACGATATGCAGTTGGAGCGACTGATCAAGGTTGCTGCTTCAGGCAGTTTGGATGCAGGGCTGGAGGTCGTTTTCGGCAGTCCGGCGCGGCTGCGGTTTGAACGAGTCACTAAAAGCGAAGCTGCGGAGCTCCCCAGAAGCGTGCAGGATGACGATCCGCTGGAAACCGAGTTGATCCGTACTCTGGGGGCGAAGCGCATCGCGTAATTCAGACAACAACCAAGGTTGACATAAAATGAAACGATTCGGTGGGATGGACGGTCTGCTGAAGCAGGCGCAGAAGCTTCAGGAAAACATGGCGAGAGCTCAGGCGGAACTTGAGCAGATCATTGTCGAAGCGAGCGCGGGAGGAGGGGTAATCACGGTAAAAGCCTCCGGCAAACAGGAGATCATCTCCATCAAGATCGATCCGGAAGTCATCGATCCCAATGAAGTGGAAATGTTGGAAGACCTGGTGACTGCCGCAGTCAATCAGGCTCTGAAGAACGCCAAGGAAGTTGCCGATCAACGTATGTCTTCCGTGGCAGGCGGTCTGATGGGCGGGTTGCCGCCGGGATTTAAAATTCCAGGGTTTTAAGAGTACAGTTTCTGGCAGATGCCTCGTGGGCGCGGGCAAGATTTTGTTTATACTGTAATTATATTCCGTTACAGGGCACAGCACGCTGTGCTCCTACGTGCGTGATATAGTTGGGGTCGCTCCGACCCGAACCATTCCCGCACACCGCGGCAAATAGAGCTGGGTTGAGGGCAACCCAGCCTCCATCAAGTGGGGCGCACATCGCTGAAGCAATGTGCTACGTCTGACTAGCCCCATGAATGGGGCAAATGAAAACACTGGGCGCATGCCATGCGCCCCTACACAACACCTTGATCGGATTTTCCGGATCCGAAAGGAAGCAGAATTTTAGGTACTTTATATGTCAGGTATTCCACCGACCTTACAAACCTTAGCGGATCAGTTAGCCAAACTGCCCGGAATTGGTAAAAAATCCGCGCAGCGGATGGCGATTCACATTTTGAAGCAATCAACGGACCAGGCGAATCTGCTGGCTCAGGCGATTCTGGACGTCAAGGCAAAACTGCAGCTGTGCTCGAGTTGCTTCAATATCTCTGAAGGCGAACGCTGCGCCATCTGTTCGGACACACGCCGGGATCAGCAAATGATCTGCGTGGTCGAACAAGCCACCGACATTCTGCCATTGGAGAAATCGCAGGCTTTTTCTGGGCTGTACCACGTATTGGGAGGCGTGCTGGCTCCGCTGGACCGGCAGAATGAGAGTGACTTGCACATCGAAGAGCTGGTCCATCGTATCCGGCGGGATCAGGTGCGTGAAGTCATCATCGCCACCAATCCGACGTCCGAGGGGGAAACCACGGCTCTTTTGGTAGCGCAGAGACTTAAACCGACCGGCGTCAAGGTGACGCGCATTGCCCGCGGCGTGCCGGTGGGGTCGGAACTGGAGTTTGCCGATGAGGCGACGCTAACCCGAGCGCTGCAAGGACGTGGAGAACTATAATCAATTACGAATTACGAATGAAAAATAATATCGTGTAGTTTTAAGTTCAAAATAGATGTTCAGCAAGTTATTTCGCCAAATTGGTAGGTAAAAGGAACTAAAGAACCTGTAATGCGTGAAAAGTGGGATATGTGAAGAAAGGTGCAAACTCATCCATTAGAAAACAAGCGCAATACCGCGATTCAGTGTGGATTAACCTCCCCTGAATCATGAGAGCATAACCATAGAGGAATAAATGACAAATACTGGTAAAAACATGCTGGAAATTCGCTGGCACGGTCGTGGAGGTCAGGGAGCCGTGACGGCGTCGAAGGTGCTTGCCGAGTCTGCGATGGCTCTGGGCAAGCAGATCCAGGCTTTTCCGGAATATGGCAGCGAACGCCAGGGTGCTCCGATTAAAGCCTTTACCCGCATCTCTGATCAGCGGATCATGCACCACTCGCAGGTAACATCGCCTGACGTGGTCATCGTCCTGGACCCATCGCTGCTGGAAGCAATCGACGTTACAGAAGGTCTGAAGGACGATGGCATCCTGATCATCAATACACCGGCTACGCCGAAGAATATTCGGGCTCAGATGAAGCTGCAGGGACGGAAGTTGTTCACCATCGATGCGACTGGCATCTCGCTGCGCCACCTCGGTAAAGCCATTCCCAACACGCCGATGATTGGAGCTCTGCTTGGCGTCACCAAAATGCTGCCGCCTGAATCGGTGGCTGCGGACTTCAAAGAAAAATTCAAAGGAAAATTTAAAAGCGAGATACTTGAAGGAAACGTTCTCTGCATCATGGACGCCTCCAAGGAGGTAAAATCAGAATGAAGAAATACTTCGACGCAAAATACAAGGAGTTGCCGATCGGCGGCTTAATCGAAGAAGCCGGCAACGCAGAAAAATACGTCACCGGAACCTGGGGCACTTTCAAGCCAGTCTTCAATGCGGAGATTTGCATTCAGTGCTTCTTCTGCTGGGTCTACTGCCCGGACAGCTCGATTCTGGTCAAGGATGGCAAGGTGGTCGACATTGATTACGTTCATTGCAAGGGCTGTGCCATCTGCTCGACGGAATGTCCCACCAAACCGGAAAAAGCCATCGTCATGGTGAAGAAATAAGAGTGGGGATCACCCATACTAACCAACCATCGAAAAAACTTAAGCTGCAATAGAGGTACATGCAATGCCGCAAATATTGGCTCTAACAGGTAATGAAGCGGTCGCCTACGCCATGAAACAGATCAATCCTGACGTCGTCGCCGCCTACCCAATCACACCCCAGACTTCAATGATGCAGAAATTCGCCGACTTCGTGGCGGGCGGCGAAGTTGACAGCGAAATGGTTCTGGTCGAATCCGAGCATTCTGCCATGTCCGCCACCCTTGGCGCACAGGCGGCAGGAGCCCGATCCATGACCGCCACCTCCGCCTGCGGACTGGCACTCATGTTTGAAATCCTGTACATCGCTTCCTCATACAGGCTGCCCATCGTCATGCCGGTGGTCAATCGGGCGCTCTCCGGACCCATCAATATCCAGGGTGACCATTCCGACACCATGGGCGTTCGCGATGCCGGCTGGATTCACATTTTCAGCGAAAATGCGCAGGAAGCCTACGAAAATACTCTCCAAGCCATCCGCATCGCCGAGCATCCTGAGGTACTGACGCCAGTGATGGTGACTCTGGACGGTTTCATCATCAGTCACGGTGTCGAAACCGTAACGATCTTCGATGATGACAAGGCGAAGAAGTTCGTCGGTGAATACAAGCCACGCTATACACTTCTGGATACCAAAAAACCTCTGACCCTCGGAGCCTTGAACTTCTCGGACTTCTACTTCGAGCATAAAGCGACTCAACTTGAAGCCTTCAATAAATCCGCCGGAGTCATTCTCGACGTGGGGCGCGAGTTCAAGAAGACTTTCAACAGCACCGAGTGCTACGAATTCTTCGAAGCTTATAAAATGGATGACGCGGAATTCGCCGTGGTCGTTCTGGGTTCTACTGCCGGTTCAGTCCGTATGGTCGTCGACGATCTGCGCAGCCGTGGCGTCGCAGCCGGTATGATCAAATTGCGGGTTTTCCGCCCCTTCCCCCATGAAGAACTGGCCAAAGCCTTGAAAGGTCTGAAAGCCTGCGCGGTCATGGATCGCTCTATCGCCTACGGTGGGGATGGCGGTCCGGTACACATTGAAGTCAGGTCGGCGCTATACGGCATTCATCCGGCTCCGATGATGTGCAATTACATCTACGGTCTGGGTGGGAAGCCGATCGAACCTGAACACATCCTGTCCGTATTCGATGACCTGAAGGAAGCGGTGGTCAAGAAGAGCTTCAAGCGCCGCGTCGGTTATCTGAACCTGAAAGAATAGCGCAATCTCGAAGAAACAGCAACGTCAGACACAAATTAAGAAAATCGCAATCTGGAGATAGAATGGCTAAACTAAAGGACCTGGCTTTAAGACCTGAGCGGCTTTCCGCTGGACACCGGCTCTGCCCGGGATGTGGAGTACCGGGGATCGCTCGCCTGGCAGTTCGTTCAACCGAAGATTACCTGGTTGTTGGATCCGCCACCGGCTGTCTTGAAGTATCCACCACCATATATCCTTACTCGGCGTGGAAGTGCAGCTTCATCCATAACGCCTTCGAAAACGTGGCTGCCACGGTTTCCGGAGTCGAAGCAGCCTATCTGGCATTAAAGCGCCGCGGCAAGGTCAAAGAAAACTTCAAATTTATCTGCTTTGGCGGCGACGGCGGAACCTATGACATCGGTTTGCAATCGCTTTCCGGCGCCATGGAACGCGGCCATAACATGGTTTACATCTGTTATGACAACGAAGCGTACCAGAACACCGGAAATCAGCGTTCGTCGTCCACGCCGCGCGGTTCCAACACCACCACGACCCCCGTAGGCAAGCTGTCTTCGGGGAAAACCGGACGTCGTAAGGATTTGACCGCCATCATGGCGGCTCACCATATCCCTTACGTTGCTCAGGCGACGGCTGATAACTGGAAGGATCTGAGCCGCAAGTTTGAAAAGGCTCTGGAAGTCGAAGGACCGGCTTTCATCAACGTGCTGGCGCCCTGCGTACCGGGGTGGAAGTACGAGGAAAAAGAAACCATCAACATGTCCCGGCTGGCAGCCAAGACCTGTTTCTGGCCCAGTTTTGAAGTGGATAATGGCGTGTGGAAGCTGAACTTCAAGCCGAAGGAAAAGCTTCCCATCGAGGATTTCCTGAAACCGCAGGGTCGCTTCCGTCACCTCTTCCGTCCCGAAAACCAGCACGTCATCGCAGAACTGCAGCAGGAAGTCGATGAGAATTGGGAAGAGATCCTGAAGCGTTGCGGGGAGAAATAGGGGAACCTCGCGAGTATAATTCTGTGGTGCGGTCAGGGTAAAAAACTGGCCGCACCCGGGTTGTAAACAAGTGAATAAGTAACCAAGTAACCAAGTAAAAAACGTCTTCAGCGGGTACTCTATTCGGGACAAACGGGCGCAGGCCATGCGCCCCTACAAGGCAGTAAAGAGCATCATGCAAAGATGCTTAAACGCCAGTCAACCAGCTCAGCTGACGCCATGATTGTAAACCTGCCCAATATCTTGACAGGACTTCGCTTGCTTCTGGCGCCCGTGATCGTCGTTCTGGTCCTCTCCCATGACCTGATCTGGCAGATGTTGGGCACGCTTTTTTTCATAATTGCCGCACTGACCGACCACCTGGACGGCCGACTGGCTCGAAAATTTAATCTGGTTACCGCATTTGGCAAATTCGCCGATCCCTTAGCCGATAAATTGCTCACCTTGTCAGCTTTCGTCACTATCGTGCTGCGAGAAGAGTTTGCGGGCGTTGCCACCTATCTGGCGGTCTGGGTGGCGATTATCGCCGTGCGCGAAATCGGCATCACAGTGCTGCGCATCTGGGCGGTCAAGCAGGAAACGCCTTTGATTACCAGCATGTGGGGCAAAGCCAAAACCACCACTCAACTGTTCACCATCATCATCACCCTGGTCCTGCTTAACTTCCGCCATTTCAGCCGGGTTGTTCCCGAAAGCGCTGCCTACTATCCCGGAGACAAGTTCCTCATTTCAATCGTACATATTCTTTTCATCATCTGTATGCTGGTCACGGTGGTTTCGGGGATTATTTACATTACCGGCAGCCGCTACGAGACTCGCAACTCAACCTGACAGGTTATCATTCAGCGGGGGACATTTTTGAAATTCATCATTAAAGCCATCGGCAGCGGGTTGGGGACGGGGTACGCTCCGGTGGCATCGGGGACGGTGGGCAGCCTGGCTGCTCTTTTGATTTGGATACTCCTGCCACCGCTCCGACCGACCACGCAGATTATCCTGGTGGTCGTGACCTTCTTCATCGGCGTGCCCATCTGCACCCAGATGGAGAACACCTACGGCCATGACCCCAAGCAAGCAACCTTCGATGAGTTCGTGGGGCAGTGGATCTCGCTGTTGTTTCTGCCCAGAACCATCCCCGTTTATATCGCTTCCTTCTTGATCTTCCGCGCCTTAGACGTGTGGAAACCCTTTCCGGCGCGTGTGTCGCAGAAACTCCCCGGCGGTTGGGGCATTATGATTGACGACGTGATCGTGGGGGTGTATACGTGTCTGTTTCTGTCGGTTGTAGGGAAGATTTGCCAATAATTGGAGATTGAAGATAGAAGAATAAAGCGGCCGGTGGGTCGCTTTTTTGCTTTCATTGGTTTTATCTGATCAAAATTTCATGAATTTCTTTCCACCGCCGATTTATTTGCTTGACTTTTGGGAAATAGTTGTGTATATTCTTGAGGTAGGTTGGCGTTCTACTACCTTTTTATACTCACTGACGCTACCCCATCGAGTATAATCATCAATTCTTTTCTTTTAGGAGACCACCATGCGCTGTTCTCATTTCTCTATTCTTGCGGTTCTGCTGGTAACCGCCACTATCGCTTTCGCTCAGTATCTCACCGTCCAAGTCACGCCACTGATTAATCCCACCGAGATCCCTCCGGAAGGGGGATCGTTCAACTATCAAGTTTCTGTGACCAACCATGAATCCACACCCCAGCAATGTACCTTGTGGTGCGTTATTACCGCGCCGGATGGGGAACAGCGCGTGACGCTGCAACCTTGGACGGCAGGGATTACCGCGGGGCAAACCATCCAACGATCTTTTATGCAAACCGCTCCAGCAGCATCGCCCATGGGTAATTATGTCTTGACTGCCAATATCGGCATCTACCCCAACACCATCTGGGATAGCGATCAGTTAGTTTTTTGTAAACTGAAGCCGCCAGAATGGGTGGCGCGCTACAACGGACCGGGAAACATCTATGATTATGCTACAAGCCTGGCGGTGGACGGCAGCGGCAACGTCTACGTGACAGGTTATAGTCATGGAAGCGGGACTGATGACGACTACGCCACCATCAAGTACAATTCCGCCGGATTTCAGGAGTGGGTGGCGCGCTACAACGGGCCTAGTAACGGCGATGATTATGCTACAAGCCTGGCGGTGGACGGCAGCGGCAACGTCTACGTAACGGGTTATAGTTGGGGAAGCGGGACTTATGACGACTACGCCACCATCAAATACAGTTCCGCCGGAGTTCAGGAGTGGGCGGCGCGCTACAACGGGCCTGGTAATCGCGATGATTGGGCTAGAAGCCTGGCGGTGGACGGCAGCGGCAACGTCTACGTAACGGGTTATAGTTGGGGAAGCGCTACTAATGGCGACTACGCCACCATCAAGTACAATTCCTCCGGGGTTCAGCAGTGGGTGGCGCGCTACAACGGGCCTGGTAGCGACCCTGATGAGGCTACCAGCCTGGCGGTGGACGGCAGCGGCAACATCTACATAACAGGTTATAGTTATGGAAGTGGGACTAATCGAGACTACGCCACCATGATGTACAATTCCTCCGGGGTTCAGGAGTGGGTGGCGCGCTACAACGGGACTGATAACGACGTTGATAGTGCTAACAGCCTGGCGGTGGACGGCAGCGGCAACGTCTACGTAACGGGTTGGAGTGATGGAGGCGGGACTGGTTACGACTACGCCACCATCAAGTACAATTCCACCGGAGTTCAGCAGTGGGTGGCGCGCTATAATGGGCCTGGTAACGACTATGATGAGGCTACCAGCCTGGCGGTGGACGGCAGCGGCAACGTCTATGTAACAGGTTATAGTCCTGGAAGCGGGGAGACTAATGAAGACTACGCCAGCATCAAGTACAATTCCGCCGGAGTTCAGGAGTGGGTGGCGCGCTACCAGGGGTCTGGTAACGGCGATGATTATGCTACCAGCCTGGAGGTGGACGGCAACGGCAACGCCTACGTAACAGGTTATAGCAGGGGAATAGGAACCGGTAGCGACTACGCCACCATCAAATATTCCGCTACCGACCTGCCCAACTGGCAGCAGCCGGTCGCAACCGCTTTCGGCGCGCCGCTGCCGTCAGAGTATCGCTTGGAGCAGAACTTTCCCAACCCCTTCAACCCCACTACGATCATCTGTTTTGATCTGCCTGCGAACAGTCTCGTAACGTTGGAGGTGTTCGACGTTTCCGGGCGGTTGGTTACCACGTTAATCAACGGCTGGAGGGAGGCGGGATCGCACGAGGTGACGTTTGATGGGTCAGAGCTGGTCTCCGGTGTCTATCTCTACAGACTGTCAGCGTCGGGGTCAGGGGCGACCCCGACTATGCTGACAGGGAAAATGGTTTTACTGAAGTAGTACGAGTTTCGAGTCACGAGTCACGAGAAAAACGGGGCGCAGCATGCTGCGCCCTGTTTATTCTCAGCTACGAAGGGTTTCCTTAAAAATGCATTTCTGCCGGTTTCAGCTCGCCTCTTTTCATTTCACGCTCTTTCATCAGAGCGAAGATCACCGGAGTGACGATCAGAACGTGCACCGCTGAAGTCAGCAGCCCGCCGATCATCGGAGCTGCGATCGGTTTCATCAGGTCGGCGCCGGTGCCCTGCGACCATACGATCAGGCAACAGGCATCGAGGTTACCACTTCGGGTGACGTCGGCTCTCCAGGAACAACTTCCTTCCGCTTCCACAGATAGTAGATAGGGGGATAGACCAGAAGTTCCATGGCAAATGAGGTGATCAAACCTCCGACCATGGGAGCGGCGATGCGCTTCATGACGTCCGACCCAGTTCCCGTTGACCACATGATTGGCAGCAATCCGAGAAACGCGGCGAAGACCGTCATCGCCTTGGGGCGAACTCGTTTTACGGCGCCATGCACGATTGCTTCCGTCAGATCGCCGGTAGTACGGAGTAGTCCTTTGGCTTTCGCCTCAGCATGCGAGAGATCGAGAAAGAGCAGCATGAAGACTCCGGTTTCTGCATCGAGACCTAACAGCGCAATCATGCCAACCCAAACCGCGATGGAGATGTTGTATCCGAGCAGATACAGCAACCAGATCGCGCCGACCGCTGAAAACGGAACTGCGAGCATCACAACCAGGGATTTGAATCCCGATTTGGTATTCATATAGAGCAAGGCGAAGATCAACACCAGCGTAAGAGGCACAATGAACTTCAGCCGTTCCTGCACTCGTAACATATTTTCGTACTGCCCACTCCAAACTAACGAATAGCCGGCGGGAGTTGTCACGGAGGCAGCTACTGCCTGTTTCGCATTCTCAACATACCGCCCGACGTCCACTTTGGAAGGGTCGAAGTCCACGAAGACATAGCCCGCCAGGAGACCGTTCTCGTCTCGAATCATCGACGGACCTTCCACCAAATTAATGTCAGCGATCTCCTCCATGGGAATTTGTCCCTTGCCATCGGGCAGGGAAATCAGAACACGACGCAGGGCATTGAGATCGTTTCGGAAGTCCCGAGCATAGCGAACATTCACACCATAGCGCGCCCGACCTTCATAGGTGGTGGTTTGATTATCGCCGCCGACTGCGGTCATGACCATCATGTTGGCATCATCAACAGAGAGGCCATAACGAGCCAGTCGATCTCGTTTCAATACGAAATCAAGGAAGTAGCCACCCGCAACGCGTTCCGCATAGACGCTGCGAGTATCCGGAACCTTTTGCAGAGCGGTCTCGATATTTACGGCGATTTGCTGAATGGTAGCGAGATCGGCGCCCGATACCTTAATGCCCACGGGTGTGCGAATCCCCGTTGACAGCATGTCGAGACGAGCCTTAATCGGCATCGTCCAGGCGTTGCTGATGCCTGGCAACTGCAGCGTCTCATCCAATTCGGCGACCAATTCAGCTTCCGTAATCCGGTCACGCCACATGGTGCGAAGGACGCTTTTCAACCACTCCGGGGACCAGCTTGAATACCAACGAGGCTTTTCGCGCCATTGCGATTCGGGCTTCAAAAGAATGGTCGTTTCCATCATGGTGAATGGCGCGGGATCGGTGGATGTTTCCGCGCGACCAGCCTTGCCGAAAACACGGTCGATCTCGGGAATCGTCATCAGCAACTTATCTTGTACCTGCAGAGCTTGCTGCGCCTCGGCAACGGACATTCCCGGCTGCACAGCAGAAGGCATGTACAGCAGAGATCCTTCCCGGAGCGGCGGCATGAATTCGGATCCAAGCTTCATATAGACCGGAATGGTCAGAAGCACTATCACGAAACTCGCCAGAATCGTGGCTTTGGGGTGTCGCAGCACAAAACGGCAAGGACCGTCATAGATCCTGTGCATCAACTTGCTGATGGGGTGCTTTTCTTCGGAATAATACTTTCCAACCACAAGTTTGGTGGCGGTCCATGCGAGGAATTTGGGTTTGAACTGATACGGTTTAATGCGCGCGAACATCATCCGCATTGCCGGATCAAGCGTAACGGCGAGAATCGCGGCAATCGCCATGGCAAGATTCTTCGAATAGGCAAGCGGCTTAAACAGACGACCTTCCTGATCTACCAGCGTAAAGATGGGCATGAAGGCAACCGCTATCACGAGCAGCGAGAAGAATACTGAAGGTCCCACTTCCATCAGGGCTTCAAGTCGCACCTTGTAAAAATCACCTTTTGACCCGGCTGCCTGCCAGTGATAGATCTTGTTGTACGCGTTCTCCACCTCCACAATCGCTCCATCCACGAGGACACCGATGGAAATCGCGATACCGGCAAGCGACATCAAGTTGGCAGTGAGCCCCATTAAGTACATGGGAATGAATGCCAGCGCTACACTCACAGGTATGGTTACAATCGGAATTGACGCAGAAGGAATATGCCAGAGGAACAAAAGGATGATGAGCGCAACGACGATCATTTCTTCAATGAGCTTGCTTTTCACCGTATCAATCGCTCGATCAATCAGTTCCGAGCGGTCATACGTGGTGATAATCGTCGCACCGGGCGGTAGCGAAGGCTTAAGATCCTCCAATTTGGCTTTCACGCGATTAATCACGTTCAGCGCGTTCTCTCCCTGACGCATAACCACGATACCACCGACAACGTCCCCTTTGCCGTTGTAATCGGCGATACCACGTCTCAATTCCGGGCCTAATTGCACAGTCGCGACGTCTTTGACTGTGATCGGCGTGCCATTCTCCGATTTGAGGACGAGACTCTCGAGATCACCGATGGATTTCACATACCCTCGACCACGCACCATATATTCACGGCCGGAAATTTCCACGAGGCGACCGCCTACGTCGTTGTTGCCCTTGCGGACCGCCTCGACCACCCTGTCCAGCGGCAAACCGTAATTGGCAAGTTTATTCGGATCGACTGTTATCTGGTACTGCCGCACCTGACCACCAACTGTAGCCACCTCTGCCACACCGGGTACGCTCTGAACCTCGTACCGTAAAAACCAATCCTGGTAACTGCGCAACTCATCACTGCTATTCTTCCCGGTAGAGTCCAGCAGGGCGTATTGAAAAACCCATCCAAGACTTGTTGCATCTGGCCCCAATTCAGTCTTCACGCCGGCGGGAAGTTGCGAAGTGATCTTGGAAAGGTATTCGAGCACGCGTGTTCGCGCCCAGTAGATGTCCGTGCCGTCTTCGAAAATCACGTAGACATAGCTGTAGCCGAAATCTGAGAATCCGCGGATTGCCTTAACCTTGGGCGCACCGAGTAGGGCACTGATGATCGGGTAAGTCACCTGATCTTCAAGAATGTCCGGACTGCGATCCCACTTGGAATACACAATCACCTGTGTGTCTGAAAGATCGGGCAATGCATCCAGCGGAATGCGCTGCATGGTCCAGAATGCGATCATCAGCGCAACCAACGTGGCTCCGACTACGAGGAACTTGTTCTCGGCGGAAAAGCGAATAATCCGCTGCAACATGCTAATTCCCTCCCACGGCAGCCAGTGCAGAGCGGAGCGAGGACTCGGAATCTATCAAGAAATTCGCGCGTGTAACGACATTTTCGCCCTCGCTGAGCCCTTCTATAACCTCGACGCGGTCGCCGGATTTCTCACCCAACTTTACTGCTCGAGGCTGGAATTTGCCTTCGCTAAGGGCGACAAAAACCATATTCGTTCTTCCGGATGGGATGATGGCATCTGCCGGAATCGTCAGCGCATCATGTCCTGAACTCTGAAGCTCGATATCTGCAAACATTTCGGGCTTCAGCTCGCCGCTGGAATTATCGACGTTGATTCGAACTTTAAATGTACGACTCTGTGGATCCAGCAACGGATCGACAAACGCTACAGTTCCCTTGAAGATACGATGCGGCAAGGATTGCAAAGTTATAGTGGCTGACATACCGATTTTGATGTTAGCTGCATCGGATTGGTAAGCATCGGCGAGGACCCAAACCGAATTCAGGTCAGTGATTTCGTATGCTGCGTCACCGGGATTCATGGATGAACCCGCGACAATGTTTTTTGCCGTGACAACTCCGGTAACCGGCGAAACAATGGTCAACGCCCTGGTTGCCGCTCCGGTCTGTTCAAGCCGAATAATGTCTACTTGAGAGACGTCCCAGAGCATCAGTTTCTGGCGCACCACGGAAAGCATCAGACTGTCGTTTGACGCATCGACGCCGCCTGAGCGGCTCGCCTTATGAGCAAGCAGGTAATCCTGCTGTGCCGCCAGGAGATCGGGGCTGTAGTAGGTGAAAAGGGGTTCGCCGCGTCGTACGGATTTGCCGACGAAATCTGCAAAAACTTTTTCCACGTAGCCAAATACTTTGACGTTCGTTTTCGTCACTTTGGTGGGATTGATCTGGACGACTCCGACGGTACGCCAGTCAGAGCTGATATCGCTGTGCATGACAGTGGCTGTACGGAGTCCGATCAATTGCTGCCGCGATGGATCGATAGTGACCTCAACGCGGTTGGATACGTTGCCCCCACCGCCGGAAGCCTCTTCTTCATAGACTGGAATATAGTCCATCCCCATCTCGTCCTTGCGGGGCGTCGGTGAAGTCTGTTTGGGATCCATCGGTGAGCGATAGAATGCGATCCTCTTGGGATCCGAGGGATGAGACGTTCCCTGGTTCTGGGAAGTACTCTTCATCTGGACCAGTTTCATGCCGCAGATGGGGCAGTCACCCGGTTGATCCCGGATGATCGCTGGATGCATGGGGCACTGATATTTCACAGCCTCGTTGGATTCAGCGGATTTCGATTCCGGTTGAGATGACGGATTCGTTACGGTACTGTCGGCGGTTTTCATGATCACCAATTTCATGCCGCAGATAGGGCAATCACCAGGATTATCCCGTATGATCTCCGGATGCATGGGGCAGGTGTAGACCTCTTTCGCCGCAGGCGGTTGAGAGTTCTGAGTGTCTTTATTATGAATCAGCCCGAAGTAGAGATAGAGTGCAATGCTGATGACTACGATTAAAACCAGCCATCCCACCAGCCGGGATTTCGATTGCGTCATGGTTAATTTCCTTCCTTGGATTCGACCAGCGGCATTCCCAACGCAGCCTGCCACTGTCCACGCAGAGCCCAGGTATCCGCCAGCAGCATGGCTGCATCCATACGAGCCATCACCAGGCTCATGCGAGCCTGCGCCAGGTTCATGATCGTCACTTTGCCGGCTCTGTAGTCATTCAAGGTTGAATTCCAGAGATTATCGGCTGCGGGTAAAATGCGTTCAACCGTCGTATGATAATTATCGAGTTTTGATTTCCAATGTGCGTAAATTTGGTCCAACTCCCGCCGTTTTTCCAGGCGGATTTTCTGATAGACATTCTGACTTTGAGTCAGCATCGCTCCCATTTCCTGAGTTTTAGCAGCCTGGTTCCCACGATAAAAAAGCGGGATGGGGAAAGAGAGTTCCAGGGAAATCATGTTATCCTGTTTCAAGGGCTCGTTCATCGGATTTCCCATGCTGCCGACTTTCAGATCGCCGCGCAAACCGTACGCCAGCATGACGTTAACGTCTGGATAGTAATCCAGCCGCGCCCGTTCAAGCGAGCTCTGGGCAGCCTGGACTAACAATTGAGAACTGCGGAGCCCGGGCGAATCATCGAAGGAAGTAAGGGGATCTGGCAGTGGAGGTGGTTGATTTGGGAGAATCACATCGGCAATGGCTTGAGCATCGGAGCGTCCCAGTGCGTAAGCCAGCGTAGATCGCTTCTGTTCGATCTCATCCTGATTGGTAGACAGCTTCAGTTTCCACTGCTCCTCATCCAACCGCGCCTTGTATAGATCGGATTGGGCTCCCATGCCCGAACCGACCATCAGAGCGGCGGATTGGGTCATCTGATCGGCTAAAGTTTGCCCCTGCAGCATGGCGGTTCTTATCTGGTAAGCCGCAGCCAGATCGTAGAATGCCATCGCCACCATAGCCGCCATCTCGTCTCTGCCGCGTTCCAAGTCGGCGCGAGCTGCTGCCGTGCGAGCTTGTTCAGCCCTGGCTGCGCGATGCAGCTTGCCGGGAAAGGGGATTTGCTGCATGATGCCCACCTGTAGCATGGTCATGGGATCGGACCAGAGATTGAAAGTATCGGGCAGGTTCATCAAGCCGATTCTGAGTTCGGGATTCATCCATGATCCGCTCATTCCAACTCTGCTGCTGTCGGCGGAAACCATGGCTTGCATGGCTTTCAGGTCAGGGTGGTTGGTCCAGGCTTCCTGGATATAGGCTGCCAGCAGACTATCGGGGTCAGGCTGAGCAGTGGCGGGGGCGGATAGAAAAAATGCGATCAGCAGGACGAAAATCGTTAATTGCTTCATGTCTTGATGTGGATAGATAGCTTTCCGATTTTTTTAGTGATACGTCCGAAGGAGGAGAAAAGTTCAGATTTCGAAAAAATTCACAAAATCTTCTCGCTCTTATACCAGTTCTTGGAAGTAATTTCCGATATAGAAGCGTGTCATTCCGGCTGGTCCGGAATCAGACACGCCGTTGGATTCCCGATCCGCCAGAGGCGGAGGAATGACGGCTTTGTGTGTGGAATATGTGCGATTGGAGATCATTTTCAAGAAATGTAATAAGACGTGGCATCAGGCTGAAAATAAAAGCGTCAGGCCGCGTCCTGTTGAAACGGGACTTGACCTGACGCGAAAGCAAAGAAAGATAGATCTACCGACGCAGCAGACCGGTAAAGGACGCAACTCCCCTGACAATCCCGCTGATCAACGCGGACACCTCGCCTAACGGTTCCTGAATGTTTTGAAAGAGGTTCTTCTCGAAGTCGCGGAAGACCAATGCAGAATCACGAACGGCGGTAAGACTCTGATCGACTTTTTCAACCTGGCTCTGGACGGTCGCCAGGACATCGCTGATTCTCTGCGAAATTATCGTCAGGTCGTGACCGATGGGGACGATATGCTGCCGGACGACTTCCAGAGTTTTTTCTGCTTCTCGAGCGGTGCGTCGAACCTGGAGCAACACGGGAATAAGGAAAGCCACCGCCGCCAGCATGACCAGCGCGATGACTGCCACGCTTATGTTAATAACCATAACAGCGATCCTTTAAGGTTAGACTTGTTTGTCGTCTTTTGCCCTGGTGTATTCCTGGCGAGCGGCGTCGACTCCTGCTTCCACAGCCTGTTTGGCGCGCTTGACCTCTTTTTTTGCGGTCTCGCCGACTTTGACGGCTTTCTCTTCCGCTGCGAGCATCACTTCTCTGGCTTTGCTGCGAGCTTCTTCCATGATAGCGTCGGCTTTCGTGCGCGCCTCCTGGAACAGTTTCTGAGCATCATCCAAGGCTTCGCCGCCTTTACGTTTGAGGTCGGCGCGCAACTCTTTTCCGGCCTTGGGAGCGTAGAGGAGACTGATTGCCGCTCCGATCAAGCCGCCGATCAGCAGCCCTTTCCAGAAGCCGCCGTGAACATTTTCAGTATCAGACATATTCTTCCCTCTTTGTTGGTTCAGAATGGTTATTTAGGTGATCAGCCTGTTGGAGAATCTCCTTTAGTCAGATTAATCGCGATCACTCGCCCTGGGCGAACGATCACCTTTCAATGCGTCATTCTTTTTCGGGCTGCAATGTCATCTCAAACGCGGCCGGGTCGTACCCTTTTTCTCCTAGAATGGCAAATATCCTCTTGAAGGTGGATTCGCTAAGCCGGGGTGTGCGGCTGAGAATCCAGCCATACTTACGCTTAGGATGTCCGACGATTGCCCACTCGTAGTCATCGTCCAGACCGATGATCCAGTAATCTCCCCAAAAGAATGAAATGCCTAAAATCCGGACGAAGCTCACCTGCAGCCTGGCGTTACTCTGCGCGTCGATGATGCGAGCGATGCCATTGGCTTGATAGGCTTGTCCCTTCCCGCCGGTGCAGCGGTTGGTCACGTCAATTTTCCCATCTGAGCGTAGAGTGTAAAAGGCGGTGGTACCGCCAGCGCACTTCTTCTGGAAGGTATTGGGAATCTTGGCGATCTCATACCAGAGCCCGAGGTAGCGATGCAGATCGACGCGATCCACGGTTGTCAACGGCGGGTTGGTTGTATCTATATTAGCAGAACCCGCCGGCGCGATCAGGTTGATGGTAAACATGGCGGTTGATACTATCAGACCAGGCAGCTTCTTCATTTTGAAGTCCTTTCGGTCACTGCAGCAGGGAAGGGGAAGCCCAACCAGCTCAGGAAGGCGCTATTTGCCGCTGATAGTGACGAGGCTGATTGTAATTTTGGGAATTATCGTTACAGTTACGCTGATGGTTCCGATCACGTAGCCGTACTTCTCAAACATTCCACTGTATTCATAGGTGTTTTTCAAAGATTTAACCACGAGAGACTGCATCTTGGTCAGCTCCGTAGATTTCTCCATCTCAGCGAGCCCCATGGCTTCTTCCCGGTCATGCTTAATGGTAAGCACAACGTTGGGAGGGATGGAGATGGTGATGCTGATATTGTTGATGCTGAATCCACATTTCGCCAGGATGGGGCGCAAGCCTTGCAGTTCTTCAAGCGAGGCGTCCAGAGCGGATTGCAGCGTATCCTTGCCGGCTTCCTTGGCTTGATCGTGGAGATCTTTGGCTTTATCCAGAACCTTTTTCATGTCCATGAGGAGAATCCTTGCATTCTTGGTGGTAGGTTCGTTACACCCCAGAGGAATCTTATTTTTTAATGACTTACTTCGATGGTTGCATCCACGACTACGATGCTTTTCTCGTTGCCTATCAAGGGGTCGATGGATAGCTTTTGCGCATCTGGATTGGCAAGCATAAAATCGGAGACTTGCAGCATGACGTCCACCAGAGCGTTCTCCTCGACTGCCGGTTGGTTAGAATAACTATCCAGTATCTTATGTCCTTTCAGAGACCGGATCATGCGCAGGACCTGAGCCCGGCTCAAAGGACAGACGCCCAGTACAACGTCATTAAAAATATCCCTAAACGCTCCTCGCAAACCCATGGTGATAACAGGTCCGAAAACCGGGTCGCGTTCCGCTTCGATTACGATCTCAATCCCAGGCGGCACCTGGCGCTGCGCCAGCAGATCATCTGTAGGAAATTCACGGTTGAGTGTGTGCCAGGCATTTCTCAAGGCATCTTCAGTCTCAATACCCAACACAGTCCCGCCAATTTCAGATCGGTGCAGCGGGAAATCTGCCGAATGCACTTTAAGGGCGATAGGAAATCCGATGTCCTGAGCCGCGCGCAGCGTCGTACTCCAGATTTTGACCACCTGTTCATCCACCACGGGGATGCCGTATTCAGCCAACGATTTTTTAACTAATGCTTCCGGGATCAGAAATTGGTCAGGGTTATCCTGCCGGAATTGGCGCAGTGTGCGCGCCGGTTTCCCGGGAGTGATTTTCCTTTGGAATTTTTTCGATACCAATCCCAGAGTGTAATCCAAGAGCACTCTGTAGGCTCTGACAGCTCTTTCCGGAGTGGGGTAAATGGGGATGCCGGCCTGTTTGAAAGCGGTGGCGGTATCCGGAGCATCCACAGCGAAAGCTATAACAGGTTTTTTATATTTTTTCGCGGCGGAAATAAAGCCTTGCGCGAACTCCGGTCTGTCGATGAAGGCATTGATGGCGATGGCGCCGTCAATCTTCTTTTGACCGAGGACCAGATCTACGGCGGGACCATAATTGCCGGGGTCCATCTGGCAGGTCATGGCAACGGGGTTGGAAACAGCCTCGTGGGTAGAAGTCAATTCTCTGAGCTGGTTTTGTAATTCATACGGAAAGCGCGGGACGGTGATGCCAAGGTCAACGCATGAATCAGAAGCCAGCATGCTTGGTCCTGCAGAGGTTGACATGATGGCGACACGATAACCGTTGAGGGGGGGCTGAAGCGCCAGAACCTGAAGCGCATCAAAAAACTGCTCAGAATCATCGACGATCAGAGCGCCGGCTTCTTTCAGCACGGATCTGTAAACGGCATATCTGCCCACCTGAGATCCCGTATGAGTCGAGGCAGCATGTATCCCTGCATCATCATGCCCGGCTTTTAATACAACCACCGGGCGGGTGTTTGCCAGCCGGGAAAGAGCGCCCAAGAAGGGAAAGCCCTCTTTTACAGCTTCGATAAACAGACCGACGACCTTGGTATTTTCATCTTCACACAACAGGTCTAAAAGATCGGTAAAAGAAATATCCAGCTGATTTCCCACCGAAATAAACTTCGCAATACCGATCTCACGTAACGCTAATTCACGGAAGGATAATCCGCCGAATGCGCCGGATTGGCTGATAATGGAGACGGGTCCGGGAGTACGCGGCAGTTCCTTGAAGCAGGTGGCGTTCAGGTTGTCGTTGACATTGTACACGCCCATGCAATTGGGTCCCAGGATTCTCAGTCCCGAACTCTGGCAGAGAGCTTCGATGGATTCTTCAGTGTTTTTGCCGTCGCTGCCGGTTTCTCCGAAGCCGGATGATAGCACTACGGCGCACTTGCAACCGACACTGGCGGCATCTTCGAGAATCCCCAATACGTACTGACTGGGGGTGCAGATGATGACCAGGTCAACCGGGCGAACGAGATCCTGCAGGGATTTTAAGGTCTGCAGACCCAGAATGTCGTTTCCGCTGGGATTGACGGGATAAATCTTCCCCCGGAAACCGTAATCGACCAGGTTCTGCAGCAGGCGATGTCCCAGCTTTTTCGGGTTGGATGATGCTCCCACTATGGCGACGTTTTGTGGTTGGTAGAGGGGTGTCAGAGTATGCGGCATTCAGAGTCTCCGAGAAGGTTGAGAAAGTGTGAAAGCACTCTAATATACTAATATTAACGAAATATGGCAAGGGGAGATTTGAGTATTGTCGCTAATCAGTGAAAGTTTGACAGTTGCCGGAACAGAGACCTGACGCTGGGAAAATTGTCTGAATCGCTGATTACACGGATGACACTGATTACGCTGATGAAAACGCCGCGTAGTGGTCGGGCTTTGCCCCGACCCAAGAAATGGTGTCATTCCCGCAAGTCTCGAAGGGACGCGTCGGGAATCACCTGCTTCCATGACGCTCCCGGGAATGAATTCCCGGGCTTATAACCTTCAGTCCGCTGAAACGGACGTGTCAAAGACAAACCATTCCCCGCGCACCGCTGAAGCAGTGTGCTACGACTGACATACCCCATGAATGGGGCACTAAAAAGGGGCGCAGCACGCTGCGCCCCTACTGATTGCTGATTGCTGAGTGCTGAATGCTACTACAGCAGCACCAATTTTCCGGATGCAGTCTGATCGCCGGAAGTCAACTGGTAGACGTAGACGCCGGAGGCTAAACCGGTTCCGTCGAAGGTGACTTCTTGGGGACCCGCCTGGCGGTATCCGTCGACCAGTGTGGCGACGGCTCGGCCCGAAACGTCATAGACGGTCAGGTTGACGATGCCGTCGGTCGCCAGCGAGAAGCTGATGTTGGTAGACGGATTGAAGGGGTTGGGGGAGGCTCCCTGCAGAGCGAATTCCAGCGGGATAGAGCTGCTGTTCACCATATATTCTTCCAGGAAGCTGCCGTAGGAGTTCGATTCCGAGACAAACGGACCGCCATCTGCCAAAGCCGACTTGGTGATGGTGAAGTAACCGCTGTCGGCGATGGTACTCGGGTAGTAGCCGATGTAGGAGAGGAAGGTCAGCGTGCCCGAAGGAATCGTGGAAGCGATCGATTGTGTCAGGATGCGCGTGGGGTTGGCGCTTGCGGGTAATGAACGGTTCACCGGACCCCAGACGTCGTAGTACACGTTTCCGGCGGTGCGCACCTTGTTCCAAACGTCGAAGCTCTGAGTGGAACTGCCCACGTTGGTTACGTTGAGGGTGTACTGGAAGCTGCCGCCGTTAGCCGGGATGACGATGGGCGGATTAATGGGCGTCACATTGTTCTGCATGCTGGGTGGACCGCCAGCGCTGACAGGGATATCCGCCATGTAACGGAAGTAGTTCGCCTTAGTGACGGTCACGCGGACGGTAGCGCCCGGGGACTGCGGTACGATGGTTACGTTAACCGGCGATCCGGTTCCATCGGCGCTGCCGATGTACTGACCATTGACGCTCAAGCCGATGTACGATCCGGCGTTGGCGGTTACACTGAAGGTCGATGATCCACTGGGGAGCGAGGCGGCATGACTGACGGTCAGATTCTGCGGTACGGCCGAATAGAGCGTCATGAAGGTGTCGCCGAAGTGATGGAAGAGGTAGTAGGTCTCATCCTTGTTGGTTGGATTATATGGCCAACTGGATGCTTGCAGGTAGTATTTACCACTGGCGTTACCGAACGCAGGCATGTTAGCCTCTTGCCACATCGAACCATAATCGGGATCGAAATCGGGCATCATGCAGTCGTATACACCCCAGCAGAACACGTCGTTGACGAACGAGTAGGACGTCTCAGAGGCGCTCAGAAGGCCAACGGCTCCATAGGTGCTGCGGTGCATGGCTTCCACAAAGCAGGTGCCGCTCCAGTTGAACTTGCCTGACAGGCAGTTGGCGGAGATCACATAGGGATACTGCGTGTTGTACAGAGCGCTCAAGTTGTTGACGGTATAATTGGGTTCGCCCCACCCCGTTTCCATGCCGTGGTCGCGGTGCTGCACCAGCCAGGCTCCGGCATTGATGTCGGCATTGACCCGGGTGGCATTGGCGCCCCAATCCGTCAAATAGGACGGGGTGGCGGGGATGTAACCCAATCCGCTGGGGCCATAATGATTGACTACCATGTAGGTGTTGGCATTGGACGACCAGGATGACCCCGGAGTACCGCTGTAGATGGCGTATTCACGCACAGGATTCTGCCCCTTGACATTGTGCAGATAACCCCAGATTACTTCTGTACAGAGGATGAACCAGCGTTCAGTCTGCCAACCTCCGGCAGTAACCGGATGATCGTAAAAAGTGGGGCTGGTCACCGGAGTGCGTTCATAGGTCAGCATTTTACCGATCATGGTCTGCAACTGGGTGTTGTTCTGCGCGCAGATGCGCCCAATGGCGAGATCCGGGAGCTGGTTGTTGTTGACGTCGGCGTAGAAATTATCCGATACGCAAGTATAGCTGTAGGAGTACGTATTGGCGGTGATGCCGTAAGTATCGCCGGAGGATTGATAATCGGATAGGATGAGCACTGCTACCGGAGGAATAGTCCAGGTATTGTAAGCGTTGGTGATGTAGTTCTTGATGCTGGTGTAGACGTTACCGCCCATTTCGGACAGGCGGGTGACGCCGGTGCGAATACCCTGCTGGTTGCGCCAATTCTTCAGCGTGTCAGCCCAGGCGATGAAAGCGGGATCATCGGGGATGATGATCAGGTATTCGACGTTGGTATCGTCGGTAAGGTTGAGTACTGGCTGCTTCGGTAACGGAGGCAGCGAGCTGAAGTTCAGCAGGTTTTGAGCCAGCACGGGATCCCACCAGCGGCTGCGCAGGCGGTCTTCGCCGAAATGCCCGTTACCACCGATGAAATTCACTTTGACTCGGATATCCTGATAAACCGTCAGATCTTTGGTCACCGGATTGTACTGGAAGGGCGTGATACCTAAAATGACCACGTCGACGCCGCGGATCTGGGTCTGCTTGCTCATCATCACCGGTTCAGCGGGGAAGTTGGCGTCGGTGTTGTAAATGTTCGGATTTTTCAGATACTTCAGTGGAGATTTATCCGTATCGCGCGGGATGACGAACGCCGGAGCGACATTGATATTGTGCAGAACCGTGCTGCGGTAATCCAAAACTACGACTTCCGCTTTGGAGCCCTGCGGAATGGCGATGTACCTGCCGGTTCCGGGCAGATTCGGTGCGCCGGCATCGTTGGGAAGCATGACGCCTGAAATGATGAGGTCCTGCATCATTTCGCCGTTGATATTGATGTCTTCCAGAGTCACTGCAGGCACCGAATAGACGACTTCGACCGCCGCCGCGTCCTGTGACATCAGGTTGAATCCTGCATTGCCCCAATTATCTTCGAAGGTGATGGTGTCGGAAGCCCATGCGACCATTGAAAATAAAAAAAGCAGGCAGATGACCAGAGAGTAGGTTTTCCTGTTGCTCAGCATTGTACCTCCATGGCTTAGTTGACTATGCTAATTATGTGTATTATTTCACAGATTTTGTACTGCGTTGCCTCCTGTATAGATCACCGGCTGGATGATTTCAAAGCAACGCGAGATGATTTTTGTACATCCAGCCCTCGAATCTGAGGGAGAGATGAAAATCACATGTTAAAATATACTCAATTATTTAGTCAAAGTCAAGTAGAATTTTATATTCAGGAAAATTTTTCTGGGGGTGGGGTGCTTTTTCAGCGTTGTTTTACCCATAACAGAAAGGGGCGGTTCGAAAACCGCCCACAACCGGAGGGACACGCTTTGTCGTGTCCAAAATTATGAGATCATCAGGGCGCGACGAAGCGCGCCCCTCCGATGCTACTTCAGCAGCACCATTTTCCCATTAGCGGAGTAACCTCCTGCTTCCAGCCGGTACAGATACACGCCTGAAGCCAACTTCGATCCATCGAAGGTGACCTGGTGCGATCCCGCATCCCGGAAGCCGTCCACCAGTGTGGATACCAGACGACCGCTGACGTCATAGACAACCAGGCTCATGCGGCTGGCTGCGGGCAGCTGGAAGCTGATGGTGGTGGTGGGATTGAAGGGATTGGGCGTGGAACCAATCAGTTTGAACTCGCCAGGGAGATTCGCCGCCGTTGAGCCCAGAGAGGCGTCATCGAAATCTTCTCCGGTATTGTCGAAGTTATCCACCAAGAAGCCGCCGGATGCATCGCCAGCCGTGTTCTTGATAAACGTGAAGTTGGTGACGTCCCAGATGGCATTCGGATAATCGCCAAGGCGCGCTTCGTACAGATACGTGCCCGCTTCAAGACCGGCGGCGATATTCTGAGAGCGCAACCGGGTCGGGTTGCCTCCCGCCGCGATGGTGCGGTTGGCGTTCATATAGGGACCCGTCCAGGGACCGTTCGGCAGCTTCTTCATCAGAGTCCAGATGTCCATGTTCACAGGCGACGTTGCCGTGTTATGGACATTGATGTTGTACTGGAAACTGCCGCCTGAACCGGGGATCTGAATCGGTGGATTGATGGGCGTCATGGCTACGGTCTGCACCGGAGCGCTGTAGGCGGTTTCGGTAGACGTCTTTAAAATCCATATAGTCGGATCGAAGAGGACGTCAGAAACCGTTCCGTTGACCACAAAGCTGAAGGTCTGATACGCCAGGCTGTCCTGAGCGATGACCGTTTCCGTACCCGTATTCTTCACGATGTTGATCTGGATGGGCATGGTGAAGATGGGCGTCTGGTTGATTAACTGCTGGGTCTGGCGAATCGACAGTTTCACCCGCGTCGCTCCGCCGCCGATGTTTTCGGTGGTCCAACCCCATTGATACACCGGGTAGCCTGCCATGTAAACCCATTCATGGAAGAACCATTCCAGATCCTGCCCGGAAACGGTTTCCAGCGTTTGCTGCAGTTCAGCCGTGGTCACAGCGTCGAAGGAGAAATTATTGCGCCAGGCCGGCCAGAAGCTGTTCCAGAAGACGTCTTCGCCGACGACATAGCGAATCATGTGCAGAATCCAGCCGCCCTTTTGATAGACGGTGCCGCCCCACATTTGAACCGGATTGTAGATGGGGAAACGACCCTCGCCATATTGGTCACCCTGGAAGTAGGTCTGCCGGAAGGAAGCCATGCGTGATTGGAAAGCGGTCTGCCCCTGGGTGCTTTCAATCCAGAGAGCGTCACAATAGGTGGCGAAACCCTCATTCAGCCAGATATCCATCCAAGTTTCGCAGGTAACCATGTCTCCCCACCATTGGTGCGACAGTTCGTGCACCATGATCCAGTGATAGGCATTGGTTCCGGTAATTAAATCTTCTCCATAGGAGGTCAGAGTCTGGTGTTCCATGGCTCCGCCCCAGGGGAACTCGGCATGGCCGTACTTTTCAGAAGGATACGGGTAGGGTCCGAAGACCGAGGCAAAATAACCGATTACGGTCGCCAGATCAGCGAAATCAATGGTGGCGTGCAGGGAATCTTCGGGGTAGACGTAGTTGTCCAGCGGCATGGAATCACCGCTCGTGGAGACGTACCAGTTGCGGAAGTGGGCGAAATTAGTGGCGGTGACGGCGATCAGGTAGGTGGTGATGGGGTAGCTTTCCACCCAGGAGTAAGTTTTCCAACCCGGTTCCGGCGTGGTGATACTCTGCAGATTCCCATTGCTGGTTGCATATAGAGTACTCGGTACCGTCCAAGCCATGGTGGCGGTGGCTTTGTCGCTGGGCATATCCTTGCAGGGCCACCAGGTGCGGGCGCCTTCGGATTCAGACAGTGAGGAGATAATGTTCACGCCCAGGTGTTGATCCCAGGAGAGCGCGCCCATACTGCCGGTGATAGGAAAGCCATGGTAATAGATCTTTACCAGAGCGGAATCCCCCTGCGGCAAGGCTACGGGCAGATGGATGTTCAGGTTATCCGGGCTGGTTAAGGTGTAAGTGGCAGCAGCGCCATTGACCCGAATGCTGTCGACCACCATGTTGCTCTTTAAATCCATGGCCAGATCGGTCAGTGAGGGGATATCGCTTTTAAAGCGCATGTCCACATGTCCGGCAACCGAGTGATCGGTGGGGTTGAAGCGGATGGCAAGGTCGTAATGCAGGACGTTATAGCCAGTCACGTCATCGGTGTTGTCCAGTCTGGCTGGATTTCTCCCTTCGTGCATGTCGAAGAGGATTTTATAGCCGGACGGATCGTCCATTGGTTGCGGCGCGGCCTGAAGGGCGCACACAACCCCAAGCATCAGGATCAAACCTGGTAACAGCTTTCGCGAGTTCATTCTGATCTCCGTGAGGTTAGCATCGTTGATATTAGGTTTTAGTCTGTCCCACCATTTACAGGTGGCGGGAAGGAGCCAAATTATGCTGAATCTGCTGCAATTTGCACGATTCACTTGAGTTTATGGGAAAAAATAAATAATCGCAAAGCTCATGCCGGAAGGTTCTGAAGCGAATGACAAATATTAACCTGATCACTTAATAGTGGATAATGTTCTCCAGTCATACCGTCCGCCTGGGCGAATTCGGAATTGGCTGTCCGATTCCCGACGCGCTTCGCTTGCGGGAATGACGGCCTATAGTTTGTCGAGTATTTCCCGGTCGGATTAATAAGTATTGGACAGAAGTTCTGGAGCGAACCCCTAATAGTCGATTCGGACAGGAAACTGCTGCGAATAGCTTCGCAGCTCCTATGTCTTCATCGGGATCACGTGGCAGGTGACCGTGTCCACCACGCCGGGGATCGCCTGGATTTTATCCAGGACCAGGACACCGACCACTCCAAAATCAGACGCTTCCACCCGGGCAATGAGGTCATAAGGTCCGGAAATGGCGTCAACTCGGGCAATTTCAGGCAGCGCCGCCAATTGCTCGAAGACCTTGCGGGCTTTGCCGACAGTTACGGAGATGAGGATGTATGCGCCACTTTGCACGCCGGTTCCTCCTGCTGAATGCTTCAACGGAGTTCAACTTGATACGATGGTTCGGATAGATTGGTAAAGAAACGCAAACTCGCCCCAGTGAGGTTTACTGCTCCATGGGGATAACCTGACAGGTTATCGTATCTTCGATGCCGGGGATCGCCTGGATCTTGTCCAGTACCAAAGCTCCGATGGAGGCAAAGTCGAAAGCCTCAATTCGGACGATAATGTCGTACGGTCCGGAAATGGCATTGACCTGGGCGACTTCCCGCATATCTTGCAGGGCGCGATAGACTTCCCGGGCTTTCCCTACTGAGACCGAGATGAGCACAAATGCAATGACTTTCATAGTTCCTTCCGCATTAAAGTGTCACGTGATCTGCCTCGGATTTATTCTTCCTCTCCGAGAAAAATCAACTGGTGGCGGTAGAGATCCAACTGAGCTTGCGAACGAATCTTCGAGGTCAGAGCCCGCCCGTAACGAGCCAGATAATACTGAACGCTGTAGCGCCGTTCATGCAGGCTGCCGCCGGGCGAAAGATGAGTGCAGCACTTGTTAATCTGTTGTACAAAGGTCTCGTTTTTGCGTGAAAGCGCAGATTTGGCTTTTTCTTCCAGCACGTCGAGCCCTTGAAGCCAGCGTTCCATGGTCTTTTCGACGGGATGTTGCAAAGTAGGGTCGATGCGCATCATCCCGAAGGTCAATCGGTCGTGGATTTCTTCCCACTGCTGGCGCACCTGAGCGAACAGACCGACCAGGTCGTTGCCTGGATCGGATTCTAATTTTTGCGCGATCAGCGCTTGCGGACCCTGCCGCAACTCTTCGGGAGTGAAGTTATATTTATCCAGGATTTTTTCAATCTTCGCTTCGATCAGCGTGAGCGAAAGCCTCGGTATGATCGCGGGCATTTTGACGCCCAATTGCTGGTAAAGCGGCTTCAATTGGGCGAAATAGGCAATTTCGGCGGGGCCGGCGATATAAGCAGCCGTCGGAAAGAGGAAATCCTGCAAGATGGGGCGCAGGCTGACTTTGGGCATAAAAAGCTCTGGGTGAGCCGCGGCGCGGCGGCGCAATTCTTCGAATCCGACAGCCTCCGGGGGTTTATCATCGTAGAATAACTCCCCGCTGGTGCTGATGGGAATGCGCACCTCGCCTTCCCGGAAGAAAAGTTGCAGACGGTCTTTCTGCGGATGTATCTGCGGCGGATATCCGGCTTTCAGGACTGTCTTGGACGATTCTTCCAACAGTCCGTTGAGTTTGGGACTCGCTTCCAGTATCCGGTCCAGCAAGGGAAGAGCTGCTCTTTTGCAACGATCGTTCTGAGCGTCGAAAAAGATCAGGCCATCTTCGCTGAACAGATAGCTGTAGAAGCCGGCGAACGCGTCGCCGAAGGTGTTGCCGGGTTTGTAGAAGGACCCCAGCATTTCCAGGTGAGGACCGCGGTAGGTGTTGGCAGGAAGCAGCGTCCAGAGGCGCTGGATGAGTTGCTCGATCTCACCATTAAAGGTTATTCCGCCGACGATACGGCGCTTTTCTTTGGGCGCACCCGAAATTGACAGGGTGATTTCTTCGCCGTCCTGGTTCAGCAGGCGGATGTGATTGACTTCGAAGAAATCGTGGTCGGAACTCTCCATCCAGAAGATGGGGACGGTGGGTCTGCCGGTGAGGCGCTGGATTTCCTTGGCCCAGAGGACGGCGCTGAGCGCTTTGAAGTAGGTGTAGAGCGGTCCGCCGAAGAGTCCGGCCTGCTGTCCGGTCATCACGGCCAGAGTTTCCGGTTTGCGCAGCAATTCGATGTTTTTTAAGGCCTGCTTGCGACACTCCCAGTGTCTGGCGCTCTCCAACAGTCCCTCGACCAGGTCTTCCTTGTAGATGTTGGCACTCTGTTGGACGGTATCCCAGCGATTGGGGTTCTGGCGGTAGTCATTGGAGTAAAACTGTTTGACTTTATCAAAATTTTCCAGGTAATCCAGGAAGAGGGCGTTCGTGCCCGGCAAGCGATGAAAAGCGATACTCTTAGGCATCCTTGATACCGATCAAGATTAATCTCGGTGATTCCTGGTTGAAATTGGATCCGTCGTAATTCCCGTGAACCGATCGGATGGTAAGACCCGCCTTTTGCATCATCTGTCGCAATTCGTCAAGACCATAGAGCCGGACTGATTCCCGATAGTCCCTGACGGTTCCGTCCCTTTCCTGAATTGTCACTTTCTTCTCGACTCGTTGCTGCTGAACGTCTACCCAGCGGGTTATGGTGACCTTCCGATCCTTCAGTCTGCGGGTCTCATCGGGGATAATACTGCTTCTGACCCGATCCGCATTCAGAAAATCCAGCACGTAGAAGCCCGATTTTCGCAAAGCGCGGGACGCTTCGTTAACGACCCGCTGGTTATCGGCTTCTATCGCAAAGTACCCGAAACTGGTGAACAGAGACAGAGCCAGATCGAAGCTACCTGCTTTGACTGGTAAAGTCCGCATGTCGCCGCGCAGCCGTTGGACTCCGGGAGTATGCTGAGAAACCCAGTTCCGGGTCAAGAGCGGCCAGGAGAGGTCCAATCCGACGGTCGGATACCCCAACCGGGACAACTCGCGGCCATGTCTGCCGCTGCCGCAAGCCAAGTCCAGTACTCGGGAGCCGGGAGGCAGCTTCAGCTCGCGCAGCAGCCAGCCAATGGTGCGGGCGGCTTCGGCGGAGGAACGGTGCTCGTAGAGCTCCAAGTAATCCGCTCCGAACCAGTGATGATACCAGGGTTTTTCCTGAGCCACTCCGGTTGTACTGCTTTGACCCTCAACTTGATCCTTGCACAAGGTAATATACTCAATTTCAAAAGGAAAGTCAAGCAGGAAGATGCTTAATGGGAGGAAATTTCGGGATTTTGGTTTATTTATAGCATTTCTTGATATTAATCTCTTAGTCTCGACATTCCCAGCACACCAGGCCGTCATTCCCGCAAGTCCCGAAGGGATGCGTCGGGAATCCGACGGCGTGTCAGATTCCGGACCAGCCGGAATGACACGCCTTAACATCGGAAATTAATTTAGAGAAACGGCTTACAATTATCTTCGGTTGGAAAATAAATCTTGACTTTGGGAGATTTCGTGATTATATTCTTGATACGCGAGTTTCGAGGCACGAGATGTAGAGGCGCACTGCGTGCCGCCCTGATTTGCTTTTTTGCCCCATTCATGGGGCTAGTTAGACGTAGCCCCGTTCTTCAGGGCGGGGCGAGGGCTGATGGGGAGGTCAGGCATTCCTGCCTGACTGGAGGGACACGCTCCGTCGTGTCCTTAAAACCTGGTTACTTGTTCACCTGGTTACTTGGTTACTGTCTCAAGGACGGGACGGAGCCCGTCCCTCCAACAATTAAATATTTAAGGAGCCTCTCATGAAAACCCAAACCCTGACCCTTACCGCGCTGGCTACCCTACTGCTGGCGGCGCTGCTTGCCACTTTATGGGCGCTGCCCGCCCAAGCCCATTGGCCCAGAACCGTGGCAGAAAATGTGGCGATTGCGACCGACCCTGACGTAATCGAAGACTTACCATGTGCTCTGACCTTCCCCAATGGAAGGGTGCTGGTTGCATATCACCATGACTACAACGGCATAATTTACCAGATCATAAACCGCTTCGGTAATTTCGAGTTCCCTCCGATGACCCAGTTAGCTCCCGGATTGCCTCAATGGATTAATTCCGGAATCCCCGAGGTACTTTCCGATGAACAGGGTGGCGCTTATGTCGTTTGGAGTACGATCGGCTCGGGTCCGGATTCTTTGTTCGGCATCTACACTCAACACCTGGATTCCCTCGGCAACCGGCTCTGGGGGGATAGCGCGTTGCGCATTTTCCCGGCTGAGGCTGCAGGACTAAGCAACATGCCGATTTGCCCGGATGGTCAGGGAGGGTTCTTCATGGCTTGGACCGGAGGAACGCAGCATAACCTCCTCGTGCAGCACGTTAACGGGAATGGTAACTTGCCTTGGGGGCCGACGGGAATTTACGTTTGTGGATATCCTATAGGTAGAACGAGTGGACCGCGCATCGCTTCCGATCAAGCTGGTGGATGCAATGTGATCTGGACAGATACGATACAGAATCCTATAGGGGTTTATGGGCAGCGGCTTGATGAACAAGGAAACCTACTTTGGGTGAGTAACGGCATTCGTCTGGCGGATATTGATATGGACCACAAATTGATTTCTGATGGCACAGGAGGAGTCATCATGCAGACGACTATATGGGATCAAGACTATAATAAACACATCAGAATTGATACCAACGGTCAAATCATCGCGACGCGGGATCACTTGAGTTGGGGTCAATTAGGAAGCATGATACTTGGGGAACAAAACTACTTCTACCTGGGATTCTTGTACACCTGGGGTTATGATGTGTACGGACAGCGAGTAGATTTGAACCTTAATCCGCACTGGTTCGGCACTAATGGCGCTATAATTTGTTCAAGACCGGGATGGGGAGCGACCGGAGACTTAGCTTTTTCTTATGGCTATCCCTATTATTATTTCGCAGGAGGGTTGCAAATAGTCTCCGGTACGCAAGTCGATCTGATTACTCAGTATTTAGATACTCTGGCAAATCGAAAAATGGGGGATAATGGGACGATTTTATCAAGCATCTCCATCGGAACTTATTTTTACACAAACGTGATCCCCATCGAAGGCGATATTGTAGTGGTGTATCAGGTTCATGTTCCAGGTTACAATGTCTGGGCGAAACGCTGCCATGCCGATGGAACCTTGGGAGGACCATTTCCTCTGGGAGTGACCGTGACGCCGCGCCATCCACCGATCCAGATCCCGCCCCAGGGAGGCAGCTTCAGCTTCGACATCGCCGTGGCTGACACCGACTCGGTGGGAGGTCCCTTCGACGCCTGGATAGAAGTGACCTTGCCAGGAAACCGGACGCATCCGATCACCGCTCGCCGCCATCTGAATATGCCCACCGGTGCGACTATCACCAAACCCAATCTAACGCAGGTGGTTCCGGCGAACGCTCCGGCGGGTTTGTATACCTACCGCTTCTGTGCCGGGGATGACAGTTTCAAGATTCCCTGGGGAGAAGGGAGCTTTACATTTGAAAAGGTCGTTGGTCGTTCGTCGTTGGTCGTTGGAGAAGAATTGTCCCAAAACAACAACGAGCAGTCATTGCGAGGGACGAAGTCCCGAAGCAATCCGGTGGAAACGAGTAACGAGATTGCTTCGCTATCGCTCGCAATGACGACCCCTTCGTCCGGAATGACAGACGATCTTGAAGGCTGGACGCTGTCCGGTGATTTCTTCAAAGAAGGCGACATACCCGCCCGGAATGCCTATGCCGAATTCCAGAGGCTCGAGTTGCAGCCCATCCAATTGGACGCCCATCCCAATCCCTTCAACCCGGACGTGGAGGTCTTTTTCAAGCAACCCGTCGGCGGGATCGTGAATCTTTCGGTCTACGATGTTTCCGGCAGGAAAGTCGCCGAGTTGGCGAACGGCTACCGCCACGGCGGCGAACAGAATCTGACCTTCGACGGCTCGAACCTGCCGTCGGGGGTGTATTTCATCCGCCTGATCGCCGGGCAGCAAACGGCGGTGAAAAAGGTGTTGTTGGTAAAATAGCAGCC
The DNA here is from genome assembly GCA_026394195.1 of bacterium. Lineage (GTDB taxonomy): Bacteria > Electryoneota > B3-LCP > B3-LCP > B3-LCP > JAPKYS01. The sequence goes on along the minus strand of JAPKYS010000054.1, from coordinate 18,711 downwards.
GGAGGGACACGCTCCGTCGTGTCCTTGAAACTTGGTTACTTGTTCACCTGGTTACTTGGTTACCGTCTCAAGGACGGGACGGAGCCCGTCCCTCCAAAAATTTCCAGAAAAAAGCAATCCGGTAGAAAAAAGAGGAGAGATTGCTTCGCTACGCTCGCAATGACTGCTTTTGTGTTATGAAGCGCAATTATCCTTTGTGGGCAATGACGATGTAATCGGAGGATTCAAGGGGTTGATAGGGCGAAAGATCGGTGCCGCCGTACTCCTGCAGGACGCTCAAGCCGACGTCATCTAAAGCCATGCGGATGAGGTCGCGCCGCCAGGGTCGCAGGGTGGTTGAAACAGTGCGATAGGTCCAATTCCGCAGTGGAGCGGTGCACTGCTGGAAAATCAGCAGGTTCATGGTCACCAGTTCTTCGTGGAAATCGAAGAAACGAAAGAAGAGTTTTTCGCCTGCGGGAGTGACGTGACTGCGGGGCGGAAAGAAACGTTCCTGGCGCGCCAATCGGAGATCCCAATTCAAGAGTTGGATCAGGATGACTCCTTTTACGGTGGTCAAGCGCCGGAAATTCCGCAGAGCCAATTCCAACTCATCATAGGTTTTGAGGTGAGAGATGGAATTGCCGAGGCAGCAGACCAGGTCAAAAGCGCCGCTGATTTTATCTGCGACGTCGGTGAATGCGGCTCGTTCGAAGGCGATCTCAGATCCTGAAGCCATAGCTCGAGCCTGTGCCAGCTCGATCATACTGCCGGAAATGTCGGTCCCGACGACGGTATCGATGCCCAGGTTCGCGAAGTGAAAGCAGTGGCGGCCCGTGCCGCAGCCGGTATCCAGGAGCGATTTGACCTGGTAATCTGCGAAGATTTTTTGGTAGAATGGCGTTTCCCGCATGAGGCGGGATTCCCAATCCATCATCTGATCGTATTCACCGAGGAGTTGCTCGTAAAAGTCTCCTCCGGGAGTTACAGCAGGCATGTTTTAACTATGTCTTAGAACTATTTCGATACGCCGGTTTTGATTGCGTCCTGGGGCAGTGTCGTTGGGAGCGATGGGGCGCGTCTTGCCATAGCCTATGGCGGAGATGGCATCATCGGACAAATTCAACCCCAGCTTGATGTATTGCATGACCGCGTCCGCTCGATCCTGGGAAAGCTTCAGATTCTTGGCTTCATCCCCCTGCGAGTCGGTGTGACCCTGCACCTCAATCTTCCAATCGGGAAATTCGGTAACCGCCTGTTTGGCTTTTTCCAGCAGAGGAAAATCTTCCTTACGGAGATTGGATGAACCTGAGGGGAAGATCAGGCTGCCAAGACGGATAATGATGGCATCGGAACCATCCATGGAGGTGCGGATGACGCTGCCTTCACTGGGTGTGAACAGAGCGGTGACTCGCTGTACTTTTTCGTCGAAGTCGCGCTGTTTCTGGATCTGCTCACGCTTGACTTCCAATTCAGCCAGGTACTGATCTGATTGCCCCTTGAGCTTGCCAAGATCAGCTTCCAGTTCACCGATGTGCTGGTCGCGCTGTGCCAGGTCGTCCTGCAGGCGGCGGCGCTCATCCTGCAGACTTTTTATGGCGGCGATGATCGCCTGAGTGGATAGCTGCCAATCGCGGTCAAATTTGGATTCCAGAGCCAGGGTAACGCTGACGTCCTTGAGTTGCTTTTCAGCGTTCAGGATGATCGGTTCCCAGCCGGTTTTATCTTCTTGCTGTTTTTTTATCAGTTCGGTGACAAAGATAGCATGTTGGAAAGCATATCCTGCTTCTCCAGCGAGACGCGTGGCGGCAGGTCGATCATAACGGTCGGCTTCGATATAGCGTTCAGCTTCGCCTAAGGCATTTTGCGCCGCAGCAAAGAGAGTGGGCGTTTCTTTGGGACATTCAGCTTTCTGCGCCTGCGCCTGCAAATCCCACACGCCGCTGAGAGTCTGTACTTTTATCGCCTCGAGTTCTGCATTCCGCAGCGAGGTCTGGGCTGATTCCGCGGCTTTTCGAGCTGCTTCCAGGTCACCTTTTTCGATTTTCGATACGACACTGGTGAAGTATCCGTAACCGTCCTGGTAGGTTTTCGAAGCCAACGAATCAGCGTAGACGACTTTCGCGCCATCGTAGGCTGAAACGAGATCAGGAAAGGTGCTTTGGAAAAGCTGTGAGGCTTCAATCGCCTTTTGCAGGCTGCTGCCGGCGTTAATTAAGTTCTTGGCGATGTTTTTTTCGCTTTTACCGCTCTGACGGTCAATGTCAGCCTGCAGGTAAGCCTTTAAGCCGTCATCGTAATTATTCTTGCTGAACACTTCAGCGCGTACGCCCGAAGCCTGTTCAATCAAGGCTTTGACTTCATCAAAGGTCAGGTCCTGCGCCCGTGTGATATTCGGCAGGCCCAGCGAGAGCATCAGCAAGCAGATTATCAACGCGGCGATGAGGGGGTTTGAGTCTGAGGAGTCTGATTTAAGCTGGCGGTTCTTCGGCATAAGTAAAATGTACCTCTTTTTTGGATTTGATGATGTGTCTTAAATCACCTGGCGCGCCGGAAAATGCGCAGGATTCCCGAGAAGTCGAAGAATCGTATTTCGCGGATAGTACGCCTTATCAGGATAATGCCGACCACTCCCATTAGGACATTGGGCGCCCACATCGCCACTGCCGGCGTGACGATGTTGCGGTCAGCCAGATCTTCACCGCCAATCAAAAACGCCCAGTAGATCAGGAAAAAAGCCACACTCAAGCCCGCCGCCACTCCCAATCCACCGCGATGAGCCCGCACTCCCAGAGGGACGCCGATCAGGACGAAAACCAGGCAGGCGAAGGGGATGGAATATTTCTTGTGCACCTCGACGAGATAGGAGTTGATTCTGCGGCGATTTTTTATCGGATCCTTGCGCAGATCCTTAACCTGTGCCATCATGGCGGGTGCGGAGAGCTCGCGGTCGGAGCGGGATTCGCTGTCCTGGCGTTCGAAGACCATGTTCGGCGCGGGGATGCGGATCAATGATCGCTTGAAACGAGTACGCTGATAGTAGCCGGGGTCCTGGACGTCCATCCGGTGAATCTCTCCATCGAAGAGCACCAGGTGAAATGCCTCTTCGTCTCGTTTGAAGATCAGGTCGCCGTTCCGGGCGGAAACGATGGTATTGTAGCGCGGGATGCTTTCATCGTAGATGACCAGATCGCTCATTTTCGATTCCTTCTGGTCGATCTGCCCCGCCCAGAGGACGTATTTGGGCAGGTCAAAGACGAAGATGCCCTCTTCCAGCGCCAGAGTGGGACGTTTTCGGTGAATGTCTCCGGAGAGCACGCGCGAGCGGTGGTTAAAATCAGGCAGCACCCGGTTATTGAATTCAATCAGTCCCCAGCAGAGCAGTCCTGCCAGCACCAGATAGGGGATGATCAACTGCCACAGGCTGGCTCCGGCAGCCTTCAGGGCGGTGATCTCATTTTCAGCGGACAGGCGTCCAAAAGCAGTGACCGAAGCGACCAGCACCGCCATAGGTATAGCGAGTGCCACGATCCAGGCCAAGTTCAACATGAAGAACTCGAGGATGATCTGTGGATCCAGCCCTTTTCCTGCGATCCTGCTGAGCATCTGCACTATCAGGTTCAGCAGGATGATCATGACGATCAGGCAGAAGGCGTAGAAGAAAGGTGGAATGAATTCCAGGATCAGGTAGCGGTAAATGATTCTCATAGGGTCGGCAATTTGCGCTTTGTCATTAAACTGCTTGACAATGCCATTTGGATTCCGTATATTATCAGATTATTTGATGACTGCAAGGTTGAAAAGGTCAACTTTGACCTTTTCGCTTATTTTAAAAGATCAAGGAGCTCCAAAGCATACCATCCTGGAGGACTAGTCCTAATGGTAAGGCAGCGGCCTTGAAAGCCGCCGGCTCCTCGGAGCCATGGGGGTTCGAGTCCCTCGTCCTCCGCAGAAAAGTAAACAAGTAACCAAGTGAACAAGTAACCAAGTAAAAACAAATGGCCTTCAGGGGACAAATAAATGGCATATGCCAAATGTTTCGAGGAACTTGAAGTCTGGAAAGAAAGTTGTCGATTTGTTAAAGAGCTATACGAGATCACCGGCAGCGGCCAGTTTTTAAAGGATCGGGATTTATCTTCCCAGATAAGACGAGCTGGAATTTCAATAGCCAGTAATATTGCCGAAGGATTTGAGAAAGGGTCGAAAAAGGAATTTATCAGATACCTGCTGATTGCACGCGGTTCGGCAGGTGAGGTTCGCACCCAAATCTATATTGCTCGTTCCTTGGGATTAATAGAATCAAGTGAATTTAGCATTCTGAAGGAGAAGATAATTCATATCTCCTCGATGTTGACGAAATTAATAATGAGCCTAAAATCAAAATCCGATTGACTAATTCACTAACTTATTTGTAACTTTTCTTAACTTGTTCACTTGGTTACTTGTTTACATGGTTACATCTTCGGAGAGGTGGCCGAGCTGGCTTAAGGCACTCGCCTGCTAAGCGAGAGTAGGACCAAAATCTTACCGCGGGTTCGAATCCCGCCCTCTCCGCAAAAATTGTATATGAGCCGAATCCGTTCAGGGTTCGGCTTTTTTATTTAGAGCATCCAAGATTAATTCAATCTGTGATTTAATTCAACTTCCAGCGTAGGATCTGAATTTTATTTCCATCGCCTGCATAGTAGTAAATTGTGCCATGCACGTCTACTATTGATCGCTTTCCATTAGCGATTGCAAAATCGCGTAACAAACCAGTCTATGAAAGAGAATTCGTACCCGCGAGGACTCCAATCAGCTTACCACAGCCACCGCTTTTGATGAAATCCGTATGTTCGTCTATAGTTTTAAAGCGCCGTCCGGATATTTTAAAACATTCCATTTCATAATCGGTTGCCTCATAGAATGTTTCCAATATTTTTTTCATAACCGGATCGGATAAAGTATATTTGTAGTTTTGTTTTCTGACCCGCGCGAGAGTGTTCATCCAGATGGCAGCGCTCAGAGCTCCGCAGCCATTACCGCTCAAACCAAGACCTCCGGCAAATCCGGAAACCATAACTATTTCTTCATCGCTGGCTCCCATTTTCCGGGCTACTTCCGAAGCACAACTCACCGGCTGTTCAGGCAGACCATCTAAATTGAGGGATAATCCTTCATAGGCTGATTGAATGGCTTCCGGAACCCATTTGTCCGCCAGTCTAAAGCAGGACCAGAATTTTCCGGAGAGCATGTATATCGCTATTCTGAATTTACTGGAAAAATCACAACTGGTGATATCCAGACAGTCGGGGCTCTTGGTCCTGTGTATGAATGATTCCATAACGCGCTGAGTTGCCGTTATGGCATGTCCCATGGCTTGACCCTGGTCTGGGTGCCTGCGAAAGGATTCCGCTCCTAAAGCCAAGGCGGACCCCCAGAGCATTCCGCATTGGTATCCCTGCTGGAATATCCCACCGGCCAAAGGATCCGAGGCACACTCCTCATTATCTTTCAGATAACCGAATTCGCGGTTTAAAATAAAAAACATCATGTGCGAGCAGGCGCCTTTTTTTATAAAGACTCTTTTAGTGTCTCGTCGTATCTTCTCTGATTTGTTCATGTTCATACATTTACTCCAATTAATCCGGTTTTGTCAGGATGACCCAAAGTTATGACGACATTACTGGAATGCCGGGATTTTTTCATTCCCCCGCCAGCACTGCAAGGCGGTAGACCAGTTTCATCCCCACCATCAAATCATCGACCTTGATGCGTTCATCCTTGCCGTGAATGCGCCCCATTTCCGCTTCGTCGAGGGGATAGGGCAATAGCCCATAGGAAGGTATTCCCGCAGAGCGGAAGCGGGTCATATCGGACATGCCGGGGGAGAGGTAGGGGAGCACGGGAGTTTCCGGGAAGAGCTCACGGCAAACCTGTTCGATCAGGACGAAACCGAGGCCGTCCTGCGGAGACGGTAGTGGAGCCATTTCGCGGGCGTTATACTTGAATTCGCAGGGTCCCGGGCCGACCCAGGTCTTAAGAGTATCGACGAAGGCATTAACGTCGGTGGAGGGCAGCAGGCGGCAGTTCAGATTGACTTCAGCAACGGGAGGGAGGACGTTGGTTTTGACGCCTCCGCTGAGCAGGGTGGGAGAAATCGTATTGGTCAACATGGAAAGAAAAAGCTGATTTTCGGTGACGATTTCGCCCCGCGAAATCCTGACGTCTGGTTCGAACTTGGCGATGCCGGTGAAAAAGGCTCGGGTGACCGGATCGAGGAGGCGGGGCGTAGGGTGTTGCTCCAACCGATTCAGCGCTTGAGCCAGCGCGTAGATGGCATTATCCGCGCGCGGCACCGAAGCATGTCCGGTGCTTCCAGTGGCGATCAGCTTAATGTTATAGGCAGTCTTCTCTTCGGTTTCAATGGCAACATAGAGCGGCTTGCCGTCCCGGGTCACGATACGCCCGCCTTCATCCAGAGCAAAGGCAGCGTCCAGCAGGTCGCGGTGATGTTCGATCATCCAGCCAGCGCCCTGCGATCCACCGCTTTCTTCCGCGGCGGTGGCGAGGAAAATAACGTCACGGCGCAGCTTAATATGCTCTCGTTTCAGCAGCGCCAGCGTCATGGCTTCGATAGCTAACATACTCTTCATGTCGATGGCGCCACGGCCGTAAAGTGAGCCCTTATGTATATTGCCGGAAAAAGGCGGCTGCGACCATTCGTCCGCTTGAACGGGGACGACGTCGGTATGGGCGGAGAGCAGAATGGCTTTTTTTGAGCCATCTCCCGGCCATCGCGCCAGCAGGTTGGCGCGGTCCTTTTCCACCGGATATATGGCGCGGTCGATGCTCTGCTTCTTGAAGAATTTATCGAGGACTTTGCAGGCTGCCAGTTCATTGCCGGGAGGATTCTGGGTATCGGTCCGGATCAAATCCTGCAGGAGCTGCACCAGTTCGGGCTCGATCTTATTCCAGTTGGGTTCGGAGGCGGAGGCGGGTGAATTCAGGCAGAAACCGACTAAAAAAACGAGCAGGCAAATTGTCATTCTAACAGCGTCCAGAATCCGACAATTTGCGATTAGACGCCGTGACGCACCTGTCAGATTCCGGACAAGCCGGAATGACAGGTTGATGCAGTATGATCTCTGCCGGTCCGCCTTGAAGGACGCGGAAAGGATACCCAGCACGAGATTTCGCCCCGCCCTGAAGGACGGGGCTACCGATTTCCAAGCCCCCTGAAGGGGGCTCAAAGATTGTTTTCTTAGAAGCATTATTAAATCCGTTCGATGATTGCTTTGAGCAGTTTGATGAAATTCCCCCTCACTCTCGCCGCGGTTTCAATGACTTCTGCATGATTCAGCGGCGTATCCTGCAAGCCCGCGGCGCGGTTGGTGATGCAGCTGATGCCCAGTACTTCCAGACCCAGCCGAGCGGCTTCGGCGGCTTCGGCGACAGTGGACATGCAGGCGGCGTCCACGCCTAAGCGGCGTTCCATTTCGACTTCGGCGGGTGTTTCGTAGCTGGGGCCGGTCATGGCTCCCAGGACGCCGGGGAAGAGGGCGAGGCCCTCTTTTAACGCCGCGGCTTGCGCTAGTCGCCGCAGGCGGGGGCTGAAGGTCTCCCCGATGGGAAAAAAGGGCTGGCGTTCGTATTGAACGGCGGCAAAACGAAGATCCTGCTCGACCGGATGTCTACGGCGGAATTGCAGATCGATAGAATCGGTGATCAGCATTAGCGAACCGGGTTCGAGGTGGCGGTTGATGCCGCCGGACGCGTTGGTCAGGATCAGCGTTTGGGCTCCCAGCTTCGCGGCGATCTGCACGGGGAGAATGACCTGATCGACCGAATAGCCTTCGTAGAGGTGTACTCTCCCCTGAAAACAGACCAATCGCTTCCCCGCCCAAGTCCCCGAAATGATGGCTCCCTGGTGCCCCGGCACCGTGGACTGGGGGTAGCCGGGCAGATCCGAGGTGGAGAGGCGCTTTGCACCTTCCAACTCGTCGGCGAAATCACCCAGCCCGCTGCCCAGGATCAGAGCGATTTCGGGCGGGAGAGGGAAGAGGGGGGAAAGGGAAGTGAGAATTTGAGTTGGGTCTAACATCGGATTAGTTTACCTACTCTGTTGAAAAATCAATTGTTGCTGCTTCAACGCCTGGATACAGCCTGTCAATTTCTTTCTGTACTTCAATTGTCTTTGCAAGTGCAGTCACGATTCGACAATAAGTCATAATTTCGTCCATAGTTAAAGTGCGCCCTTTACGATCTTTGAGCCACTTCCGACAGACTTGATAACCGCCAACATGATAATCCCAAACTTCGGGTTTTATCCCTTCAAAGTACTTGAAATCGTGGATATAAACCTTTTTATCCGAATATTTGACATACTCGATTTTATCTTCACCCTTACCTTCATATTTGGCTAAAGGTAAGTCTAATTCATCGGAATGGAGCAAGTGCAAGTCGATCAAGCGCTGTCCGAGCCTACTGAGTTTAGCAAAGAGATCGGTGTTGGCAGTGAAGGGAATGCGGGGGAAATCCCCTTTTAAGAATTCGGCATACTTCTTTCGGTAGGTATTTGAGAACAAGATGGCATATATGTAGGAAAAAAAGGATTCGCCCGTTATCGTAGTTTTTTGTTCTTTGGAATAGTTCTTTAATAATTTAGCATTTAAATTGTATTTTCTAACTTCGTAGCCAAGCTTTGGCTCGTGGAGTACCATGGCCGTTCCGTGAGTAATATTTTTTGGAGGATTATTGTACATTAAGAGTGGTAAGAGTATTTCACCGCCCCTATAAAATACATTAAAGTCAACAATTGAATTGGAAACGAATGCAACATTCCACGGCTTTTCTTGCCCAACAACCTGACCTGCACGACCCACACACAAACATAAGTTTTTTTGAAGCATATGCTGCATCACCTCGGAGCGGGGCATACAATGGAACCCTCGCGATCTACCGGTGTAATAGGTATAGTGTACATCGAAAGGGCGATATAAAATCGGCACGATTCTCTTCTGATCCAATCCGCTGGTTTTCAGATCTTCTTGAGCAAATTCTACTTTCCAATCTCTAGTGTCTTTACCTAAATCATAGGCTCGTCTTGCCATTTCCGGTTCTAAGCGGGTAAAGGCTTGTACCGTTTTCCAGACTTCATCCGGCGTCCATTTGATGGTCAAATCATCGCGGGCGGTAACAATACCGACACTATTGACCGGGAATATATCGGTGATCTTAGGGTATTTCTCGTATTGACTCAGAAGTCGTTCATCCCTGGGAATAAATAGGTAAGAAGGAGATTTTGGGGTGAGTTCCCGCCACTTAGTATTTTGAATCTCATGATCCCAGAGCCAATTGTATTTATCTTCTCGCAGACCATATAAGTCTGCATGAAAAACTTTGCATCCGCTCTTTTTGCCCTTCTGTTTGACGAAGATGCCAATGGCAACACCCTGCCGGATATCAAATACATTTGTATCTTTGGAACCATCCGGACATTTTTCCTTCTTTAGGCTGTTGCCATGTAGATCGAGTAGATAGATCTCGTTAAAACTATTCATCAACGATTGCCGCATACCCCGAAACGTAGGGTTATCCAGATAGCTGTGGTTAGTGATGAATCCCAACACTCCTTCTCCCATTTTATCGATTTTCCACTGGGCGAAACGAATGAATTTTACGTAATCGTCCTGCAGCCACTTGGGATTCTTTTCTCCCAGGTCTTTGCCGTCAACCTTAAAGTATTTTTTGATTTCGAGATTAATCCAATCATTGAAATTTGCCGAATGTCCTGAATATGGAGGATTACCTAAGATCAATAATATTGGTTGTTTTCGTTTTACTTCCCCTGCGGCATGAGATTCTTCAGAGAGCGAGGCAATTCCCGGAATAGTGGTTTGTCCTAAATCTTCATGTTCTAACGTATTGGTAAGATAGAGCTTAAAGCGATCCGTATCTTGTAGTTGATAGCCTAATTCTGCTAATACAAGAGTCAGCTTCAAATGTCCTACGGTGTAGGGAGCCATCATCAATTCAAAGCCGAAGAAGTTGGTTAAAATGTGGTCTCTGATAAAGTTCGCTTTAGCGCCTTCTCCATATTTACTAATGAAGTTGTCCACTGCGAGCCTGGCGGTTTCGGCCAAAAACGTTCCGGTTCCGGCAGCAGGGTCAAGCACGGTGACCGTTTTCTCAGCAATACCATTCGCAAGTTTAAACTGCTTTTTCAGCACCAGATCCAATGAGCGAACGATATAAGAAACAACCGATTCGGGAGTATAGAAGACACCGCGCCGCTCACGTGTCGTAGGGTCATATTTCGCCAAAAATGGCTCATAAAAGTGAACGATGGGGTCTCGTCCTTTAGAATCTTTAAAAAACTTGTACTGATATTGGAGGGTTTGTTCAACATCCGTCACCTCTAATACCTCTGAGATGTCATCAATAATCCACTCCATATTTTTGCTCGGTTCACCGAGAGAGATAAATTTAAACACGTCACGCAATATTCCAATCGATGGCGGAATTAAGTCGTAAGCGAGCTTACGATTAAATCCCTTTTGAGTTCGCGTTCTCGCGGCGAAGAGTCCGTATGTAATTGTTTGAGCATAGACGTCGGCGAAATCTTCTTTGGAAAGCCCCGCCGTCAGGTAATCCTTGAAAGCGTGATAAAATCCTAAGATTGAATCTTTACGAAACTCCTCATCCGGATCCAACTCTAAAGTGATCACCTCATCGCGCAGGAAGCGGGTTCTTTTTGCCAATTCAAACGCAAGTTGTTCTGCGGTAAAAATGTTAGGGAGAGAAAAAGAGAAGAATTTTTCGAGTAATTCATTGAAGATTTCAGCTTTTTCTAAAGGAGGTGTGGTATTTAACTTGGTGAGTACTATGGGTCGGGCGACCTTCACCTGATTAGTCAATGTACCGTTGCGATACAGTCTGAACTCGCAGAAATTCGTCAGGATCAAGTTAGGAAAGGTTTCGCGGTAGCGCTTCAATTGCTCTGTTCTCTCAACAGCATCTAAATCTGTGACGGTCGGGGCTTTTGCTTCAATATATCCGGTGATATGGACATTTCCGTCCCAGATGCGAAAGTCAGGATTGCCTGCTTCAGTTTTACTCGGGAGTGTGGTAATCTGGCATTTCGGTTTTCCGTTTTTTTCGGCGAAATCGTGCAACAGGATTTCCAGGGCGGAGTAAAAGCTCTCCTCGCGAGCGTCACCTCGGTTGGCGATCTCGGTCAGACTGATTAAATATTTTTTAAACATCTATCCCTCATTTTCGATCTTTCTGGATTCCGGATAGGGCTAAAGCCCTTCCGGAATGACATGGCTTGCCTGGTGATTAATCCTCCCCTAAAACGGCGTCCGATGCTTGCGCAGCGCCTTAAGAACGCGCTCCAATAGTTTCACTTTATTCTTGTACGGCATGAAGGCACTTTTGAAGCCCATGATGATCAGATTGTTCAGGTCTTCCAGATTGAAGTTGAAGGTCGTGCAGGCGGTCATGTATTCGTCGGTGATGGTGGTGTTGGAGATCAGCCGGTTGTCGGTGTTCAGGGTGACGCGCATACCGCAATCGTAATAGAGGCGCAGGGGGTGCGTTTCCAAAGATTGCACGGCGTGAGTGTGCAAATTCGAGGTCAGGCAGATTTCCAGCGGGATGCGGTGGTCGTTGACGTAGTTCAGCAGGTCGCCGTCTTCCCTGAGGCGCGTGCCGTGACCGATGCGGTGCGTGTTCAGATCGTGCAGCGCCTGCTTGATGGAATCGGGACCGTAGGCTTCTCCGGCGTGCACGGTACAGTTAATGTTGTTCTTGTGGATGAGATAGAAGGCTTTGCTGTGATCTTTGGCGGGGTACTGATCTTCGGTGCCGGCCAGATCGAACGCCACCACACCCTGGTATTTATACGCCACCGCCAATTCCGCCAGCCTTAGCGAGGTTTCGGGCGAAATGCTGCGGATGCCGCAGACGATGACGCCAGTTTTGATATCCACCTCTTTTTCGGCGCGGCGCAAACCATCCATGACCGCGTCCATCACCTGAGTCAGCTTCAAGCCATTTTCGGTGTGCAGGACGGGCGAATAGCGCACCTCAAGGTAGAGGATGTTTTCGGCGGCGGCATCAATGGCAAGTTCGTAGGCGACGCGGTTCAAGGCTTCGGCATCCTGCAGCACCGGCAGGATGATCTTGAACCTTTCCAGGTATTCCGCCAGGTTGGCGAAGGGTTTGGTGATCTTGAAGTATTCGCGCAGCTCTTCAAGGGAATTTGCGGGGAGTTCGACTCCGCGCTCTTTGGCCAGTTCCCACAGCGTTTCTACCCGCAGTGAGCCGTCCAGATGGCAGTGCAGATCCACCTTGGGGAGGGAATGGATCAGATCGCGCGTGGGGGCGATGGAGATGGGTTTGTTTTTTTGGGGCATGATAGGGTTCAGTTCTGTTATACTGGATTCAGGACAAGGCTAAAGCACTTCCGGAATGAACCGCCAGTGGGCGGACTTCACTTCGTTCAGCACGTTACATTGCGGTCGGGGTCAGGGGCGACCCCGACTATGTTTATTGTCCAATTTATTAGGAAAAACGTCATTCCGGCGAAAGCCGGAATCCAGAATTTAACAAATCATCCCAAAGGTCTTTCCAATCAGGATTTGTTTTTTCTATCAACTCTAACTTCCATTTTCTCTTCCATTCCTTCATATTTTTTTCGCGTACTATCGCTTGTTCAACGCTATCATGTTCTTCGAAATAAACAAGTTGATGACAACAATATTTCTTTGTGAATCCACCAATCAGGTCACGTTTATGTTCACTTATCCGCCGGATCAAGTCGGTGGTCACACCAATATAGAGTGTGCCATTACGTTTGTTTGCAAGGATATATACGTAAGAATTTCTCATTTTCTGGATTCCGGCTTTCGCCGGAATGACGCACCATGAGTCTGATTTCAACATTGAACCTTTAACTCTTCTTACAACAGCATCCCCGCAATCGTTCCGGTCATGTAAGACGCCAGTGCTCCGCCGAACATGGCTTTCAAGCCCAGTTTCGCCAGATCCGAGCGGCGATTGGGGGCTAAAGCTCCGATGCCGCCAATCTGAATGCCGATTGAACTGAAATTGGCGAAGCCGCACATGGAGTACGTGGCGATGGCGATGGAACGTTCGCTCAGCGCGCCGGATTTGATCAATTCCGACAGTTTCAGGTAGGCGACGAATTCGTTGGCGGTGATCTGCGTGCCCAACAGGTTGCCCACCGTGCCGGCTTCTGCCCAGGAAACGCCCATCATGAACGCCAGCGGGCGGAATAATGTACCGAACAATACCTTCAACTTACCCGGGAAGATGCCGCTGTAGCCGGTGGCTTCGTTGAAAGCGCCACCCAATATGGAGCCGTCGATCAGCTTATCGAACCATCCCAGAATAACGTCTGCAAAGGCGATCAAAGCCAGGAAGCTGATCAGCATGGCCAAGACGTTCGCCGCCAGTTTTAAACCGTCGGTGGTGCCCCGAGAGGCTGCGTCCAGAGCGTTATCGTAGAGCTTGACCTTGGGGATCTGGACGTCGCCGGCCGTCAGTGAATGTTCAGTTTCGGGGTAGATGATCTTGGCCATGACCAGAGCCGCCGGAGCGGACATCACCGACGCGGCGATCAGGTGCGTAGCCGGCACGCCGAGGCTCATGTAGGAGGCCATCACTCCGCCGGCAATGGTGGTGAATCCTCCGACCATCACGGCATTCAATTCGGATTTGGTGAGACTATCCAGGAAGGGGCGGATGAGCAGTGGAGCTTCGGTCTGACCGACGAAAATATTCCCCGAGCAGGAAAGCGATTCTGCTCCGGAGGTTTGCATCGCCCAGCGCATAAACTTCGCCATGATCCCCACGACCCACTGCAAAATGCCGAGATAGTACAGAATCGCCGTGAAGGCGGAAAAAAAGATGATGGTGGAGAGGATGATCATGCCGATCTGAACGCCGTAAATGGCGTAGTTCTGCGGTTCGGCCAATTTGCCGAAGAGGAAGGTTGTGCCGACCTGCGAAAGCTGCAGGAAGCTGTAGACCCGGTCGGCAAACCAACGGAAAGCCAGGTTGCCCGGTTCCCACCAGACCAGGACGATCCCGAAGCCGAGTTGCAGGCAGGCTCCCACCACCACCGTGCGAACCTTGATCTTTCGCCGGTTGTTAGAGAGCAGAAAGGCGATGCTCAACAGAGTGAGCATCCCGAAGAAGCTGCGAAGGTGTTCCATGATGCAGAGAGTTGAAGGTTAAAGGTTTAAGAAAGAATCCAGAATTCAGAATCCAGAATGAAGAATGAAGAGAGTCATTCCGGCGAAAGCCGGAATGCTGGCATCGTTTCCCTCCGCTCCGCCCTAAAGGACGCAGGATCAATTCAGCGTATTCCCGTCACCCCGCCCTGAAGGACGGGGCTTTGGAATTCGGTAGCCAGGTGCTTTAGCGCCTGGCGTGTCTTCAGGTCACGAACGTTGGGTTTTCTTCCACCATTTCTTTGCTTTACTAATTATTGAACTGTAGTATTCCTCATGAGAGATCTTTGTTTGTGCAGGGTGATAAGCATTGAGCCATAATTTCCCGTTTTCTTCGTGGGAGAACCTCCTGTCAGTTTGATTGAAATTCGTCTGACCAGGAAATTTGAGGTGTAGAGTATAGCCACCGATCACGATGTCAGGATCGATATACTTAAGCTGTTTAGAGATTACTTGCTTGAATTCTTTAAATGCTTTTTTTAACTTCGAGGGGGATGTACGCGATGGCCCGGGTAGTTTATTGACGTTTATAATAGCTACTTGTTGCAGCGTAAAAACCTTTGGTTCTTTATCGTAATCAACCGTTACCTTATTGTAAGGAAGGACTTTTCCCGATTCTGCGAATTTGAGGATACCATACGATACCTCTATCATACTCCTGGCAGTATTCTTCCAATGCCCGTATTTTTGGTGTGCCCCCAGATTACCCCAGTATTGGCGGCCATTATATGATGTGCCTTTCTTACAGACAGGCTCTTTTAGTATCCATAGCACTTTAATTGGAGCTTCGCCCCATTCTTTGAAATTGATGATACCGTCACGAACAAATCCACTTTTGCCATATTTCCGATACAACCTCTGGTCGATGTTATATTGTCTGCGTCCTAATTCCGCAACTGAAGTAGCTCTGCTGTTACCACTCATATTATCCTCTACCAGTTTAGGATATTGTTTTTTCCCCGTTTTTCTTCACTTCTTCATTCGTCAATCTTCATTCTCCATTCTCCAATTAAAATTGCACCGCCCTCCTCACCGCCCACCAGCCGCAGGCGGCGGCAATCGGCAGCAGCGATAATCCCAGCCAGAAGCTGCCGAAGAGCATGAAACCGATGCCGAAGGTGGCGCCGTAAATCAGCACAACGCCCAGGAACCAATTGAAGATGTGGGAGCGCAATCTGACCGATCCCCAGCGTTCTTTCCAGGCGGAAGGCCAGCGACCTCCGGGGTGAACGCGTTCGTAGAAGCTCGAAAGCCGCTCTTCCGAAACCGGTTTGGTCAGCAGGGTGACGACGATCCAGCAGATCATCGAAATGGGGACGATGATCAGGGCTTTGTGCTGGATGCCCAGCTTCAGACCGAAGAGAACGGGCGGCTGGGAAAAAAGAGCGTAATGGACACCGGACTCGATCGTCTGAACAAAGGCGACGATTTCCAAGGCGATGGTGACGACAATGGAGGACGCCAGAGCGGCGATTTCCGACCAGGCGTTGATCCGCCACCAGAACCAGCGCAGAATCAGTACCGGGCCGATACCGCAGCCCATCGCCCAGATAAATTCCCAGGCTCGGGCGATGGAGCCCATGTTCATGGCAGTAAAGGCTCCTCCAGCCATCATCACCACGGTGGCGAGGCGCGAGATCCAGAGGTAATGCTTTTCCGAAGCATCCTTACGCATGAAGCGGCGGTAGACGTCGTTCAAGAGATAGGACGCTCCCCAGTTGAGGTGCGTGGAGATGGTGGACATATAGGCGGCTAAAAAGCTCGCCATGAGGATGCCGAGCGATCCGGGACCGCAGAGCGCCGACATGACTTTGGGATACCCGGCTTTATCTCCTAACGCATCGGACGAAAGGTCGGGGAACATCACGATCGAGGCCAGAGCGACGATCACCCAGGGCCAGACGCGCAAAGCGTAGTTGGCGAGGTTAAACCAGAGGGTCGCCAGCAAGGAATGCTTCTCGTCTTTGCAGGCAGACATGCGCTGGATGATGTAGCCGCCGCCGTCGGAATTGTGCGACGCCCACCACATCAGGCTGATAAAGATCAGAAAGGTGAAGAAATTCGAGGATAAAAAGCTCTCGGAACCGGTCGGCGCGGCGGGGAAGAACGCCAGAGTATCCATCTGGAAGTTGGGGGAGGTTTTGACGGCGGCGATCAATCCGGATAGGCTTCCGAAATGATTGATAGCGAGCACTGCCAGCAGGATCGATCCGCCCATGGCGAGAATGAACTGGATGAAATCGGTGACGATGACGCCCCAGAAGCCCGACATGGTCGAATAGAACAGCGTCAGCGCGGCGCAGCCCCAGACCGCCCAACCTCGACCGACTCCCAGCGTCACCGACGCCACCGCCGACATACCGTTGATGACCCAGCCCATGACGATGAAGTTGTACAGCAGCGCGAAGTAGATCGCCTTGAAGCCGCGCAGAAATTCGGCGGACTTGCCTCCGTAGCGCAGTTCGATCAGTTCGTTGTCGGTCATGACGCGGGCGCGGCGCCATAGCCGGGAAAAGAAGAACACGCCCAACAGCCCGCCCAGTGCGATGTTCCACCAGTACCAGTTGCGCCAGATGCCGTCGGAACGCACCATTTCGGTGATGGCCAGAGGTGTGTCGGCGGCGAAGGTGGTGGCGACCATGGAGGTCCCCGCCAGCCACCAGGGCAGCGAACGCCCGGAGATGAAGAATTCTTCGGTCGACGACGACGACCGCTTGGTGTAGTAGTAGCCGATCCCCA
This sequence comes from bacterium, assembly GCA_026394195.1. Taxonomy (GTDB): domain Bacteria; phylum Electryoneota; class B3-LCP; order B3-LCP; family B3-LCP; genus JAPKYS01. The sequence continues at coordinate 1,750 of JAPKYS010000054.1, read as the reverse complement.
GCGATATCAGCAGGTAGAAGGCTACGATGGACCAGTCGAGTGGGTGCAAGGCGGAATTATGAGTTTTGAGTTATGAGTGATGAATGAAGAATATTTCTCGCAAAGACGCAAAGGCGCAAAGAAAACATTGTCTGAACTGCTGAAAACGCTGATAACGCTGATGCCGCTGATAATAAACTGACATAGTCGGGGTTGCCCCTGACCCGAAACCAACCCACCGCAAGCGGTGGGGCACCCTGGCTCTTGTTTGCGGGTCTGGACGGCAAAATAGGTCTGCCCCAACGCCACGATTTCTTTGCTGGGATCGGCGTTCTGAACGATCAGATAGCAGGCATAACGGGAGAGAAAGAACGTCTTGATGGGACGTTTGCCACCTTTTCCAATTTCGATCATTTCGGTGACCTCAACGAAATGATCTTCTACCCGACTGGAGCTATTAAAACACGCCAGTTTTGCCCTATTGACGACCTGCTCGAAGTTACGATAATCGCTGTACCCTAAAACTTCAGCGAAGTCCCTGCTGGACCAGTACTCATTGCCGGCATCGGTGGTGCGGCGGATGCGCTCAAACGGCGATTCGTGCCCCGCCACAAGCGGATGGTTTTGGTTTTTGTTCATAAGTGAAACCATAGGGTGAAGGGGTTAACCCAACAATATATTAATTAAGATGTTGGGTTCGCCCTAAGAGGGCTTAACCCGAGCTACTTGCTGATTGCGCTGATGAAAACGGCATAGGGGTCGGGCTTTGCCCCGACCCGACACCAACCCACCGCAAGCGGTGGGGCACCAGGCCACAAGCGGATGGTTTTGTTTTTTGTTCATAAGTGAAACCACGGGGTGTAGGTTTTAATCCAACAATATATTAATTAAGATGTTGGGTTCGCCCTAAGAGGGCTTAATCCAACCTACTTGCTGATTGCGCTGATGAAAACGGTGTAGGGGTCGGGCTTGTCCCGACCCGAAACCAACCCACCGCAGAGCGGTGGGGCACCGGGCAAGGCATAGCTTGACGCAGTAATATTATTAAATTGATTATTGCCCGATTGTAGTTAATCGCCAAAATCCAAGAGACTCTAATATCAATCTACGTGCCAAGGCTTGAATGTTTATAACATCTTGGATTGAAAGATGGTTTATTGATGAAGGGACTTTGTGTGTTGAAATTTTGCTTCTGAGCCTGCTTGACTTTGCTATTGCATCATAAAGACAAATGTCTTTGTCCCTTATTTGTCCCCTAGCCCATTCTACTTTCTTCATGTCCTCTGGCAGTTGTTCTGGTTCCAGCCGTGTCGGTTTCCCACGTTGGATCCAGATTAATGGTTCATTTATATCAATCCCGGCCTTTAATAAGCGATCTCTTAAGTCATCTAAAACCACCGGATTCCATTTCCCATTTATTTTACTAGGGCGATCACGATTTGCTCTTATTTCGAGTCCCATTTCCTCAATTGCCGAATATGCTAACACAATGGCACAATTCCATGGGACATGGTAACTAGGATGAACAGAAATATATCTCTCATTTGTCCATATGCTAGGGTCGAATGAATCTATGGGTAGCGGCATAAGATAATAGCTTAGATATAGTTTAAAAATAGCGTATTGGTATTTTCGGTTCTTCGCTATTTTGAATGGGTAAAGGTTGATTAAGTCGAGATTTTTAATTATACTAGGGAACACTCATCAAACTGGAGGTTCCCGATGCAATCCCCGACGGAAGACTTGTTTGCGCAGGCTTTAGGTTTAGAGA
>JAPKYS010000057.1 GCA_026394195.1 bacterium | reverse complement strand
GCATTGGGTACAGCTTACAGTCGTGTGCGCGCCAGTCAGTGGGAAATTGGTCTGATTGTGGTTGAATATAGCGTCACCCCAGCTGGACGTGTTATGGCAGATCTCGCATTCATGCGGATAATTATTGGCAACATGATTGGGATCCTGCACGTTGATATAGTCCTGCTGATGGCAGGTCCAGCAGAGATTTGACGTCCCGGCATAGACGCCGTTAGGATGGCAGGAAGCGCAGCTGGTCGCAATGTGCGACCCAGTCAATGGATAGGTGGTCTGGATGGTATGATTGAAGGTCGACGGAGACCAGCCAGCCGTATTGTGGCAAAGAGTGCAGACATAGCTGAACGACGGAGCGGTATGGATGGGATTGGCGGCGCCGTTGAAATTGCTCTGGTGGCAGGAATAGCAATCCGTGGGTGTGCCGGCGTACCCCTGGCTGTGACAAGCCTGACAATTGACTGAAGCGTGCGCGCCGGTCAGCGGAAAACTGGTGATGTTGTGATCAAATTGAGCAGGACTCCAACCCATGATGGTGTGGCAAACCGCGCAGTTTGTGCCAAAATTACCGGTAATATGGTTGGGGGTAGCTGTTTCGTAAGCGCTCTGGTGGCAGTCAAAACAGGTGGTAGTGGTTTGCTTGTAGTTGCTCCCGGGCAGATGGCAGGTGCTGCAATCGTTAATGTTGTGCCCACCGACAAGGGGGAAGTTGGGTGTATGCTGGAAGGCCGCCAGATTGCCAACCCAGGATGATACCAACATGCTGTGGCATTCACCGCAATTGACGGAAAAGCCCGCTCCGTGATGATCAGGATTGGTCGTGGCGGCATAAGTCTGCAGATGGCAGCCGTAACAATCGAGCGGTGTATTGGCGTAGCGATCTCCGGGGTGACAGAGTTGGCAGTCCACAGAGGAGTGCGCGCCGACAAGTGGGAAACGACTTTCCTGGTGCATCCGTTTAAACTGTGGTTCATCGACCCACATCTCGGGAGTGTGGCAGCGGTTGCAGCCATCGCCGAACTGGTTGGCGTGGATATCCTGGTGACAACCGGCACAACGGGTATCCGCAGACTTGAATTCCAACGACTGGTGACAGGATCGACAACTGACCGTTGCATGCTGACCCTTTAAAGGGAATGCGGTTTTGGAGTGATCGAATTGGGAGTCATCACGTATCTTGGTCCAATTCTCTGTGACGTGACAGAGTTGGCAATCAAGGTTGATGGCTCCATGCGGGTTCAGATTGGGTTGACCCTGCAGCGTCATCGTGCCTGCAACAGCCCCGAGAAGCAGAGCGATTGTTAAGATGCTCAGCCGCCATTTGGCGGAATTCCTCATTCTGGCATTCTTATGAAACGGGTTCATCGTTTCACCCCGGACTTGAAAGTGGTTGAAACCGCTCTATTGGGGGGCGGCTTTTCCTTTTTGCTGGTGGCAATCAACACACTGAGTACCGAGAGGGCGATATAATCTGGTAAGTTCATCGTTAACTTTCACCTGTTTATGGCAGGCATTACAGGCGACTTTTTCATGGGCGCCATCCAGAACAAAATGCGAATCCTGGTTGTGCGAGAAGCGCAACTCTTTCCAGCCAGTTGTCCGATGGCATTTCTCGCAGACGACGCTCTGCTGCCCTTCAGCGAGAAACTGACTCTGGTGAACGTCCTTATGACAACCTGCGCACTCCATCGTGAGGGGTTTCATCCAGACCTGCTTTCCCACTCCGTCAACTTCGATATAATGACACCCCAGACAGAGGATCTCGCGATGTTTTCCATCCAGGATGAAGCGAGCCTGGGCATGGTCAAAGGAAGTGCGATGCCAATTCTCGGTATTGTGGCAGTAGGCGCAGCCCCCTTTTTCGATCCACAGGTTTACCTGCCCCTGGTGAGCATCTTTGTGGCAATCGGCGCAGTCTTTATATTTCAGGTTGAAGTCTGCGATTGGGCTACCATTGGGACGCTTTATGGGAGTATGGCAGCGGTTGCAGGGAATAGCAAGGTGTCTGCCGGTTAAAGGGTAGCGGCTCTGCTGGTGCTTTTCTAACGTGTACAGAGTCGGAGAGAAGCCTTCGACGGTATGACAGGCTTCGCAGGCTCCACTATCGGGTATTTGTGCAAACTGGTTCATGTGCGCATCGGCATGGCAGTCTTTGCACTGGTTGTGCGCCACGGGAGTGGTTAAATTTCCGCTGGTATGACAGCGGTTACAAGCCACTTTAACATGCTTCCCGCGTAAAGGATACTTGCTGCGATTGTGATCAAACCCTTTTTCAGTGATTTCGGACTTTAGACCATCCGTAGTATGACAGCCGGCGCAGTCAGGGCCTAACTTACCCAGGTGTACGTCTTTATGACAATCGGAGCATTTCCCGAAGGTCAGACCCTGATATTGAGCGATTGAATCCGGACTGGTCTTTTGGGTAATCAGCCCGACCGGGAAGGGTGACGTCCTAGTCTTTTCCGGATGGCATTTGACGCAAGTGGTCTCTCTATGTTTTCCAGTCAGTTTATAACGGGCCTTATCATGGTTGAACTCGTGCGCCGGAGTCCAAGCTTTGTATGAGTGACAATCGAGACATCGGTCCGTCAGCTGGTCTGCGTGCTCATCGGTGTGGCAATTGAGGCAATCCTGCTTCAATCCCATGAAACTCCGTGCAGGACGAAGCGATTCATCGCCCTTAAGGACACTCAGGTTGATGAAGGTTGGTTTGTGACAGGAACGGCATTCCCGATCCCGATGAGCTCCCTCGAGAGGATAACCTGTCAACGCATGGTCGAATGCTTTCTCACCTTTAGGCCAGTAGACCAGCTCGTATTCGCGCCCGTTGTGTTCGCGGTGGCAGGAAGAGCAATTCTTTCCGGAAACTTCAGACGAAGCGTGGTATCCGGCCTTCGCAGAGATCCGGGCAGCGATGGTCTTATGGCACTGGAGACACTTGTCGTCCGCAACCGTTGCACCCATTTGATGGCACCTGGTGCAATTGGCTATCCCCTCCAGCTTCTGGTGCTGCTCTGACAGTTTTCCTGGGGAGATTTGAGCCCGGGCAGGTAGAACCAGCAGTCCCGCAACCAGGCTCACATAGATTATTCGGAAAGCTGGTGAATTTAGTTTGAAAGACATCGTTTTGTCCGGTTAAGCCTCGCCGAATTTGCGGGTAAATTCAATCCCGATCTTCTGTAAAAATTCGGTCGGCAGTTCACCGCCGGCGAAGATGAAGATATAATCGATGGTCAGAGCCAGCTCTGAATCGTTGAATCTCATGATGGCAGTATCGGGTTCTATCCGGACGACTTCAGATGGCAGCAGGGGGATGATGCGCCGGGAGGCGACCGATTCATCCAGGCGGCGGCGGTTGCCTTCCTTGATGCGAAAGATCTTATCCTGACGATAGGAAAGATGAACGGACGTCCCCGGCTGCTCACTCAGCGCCACTGCCGCTTCAACGGCGCTGTCGCCGCCACCGACCACGAGGATCTTCAACCCTGCGAACTTTTCCGGATCGAGGACGCGATAGGCAACTTTAGGAGAAATTTCTCCGGGTACACCCAGTTTGCGGGGACTGCCGCGGCGACCAATGGCTAACAGAATCCTCCGAGCCGAATATTCGCCCTCTTTGGTCGTTAACTTGAAGTGCCCGTCTTCCCGAACGATATCCTCCACCTTATTTTTGGCCGAGATGGAAAGGCCTGTTTTAGTGAAGACTTCCTGAAACAGTTCAAGCAGCGATTCTTTCTGGATTTCGCGCAATTTCACCTTGCCGTATATAGGCAAATCCATCGGAGCGGTCATGACCAGCTTGCGGCGGGGGTAGGTCAGGATGGTCCCGCCCAGGTCTTCCTGGTCGAAGGTCATGAACTTCAAACCGTCTTTTTTCGCCTGAAGAGAAGCAGCGATTCCGGCAGGTCCGGCACCGACAATTGCCAGGTCCAGAATGCCGCCGTTCTTGCTACGGCTCTCCAGACTCTGATTGATGTAGGTTGCCGCCTCGACGCCCTGCCGGACCGCGTTGGCGATCAACCCCATTCCTCCCAACTCACCGGCGATAAAGATCCCGGGGACGTTGGTCTCAAAATTACCTTTGATGTGAGGGATGTCCACGCCTCGCTTGACGGTACCGAACACCAGGGTGATGGCGTCGACCGGGCAGGCGGCCTGACAGAGACCGTGGCCGATGCAGTGCGCCGGGTTGATCAGCACGCCGCGGTTGTCGATCAAGCCCAAGACGTCTTTTTCCGGGCAGGCTCGCACGCAAGCTCCCGACCCGATGCAGATATTCGGATCGATGTGCGGGTGAATCGACACCGGCTGATCCAGACCGGATTCGGTGGCTTGAGTCAAGATGGCTTGAGCAGCCCGGCTCTTACGGCTTGCCACCAGGAGATAGATGGTCGGAATCAGGACGGTAATGGCGCCCGCGGCGACCCATATCAGCGTCTCAAGCACTTAAACTGCCTCTCTTGGGTTGCTTTTAACCGTTGGCGATGTGTCGATTATGGTTGCAGAGGATATCATCGCTCCCTTCGATCAGAACAGCCAGGTATAACCCAGCATGGTTGTTATAAGAACGTGAATGAACGCAATGATGTACATCACCAGGGCGAAGGGGCGGTGAACCATGTGCCAGTGATGCAAAATCCGGTGCGCCGCCTTCAGAAAGATTAAACGGCGGTTCAACAGACGCCGTTCCTTGATGACCCGGATCAGGTCGGAAATCATGTAGCGGTTCAGCTTGGTTTCCGAACGCAGGCGGCGGCGCAGATGCGAAAGCTGAGAGCGCAGTCTGAAGCTGTCCAGCAGCCAGTAGCGGACTTCCGCCAGCTGGCCCGTCGCCGTCGTTTCACTGTAATGGAGGAGAGACTGGATGTGATTCAGCAGCGGTTCAGCCATTTCGGGCAGGCTGATGACCTGTTCGGCCAGAGCCGCATCCATCTTCTGGATTTCTTCGGGTGTCAGCTCCTCGCCGGACAGGTGGCGGGGGATCTGCAAGTAGATATAGCGTCCGAAGATGCCGCTGACGGCAACCGCAATCATCGACCAGAAGGAGATCGAGACGATACCGCCGAATTTGAAGGCGGTGTGAAAGATAACCAGGATCGGGCCGGTGATACCGAGCCAGATATGGAGGTCCAGCCAGAGCCCGATATTGCCCCACTTCTGAGCAAAGCGAAGATATTTCCGCACCAGGTAGAGCAGCATGATCAGCATCATCACCGTGCCGATGATGCCCAGACCGTGCCCCCAGAAGCCGCCCGGTTTCAGGGCGTCGTGCAGGCCGTGGTGAGGCCGGTCTAACAGGGATTGAAAGTAGTAACTGCCGCCGTAGACCAACAAATAGCCGGAAGCTACGGCGGTGCAGGCGTAGAGGATGAACAGAACGAATTTTTTGGCTGACATGCGGGTCGATTTGCAGGGTGTTGGTTATTTTTCACATAGATCGTGTTAATTTACAAAAAAAAACACGCCTTTTCAAGATCGAAAGAGGCTATTCTGCACCGCAGGAGGGGTTTTTGCTGGCGTTGCTGGGTTAAAACGCGCTGTCCCGGTTGACTGCAGGAATCAGTTTGGCAAGTGTGAAAGTTGGCGAAAAAATAGAAAAGGCTTGACTTTGGGGGAAAAGGTTTGTATATTAAATTGGTCATTAACCGATGAGACAAACCATGAAAAAATACAGCTACACAGTGATCTTCGAACCGGCAGAAGAGGGGGGCTTCATCGCCCATGTTCCGGCTCTGAATGGAATCGTGACGGAAGGCGAAACCATGGATGAAGCTGAGGCAATGGCTGCCGATTTGATCAAGGGATACATCGAAACTCTGATGATGAAGGGTCTTCCCATCCCCGAAGAACCCATTGAGGCGGAAACGAAAGACCTGAGCCTGAAACAGATCGCTATTGCAATTTAAATGAGTCCTAAACTACCAGTCATCACCTCCAAACAGCTCGTGCGCGTACTAAAGCGAGGTGGATTTTTAGTTGACCACCAAACAGGCAGTCACTTGTTTATGTCACATCCCGATTCGCCATACCGGGTCGTTCCAATTCCTATGCATACAAGAGATTTGGCCAAGGGCACACTCAGCAGCATATTAAAACTGGTGGGAATGACCGTCGAAGAGCTGATCGAGTTGCTCTAACCAGGGAGTTCCTATAAGGAGAGTGTTGAAAAATAATAAAAAATAGAGTCATTGCGAGCGTAGCGAAGCAATCTCATAGCTTGGTTCTACCGGATTGCTTCGGGACTTCGTCCCTCGCAATGACGCGAAAAGTATTTTTCAACGCTCGCTATAAGACAAATAGCCATCGTAAAATTAATTCATAGGAGTCACCATGCGTTGTTCTTATTTCTTTATTCTTGCGGTTCTGCTTCTAACCACGACTACCGCCTTCACTCAGAACCTCACTGTTTATGTTATCCCGCAGGTCAATCCCACCGAGATCCCTCCGGAAGGGGGATCGTTCAGCTATCAGGCTACCGTTACTAACCACGAATCCACACCCCAGCAGGTCACCTTATGGTGTATTATAACCACACCGGAGGGAGATCAGCGCCTCGCCTTGCAACCCTGGACAGCAGGGATTATGGCTGGACAAACTGTGCAACGATCTTTTACGCAAACCGCTCCAGCAACATCACCCATGGGCAATTATGTTTTGACTGCGAATATCGGTATCTACCCCAATACCGTTTGGGACAGCTATCAATTTACCTTTTACAAGCTGAAGCCGCCCGAATGGGTGGCGATGTAGAATGGGACGGGAAATAACAATGATTATGCTTACAGCCTGGCGGTGGACTACAGCGGCAACGTCTACGTAACGGGTTATAGTCAAGGAAGCGGGACATATTACGACTACGCCACCATCAAGTACAATTCCGCCGGAGTTCAGGAGTGGGTGGCGCGCTACAACGGGCTTGGTAACGACTATGATTATGCTAGAAACCTGGCGGTGGACGGCAGCGGCAACGTCTACGTAACGGGTAAAAGTCAAGGAATCGGGACTGATTGGGACTACGCCACCCTCAAGTACAATTCTACCGGAATTCAGCAGTGGGTGGCGCGCTACAACGGGCCTGGTAACGACTATGATGAGGCTACCAGCCTGGCGGTGGACGGCAGCGGCAATGTCTACGTAACGGGTTGTAGTGATGGAAGCGGGAATGGTTCAGACTACGCCACTATCAAGTACAATTCCGTCGGAGTTCAGGAGTGGGTGGCGCGCTACAACGGGACTGCTAGCTCCGATGATGTGGCTTACTGCCTGGCGGTGGACGGCAGCGGCAATTTCTACGTAACGGGCTATAGTTATGAAAGCGTGACTTGTTACGACTACGCCACCATCAAGTACAATTCTGCCGGAGTTCAGGAGTGGGTGGCGCGCTACAACGGGCCTGGTAACTCCGATGATGAGGCTACCAGCCTGGCGGTGGACGGCAGCGGCAACGTCTACGTAACGGGTTATAGTGCTGGAATGACTGATTACGACAACGCCACCATCAAGTACAATTTCGCCGGAGTTCAGGAGTGGGTGGCACGCTACAACGGGCCTGGTAACTGGGATGATTATGCTACCAGCCTGGCGATGGACGGCAACAGCAACGTCTACGTAACGGGTTATGGTTGGGGGAGCTTGACTAATTACGACTATGCGACCGTCAAATATTCCGCTACGGACCTGCCCAATTGGCAACTGCCGGTCACAACCGCTTTCGGCGCGCCGCTGCCTACGGAGTATCGCCTGGAGCAGAACTACCCGAACCCCTTTAACCTCTCCACGACCATAAGCTACGAGCTGCCGGAGGCGGGCTTCGTGAAATTGTCGGTCTACGACGTTTCCGGGCGGTTGGTTACCACGTTGATCAACGGCTGGCGGGAGGCGGGAAATCACGAGGTGACCTTCGATGGGTCAGGCTTGGCGGCGGGGGTATATGTTTACCGGTTGCAGGCTGGAGAGTACACAGGGGTGCAGAAGATGGTTCTCCTGAAATAAAAACTAAAAACTGAAAACGAAAATGTAGGGGCGTTTAATTAAACGCCCTGTCAACAGAAACGGGGAGGATAGACATTCTTGTCTGTCTCCTGATATCGACGTAATATACGGTCAGACAGGAATGTCTGACCTACCAAAATAGGCGTAGGGGCGCACTGCATGCGCCCTGTTTTTCTCTTCGAGCCTCCTTCAGGGGGCTTCCATAGATGTAGCACCGTCCTTCAGGGCGGTGCGCAGGCGGCGGGCGGCATCATGCAAGCAGGCGATTCCCGACGCGCTTCGCTTGCGGGAATGACAACCTGTAGTTGTCCAGTACTTTCCGGTCGGATTAATAATTAAATCGAAATACGGTCAACATTGAGGCGCGTTTGGACTCCACGGATAAATTTAGTCAGTTTCTCACAGTGCCAGGTCGGTTCGTCATTAAGAGCCTCTTAGCTTGACTTCTTCTGCAAATTTTCGTATATTTTTATATCGATGACGATAAGAACGGATAGACCATGAAGAAACTATCGATATTCTTGATTATGATTGGCGGAGTTGTCTTCGCCCCGAAAGCCCAGGCGCTGGACTCTCTTTACCACAGTCTGGACGAAGTCTACGCCATCATCACCAGCTGGCAGCAGCAGTATCCCGAACTCGTCTGGGTTGACACGATAGGGTACTCGCAGCAGGACCACTTGCCGATCTGGGCAGTAAAGATTTCGGACAACGTGCAGCAGGATGAAGATGAAGCCGCTGTCCTTTTCGTCGGACAGGTGCACGCCGAAGAATTGGAAGGCGAAGAAATCTGCCTGGCGATGATTGAGGATATCGTCACACACCGCAACCAGTACCCCTGGAAAGCCTGGGTTCAAAATGTGGAAACCTGGATTGTTCCAACCGCCAATCCCGAAGGCAATCAGGTCATTTTCGACGGATTAGATGACGCTTATCGCAAGAACAAGCGCGATTGCAATCTCAATGGTATCTTTGATTATACGCCGGGTCTGGGGGGCGACATTGATGGGGTAGACGTCAATCGTAATTTTCCACTGAATTGGGCCAAAGGCGATACCTTCATGATGCCGGGTGGAGAAGAATACTATGATTATTTTAGAGGATTCTCGCCACTGTCCGAGAGTGAAAGCCAGGCGTTATGGCAGTTGACTCAGGAACAGAAATTTGCCTTTTCGATCGTCTATCACAGTTCCCGTTCAGGAAATTTCTCGGAAAAAGTCTATTACCCCTGGGGCTGGGCAGCCGGCAAAAATCCACCCGACTTCAACGTGATCGACAGCACGGGGTACAGGGTTGCTTACAGCATTCGCAAGCTGACCAGCGGCTTCTACGAACCGGCGCCGACGGAATCTCCTCGTGGAGACGTCCATTGCTCACAGTACGCTTACTGGGGAACTATCGCTTTTCTGATTGAAACAGGACCCGGAATCCAGAATCCCTACCCGACCACTCAGCAGATCGTCGCCAATAATCTTCCCGGCGCTTACTACCTGCTGAACCGCGCTTGCGGTTATGATGGAACGATAATGCACGCAGAGGTTACCGGTAAAGTCTCCACCAGTGGTACTCAGCCTTTGCCTGCTATCGTTTCGATCGCTCAACTGGACGGTCCGATCCTGAAGCCCCGCACGTGCGATGCCGCCTTTGGCAGGTATCGGCGTTATGTCCTGCCGGGCACATATACGGTAAAGGCGCACCTCAGAGGGTACTACTCGCAGACCAAAACCGCTATCGCCAACGCCAGCGGCGCAACGACCTGCAATTTCACCCTGCTGTCGAAACCGATGTATTCGTTCTACGGTCAGTTTAAGGCTCTGAATGGATCTCCCCTCCCGGGAACTCTATTCATTTCCGGAGAGGACGTCGCCGATACGATTCAGATCCCGGCAGATGGACATTATTACCTCTCCCTGCCGGAAGGCGGTTACAGGATTACCTTCGATCATGCAGGTTACGTGGTGCGGAGTGACACCGTGCCAATTTTCCAAAACCGCAACATCACCTTTGAATGTTCTCCGGGGACGTTGCTCTTTCAAGACGACTTCGAAGGCGGTTTGGGAGCCTGGAGCAGCGGAGGTACGCCAAATTATTGGGGAATCGAGCAGGCGGATTCGCTCTGGACCGGAGGAACGGTTCTTACCGATTACCCTTATCACGATTACACGGCGAATACTGAGAGCTGGATTGAACCCAGCACGCCCCTCAATTTATCCAATGAACTGACGGCGTCACTTAAATTTCAGCACTGGTGCGAGTTCGAACCCGGGTACGACTGGGGTGAAGTGCAGATCAGCGACAACGGCGGTTTCAGTTGGGAACGCCTCTCAGGACCCTTCTGGGCGCAGGATGCCGGTTGGAGCACCGTTTACGCCGATCTGACGCCTTACTGTGGATCGAACGACGTAAGGCTGCGTTGGCTGGTCCATTCGGACAACACTCTGGAATGGCGCGGCTGGCGCATCGACAACGTGGAAGTTCAGGCTGCCAATGAGTTCAGCGCAGTCAAAGGGGAAATTATCCAACCGAATGATTATGCGCTGGTTTCGGCATTTCCCAATCCTTTCAATTCGCAATTGACCGTGAACCTGATCCTGCCCCGCTCAGCCAATACTACCATCTCGATCTATGACATTTCAGGACGCGAAATCGGTATCCTCTACCAGGGCGAGCTGTCTCCCGGCGAACACCGAATCAATTACCGGATGCCCACCGCATCAGCCGCCGGAATTTACCTGTTGCGCATTAATAGCGGAGATACGGAAGTCGTCAATAAAATTCTGTACCTAAAGTAGAGTCGAACATGCCATCGACAACGAGTTGGCTGCGTTTGAAAAATCTCAGCTTCTGGGGGCAGCACGGACACTCAAGCTCAGAACGCGAATTGGGCAATCGCTTCGAGCTGGACGTCGAGCTAAAGACTGACTTTTCAGAAGCAGCGCAGTCTGACAATCTGGATCATACGATCGATCTGCGCGCCGTTTACGAGATCGCCCGCCACCGAATCGAGAAGGAATCCTACGCTCTGATCGAGACGCTGTCCATGACCATTGCGCAGGATATTTTAAACGCCTTCTCGGTGGAAAGTGTGACGGTACGGCTGCGCAAGGTGGCTCCCCCTCTGCCAGGAGCGACGACGGGCGTCATGGAGGCAGAGGTTACTCTTGTCCCCTGATGTCTGGGTGGGGATGGGTTCCAATCAGGGAGATCGTGAAGCTGCCCTGCGGTTTGGCTTGGGAGAGCTCCAGAAGTTATCTGTCGCGCTGCGCGCCTCAAAAATCTACGAAACCGAACCCTGGAGGTTGAAGGAGCAGCCGAGTTTCTTAAACTGCGCGCTCGTTCTCACCACCACGTTACGGGATCCTTTAAGCCTGCTGGGTGAGTTACAAAGAATTGAAAAGGCAGCCGGACGATCCCGGCAGTCGGAGCGGTGGGGACCCCGGATTCTGGATTTGGATTTACTGCTTTGGGGATCTGAGATCATTACAACCCCAGAACTCACCATCCCTCATCCGGACATTGCGCACCGAAAATTCGTCCTGATTCCTCTGATCGAACTCGCACCACAACTTAGTTATCCGGGCACGGATACCACCTTCCGCGAATTGCTTGCTAATTGTGGGGACACTGGTAAGGTTGAATATTGGGGGGAGTTTTAGCGCAACTGGTATAGAAATTCTGATCCTGCTATAGCTATAAATCATCGTGGCTCTCAAAGATATCCGTTATTTAGCGATTGAAGGGGTGATCGGCGTCGGTAAGACCAGTCTGGCGCATCGACTGGCCAGATTGACGGACGCCCGCCTCATCCTGGAAAAGCACGACGAAAATCCCTTCCTCGAAGATTTCTACAAGGATCCGGCGAGGTACGCCTTCCAGGTGCAGCTGTTCTTCCTGCTTTCCCGTTTTCAGCAGCAGCAGGAAATGCAGCAACAGGACGTTTTCCACCCACAGACCATCTCGGACTATATTTTCGCCAAGGACAAGATTTTCGCCTATTTGAACCTGGAAGACCGGGAATTGCAGCTTTATGAACGCGTCTTCGCCACCATGGAAAAGAACGTTCCCAAACCTGACCTGGTGTTGTACCTGCAATCATCGGTGGACCGATTGATGAAGAACATTCACCGAAGGGGGCGGGGTTACGAAAAATACATCACCGAAGAGTACATCCGGGCTCTGAACGAAGCCTACAATCACTTCTTTTTTCATTTCCACGAATGCCCGCTCCTGGTGATCAATTCCACCAAGTTGGATTTCGTCAACCGGGATGAAGATCTGGAACTTCTAAGATCGCAGATTGATCGTCACCCTGGCGGTATCGTTTTCTTTAATCCGGTCAGCAAGTAGAGCTCTGACATGATCTCATTCTTTATCCGTATACTCCTCGTAGTTGTGGTGATTAACCTGCTGTTTCGCTGGTTGCGAGGTGTTTTTCAGGAAAAGAAGCCCCAGCCGCGCTCCGAAAAACCCTCTGCGCCATCCGAGCCATTCCAGCGGTCGGACATCATTGACGTTCCCTACACCGAAGTTCCTCCGGACGAACCGAAGAAATAGTCAGGCGTGCAAAGCGGTGGAAATTAGATTACAGGGCACAGCACGCTGTGCCTCTACACCAAAGCATAGTTGTGGAGTTCTCCAGAATCCAATCTCAGGAGCCTAATGCGCCAGATCATTTCGACCTCCAATGCTCCCGCTGCCATCGGTCCGTACAGCCAGGGCATCGTCGCCGGTGGCTCTTTTGTTTTCACCGCCGGGCAGCTTCCCATGGATCCCCAAAGCGGTGAGATTTTGGGGAAAGATATCACTGAGCAGACGCACCTGGCCATCAAGAACCTGAAAGCCATCCTTGAAGCAGCCGGATCATCTTTGCAAAGGGTCGTGAAGGTGACGGTGTTTCTGCAAAACATGAGCGATTTCGCTGGTATGAATGCAGTTTATGCCGAATATTTCGGAGCTTCACCTCCTGCAAGATCAGCCGTTGAGGTAGCGAAAGTCCCCAAGGGCGCGCTGGTTGAAATCGAAGCCATTGCGCTGGCAGGGTAAACTCCAACCGATAGTAATGCCGCAAAATCATATGCGCACCGTCCGGAATGGACTGATCTCCATTCTGATTTCACTCAGCCTGGCGCTAGTTGCTCCGGTCTGGGGGCAGGATAGCCTCCGAGTTGAACTTCATCCAAACCCCCTGCTGCCCGTCCTGCAATCCCTCCTCGTGCCCGGATGGGGACAGGCAAGCCATGGAGACTGGTTGTTGGGCGCGGCGCACTTCGCCGGAGGCGCGGCTCTGGCAGGGTCGGCGTTTGGGTATTGGCAGAGTCAGTACTCGCGCCCGGATTGGGATCAGGCGGGGAAAATCTTCGATAAAGACGTCGCCTTCGGACTGGCTGGATGGTATGGTCTGGAAGCGCTTTTCAGCGGCTTGGACAGCTATTACACGACCACGGAGAAGCGAGTGACCAATCCGACGGTGGCTGCGTTGCTTTCCATCGCTTATCCGGGTTGGGGCCAGATCGCCAATGGAAAGCATGGGAAGGCCATGGCTATCTTCGCTCTGCAGACTGGATTGGCGTACTCCGCTTATTATCAACATCAAACATACCTCTTTTATCTCGGGCAGGAGCAGCCGGTCGATGCTCAGTTTTATAAGGATGATCGTAACCGCCTGATCTGGTGGTCCGTCGGCGCGCTGATTTACAGCGCGGCTGACGCTTTCGTGGATTGCCACTTGCGGACCTTTGACGTATCGGACGACCTCTCAATTGCGCCGGTCTGTTTTCCCGAAAACCGGGGAGTGGGATTGCGAATCAGGCTGCAACTATAAATGCCATAACACGGCGAGCTACCATGCTGACTCGGCAAGAAGCGCTGGCTTTGGTCAAACAGAATGTATCCAACCGCAACCTGGTCAAACACATGATTGCGGTGGAGGGGGTCATGAGCAGATTAGCCCGACATTTCGGCGAGAACGAAGAAATCTGGGCGTTGGCGGGATTGCTGCATGATCTGGATTACACCGAAACGGTCGAGGCGTTTGACCGTCACGGCTTCCGCACCGTGGAATTATTGCAGGGAAAAGACCTCCCTGAGGAGGTGCTCTATGCCATCAAAGCTCATCCGGGGCACGTTCCCCGCAAATCCCGGATGGATAAGGCTCTTTATGCGGTTGATCCGCTGACCGGACTGATCATAGCGGGCGTATTGATGCACCCGCAGAAGCAGCTTGCAGCCTTGGACGTCGATTACGTCCTGCGGCGCTACAAGGAGAAGCGTTTCGCTGCCGGAGCAGATCGCACCCAGATCGGCGCCTGTTCCGAACTTAACCTGACTCTGGAGCAATTCATTGAATTGGGGCTGCAGGGGATGGTAGCGGTTTCAGTTGATCTAGGGTTTTAATCTCATGCGCATCTTCATTTCCGTAGTTTTTATCTGCCTGCTGCTACCTGCATTGCTGGCTGCCCAATCATTCCAACACGAACGATTCTTCGGAGGGCAACCTCGATTTCTTTCCCGGATCGACTTCGGTGTTCATAGAGACTCCACCGGAATTGATCGAAGCTCATGGGTCTCCAGGCAGCCGGATAGTTGGATCGGCGCTGATAAAGCTGAGCATTTTCTCGTTTCCTTCTGGTTGGCGGGGGGCGCTCTGGCAACCCTGAAAGCGACTCGCAACAATGAAGATCAATCAACCGTATCATGCTTTGGGGTGACATTCGGTCTGGGTATTGCCAAAGAGATCTATGATCTGCGCCACCCGAAAACACATCAAGCCAGTTGGAAAGACCTGACGGCCGATCTTTTAGGCACGGCCTGCGGTATTCTCCTGGCAAAGTCCATATAGGATGACTGGATGAAAGAACTGCACGAACTGGTCGGAGCCATTCACATTCATACCACTTTTTCGGATGGAACGGGACATTACGCCGACGTGATCCGCCAGGCTTCGGAAGTGGGTCTCGAGTTCCTGCTGTTCTCGGATCACAACACGCTGGAACCTAAACGTATGGGACGCGAGGGATTCCACAACGGGATGCTGGTCGGAATTGGATACGAGATAAACGACCGTGATCTTCATAATCATTTGCTGGCATTTCAGATCGATGATGAGGTGTGCAACGGTCTGGATCCGGTCGAGTACACCCGCCGTGTCGTCGCAGCCGGAGGATGGGCGGTGGTGGCGCATCCGGATGAGAGACGCAATCGCCTCAAGGAATTTCCACCTTACCCCTGGACTGCCTGGGAATCGAATGATTTTCAAGCCATGGAGATCTGGAATGCGCTTTCCGAGTGGATGGAGAAACTCACTCAGCACAACAAATTCTGGCTTTACCTGAATCCTCGCCGTTCAGTAACGGCGCCGACGCAGTGGACGCTGGAAAAATGGGATCAGTTGAACGCCGGTCGACGAGTCGTCGGTACGGGTGGCGTCGACGTGCATGCGCATCACTACCCTATCTGGCGTAATCTCAGTGTGGTCATCTTCCCTTACAAGGTGCAGTTTCGTTCCATTCAATCGCACGTGCTGCTGGAAGAACCTCCGGATAAGAACGACGGCGCTTCCGCTCTTAGGCAGCTATTTACCGCTCTTCGATCCGGGCGAGTCTTCGTTTCCAATCGCTATGTCGGCGACGCGAGGGGTTTTCGATTTTGGGCTGAGGATGAAAAGAACGGTCCGGCGGTTTATCAAATGGGGGATCGTTTACCGGCGGGTTCACAGGTGCGATTTGAGGTCAAACTGCCGGCGGAAGCGACACAGGCGATTTTGCTGAAGGACAGCAAGCCTGTAGGTCGCTGCCGTGACGACGCATTCAAATGTCTGAGCGAAGGGCCCGGCGTTTACCGGATTGAAGTTCGCAAGGGGCGGCGAGCATTTATTTATTCCAACCCGATAGTGATTGAAGCCGCGTAACCCAAAACGCTCAGTTTCACGAAATTTCTGTTGTTTTTTTGCTATTTATTCTATATAATAGTTTCGGTGAGAAAGTATGGCGAAGTAATCGCTTACTGACGGGGGATATGAGCCGACTCAGTGGGATAAAAGATTTTTGCGGTGTTTTCGGTATCTTCGGAAATCCGCACGCCGCAGAATTGACATACCTGGGACTTTACTCCCTGCAGCATCGTGGGCAGGAATCCGCGGGTATCGTCAGTTCCGATGGGAGGAACGTTTATCGCCACGTTGGCCTGGGATTGGTTGCCGACGTCTTTTCAGATTCGCGCAATCTACAAAATCTTAAAGGTCATCTGGCTGTCGGTCATAATCGTTACTCCACCACTGGCTCGACTCTGTTAGCCAACGCTCAGCCTCTGGCGATCAACTTTCACGGTGGCCCGCTGGCGATTGCTCACAACGGTAACCTGGTCAACTCCCGAACTTTGCGAACGCAGTTGGAGCGTGACGGGAGTATCTTCGGCAGCACCACCGATAGCGAAGTGATCTTGCATCTGGTGGCACGCTCCCGAGAAAAAGAGCTCGTTCTGCAACTGAAGGACGCTCTGAACCAGGTGACCGGCGCCTATTCGCTGGTCTGCCTGGCAAGAGATAAGATATTTGCGGCGCGTGATCCTCATGGTTTCCGCCCCTTGTGTATGGGCAGCCTCGATGGTTCGGTGGTCTTTGCCAGTGAATCCTGCGCTTTTGATCTAATTGGAGCTGAGTACATTCGCGACGTCGAACCGGGCGAAATTATCGCCGTGGATGCTTCCGGATTCAAGAGTTATTTCCTGCCGCCCGCCGATCGAGTCACTCAGTGTATTTTTGAATTCATCTACTTTTCGAGACCCGACAGCCGGATCTTCGGCGAGTACGTGGATAAAACCCGCCGGAAGCTTGGCAAGGTGCTGGCGGAAGAACATACCACGCCCAGTGGCGATATCGTCATCGCGGTGCCGGACTCTTCAAACACAGCAGCTCTGGGCTATGCCCGGCAAGCCGGTCTCCCCTACGAACTGGGATTAATACGCAACCACTATATCGGGCGAACCTTTATCCATCCTTCACCTGCCATGCGGGATTTCAATGTCCGCATCAAATTCAACGCCGTGGGAGGCGTGCTGCGGGGGAGGCGGGTCGTGGTGGTCGATGATTCAATCGTGCGGGGAAACACGCTGCGGAAATTGACCCGGCTCATCCGCAAAGCTGGAGCTGCCGAGGTTCATTTGCGTATCACCTCCCCCCCGATCCAATATCCCTGTTTCTTTGGAATGGACTTCCCAACACGGGAAGAATTGATTGCCGCGAATCTCAGCGTCCAGGAAATCCGTGATTACATGGATGTGGATTCGCTGGGCTACCTTTCGGTCGAGGGGATGCTGCGGGCGGTGCCGATTGGGCGCTGCGGCTACTGCACTTGCTGCTTCACCGGGGATTACCCGGTGGAGGTCGAAGAAGCCTACAGCAAGCACCTGCATGAACATTCGACTCGAGTGTTAGAGTTCGATTTTGGCAATGGTGGACATTCGCACGGATAAGCCATTCTTATTATAATTTTTGGCAACCAGCGAGAATCAACCCCGAAAGAACACCGTGTCCGTTATCAAGCCCGTATGGTTTGATCCCTTGTTCATCTTGAGACCGACGCTGTTTTTCCCGTCGTGGACCTTTTTCCTGGCTGGGTTTGCGCGAGGGCAGGGAACCGGCACGGCGTGGTACATCATCTGGCTGGCGGCAGCGCTGGGCGCTTCCTTCCTACTAAACCAGGTGACCGATCGCAAGGAAGACCACGCCAATCGTAAACTCCTCCCACTTTGGGCTGAAAAAATCACCTTGCGGATGGTCAGAGTCGAATTTTTTATACTTGTAGGCCTGGTAGTTATCGGCTGTGTGTGGGTAGGACCAGAAATATCTGCGCTCCTGGCGCTTTTCTTCGTCAACGCGGGGATATTGTACAACTTCCCCCCCTTCCGATTGAAAGCCAGACCGGTATGGGGTGTGCTGAGTTGTGCCATTGGCATCTGGAATGGTTATCTGATCGGCGCACGCTGCGCTGACGTCGCCTGGCTGCCCGCATTAGCTTACGGACTGCCCTATGCTTTCGCCGGCGCAGCCGTCTCTCTGCTGACCTCCATCCCGGATTTAAAGGGCGATATCAAAGCTGGAGTGCGCACTTTTGCCGCGGTTTACGGAGTCAGGAAAACGGGAGGCTGGGCGGTGGGGCTGGTTATCGTTAGCGCCCTGCTTTCATTGTACCTGGTGGATTTCTATCTTTTCGCCGCCGCTCTGCTTTCTTTGCCCTTCTTCGTGCGCTTTTCCCTGGTTCAAAGCGCGGCTGCCGCTGAACTTGCCATTAAAATAGCCATATTTTCTCTGGCTGTAGCCATAGGCATCACCTGGCTGCCGTTTCTGGCTATCATGGCTTTTTATTATCCTTTTTCGCGCTGGTATCATCGAACTCGTCTGGGACTTGATTATCCTAGCTTCAAACCGAGAGCTGAAGCCGATCCAGAAAAACGAGTGTTCAATATACACACCGGTAAAGTTAGCGCCGTTAAAGGCTTATGAACCCCTTTAAAAGCAAATCCGAACGCGGTAAAATCCACGAGCTTCGCTTCCTGCCGGAACGCTGCGATTATTGCGGCTGTTGCGTGGCGGTCTGTCCGGTTGACTGCATCGAATTGGAGGCAGCCAAACTCACTGTAGATTATGGAGCCTGTACCCTCTGCGGGAATTGTCCACAAGCCTGTCCGGTGGGGGCGCTGGTGGGAGTAGCGGCATGATTCGGGATGCCTATGACGTTATCATCGTCGGTGCAGGTCCGGCGGGGAGTATGACGGCGCGGTATGCCGCGGAAGGCGGCGCATCCGTACTACTACTTGAGAAAGACCGCGATATCGGGTTACCAGTACGCTGCGCCGAAGCCGTCGGCGCCAAGACGTTGGCGTCCTATGTCGAACTTAACCCGAGTTGGATCGCTCATCAACTTAGCGGCGTCCGCTTTACTTCGCCGAACGGTATTACCTTCGACGTAATGACCGACAACCTCGGTTACATTCTCAATCGGCGCATTTTTGATCAGGAGTTGGGAAGGAAGGCAGCTCAAGCCGGAGCGACAGTCCTCACCCGAGCCTATGTCTGCGGACTGATCCTCAGAGCAGACCAGGTCTGCGGAGTGAAAGTCAGATTTCCGGATGGCGAAAAGGAGATCGCGGCTAAAATCGTGGTGGGCGCTGACGGGGTTGAGAGCCGGGTGGGGCGCTGGGCTGGGATGCGCACTAATTTCGCTCTGAAGGACTTTGAAAGCTGCTACCAGGTTATGCTTGGCGGCGTATCACTCGAAACTAATTGTATTCACTGTTATTTCGGTCACGACGTGGCTCCCGGTGGGTATGCCTGGGTATTTCCGAAGGGCGCGGACGTCGCGAATGTCGGATTGGGTATTGCTGCCGACCGATCAGACGGCCTCAATGCCAAAGACTATCTGGACCGCTTTCTGGAAAAGAATTTTCCCAATGCCTCCATCCTGGCATGCGTCGCCGGCGGTGTGCCGGCAGCGAAACCGCTCAAGAAGATTCACGGTCCGGGCGTGATGCTGGTCGGCGATGCCGCGGCGCATACCAATCCGCTCACAGGCGGCGGCATTTCCAATGCCATCGCTGCAGGAAAACTATGCGGAGAAGTAGCCGCTCGCTGTGTCAAACAGGGTGGTTGGTCTGAAGCCGATTTAGCCGTTTATACAAAAGAGTACGATGCCAACTGGGGCAACCACCAGCGCAACTCATATCGCCTCAAGGAAGCCGTCCACCACATTAAGGATGAAACACTGAATAAGGCAGCTCATATTTTAGCCGATCTTCCACCGGAAAAGCGTACTATGCTGGATGTATTCACTACGACTCTGTCACACGAACCAGGAATCCTGATAGACATAATGCGTTCCTTTCTATCTTAGATTGAGGCTGATAATGTTCAAGGGAAAATTCCTTACTCCTTCGAACCTCTTGAGCCTGGCGCGCGTGCCGCTGCTTATTCCCATCGCGATGGCGCTAAGCGCAAATACTGCTCGAGGTAACCTCTGGGGTTTGTTCTTCATGCTGCTGGCGATTATTACTGATTATCTCGACGGTTTCTTAGCCCGTAAATTGAATCAGGTCAGTGACCTGGGGAAGACCTTAGATCCCGTCGCCGATAAAATCTGCATCATTGGTGTATGCCTGATTTTGTCTTCACCGCTAAGAGATAATCCCATCCCTATCTGGCTGCTGATCGCATTGGTGATACGAGATACAGCCATTCTGATCTGTGGTTATCTCATCTACTATCGGACTGCCCGCGTGGTCACATCGAACATTTGGGGGAAAAGCACCTCCTGCGTGTTGGCTTTGATGATCATTTCATACGTCCTTAACCTGGAGCCTTCCAACTTGGCGCTTTCCTGGATGCATTATCATGTTCTGCTCTGGTTGGCTTTCACTTTCACGATTGTATCCACGGCGTCTTATGCGCGGGTATTTTACCTGTCTTATGTGGAGCGTCGCGGCGTCTATAGCTCCAGAATACTCGACACCAGCCGCGCTCAGGGCAGCAGCCGGAACTCCAGAGAAAACTGAACATCTATGGACCCTTTGCGATTCTACAATACCCTGAATCACCGCAAGGAGGAGTTCCGTCCGGTTGAACCCGGTCAGGTGCGCCTCTACACCTGTGGACCCACGGTACACGACTATGCCCATCTGGGAAATTTCCGCGCCTATGTGTTCGAGGACGTGCTGCGGCGAACCCTGAAATTCTTCGGTTACCGCGTCCTCCAGGTCATGAATCTCACCGACGTCGACGATAAAACCATCCGCAAGAGCCGTGAAAAGGGCATTTCCCTCGCAGAATATACCCGGACATACAAAGAGGCTTTTTTCAAAGATCTGGATGGTCTGCGCATCGAACGAGCCGAAAAATATCCGGCTGCGACCGACCATATCCCCGAGATGGTTGAATTAATTCAAAAGCTGATCGAGAAGGGCCACACCTATGAAGTGGAAGGATCTCTCTATTTTCGCATCAGCTCTTTCCCCCAATACGGTCGTTTAGCCAATGTGAAAGCAGAAGGCTTGCGAGCAGGGCTCCGGGTCGACCTGGATGAATACGAAAAAGAAGACGTCCGCGATTTTGCACTCTGGAAGAACTGGACGCCCGAGGATGGTGACGTCTTCTGGGAAACGTCTCTGGGCAAGGGCAGACCGGGCTGGCACATCGAATGCTCTGCCATGTCAACGAAATATCTGGGGACACATTTCGACATTCACACCGGAGGCATGGATAATATTTTCCCACACCACGAAAACGAGATCGCACAGTCGGTCTGCGGATATGGCGACCGCTTCGTCAATTACTGGCTGCATTGCGCCCATCTTGTGGTCAACGGGGAGAAGATGTCGAAATCCCTGAACAATTTCTTCACTCTGCGAGACATAAAGGATGCAGGTATTTCACCTCGAGCAGTGCGCTACTTTCTGCTCTCGGCACACTACCGGCAACCCCTGAATCTCGTTTACGATCCAGCCACCAGTAAAACCGACAGCTTCGACGCCGCCAAGGGAGCATTGGATCGAATCGATGAGTTGCGGACCAAGCTGGCGGAATTTAAAGAGTACAGCGTCGCCGGTGATCAGCGTTCCCGGTCGGTGAACGATCTATTGGATGAATCTCAGATGGCTTTCAAGAATGCTCTGGCGAACGACCTGGATATCTCAGGAGCGCTGGGAGTACTCTTTTCCCTGGTAAAGGACGTCAATAAACTGCTCTCCAGCGGTGAAGTTACAGCCGCAGATGCTCTGGCTGTTGAAGAGAGGCTGAAAAGCTGGGACACGGTGTTAGGCGTCATGGAACCGGACGCCGAAGCCGATATCGATGCGGAAGCCATCGATCGTCTAATCGCCGAACGCAATGAGGCGCGCAAAACCAAGAACTTCGCCCGGTCGGATGAAATTCGGAAAATAATCGACGATATGGGGATTATCCTGCAGGATACGCCTCAGGGGGTAAGGTGGAGGAGAAAGTAACATGACCTACGAAATCAAACGTCTGGACTTGCTGAGCGTCTTCAAAATCAGCTTCCTGGTTTATCTGGTGGTGGGGTTCTTGTTTGGTTTATTCTACGGGCTCTTCATCCTGCGCATGATCACTGCCATCACGCCGCTGCTGGAAACGGATCTGTTCAAAGGATTGGGAGACATCGGAGTCGGCGGCATCTTTATGATGGCGATCTTCATGGCGTTCTTCGGAGCCGGAATATCCTCGATCTTCACCGTCATCGGAGCCGCGATCTATAATGTCTGCACCGGCTGGGTGGGCGGACTGAAAATTCAGATAGAGTCGTTCCCGCCGCAGCATCAGCAGGTCGCCCCGCCACTGAACCCGCCGCAACCACCATCGGGAGGCAGCTCTGACGTCTAACGTGCGAGTCCGTTTCGCTCCCAGTCCCACCGGCTACCTTCACGTCGGAGGGGCGCGCACGGCTCTTTTCAACTGGCTGTTCGCCCGCCGCCACGGCGGCGTTTTTTTATTGCGAATTGAAGATACGGATCGTGAGCGATCTACTCCGGAGGCGGTAAAAGCTATCATTGATGGCTTACACTGGCTGGAACTCGACTGGGATGAAGAACCGCTCTACCAGTCACAGCGAAGCGATGAACACCGCAAGCTGGTTGAAACTCTCCTGGATAAAGGCTTTGCTTATCCCTGTTTTTGTGATCCTGCCGACCTGAAGCGCGCTCAGTCATCAACTCCGTCAGTGCGGACTTACGGTTACCCCAGAACCTGCCGTAACCTTTCACCATCTGACGCGGCAGCCAAGCTGGCTGCGGGATTACCGCATGCCATCCGGTTCAAGACACCGGAAGGCGTTACCGGCTACACTGATGCCGTACACGGACCCATCGAAATCGCTAACCGCGAGATAGAAGACTTCATTCTGCTGCGACGCGATGGATCGCCGGTTTACCAGGTTGCTGTGGTTACCGATGACGTTCACATGGGAATCACCCACATCATCCGAGGCGATGACCACATTTCCAATACTCCGAAACAGATTCTGATTTACCGAGCTTTGGGTTTGGAACCCCCGCAGTTTGCCCATGTGCCTCTGATCTTGGGACCGGACAAGAAGCGGCTTTCGAAGCGCCATGGAGCGACATCGGTGACTGAATACCGGGACCGCGGTATTCTGCCTGGAGCCATGCGCAATTTCCTGGCGCTGTTAGGGTGGTCGCCAGGGGAAGATCTGGAAATCATGGACACGGTAGAGATGATTTCGAGGTTCGACCTGAAGGCGATCAATGCCGCCGGCGCGGTTTTCGATGAAAGCAAATTGGACTGGATGAACGGCAGATACATCGCCGCGCTATCCGACGAACAGATTTGGGATAACATTCGTCCCTATCTGAGCCAATACTGCCGTCAGAAGAGGCTTCCGGAACCGGATGGAATGCTTGGTTTGCGTTTGGCGTCACTATTCCGTGAACGGTTGCGCCGCTTTACCGAAGCTCCCGAAAAGATGATCTATTTCTTCGAAGATCCCGTCAGTTACGACGAGAAGGGATTGAAAAAGCATTGGAAAACAGAAACCCCAGACCAATTGCGGGGATTGCTGACCGCATTATCGGAGGTGACGGATTGGTGCGCCTTGATCCTTGAGACTGTGTTCGAGAACTATATCGCCGGATTAGACATGAGTCGCGGCGAGATCATCCACCCGGTGCGGCTGGCTCTGACCGGCGGCATCGCGAGCCCGGGAATTTACGAGGTAATGGAACTGCTGGGAAGAGAAGTTTGCCTGAAGAGAATAACCAGCGCTCTGGGGAAAGTAAATTGATAATAGCTATCCTGAAATAATTAAGGCGACCCGTTCGGTCGCCTTAACTTTTAACTTTTTAACTTGTAACTTTCAACTATCTTAATGACAGTGTGAACAGGAGTGGCTGTGGCAGGTTCCACAATCGCTGCCGGACGTCGAGGCAACTGATTTACCTCCCGAAGCAAATCCGAAGACAGACATGAGCTTGCGCGGGGCATTGGCGCCGCATTTCGGGCAGACGATAGCGCTTAAGTCTACCGAAACTCTGACCAGTTCGTCAAATTTATTCTGGCAGTTTGCGCATTCAAATTCGTAGATGGGCATTTCTGTTTCCGTGCTGAACGATGAACTTCTTTTCTTAGTATAATGAGAGCGTTGAAAAATAATAAAACAAGAGTCATTGCGAGCGTAGCGAAGCAATCTCGTAGCCTGGTTCTACCAGATTGCTTCGGGACTTCGTCCCTCGCAATGACGCGAAAGACCATTTTTCAACACTCTCTAGTATAATATACGGTTAAATTGGTGTAAAGTCAACTTGAACGGCGTAGATTTTATTTACAACGACCAGCTTGACTAAGAAGACAACGTTACCAAGATTCGAGCCTGCCAGGATGGATTTTTCAGATCACTTCGACGGTCGATTGAGACCAGAGGGTTAGAACTTGAAAAAAGTTAAATTTTCTCTCTCAATGACTTGACATTGTCGTTAATATTTGTTATATTATACATTCAATTTGTCCAATTTTCTTTCAGCACGACTTGAGCATTTTTCTCAGAGACGAAAAACCAAAACCCAAAAACTGACTCTGGTGCTATTCCGTGGGGGAAATGCACTGAGGACGAGCCGCTGTGGTGCAGGAGAAAGATCCTTCTCACGGCGACGTGGCGAATCGGCGGGCGTTGAAATCGACACTGCCAACAAATGATCCCGCAATTACGTATCTTTGCACACGCAGAAACATCGAGGTAAAGTAAAACAGTTAAACGGGTCAACCACATCAATCTAGGAGGTTTCCATGAAAAAGTTTGTCTCTTTCGCACTTGTTTGTCTGTTCGCAGTCGCGGCGCTGAGCTTTGCCGCCACTCCAGATCCCACGGGAAAATGTGACGCCATGTCCTACTCCACCACCGATGTTTTCGGTACCATTGTCCGCACTATCCCATCAAGCCCCCCCGGCGCCAGCTGCGCTTGGGTAGGCATGTCCTATGCCAATGGTGAATTACTCCAGTTCCAGAACATCGCCTCACCGGCTGGCGTGACTATGTATCGTAAGAATCCAAACACCGGTGCGGTCATCGCCACGGTGGTCCTGGCGCCGTTGAACGGAGGCTATATCATGGAAGCAGCCTTTGACGGAACCAACATCTGGGTTGCACAGTGGAATCCCACCGGCTATATCCGTCAACTCACTCTGGCGGGCGTCGAAGTCTCCAGTTTCCCCTGGAGCACCGGTGGTTCTCCGCGCTGCATCAATTGGGACGGCGCCAATCTTTGGTTGGGCACGAACGTCTCCTCAAACAACACCAATCTGTATAAGATTACCACAACCGGTACCATTCTCCAGACTTGGGCAACTGGTACTGTCGTTGGCTGGTACATGGGTGGTGATTGGGCAACCAACGCTCCCGCAGGCGGACAGCTTGTAATCGCTGACAACGTCGGCAACACCATCAAGCGTCTGGTCATTTCCGGCACCACAGTCACCATCGGGAATCAGGTCGCCTCACCGGCGGCTTCACCCGACGTAGCTGAAGGTCTGGCTTATGATGGTGATCTGCTGATCCATTGTGGAGCCTATGCTTCGGCTGGCTTGGTATGGTTCATCGACGACGGTTATACCTCCGGTCCGGTGCCTATGGAAATCAATACCAGCGCATTCAGTCCGCCGGTCACCATTCCCGCCAACGGCGGCAGCTTCCTGTACAACATCAACGTTCACAACACGGGAACCTCACCGGTTTCATTCCAGGTTTGGAACAAAATCCGCGATGCAGCCAACAACTACTACATGGTTTGGGGTCCTATCAGCCGTACGTTACCAGGTGGCGCCAACCCAAGCCGTCTGCTTAATCAGACTGTCTCCGGCAACCTCCCGTCGGGAACTCTGTACTTCATTTCCTACATCGGAACCTATCCAGGCAGCATTGCTGACAGCAGCTTCTTCACGATTACAAAATCGGCCGTTGCTGATGGCAATCCTTGGATTTCAGAGAATTATGTAACTGGTAACTTCCTGGATGAGTATGCGACCAGCACATCCGCTCCGACCCAGTTTGCAGTGGTAGGCAACTATCCCAACCCGTTCAACCCGACCACGAATATCAGCTACTCGCTGGCGAATGCCGGCAATGTCCAGCTGACCGTGTTTGATGCGACCGGCCGTGAAGTTGCCACTCTGGTGAACGGCTATCGTGACGCCGGTTCACACCAGGTTACCTTCGATGCCTCGAAACTGGCATCGGGCGTCTACCTGTATCAGTTGAGCTCCGGCAGCCAGGTTGCCTCAGGCAAAATGGTGCTGATGAAGTAGTGACAATGTCACTTTTCCGCAAAGTGCTTCGCGACTTTGCGCCGCGCTAATGGCGAAAAACACAAGGGGCTGTCCAAATTGAATCTGGACAGCCCCTTTTATTGCTCTTTCTATTCGTATCTAAAAGTTCTTATTATATTCTTTCTCGATCTGTTCAGCAGACGCAGATTCGTTCATGTACCTTCGCTGATCGAACGACTTCCAGAGCGGATTGGGGCGGCGGCGGGTGATACGGTGGATGTTCAAAAGGTGGCGTGCTGTGATATTGTCTGTGGAGCTGTTATTGGCTCCGGAACCGCAGGTCAGGGTGAAGGAAGGATTCAGGGTATTCTCAGTCCCGCCGATAGCGCCAAAAGTCGAGGGAATGTTGACCAGAATACGTCCGGCGTCGATATGATGCGAAAAGTACTCGATACGTTCATCCTTATTGGAGTAGATCACCGCGGTATGACCCTCGCCACCAAACCGGGTGATCTCAGTGCAACGCAGGATGGCTGTATCGAAATCGTCAACGATATAGAACGCCAGAATTGGTGCGAGTATTTCAGCGGAAAGCGGGTAATCGCGTCCCACGCCTTCCAGAGGAGCGATCAACAGCCTGGTTCCGGCTGGAATGTCGATGCCGGCACTCCTGGCGATATATTCGGGTGACTGTCCCACAATACCTGCACTCATAACGCCGCGCACAGGATCAAAGGCGACCTTTCCAACCTTGGCGATCTCGTCCGGCGACATAAAATATGCCTGATGTTTTTTGAATTCATCGATGACCTGTTGGGCGATGGGGGTCCTGACGACGACCGCTTGTTCGCTGGCGCAGATGGTTCCATAGTCGAATGTTTTCGATTCGACAATGCTCCGGACGGCAAAGGGAATATCGGCGCTCACACCGATGAAGGCCGGCACGTTGCCCGGTCCAACTCCAATGGTAGGCGTCCCCGAACTGTAGGCTCGGCGCACGATTTCATGAGTCCCGGTCGCCAAGATCAACGCCATACGTGGATGACTCATCAATTCAGTGACGGTGCTTGACGATTTTTTAATCCATTGAATGCAGTGTTCCGGAGCTCCAGCGCCTAAAGCCGCCCGATAGCAGATTTCAGCCGCTGAAGCCGTACTGCGTTGTGCCGCAGGGTGAGCGCTTAAAATCAGTGGATTGCGGCTTTTCATCGCAATCAGGGATTTGAAAATGGTTGTGGAGGTGGGATTGGTGACCGGGATCGTACCCAGGATTGGTCCCACAGGCTGCGCGACTTCCACGATACCCAGGCGCGGATTTTCGTAAATAACTCCGACCGTCTTCCGGTCCTTGATATCTTCATACACCAGTTGGGTGGCGATAACGTTTTTTATCACCTTGTCTTCCCAGATACCGAGACCGGTTTCTTCCTGAGCCAATTTGGCGAGAGGTATGCGCTGATCCAGGGCGGCAAGATAGACCGCTCGCACGATCTGGTCTGTTTGTTTCTGATCTAACAGGCGGAATGCGGCAGCGGCATAGATCGCACGATCCATGATCTCCTGGGCATGAGACATTGGCGGATCCTTCGAGTAACTCGTGACTAAATCCGGAACGGTTGAGTCCGATCCGGCTGATACAACAAAAAGACGGGAGACTCGATTCAACGAGCTCACCCCGTCTGCAAGATATAATAACGTATCCTGTTAAGTCAATAACTATTTGTCAAAATACTTGATGCGGAGCTGTTTTGGGGGAGCAGTGAAAAATGACCGGGGTGGACTATCTATTTCTTGCGCTGCTTCAGCAGCCAGTCAATCCACAATGACAACCCGTCGCCGGTTTTCGAAGAAATCGGTATGATCTCTAATTGGCCATTGATTTTGCGGAGGTTTTCATTTAGCAGGGATTGATCGACCTCCAAGTGTGGAGCCAGATCCATCTTGCTCAGCAGGCAGAGATGACACTCCCGGAACATCAGCGGATATTTGACGGGCTTGTCTTCACCTTCAGTCAAGGACAGCACCACCACTTTCCGATCTTCACCCAGGTAAAATTCCGCCGGGCAGACCAGGTTTCCGATATTCTCGATGAATAGGATGGAAATTTTCTCCAGATCCAAATACTTCAACGCCCCCTGGACCATATGAGACCCCACGTGACAATCACCCCCGAAAGGCTCGGTATTTGCCTGTACGACTGGGATGCCTAACGGTTTTAAACGTTCGCTATCCAGCGTTGAGGTGATATCGCCTTCGATGACGGCGCAGGATAGCCTGCGTTCCTGCAGCAAAGGAATTGTTTTCTGCAGCAGGGTCGTTTTCCCCGACCCGGGTGAACTCATGATGTTGACGGCGAAAATCCCGTGCTGGTCAAACAGTTTTCTGTTTTCCTGAGCTCGTGCATTGGATTCTTCCAAAACGTCACGTACGACATTGATCTCCATAGTTCCTCTTTCAGTCGTCCTTAGCTTCAATTCGGTAGATACTGATTCCCCGCCCCTGCAGAAGTATTACGTCAGATCCATTGCATTGGGGGCAGATAAAAATCGGTAAGTCCAGATTGAATTGGTGAGCGCAAGTTTTACATTGGCATAGCACCGCAATGGTCTCGATGGCGAGCTGGGCATGTGGCAACCCCTTGGTTCCCTTTATGGCGTCGAAGAGGAAGATGAGCGATTCGGAGACGACGGCATCCAATTGCCCCACGCTGAGGTGCACCTTCGTAACCCGCTCGGGTGTGATTCCAGCAGGTAATAGGTCCAGAACAGAATTAAGGATTGATTCCGCGATGTATAGTTCGTGCATGAGGAGGCAGTAACGTTGAAACAAAAGGTGCCAAACCGGTTTGTCTGACACCTTCATCTATATAAACGCTTAACCTGATTAAGTCAAGCGGTAAATATTGATTCTTTTATGGGATCTTCTTTTTCCCCGGCTTATAGGCGAAATCCCAGGCAGTCATGGTCGGTGGGACAGGATAGATACCGGCTCCTGAACAGAGCGGGCAAGGGTTTTTGTCCTCGCGGCGCAACTCGATCAACCCAGTTCCGTGGCAGGCATAGCATTGCTTGCCTCCGGCATCGAAGCCCTTGCCGTCGCAGTACATGCAGCGATGAGCATGGTCTTCGGTGATGCAGCGGTTGTCGACCCAGCCGCGTCCGCCGCACTCAGGGCAGGTTTTAGGCGTATCGCCTGGTGTGGGCTTTACTTTTGTTTCAGTCATGGTAACTCCCATTCTCCTGACCTTGATGAATCCATTTTTCGATCAGCTTGATTGCAGGTTCCACTGAAGCGCTGATAGCGGGCGTCATCTCCTCGCTCAATGTTTCCAGATCCAGAGCTTCGACGGCGAGAATATCCACTACTTCAGGCATTTGCAACCCCATCTGCCTGCCTAACTCCAGAGCAGTCGGCAGACTGATCTGATGGCTGGTGGTTAGATTTTTCGAGGCTGCAAATTTAGCGGCATTAAATTGGTGCAGACTGCCGGGCTCTGCGCCGGTGCGAATCGTGTCGACAATCAAAGCTCTGGGGCGTCCAGCCAGCAGATCCAGCAGGTAAAACCCCGCTATCGGCGCGAAAATGACCTCAGCGCTGTCAGATAATTCGGGGCGATCCCGCAGAATGGCTTCAATTTCAGCCCCGAAGCGATCATCGCTCAAGACTTCGTTGCCGAGACACAGAACGATCGGTTTCAACAGCAGCGCCGAGTCGATTTAAGCTCCTCGCCGCTTTCGGCATCATGCACGACCACTTCCAGAGGCATCTCACCGGGCAATGAATGGGTCGCACAGCCAAAACAGGGGTCATAAGCACGGAATGCCATCTCGATGCGGTTCAAGATTCCTTCCGTGATTTCAGTCCCCTTCTTGATCAATCCTTCAGCCGCCCGCTTGATGGACATGGTAATGGCGGCGTTGTTATTGGTCGTGCCTACGATCAGATTCGCTTCAGTGACGATGCCATTTTGATCGGTCTTGTAATGATGCGTCAAGATACCGCGCGGCGCCTCCACGACGCCGACTCCCTCACCAACGATCCCCGTGGGCGGGTTATGTATTTTATCAGAAGTAATTTCGTCGTCTTTAGCTTGCGCCAGTGTTGCTTCGCAGGCATATACTAACTCAACAATGCGAGCCCAGTGCGTCGCCAGGGTTGCGTGGACCGGAGTCCTGCCGCTCTTGTCTTTGGTCAGGGTTTCGTAGAAGCGCTCGTATTCCGCTTGCGCCAAGGGGGTTGTCATGCCATCGGACACATTCAGCCGCGACAGCGGGCTGGCTTTGTAGACGCCCGAATCAGGTCCGTCCACAAATCCCTTCCAACCGACCTTTTTCAGATAGGGATATTTCAGATAGCTGTACGGCTCGACGTGCTCGGCGATGTGGTCCAGGTAGTCTTTGGGTTGGTACTTGGCGAACTCTTTACCATCAGGATCCACGATTCGCACCATGCCGTCGTAGAAATTCACTTTATTGTTGGCGTCAACCAGCCCGATGTTATAGGTCCGGTGAGCATAGGCGTCTGAAAGTATCAGATCGACGTAGCCTTGATTCGCCAGCACAATGTCATCAAAGACTTTGATGGTGAACTTGGCAAACTCCACCATCTCTTCGCCGATCTTGATCAACTCGGCTTGCTCTTCCTTGCTGACTCGTTTGGACATGCCGCCGGGAAGAGCAGTCACCGGGTGCACCTTCTTCCCTCCGATGATTTCAATGGCGCGTTGACCGCGGGCTCGCTGAGCGATCACTGCTTTTCCTGCGTCCAAGCCCACTTTGGCGATTACCCCCAGGATATTGCGTTCGGCCGGCGGCGCATCCGGGCCGCAGACGAAATCAGGACCGCCCAGAGCGTAGAAGTGGGTGGTGTGATCACCGGCGTAAAACGCGTTGTAGACCAGGTTGCGCAGTTTCAGCGCAGCAGGTGGAGGCGTTACGCCGTAGACTGCATCTGCCGCCTTTGCAGCAGCCATGTGGTGAGCGTCCGGGCAGACACCGCAAATGCGCGTGGTG
Organism: bacterium; assembly: GCA_026394195.1. GTDB lineage: Bacteria > Electryoneota > B3-LCP > B3-LCP > B3-LCP > JAPKYS01. The sequence goes on along the minus strand of JAPKYS010000057.1, from coordinate 73,990 downwards.
ATACGGCACAGCTCTTCGACCGGACGTCCCTGACAGAATTTTTCAAACCCGCGCAGTTCCGGGACCTGGAAGTAGCAGTTGGCCAGCGATCCGTCGTCGTTGACGAACAGATGAATTTTTCCATGGCCTTCCAGCCGGGTGATGGGATCAATGACGATGCTTTTCATGCTTGGTTTCTCCGTAGCAGCGAATCGGGGAGGCTGAAGCGGTAGAACGTCCCCATGGGATCGGGGATGGTGGCGATAATGCGCTCAATCTCTTCCGGATCCTGCGAATCGATGACACTTCCGATCGCCGAGACCATCTTGGCGCCCTGATCGCGAATATGAGACGGCAACCCGTAACAACCCCGGCAGGGGACGCCTGCAATCACGCACTTGGCGCCACAGCCGGAACGCGTCGCCGGTCCGCAGCATACGATTCCCTGCTCCATGAGACAGATATCGGGATCAGGAACGATTGAAAACGGACGGACGAATTTTTTGATCTTTTTCACGTCGCGCTTCCGTGGGCATTCATCGCAACAGCTTTTATCGGTGGCACCCAGAACCGTACCCTTGGGCGGCAGCGGTTTTCCATTCTGCAGGATGTCAATGACTGCCTCTATCACGGCCGCTATCTGGTTGGATTGCGGTGGACAGCCGGGAATGATATAGTCTACGTCGATGACCTGCGGGAGAGTGCGTACCGTGTTCCACAGCACCGGTATGCTGATTTCACCTTCTGGAACTTTGGTTTTCGGCTGAGGAATGATCTGTTCCGGATTGACTGTGGAAGGGGATTTTAAGTAGGCATAATCGCAAATCTCCTTCAGGGTAGTAAGGTTTGCCAATCCCGGAATGCACCCCTCGGAGGCGCAGCTGCCAAAGGCGCACATCACCACCGATTTGGCGCGCAGCAATTCGGCGATTTCGAGGTTTTCGCTGCTGCGTATGGCGCCGTTGAACAGCGTCAACGTGATGGATTTGTCCGGCATCGCAGCGACGTCCTTGTACTTGAAATCTGCGGCGCAGGGCCAGAATGCCAGATCGAAAAAGTTGGCGACGTCCAGTATCTTATCTTCTATATCCAGAATGGCGATGTCGCAGCCGCCACAGGAAGCAGCCCAGTATATCGCCAGCTTCGGTTTCGCCACGATTCCTCCTATTGATTTAGCGCTGGTTGAGGTTCCGGATGACCGGCTTCGGATTGGTGCGGAGTGTAACCCCACTCCTTGAGCTGTAATGGCCCCAACGAGCGAATCTGTTCTGTAAATTCGGTGACGACCTGCTGGAAGCGGAGGCCTTCTGAGGCAGAGACCCATTCCAGGCGGAGACGATTGGGATCGATTCCGAACCCTTGCAGCAGCGTTTTGGTCATCGGGATGCGGCGGAGACACTTGTAATTTCCTTCGACGTAGTGGCAGTCACCAGGGTGGCAGCCGCAGATCAGGACGCCGTCAGCTCCAGCCTTGAAAGCGTCAAAGATGAATCCGGGATCGACACGCCCGCTGCACATCACACGCACACTCATCAGATTGGCAGGGTATTTCAACCGGGCGGTTCCTGCCAGATCTGCGCCGGTGTAGCTGCACCAATTGCAGAGGATTCCGAGGATTTTCGGTTCAAAACTCATGTGAGGATACCTTCGATTTGTGCGTAAATCTGTTCATCGGTGAAGTGGCGCGCCTTGATGGCGCCGGTCGGACAGCCCGCTACGCAGGTGCCGCAGGCTTTGCACAATGCGCTGTTGATATAGCTGACTTTTTTCGCCTCTTCATAGCTGATGGCGTTATAAGGGCAGAGACCGTTGCAGATGCGGCAGCCGCTGCAGAACTGTTCCTGGATTTCGGCATAGGCTGCATCCATCAGGACTTCGCCTTTGTTCAGCAGTCTCATCGCCTGAGCGGCGGCAGCGCTGCCCTGCGCCACGGCATCGGGAATATCCTTGGCTCCCTGACAAACGCCTGCCAGGAAAATTCCTTCTGTGGTTGTGGAAACGGGAGCCAGCTTGGGGTGCGCTTCGATGTACCATCCGTCAGCGCCGGTGGATATGTTGAATTTTCTTCCAACTGCGGCCGCATCAGATCGCGCTTCCAGAGCAGTGCAGAGAATCACCATGTCAACCGGTATTTCACGGAATTTTCCGATCAAGGTGTCTTCGCAACGGACTATCAGTCCACCTTCAGCGCTCCGTTTGTAGGAAACGGGGACCACTTCGGCGCCTTTGCCGCGAATGACGTTGACCCCCTCATCCAACAATCGGTGGTAAAACTCTTCGTACCCCTTGCCAAATGCGCGCATATCGATGTAAAGTTGGTAAACTTCCGCATCGGTCTTCTCTTTGGCCAGGTGTGCGAATTTGAGAGCGTACATACAGCAGACTCTGGAGCAGTACTTGTGGTAGTTATCATCCCGGCTGCCGATGCAGTGCAGGATGGCAATCGAACGTGGCTCCGCGCCATTCTCTAACAGAATTTTGCCTCCAGTCGAGCCGGCGGCATTGTTCATCTGTTCGAATTCAATGGCGCTGATGACGTTCGGGTACTTACCATATCCAAACTGTTTCATGGGAGTGGGATCGAAATCCTGAAATCCGGTTGCCATGATAACCGTTCCCACTTCGATCTCTTCAATCTGATCTGGTTGATCGTAGTGTATGGCATCTTTGGGGCAAACCTCGGAACAGACCTGGCAGCCACCCATGGTGAAATGGATACATTGCTCCGTATGAATCCGGGGGACGTTGGGCACTGCCTGACGGAAAGTCAGACTGATGGCTGCATTGGGCCCCAGGCTCATTTCGCTGTGTACTACCGGGCGATCTTGCGCCTCTTCCAGCTTAATGTGATTGGTCGGACAAACGAAAGCGCAGGCTCCGCAGAGGATGCACTTCTCCGGATCGAGCTTGATGGACGTCGTATCCTGATCCGTTACTTTCTTGAACGACAGCGCCTTGGCTCCGACCAATTCGTCGCAGACGCGGATGCAGAGCTTGCAGAAGATGCAGGTAACGTACTTGTGTCCCCATTTCGGATTGTCAATTTTAAATTGGGCAGCGAGATCGCCAAGCAGTGTGGTCGGCGCTGTTCTGCCAATCAGATTATTCAGAGCAGCGCGACGCGCTTCGATGGCTTTCTCTGAATTGGTCAACACTTTCAAACCTGCAGTAACCGGGTAGTTACAGGAGGTGACGATCTTGGAGACAGAATCGGCGCCCTCGCTGATTTCCACGCTGCAAAGGCGGCAGGATGGTTTGGGTTTCAGATAGGGATAGCGGCAGGGAGCCGGGATATCTACTCCTAGATCGCGGACCGCTTCCAGCAGATAGGTGCCGGACTCAACCTCGATGGGTTTTCCGTCTATTTCTATGCTAACTTTTGACATGGTTTGCTCCAGATCAGGAATTGGTTGCAGTGGTTGGTTCTTCCGCCGCGACCGGTTCTGAAATTATGGGCTGGGCATGCGCCGGGGCGTTCTGCAGCGCAATGCCGGTGTTGCCGATTTCCTGTCCCAGGATGATCTTGCGCTGACGAGGCAGCGGGCGGCTCGGGCAGGCGTCATAGCAGGCGCCGCAGCCATTGCAGGCCTTTTCATCGACATAGCGCGCTTTTTTGCGGATGTTTACCTTGAAGTTGCCGAGATATCCCTCGACGTTTTCAACTTCCGCCCAAGTCATCAATCGAATATTTTTATTCTGTCCCACGGATACCATCTTGGGAGTCAGGATGCAGGCGGCACAATCGAGAGTGGGGAAGGTTTTGTCGAACTTGGCCATGTGTCCGCCGATGGTATCTTCTTTTTCCACCAGCACCACCTGGAAGCCGGCGTCCGCGAGTTGCAGCGCCGCTTCAATACCGGCGATGCCGCCGCCAACCACCAGCACCCGTTGAGCAATCTTAACCCTGCGCATTTCCAGCGGTTCGTGCAGCATCACACGCGCCAGAGCGCCTTTAATCAAGGCTTTCGCTTTTCGGGTAGCTGCTTCGTAATCAGTCGAGACCCAGCTTACCTGTTCGCGGATGTTGACCATCTCGAAGAAGTAACGGTTCAGACCACCGCGTTCCAGGGCTCCGCGGAAGGTTGGTTCGTGCATGAGTGGGCTGCACGCCGCCACCACGATGCGATCCAACTTGTTCTCGGCGATGTCCTTGATGATCATGTCCTGCCCGGGTTCCGAACACATGAATCGATAGTGTCTGGAAACTACAACTCCGGGATGACTGCTCATCTCTTCCGAAATTTTGACCACGTCAACCATCTTGGAGATGTTGGTTCCGCAATGGCAGATGTAGAGTCCGATGCGGCAGGGGGGACCGCCGTTTCCACCGTTATTTTTATCGCTCATACAGCCACCTTCAGGGAAAGGGGTTTCAGTTTTAAATCCCTGGGTTTGACCAGAAGAGTATCTATTCCCAGTTTGGCAGGTTCAACACCCAATGCCAAACCCAACAATTGACTGAAGTAGAGAATGGGCATATTATGCTGGGTATTGTACCGCTTGTTGATTTGCGATTGATAAGACTCGAGGTTCATCTGGCAGAGTGGGCAGGCGGTTGCCAGAACATCTGCGCCGTTGTCTTCCGCGCATCGTAAGAGCTCGTCATTGAGATGCAGCGCCACGTCCTCGAATGTGGTCATCAACATACCGCCGCAGCAGCGCACCTTATTGGGATAATCGGTCACTTCCAATCCCAGAGCATCGAAGAGTCGGTCCATGGTCTGCGGATCATCAAGATCATCAAAATGGTAGACGGGTCGGACGATCTGACAACCGTAGTAGGGCGCTACTTTCAACCCGTCGAAGCGGTATTGTATTCGACTGGCAATCTGGTCGATGCCGTAATCGTTGACCAGGATGTCCAGAGGATGACGCACTTCGACCATCTTGTCATAGCTCAGGTTTGCAGCCTTCAGCGCCTCATTGATCAGATCTCGTGAGTGCGGATTCCAGGCCATATGGCGGTTGGTCTTGCGCAGAATGGTATAGCAGCTGCTGCAAGGGGCACAGATATCACAGCCCATGTTCTGTGCCAGCGCCAGGTTACGGGCGCTGACTGCCAATCCCACCAGCTGCTTGATGGACATATACATGGTGGCGCCGCAGCAATTCCAGTCTTCAATTTCGCGCAACCCGATTCCCAGCGTCTTGAAAACCTCTCGGATAGAGAGATCATAGGGCTTGCCGGTGTATTCCAGACTGCATCCCGGGTAGTAAGCGTATTCCATTAGACTTCCCCTAACTGTGAGGCTTTATCGATGATGGCGCGCACCTCGGATACTTTTTTGATCGCCTTGGGGGTAATCGACATACGCCCCTTGGTTATCATCTTCATACCAAAGCCGGCACTCTTCAACAGTTTCATCGGTTCGGTGCGCAGGAGGTATCTGATTCCGAGTCCTAACTCGTAGTTGCGGCCATATTTGTAGATATTGGAGATAAAAGCTTGCGACAGCACGTAGACGGGGAATTTTTCAGGGTAAATCTTCTTGTCCATGGCCAGCCTCTTCAGGGCATAGAGCAGATCTGTTACCAGAATGCCCGAAGGACAGCGGACTCGGCAGGAGTAGCAGGAAGCACAGAGCCAGATGGTGCGGCTGTGCAGGATATCCTCCAGATGACCGGCTCGGAAAAGAGCGACAGTCTGGCGCGGAGTGATATCCATCATGTAGCTGACCGGACAGGAACCGGTGCAAGTGCCGCACTGGATGCAATTTTGGATCAGTTCGCCTCGGGGAATCGCTTTGATCTGTTCCCAGAATGCGGCGTGTAACTCATCTTCACGTTTGAGTTTAGGTTCAAGCAGGTTCGGCGTTTTCAAGGGAACCTCCAGGCGCGTTTCGGCTTAATGGTTATGATATTAACATCTAATGTGAATAACTTCACGTATCTTTAGCAAGAAAGCGCCAAACGGGGTTATTGGCGCTTCCGAATCGAAGCTTGGATTTAAAGTCTGCGCTTTTAACAATTTTATTAAGAACAGCAACAGGTTAAAAAACGAATCGATAAAAATATAACATAAACAAATGGCTAAATCAAGGGAAGATTATTAAAATATTCACGATCTCACCCTGCAAGGTGAGTCACCTTTTCATAGATTTACAGTACTATACTATTATTTACCAATTAGTTAGTGTTGTTATTTGGACAACAGCTATCCAAAAAACGTCTACCCCCCGCCCGCGCCAACAGCACCTCGGGACGAGGGGTTTTTCCGGCGTTGACCTTTCGCGCTTGCCTCACTTTTCGGTTGAAGATAGGATACAAAGGTGTTATATTAGAGGGTGGAGTGCGGTGGCTTGCCACCGCTGCGAATTAACAGCGAAAGCCCCAAAAGGGATGGCAAAGCCACAAGCTTTCGCACTCCATTATAAGCTTCCGTGTACGAAGGACCAGAAATAAGAGCCTAACATGCGCCATCGAACCGCAAAATCCGGCGATAGTATTCGCCTCCTTAAAGTTACTCTGACCGATTATAATGGCCGAACGAAGGGAAATCCTTACCGTGTCATCGCCATGCTGGAACCGGAGTCACTCTACCAACTGGCTGAGATTATCGTGGAGAGCTTCAACTTCGATTTCGATCATGCTTTCGGCTTCTATGATGATCTAACTAATCCGTACCAGGCGAAAGAGGGGTACGAATTATTTGCGGATCTGCATGAAGAATCAAAATACCGCTGTACGAGGAGTGCAAATTTCGCCAGAGTATTCGATGATCCTGGCAAAAATATGCTCTTTCTTTTTGATTATGGCGACGAATGGAGATTTCAAGTGGAATTACAAAATATTCAAGCCGCCAAACGCGGAGCTCGTTACCCCCAGATCATAGAATCGGTCGGAGAAGCGCCCTCGCAGTATGACTACGAGGATGAGGACGGGGAGATGGATGAAGGCGAATAATAAATACGTAATGGAGTGCGGTGGCTTACCACCGCACGAATTAACAGCGAAAGCCCCAAAAGGGATGGCAAAGCCACAAGCTTTCGCACTCCAAGAATAACCTATAAAGAGAATACATGTCCAACGAATCCCCATCTCATTTTATTGGCCAGATCATCACTGAAGATCTGAAGCGTGGTAAAAACGACGGCAGAGTCAACACCCGCTTTCCGCCGGAACCGAATGGCTATCTGCACATCGGTCACGCCAAATCCATCTGCCTTAACTTCGGTCTGGCGAAGGAATTTGGCGGCTGGTGCAACCTGCGCTTCGACGACACCAATCCCATCAAGGAAGAGCAGGAATATATCGACTCGATCATCGAAGACGTCCGCTGGCTGGGATTCGATTGGCAGGATCGGCTCTTTTACGCTTCCGATTACTTCGATCAACTCTACCAGTGGGCGGTTGAACTGATCAAGAAGGGTAAGGCGTACGTCTGCGATCTGACAGCAGATCAGGTCAGAGAAACCCGAGGGACCCTGACGCAGCCCGGGACTGAAAGCCCATATCGCAACCGCTCCATCGAAGAGAATCTGGATCTCTTCGGGCGAATGCGCGCCGGTGAATTCCCGTACGGCGCCCGCACCCTGCGAGCCAAGATTGACATGGCGGCTGGCAATCTCAACCTGCGCGACCCAGTTATGTACCGAATTCTGAAGGCGTCGCACCACCGCACCGGCGACCAATGGTGCATTTATCCCATGTACGACTGGGCGCACGGTCAGTCCGATTCTATCGAAGGGATCACCCATTCGATCTGCACGCTGGAATTCGAGGATCACCGTCCGCTCTATGACTGGTACATCGAGCAATTGGGAGTCCACCACCCGCAGCAGATCGAATTTGCCCGGCTGAATCTAACCTACACGGTCATGAGCAAGCGCAAATTGCTGCAATTAGTCAAGGAAAACCAGGTGAGCGGCTGGGATGACCCCCGCATGCCTACACTTTCCGGACTGCGCCGAAGGGGCTATACTCCCGAAGCCATCCGCGATTTTGCTGAACGCGTGGGAGTCGCCAAGCGAGCCAGTACGGTAGATATCGCCTTCTTGGAACACTGCCTGCGCGAAGACCTGAACAAACGGGCTCCGCGCTGCATGGCGGTCTTAAAGCCGCTGAAAGTGGTCATCGAAAACTACCCCGAAGGTCAGGTCGAAGAGCTGGAAGCGGTGAACAACCCTGAAGATCCATCCGCCGGAACGCGCAAAGTCCCCTTCTCGCGTACCATCTATATTGAAAGAGACGATTTCATGGAAGACCCCCCACCCAAGTTCTTCCGGCTGGCGCCGGGCCAAGAGGTCAGGCTGCGCTGGGGTTTCTTCATCAAATGCGAAGGCGTCGTCAGGGATGAAAAAGGCGAAGTCGTCGCCCTGCGCTGCACCTATGATCCGGCTTCTCGAGGCGGCAACTCCCCCGACGGCAGGAAGGTCAAAGCCACCCTGCACTGGGTATCCGCCGAACCAGCCATCGATGCGGAAGTGCGCCTCTACGACCACCTCTTCACCAAAGAAAATCCGGACGACGTGGAGGAAGGCGAAGATTGGAAAGCCGGCATCAACCCCAACTCACTGCAGGTGTTGACAGGCTGCAAACTGGAACCGTCCCTGCGGGATCTGCCGGCTGGTTCACGCGTTCAGTTCGAACGCCTGGGTTACTTCTGCGTGGACAAAGATTCTACTCCCGGCAAGTTGGTCTTCAACCGCACCGTCACCCTGAAGGACGAGTGGGCGCGGGTGGTGAAGAGGGGGTAGCATGAAACAGTTTCCCATGAAAGACAGTAGAAGTGTTAATCAGACCAAGGAGCCTGAAATGATCGGCGAAAAAAGACTGATCCATAAGCTGAAACTCCACAATATCCTCTCGTTCGGCGATCCACCCGTTGAGATCGAGCTGAAGAGCCTCAACGTCCTCATTGGGCCGAACGGGTCAGGGAAGTCGAATCTGATCGAGGTGATCAATTTCCTTCGCGCCGCGCCGAAGGATTTGGCGGCTCCCATTAGAGAAGGTGGAGGTATTGCAGAGTGGATTTGGAAGGGGAATGGAAACCCGAAGGATCCTTCCCAAAGAGAATCCGCAGAGATAGAGTCTCTGATCCTATATCCAGCCTTTCGGGATGAAATACGACTATTGCATCGTATTAAATTCGATGAGCTGATAAAACTGTTTTGGTTGAATTCGGAATTGATTGAAAATGCAGATACTTATTTAAAAAATGAGAATAACCGATTTTTCTACTTTCTCAAAGATGTTTTTTTAAATTCGGCATCAAATAAACCACTAGAAACTGCCAGTCTATTTAATAAAACAGAAGGAGAAATGCGTGAAATAGAAACACCGTTTAGTCAATCGGTTTTATCACAAATAAAGGATAGCACAGCCTACCCGGAAATCACTTTTCTTGGAAATCAGTATAGCCGTTTTAAGATCTATCGCGATTGGGATTTTGGTCCCAATTCGCTATCACGCCTACCTCAAAGAGTCGATTTACCAGGTGATTTTCTTGAGGAGAATTACAGCAATTTGTGCTTAATATTGAACCGTCTTGAACACAAAAGCTTGAAAAAGGAGATAGTTCAGAAACTTAAAGAATTCCATGAATCAATTGAAGATCTCACTATACATATAGAAGGGCCAACCGTTCAGGTATTTTTACATGAAAAAGGTTTGCGACTGCCGATTTCTGCATATCGTCTATCCAACGGCACACTAAAATATCTAAGTCTCCTCGCTATCCTCTGCCACCCCGAACCACCACCCCTGATCTGCATTGAAGAACCCGAAACCGGATTACACCCTGACATTCTTCCCATTGTGGCAGATCTGCTCATCGAAGCCTCCCATCGCACTCAACTGATTGTTACTACACATTCCGACATTCTGGTCGACGCGCTGACCAAAGTCCCCGAAGCGGTCATGATCTGTGAGAAGCATGAAGGATCGACGACCATGAAAAGACTATCTTCGTGTGATTTGAAAGAATGGTTGAAGAAATATTCACTGGGAGAACTTTGGCGTAGTGGAGAATTGGGAGGTAACAGATGGTAAGAATTTACGTTGAGGGCGGTGGAAGAGGTCAGGATTTACGTACGAGATGCCGTGAAGGGTTCAGGAAATTAATCCAGAGCGCTGGCTTTGAAAACAAAACGTTTAAAATTATCGCGTGTGGATCTAGGAACAAAGCATTTAGTTATTTCTGTAACGCCCTGAAATCTACTACCGGAGCGGATTTTATTATCTTGTTGGTGGACAGCGAAGATCAAGTAAGTGATACTACCAAACCCTGGGCTCACTTACGTGCTCGTGATGACTGGGAAAAACCGAAGGCAGCGAAGAACGAGAATGCGCACCTCATGGTTCAGGTCATGGAGTCGTGGTTCTATGCAGACAAAGAGGGACTTGCTGAGTTCTATGGAGATGGCTTTCACGTCAAGTCGCTATCTTCGAATATTGATATCGAAGTAATACCAAAGGATGATATTCTTGCTGGACTTGAAAAAGCTACCAAAAATACCACAAAGCGTGAGTACGACAAAGGAGAAATTTCCTTTAAGATATTAGCATGTCTCGATCCTGCTAAAATTCGGCAACAACTACCAAGCGCCAAGCGTTTCTTTGATACTCTACAAACGGTAACTGCTCAAAAATAATCCATGCCACACCCCATCTACCACATCGATGCCTTTACCGACCACCTGTTCGGAGGCAACCCGGCGGCGGTCATCCCGCTACTGACCTGGCTGCCGGATCAGACGCTGCAAGCCATCGCCGCGGAAAACAACCTCTCGGAAACCGCTTTCTACGCGCCTGAAGGCGACCATTTTCGGCTGCGCTGGTTCACTCCGAAAGTCGAAGTCGACCTGTGCGGTCATGCGACTCTGGCGGCGGCTAACGTCCTCTTCCGGCATGAAGGCTTTTCCGGCGACCGCATCCATTTTGAATCCCGCAGCGGAACGCTGTACGTGCGCAAGAAAGGCGATCTGTACGAATTGGATTTCCCCGCCGACGTCCCGCAACCCATCGATCCGCCGGCTGCTCTGATTGAAAGCCTGGGATTGGACCCAATGGAAGCCTGGCAGGGCAGAGACGATTGGATGCTGGTCTACGCCACCGAACGATTGATTTCCAACTTCGATCCTGATTTTCAGCGCATGACCAGAGCCTCGAAGCGGGGCGTCGTCGTGACGGCTCCCGGCGACGAAGTCGATTTCGTCTCCCGTTTCTTCGCTCCAAACGTAGGCATCCCCGAAGATCCGGTAACCGGTTCGGCGCACACCCTGCTGACCCCCTATTGGTCCAAGCGGTTGGGAAAATCTGAACTGAAGGCTCGGCAGATTTCCCAGCGAGTCGGTTCGCTGCAATGTCGGCTGGACGGCGACAGGGTTTTAATCGCCGGTCAGGCCGTAACCTACCTGATCGGACAGATCAGCTTGTAATCATCACCAATCACAAAATTTCCATGCAACCTTACGTAACTCCGGAAACTTTGCCGACTCTGACGCAGATCTGGCTGGAAAAAATTGAGCAGTTCAATCAGCAGGCGATGGTCCTGAATCCCTCGCAGTCTGCGCTGTTGGTGATAGACATGCAACCATTTTTCCTCGACCCGCAATCGCCCACCTTCGCCTGCGGAGGTCTTGCCATTCTGCCGAACGTCAAGGAACTCCTGACGACTTTCCGCCGGTTGAACCGTCCGGTGATCTTCACCCGCCACGTCCATCACCCCGCCAAACTGGATGCCGGCATCATGGAATGGTGGTGGGAAGGGATGTGCACAGAAGGCAGCCCCGAAAGCGAGATTCATCCTGAATTAGCACCACTGCCACAGGAAAAAGTCATTTTCAAGCATCGCTACTCCGCTTTTTATAATACCGATCTCGAAACCGTGCTGCGATGTCTCAAAATATCGGACCTGGTGATCACCGGCGTCCTGACCAATCTGTGCTGCGAATCCACCGCCCGGGATGCCTACTTTCGCGATTATCGTGTATTCTTCCCTGCCGATGGATCCGGCAGCATCAACGAAGAGATGCACCTGGCGAGTCTGCTCAATATCGCCTTCGGATTCGCCAAGGTGACGAGCTGTGAGGAAATATTACATCAGCTTAACAGCTAATTCTGCTGGATTTTCAGAAGCATAATTCCCACTTTCACCGAAGAGGTATCTCGATGGACCTATCCATGACCACCACCGCCTTCGAATTGGAAGGCTATAAAGTCACCAAAACCCTCGGAATCGTCCGAGGAATTACGGTAAGATCCCGTTCGCTGTTCGGCACCATCGGAGGATCGCTGCAGACACTGGTTGGCGGTAATATCACCCTGTTCAGCGAACTCTGCGAGAAGACCCGCGAAGAAGCCTTCGATCTGATGATCGCTCATGCCGTCGAACGCGGCGCCAACGCCGTCATCGGCGTCCGTTACGACGCCACCGAACTGATGTCGGGCGTTACTGAAGTGCTCTGCTACGGCACCGCGGTGATCGTCAAAGCGACATAGAATCATGGCGTTTTAAATAGGCGATCCCCCCTCACCACGCCCCCAAATTTGTTAGGGGACAGAATTGTTCGTTAGCGCATTTCAGAGGGAGGATTGAACCTCACACCGAGTCATATCTCACTCATAAAGACGTTTCTACCCTGCTATGAACAATTGAACACGCTATGATGCCATCCCATGATCGCGCGATTCATTCTGCCATCAATATCGGCCTGGTTGCCAATTTTATCCTTGCCATATTGAAAACGGCATTTGGAATTTTTGGTCATAGCGCTGCTTTACTGGCGGACGGGATAAATTCGACGTCGGACGTAGCGTATTACATCGTCGTAAAAGTCTTCATCTTCTTCGCCGGCAAACCGCCTGATCGCGAACATCCTTACGGTCACAGCCAGCTTGAGAGTATTGCTGCGCTCACGGTTGGCGCCTTCATCATCACCACAGCGATTGCTATATTTTGGGACGCAATCAACAGTGTTTATGAAATTGCCTCCGGTACCTCCAGTGCCTCCCAGGTTGCCGAGGCAGCATTATGGGTTGCAGTTTTGACTATTTTCACCAAGCTGGGTCTGACGTTCTACACCCAGAGGACGGCATCACAGAGTGGTAATGCTGCCATTCTTGCTCTGGCGCGCGATCACCGCAATGATATTTTTTCGGCATGCGGCGCCACTGCGGGAATTATCTTGAACCGCATTGGTTATACTTGGGGAGACCCTTTGGTCGGGGCGATTGTTGCCGTGATCATTCTGATTACCGGCATCCAAATCCTGCGTGAATCATCAGCAGACCTGATGGATGCCGTGCCCAGCGATGCACTGGAACAGCAGGTCCGTACTGCCTTGCAGAACCTCCCGGGACTGTTGGCTGTTGAAGAGATGCAAGCCCACCGTTTCGGCCCCTATCTGATTTTACATATCACCATCGGAGTTGACGGCGCTCTGAGTGTGGCTCGCGGCGACCAGATCGCCTCGGACGTCGAAAACAAATTAACTAACGAGATCTCCCTGCTAAGAAGGGTTTACGTGCACTACCACCCCCTGCAGGACAATCGAACTTAACCACCTGTTGATATAAATTACCTAAAAATTTCTTCCCCTCCATTTCACAATTTTTATGTGACGAGCATCACATAAAAAACCTCTTGCATTTAGGTTAAATTTTGGTTAATTTTGACCCGCATTTCCGGAGGCTGCGGTGCCCTTCACTATAGATCATGGTCGTATCCAACATCAATTCCCGCCGACCTGTCCTTATCTATCAACCGAATGCCACTGCCTCCGCCGGCGAAAGATTCTTATCGAAGACGGCCGCTGGCTCGCGGCCTACTGCCACGCCTCCTTTAAGCGCTGCCCCCGTTACCAAGGCAAATCGGTAAAGCCTGTTTTTCGCATTTTGCCAAACGTCGACAATCACTGATTATTTTACCACAGAATGTCCCAATCATTGCTGTTTCGCGCCCTGCCGCGCCCGGACCGTTCGGGTGGGCTTGGTCAGAAATTCAAGAAATTACTCTCGAGCGCTGCTCTGGAACGGATCGTCAGTCGCGGCGATCTGGTCGCCGTCAAGATGCACTTCGGCGAACCGGGCAACGTGCGCTATATCCGCCCCATCTTTCCGGTGATGCTGGTCGAAGCGCTCAAAGACCTGGGTGCTCGCCCCTTTGTCACCGACACCGCCGTCCTCTATAAATCCCCTCGCCATACCGCCTGGGAATACTACCAAATAGCTCGCCGCCACGGATTTACTGCAGAAGTTCTGGGGTGTCCGCTGATCATCGCCGGCGGTATGGGCGACCGGTCGGTTTCGGTCAACGTGCCGAATGCCCTGCGCCTGCAGACCGTTGGAGTTGCTCCGGAAATCTGCGATGCCGACGTCATCGTTTCACTGGCGCACGTGACTCTGCACCTTCAGTATCCTCTCGGCGCGGCGTTGAAGAATATCGGCATGGGCTGCGTGGACATCCCCACCAAGCTGAAAATGCATGAATCCTATGGCGCCAATCCTAAGCCTACCGGCTTATGGGAAGCCACCATGGACGGAGCTCGCGCCATTTTACAGGGTCTTAATAAAAAATTCTTCGGAATAAATTTACTGCTGGACATCACACCGGATTGTGATTGCTGGGATAAAACCGAGACTCCGGTCGTACCGGATCTGGGAATTCTCGCAGGAACGGATCCGGTTGCCTTGGATCGGGCCAGCTATGATCTAATTGTTGCCTCTGTGGGATATCCGGGTTCAAAATTGGAGGGATCGACCGGAATGGTTGCCGGACAGGACAAGGTTCAACCGATCTATAAGAAGATCGAACCTGAGGAATACTTCGAGATCACGGCCAACTCAGGCTTGGGTAATGCAGATTATCGGTTAGAAGAGGTGTGAAGGTTAAGTTCTCGGTCAAGTCGTTCAGCTTAACTCGGGTGGAGATCGCATGAATATCGCTATTTTGGCAGCTCTGGCCATGGAATTTAGCACGTTCCGCTGGTATATGGGGCGCGTATCCAAGAAGCCTCTGGGGATTTGGCAACATTACGTCTGGCAACACCTCGGCAACCGAGTGATCCTGCTCGAAACCGGCATTGGATCAGAAAATGCGGCGGGCGCGCTCAATTTGCTGCTGCGCTCGCAGCCGATCGATTGCATCATCAACTTCGGATCGGCAGGGATGATCGATGATGGGTTGAAGGTCGGTGACGTCTTTCTGGCGCAAGAAATTGTCGATGGCACTACCGGACGCATTCTTAAAACCAACGCGCAGATGAACGACGCCATCAGCGCCTTTTTACTCGGCGAAGCGAAACGTTATAGCTGCGGACGTCTGGTCACCTCGCTGGAACCGGTGATCAAACGCGCCCATCGTCTGAAGTTGGCTGAGGCTTATGCGGTAGGCGCCGTCGATATGGAGGCTTACGCTCTGGCTTCGGTGGCACAGGACCAGAAAATTCCCTTCACCTCCTTAAAAATGATCTCGGATCGCTCCAATGCCATGACCCGCCTGGAGTTCTGGAAAAATGTGCCGCTGATCGACCGAAGATTGGGTAAGTTGATGTATGGTTTCCTGGAATACCTTCAGAGAGCAGCTTGATATATTATAGTTAACAACCCGTTCAATGTGACTTCTTTGGGGGACCTCGGCCTGTCGGCGCGAGGTTTTTTCTTCACTTTAGGTTTTATTCTAATCAAAATTCATTGCATTTTCAGAAGTTTATACGTATTATATGCCGGATAAGTCCCTTAACTTTATTAACACTTCTTCCGATAGAAAAAGAGCCGTGAGGAGCCATACCGAATATCTGACCTTCAACACCCGAAATAAGCGCGACTATATCAACGTGACCACCCGGGTGGAAGAAGCGCTCCGCCAGAGCAGCATCCAGGAGGGGATGGTGCTGGTTTCTGCCATGCATATCACGGCGGGAGTCTGGGTCAATGACGCAGATGATGGGTTGTTGCAGGATATTGACGATTGGCTTGAAAAGCTGGCGCCATTCGCAAATTATCGCCATCATCGCAGCGGTGAAACCAATGGCGACGCCCATTTGAAAAATCTTCTGGTCGGTCATCAAGTGATTATTCCGGTCACTGCAGGGAAACTCGATCTTGGACCCTGGCAGCAGATCTACTATGCTGAATTTGATGGCCGCCGTAGTAAACGCGTGATCATAAAAGTGCTGGGCGAATAAGGAACAAGCTCTGCTTACACAGGTTGAAATTAAAGAGGACCGGTTTTGGGACAGACTCAGATTTTACTGATGGTCTTAGTCTTGATTCTTGTCGGTGTGGCCATCATGGCTGCCGTAAGCGCCTTCAATGAAAATTTGGCTTCTGCCAATTTGGACCGTGTGTCGGTTAACCTCTGTGACCTGGGTATGCGGGCGCAGAAGTACTACCGAACTCCTGCGTGGCTCAGCGGCGGCGGGAATAGTTTCAGCGGGTTGACTGCCACCGCGCAGGGGATGACGATCTTGACCAATCGACCGATCAACGACGATGGAGCTTTTTCCATTCTCACCGCAGGGAACGATACCAGAGTGACATTGCAGGGTGTAGGCGTCACGGATGGTGATAAGGATGGTCAAAACGTAACCATGACCTTGGACGTCTATCCTGACAGCATGGTAGCGGCAATCATAAGCAGATGAAACTGATATAAATTATTAGGGCAATGAAAGAACAAAACGAGGACCTGATCGAACTTAAAGTCGACGGCAAAACCGTAAAGCTAAATCCCTATGTGCGCAGTGTAGTCAAGCAGGTTAATCTGGGCATTTTACGCACACTGGATCTGCCCGTTAAATCTCCTCGCCAATACGAACTAAATATAAAACTCAATCTACCCGAAGAATTCAAATAAGCTAACGCACCCGGAGGTGACGTGTCGACACTTGACGTGAAGCTTTTTTACGTAGCTTTCTGGCTGTACTTCGCAGGTTTTATCGCCTTTTCGCTCTATATAACCTTCCGAAAAGACCAGATCTGGCGCATCGCCGCCCGTCTCATGGCTGTCGGACTGATCCCGCAAACTGCCGCCATCATCACACGCTGGCTGACCTCTGAGCACGTTCCGCTATCGAACATGTACGAGTATATGTCGCTGATGAGCTGGATGGCAGTCATTCTACTTCTGGTTCTGATCAAAAAATATCGACGCCCTCTTGTCGGAAGTTTCATCTCGCCATTGGTCTTCATGTTGATGGTAACAGCTTCGCTGCTCCCCAAGGACGTCAGCATGGCGCTGGTTCCGGCGCTGCAGAGCTACTGGATTACCATCCACGTCACCCTGGCAGCGTTGGGTTCGGGCGCATTCGTGGTTGCCTGTGCCGTCGGATTCATATACCTGATGAAGATTCACCAGCGCCAACCAAAATCGACTATCCCAGGGAAAACCCTGAAGCTCTGGGCGATCTGCTTTATCGCATTTCCGGTGGTATTCTACTTTCTGCTGCGCCTGTTCGGGTTCGAGCTTAAATCCGATTTGCAGATTGCATTCGGGGGGATACCGGTCACCGGCTGGGGTTCCTTCCTGATCGGGTTGGGTTTGGCCACGCTTCTGGCAGGCATCGGGATGCCGATCCTCTACAATCTGAGTCTGAAGAAAAAAGACAGCAGTCATTTCGGATCAAACTTCTTCGCTATATCGATCTTTGCCCTGCTGATCGCTGCCCTGATTGCAGGATTGCTCAACACCGGCGGGATCTTCACCCTGTCCGAACGCAGCCCCCTGCGCATCTTCGAGTTCTTCGGGATGATCCTGATTCTTTACTGGCCCATGATGCTGATATGTTATTCCCTGCTTTACAGCTCAAAAGGGAATTTCCTGAACCGGATAGACTTCAACCTCGATCTGCTCGACGAAATCAACTACAAAGCCATCACCATCGGGTATCCTCTATACACAGTCGGCGCTCTGTTCGCCGGAGCCATCTGGGCGGAAAAAGCCTGGGGATCATTCTGGAGCTGGGATCCCAAGGAGGTCGGTTCGCTGGTCATCTGGCTGTTTTACTCCGGATTTTTACACGCGCGCTTCCAACGTCAGTGGAAAGGACCCAAGGCGGCTATCCTGGCGGTTTTCGGCTTGCTGATGGTCATTCTCTCGTTCTTCGGGAATTACTTTTTCGGTGGAGCGCATTCTTACACCTAAACCAATACCTTCTATGGCTTACTCCCTCCGCTCTTACCGCCTGATCCTCTGGATCAGCATTCTGTGCGCTCTCCCCTCAGCGCTTTACGCGCAGGATTTCGGTAAGAATAAAGTGCAGTACTTCAAACAAAATTGGAGTTACCTCCAGAGCGAGCATTTCGACGTCTATTTCTCCCAGGATGGGTACGACGTCGCCCGCTTCGTCACTGAAACCGCCGAAAACGCCTATAAGCAGATCTCCAAATCCTACAATTATACCCTGCAGGACCGGATCAGCATTATCACCTACCAATCGCACAACGCCTTCCAGAGCACCAACACGATCTTTGAAAGCGTCGATGAAGGCGTGGGCGGGTTCACCGAATTTTTCAAGAACCGCATGGTTATCCCTTACGAAGGATCTTACGAACAACTGCGTCACGTGACTCACCACGAACTCTCCCATGCCATCATGATGGAGATGATTTATGGCGGTGGTCTAAGTTCGATCTTCGCCTCGCTTTCCCGCATGCCTATGCCGACCTGGTTCGTCGAAGGGTTGGCGGAATATGAATCAAGGCACGGCTGGGACACCGATTCCGACCTGTTCATGCGGGATGCCACTGTAAATGATTATCTGCCTCCCATCGATCAATTGGGTGGATTTCTGAATTATAAGGGCGGGCAATCGGTACTCAACTACGTCTCGCAGCGTTATGGCGAAGAAAAAATAGGGGAGCTGCTGCATCGCATCAAGTCCGCCCGGGACGTGGAGCGCGGCTTCAAGCTGGCTTTAGGGTTGAATATAGAAGATCTTTCCAAGCGCTGGCACCGCTGGTTGAAGAACTCCTACTGGCCCACCGTGGCTGCTCTGCAGGACCCCGAAGACATTGCCCGTCGGTTGACGGATCATCGCAAGGATAAGAATTTCGTCAACAACTCACCGGCGCTGTCGCCAAATGGCGAACTGCTGGCGTATATTTCCGATCGCAGCGATTATTTTGACATCTATCTTCTCGACGTTGTGGAAGGCAAAATCAAGAAGAAGCTGGTTTCCGGAGAAACCAGTTCCAAGTTTGAAGAACTGCACTGGCTGCGCCCCGGACTTTCCTGGTCGCCCGACGGCAAGTACCTTACTTTCGCCGCCAAAGCCGGAAAATCCGACGCAATTCACATCGTGGACGTTGAGGAGGCTTCGGTCGTCAAGACCTACCGTTTCGATCTTGACGGTATCTTTTCCCCGGCATATGCCCCCGACGGCAAGAAAATCGCATTCGTCGGCATGAAGGCGGGACGTTCCGACATTTACGCGGTTGATCTGAATTCCGGCGAACTCACACAGATTACCGATGACGTTTTCAGCGATCAGGACCCCTCCTGGTCCCCCGACGGACAGAAGATCGCCTTCACCAGTGACCGCGGTGATTACCAGGGGCAGCCTCCGGACGATTTCGATATGGCGGCTTTCAACTACCACCAGACTGACGTGTTCATCGCCGACCTGCAGAATCACGCCCTGCAGCGCGTCACCTCCACACCGGAAAATGAACGAACGCCGGAATGGTCGCCCAACGCCAATATTCTCTCTTACATCAGCGATAAGGACGGAGTCTACAATCTCTATCTGGACGACCTGAACAATGGCGATAATTACGCCATCACCAACCTGTTGACCGGCTGCTTCCAACCGACCTGGTCAGATAAAGGTGAATTGGCGTTTTCCAGTTTATTCGATGCGGGTTATGATATTTTTTATCTGCGCAACCCCTTCGATGAGACACTGCGGCGCTATCCTGTCAACGTCACTCCTTCCCCTTTTTCTCACCCCTTGCCGCCCGAACCTGTGAAGCGAGAAGAGCCTGAAAAAACCGGGTTGCAGACCCCCACGACCAACGCAACGGGAGGGCGAATCGTCTTCGACGATCTTTATCGTGGTGACGAGAAGAAGAAAAAGGTTTTCCTGGATTCCACCGACTACATCGCAGAAGATGGCAAATTCAAGGTTAATAAGTACAAGATCCACTTCTCCCCCGACGTTGTCTTTGCTTCCGCAGGGTATTCCAACTTTTTCGGGCTGCAGGCAAACGGAATCATGCTGCTCAGCGACATGCTGGGCAACCACCAGTTGTTCGTCGGACTGAATATCTATTCGGATATTTCCAACACCAATGCGCAACTGCTCTACATGCACCTGCCCAATCGCATCAACTGGGGAATCGGCGGGCATCATTATGCCTTTTTCTACTATATCTATGATCCCGCGCAGCAGACCAAGACCTATTTTCGCGATCGCCACTTCGGAATTGACCTTTACGCCGATTATCCATTTTCCAGATATACGCGGCTGGAGGCTACAGTAAATCTGTTGGGGATTAATCGCGAAGCCTATAGCTGGCTGTACGACGAATATCAATACCAGGAAAGACGGCGGGTCATTCGGCCGGGCCTCGCTTACGTTCATGACACGATCCTCTGGGGATCGACCGGTCCCATCAACGGAATGCGGGCTCGGTTGGCCGTTTACGTTAGCCCTGACCTGGAAAGCCACATCAAAGCCAGCGGCTCTCCGGGCTGGGGTCTGGATTACCGCACGGTGGTTTTTGACGCACGTAAATACATCAAGGTTGCCGACGGATTAACCTTTGCCGTGCGAGGAACGGCGGGGATCTCGGAGGGTCCCAACCCTGAACCATTCTTCATCGGCGGTGAAGACAATTGGATCAATCCGCGTTTCAATGGCAGTATCAAGGGAAGTATCGAAGATCTTTATTTCTCCAACTGGATTACTCCTTTCCGCGGTGGAGATTACTACTCGGCGCAGGGTACCAGGTTCGGTATGGTGAACCTGGAATTCCGTTATCCCATGATACAACATCTGGTGCTGGGTTGGCCTCTGCCGATTCACATCGCCAACGTGCGCGGGGCACTCTTCATGGATACTGCCGGAGCCTGGGACAAGGACAATTTCAGAGGCAGCGTCAAGAAAGGAGACGCTACCAGCCTGCAGGACTTGATGATGAGCTACGGTCTGGGGGCGCGGCTGAATCTTGGTTACTTTGTCTTGCGCTGGGACGTCGCCTGGAGAACCTACTGGGATCGCACGGATAAACCGCGCTATTACCTTTCCCTGGGCGCTGAATATTAACGTTCGATTGTTTACCGTCACCCCAGGTGTGGAGCTTGCCGACGCGTGCCTTCAGATTCTAATGCGTTGTTAAAATAAATATATGTCCTTCCTGATCGCCAATTTAGGTCGAGCCGTCATCCGCTTCTTTACCGAAGCTGGAGAGATCTTTATCCTCCTGGGAAAGATCCTCGCCGGTTACAAAGGCATCTATCGGGATCGGCAATTGCTGCTGGACCAACTCATCGTCATCGGTTTCAACTCCCTTCCCATCGTCCTTTTGGTCGGTACTTTCACCGGCGCAGTTTCAGCTTGGCAAACCAACTACCAGATTCAGAATTACGTCCCCATCCGCTTCCTCGGTCTGGCAACCTACAAGGCGGTCATCATCGAACTGGGACCGGTCTTGACTGCGCTGATGTTAGCCGGGCGTGTGGGCGCTTCCATCGCCGCCGAATTGGGGACGATGAAGGTCACCGAACAGATCGATGCGCTGGAATCCCTGGCGATCAATTCAGTTCGTTATCTGGCGGTGCCACGCTTTTATGCCGGTATCATCATGATGCCCATTCTGGCGATCTTTTCAGATGTAATCGCCATTGCTGGAGCCTGGCTGGTGGCAAACGTGCTGCTGGGAATTCCCAGCGCTATTTTTTTTAGTGAAATACAGCCGCGTTTTAACCCATATGACGTCTTTGCGGGATTGTTCAAGTCGGTTGTCTTCGGAGCCATCATTTGCTTGATCGGATGTTATATCGGTTTCAATACTTCCGGTGGAGCGGAAGGCGTCGGCAAAGCCACCATCCGCTCGTTCGTACTTTCGGCTATTCTGATTCTGGTATTCGACTACATCCTGGCGACGGTCTTCTTCTAAAGAGTTTCCCAGTGATCGAAATTAAAAATCTTGTAAAATATTTCGGTGACAATCCGGTGTTGCGGGGCGTCAATTTGACCATCCAGACCGGCGAGTGCATTGTCATCATCGGGCGATCTGGCTGTGGCAAGAGCGTCCTGCTGAAGCAATTGGTCGGGCTGCTGTACCCCGATTCCGGCGAAATCCTTATCGATGGCGAGGATCTCACTCAAATGAGCGAGCAGGAGATCTACAAGACTCGCCGCAAATTTGGGGTGCTCTTTCAAAGCGCGGCGCTATTCGATTCGATGACCGTCTCGGAAAATATTTCTCTCGGGCTCCACGAGCATACCGATTTGCCGGAAACTGAAATTGCCGCAATTGTTGAATCCAAACTGCGCATGGTGGGTCTGCCCGGCATCGAGAACCTGAAACCGGCGGAATTGTCCGGAGGCATGCGCAAGAGAGTCGGACTGGCTCGGGCCTTGGCGATGGACCCCAAGTATGTCCTCTACGATGAGCCCACTACCGGTCTGGATCCCATCATGGCAGACATTATCAACGAGATGATCATGCGGCTGAACCAGGAGTTGGACGTAACGTCCATCGTGGTTACTCATGACATGACTTCAGCCTATAAAGTCGCCGATCGCATCGTGATGCTCCACCGTGGGCTTATTATCTACGACGGAACGCCGGAACAGGTCAAGAACACAGACGATCCCGTGGTCCGGCAGTTCATCGAAGGACGCGCCGAAGGACCGATCAAGCCGATTCCCACCAGCGGAGTTGGGTCTGGAAATCGGCGCTCCATCTGAGTGCAGATTCGTGGGTCGTTGTAGTGTTCCAAGTTAGGTTTCGCGTGTTCAATTGCGTCATAACCTGAAACCGTTAAGTATCTCTCCTCGTATAAATAAACGCCACCCGTCCATTATCAGGAGAAAAGCATGATCACCTACCTTGACGTCGAAGATCTTCTCGATTTTCGATCTGCAAAACAACCCATCATAAGTTTATATCTGAACGTAGACGGATCAAGAGTTTCACACGATCAACAGAAGGTGTTTTCCAAGAATCTGGTGCGTGAAGGCCGCAAAATTATAGAGGCTGAATCGTACGAAATCGAGGTTCGAACCCGCCTCCAGAGCGATCTGGATAAAATAGAAAAATATCTAAGTGACGAACTCGCTCCGGGATTAACCTATCGCGGGCTGGCGGTGTTCGCCTGTCAGGAAGCCGGAATGTGGCGCGTTTTCCAGCTGCCGCGTCCAGTACCATCCAGCCTGTTTATAGAAGAGTCAGCGCACATCCGACCTCTGACGCTGATTTTGGACGAATATCACCGCTTCGGCGTTCTGCTGTTGGGAAAAACGCAGGCGGAGCTCTATGACGTTTACATCGGGGAGATCATCAAAGTCGACCAGACTTTCACTGCAACGCCTGTGGTCTCCAAATCGCCGGCGGCAGTCGATGGACCCGGATCGGGCGATCGTGGTCAGTCCCGGCACAGTGAGGAAGAGATGCAGAAGCATTTCCGCCATGCCGCGGACGTGCTGTTCCATCAGTTCCACCGACGTCATTATGAATACCTGGTTCTGGGAGGTCAGCAACAGGTGCTGGCGCAGTTTGAAAACTTCCTGCATCCAACACTGAAGGAGAATATCGCCGGACGTTTTTCAGCTGAACCCGGCAAAACCCGCACTGCCAAGATTCTTGAAGAGGTGTCGCTGATCGAACGCAAAGTGGAAACCAAGACGGAGAAATTGCTGGTCAAAAAGCTGGTGAACACTGCATTGGGGCGGGGATTGGCTGTGCTGGGTATGGATAACGTCCTGACTGCCTTGCAGGTGGGCGCCGTGCACATGCTGCTGGTCGAGGACGGCTGGCATACCGAGGGATCGATCTGCCGCAATTGTGGGTTTTTCGGGGTCAAGCTGGAAACCTGCCCCGGCTGCAAAAAAGAGATGTCTCAACTAACTGACATGGTCGATGAAGTCATCGAGTCCTCTATTAAAACCGGCAGCATCATCGAGCACGTCCACTCGCAGGCCGGGTTGGCTGAACACGGTCACATCGGAGCGATCCTGCGATTCCATATATGAAAAACGTAGTCGGGAAAAGCTGGAAAATCGCCGCCCTGGCGCTCCTGTGCCTGTTCAGCACTTCGGAAGCCCAGAGTATTTTGATCCCGATGGATCTAACCCAAAAGGATCACTTAAAAGCCTATGGTGTGGCTTACTGGACTCTGCAACAGGGCGTGAATGTCGAATGGTTGCTGAACTATCGGGGAGGAAGTTTCCTGATTCCGGCGGTGGATGCTCTGGAACGCGTTTGCCGTCTGCGAGGCGTCACCTACGAAGTCAATTCGGCAGGACAGGTGACCGGTATCTACGGTGAAATCGAACAGAACAATATGGATCGTATCCTCTTGGAAAAAGCTCCCAAGATCGCCGTGTACGTTCCGCCGGATTTCGAACCCTGGGATGATGCCGTTACCCTGGTCATGGAGTACGCTGAAATCCCCTACGACAAAATTTTCGATGAGGAGGTTCTGGGCGGCAAACTGGTGCAATACGACTGGCTGCATCTGCACCACGAAGATTTCACCGGTCAGTACGGCAAATTTTACGCGCTGTACCGGGGAGCCAAATGGTACCAGGATCAGGTGGCGCTCTATGAAGAAATTGCGCACAAATTAGGGTATGCCACCGTGCAGGAAGAGAAGAAGGCTGTGGCTCAAGCCATCAAGGATTACATGGAACAAGGCGGGTTCATGTTCGCCATGTGTTCGGCGACAGACAGCTACGACATCGCCCTGGCGTCAGAAGGGATTGACGTCTGCGCTGCCGTTTTCGACGGGACGCCTGTCGATCCGAATTGTCAGAAAAAACTTGACTACGGCAAGTGTCTGGCCTTTGAAAACTTCACCCTGGTCACCGACCCGATGGTCTATGAATTTTCAGACATCGATACCACACCACGTACCGGAATTTCGCCGCGCGGCGATCTGCTCGATTATTTCACTCTCTTTGAATTTTCCGCCAAGTACGATCCTGTGCCCACCATGCTGACTCAGGACCATACGTCCGTGGTCAAGGGTTTCATGGGACAGACCACGGCGTTCAAAAAGTCGCTGATCAAGAAAAGCGTCATCATTATGGGGGAAGTACAGGGCGCGGATGAGGTGAAGTATCTACATGGGGATTGCGGCAAGGGGACTTTTACCTTCTATGGCGGCCATGATCCCGAGGATTACCGACACCAGGTCGGCGATCCCGCCACACAGTTGGAACTCTATCCCAACTCGCCGGGATATCGCCTGATCTTGAATAACATCCTCTTCCCTGCGGCAAAGAAAAAGGAGCAGAAGACGTAATTTCAACATCGGTGGTGTCAAGCGTATAGCTCGACACCACGTTTTTTTACAGCCCAATTCACAAAGGCTAGACCCCATCATGTCAAGCTACCCCGAGATCGATATCAAAAAAGTCAGGCTATATTCCATCAACCAACGTCAAAGCAAGGTGCAGAGCAGCTTCCTCGCCAAACCCGTTAACGCTGACGCATCGTTTAGCGAATGGTGGGACAGCCTGCCCCACATTCTGATTGCCGACGATATCAAAGCGCTCGCGCGGGATATCGCCACGGCTCGCCGGCAGGCTAAGCCGGTCATCTTCATGATAGGCGCTCACGTTATCAAGGTTGGGTTATCACCGGTGCTGATTGACCTGATGGAAACCGGTCTGATTACCTGTCTGGCAATGAACGGCGCCGGGATCGTGCACGACGTCGAGCTGGCGCGCTTTGGACAGACGTCCGAAGACGTCGCCGCCAATTTAACCGACGGCACTTTCGGCATGGTCAGGGAGACCGGTGAGTTCATCAACGGAGCGATTCGCAAAGGCTGCGATGAGAAGCTGGGATTGGGCGAGGTGATCGGGCGGGAGCTTTTAGTCGACCAGGCCCCAAAAGGTGAGATCAGCCTGCTGGCGCAGGCTTACCGGCTGAAGATCCCAACCACGGTCCATGTCGCCATTGGGACGGACGTCATCCACCAACAGCCATCCGCCGATGGAGCCGCCATCGGCGAGCTTTCCTACCGGGATTTCCGCATTTTCGCACAACAGGTAGCAGGAATCGGCAACGGCGGGGTAGTGGTGAACTTCGGTTCAGCGGTGGTGATGCCGGAAGTATTCCTAAAAGCCCTGACTGTCGCGCGCAACCTGGGCTACTCCTGCAGAAACTTCACCACGGCAAATTTCGACATGATTCAGCACTACCGCCCCCGAGTCAACGTCGTGCAGCGCCCCACGCTGGAAGGCGGCAGGGGGTACAGCATCACCGGTCACCACGAAATCATGATCCCGCTTCTGGCGATGGGGATTAAGATAGAATCCAGAATATAGAATCCAGAATCCAGAATCTGTCGTAACCGGGGAGGGTGGTTAAGTTGGTGTGCCATTCCTTGATCCGGAGCGAAAATATAGAACTCGCCGCTGCCGCATACTTACCCATCGTAAATACTCTCGACTTACTCTCTCCTGAATCCTTTTTCCTATCCCTGCATCTAATTAGTTGAAATCGAAAAATACTTAAAGCGTAACGGACGGTGCTCTTATACCGTATAACGTCATGAGCGATAGGCAACCTAAAATTAGGAAAAAAATGGATACCCTGATCTTCATGATCATCTTGGTCGGCTGGTTCGTACTGATGAAGTGGGTGCTGCCCAAAGCAGGCGTCTCCACGTGAATGAGCGGAGCCTGCACGCCCGAGGATCGGGCTGGAACCAAGACAACAACAGTTGAAACTCAACAGGACGTAAAGAGTAAAACCATAGGAAAGTGAAATGGAACACGAAATAACCTTGACTGACAAAACCTTCGATCAACACATAAAAGCGGGCGCTGAACCGATTTTAGTGGATTTCTGGGCGGAATGGTGCATGCCCTGCCGCATGGTCGCTCCGATCCTCTCCGGCATCGCCAACGACTACAACGGCAAGTTACGCGTAGGCAAACTAAACGTGGATGACAACCCCATGACTGCCGGTCGCTTTGGGATCACCGGTATACCGACTCTGCTGCTCTTCAAGGGCGGCCAACTGGTGGATCAGTGGGTGGGAGCCATGCCGCGCAATATGCTTGAAGATGCATTAAAACCGCACCTGACCGATAAAGTGTGAGGATGACCCTCGAAATTACCGACAAAGAACTGGTCGCCCAAGCGCTGAAGGGCGACCAGCAAGCTAAAGCCCAGATTGTACTGCTCCACCAGGAGTTGGTGTACAATCTGGCGCTGAAGCTGACAGGTAATGCCGATGAGGCGGAAAATGTTTTGCAGGAGACCTTTCTTTCGGTCTTCGAGAACTTGGACCGCTTCCGGGGAGACGCTGCTCTGAAAACTTGGATCTACCGCATTGCCGCCAATGAAGCCTTGATGGCTATCCGGCGGCGCAAGGGGGATTTCAGCTTCCGGAGTGAATCCATTGACCTGTCCGAGGCATCACGTTACGCCAGGATGCTGCGGTCGCTGGACCGCAATCCCCTGGAATTGCTGATGGACGCAGAATTCAAGAACGCTCTGGAAACCGCCATGTCCAACCTGCCCGACTCCTGGCGCATCCCCTTCGTACTCAAAGACATCGAGGGGCTTTCCCTGCAGGAAATTGCCGACTCGCTGAAAACCACCGTTCCCGCAGTCAAGGCGGCTCTGCATCGCGGCCGCAACGCTTTGCGAGACCACTTGGCTGATTTCATCGAACAACACCAGGACTCCCCTGAAAAAAAGGAGACGTCATCGTGAAACCGGACTGCAAACCATTTATAGAGCGACTCTGCGAGTCCCTGGGTGAGGATTTATCTTCGCCCCTATGCCGGGAATTGCGCGAACATCTCGATCACTGTCCCGATTGCAGCCTGCAAATCGATTCATTGAAGCGCACCATCGATATCTATCGCTGCCTGCCGGTAAAGGAAATCCCGGGTGACGTGGAAAAGCGGCTATGGAAGAGGCTGCATCTCCCCGAAGTGCAGCCGGGAAAAAGGCAACTATGATAACGAGTTCGACTTACGTTGAGGACCTGGTCCGCGACTACCCGCAAACAGTAACCGTGATGATGAAATACGGCGTAATCTGCATCCAATGCGGGGAACCGATCTGGGGCACAGTGGGAGAAGCCTTGGAGCGTAAAAACATCACCAACGCCGCTGAAGTCCTTTCGGCTTTGAATCAGTCCATCAACCAGTCAGTATCAGCAATAAAATAACCTTTTACGGCGGCGACGACTTAAACGGCGGGTGGTCCGCCGTTTTTTTTGTCATATATTTGGCCTGTCAGATTGAATAAAAGTTACTAATTTGTCCGAAAGCTATTGACATTCCAAAAAAAATTGCTTATATTTCAGTTCAACCTTATACCAGTTCTCGAAAGTAATTTCCGATGTTGATGCGTGTCATTCCGGCTTGTCCGGAATCAGACACGCCGTCATTCCCGACGCATCCGTCTACTGACGGATTTGCGGGAATGACGGCGTTGTGTGCTGAATATGTGCGATAGGAGATTATTTTCAAGAAACGCTATAAAGTCGAATTATAACTAAACGACAAAGAATCCTTTTATTTCAAGATTTAGCTGAGAGGAGGTTAATCGATCAAGAGAGTAGACAGGTAGGGGGTTTCCTCAAGGGCGGATGCTGCTGAGGAGCTTGCCGGCGCTGGAAGCTACGTTGACGGGATGAGAACACCTTGAGGAACCAGGGAAAGCTCAATCCCTTTTTTATTGCTTAAAAGTTCAAAGCGTCATCCAAAAAGAGGAGGCAGACAATGCGCACGAAAATCAGTTTGATCCTGGGATTGTTTCTGTTCAGTTTTCTGGCTGTGGCGGATAACCCAGCCGCACTGACAGGCGCTGAGACCTATCCGGTTGACATACAGACCGTCAATCCCAAAGGACCGGATCTCTGGGGGTTGGACTATGTGGGGTCTCCGGAGACCATCGGAAATACCTGGTACGACTATCAGCACAATAGCAGCATGAGCCGCATGATCGCCTATGGCTCTGATGGCACTGTGCACTGCTGTTGGATGAATGGATTACAGTCAGGAGCAGCCCAGCGTTTGATCTACTACAACAGGAAAGATCCCTCGGGAACCTGGGCTTATGGAACCACCGGTTTGCAGGTGAATACCGTCATCCGCGCCGGTTATTGCACCATGGATCTGGACGCCGATGATGATCCGGTCATCGCCTATCACGGACTCAACACCGGCACGGTTAATACGGTCTACGTCTACACCTCAACCGGCGAACACGCCTGCCCGGCTCCACCTGTCGGAGTTACCGAGGTTGCCTGGCCGCACGTGGCAGTGGACACGCGGGGTTACATTCATGTGGTAGGGCAAAGTAACCCGGTCGGTACGCTCTACTATACCCGGAGTATCGATGGAGGTCTAACCTGGATTGACTGGCAAACCGTTGTCACCGGCAACACGTCGGGAGGCGTTTGCCAGACGGTATGCTCTGACCTTGCGACCGGAAAGGTGGCGATCGGATACACCAAGCCGCTCGGAACTGCAGTCAACGAGGAAGACGTTTTTTACGTTGAATCGACAGATGGCACCACCTGGAATTTCACCAGTCCGGTCAATATCACCAATTTCGCCGCCGGAGGCCATCCAATGAGCTCCAATTCGCGGGCTTATTGCAGTTGCAACCTGCTCTACGACAGCGCCGGGCGCCTGCATATCACCTATACCACCAACCCCTATCCTCTGGGGACGGGATATGCCGGCATGATCTGGCATTGGTCGCTGCTAACCGGTCACCGCAAGGTTACCGGAACCTTCACCGCCAACGCCTGGACGGCAATCAGCAATAATCCTGGCGTCTGGAAGCGCGCCATCGACATCGCCGCTTTCGCGCAGGGTACAGCCGCCAATACGCTGTACGTTCAGTGGGGGCAGTGCACCACACCGGGTGATGTTTCGCTGGCAGGGATCGCCAACTGGGACGTTTTCGTGACCTACAGCACCGATGGCGGAGTGAATTGGATGTCTCCGGTCAATGTGACTGCCACCGCCACTCCCGGCGCTCCTGCCGGACAGTGCCTGAGTGAAGCCTGGGCGAGCATCGCCAAGAAGGCTTCCTCCAAGCTGCACGTGCAGTACATTAAGGATCTGGATGCCGGCGGTGCGGTGCAAACTCAGGGAGCCTGGACGCTCAACCCGGTGATATACCAGGGGATTCCCACCGATTCCATCCTGACTAACATGCAGGTGACGGCGACGCCAAGCGGACCGGTGATCATCCCGCCGCAGGGAGGATCGATTCCTCTGAATGCCGTTATCAGAAACCTGGGTCAGCGCGTCGTGCACATCGACGTCTGGATCCAATATGTGCACCCGGACAGCACCTATAACCTCCTCAACCGGCAAAGGATTACCATGCAACCCGGAGGAATTATTACCCGGACACTAAATGCCGTAGTTGGAGGCGGATACCCGGCAGGAACTTATACGTTCCAGCTGCGAGTCGGCGATCTGTACTGGAGCGTCTGGGGTCAAGGCTCCTTCCAATTTACCAAAACGGGGATGGATGCCTCTGCCGGAAGTGTATCCATGGTTACCGGCTGGGATAACCCGGAAACGAGCATGGGAATCGTTCCCGAGACGCATCTGATGGTAGACAATTATCCCAATCCCTTCAATCCGGCGACAGTTATCAGCTTCGAGTTGCCGGCTGTGAGCTTCGTGAACCTGTCGGTTTACGACATTTCCGGGAAGCAGGTGGCTGAGTTAGTGAATGGAATGCGGGAAGCTGGGAGGCTGCAAATCTCTTTCGACGGATCGGATCTGCCGTCGGGGGTGTACCTCTGCCGTCTGCAGGCTGGAGGTAACTCAGTGGTACAAAAGATGGTGCTGCTGAAGTAAGGTAAAAGGTAAAAGTGGGGGCTGTCCAAGCGGGCAGCCCCATTTATTATTGGACAGATCTGCAGAAAGGCTACACTTCCTCATCCGGGAAAGCGATCACCTGGTCGACTGAATCCGCTCCGGTGAGCAGCATCACCAGGCGGTCAACGCCAACGGCGATACCGCTGCACGGCGGCATATCGGGCAGCGCTTCCAACAGCCTTTCATCGATGGGATAGGGCGGTTTATTCAAAGCTGCCCGCTGTCTTAGATCTTCTTCAAAGCGGCGGCGTTGCTCGGTGGGATCGGTCAACTCCTCGAAAGCATTCGCGATTTCGACGCCGCAAACGTACACCTCGAAGCGGCGGGCCACACTTGGGTTTTCGGTGGACAAACTCGCCAGCATTGCCAGCCGCGCCGGATAATCGTAGAGAATGGAAGGACGCCCGATACCCAGATGCGGATCTACTTGGTCCACCAGATCGAAGTAAAAACGATCCTCATCGAAATTCAGGGAGGGCTTCCAACCGGCATACTTCTGGAATGCCTCGTCAACACTGATTCGCTCCCAGGGCAGGGATAGATCGCCAACTTTTTGTCGGAAGCTAACTTCATGACGTCCAAACTTTTCTGCCACTGCCTTTGTGATCGTTTCCACTTCAATCATCATACCCGACAGATCCATTCCGGAAGCGTAAAATTCCAGCATGGTAAATTCGGGGTTATGTAACGCCGTCCGTTCCCCCTTGCGGAAACAGTGGCAGATCTGGTAGATGCGAGCGTATCCTTGCGCCAGCAGCACCTTCAGGTGAAATTCCGGCGAAGTGATCAGGTAGCGTTCTTCCGTTTCGAAGGGATCGAGGTTGAGGTCGGTGCCCGCGGATCTGACCCGCTGAGGAGTTTCTACTTCCAGGTAGGCGCTCTCGTTTAAAACTGCGCGCAGCAGAGAGATAATTTGGGCTCTCTGGGTGAGTAAGTTATGCTTTGAGTGTGATGCAACCAATTGACTCTTCATGAGTATACCATAAAAACACTAATCAATTTGGAGCTCTGGTATGAACCGTAAAATTTGGCTCTGGGTGATGGCTTTGACAACCCTGTCGGCGCTGATGCTTTCCGGATGCGGAACTCCGCAACAGAAGGCTCAGAAACTGTACGATCAAGGCAAGTACCAGGAGGTTGTGGCGCTGTATCCGGACCTGCCCATCGCTGTACAGGCGAAAGAAAAGATTGCCGAGGGAATGCTCAACCGGGGTGATTACGCCCGGCTCATCGAATTCTTCCCCGATTCACCGTATGCTGTTCAGGCTAAGAACAAACTGGCTGAAGAGCTCTTCAATCAAGGTCAATATCAGGACGTCATCACCCAGTATCCTGAATCGCCGCACGCTAAAATCGCCAAAGATAAACTGGCGAATGACCTGTTGACCAAGGCGCAGGCTGATAGCAATATAACTCACCAAAAGGAAATATACGAACAGATCTGCGTGGACTATCCAGGAACTCAGG
The DNA here is from genome assembly GCA_026394195.1 of bacterium. GTDB lineage: Bacteria > Electryoneota > B3-LCP > B3-LCP > B3-LCP > JAPKYS01. The sequence goes on along the minus strand of JAPKYS010000057.1, from coordinate 41,552 downwards.
CTGCTGCCGCGGCAAAAAAGGCTCTGACGGCTCCGGAACCCGCCAAGAAGACGCCCGTTAAAAAACCCGCCAAGAGAAAATAGTCAGGATTAATCGACAAAGCGGGATACTGTCGTTTTCCGTCTCCCTACGCGAAAAGATGTACCTCAAATGCTGAAACGCCTGCTTTTCTGGCTGTTGATCGCGTTCGGGCTCCTGCTGCTTTATATCGTTGCGCCTGCGCTGCTGATCAACCCGGGAAAGTTGAAAACCCAACGCCCGGGTCAAACGGCGCTGATGAAGCTGCGCATCGAAGCGGCGGCGCAAAAAGGCAGAGTCCTGAAAATCGACCAACGCTGGGTGCCGCTTTCCCGCATTTCCAATAAGCTCAAGGAAGCCGTGCGCGTCTCCGAGGACGCCGCTTTTTTCAGCCATGGCGGAATCGATTGGGACGAAGCCAAAGAGGCGATGAATTACAACCTGAAAAAAAGGCGTTTTGCTCGGGGAGCTTCAACCATTACCATGCAATTGGCGCGCAACCTTTATCTGTCGCCTTCAAAAAATCCCCTGCGCAAACTGCAAGAGATCCTGATAACCTACCGACTGGAACTGTCTCTATCGAAAAGCCGCATCTTGGAATTGTATCTGAATATCGTCGAATGGGGTGATGGTATCTTCGGAGCGGAAGCTGCGGCGCAAAAATACTTCCACACAACCGCGAATGACCTGACCACCGAGGAGGCGGCTCGCCTGGCGGCGGTACTACCCAGCCCCCTGCACTGGAATCCTGCGTCTGAACGGGTCATCGTGTTGCGTCGGAAAAATTTGATCTTGAAACGAATGGGGGGCAACGACAAGGGCAGGTAGTCATAGATTCGACGTCTGACGTACGAAAGTCACACTCTACAACATCCCTCTGCGCTTGCGGATCAACCACTCCAACCCTAAAAGAATGACCAGGACCATCCAGATATCCCAGTTCAGGAAAAATCGCCTCTGCCAACCGACGGTTTTTATGCGCGCAGGAGCGTTAAAAGTTACAGCGAATTTCACCAAGGAATCCGCCGGGTAGTAGGCGCCCCCGCTGCTTTTGGCGATCGCTTCCAACAGCGGGCGATTCTGGTTCAGCGTTTCCTTCTCGACGTTATACCCTTCCACCAGGAATTTCCCCGAGTCAGCTCCCAAAGTGTCCTTATCTGTCGTCGCCCAGCCGCGAAAACCATAGTTGCCGATGGCGTCCGGTTGAAAGGTTCCTTTATACAAACCGTTCTGATCCGCTTCCAACATGAGTTTACTCTGACCATCGGGTTCATCGATGGTAATGCCGACGGAAGGCGTACTTAGATATTTTCCATCCCCGCCGAATACTCGCGCAGTGAATTGCGCGTTTTCTCCGATGGAAAACAGCTTCTTGTTCACCAGCAGCCGCAACGTCCGGGTATCCGGACTTGCGGCAAGGTAGCGCACCATTCTCAGCAGAAAATCCGAATAGAACTGATCGCTGCCGGATAGACCCTGATTGACGAAGCTCCAGCGCCAGTATCCGGAACCGAATGTTGCCGCGCATCGTTTGGTTCCCTTTTCCCAGGTTATCAGAGCGGGGCACAGGTCTTGTCCGGTCTGAGCATCTTTTAAACCAATAAGCTGGGCGGCGCTGTTATCCGGGCGAATGTTCAGCGGAGGGCTCTGCAGGGGCGGCAGGTCATCCCACTGGGGCGTTTCGCTATTCTGCGCGTCAGGATCCAGCACCGGATAGAAACGATCCGGGACGGCTCGAGCAAATAGGCTGCGGCGTGCAGGGTAAGCTGTAAAGGGGAGGCCGCCGGCAAGCGCTTTCAAGTCATCTGTTGGAGGAGTATCTCCAATCCAGATCCAGAGGGGGAGGGGTTTTACCTGAAGCGCCTGCTGCACTCTGGATAGTATCTCTCTGGTGCGATTCTGACCGGAGAGGTCCATCAAGATCAGCAGATCCGAATTCCCGACCAGTTTAAGTAGATCGACAGAACCGCCGCCGAAAAGAGTCCCGTCGCTTTTTACGGTCAGAGTGGTAAATTCCAGGTCGGGCAGGCGGGAAGCGGCGCGCAGCAAAAACATGGATTCAAAGTTGGGTTCACCAGAGATGAATAGCACCCTGATACGACTCTCCTTCACCTCGAGAGCGTAGGATCTGGTATTATTCTCTTTGCTGCTCTCGCCTTCTGATGGGCTTAATCGGAGATTCAACGGCACGGTTCCGACTCGATCCGGAATAAATTCGAGGATGGCTTCAGCTTCAAGATCGTCCGGCGGCAGCTTCAATGCAACAGCCGAAAGTACCTGTCCATCAGAACCGGTAAGTTCAAGACGAGCCGCCGTGCCTTCTGAGCCACGCGCCTTGACTCGGACGGTCAGCGCCGTCTTTTTCCCTCGATAGGCGACCGGATCACCTGTCAAAGAAGCGATACCGGCATCCCGGGCGCGAGCCGTATCGCCAATACCTACGGTGAAAATTGGCTGCGATGTTTCCGAAGCTGCCTGAACCGGATCTCGACCAACGTTGTCTCCGCCGTCGCTGATTAATACGATACCGGCATAGTCCGCACCTTCGGGACGAAGAGGTAGAGATCGCCATCCCGAAGATAAGTCCGTCCCGATGGTGCGCTGGTGCAGCGAATCAAAATTTAAGCCGTTCAAGGGACGGAGAGAATCCCCCAGAGCGAAATAGTTCAGATCAAATCTGTCCTGGAGATTCTTCCATGAAGCGTCCTTCAGCAGGTTCTGCAACTGTCGGCTGCGATCGATCGATGCATCCTTCAGTTTCATGGATTCGCTGTCGTCGATTAAAACGGCCAGCAGCGGTTTAAGCCGCTTTTCCCGGAAACGAGAAAGGGTGGGTTCAAAGATCAGCAGGATCAGAAGGATAAAAACGACGCAGCGCAGGGAGCCCAGAGCAATCCGGATAAAAAGCCCGGAAGGAGGTGTGGTTCGCCGGTAACTCAACAGCGCCGCCACGCCGAGGATTATCGCCAAAAGCGCCAACAGGAGCGCTGAACCTTTAAAATCGAGAGAGAATCCTCCCCACCCTAAAAAAGCCATAGCTGATGGTTGACCTGTTAAATAGCTCACCCTCGCACCTATTTTAAGATTCCTGGAAGTGGAAAATTGGCTTCGCCGCTCATCTCAAGTCCATCTTTCTGCCCCTTCAACAACCTTTTCCAGCCCACCCAGGCGATCATGATGGCGTTATCGGTGCAAAGTTGCAGTCCGGGGTATAAAAAGCGTACGCCAACTCGCTCTGCTTCTTCTCCCAGTCGCTGCCGCAGCCTTAGATTGGCTGCGACGCCGCCGGATATCACCAGTGCCTGGTAATTTGACTGTCTCAGAGCGCGGCAGGTGGGTTCAATCAAGGATGCAACCGCCGCTTCCTGAAAACAGCAGAGCAGGTCAGCAAGGTGATCATGCTTCGCTTCAGGATTTTTTCTTAAAAAGGTAGCCACGGCGGTTTTCAAACCGGAAAACGAGAAATCGTAACCTCTCTGCCCGTGCATACCGATTGGAAATTCATAGTACGCTGAGTCGCCGGTTCGGGCTCGTTTTTCGATTTGGGCGCCACCGGGGTAGCCCAATCCGCAGAGCACTGCTACCTTGTCGAAAGCCTCGCCTGCAGCGTCGTCCCGCGTCTGCCCGATGATCCGGTATTTACCGAATTCCTCCACGTCGACCAGCATGGTATGGCCACCCGAAACCAGCAGTGCCAAAAAGGGCGGTTTCAAATCAGATGATTCAAAGACGGCGCTCCAGAGGTGACCTTCGAGGTGGTTGACTCCGATGACCGGAATATTCCGGGCGAAGGCAATGGCTTTCGCCGCGGCAATCCCCACCAGCAGCGCGCCGATCAAACCTGGTCCGCGCGTCACGGCAACAGCGTCAATGGCTTCAAGACTTATACCGGATTCATCGATGGCTTGATCCAGGATGGGAGGCAATAACACGAGGTGAGCGCGGCTCGCCAGTTCAGGAACTACTCCTCCATAGGAATTGTGCAGCCAGTGGGTGGAGACAACCGAGGAGAGTATTTCGCCATCTTGGATGATGGCGGCAGCGGTTTCATCGCAGGAAGTTTCGATACCCAGGACGATCATGGCGAACCGTCTGAATCGGAAGCGGAGGAAGTGCGGAAGATGATGGTCACACTGGGCGGGTTCATCTCAACGAGCTGAATTTCATCGGGAAGATTGACGGCGGGAATATAGTTCTCGTTGACGTCGGGTTGGTTTTGGACATTCACCGTAACGAAGAGATCGGAGCGCTTCAGATTTTCGATCGCAGCTTTGCTTCCTCGCAGCGTTAAATTGATTTGGTCCGGTTCGCTGAATCCGGGTTTGTCCGGCAAGCAGTGGATGACATGGATTGGAATCTCGGTGATTTCGCGTTGAATGAGCTTTTCGACGGAGGCTGTGACTTTTACCGTCGTCGGCTTCACTGTGATCTTCTTATCGGCAGGTGAAATCAGGTCGAGTTTGAGATTGATATCGGAATTGACGTGATCCAGTGCGCGCGCCTGAGTTGGAATGAAACTCAACCCGTTGACCAGCGACTTGGGACCCTGGACCCGAACGGACTCAGGATCGCAGCGCAACGGACGGGTCAGGCTGAAATCTTGGTCTTTTGAGATAGTGATCAATGGTTTGACCGCCAAATTTCTGCTTATCACGTCATCCAGATGAATAATAATGGTGTCCGGAAAAACGATTTCAACGACATCGGCGTCTATTCCCGGAGCCCATTTAACCATGTCGGGTCTCAGCGGAAAAGCGTGAGAATACTGCACTTTATCCAGGTTGAGATCGATTCGCGCCCTGCCGAAAAGGCTTAGTAAAATCAGAGTGGTTCCTCTGCCATGGAAGAGAGTCTCTACCCTCCCCGGTGGAACTTCCATGAGGATTTTATTCTCCTTAAGATGAACCACCCGCACCGGGACGCCTAATTCCTGGTCGTACTCTTTGCGCAGCATGACGAACAGCCATAGCAGGATCGCCAGACCGAACATGACCAGCTTGGCTCGATAATTTCGCACTATTAATTTACGCCAATCCATGAGTTCTCACTTGTTGAGGAGTTACTTCTTCCAGAAACTGCGACTCAGCAGCACCATGGCCGTCAATAGTTCCAATCTCCCCAGGTACATCTCCATGCTTAAACTCAATTTTCCCAACGCAGGCAGCGTGGAATAGTTACCCACGGGTCCTACGATGCTGATTCCCGGACCGCAGCCTGCCAAACAGGTGATGGAGGCGCTGAAAGAGGTTCCATAATCCAAGCCTAAAGCGACCAAGAGCAACGCTCCCAATATCGCCGTGCAGATATACAGCAGCGCGAAGCCTAAAATGCTTTTAACCACTTCCTCGGGGATCACTTTAGCGCCGAGACGCAGCGGATATACCGCATGGGGATGTATCAGCCGCTGCACTTCGATCCGGATCTGATGGAAGATGATCTTCCAGCGCACCATCTTTATGGCTCCTGCGGTGGAGCCTGCCATTCCTCCCATGAACATCAATAACAACAGCACGATGGAACTGATCGGATGCCACTTCTCATAATCCGCTGTGACAAAGCCAGTGGTCGTACAGACCGACGTCACCTGGAAAACCGTATCACGAAACCCTTTGCCGGGACTTTCAAAGTAGCCGTAACTCCAGATGTAGATGATGGCAATTGCCGACAGGAGAACACCTACAAAAAAACGGAATTCCGGATCCTTGAAATAGTTCAGCGGCTTTCCTGATAAAGCGCGGAAGTGCAGACCGAAATTGATCGCCGCGATGAACAGGAAGGCGATGATCACCCAATCGATATAAGCACTGTGAAAGGCGGCGATGGAAGCATTCCGGGTGGAATAACCGCCCGTGCCCATGGCTCCGAACATGTGACATAAGGCATCGAACAGATTCATCCCACCGAAAAGCAGGAGAATGGTCAAAATCGCCGAAAAGAGCAGGTACACGCCCCAGAGCAGTTTGGCGGTCTGGCGGACGCGCGGGGTTAGCTTATCCTTGGTCGGTCCTGCAGATTCAGCTCGGAAGAGCTGCATACCGCCGATCCCTAACACGGGCAGAATGGCGAGTGAAAGGATAATAAATCCCATGCCTCCCAGCCAATGTGTAAAGCTGCGCCAGAATAAGATACTTTTGGGAAGCGCTTCGATATCGACCAGGATACTGGCGCCGGTTCCGCTGAATCCTGACGCCGATTCGAAAACCGAGTTTGTCACATTGGGAATGGCGCCAGAAAAGTAGAAGGGCATAGCTCCTGCGAGGATCATCAATATCCACCCCAAGGCTACAATACCAAATCCTTCGCGTATTCCAATAGTCGGCGCTCTTGATGTATACTTCCACATGACGAATCCCACCAATACCATCGCGACAGCCGAAAAACTGATCGCTGGAATCGTCGCTTCGTCATAATAAATCGCCCAAGGGATAGGCGCCATCATGAATGCGCCTAAGATGATCAGCAACAAACCCAGGGTGTGGAATACGGGTCCTAACTTCATCTTCAGTTGAACCAGTTATTGAGTTTATTCCTTACTTCGGGCAGATAAAAGATCAAGGCTTCGTCGCCGGCTCGAACCTGGGTCTTGCCGGTGGGAATCAGAAACTCATTGCCGCGGTGAATAGCGCCAAGGATAGATCCATCGGGAAAATCCAGACTTTCCAGAGGTTTTCTGGTAATTTTGGCGTTCGGTTCCACGGAATAAACGATGGTTTCGGCGTTGATCCCCCGGATCTGTGAAAAGGAGAGCACCTTCCCGTGACGGATATATTTCAGGATGGCGTTGCTGGTCAGTAGGTGTTTGTTGACCGCGACCTCCAGGCCGAGTGTTTTAATAATGGGCAGATAAAATCTCTTCTCCACCAGGGTAATGGTCCGGGGGACGCCCAGGTGTCTCGCCACCAGCGAAGTGACGATATTGTTTTCGTCATTATCCGTGCAAGCGATGAACACGTTCATGTCGATCAATCCTTCAGCGGAAATCACGTCAATATCCAGCCCATCGGCTTCGACGACCAGCACGCCTGGAAGCAATTTGGCAGCGCGCTGAGTATTCTCAGGATTAGGATCGACCAGCTTAACAGAGATATCACTATACTGGCGCAACCCTTGTGCGACCAGTATGCCGACCCGGCGGGCTCCAAGGATCATCAAATCCCGGTTAACGCGGTTTTCAGAACTGACCACCTTAAAAACCTCCTGCAAGGCCTCGCGACGGGTGACGACATAGATCTGATCATCCTGCTCCAGACGCTGATCCCCTTTCGGAATTAGCGTCTTTTCCCGGCGAGCGATCGCAACAATACGATACGGCAGGTCAGTGAAGCGGCGGCCTAAATCGATCAGGGTCTTCCCCAGAGCGGGCGAATCCTTGGTGACTCGCACGCCCAGCAACTCTACTCTGCCGTCGAAAAATTCCGAAACTTCGGTAGCTGAAGGATGGCGGATCAAGCGGATGATTTCGCGGGCGGCTTCCAGTTCAGGGTGAATCATCAGATCAATCCCGATCCGAGCCGGGTTCAACACCGAGTCGGGGTCGCTGAGTTCGTGATCCCGCACTCGGGCGATCTTGGTTTTGACGCCGAACTCCCGGGCGATCATGCAAGCCAGGATGTTCACATCATCGGAGTTGGTCACGGCGATCAGCATGTCGCAGTGGGCGATTCCCGCTTCTTCCAAAACTTTTTGGCGTGTGCCGTCCCCCTGGACCACCATGACGTCTCTGGACTCCGCAACGCGCTGTATCCGTTCAGAGTCCGGTTCCACGATGACCACGTCGTGGTTTTCCCGGACCAGTTCTGCGGATAAGTGGTAGCCCACTTCTCCCGCGCCGATGATGAGGATTTTCATGGGGAGGGTATATCTAAGTGCAATGATTTCAGTTTACGCTTAAACTAATTCAAATTCTAGCGGTCTTGGTTTTAAGCTGCTCACTTTAATGATCGAAAAACCGATAATATTGCCACTATCATCCACTCGCTCCATGACCTGGTCATTAGCGGTTTCTCGATAGTAACCCGGTCCTTCCGTAAAGGTGACTTCAATGAAATCCGCCTCTGGATCGTACCAGACTTTCACATTTCTTTTTGCCATAAGACCTGACCTCTTTTCACGGTATCAGTGAGATATGCAGTGATAATGAATGGATCACCCCCCGAATGTTTGGTCACCACACAAATATATTTACTTCCAAATGGTGTATCTTGAAAATAGCGGTAACTCAACTGTACTTCTGGATCCGACAACGACTGGATGACAATATCAGGTGTGCTCAGTGAATCTTCGATGGATGAAAGCAAGTCCTTCATTTCGGGATGATCCAGGATATGGGATCTTCACTCTTCCGTAAGACGAACCTTCCCGTTGTTCCAATTAGAGATTAAATGCATGGACCTCTCATATGTTCTAACGCTCTTTTATTTGAGAGCTCACTACTTCTTTCACCAGCTTCCTCGCCACCGCCTCGAAGCTTTCACCCATCCCGGAAAAATTCACGCAGGCTTCCCCGACGCAGCTCCCTTCCACTAATTGATCGCAAGCCCAGCAGCCGGTGTTGCGGTTGGTCATCCCTGCCTCTTCCCGCAGGCGATAGAGCTTGCTCACTTCGGTGGGAGTCAGCACCCGTTCCCCTCCAAGCTGCCGGGCAATGTAACAGATGCGGGCATAGTGCTCGATGCGCTCCATCTTGTAGTAGGCGTCCATGAGACTGCTTCCCACCGTGACGGCGCCATGATTTGAGAGCAGTACGGCATCCGATTGACCGATCCACTTCGATACCGCTTCCGGGACCTCTTCGGTGGAAGGCGTGCCGTATTCCGCCAGGGGAATGCTGCCCAGCGTCATGACGATTTCGGGCAACACGCACCGATCCAGCGCCAGCCCTGCCGCCGCGAATCCGGTGGCGTAGGGGGGATGAGCGTGCACAACGGCTCGGACGTCCGGTCGGTCGCGGTAGATGGCTAGGTGCATCAGCAGTTCCGATGACGGTTTCTTGCCGTCTTCCAGCGGAATTCCGTCACGGTTGACCTTGACCACATGCCGCGCTGTCATGGCTCCCTTGGAAACGTTGGTCACGGAGGTGATCAGATTGCCGTCTTCGGTCACAGCGGATACGTTGCCGTCATTGGACGCCACCATGCCGGAACGATACAGGCGGTGGCAGACGTCCAACAGTTCGTCGATTAGATCGGGATCTGGAGGCATATGGGTCTCGGTTGATGTATATTGGGGCACGACGATGGTGTTTAACCAGTTAACTTGACTCCTGTCGGGGTCAGGGGCGACCCCGACTATACCGTGGTGTAGGGGCACAGCATGCTGTGCCCTTGATAAACGAGAATCTTGACTTGTTAGGGTAATTAATTAACTACCCCCATCGTGCCCCAATATACTGAAGTTTATTTCACGTCCAACAATTCGACTTCGAATATCAACGTCGCGCCGGGCGGAATCAACGTCCCCGCGCCGTTATCGCCGTAACCCAGATTCGGCGGGATGATCAGCTTGCGCTTGCCGCCGACCTTCATCCCCTGTACGCCTTCATCCCAGCCTTTAATGACCTGTCCGACGCCTACCTGGAAATCGAAGGGATGACCTCTATCGATAGAGCTGTCGAACTTGGTGCCGTTGGTTAGCCAGCCGGTGTAGTGCACCGAAGCGACTTTGCCGGCTTGAGCTTCTACGCCGCTGCCCGCCACGAGTTCTTGATACTGCAGTCCGGATGCGGTCGTGATCATTTCGCCGCCTTGGGTTAGAGTTTCTGGAGATTTTGGTTGTGCAGCCTGTTCTTTTTGCGCGCGGGCTGCGCGCCTGGCTTCCCGGTCAGCGGGTTCCTCTTTCTTGTTGCATCCTACCACGATCATGGCGATCACCAGTAAAAAGGGGATCAGTTTCTTCATTTGATTTACTCCTATGCTTCTTTTCTTTGGATTAATTTACTTATTTTTTTCTACGGGTTATTCATCGATCGTTGTATTGCATCCACGGTTTGGAGATAAATACCGCGGCAGTAATTATCCAACAACGCCAGAGCGGTCGTTCTATCGGTTAAATAAAGATCCAGGGCTGCTTGTTCCACCGGTTGCTGGACCACGAAGGCATTTTTCTGAACGGCAGCAAGTGCATCGTTCAGCTTCTCAAATCGGCTGTAGTCCTGATCCAGCTTGCTGCTGAGATTGCTCATGGTCCAATAATAGTCTTCGGCATCCGCGCGGAAGGGAGTCAGCACTTTGGATTGATACTGTTCCTGAGTTGGAACTGCGCTCGGCGCAGTCCAGCCTGCCGGGAAGGCGGATATTCCGAAGTGAAAGGGGAGGAAGACCGAACGGCAGGGCTGAGCCAAACACACCCAGTACAGTAACCCGATATCATTGGGCATATTGCCGCGCAGTTCGGCGACAAATGCGGTCTGCGTGTTCCAGTTGCAGATGGTGCCGATGCTGTTTAGGTGCGGGTTGGTCTTTCCATCGGCAGCGTGATAGAAATCCGTCCACTCGTAATGATCTTTCAGGATATCCATCAGCGCGGCAGCGTCCAGTTTCCGCCCTGGAATCACAGAGAAGGGAAGCTCCGGACACATTGGAATCGCTTGAGCCGAAACGTGGCGCAGACCGCTCCACTGGCGGCAGAAATTCGATGAATCTTTGGCGACGTTGGGATCGGCGTAAGCAGTAGCGAAATCGAACGGCTGACCGCTCTTGGGATCGTACCAGCCGCGGGATACGGCATAATCAATGATATCGGGAGATGCCAGAAAATTATCTTTATCTTTCAGGTTGACCTGACGGATGGAATAGGTGTTGGCGACCAGCGCCACCTGATCATCGGGGACGCGCTGCGCCAGCCAATGCTTGCCGTTGACCACGGCAAAAAGCCACCCTTCTTCCGGGTCGCAGATCAGGTAGGTGCGTCCGGGAGCGTTATACCCGAACTGCTCCACCAATTGCGCCGCCAGTTCCACGCCCTGCCGAGCCGAGCGGGCTCGCTGAGCAATCAAGATCCTCAAATCCTTATCGATTCCCCCGTGAGACAGCTTCGGTTTATCTTCCCGAGAAGGGCAGTTATCCGACGTGACCGCCACGCCCCATTCGTTGATGAAGCTGTCGGAAAAGTTCAGCCCCGGCATTTCCGACCAGATGTAGGACCAGGTTTCCTCGACCTGATCCAGATCTCCGCCGGTTTGCAGCTGATACTTTTCGCCGGGTTGGTACTTGTGCCGCGCCGCCTTGTGGTGATTGACAATCGCCGGAGCGCCGTCATCTTCGTTGTGCGCCAGCATCACGCAGCCGTTCTGCGACGCTTCCCGCCCCACGACGATAGAGTAGCAGGCTGGGGAGGGGGAGGAGGCAATCAGAATCAGAAACAGGCTTGTGCTTACGATATATTTCCGGATCATTTTAAGGTCTCTAAGAAGTTTCGACAGAAGTAGTCGAAGGATTTGTTTTTCTGACGAGCGACATCAAAAACGAAGGAGTTAAGAATTTCATTCATAAAGTTAATCCGAGATTCTGTTTTCGGAATCAATTCTTCAAACTGTTCTTTTGTTAAACTATCGGAATCTTTGAAAGGTTTAATTTTGAACCTCTTTAGTATCGCCGCTTCAATACCAGCAAGGTACCAACTTTCTATTTCCAGTATGACCAAATAAATGGATTCAGGCTTTACCAGATTTAGCTTGGCTATAATGCTATCCTTTTTAGAGGATTTACAGGGATGGTGATTGATGTCTGCTAGAAAAATATAGTCAGCACCCATGTCTTCAATGGATTGGAGAAATTCTATTTTCTTCTCTGTCTTCATTTGTGCATATTTTTGAACGTGCACATGATCATAGGACTTCATACAAATTGGTGTCAGAATTCTTTCAATGAATCTTTCGTCATCATCTCCCTCGACCCAAATAAACAACCTTTTATAATCCATTTAAAACTCCAATAGGTTATTCACGAAGAGTTCGTCAATACCGATTTCATTTTTGAGGAAGATTTTAACCTCCTCCATTTCCTGCGGTCGTTTAATGACAGAATAACCGTCCTTATCTCGTGTTACCAGCAGTAGATTCTCAATGCCAGCGTGTTTCACCACCTCCGGGTTGTGGGTGGTAACGATAATCTGCTTGTTCCGCGAAGCATCCTTCATCATGTTGACGATCTTACTGATCAGCTTTGGGTGGATGTTGCGTTCGGGTTCCTCGATGATGGTAAGATAATCATTTTCAATAAATAATGCGATAATAAGTGCTGTAATATGCATAGTACCGTTCGATAGAAATGGTACAGGCATAAATTCTTTGATCGAGTAGATCTCTTTAAAACGTATCAGAATGGAACTATCATAACGATGTTCGACTTCTATTCCATCAATAAAGGGCAGCGCATCTCTTATAATATTCATGAGCAATCGAAATTTATCCCTATCTCTTAATATTTCGTTAAGTACGATTGCTAAATTCGCGCCATCATCATCTAAATATAATTTCCCAGTCAATGGGTGTGGATTCTTAAGTAGCTTTGGATCAATATCGTAAATAGATGTTTCTGTTATATTAGGAAGGACAAAATAAGTGGATAAAAAATTATCTTCTATCATTAGTTTCTGATTAAGTACATTCTCAGAAATTATATGCTTTATCTGATCCATGAATGGTTTAAGCTTTTTGGAATATCCACTTTCAGGCTCGAGTGTAATTCTACCATCTTGATTACTGATTTTTATTAAACCTTCCTCTAAAACTCCATATTCCTGTCTATGGTAATTATTGTCTATTTCCATATGAACCAATTTAGATAATGTGTATTCGAGAATATTTCTGTCGTACTCAATCAGATAATTAGAATTCTTTTTATCAAAATTCAATTTAAATTCATATTTGTTTTTAACTGTAAGGGAAGGAGATGAGGAGCCCCAAATAAAATTTAGAGCACCCGACACACCATCATCAACAACGGAAACTTCTAACGGTTCATCAGTTAAATTTATATTTCTTAAATACTCTACACCACCTTGTAAGGAAATAGCGTTCCGTAAATTAATTTTTGCAATATCCCTTAAAAACCTGAAGATCTGCACAAAATTCGATTTGCCGGACGCGTTGGCGCCGATGAGGACGTTGAAGTCCCCTAATTCCAGATCCAGATCGCGGAAGCTCTTGAAATTCTTTACTCTTAGATGTTTGATAGCCATGACAATCTCCTCACCCTTTCAGGTTTTTCTCAGATACCAGCGTTCGCTGGTATGACACAAAGCAGGTTGTTCCTTCCTACCCTATCCCCTCCATCAACTCGAACAGCACTCTTCGATCTGCAGCAGGTGCGCCGGGCGACGGATTTCGGTTTCCGTGCAATTAACTTGACCGTTTGGTCTTATTCCGCCATTCGCCGGCGAGGATTCCATAAACGACTAAATCATCAAATCGATCATATAGCTTTTCGGCTTCGCGCAGAATTCCTTCCTGCGTAAATCCCAACCGTTCTGGAATGGCTCGACTGCGCTTGTTATTCACCGCGCATAAAATCTCAAGTCGGTTCAAGCCAAGATCGTTAAACGCGTAGTCTATCATCGCTCTAGACGCTAATGTCACCAAACCCTTATGCTGATATTCGTAACCGATCCAATAACCAATGCTAACTTTCTGATTGGCTGGATCCATCTTGCTATAACCGATCGTTCCAGCTATATTGCCCTTAAACCAGATGCCGAGCGAGAAGTTACCCTGTCGGGTAAATTGTTCAAGTGATCTTTTAATGAATTGTCGGGTATCTTCCGAAGTTCTGGTAGCATCCAGCCAGGGAAGCCATTCTCTCAGATAATCCCGGTTGCGATCGGTCAGTTCGAACAGTTCAATAGCGTGCTTTTCTTCCAGCAGACCAAGCTCGGAATCGTCATTCAATCGAAATGTAAACCTCATCGTCTTTCTACCCTATCCCCTCCATCAACTCGATCAGCCGCTCCAGGTCCTCGTCGCTGTAGTATTCGATCTCGATGGAGCCGCCTTTACCTTTCTTGTAGTGCAGGCGCACGTGCGTCCCCAGGATGTTGCGCAGCCGCTCTTCGATCTGCAGCAGGTGCGTCGGGCGGCGGATTTCGGTTTCCGCGGCGGCAGAGGGTGACATCAGGTTCTTGGCAGCCTGCTCGGCTTTGCGGACGGACAGCCCTTCCTTGATGATCTTCTTCCAGAGCGCCACCTGGCGTTCCCGGTCATCGAACGAGAGGATGGCTCTCGCATGCCCGGCGGTAATTTCTCCGGCGCGCAGGGATGCCTGCACGTCCCTCGGCAGGTTGAGCAGGCGCAGCGTATTGGCGACGGCGGCGCGGCTCTTGCCGACTTTCTCGGAAATATCCTCCTGCGTGAGTCCGTACTCTTTGGCCAGCCGCTGGAAGCCGTCAGCCTGTTCCAGCGAATTCAGGTCTTCTCGCTGCAAGTTCTCGATCAGAGCCAGCTCCAGAGCTTCCGACCCATCGCCCACCTCGGCGATGAAGACAGGGATGCGTTCCAGACCGGCCATCTTGGCGGCTCGCAGCCGCCGCTCCCCGGCGATCAGCTCGAAGAGTCCATCCTTGACCCGGCGCACGATGATTGGCTGCACCACCCCCTTGACCTTGATCGAAGCGGCGAGATCCGCCAGAGCTTCCTGATCGAAATGGGTGCGCGGCTGCTGTGGGTTGGCTGATATTTTATCGATCTCGATTTCGGCGAAACGGGGCGAACGCCCCCCCAGGTCGGCTCCTTCAGGCAACAGAGCCGCCAATCCTCTCCCTAAACGACTATCCTTGCTCATGCTCAATGATCTCCTGAGCCAATTGTAAGTAATTCTGCGCTCCCCGGGAAGCGATATCGTAGAAGATGATCGGCTTGCCGAAGGAGGGCGCTTCCGACAACTTCACGTTACGGTAGACCACGGTCTGGAAGACCTTGGCGTCGAAATATTTGCGTACCTCATCCCGCACCTGCTTGGATAGGTTCAGGCGCGGGTCGAACATGGTCAGCAGTACTCCCTCGATCTGCAGATTGATGTTCAGATGCTTCTGCACCAGCCGGACGGTGTTCAGCAGTTGGCTGATGCCTTCCAGAGCGTAATATTCGCACTGAATGGGGATCAGCACCGAATCGGCGGCGGTCAGACTGTTCAGGGTCAGCAGCCCCAACGAGGGGGGGCAGTCCAATATAATGTATTCAAACTGCGAGCGCAAGGATTCTATTGCTGCTTTTAGGATGGACTCGCGGTGCTCGCGCGGCACCAGCTCGATTTCTGCTCCGACCAGCTTAATGTCGGACGGCAGGACTTTGAGGAACTCCAGCTGGGTATCCTGCAGAGTCTCCGCCGGGTCCATCCCGTCGATCAGGACGTCGTAGATGCAGCGCTGGCGCTGTTCTTTACCGATGCCCAGCCCGGACGTCGCGTTGGCTTGCGGGTCCACGTCGATCAGCAGAGTTCGCTTTTCAGCCGCGGCAAGGAAGCAGGCAAGATTGACGGCGGTGGTGGTCTTTCCCACTCCGCCCTTCTGGTTGGCAATGGCGATGATTTTTGACATTAAATGGTTGCTGGTTGCTAGTAGCTGGTGGCTGGTTGCTGGAAAAAGTCGCCGCAGTCGGAGCGACCAATTATGAATGATGAGTTATGAGTTAAGAATGAAAAAACAAGAATTCAGAAGCCAGAATGAAGAATGGAAAAAAAGACGCATTGTCATTCCCGCAAGCGAAGCGCGTCGGGAATCGGCTGCTTGCATGATGCCGCTACTCCGCCCGGCCATAAATGACCGGGCTACATCTATGGAAGCCCCGTGAACGGGGCAAGAAGAGCCTGAACCCCTGATTTCCCTGATTACACTGATGAAAATGCTGCGTAGAGGTCGGGCTTGCCCCGACCCGAAACCTACCCACAGCAGAGGTGGGGGGCACCCCTGGCCAACTCATCCTATACCTCCACTATCTTAGTTTTAATTGAATTTCAAAATGATTGATTTTATCATACATAACAAATCCCTCAAGCCTCTTAATTTCATTATTTGCATATGATGGGTAATTTAAATGTACAGCAAATCGCATTTTGTGACCCGCAGGAACAAAAACCGGTTTTTGATAATCAACCCAGCATATTCGACTTGAATCTGATATCTGTACATCATTTGGAAATAGAAAGAATATCGGATTATTTTCGAAATCACCCGAAACCGAAAAATCATTTTTACTGCGATTCTGGAGAATGAAGTAATACACAAGTTTATTACCTTTACCCCCACCCAATAGGAAATTAATCTCTTTCCGACTATATCCTTTTCCACCTAAAAAATCCCAGATATCTTCTTCCGAGAGGCCAGCGGCTAGAGCTCTCGGTACATCATAATTCCAATATTCCTTATTATTTGCTAAGGTATCGGTTCTGTCATAATTAGCAATTATTGCTTTATTATCCCATTTTTTAGGGCTTACATAATGAAGAATCGCTATTACAAGTATTAAAGCTGCAGCGCCTCCGAATCCTGCCCCAAAAGCAAGACTTTTAATTATAATTGCTTTATGGTTCATCATTCTTTACTCCTTATTATAGCTTACTTTGAATTCCTACTGCCCCACCGCTCTACGGGTGGGTGGCCCGGCTAACTCGTTAGCCGGGTTTACTATAAATATACCTGGTCAACCCCGAAGGGGTCGCAAAGCGACAAGTTGACCAGGCCACCCGCCAGAGATGGGGGACACCTAGGCTGCCTCTATCATGAATAAATTGATCTTTTTACAATGTACTTATTCCCAAGATTCGTGTATGGTTTCATGGTAATCTGTTGGATTAGTGATGGTTAGGCCTTTAAGAATGATTTTTTCTGTAAACCGACTTTTAGCAGGTTTATCGATTAAACCGGGAATTGCATCATAGACAAATATACCATGACAATATAAAATGAAATCATTAGTGTCCTTGATGTGACCTAACTTGATTTGATCACCACAAGACAGCTCAATATAGGATCTCCCTTTCTTCGGTGAAGTTGGAACAAATACTGCAAAGGATTCTCGTACGTTACCTTCTTTTTCATTCAAGACTGTTTGTCGGAGATTTGACTTTAAATGTTCTGAGTAGTTGTTAAATAAACTGTCAGATAGAGAGCTATCAGCACTAACAATCAACTTAGATTTAACAAACCCAGGAGTTTTTCCATAGTTACTGCAGAAAGCGGTTACAATGACATCGAACTTGCTGTAGCCAGTTATATCATCTGAAGATCCCTCACCAATGTCGATTACTAATCGTTCATACACGACATAAGGCCGGTACTCTACTCTGTAAGCTTTTTGTGCACTTTCGAAAGTTTTTGCAGCTACGTTGCTACTTTTGTTAGCATTCTCTAACAGTTTCTCCGTAATTTTTACGTAACGATAAGTAAAACCAGCGGCAAGGCACGCACCTAATGCCATTATTATAGTCCAATTTCGCAAGGATTTTTGAATTCTAAGTTCCTCACAATCGCAATTTACTGATCTTGTGAAGAAACTACGAAAGAAAGCGATAATTCGAGACATTGAAGCTAATTCCTTTCTCTGTGCCATTCCCACCTCCACTACTCCGCACCTCTTATCACCCACGGAGATTCGAGATCCTACACCACACTTTCCCTCTTCTCCATCTTCAGCTCACCGCTACGTTAAGGACCTGTCGCAACGCGTGTTTTTATCAGCGTTTACAGCGGTTCCGACTTCTTTTGCGGCAGCCCCAAAGGGATGGCTGCGGCAGCGAGCTGCCGCTCTACCCTTCTTTTTCCAGCAACCAGCCACAAGCAACCAGCAACCTACTTCTCACCCTACGTCCATCAACTCCATCTTCTCGCCCCAGGCTTGCTGGAAGTGGGCTCGCAGAGTCGGGTAACTGTTCAGACCCGGATCTTGGCGCACGGTATCGAAGGCGTCCTGCCGGGCGATTTCCAGCAGCATACGGTCGGCGATAGGGTCGGCAATCTTGAAGTCGGGTGCGCCGTGCTGGCGTGTGCCGAAAAATTCGCCGCCGCCGCGGATGCGCAGGTCCTCTTCGGCGATGACGAAACCGTCCTCGGTCTTTTCCAGAGCGGTCAGCCGGTCTTTAGCATCGGAAGACATGGGGTAATCCGCCACTAAAGCGCACACTCCCGGATGAACGCCTCTGCCGATGCGACCCCGCAGCTGGTGCAGTTGCGACAGCCCGAAACGCTGCGCCGCCATGACCACCATCACCGTAGCGTTGGGCACGTCGATGCCCACTTCCACCACCGAGGTGGCGATCAGCAGGTCCAGTTCGCCTCGGGAAAACTGCCGCATCACCCGGTCTTTCTCTTCTAAGAGCAGCCTGCCATGCACCAAACCCAAGCGGTATTTCTGCAGAGCGCCAACATGGAACTCCTCGTAGGCTTCGACGGCGGCCTGCAAGTCCAGCTTTTCCGAGGCTTCCACCAGCGGGTAGACCATGAACGCCTGCCGACCTTTGTCGAATTCCTTTTTCAGGAAGGCGATGATTTTTTCCAGATCGCGGCTGCTGCGAATCAGAGTCTTGATCGGCTGACGGTGCCCCGGCCGCTCCTTTAAGAGCGATATTTCCAGATCGCCGTAGATCGTCAGCGCCAGCGAGCGCGGGATGGGTGTGGCGGTTAACACCAGGACATCGGGAGTCTGACCCTTCTGCCGCAATTTCAGTCGCTGCGCCACTCCGAAGCGATGCTGTTCGTCCACGATCACCAGACCCAGCCGGGAAAACTGCACCTTTTCCTGGATCAGAGCGTGCGTGCCGATCACCACCTGCGCCTGACCCGAACTGATCTGGTCCAGCGCTTGGCGTCTCGCCGCCACGCCCAGACCGCCGATCAGCAGGGCGCTTTTAATGCCTAACGCTTGAAAAAACGGTTCCCAGGTGCGGTGATGCTGTTCAGCCAGCACTTCGGTGGGAACCATGAGAGCTCCCTGATAACCGCCTTCAGCTGCCATCATCAGAGCGATGACTGCCACCGCCGTTTTCCCCGATCCAACGTCCCCTTGCAGCAGCCGGTTCATGGGGTGGGGAGCTTCCATGTCTTTGCGGATATCGGTCAGGACGGATAACTGCCCATCGGTGAGCTGAAACGGCAGCTTTTTTACAGCTTGCGCCGTCAAGCCTCCGCGGGCAGGGCGGGGGAATGCATTCCCCTGCTGACGGTGTTTTCGCTTGAACTGCCGCAGCGCCAGGGTCACCTGCACGGAAAACATCTCTTCGTATTTCAGCCTGCGCCAACCCGCCTCTTTCTTAGTCATGCTGTCGGGGAAATGCACCTGCTGCAGAGCGTCCGCTCGCGAGAGCAGGGCGTGCCGCTTCATCAAATCCGGGGGGAGAAATTCGGGGATCATCCCTTTCGCCAGGTTCAAGCCCTCCGCCATGATGCGGCGAATGCCCCGGCTGTCCAATCCCACCTTAGTAAGCTGTTCCCCGGAAGGATAGAGCGAGATGATAGCGCCGGTCTTGGCTTTTAAGCCCAGGCTCTCCTGTTCGTCCAGGAAATCCACAGCGGGGTGACTCATCTGCAAGCGTTCGCGGTAGTACTGAGCCTTGCCGCTGAAAGCGACGTGTTCACCCGGTTGGAAGGCGCCTATCCAGTACTGTAAGCCCTGGAACCACACGCCGAGCAAAACTCCGGTGCCGTCGGTGAGGGTTACTTCGAAGCGGCGCGCGACTCTGCCGCCTCCGAACAGGCCGAAATTGACCACCTTGCCCACCACCGTCACCTCGCGATCGGATAGATCGAGAGCGTTGATGGGGACGATCAACGAACGATCCAGATAGCGGCGCGGCAGGTAATAGAGCAGATCTCCCAGCGTCTTGATGCCAACGCGATCCAGTTGCCGGGCTCGCTGAGGTCCCACCTTGGGGATGAACTGCACCTCGGTGCGGAGATCGCCGCGCGCCAATTTCCGGGGACCGGCCGCCGGTGGCGCTGCCGCCTGAGCAGGCGGGGCTTTATCGGTGTCGGACACTGTAGGTTAGAATGACTTCTTTGCCGGCTTCCACCGGTATAGTGAATTCGATAGTAGTGGCGTTCTTCTTTGCGTAGGTATGCGAAGATTGCAGGATTTCCCAGGTTCCCCAGGCGTGTTCTACCACCTTGATCTCCACATTCTCTTTCTTGTGGTTGCGCAGGCTGATCTTGTAGGATTCATCGCGCACCCGGTCGGAAACCTGACGCTGGTCGGTCATTTCACGTTCGGCTTTGATATCGAAGGCGGAACCGACGGTTAAGCGGACTTCTTCATCTTCAGGCGTGTGATCGATCTGATCCTCGCCGACAAATTCCAGAGATCCATCGGAATCCTTTTGATAAACGCGCACTTTGCCTGCTGGCAGCGGTATTCCCAATCCGGCTTTCTTCTCATTCTTGAAGACCAGGTTCACCTTGACGTCACCGCCATCGGTGCTGACATATTCGCGCCTGGAGGTGACGGTCGCCGGTTCGAAGAGAGCGATTTGCTTGGTCTGGCGGTCCTTCAGCGTCGCAGGTCTCGCCAGAGTGTAAAGGTGATATTCAAAGAATGGTTTTTCTTCAAAACCTTGGGCGCCTTTAGCCATTTGCGCTTCGGCGAACACCCGATTCCTCCCACCATCGAAGGGTCCGGGCGGTTGAATCACCTGCACCTCGCCTGCCATCAGTTTCAGCTTGGCGTTTTCATACGTAGCGCCGGAGTTATTTTCGATGGAGACCCAGGAGCTGACGTCCAGTTTATCCGATTTTTCAGGGGTCACCACGACGTATTCTGCATGCCAGTTTAGTCCGTGCGTCATGTAGGAAAGTTCAGCGGATTGTTTGCCGGCTTTATCGCCAATCATAGACCAGACCAGCGTGGGGCGGGTGCGCAGTCCTCCCGGAAGCTCACCGAAGCGCACGTCGCGCACCGCGTCAGGGCTGATCACCTGCACCTGTCCCTCTTTCGATTTGAGGATTAATTGTGTACCGGACGCCGAAAGCAGCTTGCCTGAAAATAGGTCGCCTTTTTCGGTGAAGACCTCGATATCCTGATCGAGATAGCGTTCCAGCAGGCGGTCCCGGGATACCAGGTCATACTCGAAATCCTGATCCAGCAGGGCTACTCCATCCAGCTTCAAATGCACAGAGGTCGGATCGATCTGGGCGGCGACGTCGGCAGCTTCCAGCGTAAATGCCCCC
This sequence comes from bacterium, assembly GCA_026394195.1. Classification (GTDB taxonomy): domain Bacteria; phylum Electryoneota; class B3-LCP; order B3-LCP; family B3-LCP; genus JAPKYS01. The sequence goes on along the minus strand of JAPKYS010000057.1, from coordinate 20,390 downwards.
TTCTTGACCTCGACCTGGCGGATCTCGCGGATCAGACCGAGGTCCTGGTTATACACCGTCACCGACAGGTCCTGCGCCAGAGCGGATGCGGCGACCAATAGCCACAGAGTAAGGCAGTATTTCATAGATGATCTCCTGTTATTGTTTTCACTCGATGAAAAGTCAGATGGAAGGCAATTCATACTTTCTTCATTGCATCGTCGAGGTTGTCGAATACCTCGAAGATTGAAATCAACCGGGTGGTTTCCAGAATGGAGCGAACTTTCACCGAAAGCTGCGCTAATTTCAGGGTTCCGCCCTTATCTTTCACAACCCGGTAGGCTGCAATCAGGATCCCCAGGCCGGTGGAAGACATGGCTGTGACTTCGGATAGATCGAGGATGATCTTTTGTTTCCCCTGGGAGAGCGCTTGGTCCAATTCATGACGGAACACCAGGGAATCGCGTTCGTACATGACTCTGCCGCCCAGGTGAAAAACCACGCTGTTCTTGATCTCATCGACCTTTAGTGTCATTCCTGACATGGATGCCTCCTGAATCAATGAACGCCTTGCACCAAGGCTATTTTTCAAACCGAAGCCGCACTCTCGTTTTCGGGCTTTTTATTACCACCGAAGAGATTATAAAAGAACCGATGGACATTGTGCGGAAATCCACCCATAGGCATGAGAATGCAAGGTCCGGAGACTAACTGCAATTCCAGCTCCTTGCAGAGCTTGCGCAGTTCGGGTGTATTTGACGCTCCTTGCAGCCAGACGATATTGACCCCTTCCCGTGAACACTCTTCCACGGCCTCGATAGCACCTTCGCCTCGGACTAATATCACCGCAGCGGCGGCGCGCTCTGGAAGCTGCTTCAGCGACGTAAAAACCGTCTGACCATCCACCATTCCGCCTTTAGGATTGATGGCGTAAACGCTTGTTCCCTTCTTGCGCAGCTCCTGAAATACGGCTGTGCCGAAGCTTTTTCTCTGGCTGGAAACGCCGAAGATGGCGATCGGTTCGTGATTATAGATTTCCTGATCTGTCATGGCACTACTCCCATCGCAAACAAGATTGAATTACTGCTATTTTAGTAAGACCACCTTACAGGTTTTTTCGCCCCAGACTGTCCCTGCACGAATCAGATAAATCCCCGACGATTGCGCCTTGGCATCCCAGATAAAAGTTCGGAGACCAGGATTATGCGATTTGCTGGTCAGGCTGGTTATTCTTCGCCCTTGCAGATCAAAGACGCCCAGAGTAAACTCTCCCGGCGCGGGCAGGGTCAGATAGACGTTCAGAGTTGAGTTAAACGGATTGGGATGCGCAGAAAGGATCACAAAGTTAGCGGGTAGCGGTTTGATTTCTCCGCCCGGCACGGCGCTGAGCGCGGTCTGGATGGCTCGCCAGACGTCATAGACACCCCAACCCAGCAGAGTATCAGGATTTTCAGCCTGTGTGGCGCTGTTTTTGAGATAGCTCTGCACCTGCATCGGCGTCAGTCCCGGTACAGCCTGGAGCAGCAGCGCGCAGGCTCCGGCAGTAATCGGTGTGGAGAATGAAGTCCCGGAGCTATACTCGTAGGGATATGGGGCTCTGACAGCTACCTTAACCGATGAACCTAACGCCACAAGATCCGGTTTGGTGCGCTGATCATAGGTTGGACCCAGCGACGAAAATGATGCGCGGCTTGAATCGCCCTGAACCGCCCCTACCGATAGGACGCTGTCGCCGTCTGCCGGCACTTTCATTTTATTATTGGGATACGTGTAATTGCCCCGATTCCCCATGGAATTGACGACCACGATGCCGCGCTGAACCTCATAATCGGCGGCAATGGTAATGGGAGCGGTGTTGCCATCCAGGTCCGAATAAGAATAGGAGGAGCCGTCATCGAAATTGTAGTAGGAGACTGAACTGGTCACTAAGACACAACCCAGCGAATCCAGCCATTCGATGCCGGCAATCCAGTTGTCCTCCTCGACCGGAAGCTCAGACTGAGTATTTTCCGTCTTCGCCAGAGCTACGGAAATGCCGTAGGCTGTACCAACCAGATTACCGGGGTCTAATCCCGCCATACAAGACAACGTGGCGGTTCCATGAGAACCAATACCCAACTGACCCGGATCATTGGCGACGCTGGAATCTCCGTTGACGAAATCCCAGGTAGCGATAATCTCTAATGAATCAAAGCAGGGGTGTTGCAGAGTATCCCACCCGGCATCCAGCATGCCAACGAATATTCCCTGCCCGGTGTAGCCGTGGTCATGAGCTGCTACGAAATTGCCGATCTGGTTCTGCAGGTAGGAGTCGCCATAGAAGAGAGAATCCTGAACGGTGCGGTTGTTCGACTTTTGCGGACTTAAGGGTTCAGGATCGGATTTAAATTGCCGAACCGGCTGGATCGCGCTCACGAAGGGAAAATTTGCAACCATTTCCATCTGTTTGGAATCTAAAAGGAAGGTGGCTGCATTAAGAGTACGACTGACGGCGTGCGGTTTCTGCTGAACGGCTTTTTCAATAGCATCCAGATAGAAGGGGAAAACGGGAAGATCCTGCTCGCACAGCAGGCCCCCGGCTGGGCGGACCTTTTGAAGACGTGACCGTGTAGACGGGAGCAGCCTCAATTCCTCGGTTTTCAAAGCCTGTTGAAGATCTCTCTGGGTTTGATATCCTTTATCTTTGAAGAAAACCCAGGTTCGGCCTGCCGAAGCGGTAAGAGGCGCGGCCAGGATTCCTAAAATTAGAATGATCAGGATCGAGCGTATGGTTTTCAAAATTTCACCTTAAGTTTCGGCATTCTGTTGCTCCATACTGAAAGATATAAAAAAAACCTCGGAAACGCAAGTGGAATCAACGGTTTTGAAGAATTTACTTGCGATTGATAAAAAAATTGTTTATAATTGGCGAAACAGAAGTTCATTGGCTCGATGACGTGAAATAAATCTTGGAGAAAATCATGGCTGATCAGAAAACTCCACCCCCGCCCCCTCTACCTCCCGGCATGCAGCAACGCTTGAATATCACCATCGATGAGACTATCGGCGAGGGGGTTTACGCCAATATGGTGCTGATCGCGCACACCGGCGCGGAATTCGTCATGGATTTCGCCAGGGTCATGCCGGGAGTGCCGCGCACCAAGGTTCACTCGCGTATCGTGATGACGCCTCAACACCTGAAAGGTTTCCTGCGGGCTTTAGAAGAGAATGTAGAACGCTACGAGGCTCGGTTTGGAGAGATCAAGCTGGAGGGAATGCCCTCTGAGCGTGAGTTCGGTTTCAAGCCCGGCAGCGAAACACCATAGAAAGCAAAAACAACCTCGGCCGGGGTCTTCAGGGCGCAATAAAGTTGCAGCAATTCTAGCAAAAACCTGCAAGAAAAAATCTAACTTAAAAAACACCCCCCCCCGATATTAATGAGGCGATCAGAACCTGCAATAAAGCAATAATGTCGTATATATCATAGAATATTGCATGTAGTTGACATTTTAACAACCATCAAAAAAAAACCGCGACACACAAAAATTTAACATTTTCCTCATTGTTTTTTGAAACTTGCCGTTATATTATACAAGATTAAGAAGGGAAATAAGCTAAAGAAAATAAGTGGGGATTAAAAAAAATCAATCACCTAAAGGTTTAACTCACCATCCATCATGGAGGCACAACAATGAAAAAACAGCTCCTCATCGCCACATTCCTGGTATGCAGTCTGCTCTTAATGATCAGCACTGCCAACGCAGAAGATGGCAAGTTCTACGGCAAAGGGTACTTCAATTACAACCACGACTTCTCAAAGGACAAAGGGATCGGTTCCGGTCAAGACAACAGCTTCGAATTTACCAGAATCTACTTCGGTTATGACAAAAATCTGGATGACAATTTCAGCATCCGCTTCTTGATGGACGTAGGCTACGACGTCGATGCGTGGCGTCCTTATATGAAGAACGCCTACCTGGCCATGAACTGCAAGTTGGTCGAAGGCGCCAAGTGGTCCTTCGGTATGGTCCCGATGCCCTTCCAGGGCGTCAATGTGAAGCACTGGGGTTATCGCTCGGTAAAAACGATGGCCATGGATAACTGGGGATCATATACCGCAGGTTTCCCTGTCGGTGTCGGCCTACCGACAGCTTATGCAAGGAGTTGGGGCAGCACTGCGGACTTGGGTCTCAGGTGGGACGCCATGTGGAACGATATGTTCGGCGTGGAATTCGCCATCGCCAACGGTGCAGGTTACAAGAACTTGGAAAACGATATGTACAAGACTATCGAATTTCGTCCCACGGTCTACCTGTTGGATGAAAAAGCCTTAGTCATCTCCGCCTTTGTCGGCTATAAAGCGATCAATGACAGCTCTAACTCTATGGTTCTGAGCTTTATGGGCGGCTACACGCATCAGTACTTCAAGATAGGCGCAGAGTACTCGATGAGAACGATCTCCAAGGCTTACGTTGCTGCTCCGGATGTAAAGGATCTATCCTCAAGTATCATCTCTGCCTGGTTCACCGTAATGCCGACCCCGAAATTCTCGATCTTAGGTCGCTATGATATGTATGACATGAACACAGAGAATGACAAGAACATTATGTATTCAGACAAAGATGGGGCTTCGCTGATGATATTCGGTATAGACTATCATCCAACGGATAATGTCCGCTTCATCCCCAACGTACAGATCATGACACCGCAGGCGGATGACGATCCCACCACAACAATGTATGACGAATCTGCATCCTTCAACACCTTCTTCCTGACGCTTGAGTACAACTGGTAATAACCAGACTCAATGATAACGCACAAGGGCGAGTCAATCGACTCGCCCTTGCTGTTTTATGGACTGGCTCTGTAGATATTCCCCAGCCTTTATAGCAGCTGACTAATTATAATGAAGTTCGTTTCTCGTAGAATAGGCGGGCGCATGCCATGCGCCCCTACAAGCGCCTGCATAGTCGGGGTCGTACCTGACCCCGACAGAAGTCAGTTACCTGGTTAAAAACCTGCATTCCCCTGGATAGCACTTATGGAAAAACAATGCGGATTCCAAAATATGGAATCCGCATTTGTTATTTGGATCTTCTGAGTATCGTGTCGGATATTATGCCGGTACTCCCTCCAACTCTTTTTCGCGCACCGGTTTCTCCAGCCTGATGTCCATTTGACGAACCCGCCCCAGATCTTCGTTATCCAATCCCAGGCGCTCCTCAGCGGCTCGGAGTATGGATCCCAGCATGTCGGAATAGGATATACCGGCATGACCTGCCATCTTCGCCAGGTGCCCATCCCAGCACCAGCCGGGATTGGGATTGACTTCCAACAGCTTGGGCTGCCCCTGTGAATCCAACCGCCAGTCGAAGCGGGCGTAGTCGCGGCATTCCAACCGCTCTGACAGTTTGACGCACCACTCGATTATGGTGCTGCGCGTCTCTTCCGTCAGATCTGCAGGCATCGATTTGATGCCCCAGTAGGGGGAATCCGGCACCCATTTGGCTTCGTAACCGCAGATGCGGGGAAGCTCAAGGGGAAGCGCCGAATAATCCTCTTCCAGAATCGGGAGTACCTGATAAGAGGTCGGCGGAGTACCAATGATACCGACCGTAAGATCCTTGCCGGTCAGGAATTCTTCGACCAGAATCGGTTTATCGTAGCCCAATTTCTGGCGGATTTCCATGATGGCGTTGATGAGTTCTTCAGCGTTATTGGCGACGCTGCGTTCAGTAATGCCGAAGCTGGAATCACCGAGGTTGGGTTTGACGATCACCGGGAAGTTGAAGGGGATCTCAAAAGCAAGATCTTCAGCCTTCACGAAGAATGCTTCAGGGACTGGTATTCCCATCTCTTTGGCGACGCCGCGCACCAGCGATTTATCGTAACAGTAAGCCAGGCACTGCGGTCCGCCGCCGGTATAGGCAAGCCCCAGAGATTCCAGTATTGCCGGAACGTGCAGTTCCTTGCGCGGGTCGTTGTAAAACCCCTCGTCGCCCAGGTTCATGACCAGGTCGACTCTGCCCTGCAGGCGCATCAAATCCTGAATCAAGGTATCGTGATTGTTCAGGTAAGTGAAGTGGTAACCTTCGCGTTCGCGCAGCGCCGCTTTCATCTGATCAATGGTGTAGAAGTCGTCATCGTCAAAGATGCGCAGCGGCTTCATTGGATCGGGTTTAGTAGGATCGCCCAAAATGACCACGACCTGCCGATCGGTCTTTTTAATCTTGGCTTTGACCGGAGCCCACTCCTTTTTCACCTGCGCAGTCACAATGATGCGGCGCTCCATCATGCCCAAATCCTGCATACGTTGGGATGCGGGCGTAAGTTCGATGGGGAAGGAGACGTTTTTAAATCCCGCTTCATCCAGCAGCCTGGAGATGGTCTCGCGGGCGTAGAGCCGTTCCGCGTAGAACTGGTCTGCGATGACGCCTTTTTCCACATGAGTAATCACTTCACGGGAGACCAGTCGGTCACCATCGATGGAAAGGGAGCGTTCGCGGCAGACGAAGAACTTGTTGTTGATCCATTCCCACGAGCGCGGTTGGAAGTTGCCCTTCAGAAATTCACCATCGGCGATGTCAATCAGCAGCTTCCCCCAGGGTTTTAAAACCCGTGTGACCTCTTTTAGCACCTTCAGGTCGTCGTGCAGTGAATCGAAATAGCCGAAGCTGTTGCCCAGAATGAGCACGACGTCGAAGTTATCGGCGGGGTAAGGTAGTTTGCGCGCCTCACCCTCTTTAAAGCGCACCGACAGACTCTCAGTCCTGGCGTGTTCTTTCGCTTTTTGAATCAGGTAGTGGGAGCGATCCAGCCCCTCCAGATTCCGCACACCATTGCGCGCCAGTTCCAGCGTGTGTCTGCCTTGACCGCAGCAGAGGTCGAGGACGCGATTTTCGGGGGCGAGCTTCAGGATGTCGGAAATCAAGCCGACTTCGGTACGCGTGATGTTGGCATCATCAACCACGTCAGCGTCGGTCTTAAGGTAGAGGGAGTTGAAAATCCGGCACCACCAATCTGGAGCGACATGCTCTTCCAGGTTGTAGACCGGACCGAGGGTTTTTACGCGGTTCTTGACTGGTTTGCCTTTTTGAGGCGTCCGCGAAGGAGGTTTCTTTTTGTTCACGGCAGAGACTCCAAACAAATTAAAGGCGTGTGGAAATTCACGTTGCAGGCTGTGGGTAGATGCACATGGTCATCACTTAGTTTATTATGGATTTACATTGGTGTTCTTTCAGCGTAGTTCTCAGTTGGCTTCCCGCCCGGAGTTTTCATTTTTTTACGCAATAAATATACGTGTGAAATGGTGATAAAAAAGAGTTTTTTATACAAATTTTTATGGTGAGGGGTCAAAATAAAAGAGGTGCTCACTTCAGGCACGTCTTGTTGCCTGGGTCGCGCTTCTTTTGAAATGTCATTATAAGCGTCGGCGGAGCAATCTCTTTAGCAGTAAACAAGTGAACAAGTAACCAAGTTTACAAGTAAGAAACCTTCATCGAGTTGTTTCGCATCCAGCGCAGCATTGCAGTATTATTCCCAGCGAGTCCACAAATCAGCAAGGATAGATCGTCAATTATTCACCGGCACAACTTTGTAAGCAGCACCATCCAATACCACGATGATGGCTCGCAGATTGTCGAAGGAGAGATACTGCGCCTGGTTGACTGCTCGTCCCGCCAGTTTGAAAAGCTCATCGGAGAACTGCTTCAGTTCGGTCAGTTTCATTTTATTGTTGTATTGCGAGTCCACCCATTGACCCTGCTTGAGGTAAAAGGTTTTCGACCCGATAATCTTCACTCGCTCTTCGCGCACTTTCTTTCCGGATTGGTCGTGGTATTGCGCCTGTGGTGCAGCCAGATTGGATTGGCTCAAACCTTGCAAGTCCATTGATTTAGACACCGCTTGAGGTCCGCTTAATATCTGTACGCTCTCATCAGCGATCGCCATACTCCGTTGCTGATTCAATACTACATCCCCTAAATCTACGTTTTCATCCGCCAGGAAGCTGGTGTAGGGCGTCATGATCCCGTAGCGGGTACTCAATGCCACGATTTCGTCCACCAATTCCTTGTTTTCGCCCTTCAGCTTGATCTGCGCCATCAGCCAGCCGATTTTCTTCTGCGCCCAGAGGCGGGAGACAAAGGCGTAATCCTCGGCGCCGGTGTGGGAAGCAAAGTCCAGGTAATATGCATAGCTCTGCGATTTTTCTCCGGATTTCCCACTCAGAGTCACGGTCTTTAAACCCGTGTCTCGATATCGCCCGACCAGGACCAACTGACTGCCGTAGAAAATGTCCGGAAGGTTCTGCGGATAGCTATCGCGAATGCGGATTCCGCCAAAATCCAGTTTGGGATTGGTCAGCACGGGGTTGCGAATTTTAGAGTATAAATTCGATACCTTGGCTTCGATATTTTCGCCCGGCGGCACGTAATCGGCAAAACCGTAGTTCTCCGAACCTAACTGATCCAACAGGACGGCATTGACGTCGAATCCGACGCCGAAAGCGAAAATGCGGGTACGCCGCTTGTTGACGGACTGGGCGTCGGAAAGTATTTTTTCAGCTTCGATCACTCCGGACGTAGGCAATCCATCCGTGAGGAAGATCAGGTAACAGGGTCGATTGTCATCGGGGACTTGTTTTAACGCGGTAGTGAGAGCGGCATGGATATCGGTACTCCCTTCGGCTTTGACCTGAGCAATCCGCGCCAGAGATTCGCTTTTATTGGAGGCACTGCAAGGTTTGAGTTTGTCCCAAAGCGGATCCACCATCGAGCTGTAAAAGATCAGGTTGAATTGATCGTCGGGATTGAGATTTTCGGCGATATATTTGGCGGCTCCACGTGCTTGCTCGATTTTTTCTCCTTCCATGCTGCCGGACGTATCCAGCACAAGAAGCAGATTCTTGGGGATGGCTTTCTCGCTCAGGACGTCCATGCGAGGGCTTGCCAATAAAAGAAAGTAGCCATCTTCGGACGTGTTGGCTCGATAGGTAAACAGGGTTGCACCTACGCGATCTTCCGAGAGGGTCCAGAAGAGGCGGAAGTTGGTTTCGGGACGGGTGTTCTCGTCGGACCAGTGCCCTTTGACGTGCTTGCTGCCCTCCCAATCCAAGCGGATATCGTGAGTCGGCGAATAGACGTTTTTCACGGGCGAATCGCTGGTCAAATCGAAGTCTATACGCACTTCGCCCAACACGTTGCGGGAATATTTTTCCGTCGTCAGCGGGTAGCAGTATTCGATCAGATTGCCTTGCATTGGGAGAAGTTCGGTGTAGGTCAGTTTCACTTCGCGCAGACCTTTGGGCGGCAGTGGGAAGACGTTGGTCTGAAACATCCCCTGATCGATGTATTCCAGCAGTGCGGGATCGCGGCGGCGGCGTACGATGCTCTCGTAGATGCTGCGCGCTTGGGCTTTGTCCAATATCTTGCCCTGCAACTCCTTGCCGTCCACAATCAGCGAAAATTGATTGACGGCGCTGTTGCGAGGCAGGGGGAAGATGTACTGCACCTCAATCATGCGTCCGGTTTCATTGATAAAAGCCTGATCGACCGTCGTCGTGACCGCCTGCCCCTTGATGACAACCTGGACGCGATGAAACTGGACGCTGTAGAAATCGCCAAGGTGCGCTGGTTCGGTCGGTTGTACCGGGATGATCAGACCATCAGCCTGAGCGATCAGGGGGAATAGCCCCGCCAGGCTCAAGCCAACAATTAACAGCGTAATGAAGGCGCGATTCATGATGATATCCTCTCTGGAAAAGGTGGTCGGAGGCTACTCTCGGTCACCACAAGAAGCCGCGGTGGAGCAGTGAATTCGCACCGGAGCAAGCCCTCCTATTTTGCTTACCCATCTCCAGGAGCGTAGTTCCAGAAAAATGCCCTCCTGCAGTTTATTGCGTTTGCAGGTGCAGAGGGCGGGATTTATCAAGCCCCATGCCAGGGCGCACGCCGCGCCCCCGCACACCGCTGAAGCGATGTGCTACGCCTGACTAGCCCCATGAATGTGGCGCGAAGAGAAAAAAGGGGCGCACATCGTGCGCCCCTCGCCTTTAATCTTGATTCGGTCAGAATCAGCGCAGCATTCAGCCCTTTGATAAGAACAGCATCAGCGCAAATGAGATCGCCGCCAGCACGGCGACGGTCAAGGCAATCTTTCTGCGCCAGCGGGCAACCTCGGCTTCGCGCGCCTCGTCCAGGTAGTAGCGATCCCCTTCGACGTGAACCAGCACGCCGCGCAGTTTCTGAATCTTCACTAACAGATGATCGGGCAGCCCCAATTGCTCAAGCGACTGAGCCGTTTCCGGAGAGGTGGCATGTGCCTGCCGGAAAACCGCGATGATGTGCTTGCGCTTTTTGGCGATAATGGCAGCAGTAGCTCCATTCATTTGAACCTCCAGCGTTGATCTCAACTAATATCGGTCAAAATATACAACACGCAGTGGCGGTATGTCAAGCATTAACTGATCAATGAGCGCGTATCAGTAATGCAAAATGTCTGTAAAATAACTGTTGACTTTTCAGAATAAATTCACTAAATTCCACTATCCCATTAAGATGGGAATCAACTGGGAAGGTACGATGGAAACCATACGAGCCATAAAAAGATCGAAAGGCAAGAGGATCACAATTGACTTGCCGGAGGCATTACGCGGCGAGGAGATCGAGATCATCATCCTGCCAGTGTCCAACCACCGGAAACTGAAGAAAGACAAACTGGAAGCGCTGTTGCTCAGCGAATCCAGTTTAGCAAAAGACTGGAATAAAGACGTAGAGGATCAGGTTTGGGCAGATTTGTAAAAGGGGATGTGGTCGTCGTGCCGTTTCCGTTTTCCGATCTTTCGGAAGCAAAGCGGCGTCCCGCATTGGTTATCAGGTTTTCAGATTCTAATTAATTAAGTCAAGTCTTGAATGCCCTATCAATCATAACCAAAGAAGGTATGCAGACGTCGGGAACTTTTTAAAGTTTCCGCTGTTCTGTAAAAAAAATCGACAGAATAAGGAGTAAGATGAAGTATCTCTATCTCGATAGCTTCCGCGGATTTAGCGATACGTTAATTCCGATTAAAAATGTCAACTTTCTCGTTGGCGAAAATAGCACTGGTAAAACCTCTGTACTCGATATTTTATTTCTACTGTCATCTCCTAAATTTTGGACCACTTGGTCGTTTAATGATGATTGTATAGAATTTGGCGATTATTGGGATATATTATCGGCTAATAAAAGCGATCAAAAAACTTTCTCTATAGGTATTATGGAAAATGATAGCGATAGAAAAAAAGGAGTTAGTTTTGATCGCACGATACTTCTGACTTATAATCAAGAAGAGGGAACACCTACCCTTTACCGATATTCTCAAGTTTCAAATGATAAGATTATTATTTTATATGCTAACTATAACGGCCAACATAGTTTTAGCATAGATAAATTTGATAAAAATACGCAAGATAATTATTCACCGTTAGAAATATTCCATTTATTATATGAAAAACAGAATACAATGCTTTCAGTAGCAAAGGAATTACCGCCTGAATATCCCTTCGGTCGTGATATGTTTCCAATTATTTTTATACTAGATCTGATAGCTAGAGAGAAAAAGCCAAAATTACCAAAATTAAAGCAATTATCTTTCAAAATACCATTCCTCGTACCTAATCTGGTTTGGTTCGCCCCCATTAGGACAAAACCAAGAAGAACATATGATAGACCTATAGTACCATATAGCCCCGAGGGCGAGCACACTCCATATTTACTTAAAAAGACTATATCCAACCCTAAAACGGCCACTAATTTTACTAAGGCATTAGAGAAGTTCGGGAAGGAAAGTGGACTATTTAAAAAGGTTTCTGTGCATGAATTCTCATCAGAGGTAAATTCTCCATTTGAGTTGCGTGTTACACTAAGTGATAAACCTTTAAGAATTAATAGCGTGGGATACGGTGTCTCACAAGGACTTCCCATAATCGCTGAATTGATTTCACGTGAAAAAAATAGTTGGTTCGCAATACAACAACCGGAAGTCCATCTTCATCCTCGCGCCCAAGCGGCTCTTGGTGATTTATTATACTCCTTAACGGTAAATGAAAATAAGAACTTCATAATTGAGACTCACAGTGATTTTACAATTGATCGATTCCGAACAAATTTTAGAGCTGGAAATCATATAGCACCCGATTCCCAAGTTCTATTTTTTGAAAGATCGAATGGTGGTAATTTAGTTACATCGATACCTATACTTTCAAATGGTGAGTATTCACAAGTGCAACCAAAATCGTTTCGAGAATTTTTCTTACACGAACAATTCAAAATACTAGGATTGTAATATGTGTATTATAATTGATGCAGATACATTAGCATGCGTGTTTAACAAAATATGTAGTGATCATGTCAATTTTAAACCTGTATTGCAATGGATTAACAAAAGTGGATTTATAGTATATGGTGGATCAACATATAAACGACAATTAAAGGCTGCAAGTTCTTATTGGGGGATTTTTATAGAATACAAAAAAATAAGGAAAGCAGTTGAAGTAGATGAGTCTTTAGTTGATGAATTCGAAAAGGAGGCAAAAAAGATTATTCCCGCTAAAAAATTTGATGATCCACATTTGGTCGCAATAGTTAAGGTTTCTGGCTGTAAACTGCTCTGTTCAAATGATGGAAAGGCTGATAAATATATTGGTAATAAAAAACTATATAATCGAAAAGAAAATCAACATCCGCCGAAGATTTATCGTGGTCTTAAGCATAGACATCTCTTAAACGATAAAAATATTGTTAATATAAGAAATGTTATTAATGCTTAAGAACACAAATACAAAAGCCCACGTTGCTAAGACGTGGGCTTTTGTATTTAGAATACTGCCGCTTTAGTACAACTGCTTGATGGTCTTCTTGATCGCTTCGACCACGATGCTGATATGCTCTTTCTTGATATTCAGCGGCGGACGGAAGCGGATGGATTTTTCACCGCAGCCCAAGATGGCGACGCCGTTATCGTACAGCTTGCCGCGGAAGGCGTTGCGTTCTGCCGCATTAGGCAGGTCGAAAGCGCACATCAGACCCAGCCCGCGAGCTCCGCTGATGATCTTGGGATTGGCTTTCTGCAGTTTCTGCAGTTCGCCTAAGAGCGTCTTGCCCATGGCGACGGTGTTATCCAGCAGCTTCTCATCGTGGATGATTTCCAGATATTTGGCGCAGCGCACCATGTCGATCAGGTTGCCGCCCCAGGTGGAGTTGATACGGGACGACGCCTGGAAGACGTTACCTTCAACCGAGTCGATTTTCTCGTTGGAAACGAATCCGCAGACCTGAGACTTCTTGCCGAAAGTGAACATATCGGGCTGCATGCCAAAGTTCTCGAACGCCCACATTTTGCCGGTCAGTCCCATGCCGGTCTGAACGCAGTCGAAGATCAGCACGGCTTCTTCCTGATCGGCGATATCCTTCAACTGCTTCAGGAATTCGCTGCGGAAGTGCCGGTCGCCGCCTTCGCCCTGAATCGGTTCGATGAAGATGGCCGCGATATCGTCCTTGTTGTCCAGGAAAGCCTGCTTGACCTGGTTGAGTGCCAGAGTTTCACGCTTTTTGAGATCTTTCAGGCTCTCTTCGGTTAGGGGGTAATGGATGTCCGGACTGGACGCTTTGGGCCAATCCAGCATGGCGAAGTACTGGTACTTCACCGGATCGGTGCGGGTGGTCGCCAGTGTGTAGCCGGTCCTGCCGTGGAAAGCGTGATCGAAGCTGATGACCTTCTGACCGACTTCGCGGCGATAGCCTTTCTGGAAATTGCGGCGTACTTTCCAGTCGAAGGCGGCTTTCATGGCGTTTTCATTGCCTAATGCTCCGCCGGAAATGAAGAAGGCATGCTTGAAACCCTTCGGTACCGCCAGCTTGAAAAAGGTTTCCACAAAGGACGCCATCTCGATGGTGTACAGGTCGGAATTGGTGATGTTGTTGACGGCGACTTCACCCAGGAAGCGGATCATTTCCGGAGTGGTAAGCTTGGGGTGGTTATAGCCGATCGGCGAACTGGCGAAGAAGGTGAACATGTCCAGATATTCTTTGCCGGTCAGTGAATCGTGGCAGTAGACGTCGTGCGACTTGCGCAGGTCGAAGACCATGTCGAAGCCGTCAGCCAACATATATTTGGCCAGAGTCTTGTGAACGTCTTTCGGAGCGATGCTGTATTTCAGTAGTGATGATTTGCTTGCCATAGTTACCTCGTTGGGTTGAAAGTTAAAGGTTGAAAGTTGAAAGTTCGTGATGCGGGAACTGGGAACGCGGCGTTTTACAGTTTAGCAGCGCGCCCGGTTGCAATCTGTGAACCCAACGACGTAGATCTGCAGCAGCATGCGGCGGAAGAGTTTGGACATGGACGATCTCTTTATATTCATGTCGGGGTCTGAGGCGTCCCCGACTATGGAATGTTGTTTCCTGGCTGTCGATTACGGAGAGTCGACAGCACGTCTGCTCATTTTTGTTTCTTTTTTACTTGGTTACCTGTTTACTTGTACACTTGTTTACGATCTACGTATCGATCTGCGCTTTTTGCAGCCTGCCGGAGAAATCGACGTAGACCGTCTTGGTCTCGGTGTAGAATTCGTAGACTTCCCAGCCGCCTTCGCGGTGACCATTGCCCGTCTGCTTGAAGCCGCCGAAGGGCATGTGAGCTTCCGCTCCGATGGTCGGACCGTTGATGTAAGTGATGCCACATTCAATGTCACGCATGGCTCTGAACGCGGAGGTGACGTCATTGGTGTAGATCGAACTGGAAAGCCCGTAGATGGTTCCATTCAATACCTTGATGGCTTCGTCGAAATCACGCACTTTGATGACGGACAGCACCGGTCCGAAAATCTCTTCCTGAGCCAGCCGCATATTCGGCGTAACGTTAGTGAAGATGGTCGGGCAGTAGAAGGTGCCTTTATCATACTGCGATCCGGCGCACCGGCAGCCGCCCGCGACCAGCTTGGCGCCTTCATTCTTGCCGATCTGAACGTATTCTTCGACCACGCCGCGCTGCCCTTCGTTGACGCAGGGACCCATCTCCATGCTCTCGTCGAGACCGTTGCCGACCTTCAGTTTGCGAGCCCGCTCGACCAGCATTTCGACGAATTTGTCGTGGATTTTTTCGTGCAGGATCACCCTTGAGGTGGCGGTGCAGCGCTGTCCGGTGGTGCCGAAAGCCCCCCAGAGCGCTCCTTCCAGAGCCAGATTCAGGTCGCCGTCGTCCATGACGATCATGCCGTTCTTGCCGCCCAATTCCAGCGATACGCGCTTCAGTTGCCGCGCGGCATTCGAGTAGAGCGTCTTGCCGACGTCCGACGATCCGGTAAACGAGATCACGTCGACGTCCGGGTGCTGCGTGATGGGCGTGCCCACTGCGGATCCGCTGCCGTGAACGATATTGATGCAACCCGGAGGCAGCCCGGCTTCCAGCAGGATTTCCACCAGGGTAGTGGCGGTTGCCGGCGTATCAGAAGCAGGCTTGAAGACCACGGTGTTACCGCAAACCAAAGCCGGGAAGATCTTCCAGGTTGGGATGGCCATGGGGAAATTCCAGGGCGTGATGACTCCGGCGACGCCGATAGGCATGCGGAAGCTGATGTTCATCTTGTTGGGCAGTTCCGATGGCGCGGTATGCCCGAACAAGCGGCGTCCTTCGGAAGCCGCATAGTAGGCGGTGTCGATCCCTTCCTGAGTGTCCCCGCGGGTCTCCTTCAAGACCTTGCCCATTTCGCGCGTCATCACTTTGGCGATCTCTTCCTTGCGGGCGGTCATGACGTCGCCGACGGTCTTCAGGATGTCGCCGCGCTTGGGAGCAGGAACCAGACGCCATTCTTTAAAGGCGGCTTTGGCGGATGCCACGGCGCGGTTGACTTCGCGTTGATCCGACTTGGGGAAGGTACCGATTAAGTCGTCGTGATCGGCGGGATTGCGGTTTTCCGAGCTCTGCCCTGATTCGGCGTCGCACCACTTTCCGGCGATATAGTTCTGATATGCGCGACTCATGTATACTCCATTTGTGAAGATTTTATCGTGAGATCGAACTTACAAAAAAAAGGCTGCTCGCCCTCCTTGTTCAGCCCTTAAATATAGCAAAAATACCTACCAAAGTCAAGTGGAATCGGGGGAAAGTGGGAAGGAACTTCTACTGGGGTGGCATGAACCATTCCATGCACCCACTCGCTTATCAATTTCATAAATTTTGAAAAAGAGAATTATTTGCTTGACTTTCCCAAAAAAGTTGTTTATATTAAAAAGCGTTGCGGCGCAACTTCGCTTTTAAAGCAACCACTCCCGGAATAATTCCTGCTCTGTGAAATTCTAATTCGGCAAATTTCAATTTATAAGGGGACGACGATGAAAACCAAGAACGTAATGCTGGTTTCGGCGGTGATAGTAGGTAGTTTGATACTTGCTTGGAGTGTGCAGGCAGATACTCCTATTAGCGGTCGAATCACGAACCTAACTTGGGGACCCGCAGGGAATAATTACATTGTAACTGGAAATGCTTATGTAGAAGAAGGTGATGATTTGGTTATTCTACCCGGCTGTATGGTTAAATTTAATGCTGGCGCGTATTTGGAAATTAGATCAGGTGCTACCCTACTTGCAGGGGATCTTGATGAAGCGATGGTTACCTTTACATCTAACATAAGTCCACCAGCTCCAGGAGATTGGGGAGGTATTTTTTTAAATGATCAAGACTTCTCCGGGGACCTTGTGTGTAGAGGTTACTTTAATAATTGCATAATTGATTATGCTGGAGATACACATCTTTATTCGCCAGCTGATGGTGCTGCTATCGCGACATATGGCTTCGGCGAAATACAACCGAGCGTCAAAATATACAATTCTGAAATAAGGAATTGCTCTGGCTGGGCTGCCTATGTCTATCACACTGGGTTTTCTGCAGATACGCTTGTAGTTGAGAATTGCTACGTCCACGATAACGACTTTGGTATCTTAGGAGATGGAGTGATCCGGTTGCTAAAAGTGACTCAAAATAATATCTATAATAATGATGTAGGAATCAAGTTGCATGGTTATGATCACGATTGCATCGTCAGCAATAATATATTGCAAAATAACGGCATCGGAATATCAACTGAAGGCATAACTTCATTTTTCGGAACAACGAGTGTAAACAACAATTTGATATCAGAAAGTAGTGATTATGGCTTGGAATTACTTGGTAGTGGAGATGTTGATTATATGGGAGGTAATATAATCACTCTTTGCACCATAGGTGCGTTTGGCGTGCACAGTGGAGTTCAATATTCCTGCTTATCGCAAAACACACAAAATTTCAGCGGACCCTTCCAAGGAACTGGAACTATCGAACCGCAAGATATTCGATTCGTAAGTACAACAGACTTTCACCTTAAATACAATTCTCCCTGCTTAAACGCAGGCGACCCTACTACCACCGCGCCTTTCCCTGACCCCGACGGCTCCCGTAACGACATGGGCATTTACGGCGGAGAGTACGCCTGGGAACCGTACTATGTCCTCATACCGTCTGACGCCTCTGGAATCTCCCATCTGTTCTACTCCACCTACAAAGTAGATGCCAATTTGCAGGTAGCTAACAGCAGCACCCTGACCATCGACGCTGGAGCGACATTGATGTTCACAAGTGCTAACTATGGCATTGACATCCAATCAAGTAGTGAGTTGATCGCCGTCGGATATGATGATCTTGAAATTACCTTGAAAGCATATCCACAATTTATCCCTCCCGCTTGGAAAGGAATTAAGTTAGCTCAAGGATCTCTTCCCTCCTCGATAGTAGAGTATTTAAACATAGATCATTGTGAAAATGGACTGCAATGCCTGAAGGTTACATTGACCCATCCCATCGCATATTGCGATTTCACCGACTGCCAGACCATCCCAAATTCCTGCGGTGTCTATCTGGATTCCTGCAACACCGGCGTAAGAAAATGTACCTTCGAGGACTGCATCATCGGCGTCGGCATGAACAAGTCCAACTCTATTGTAGACTCCAATGCGATTAACGTGGTGGATTACGGTATTTACGTACGCGATGGCTCCACCTGGGAGCTGAACTACAATGCTTTACAGGACCATTCAGGTTCTCACGCCAGCATCCACCTGGTCAACGCGGGTGGCGGAGATATGGAAGGTAACCGTATCAGCCAGGGCTATACCGGGCTCTACGTCGAAAATAGCGACCCCAAGATGGCTGACAACTTCATCGATGAATGCGCTTTGTACGGTATGCACCAGATCTCAGGCAGTCAGCCAGTAATGAGATTTAACCAATTTCAAGCGAAGAACCGCATCGCAGATTGCGACAGCAACGAGGTGCATATTTCCGGACACCTTTTCCCCCTGATCAACGGCGGACATAATGACCTCATCAACAACAATGTAGATGACCACCGTTACGTTATCTGGACGTCTCTTACAGAAGACCTGAGTTACTACTATGACGTAGCCGGCAATTATTGGCTTTACCAGACCACCACGGCTATTCGCAATGCCATCTATCCTCCGGATGACCTGCCGGATTATGAAATCGCCGTCTCTTCTTTCGACACCGGGTCCAACACCGGCTACATCGCCTCCGTACAGGAAGACCTCATCGCCGAGGGTATAGAGTATGAAATGAATGGGCAATATTCCGAGGCGTATGCGCTATACTTGGATATTCTGCGGGATTATCCGAATGAGCCGGAGTCACTCACCGCCATGCGCCGCTTGTTCTGCTGCGTCGAAGGATCCGTGAGTTCCTATTTAGACCTGTATGCGGATTATACGCAAGTTGAAACCGATATCACCAACCCAGCCAACCACTTCAATTTGGAACGCTCAAAGGGAAATGCTTTAAGGGCGGCAGGTTCGTTCTATGATGCTTTAGACCTGTTCGACGGTTTGCTGGAAACAGCGCCTAACCTTACCGATTCCGTGTTTGTTCTGATGGACGTCGAAAACACGCAATACGAACTATCGCAACAGGGTTATGGTTTGAATAGTCAGGGTTCACTCTTCGATGAATATAACACTCGCATGGATGAATTGCGAAATATACTGGATAATAATAATAATCCCTCGCCAGCGTCGACCCTGATTCCCACCGTCTCTATCTTAGTCAATGCTTATCCTAATCCCTTTAACTCAACAACCGCAATCTCCTTCTACTTGCCACAAACAGAGGCAGTCAAATTGACCATCTACGATGTATCCGGAAGATTGGTGAAAAATCTCCACGACGGAACGTTAGACGTTGGAAAGCATGAATTTCTCTTCGATGCTGCCAACCTTTCTTCCGGCATCTACCTCTGTAAGCTTCGATCTGATAATTATACCGCCTGCCATAAAATCGTTCTCCTGAAATAATTCCAAAGAAATAGAAATAGGAGTAGGATAAAATCCTACTCCTATTCATTTAATCCAATAATACTATAATCCTAATACCAATGAGGTCAATAATGCTAAGATATACATTAACTTTAATAGGGTTTCTCTCCTTTATCTGTGCGGTAAAGGCGCAATTACCGCTTCCAACAATCCAGTGGTCGAACATTTATGGAGGTAACCAAAACAACGATGTGTGTTATGCTGCCGAACAAACGTCTAATGGTGGTTTTATCCTAGGTGGCTATACTGCGCGCAACTACATCGGTGGCGAAGATCTGTGTTTGATTAAAATAGACTCATTAGGTAATCAAGAATGGTTGCATACTTATGGTGGAGCAGGTCCTGATTTAGGAAAGTGCATGACTCTAGCCGCGGATGGCGGTTATTTAATCGCTGGATATACCTACTCTTTCGGTGCTGGATTGGCTGATATGTATTTAGTAAAGACCGATGCTCAAGGCAATCAACAATGGCAGCGCACTTATGGAGGACCTGGTTATGATTACTGTGAATCGATAGAACCAACTTCCGATGGTGGATATATTCTGGGTGGAAATTCTACCTCTTTTCCCGGAAGTGGTTGGGGTGCGATGTACTTGGTGAAAATAGATTCCGTTGGCACCATACAATGGCAACATACTTACAATGGACAAAATGGTTCTGGCTGTGCTTCTGTAAAACAAACTCTGGATGGAGGCTATATTGCGGGCGGCGGGTATATATATAGTCAGAGCAGCAGTGATTTATGGTTAGTCAAAACAAATGGGTTGGGTATTGTAGAATGGGATCAGAAGTATGGAGGAAGCAGTCATGATGGCTGTTTTGATGTGGAATTGACAGACAATGGTGGATATATCGCCGGAGGCGCTTCAGATTCCTTCGGAAGTGGCTACCAAATTTATGTCGTTAAAACCGATTCATTGGGAACCATGCAATGGCAGCGAAATTATGGAGGATATTATGGCGATTATTGTTATTCCGTGTTAAAAACCCCTGATAGCGGTTTTTTGTTAGGAGGTGTAAATAGCGGAAACTACTGG
>JAPKYS010000009.1 GCA_026394195.1 bacterium | reverse complement strand
ATGGCGTTGGTCGAGTGCGAAGTATTACGAAACAGGTGAGGAGGGTAGGGTTAGAATTGATAAGCCGGATTGGAGATGATGTAGGAGAAACCCGACCGCCGAGCGGTCGGGCCACCCGTGGGAAGGAACAAGTTATCGTTTCTGGCAAGCCGGCGGGGGCTATGACCGCAATATCTTTTCGGACGAAGAGTTTGCCGAGAAGCTTAATTACATGCACTACAATCCAGTGCGCAAAGGATACGTTGAATCTGCTTTAGAATGGCGTTGGTCGAGTGCGAAGTATTACGAAACAGGTGAGGAGGGTAGGGTTAGAATTGATAAGCCGGATTGGAGATGATGTAGGAGAAACCCGACCGCTGAGCGGTCGGGCCACCCGTCGGGCCACCCGTGGAGGTGATGTAGGAGAAACCCGACCGCTGAGCGGTCGGGCCACCCGTCTGCTCACTCCACCACCACCTCCGCGATCACCGGCAAATGATCGGACGGGAAGCGGTAATCGTCCTTGAAGTCGCTTAAAATGGCGTGACGGATCACCTGCACGCCCGAACTGACGAAGATGTAGTCGATCCGGTTGCCGATAATCCCTTCCTTGACCGAAAAGCCGCTGTAGGTGCGCAGCGGTCCGTGGTGCTTGAATTGCGACAGGTACATGGCGTCGGAGAGAGTCAACGCGTCGCCTTCCTGCTTGCCCGTGATGATCAGGTACGGTTTGTCGCTTTCGGGTGAGTTGAAATCCCCCGCCAGCAGTACTTGCGACTTCCCCGCGATCCGGACAATCTGCGACTTCAGCAGCAGAGCGCTCTCGTCCCGCGCCCGTCCGCCCATGTGATCGAAGTGCGTATTAAAGACGTAAAAACTCTTTTTCGCCAGCTTATCCTTGAAGCGGCACCAGGTAGCGATGCGTATGCAGACGGCGTCCCACCCCATGGACTGCTGATCCGGAGTTTCCGACAGCCAGAAACTGCTGTCCTGCTGCGGGATGAAGCGGTCTTTCCGGTAAAAGATGGCAGCGTACTCTCCTGCCGTCTTACCGTCATCCCGGCCCATACCCAACCAGCCGTATTCCGGCAGCAGCGCCGCCAGATCGAGGTTCTGGTGCAACAGCCCTTCCTGGATGCAGAGGAGGTCCGGCCGATGGTAATTGATCAGTGAGACGATGAAATCCTTGCGGTAGATCCAGTTGTTCAGGCTGTCGTCGGGGTTGTCGTAGCGGATATTGTAAGTCATGATCCGCAGCGGAACCGGCTTTTTAGCAGAAAAGCAGATGGTCGTTCCCAGCAGCAGAACGGCGACGACGAACAGGGTGATTTTTTTCATTTTGGTTTCTCGATTGGGAGAACGGCAAATGGTCTTGATATTCCAATTAAGAGAGTGTTGAAAAGTAACAAAACAGCAGTCATTGCGAGCGTAGCGAAGCAATCTCGTAGCTTGTTTCTACCGGATTGCTTCGGGATTTCATCCCTCGCAATGACGCGAAAATTGTTTTTTCAACACTCTCAATTTAAATGTATGGGGAATTGAGTTTAATGTCAAGCGCAGGATGAGGAATTCTTCGATGGGGGGATCAGCCAACAAAAAACATCCCGCCCTCTGAAGGACGGGATGTTAAGTTCGCTGCCGGGAGCCCTCACGGGCATGGGCCCCTTTGATTCGGGAACTGGTTAACCCCGGCTGCTTTTTTTTAGCGGAGGCAGCGCCTATTATTCATCATCAGGAGATGTCATGCTGTCTAACTGCCCACCCGCAGTTTGATCGGTTCTTTGACCATCGGATCCAGCCCGCGGCGCCCTGGTGTCCTTTTCCTCCCAACCGGGCGTCGTGGCATCAAGCATCGATTCGCAACCGATCCAATTTGTACTAAAGCAAAGCGAGTGCCAAAGAAGATTAATAGTATATGTTATTATTAATAATAGACATATAATAAGTTGATGCTACGCGGATTGACAAAACTGTTGGAAATATTGACAGGGGAGGGCGGTTCGGGGGTGATTTGTAGCGGGTGATTATTGACAGGGTGTCAATTTTCGCACAGCTCGGGGATGTCGGCGCTCAAACTGTACTTCTTCATCTTGGCTAACAGAGTGGTGCGGTTAATCGCCAGTTTTCGCGCAGTCAGGCTGCGGTTGCCACCGCATTCATCCAGGGTATCCTGCAGAAGGCTCTTTTCGAAGGCATCCACTTGATCCTGCAAGGGAGCTTCACGGCGCGGCAATCCGCTGTAGAGCGCGTTTTGATCGTCTGAACCGGCCGGATCCAGAAATGCCAACAGTTTTTCATCCAGCCATTCGTTTTTGCAAAGCACCACGGCTCGTTCGATGGCGTTCTCCAATTCCCGGACATTGCCCGGCCACAGGTGGTTTTCCAGGATGCGCAAGGCGCCCGGCGAAAATCCCTGCAGGCGTTTGCCCATTTCCTGACCGAAGCGCTGTAAGAAGTAGCGCGCCAGTCGGGCAATGTCACCCTTGCGCTCGCGCAGCGGCGGCAGCGATATTGGGAACACGTTGAGCCGATAGTAGAGGTCTTCGCGGTATTTCCCTTCATCCACCATCTGCTTCATGTTGCGATTGGTGGCGGCAATCACTCTGACGTCCACGGAAAGGTTTTGCGTTCCCCCGACGCGCCGGAAGGTGCTGTCCTGCAGAAATTGTAGCAGTTTCGCCTGAGTGGACGGAGTCATCTCGCCGATTTCGTCCAGAAATAAGGTGCCGCTGTCGGCGACTTCGAACAGGCCTCGCTTGGTGGTCATGGCGCCGGTAAAAGAGCCTTTTTCATGCCCGAACAGTTCGCTTTCCAGCAGTGACTCCGACAGCGTCACGCAGTTGACCTTGACCAGCGGCTTGCGGTTGCGCGGGCTGTTGTAATGGATCGCCTGCGCAATCAACTCCTTGCCGGTACCGCTCTCGCCCATGATCAGTACGGTCGTATTCCCTGCAGCTACGTCCTGCACCAGCGAGTAGATTTCCATCATACGGGGTTCTTCCCCGACAATTTTGTCAAAGCGGTACGGTTTGGCTAACTCTTCAGCCAACAGGCGGCTTTCCCGCCGCAACCGCCCTACTTCCAAAGCATTCTGCACCGTCAGCAGCAGCTCTTCCACCTGGAAGGGTTTCTCCACAAAATCCAGCGCCCCCTGCTTGATGGCGCGCACGGCGTCCTGCGTCGATTTCGAAGCGGTGATGACCAGCACCGGCAGGTCGGGTTGTTCATGGCGCATCAGATCCAACAGAGCGAATCCATCCAGATCGGGCATGTTCAGATCGGTCAAGAGCAGGTCAAACTGCCCTGATTTCAGCTCCTGGTAAGCGGCGTTCCCCCAGCGGACGGTCGTCACCCGGTAGCCCGGCCCGCCGCAGATATCGGCTAACATGGTCAGGATTTCCGGATCGTCATCCGCGATCAGCAGGTGGTATCGTTCTGAATTGATTTGCATGAGAGCTTAGCCTGTTCGGTGACTAAAATAGGCTTAAATTCCCGAAATTGCAACTGCTTTGAGCGCGATTTCGAGAGGTATCGGATTTTTTGACAGGGGGGGGATAACATTGCCAGGGAATAAAAAAGGGTTGGGCATCTCATGATGACCAACCCTTAAATCATAACAGTACAGTTGATTTTCTGATTTGCTTACGCCGCCGCCTGCGGGTTAGAGGAGATCCCCGTCTTCTTGGTTAACTGGTAATAACCAACCATGGCGACTGTGGCAATCAATCCCACCGACCCTAAGATCACCCAGACCATCCAGGGGTGGTGCATATCCCAGAGCATGGTGGTCACCTGATCCTCCGAAATCCCCTGACCGCCGTTCATCTTGGCTGCGAGTATCTTCATCACGTTTTCCTGCGGGATTTTAGCCACTTCGGAGCCATTCATTCCCAGATTTTGCGTCAGGTACTGCCGGGCAAAATTGGTCTTACTGCCCAGGCTCTCATACAGGAATCCCGAGATGAAATTCCCCAACCCCCAACCCACGGCGAAGGGTATGTTGGAATACCCCATGTAAACCGCTTTCTTGTCGGGTGGAGCTGTCAATCCGATATATTCGGAGAATTTGGGGCTGCACATCATTTCGCCGATGGCGAAAATGAAGATCGACAGAGCCACCACGATGCCCGCCGTGGTGATACCGCAGGAAACGAAAGCCACGACCGATACGATCATTCCGCCGATCAGCGCCACCATGGGGTGAAATTTACCGGTCATCCAGGCGACGGGAAGCATCAAGGCGATGATGGCGAAACTGTCGATATTGATCAGCATCTCGGGCTTGACGTTACCGCTGGCGAGGACGGTCCCCTTGTTGATGAAAGCGAAGAGGGGCGCGATATCCCGCGAGAAGACCCATTCGTCGATGAAGTTGGGCAGTAGATCCCAGAGCTGCATGAACATGAACCAGAACCCGCTGAAGATGGCCAGAAAGATGAGGAAGTTTCTGTCCCCAAGGGTTGCTACGGTATCTTTGAAGGTCTGGCCGGGTGATTTATATTTGCTCTCACCCACCTTTTCCGGTTCGCGATAGAAGAAGATGGTGGGGAGGAAGTTGAACGCGGTGACTCCTGCCGCGCAGATGAACACCAGCTTGAAATTGGTTTCACCGCGCAGGACGGCTGCCAAAAACGGCGCCAGGAATCCTCCAACGTTGACCATCCAGTAGAAGATTCCCCAGGCGATGGAACTGTTATCCGACGTTGAGGCTTTGGCGATGGTTCCCTGCACCGGCGGTTTGAAAATAGCCGTGCCCAGACCGATCAGGCAAGCGGCTCCGAGGGAACTCCAATAACCGGTGGCGAAGGCGAAGGAGAGGTATCCGAAGAAGTTGATCGTGTAAGCCACGTACAAGCTCTTCTTATATCCGTATTGGTCAGTAAACCCACCGGATATCATGGGGACCAGGCATTGTACAATCGCCCAGATGGAGAAGATAGTCCCCTTCTCTGAAAATGAGAGCCCCAGACCGCCTTGCGCCACTGCGTAGACCATGTAAAGCGGCAGAATGGCGCGTGATCCGAAGAAAGCCAGCCTTTCATTTGCTTCCAGCCAATTGGCAAACCAGAAATTCGGTTTCAAGCCTCGGACTTGTTGCACAACTGAAGGTTTATCCGCCAAAGTTCCTCCTGAGTGTTTATCGAGATTCGTCTATTCAGAGTAAGTGTTTATTTAAGCTTTTCCAGCAGCTAAAAACGCAGCGCTTTGCGCACATATAGGATGACAATCAAGACCAGCATAAACAGCCCGGTAAGCGACTCAAAAAACGACAGCGTCCGGCAAAGCAACCCGCCAGGCTGCAGGCTGGTTATTTTCAATGAGGTGAAAGATTGAACCGAAAACAAAAGGGACTCCTGTAAGCCGCGTTCGAGTGGCTGACCGATTGAAGTTACAATCGTCCTTCCGTCCGGATTCATCGATAGTCCGGAAAGGCAATAACCCAAAGCGAAAATAAGCACCAAAGCCAGCGAGAGCAGCAGCAAACGACCGGGCTTCTCCCCATAGCCGCAGGAACTCTCGTAAAAGATCCGGCGTCCCAGATATCGCCAATAATGACCCCGCAGTTGGTATAACCGGGTTTTCCAGTGCCTTTTTTCTGAAGAATACGCCGCGGCTTGAAAGTGCAGCCCGTTATCCTGGTACAGCAGCGCCAGCTTGCCGCACATCTGGATGATTGATTCCAGTTCGGAGGCATCCGGAGTTCGCGGGGCATCGATTTTATAATGGGTATAGTACGATTGCGGAGTCCCATCCTTCATCACTTCATTCGAAAAAATATCCGCAGAATGACCGAATTTTGTGGCTTCGTTGATGACCGCCGAGTGTAACGGAGACCGAATATAGCATTGATCCAGTTTGGCTCCGCGCAAATCCGCGCCTTCAAGATTGGCGTCAAGAAGTTCCGCCTCAGTTAAATCTGCGGAGCGCAAATCTGCATTTTTAATCATCGCCTTCTTGAAAT
The DNA here is from genome assembly GCA_026394195.1 of bacterium. Taxonomy (GTDB): domain Bacteria; phylum Electryoneota; class B3-LCP; order B3-LCP; family B3-LCP; genus JAPKYS01. Next base: position 55,945 of record JAPKYS010000009.1, on the reverse strand, counting down.
TCGCCCCATGCAGTTGCGCTTCGATCAGAATCACACCATTTAGAGTGCCTCCTTCAAAGTGAGCATTCCGGCAATTTGCCAGAGCCAGATCCGCGCCGGTAAAATCCGCTTTGTCCAGATGACTTTGAGTAAAATCTGCGCGCTGCAATGACGCGTTTTCAAACAATGAGTTGGGTAAACAGGCTAAAGTTAGATCGCAGTCAATCAGGTTGGAGGCGTAAAAATTGGCGCTCTCCAGATTCGCCGCCACGAATTTTGCCTTTTGCAGATTAACGCTGGATAAATTCGGCGCTATCCCCTTGACGATGTTGAAACTGGCGGATTCCAAATTGGAATCGGTAAAAACCGTTCCGGATAGTTCAGCTCCCTCGAAAACCGCTCCGGTCAGCAGCGCCTGCCTGAAATGCGCATTCTTCAGCGACGCCCAACCGAGGTCAGCCTCGGTCAGATCGCACCACAATAAGTCCGCCCCTTCCAAATCAGCCATCGATAAATCGACCTGGCGCCATTGGATCGATTTCAGGATTGCGGATTTGAAAATGGTTTGATGAAAGATGGCCTGGTGGGCGATGGAAAAGGAGAGATTGGAGTTGGTTAGGTCGGATTTGGTGAAATTGGCGCCTTCCAAGTGAGCCATAGGGAGGACGATGCCCTGCAAATCCAGGTTGCGCAACAGGATACCCCGCAGGTCCAGAATCAACACATTCGATTGCGGCGAGAAGGTCACCGGGTGAAACCCGTTCGCCTCAGTGTACCAGGGGAGTTTGAGGATTCTCGTCACCGTCTCGGAGCGCGGTTCCTGCAGGAGACAGTCGACGACGTCCTCTGCCCATTCGGGTTTGGCTTTCCAGCGGGCTTGCCACTGGGAGATCTGGTTTGGCGTCGGGGTGGACATGGAACGCTACGTCACCGAGCTTTTGATACTCACATTAAGAAATATGGCGAGAAAAACATGAAAAATCGCTTTTATCCGGGAAAAAAGGAGGGTATACCTTGGCTACTTTTAGAGAGTAAGATTTGGTCGAGTAGGCTTCTTTTCCCTATTTGAAATTATTACGCTCATTTTATTCCTAAAAGTGACTAGATGACATAATACCTAAGAGATTACTTCGTTAAGTGTGTTATAAAGAACTTGAAAGCTATGGGACCTATTTCGAAAGGGCTCCATATTTTCACTAATGACACGAGCTGCTTCAATCTTTCTTAGCCCATTTTTATAGTAACCCGCCTTTTTGACTTCACGTTCAAATGCCTCCTGTGTTCCACCAACAACAGCATCGGGATCTCGGTATTTACGTTTTCTTTCTAGTGTTAGTGGCAGACCTCGAAAAGCTGCACGTACAGCATCCATATCACCAAAAAACCAAGCTTCAAGCTCTTCAATAACGATACGGGTTACAATCTGCCAAGCATTACGATTCTGAGAACGTGATACAAGTCCTGAATCGATTACTATTTGCTCAAGTAGACTTTTTAGTTCATGACAATCTTGATTGTCTCGATCAACAATTATAAAAATTCTATAATGGGCAGGGAGCCATCTTGCATAGCCACGAAGTCGTTTAGAGAGATTGCTCAGCAAATCCATTTTCCCCTGAAATGGGTGAATCCTAAATGTAGCTTTTTCATTTATCACCTTAGGCAAAATATTTTGGAGGCAAGCTTCCATCGAGGGTTCTTCAACGAGGAACTCCAAGTGGGGTTTAGTCATTTATTGCGCTCCTCATTTTTAATTGGCAATCCTTTATTAACCAACGGGTCACCAACGCCAAAATATCCTTCCAACCATAGCTGTCCCAGAGTCGCACCCTCTTTCATTAAATCATCCACACCTTGAATAGCATTTGCAGCTTTACATTGTGTATATCCATTCTCATCTCGATATAAGATACGTACTTCTTTAGGTTGTAATGAATTTAGAAAGAACGGTGAATGAGTGGTGACTAATAATTGGGTATTTTCACTTGCTGCTCGACATTCTTCCGCCAATTCAGGTAAAAGTCTCGGATGTAGGAAGTTCTCCGGTTCTTCAATACCGATAAAGGGAGGTGGATTAGGATCATAAAGAACTGTTAGATATGCTAGCATTTTCAGCGTGCCATCTGAAGCAAATCTTGCGAGGATGGGGTCATCGAAGGGTGCATCTTTAATTTGTAGTAATAGACGCCCATCGGGCATAATTGCAGGTATAACTCTTTCAAGATGAGGGACGCGTTGCCGCATTACGTTAAAGATTTTATCCAGTCGCTCAGGATGTTGTTCATTCAAATATTGAATTACATTTGGAAGGTTATCTCCTGTCTTTGATAGACGCTCTGCTGGTCCAGTTTCTGGTTGACCACGTGTTTCGGCAATGGATAGATAGGAAACATACCAACCTGTGATGAACTCTCGCAAGGCAGCCACCCGAGGGTGATCTGCGAACTGCCCTAGAGCGTTTACAGCAAGTAGATCAGGTGATTTCAAAGGAATATCAACACGTTTATCTATTGAATCGGGAGCTTCTCCACTAATCGCTTGTCCTTGTCCTTTGTGATAGTTAAGAAATTTAAAGGGTTGTCCCCTCTGCTCGCGACGCCATTTCAACCATTCCTCAGTTACAATAGGTTTACCGTTGATCTCATCAATCGCCAAGTGGTAGGTAATTTTGGGAAAATTCGGTTCCTTAAATTTAAGTTCTATTTCGACAGGACCAGTAGCACCCCTTGTCTGGAGTTCTTTTAATCGACCACGATTATCCCAAGCGCGTCTTAATCCAAATTCAAAACATTCTGCTAAAAATGCAAAAACATCAAAAAGGGTAGATTTACCACTCCCATTTGGGCCGAGAAGGACAGTAAGGGGAGTAAAATCTTTCACCTCGACGTCTTTGAGAGCTCGGTAGTTTTTAACCCGCAGGTATTTAATTTTAGCAGGTTCGGTAACTTTTACTACGGCACTTGGCATTTTTGACCTCAACCATTGTAAAATCGGACAAGACTAAGTTTTTTGCAACTCTATGATTTAAAGGAGGATTCCCCCCTCACCCCACCACCAAATTCAGCAATTTCCCCGGGACGAAGATCACCTTGCGGATCTCTTTACCGGCCAGGAACGGTTGCAGCTTTTCGCTGGCTTGCGCCAGAGCCACGGCATCGCTCTGGTTCACATCGGCGGGCACGTCCAGACGATCTCGCAGCTTGCCGTTGACCTGCACCACCAAGGTTACTGTATCTTTGACTAGAGCAGCCGGATCGTACTCCGGCCAGGGCTGATCGAAGACGGATTCCGTCTCTTTCTTCCCCAGACTGACAATATGCCACAACTCCTCACCAAGGTGCGGAGCGAAGGGCGCGATCAACCGGGCAAAGGGTTCCAGTGCACCGGACAACCCGGTGAAGCGTCCCCGCGACATCTCTTCCTGAAGCACGTTCAGCAACTCCATCATGCGGGAAAGAGCCGTGTTGAAATGCAGCTCTTCCAGGTCTTGCGTAACTTGCTGGATGGCGTAGTTCAGAGTATACCTTACTGTCTGCGGCAGTTCTGCGGATTTTCTAAACTCCGGATTCGCTGCCGCTTCGACAAACAGTCTGTAAAGCCGGTTGACGAATCTCTGGATGCCCACAATCCCTTCATCCGACCAGTCGCCGCCCTGCTCGTAATCCCCCATGAACATCATGTACATGCGGAAGACGTCCGATCCGTATTTCCCCACGAATTCATCCGGATTGACCACGTTGCCGCGCGACTTGGACATCTTGTCGCCCTTGTGGGTGATGATTCCCTGATGGCGCAGCCGGGTAAACGGTTCGTCGAAATGGATTAATTTGGCATCGTACAGCGCCTTGGCGATAAAGCGCGCGTACAGCAGGTGCATTGTGGAGTGTTCGGCTCCACCGATGTATTGATCGACCGGCAGCCAGCGTTTGGCCAGTTCCGGATCGAAGGCAACGTCGTCCCGGTCCGGCGACAGGTAGCGCAGGAAATACCAGGATGAACAGACAAAGGTATCCATGGTATCGGGGTCACGTTGCGCCGGGCTTCCGCATTTCGGGCAGGCGACGTTCATGAATTCAGACGAAGCTGCCAGCGGGGATTTACCCTTGGGAGCGAATTCGCTGATTTTTTCCGGCAGCAGCACCGGCAACTGGTCCTGCGGCACCGGTACTTCGCCGCAAGCCGGGCAGTGGATGATGGGGATGGGAGCTCCCCAGTAGCGCTGCCGCGAAATCAACCAGTCTCTGAGGCGGTAATTGATGGAAAAATGCCCTTTTTTCGACTGCTCCAATTTTTGAGTAACCGATCTTTTTCCATCTTCAGATGAAAATCCATCGAACTCGCCGGAATTGGCCATCACGCCGGAATCTTCATAAGCTTGCCGCAGTGATGCAGCGTCCAGGGATTCCCCTTCCGGTTGAATCACCACTCGGATGGGGAGATGATATTTTTGGGCGAATTGGAAATCTCTCTGGTCGTGAGCCGGCACCGCCATGACCGCTCCCGTCCCATATCCGACCAGAACGTAATCAGCGATCCAGATGGGCAGACGGTCGCCGGTCAGTGGGTGCATGGCGTAGGCTCCGGTGAAGACGCCGGTTTTCTCGTGTTCCGTTGAGGTGCGCTCGATGTCTGTTGCTTTTTTTACCTCTTCCTGATAGGCGGAAACGGTGCTTCTGCATTCAGGGGTTACCATTTCAGCCAACTTCGGATGTTCGGGTGCAAAGACCACGTAAGTGACGCCGAAAAGCGTATCAGGGCGGGTGGTGAATACGTCAAACGCATCGTTACCACCTTCGATGCCGAAGGTGATTGAAGTGCCTTCGCTGCGCCCGATCCAGTTCTCTTGCATGATCCTGGTACGACGCGGCCAATCGATGCGGGATAAACCTTCCAGCAGGCGGTCAGCGTAGGCGGTGATACGGAAGAACCACTGCGTCAGATCACGCTTTGTCACTGCGGTATGGCAGCGTTCGCACTCGCCGCCTTCAGCCTGTTCGTTCGCCAGCACCGTCTGGCAGGAGGGGCACCAGTTCACTGGAGCCTGCTTGCGGTACGCCAACCCCATCTTGTACAGAGTCAGGAACAGCCATTGCGTCCATTTGTAGTAATTGGGGTAGGAGGTGTTCACCTCCCGTTCCCAATCGTACATGGCTCCGACCTGATCCAACTGTTTGCGGATAGACGTCACACTTTCGGCAGTGGTGATGCCGGGGTGAACCCCGCGTGCGACTGCGAAATTTTCCGCGGGCAGTCCGAAAGCGTCGTAGCCCATCGGTTGGAAGACGTTGTAGCCCTGCATCCGCTTCCAGCGGTAGTAGCTGTCCGCAGGTCCGTAAGCGTACCAATGACCGATGTGCAGCTTCAACGCCGACGGATAGGCGAACATCACCAGTCCGTAGAATTTTTTATCGGATTTGGACAGATCGGTGTGGTGAGCGCCGCTCTCTTCCCAGATACGCCGCCATTTCGGCTCTATTTCAGTAAAGGGGTAGTCCATGAGTTTTAAGAATCCAGAATGTAGAATTCAGAATCCTGAATTTGTGTTGAGTCAGGTTTTTAGTTGTAATTTGAAACCTGACGTTCTAATAAAAGCAATTCAAGCCGGAAAGTCAAGAGGAATTTGCGAACAGGACGTGTTGATTTACTTACTGTTTCCTCGAATCCAACCCTTCCAGCGTGAGCAGTTGGTCTTTGACGTCCAGGCCGCCACCGAAACCGTGCAAGCCCCCATCTCCGCCGATGACGCGGTGGCAGGGAATGAACAAGCTGATTGGATTGGTGGCGCAGGCACGCCCGACCGCTCTGGCTGCCTTGGGCTTGCCAATTGCTTTGGCGATTTGTCCGTAACTGCGAGTTTCACCGTGCGGGATCCGGCAGAGTGCTTTCCAGATTTTCAATTGAAATGCAGTGCCGTGCGGGTCCAGCGGGACATCGCCTGGGAACGGTACACCTTCATCGAAGTACGCAGTCAGAGCGTCAACTGTCCTTTTCAGGATTGGATCGTTGTCAGTAGCCACCTGCTTCCATGCTCCGCTGAATATCTTGCCCTCGCGCGCTCTGAAATTATTAAAATCCCCGGATAAACCGACTGCCAGCAGTCCTTTATCACCCTTCAACAGGTGTATGGGACCGATGGGGCTGTCATAGGCAGTGTAGAGGTAGTCCATTCTCTTCCTCGAAGTTTTGCACCCAACCTCGTTCGAAGCCGAGGTCTTGGGCGTACTCGATTATTGTATTATACTCTTCTTCCGACAATTTGCGCCCTAAATCAAAGTCGTTTTCAGTCTGATAGGTTGGAAAGTACTGGCACATCAGGCTAAGTTGAATCTGGTTGCCGAAAGAACCCCACAACCATTCAAGTGTCTGCCTGCTGTCTTCCAACCGCCCCGGCAGCAGCAGACGTCGGACAATGACGCTCTGTGCATTCCCGCTTTCCACCAGTCTGACCATGCCGGCAACGGCTTTCCGATTGTATTCCGGATAGTCATCCGCCTGCTGAACTTTTCGGCCCCAGGCAGAGTCGGAGGTCTTGACGTCCGGAAGCCAGATATCCACAATGCCCGCCAGCAGATCTACGATTTCCGGATCTTCGTAGCCTCCGTTGTTGTGCACCAGAGGCAGATCCAACCCTTCATTTAGACATAGCCGGTAAGCTTCCAGCGCTCCCACGATCTGCGGGGTCGGCGTAACCCAGCCCAAAGTGTGAGCGCCTTTTCGCCACTTCTTCAAGATGCGCCCAGCCAACTCTTCTGGCGTCAGCTGCTTCCCAACGTGAAGTTGCGAAATCGGCCAATTCTGACAGTGCAGGCAGTGCAGGTTGCATCCGGAGAAGAAAACGTTAATCGCTCCCGTTTCACCCGAAATGGGAGGTTCCTCTCCCAAATGTCGAGCGACCGAAGCCACGCGCAGAACTCCGTCCAGTCCACACTCGCCGAGTTCCCCTCCCAGGCGGTGTGCGCTGCAGCAGCGCGGGCAGAGACAGCAGGGATCAAGACGCTGACGCAGCTCTGGTAAAACCGCTTCGATGCGGCTGAGGCGTCTCTGGGCGTCAAATGGTTTCAAATGCAATCCATCATAGAGGCAAGGCCGTGCCGTTGTGCCATCAGCGGGACGCCAAGCGCAAAACGCCGGATATTCTATCCGGCGTTGCTGTAAAATCCTTAAGGTTGAAGAGAGGCGAACTGATTTTCACCGAATCATGGAAAAATCACTTCACTTCAAGATGGACGGTATCAACCTTGGCGGATTCTTCGGATCCTCCCCCTTTAAGGTTCAAGTCCTCAATCTGGCTGATGTCCTTGCCCAAATTCTCCAATTCCCATTTAGCCGAAGCGACCATCCCACTGTCTGCGGTATTGGAATACTTCGCCAGGAAAGCTCTGTAGGCTTTTTCCGCCCGAGGCAAATCCTTTTTCTCGTTGGCGCAGATGAAGCCGACCATGAACTGAGATTGAGCTGCGAATTTGTCCTTGGGGTACAATTTCACCAGCTCTTCGTATTTAATCAGGGCTGAGTCGGTCTTAGCTTCACCTTGATATTTTTTAGCTGCAGCAAAGATCTCTTCCGCTGCAGGACCTTTCGGTTTTTGCTGGCACCCAACCGCCAAAAGCAACAGTGCGAAAATGGTCAGTAAAACTGTGTAGCGCTTCATGATGGCACACCTCATTGCGTGATTGATATTCCGGCAGAAATGTAATCAATTCGCAGGCAAAAATCAAGCGAAATTTACAGTTCTATTTAATCCGCTTCGGTATCGATCTCCAGTGGCGCCCTCATATGAGGGTGCCGCGCAGTAAAAATCCGCGTGTAACAGAAGATTACCAGTCCGATTATCAGTGTCCATGATACAATGAACATAATCCACCCACCAGTGCTCATCGTAACTCCTCAGGTTTGACGAAGCGGCCGCGTCGGCGCGCCACGATCACTAAAAGTATTAGGACTGCCAGCAGCGAAACCAGAATAAGGCGTGTTGCCCAGATGGTGAAGACATTTTCTGGGCTGACCCCCTTCAGACTTAGCACCGCCACTCCCTGCTGAACAAACCAGGCGACGAGGATCGCCAATAATGCCGTGGGAGTGACGTAACGAATTACGAAGCCGAAGAATCGTGGTATTTTCAGGTCGGCGCCCAGATCCATTTCTCTGAACCCCTTGGTCATTCCGAAAACCCAGGCGAAGAGGATGACCTCGATCAGGGCGTTAACCACCGGCGCCATGGTTCCTGCCCAAAAATCCATCTCGTCCATACTTCCCCTGGCAAGCGTGAAAATAATGAAATTCGTGACGATAAAACAGACCGATCCTAAAATCAGCACAGACTGTTGGCGAGTCCACCTCAATTCATCCTCAAGGAAAGTGATGGCGGGCTGTATCAGCGAAACCGAAGACGTGATTCCTGCCAAAAACAGCAGGGTGAACCATACAAATCCTATCAGCGCGCCTCCGGACATCTGGTTGAAGATCAAAGGCATAGTGACAAAACCTAAGTTGAAAGACCCTCCCTGAGCCACTTCCTGTGCGCCCACGGCTCCGAAGAACATGAATGACGCCGGAATGACGATGGAACCTCCGAGGATCACCTCGAAGAACTCGTTGGTGGAATTGGCGGTCAGTGAAGAGAGCGCTACGTCATCCTGCGCTTTGAGGTAGCTGGCGTACACCATGATCGACCCCATACCAACCGATAGCGTGAAGAAGATCTGACCCGCTGCCGCCAACCAAACCGAGGCGTCCGTCAACGTGGAAAAATCGGGATTCCACATGAATCCCAGACCATTGAAATAAGTCTGATCCGGATGATCGGGGTGGGGAATCCCCAGAGTCATCACGCGCACCAGTAGTACCGCGCCGCAGATGACCATGATGGGCAGAGCAACTTTATTCAGCTTCTCTATCCCTTTCGTCACACCTCGATAGATGAAGTAGAAGTTGACCACGAAGACCAGCGCAAATGCCAGATACGCCACCCAGGGTCCGTTGAAGAATTGGTTAGTCTCCACACCTTGGAACCCTGAAAGGAAGGCTTTCATGTGCTGGGGATCTGCGACTTTACTGTATTCTCCCGATAACGAGAAGAACGCGTAGGCCAGCGTCCAGCCTTCTACATACAGATAGTAGAATAACAATCCAAGAGGACCGAGTAGAGCAAGGACTCCCAGATATTTTGCCCAGCGTTTGCCCCCGCAGATGACGTGGTAGACACCCGGCGCCGACCCATGCCCGTGACGTCCGCCGTAGCGGCCAATCGTCCATTCCACCCAGGCGATGGGAATTCCCAAGAGTAGAAACGCCAGAAAGTAGGGGATCATGAAAGCGCCCCCGCCGTGCGATGCTGCCTGGACCGGAAAGCGCAGGAAGTTGCCCAATCCCACCGCGCTGCCCGACACTGCCAGGATAACCCCTAATTTCGATCCCCAGTTTTCGCGTTGAGGTATTTCACTTTTGGACATAAACTGTCTCCTTCAGATTTGCAGTGAGAAGGGGTTGAAATTGGTCTCGACGTCGTATATGTCAAGCTCTTCCGCACGCTTCAGAAAAGCGACCACTCGATAGGTCACCGGCGTAGCCAGAGCTTCGATTCCTACTTTGAAGACGTAATTGGAAACAATTACCGCCACCAACAAATGGCCGGGCAGTAATCCGTAAAAAGCGATGACACAGAAGAGTAAGGTATCCACTCCTTCACCTACAATCGTCGAACCGATGGTGCGCATCCAGAGATATTTCCCTTTTGTCAAGACCTTCATTTTGGCGAGAATGAACGAGTTGGAAAATTCTCCGGCGGAAAACGCTACCAGCGATGCCAGGGCAATGCGCGGCGCAGTCATCAATAGGTTTTTGTAGGCATCCTGGTAGAGCCAATCGGCTGCGGGAGGCAGCAAGCCTACAATCCATAGCACTGCTGACGTCCCCAGGCAGGAAAGAAATCCTGTCCAGATGACGCGCCGGGAGGTTTTATAACCGTAAACTTCAGTTAGAACGTCTCCGAAGATGTAAGAAATGGGGAAGAGGATGGTGCCGCCGTCGAAGGTGAAAGGACCCAGCAGCAGAATTTTGGTCGAAGCGATATTGGAGATGATCACCACGGCGACAAACAAGCCGGTGATGATCTCAAGGTAGCGGGTAGCTTGCCGTTGCATGATGAGGAAATATAAGGTATTCGTGGGAAAGATGCAAGTGGAAAGTTCGAGGATCAACGAAACAGGCGGCTCATTTCAGCCGCCTGTGTGAGGTGTTTGCTTTTTTAGTGTTCTGGGATCAGCACCGGTTTTTTCGCCTGTTTCAATCGGTAAGAAAGGGTCATCAATCCCACCGAGAGGTGTTCATTCTGAATAATAATGTCTTGCGGACCCGTCACCATGACCGGGGAGAAATTCCAAATCCCTTTTATTCCCGCCGAGATCAACAGGTCAGCGGTTTTTTGCGCCGCTTCGGCAGGGGTGGCGATAATTCCCATCGAGACGTCTTCCTGATATACAATCTGAGGAATCTCGTCGATATCGCGCACCCTGACGTCGCGGATGGTGATACCGATCAACCGGGGATTAAGATCGAACAGACCGACCAAGCGTAATCCCAATTTCTCAAAGTTGCGATAGTTCGCCAGAGCCTGACCCAAATGTCCGACGCCGATGACGATCATGTTCTGTTGCCGGTCCAGCCCTAAAATACGTTCCAGACCCGCGATCAAATCCTTGACTTTATAGCGATACCCTGCCTGGCCAAAACCACCGAAATGGTGGAAATCCTGCCGTATCTGTGTCGGTTTTAATTCGATCTTGGCCGCCAGTTCCTTCGATGATATTTCGATGTAGTGTTCTTTCGGCAGGAGGCTCAAGCAGTTGAGGTACTGCGCCAGGCGGGTGATAGTCATCTGTGGGATTTTTTTCTTCTCCTGAGTATCCTTCATGCCAGTTCCTTTGTTAAGAATATAACATAATTTACAGACTAAAATCGTAAAAGTCAAGAAGTTTGTGATTTTTTTATTTATTTCGATCAATAAGTGGAGGCATCCTCCGACAAGTTCTGCGCTATCGAATCCCCAAGATGAGCGATCAACCTAACTTATTGAAATTTAGGAGCTATTCTACTCCCAGAGCTGATCCGTGTTATTAAAACTGGGTCATCAAGGAATCTTTGCCAGTGATGTGGTGACTTGCCTTTCGCTTTGTTGCAGAGCGCCGCAGGGTTGTTTGCAAGGCAGTGTTTTTGGAAGATAATCCCTTCAGATTTTCACAATTTGATGGTGAGACTTCTCCTGTTCCCTTTCATAACCACCAGTTGCCTCCGGGTTCCCGCTGAGTTCTGAGTCGCTTTTCCCTTGCAATTCGAGCGAAATCGCCTTAAATTACATAGTTTATAAAACGAAATCACTAACCTCGGGAAGAACTATGACCAAACCGACCAAGTTGTTGCTTCTAACCTTCATGGTAGGATGGGTATTGTCAACCCCTCCTGCCTATGCAGACGATCCCTACCGCGCTCTGATCAACGAAATCGGTACGGAAGGCATTTATGCTGATGCCGATCTTGCCGTGGTCTTTGACTCCACTTTCACGAAAGTCGAAGATACCGGACTGTCACATGTCGTTAATCACAAACTGCTCAAAGTCCTGAGCTGGGATGGCGCCCGGCAATTGACTGCGCTCCGTTTGGATTTCGATCCGGCTACCATGGTATTTACTCCACAGATGGCAGTCATCTATCGTGCCGACGGCAGCCAGGAGACTCTGGATGCCAATGCGGCTCTGGACTTGCCGCAGCCGCAGAGCGCGATTTATTGGGGACCTCGGATGAGAGTGCTCGCTCTGCCACGACTAAACGTCGGCGATGCCGTGGAATTTAAAACGTATCGCAAGGGATTTCAAATCGCCTATCTGGGTGAGGGATCAGCCGACGAGGAGCGATATGTCCCCCCGCAACGCGGACAGTTCTATGACGTGATCACCTTCGCCGAAAACCATCCCATCCGTGAGAAAATCTACGAGATGAAGATCTCGAAGGATAAACCGGCGCAATATGAGAACTACAACGGCGAAGTTTTCACCAGGCTGGGTTTTGAAGGGGATATGCTGGTCTATACCTTTTGGAAAAGGAATGTCCCTGCTATCAAACATGATCCCCGCCAACCGGACGCCACCGATTTTGCTCCCAAGATTGTTTTAGCCACCATCAAGGATTGGCCTGAAAGGTCGCGCTGGTTTTTCGCGGTCAACGATACCGTCTTCGGCGCAGATGAGGACGTAATGAGAGTGGCTAAAGACATCACCAAGGGAATGAAAACCGAGGATGAAAAGATCTCTGCTTGTCTCCACTGGGCAGCGCAGAATATCCGGTATTCCGGGATCAGCATGGGCAAAGGAGAAGGCTACGTCCTGCATCCCGGCACCATGACCATGCGTGATCGCGCCGGCGTCTGCAAGGATATCGCCGGCATGTCGATTACGCTGCTGCGAGCTCTCGGCTTTACTGTCTATCCTGCCATGACGATGGCAGGGGCTCGCGTCGAAATGGTGCCCGCCGACCAGTTTAATCACTGCGTGGTGGCGGTCAAACGCCAGGATGGCTCCTATACCATGATCGATCCCACCTGGACGCCGTACGCCATGGATCTCTGGTCACCCGCCGAAGCGAACCAGAATTACGTCATCGGCTCGCCGCAGGGTGAAAACCGGATGGAAATTCGCTACTATAAGCCCGAGGAGAACCAGACCAATATCGAACTCAAAGGGAAGCTGAATGAAAACGGCGATCTGGAAGGAACGGTGACTCTACAGGGAACATCCTATGGTGACACGCGCCTGCGCCGTGGAGTCGCCTACACACCCAGAGAAAAGCATTCAGTTCTGTTCTCGAATTGGCTTGCCAAGATCTCTCCGGATGCACAGTTCCTGGGATTCTCGTCCAGCGACATTGAGGACTTGAGCAAACCCTATCGCCTGGATATTCGCTTCAAGGTACCGGGCTATGCTTTAAAAGCAGGCGATAACCTGCTGTTCGCTCCCGCAGCCGCGAATTTCGCCCAGGCTTACCCGCGTGGCTTTGATCTGGTGAATGACCTGAAGGATGATCCCCGCACCAACCCGATCTTCGTTTACAACACCCGTCAGGTGATCATCAGCGAGTCCATCGAATTACCTGCAGGGTACAACCTGAAGAATGCTCCCGAACCCGATCAAGTCGGAGGAAAATGGGCGTCCTGCCGCACCGAAGCCGCTCAAAAGGGGAGGACCTATACTTCGAAAATCGAGTACGTCATCAGTCAACGCATCATTGAACCGAAATTCAATGGCGAGCTTAAAGGGTCTTATGATGCCATCAAGGATTTTGCCGGAAAGAACTGGCTGCTGAAGAAAGGAACTCAATCATGAAGATCACCAAATATAGTTTGGTTCTACCGGCATTGCTATGCCTGGCTCTGGTGCTGCAGGCAGCGGATATCAATGGCATACTGAAAAAGCGCTCTGAAGCAGCCAAAATGCCCCTGACCGACACAGCGATCTTGTATCATGGCACGACCATTACCCTCTATAACGACGGCAGGGTCGATAGAGAAGAGCATATCGTGCGCTACCTGCGTTTCGATAACGCCTGGGACGATTACGGCGACCCGCATCTGGCCTACGATTCCGACCGACAGGAATTGGAAGTCCTGATCAGTCGAGTTCACACCACCGATGGGCGCAAGATCGACACGACTCCCAATGGCTTCAATCCCATGGTTCCTTTCGGTCTCGATCTCGCGCCGGATTTTACTCACTACAGACAGATGGTGGTAACGCACCTCGGCATCGAAACGGATGCCGTAACCGAATTGAAATACGTTATCCGCGATAAAAAAGCTCTCTATCCCTGGTCCTGGGGCGAGGTGTTGCTGGGCGGAGGAGAACCCGTTCTTGAGCGCGAAATCATAATTAAATCCGCAACGAACCGAGGACTGCAGGTTAAAGAAGAGAATGGAGCTCCGGCTGGCAGACGCCTGAAGGATGGCGATCAGGAAGTCATCAGTTGGAAGATGACCAATTTGGCGGGAAAGGACTTTGCCGAAGCTGCTTCCAAATCTGCTTTGTATCTACCGCGAGTTTGCTACAGCACATGTCCAGGCTGGGATGATTTTACCAAGACAGTGAGCCAGCGTTGTGGCGTTGCAGTCAAGGCGAATGAATCATTCTTGAGTGCTTTGAAACCCCTCAAGGAAATCAAAGACGATTTAACCCGCCTCGACTCGTTGATCGTATTCGTCAAAGATCGCATCGCCTTGAAGAACTGGAGTGATCCCGACTTGTTGGTCACTTATCGAACTGCTGATCGTACCTTCAGCACCGGGTACGGCAGCCCTGCCGATCTGGCTGCTCTCTATGCCGCAGCCTTGAAGGAACTGGGATTTGAGGCAAGGCTCTATCTGTTGACGGATAACCTGCTGGCAGTGCCCGGACTGAACGGTCGTGAACGGTACTCGTTCCATATCGAAACCGGTACCTTGCTCTGCCGCCTGGACCCGGTGCATCATATGTTGAACTTCCTGCCTCCACAGGGCGAAAGCTATATCGGAATTCAACCGGCTCAGGCGCCGAAAATAATGCCTCTGGAAGCCTATACCGACAACCGCGTTCAAATCACTCTGGATGGAACCCTCGCTTCCGATGGCAGCGCAACCGGCTCAATACAGATTCGGACGACCGGACAACTGGCTGATTTCGAAAAGGCGCGGCACCAAAAAGGATCTGAGTTCGTAAAAGGCTGGCTCGATGGGCTGCTGACCGACACTGAAGTTATCAAGGCTCAGGTCTTTGAACAGACCTCCGATAAAATAGCCTACAACGGCGACTTTGCATCAGGGGCATTGACGGACACTCTGGGTGGAATGATGCGCTTTGTTTTTCCGTGGGCGCCCCTCAGTATTCATGGATTGTTACCCTCAGTTTTGGCATTAAATCATGCCCAACGCGATGTTCCCATCTTTCTGGATCACGCAGGAAGCATCGATCTGGAACTCACCTTCCGCCTTCCTGACGGTTGGAAGATGGTCTCGTTGCCGCCTTCGTTCGAAAAGAAGACGGAAAATCTTAAGTTTATCCGGACGGTCAGCGCAGATGGTCAGGTGGTAAAAATTCACGAAACCACTATATTACCAAAAGTGCAAATCCCGGCGTCAGATTGGCAGGAATGGCGCAATATCCTGCTGAAAGCTGAAAAGGTAAACGATAGGACCCTGGTTCTGAAGAAAGCAAACTGAAAATACAGGCGGGTCGGGCACCTCCCGATCCGCCTCCTTTGCCTCAGGTTCTAATCAAATTTGTCGGAAGTGACTTGACGCTGTACTAATCCTCATGAAGCGGTTCTCGATCATCACTACCCTTTCTCTGCTGATTGTAATGGCAGGTTGCAATAAATCTGATCGGTCAGTTGATTTAGGGCAAATAGACGTTCTGTGCACCTTTCTGCCGGTTTACGTCATGACCCGGAACGTGACAGTCGGTGCGCAGCATCTGGCGGTACATAGTCTTCTGCCTGCCAGCCTGGGTTGTCCGCATAACTACGCTTTAACGCCAGTGGACGCAGCATCACTGGAAAAGGCAGACGTTCTGGTGATGAACGGTTTGAACATGGAAGCTTTTCTGGAGACATCGCTTTATCTCCAGCGGAAAGATCTCACGATCATTCGAGCAGGGGATGCGGTGGAAGCCATTGAAATAACGGGAACAGACGAACACGGTGAACATGAACACCTACCTTCAGCACAAGGCAGGCTGCTGAATCCTCATGCCTGGGGCAGCCCCTTTGCTGCGGCAAAGATGACCCGCTACATCGGCGTAAAGCTGGGTGAAGCCTTGCCCGATCAGGCGGAGCTCTTCAAATCGAATGCCGAACGCTATGCCGTCCGTCTTGATTCCCTCGGCGCGCTGATCAAGGATTTGATCGTAAAAGCCGCAAATCGAAGGATTGTCACCCAACACGAAGCCTTTGATTACCTGTCACGTGATATGGAGTTGGATATAGTCGGATTGATTGAACCAGAACCGGGCGCTGAGCCTTCTGCGCGATATCTGGCTGAACTGGCGCAGCGGATCAGGGATCTAAAACCCATCGGTATCTTCATCGAACCGCAGTATTCCGACCGCTTGGGGAAGATGCTCAGCGAGGAGAGCGGGGTTGCGCTCTATTCTCTCGATCCCGCCGCCAGCGGTTCAGATGATCTCGATTCATACATTCGCATCATGTCCGGGAATATTGAGACACTGAAGAAGGCAATGGCAGCATCAGCAAACTGAGTTGATACCATACAGCAATACCTGACAAAATAATGCTTGACCAGGCTATCCGCTTCGGCGCCATTCTAAGTCAGCATGAATTTCAAAGCGGAGGTCTGCTCCTGGAAGTGGGGTCCGGATCACGGGGCATCACTGATTTCGTCGCCGAAAACGTCATCGGTGTGGATATCGCCTTTGCTCAAAAGCCAGCCTTTGGACTGAAGGCAATCAAAGCATCGGCGACGGCGCTGCCCTTCAAGGATAACCGTTGCGATCGGGTGATTTCTTCGGATATGCTCGAACATTTGAGCGGCGAACAACGTCCTGCCGCCATCCGCGAAATGCTGCGGGTGACCGGAGGCACATTACTGATGGCGTGCCCTTGTGGTGAACCGGCGCGCCGCATCGATCATTATATTGCGGAACTGTATCACTTGCTTAAAATCAATCCACCTGATTGGCTGCAGGAACACCTGCAACAGAAACTGCCTGATGCTGCAACCATCCGTGATATATTGACGAATAATGGCGTGGCGTTCAAAGAAATTCCGGGTGAAAGCACTCTGACGCATTTTCTGGTCAGCTTGTTGATTTCGACCAACTGGTTAAATCGGTTCTGGAGTCGACTATTCTTACGTCAGCCTGAACGCGCCTGTAACCTGTCTCGTTTGCCGCTGCTCCGCCTGGGGCAGGACTATCGAACCTTGTGGGTGGTGCGGTTCACACCAGAACACTCATCGATTCCCTGATATAGTTTGCTAATCCCATTCCATCTCGAGGTTCCCCTTGAGCAAGAAATCGAAGCCATCTCAATCTTTCAAGACCACCGGCAAAGAGAGAACGGCCGCTCAGATCAAGCCAACCTGGTTCGACAAGGACATGCCCGGTTGGAAGACCTTCCTGCTGGCAGCAGCAGCTATCTACCTTTTCACCCTGCTGATCTTCCCCAGTATCATCTTCAATCACTATGACTTCAACTTCGGTGGAGATAACCTCGCCGCCGCTCCCGTTGTTAAAATGGGAGACGACTTCCGCCAACAAGGCAGCATACCTGGGTGGTGCCCCTATATCTTCGCCGGAATGCCCATGGTGGGCAGCCTGCTCTACGCCAACCATTGCTACTTCGCCTTTAATGAACCGTTTCAATCGCTCTTTTCGCTGTTGTTTCTGGGCACGAAGTTCGGTTGGCTCTTCTTTCACCTGTTGCTGGCAGGAATCGGGGTTTACCTGCTGTTGCGGCATCTCCAGGTGCACTGGACCATCTCGGCGCTGTGTGGCATCTTATTCGCTTTCAATCCGCCTATGGTGGTCTTCGCCGACGTGGGACATGGATCGAAGCTAATGGGGATCGCCTACCTGCCCTGGGTCTTGTATTTTACCCGGCGAGTCTTTGAACAACCGAAACCGTTCTGGGCTGCTCTGCTGGCGCTGGCGTTTGGGCTCCAATTGCTGGCTCTCCACGTTCAGATTGCCTACTACGGCGCCATGATGATGGGTCTTTATGTCGTCTATGCCTTTATCGTCGGCGGGAAATCTGATCTGAAGAAAAACCTCACTGCCACTGCCTACATGGCCGCGGCGGGGATGATCGGGTTTGCCATCGCCGCGCCACTCTACCTGCAAGTGCAGGAATACAGCCAGTTCTCCATCCGAGGAGGTGGCTCTACCGGTGGAGCCGCTTGGGATTACGCCACCGCCTGGTCATTTCATCCCCTGGAATCGCTCACCTACATTTTCCCCTCGTTCTATGGATTTGGCGGTGAGACTTATTGGGGACATATGCCCTTCACCGATATGCCGCTTTACTGGGGTGGATTGGTTCTACTGTTGGCTCCCTGGGCGTTGGTGCTGAAACGAGATCGAACCACCACCTTCCTGCTGGTCCTGGCGGCATTGGCGTGGATCGTTTCTTTCGGCAACTTCCTGCCCATTCTCTACAAACCCCTGTATGCTTTATTGCCCTACTTCAACAAATTCCGCGTGCCTTCATTGATGCAGGTGCTGGTATTTCTTCCCATGGTGATATTGGCGGGGATAGCTTTCCAGGCGATCTGGGAAATTGCTCGCCAGGGTGGGGAAAAAGCCGCGGCTTTGGGGCGCAAGTTCATGATGGTCGGCGCTATTGCCGCAGGATTCTGTTTGCTGCTCTTCGTACTTCAGGCGGCTCTGCGGCCTATTTGGTCTGGCTGGGTAGCGGACATGCGCCCGCAATGGCAGGGGCAGGGAGCTGGCGCGGCCTTCGACCTCTTCACCGGAGACCTGGGCAGATTGCTCCTCATGATCATCCTGATCTACGGCGCTGCCGTACTCGTACTGCTGAAGAATGCTCCCCGCTGGCTGCTGATTGCCGGAGCTGCCATAGCGGTCGTCTTCGAACTCAACCACCTCGACAAGAAGTTGATTCATCCAACCTCCCCTGAAGTACTTCAAGATTATCTCGCTGCAGACGACGTCGTCAAATTCCTGCAAAAAGATCCGGAACCGTACCGCATCTTCCCCCTGACGCAGTCGCGCAATCCTGACTGGTACCTGGTGCACCGCCTGGAATCCATATCCGGTTACACCGGCGCCAAGACTCGACTGATTCAGGAAGCCATGGATTCTTTGACCTTCAATAATCCGGCGCTGCTCAGCTTGCTCAATACACGTTACTTTATCAGCGATAGAGCCTTCAATCATCCTGATTTGCAAGAAGTATATGCCAATGCCAAACAGAAGGTCTATCGTTTCCTGCCCGGTTTGCCGCGCGCCTTTTTGGTGGGGAAAGCCGTCGCTGTGGCTTCTGCGAGCGAGATCTTCTCTATCTTGCGAGCGGGCAATTTCGACGTCAGCCAGGCAGCCCTCCTGGAGAAGCCTCTGGCGCAATCGCTGGATGAACAGGCGACCGGCTCCGTGAACTGGAAACAGCGAACTCCGGATCACCTCTCCCTGGACATTGAAACCAGCGGCAATCAGCTGCTGGTGCTCTCTGAACTCTACTACCCCAGCGGATGGAAAGCTTTGCTGGATGGTCAACCGGTCGAAATCTACAAGACCAATTTCCTTCTCCGCGGCGTCCTTATTCCATCGGGCAAACACCACCTGGAGATGTCCTTTAAACCTGAGAGTATGGGAAAGGGGAACCTGCTGAAGTGGGCCGGGATAGTCCTGATTTTAGCGGGGTTGACGATCGGATTATTACAGAAGCGTCGGAATAAGGATATAACCGCAGCGTAGACTCTTGCAATACGATCTCGTAAAAGACCGCCTGGAGCGGATTGTCGGTGACAGCGCACTGTTGCGTCGTCTCTTTTTCGCCGCGCTGGATAGGCTTTTCCTGCGTTCACGCTACATCGCTCGCGAAATCAAGCGGTTGAAGAAGCAAAAGTTCAATCCCACCGAAATTCTGGATGCAGGCTCAGGGTTCGGTCAATACACCATCCGGCTGGCGCGCTCATTCCCCGAAGCCAGAATCATCGGACTGGACGTGAAGCAGGAACAGGTGGATTCCGGCAATCGTCTCATTGATAAAATGGATCTGCATAATGCCGCATTTATCATCGGCGACCTGTTGACTATGGAGGAAGAAAACCGTTATGACCTGGCGCTCTCGGTTGACGTCCTGGAACATATCGAAGATGACCGGAAGGTCATCGCCAACATAGCCAGGTCATTGAAACCGGGTGGATTATTCATGTTGACTACGCCCTACTTTGATGGAGTGCATCCCAGCGCCGCAGTCTATATCGATGAGCACGTTCGTCCCGGGTACTCCTGGCGTGAGTTGTCCGATAAAATGAGCGAAGCCGGGTTGGACCTGCAGCGATTCGAAATCACCTATGGTCCCTGGGGGAATATCGGGTGGAAATTACTGCAAAAATGGCCTATGGGTTGGCTGCACGGCAGAACCTGGCTACTCCCGTTGGTGGGACTCTACTTCTGCTTTGCCTATCCCGTCGCCTGGGTTTGCATGTACCTGGATATGAATGTCGGGAATCCCAACGGTGGCGGGATAATGGCAATCGGTATGAAAAGGAGATAATCAATCGTCTCTGAAGGTATTTCCTTAAAAAACAACCTGCACGGTTAACTAAGGAGGACCAGACATGAAGTTGCATTCAATTCTGCGATTATTGGTACTGGCGGCGGTTTTGCCGGTGCTTATTTCAAGCGAGACTGACGCAATCGTCCGGCAGGAGTGGGCAATTCATTACTGGAGCCATCTTACCGGCGGTTTTTCACATGTCGCCCTCGACTCCGCTCAAAATATCTACACCTTGGGTTCGAGGTGGACTTCCACCACATCCACCGACTTTGTGATTAACAAGTACGCTCAGTCTGGAAATCGTCTCTGGACGACGATCTATACGGGGGCAGGCAACGACGCAGACGTCCCTTCCGACTTCGCAGTGGATGCAGTTGGAAATGTTTATGTTACTGGGTGGAGCTCGAGATTCAATACCGTTTATGATTATGCGACCATCAAGATCAGCGCTGATGGGGTGCAACAATGGGTAGCCTGGTACGATGGACCGAACCATTATGTGGATATTCCCCAGGCAATTGCGCTTAGTCCGACAGGAGATATTTATGTGACAGGTCTCAGCACCGGCAGCGGGACGAGCTATGACTTTGCGACGGTAAAATACAATGCTGTGGGCGTACAACAGTGGTCGGCGCGTTACAATGGAGTCGGGAATGGAGATGATCAATCTGAAGATATCGTGGTAGATCCGGAAGGGAATATCTATGTGACGGGTCCGAGCGACGTCGATACCAGCTCCGCCTACAATAGCGACTTCGTCACCCTTAAGTACGACTCAAGTGGTATTTTACTGTGGGAAGCTCGATACGGGACGCCCACCGTCTACGATAGACCCAGCGTAATGGCTTCGGATTCGGAGGCTAATGTCTATGTTGCCGGGACCAGTGAGGATTTATATTCCACCAATCGCATTGTTTTGGTTAAATACAATCCATCAGGAACCCTGCAATGGTCGAACCATTTCGACATCTCGCTGGTTGAAGAGGGGGTAGTTAAAGATATCACGGTGGATGCGAGCGGTTGTGTCCTCATCACCGGACGAACGGATTCCCTCGGTCTCCTTACTTTAAAATATAGTGACACTGGCGAATTGCTCTGGATGAGAAATTTGGTGGGGCTTCCCTGGTGCGGCGATGGAGCAGCAGCCATGGTCGTCGATCAAGATTGCAATGTATACGTTACAGGTAGAAGCGGCAGCATGTTTTCTCCGTTCAAAGTGGCATGCATAACACTCAAATATTCACCACATGGCGCTTTGCAGTGGTTGGCGAGATATTGCGAGCACAATGACGGTATGCAGCGCGGCAATGCCATTGTCCTCGATGCCCGCCGAAACGTTATCGTTGCCGGACAATTCTATTATGGGGATCAGGACGATGCCCAATTTCTGCTCCTTAGATATCAACAGACTGAAGAAAATGTGAATGTAAACGCACTACCGCTTATCTCCCCGGTACAAATCCCCGCCGAAGGCGGTTCCTTCGATTACATTTTATCCGTTTCGAATCAGACTGCAGTCGGTTTGACCGTCAATGTCTGGTGGAAAATGATCTTCCCGCAATATATTCTGCCGGATTCCGTCTTTGGTGCTGTCCAGGCGTTTGTACCCGCCGGAGCCAATACATCCGTGCAGAAAACTCAACAAGTTCTCCGATCTGTACCGGAAGGCATCACTCGTTTTGTCACCTACGCGGGCACCTATCCTGATTTCTGCTGGTCATCTGACACTATCGAGATTGAAAAGCTGCCTCCGAGTTCGGTGCTTCAGTCTGAAGTTACGATAGGTCGCTCAGCGCTGGGATGGTACGACGTCCATCCCAACCCCTTCAACCCCACCACTTCGATCCGGTTTGATCTTGACGAACCTGCGACCGTGGACTTCACGGTATACAATACCAGCGGGAGCGAGGTTTACCATCAACATTCCGGATATAGTATTGGATCGCATGAGATCGTCTTCGATGGTTCAGATCTACCATCCGGGGTATACCTCTACCGAATAACCGTCGGTGATTGGTCGAATTCCGGCAAAATGGTGCTGCTGAAATGACCCAGAAGCAACCATCCGGCAGACAGAGTAAATGGGAGCGCGAACGCCTCTTATGGGAGGGCATCGCCCGTGAACTGGCGCACCAGATGGGAACGCCGCTTTCAGCGTTTATGGGATGGCTGGAATTTCTCCCCCAGACTCAGGATCCCGCTCGCATCGCCAACGAGTTGAACCAGAGCCTGGCGCGATTGATCCAGGCTTCCGAACGTCTGCACCAAATCGCTACGCCGCTGCGCATTGAGGACGTGATCCTTGATAAGATCTGCCTTGAAGTCGTGAGCTATTTCGCCCCGAGGCTGCCATCATCGGGACAGGGAATAAAAATTCACGTCGACGTCAGCGAAAATCTCACCGTGGGGGGTAGTCCGGTCCTCTTAACCTGGGCGCTGGAACATCTGGTAAAGAATTCGGTGGATGCTCTGCAGAAACGCGGCGGAAACATCACCATCAAATCCTCCGAAACTCGTACCACTGTGACGTTGGACGTCATGGATGACGGTGAAGGGATTCCAGCGCGCTATCAAAAACGTATCTTTGCTCCTGGATTTTCCACCGGAATCGGAGGGCGTGGTATCGGACTTGCTTTAACCAGATATATCATCGAAAACTTACATCGGGGAGAATTGCACCTGCTTGAAAGCCGCCTGGATCATGGTTCCACATTCAGGATAATTTTAGAAAAATCACCACCCAGATGAAATTTAACCAGTATTATCCAACATTTCACTTTGACACTCTCGTACATCTTGATATTCACTCGGATCAGGCATGACGCGACCTGTACTTGTTCAGGGAGTAACCTACCACGGAAGCACTCCTACGTCTCTCGGCGGCTTGGATAATGTGTTCGGCAAGCATATCAGCGCCGAAGCGCTGCGACAACATATCCTCTGGTATAAACGGCGCTTCAACATTGCGGGTTTGGAAGAAACCCTGCGCCGGGCTCGGCAAGGCATAAAACCCCCAGCTAAAACCCTCTTCATCGTTTTCCATGATGGATATTTCGGCAATTACGAAATCGCCTTCCCCATTCTAAAAGAATTCGGGATCAAAGCCACTTTTTTTCTGACGACTGAATTTATCAACGGCAGATTTCGTTTCTGGGTGGACCAGCTAGATGCTGCGCTAAAACACACGGGAAAGTCTGAAATAACCATCATGACTCCCGCCGGGTGGCAGACCTATTCCTTGCAAGATGAGAAATATCGACTGGAAGTAGCATTAAAACTGCGCCGCCACTTGAAAGCTCTTCCCGTTAAGGAATTTACAGCGGAATTGCAACAGATCGTTACCGAACTTGGATTCCCCGCTCTGGACGATGTGCCGCTTTTAGGAAAACATGAAACCGCTCTGAATTGGGATATGATCCGTCAGATGTCCGCTGCAGGGATGGAGTTCGGTTCTCATACACACCACCACCTGATTATCGGCCGACAAACCGAAGCCACAGCCCGGGAAGAAATGCTTATATCCAAAGCCTTGATTGAACGGGAAGTCGGTCGCGAGTGCGAACTATTCTGCTATCCCAACGGCCAATATCCCAGCGATGGCAACGATGTAACCGACGCCATCGCGGCAGAATTGGGCTACAAACACACCCTGTACATGATGGGACCCTACAATCTCATCCACCGGAAAACGTTCCGATTGACTGGAATTGCCTTTGGCGAAGAATCCAACGAACGAGAGTTACACCACAAACTTTCCGCTCGCCGCTATTATCAGAGGAAACTCACGGGCCAGTGGATCTGGCCCTGGAAGAAAAATTCACTGTAATAAGCCATTACAATATCAATAAAGTCAAGTATGATCATACCATTTGCAGGAAATTATCCCACGATCGGAAAGGACGTCTTCATCGCTGAAGGAGCCGTGATTATTGGGAATACCAGTATCGGAGACAGATCTTCGATCTGGTTTCAGACGGTGCTGCGCGGCGACCAGATGCCCATCACCATCGGAGAGGATACCAATATCCAGGATGGCTGTATTCTCCACGTTACCCATGATCAATTCCCCTGCACGGTCGGCAGCCGCGTCACCATGGGACATGGCGCCATCGTCCACGCCTGCACGATTGAAGACGAGTGCCTGATCGGGATGGGCGCAGTGATTCTGGATGGTGCTGTCGTCGAAAAACATAGTCTGGTGGCTGCCGGAGCCGTGGTCCGACCAGGATTTCGAGTCAAATCAGGGCAGCTGGTGGCTGGCAATCCAGCAGAATTTAAACGCGCCCTGAGTCCGAAGGAAATTGAGATGATCCTATGGTCAGCGGATGAGTATGTAAAATTAGCTGCGGTCTTCCGTAATAAATAATGTATCTTCTAACGGCATGCCCGTCCCCGCAAATGTAAAAATTAGTGAAAATTCCTTGACAATATTCACCCGACTCCGTATATTAACGCCCACGATGTGGCTTGGCACATATGCCAGCCCATCCTAAATGACAAATGGAGATAATTTGCACTGTTCCTGAGAGACAATTAACGCAGTTCAGACTGGACTGCTGAAGAAATCGACCATGCAAACGATTCTTTCGGGGAGGTGTACCTGATCGGCTAAAATGTCCTCTCCGGGAGATGGATTGCTCACATTCAATCATCAACCAACGGAGAGGAAGACATGAACACTCGGGTATCCATCCTATGGAAAGTAGCGGTAGTTGCTTTCCTTTTTATTTTTGCCACAAACGCCTGGTGTCAAGCAACTGTCGGAGCTGATGCCGCCTTCAAAAGTAAGTACATTTTCCGCGGCCTGCCCTGGAACACAGAATCCGTTTTCTGGCCGGACGTTTGGTTCAGCTCACACGGTGTGACGGTCACAATCTTCGGGTCTGTAAACCTGACCGATACGCTGAAAGATGCCGCCGGCAATACCAATAGGAACAAGGTCTCCGAACTCGATTATTACTTCGATTACACCAGAGCCTTCGGCAGAATAAATGCCTCCATTGGTTGGGCTCAATACTCCTACCCCAACACCTTTTACCCGAACACTGGTGAACTCTACCTGAAAGCTGCTTCGGATTTTAAAATCCTTACCGCCTCGGTTATAGGATATTTTGACTTGCAGATGGCGAAAGGCGCCTACATTTCGCCAAAACTCAGCCGTGCGTTCACCCAGAACGCAATCCCCGGATTGACACCTACCCTGAATGCATCGGTTGGGTATGGAAATAAAAATCACCACCAGTACTGGTTTGGCATGGATAAAGCAGGTTTTTGCGATTTCACTGGATCTCTGAATCTGGCTTACGCCCCCCCGAAATGGGGTGCTTACATGAGCGTGAGCGGTGAGCTGGGCTATGCGACCATCCTGGACAAGGATATCGCCGATCTCTTTAAAAACGTTAACGGCAAAGACATCAGCAGCAATTTGTGGTTTGGGCTGGGATTGAACTTCTTCTATAGCTTCGGAGGCGTCCAATGACAGCATCATTCTGGTTCTGGGCCGCCTCGATCCTCTATTTACTGTTCAACATCTGGATCGGCTGGCGCATATATAACAGGATTCATCGCGAATCCGGCACCAATCAACTCCTTGATTTCTGGATTGCCAGCCGCAAGTTCCCGGGTTGGAGGCTGGCGGTATCACTGGCATCCGGCTGGCTGATGCTGGGTTGGTTAGGGTATGGTATGTCGATGATCTACATGATGGGGCTTTCCGGGCTTTGGATACTACCACTGCCCTGGTTTATCCTCTGCATTATCATCATATGGATGGTTCCCTTCGTCAGAAGGCTGCCTGCCATCTCTCTGCCGGAAGCACTGCAAAAACGTTTCGGAGGTAACACCCGCACAGTCATGGCACTCTGCTCCATCTTCGTGTTCACCTCCTGGACCGGAGCCGAAGCCTGGATGTGCGGGCATTTGGCGGCTCCCTTTCTGGGGATATCTCCCAACGCCGTGATCCTGATCGTCATTGCCACCATCATGACCTACACCTACTTCGGCGGATTCAGGTCCAATGTACTGACGGACGTCTTCCAGTTCTTCCTCTGCGCTCCGTTCATCCTGCTGTTGGCAATCGTGAGCTATAACGCTGCCACAGCACAAACCGGAGGACACATTTTAGATGCGCTGTCTAAGGTAGCGACTCCCAACTATGGTGAAGGAGCCATGTTCCAACTGCTGGCTTGTGGTATCGCCATGCCTATTATCCTGCTGATCGCCTATCTCCCCGGATGGATGATCGAACAGGACCTCCTCATCCGAATTCAAGGAGCCAACAGTTTGAAGGAGGCGAAGAAAGGAGCCTGGATCGGATTGGTTCTGATCTGGACGTTTGTTATCATCCTCCCGACCATCATTGCCTTCAACGCCATCGTTCTCTTTCCCCCCGGCGTCGAAGCCAGTTCAGCCGCCATCGGAGCAGATGCCACCGGCATCATCTCGGCGATCATCCTTAAATACCTCCCCATCTGGGTGCAGGTATTGATGTTGGTGGGGATTTTAGCAGCACAGATGTCAACCATTGACACTTTCGCCAATGTGACAGCACTGCCGATGATCTACGATCTGATCCACCCGGTATTCCTGAAGAAGATGTCCCGCGCAGCTATAGCGGGAGCGTCCCGTGTGCTTTCGGTGCTGGCTATAACTCTGGCTCTGATCTATGCGCTGAATGCTAATTCGCTGATGGACGTTTACACGCTGTCGTCGGGTGTGCTCACAGCTTCGATTGCCATACCTGCCTTCGCCATTTTCTGGAAGAAAGCAAATCGGCTTGGTATACTGCTGGCAGCGATTTTCGGCTTTCTGGGCAACGTTGTCTTCTATGTTCTGGAATACAAGGTTTGGAACCACACCTATGCTCCGGCATGGCTGGCGAATACCTATTTGGGATACATTATCGTGGGTATCCTGGCGTCGTTGGCAGGATTAGCCATAGGGATCCTGGTAGGTAAGGCTTCATCGGCAGAAGAATTGAGATCGGTTTCGCCCGCTCCACTTGAAGGTGTCGCTGTGTTCGATCTTGCGAGAGGAGAGTAGTCAATAGGTACGGCGTAATTGTGATGAATTAGTTAAAGCCATCATTGGCGCAGTCCATCAACTGACGGACTGCGCCCTATCGTTATAATATACCACCGACTCGTAAGAGTTCTCGGTGAAGGTGGATGCTTAAAGTGGCTTAAGCACGTTCTCACTTTCAATCTGCTTGAAGGTATCATGCAGCATCAGCATGAACACCTCTTCTCGTTTTCGGTCTTCAGGACAGAAGGGGTAGGCGAAGACGAGCAGCAACTCCACCCATTTGGAAAGGTAAGCCTGTCGATGATAGCTCCCAACCAGGCTGCCACCGCGGGAATAGACCTCAGTTTCCATCCGATAGGTTTGACGATAAGGCATTGGCAACACAGTTGCAGATATAACGCTGCCAAATCCGGCGAAAAAGGTGGGAGCGAAGTGCCTCTCCTCGATGATCCGGATTTTGACCGTATAGTCGTTTTGTGTGGTCAAACTATCCCGCAATGAGCGTCTTTCCGGATGATTGACGTCGCCTGCTTCTTCGGTGAAGGTATCGTATTTCCGGAGGTTACTGAATTCACCCAAAGCATCATGGAAAACGTCGTCAAAACTCTGGATCATCGACTTTTTACCGACTACCTTCGGTATGGCATCGTAACCAAGAGTCTGATGGACATGCGTGAAGATAAAAAGCGCGCTGACCTGCGGACTGCCGAGATTTCTCTTAACCTCTCCTTGATATGCACCGTTCAGATCAGATCGAAAAGTCGCACAGCCTGTGAGAAGTACCAAACCAAGCATTAGAATGAGGTTGTATCTCCGGTGTGTGGTCATCGTAGTCTCCAACCGTTAGTAAATTAACGCTGGGAATCGGGGACAAAGACCCGACTCCCAGCAGCATGATTCTTGGAATTC
Organism: bacterium; assembly: GCA_026394195.1. GTDB lineage: Bacteria > Electryoneota > B3-LCP > B3-LCP > B3-LCP > JAPKYS01. The sequence goes on along the minus strand of JAPKYS010000009.1, from coordinate 27,757 downwards.
GATCTACTCCGTTATTTTCTTGAACTCCGGGTCACTCCACAAGCTCTTGAAATCCTCATCTTTGGAGGCGGCAGCTTTGCAGTCCCCGCTCATCGCAATTGCCTTTTTAAGATCTGTCAAAGCTTTAAGCTTGTCCCCCTTAAGGGCATAAGCACAAGCGCGATTGTACACCGGATCAGCCAAATCAGGCTTCAACTGAGCTGCCTTGTCGTATGAAGCCACAGCTTCATCAAATTTTTTCATTTTAGCTAAAATAGTACCGCGGATATTCCAACCATCCAAGTTCTTCGGATCCATCTTAACTGCTCTGTCCAGGGCGCTTAGAGCCTCATCCAGGCGGTTCAAAGCCATGTAATCCTGTCCTCTGCAGATCCATATTACGTCCTTCGTCAGTTGAAACTGCCCCCCGCTAATCGGTATACTAGCATTGTCCGGCAGCATTTCGTCCAACTTGTTGAGGGCTTCCAGCGATACTTCCGGCCGGCCCGCTTCCGCAGTTTCCATGGCTTTGCGTAGCCAGCGTTCGGGATCGTCAGGTTTCAACGCAATCAGTCGGTCCAGCACCTTGATCATGTCATCCACTCGATTTAATTCGCGCAGCATGGCGAATTGTCCCATGAGTGCTTCATCATCATCCGGTTTGAGTTCGGAAGCTTTCTGGAAGCTCTTGAGGGCTTCTTCATTCTTGCCCAGCCGCATGAGAATCCGACCTCTATTTTTCAGAGCTTTTAAATCGTCCGGTTTCAGAGCCAGAGCTTTTTCGGTGGCGGACAGGGCTTCGTCCTGGCGATCAAGGAACATTAGAGCCACACCTTTGCCACGCCAACCTTCCATGTAATTCGGGTTAATCGCTACGGCGCGTTCAAAACAGGTCAGCGCTTCGGCCGGTTTGTTGGCTCCCAAAAGAGCCTTGCCCTCGTCGAAATAAACCTGAGCGGAATCCGTCTTGGCGTCAGCACCGGCTGTTCCCTGTCCAGATGCTGCGGTGCCGAACAACATGAGACTGATAGCGATCCAAACGATTTGCAGTTTCATCTCTTCACTCCTGTTTTGATGATCTAAGATGCCATGGACTCCCCGAAATCCACGACAGTGTGATTTTCCCTGGGTGAACGTGATTTAGCTAAAAATAACCTTTTAGGATCAAGCGTGCTTCTTCATCTCGAATCCACGCACGATGACGTAGGCGATCAAGGCGAAGAGAAAGAACACCAACATCATCCAGGCGATGCTTTGCAGTGTGGCGATGACCGTATGGAAAACTTCCAGCATCCAGCGATCCTTTGTCAGCTCCAGGATGATGTTATCCTTGCCTGAAGGGTTGATGTACTTCTCCAGATCCCAAATGCGTACACCGCCGGAGATACCGACAACGAAGATGGCGAAGGTGATGTACTTGGTCCAGGCGGTGTAGATGTCATCGGTGACCAGACGCTGCATGATACGTGAAACGGGCTTTTTAAAAAGGAAAGCCACGATTCCGCAGATGACAAACGCCTCGACCAGGTTGACCAGCAACAGGCTCCAAAACATGATGTCTCCTTATGATTAGATGCTATCGTTATGCGGTGTGTATGCCATGCACCCCTGTAGATGCGGGATGGTTGGGATCGCCCATTTCCGATGAAGGAGATCGATAATTACTTTGTTATCACTTCAGTTAGCTTTTCACGCTTTTCGGTCAGAAACGCCAGACCACACAAAAACAGCGGGATGGGAATCAACGACCACATCAAGATGGCGACATAGAAATCGAAACGTGACCATCCCTTCATCAGAACCAACATGGTGATTGCAACCAGCATGACGACGATGCCGGCGAATTTTGGTGCATATTTCGACAGATAGATCATGCCCGCCATCACCAGAAAGGGGAGGGCTTCCATGAGCGCTCCGAAACTGAAACCATGCGACAGCGCTACGAAAATGAAAAACAACCCGGCAAGCGTCGAGAGAATGAATCGCGCTCCCCTGGCGGCGTCATAGGTCTGAAAATAGCTGGCATAGAGCTTCGCCATCAGCGGGGTGAAGAGCAGCATGTCCCAGATCGGATCCGGTTCCTGCCTCCCATTCCGGACGTACTTGAACAGCACGACGAACAGCGTCAGGGTTAGGAAGACGTAGAAGGCGATATGGCTGGAGAGGTTGCCGATTTCGTTCTGCCGCTCGTCGATTTTGCGCGAAGGAATGATGCCGCGGAAGAAAAAATCGAAGAAGCCTGACAATCCCTTGACACTGCCGTAATCCTGCAACTGGCAGACGATGAACTTGATGATCAACGGGGAGCAGATCAGGACGAAGAGCAGCGCTGAAGGGATTTCGCCGGTTGTCAGCCATTCGCGGGCTGTGGCGAAGAGCAAGAGTACAGTGTAGACGAAATAGGCGATGTGGCTGGAAGAGTGGCTGATTTGGATCTGACGTTCGTCGAGATCGGACTTGGAGAAGATTTCGCGCAGAATGGGGGCTGCCAGAGCAATGATCGTCAGCGTCAGCACCAGACCGAAATTCAGATCTCTTCCGACGAAGACCAAACCGATAATCAGCAAAAACCAGACGGCTTTCAGGACGGGGATGGATTTTTTCATGGTTCAATTCCGTATAGAAGGGTGGAATTTTCACCACCCGAATGAATTCGGGTGCTCGTTTAGATCAAGTCGCTGAAACGACTACTTGAATCTTGTCATTCCGGCAAGCGAAGCGTGTCCGGAATAACCTATTCTTTGTTGCGTCAGGTCCTTAGCGAAGCGGAGATCTGACGCTGGTTTAACTGACGAATCAATCGCCCTCTTCCAGTGCAAAAATATCCTCCACTGGGACGCCGAACACCCTTGCCATCTTCAACGCCAGCTTCACCGAAGGATTGAAGGTGCCCTTTTCAATGGCGAAAATGGTTTGGCGAGTCACCCCGGTTCGCTCAGCCAGCGTCATCTGCGTCATCTCTTGATGCATGAACCTGTAGTATCTCAGTTTGTTTTCCATGGTCGTCTTGCGGGATCATCCGTGGATTAGTCACTAATTGCAGACATAATGTAATGTATTATTTACATAAAGTCAAGTATTATTTTGGATTTTTTTAAAAGAGGGGGGAGATCAGGTGGAGTGAGAGGAAGATTAGGGGACTGAGGTTATTTAATCTTATAAACTTCTCGGCGGTGTCTTATAAAATGGATGACGATATCTTGTTTCAATCGATCACCGGTGTATAAAATACGATAATCTCCGACCCGCAATTTAAACACGCCTTTCCAGGGACCTGCTAATTCTTCTGGAGATATGGCATCAAAATTTTCTGCCAGCCATTTTATCTTTCTAAGCACTCTCTTGCGGTGGAAATGTCCAAGTTAGACAAGTCGGCTTCGGCGTTGGGTGTAAAATTGACCTGGTACATTCTACCAATCCAAACCGAGTTTAGCTGCTACGTCCTGTGCAGGTTGCGTTTTACCTCCCGCTTCAATTTCGGCGAGAGAGTGCTGCAACGCAACTTGGAGTTCAGAGTTCAACTCCAGCCCCTCATCAGGATCAGAGAGCAATTCGGTAAGAGTCTGTTTGACGGACTCACGAATGAGCGTTTTCAGCTCTTCAAGTGTCAGATTAGCGACAGTCATAATCGAAGTACTTTTACCGTCAGCAACTTCCTGAAGGACTTCTTTTTCTGCGCGTTTGATTCCATTTAAGGAAACCTTCCCGTGAAATTTCAATTTCTCCTTTATCCGCGCTTGTAACTCCGGTGAATATTTTGACAAATATTGATCGAACTTAGGATTCCAAAGTGGTCTGTTAAGATTTGGTTTGACCGGTTTCATTTGAATTCTCCTTTGAAATTTGCATTATTGGGCTGCGATATAGTAAAGTTGTAGGGACTGGGTGGCAGGGGCAGCTTGATGCCCCTGCAGTTTATTGGAGGATTTTCATCTCATTCACCACCACTCAGGATAATCCAGTTTAATAACATCAAGCTCTCTTTTCTCATAGACCCTTGCGCTGGACCATTTCCACTCACTTTGAGATGCTACCAATTTTTTGCGAACAGGATTATCGTGCATATAATTGAGCGTATGAACGAATGTCTCATCTTTGAAAACATTTCTATCATACCCCCCACCAGCCTGCCAAAAGCGACGGATTAGTTTATCCCCTTTTCGCACTGTTAATTGCTGATACAATCCTGCATTAATATTTCCCAGATAATTCAGAGCCCTATAGCTAAAGGGTTGCTTAATGGCAGTTAAGATCGCTGAAATCGAGACTGTCACTTTGGGGAAAAGGAGCAGGTGTACATGATTCGGCATAATGACGAATCCATACAGTCTGAAAAGGGCTCGGGAGTGCGCTTGATTTAAACTATCGAGGAAAAGACGATATACGATTTCATCGAGAAAAAGGTGAAGTTTTTTATAGCAGGAAAAAGTCAAATAATGTGCATGAGACTCGTCGGAATAGTGTTTAGCGGTCATGGTTCAACATCTTTAGATAAATTTCAATTTCAAGCACGGTCATCAAGCTGACCGTGCCACCCCACGTACAGCAGGCAGAGGGGCACTAAGCGCACAAAGCACGTAGGCGATTTGTTATATATTTTTACTTGCCCCAAACTTGAAGTGCGAGCGCCACTGCATTTAACAAACCTACTATAACCAAGAGGAAAGTCAACCAGTTCAGCCTGGTTCCAATTTTAGATTGTTCTTCTGCAAGGAGAACCTGTAGTCTGCGATCATCTTGGAGCCTCGCCTCAGGATCACCATAGCCAATGCCATCGGCTATTAATCTCTGTATTTCTTTATTCGACATGCTAATCACACTCCCTAGATACCTAACACTCTACTGAGTAGCAGGGGCAGCTTGATGCCCCTGCAGTTGGTAAAAATGGATTATCCTTTTCAGGCACGGTCATCAAGCTGACCGTGCCACCCCCCTTTTCCTTTATTATTTATTCTTCCTTAATGTACAGCTCTTTTTCGGAATCGCAGACCGGGCAGGTCCAATCGTCGGGGAGATCATCCCACTTAACGCCCTCTTTCTCTTCGTCGTAGACGTGCCCGCAAACCTGGCATACGTACCTTGCCATGAGTCCTCCCGGGTTAGATGTCCATATTGGCTGGTTCGTAGTATTCTTTCGGATGTTTGCAAGCCGGGCATTTTTCCGGCGGCTCAGTTCCTTCGTGCACGTACCCGCAGACGCTGCACTTCCACTTGATCGGCTTTTCCCGCTTATAGACCGTGCCATTCTCCACCATTTCCAGAATGCGCTTGTAACGGTCGCGGTGACGGGCTTCGATTTTAGCGATTTGTTTGAACAGAATCGCTGCCTCTTTGTTTCCCTCAGCTTCAGCCTCTTTGGCGAAGGTCGGGTACATCTCGGTGACCTCGTAATGCTCGCCGGAAATAGCTTCCTTTAGGTTGGCTTTGGTATCGCCGATCCCCTTGAGCAGGGCGAAGTGATCCTTGGCGTGGCGCCGCTCATTTTCTGCCGTTTCTTCGAACAATTTGGCAATGTAGTGATAGCCTTCCTTCTTGGCAACCTGGGCAAAAAAGGTGTACTTGTTGCGCGCCTGAGATTCCCCGGCAAAGGCGGCTTTTAAATTTTCTTCCGTTTTACTCATTTTGCACTCCTTCAGAGCTGTATCTGAGCTCCAGGTTTATTTGAATTCTTTAAAATTCCACCGTTAACCATGCTCCGATTTGTTCCTAATATAGCAAAAGGGAGTTTTCAGGGCAAGTGATTTTTTTGATGACTTTCCTAAATGATCAGTACTTTGGCGCCGCGAATTTTCCTCTCCTTTAACTCGATCAGGGCTCGACTGGCATCTTCCAGATGATACTCCTGCACCTCCGGTTTAATGGGAATCTGAGCTGCCAGATTTAAAAATTCCGCCACGTCTGTTCGGGTGACGTTGGCGACGGTCTTAAGTGTCTTTTCCATCCAGAGATGCTGTGAGTAGTCGAGATCAAGTAGAGCTTGCCGGTCAATATCTTCCTTGCGAATAGCGTTGATGATCAGCCGTCCGCCCGGTTTCAAATTGCCGAGTGCCGCCAGAATGGGTTTCCAGACCGGTGTCGTATCGATGATGGCATTTGGCTTGTCGGGGGACACCCCCTCGGAATCTCCCGCCCAATCGGCGCCCAGATTCAGGGCAAACTCACGCTCTTCTTCGCTGCGCGCAAAGACGAAGATTTTCGAATGTGGATATAGATGTTTCACCAGCATGAGCACCAGATGTCCTGAGGCGCCGAAGCCGGTCAGTCCTAAAGTTTGACCGTCCTTAAGCTCCGTCAACTTCAAGGATCGGTAACCGACGGCTCCGGCGCAGAGCAGCGGCGCTGCTTCCGAATCTGTAAAGATAGGTGGAATCGGGTACGCGAAAGCCTCCGGGACGGTCATATATTCTGCATACCCACCGCAAGCGTCTCTCCCCGTGGCTTTGAATTCGGCGCAGAGATTCTCCATACCGCTCTGACAATACTCGCAGATGCCGCAAGCCGAATGGATCCAGGCGCTGCCTAAGCGTTCGCCGATTTCGAAGCGAGATGCCAACTTCCCCTGTTCAGCGACTGTGCCCACCACCTGGTGTCCCAGCACCATGGGAAGAAATGCCGGTGGCGTTCGCCCTTCGATTTCATCCAGTTCGGTATGACAAACTCCGCAGACAGAAACCTTGACCAGAATTTCACTGTCCTTCGGGACTGGAATCGGTATATCCACCAGTTCCAAAGGCGCTCTATTTTCCGACAGATGGCAGATCTGTTTTAGTATCATTGCTCGCATGGCAAATCTCACCGTTTTAAATCCAGCACCAACTTGCAGATTTCAGCGATGATAAAATCATTGAGCATCCGCCCTTTCTCTGCCGTCGCGGCGGTCGGATCGCCATTGACGCCGCCCGGAAAGTAGTTTTCAGGGTCCGGAACGATTTCAAATTTGGGAAATTGCGAGTAACTCCGCTTTCCCTGTTTTTTGATCAGATCGGGGCGTATCGCCATGACTCTGGAGGTTTCGATGGTTCCAGCATGACCATCTCGGTCATCGAAGCCTTTTCCTTTGAGCAGGTAGGCGAAATCGTAATCCGACAACACCATAATGCGTGGAATACTCTCCTTGGGGTCGTCTCGATGCTGCTGAATGACCTCTCGCGCCGCCAACCGCAACGCCGCCATGTGCATCGATCCTGCGTGACCGCTCATGACCAATAAACGATTGAAGCCCTGGCGGATAAATTCTGTAAGAATGTCCCGGACGATGAAGCGCAACGTATCGAACTCGATGGAGATGGTTCCGGGAAAATTCCGGGCAGCTTCGCACAAGCCATATCGCAAGGGTGGAGCGATCAGACAGCCAGTCCGCCTCGACACCTCCTCTGCCACAAATTCCGGCTGGATACTGTCGGTGTTCAAGGGCAGGTGATCCCCATGCTCTTCAACGCTGCCCAACGGAAGGAGCACCACTCGCTTTTTATCGGCGTTTTTTCTCACTTCCGCCATGCTCAGTTCATCGAAATACACCGGCGCACTTTTTTTCACCTGCCGCTCAGGAGCTGTCGATCTTGTTTTTTTTGTTTCCATGGTTCACCTAAAGCCCCTTCCCCGGGTTGTAAGCCTATGCTGTGAAAGATGTTTAGATAAAAGATACTGCTCTGATGTAACTTTTTCAAGAACAAAGCAGTCTAAATAATGAACGCGTTGATCCATCGAATTTGCAAAAATTTGCATTTGTAATTTGAACGCTGCTATAGTTATATTTTGGTCGACTGGCTGATTTTAGTCTGCGATTCATCCTGTCGAAGCAAACAGCCGCTATGGAGTCAATCGAGTTCATTTTTTAATTGTCCACAATCCGCGGAGCTGAGACATGAAGAAGTTGGTGATCCTTCTGACCATTCTGGCAGTGTTGCCACTTTCGGTGTGGGCGAGAAGCAGTAGTTTATCGGTTAAGACGACCCTGGGTAAAGACGGTGAGCGCAAGACTGTACTCAGCATTAAGACCGAAAAAAGCACGATTGAAGCGAGGTACGTTTCTTCCCCCTACCATCAATCTTATGATGCTTATTGGTCAAAATCGGACGTTAGTGGCCGCAAGGTCTGCGTAAAGGCGCACAAGCAGAATCGGCTTTCCTACGGGTATTATTTCGAGAAGGACCAGGATGGCGGGAGTGTGATCGTGGGGTATGTCAATCCGTTGCTCTCGAATACCGCTGATGCCTTCCTGCTGATGAAAAGCGCCCGCGGGAATTCGATCTGGCTTCATCAAAGCAATACCGATCCCGAACTCAGCGCCTTCTTCAATCGTGAACTTCCTCTGAATGATGGTTCAACCCCACAGCAATATTCAATAGACGACTCTTCTTCAATTGACCTTGAGGTCAGACTAAGGGACGTTATCAGTGAGCGAGTGAGCTCGATGGTCAATGACCTCATCCGATAGGCTGCATTCACTGTCACTGGAGTTGCAGTATAAACATAGACGCGCTAAGAGTACAAGCAGACGGTATCCTGACCGTCTGCTTTTTTTTGTGGCATTGGCTGGAAAACCATAAATTCAAGAGAGCATTGCAGGCAAATACCAGGTGCTAAAGTATTGGTCTATACAGAGAAAAGCCCCCTCAAGGGGGCTGGAGCCCCGTTCTTCAGGGCGGGGCGGCCCCTGTCGGGGGTCAGGGGCGACCCCGACTATATCTCGCATGTAGGGGCGCAGCATGCTGCGCCCCTACGTTACGTTCCTTGACAGGGCGTTTAATTAAACGCCCCTACATCTTTCTTGGGGAGGTCAGGCATTCCCGCCTGACTATTTGATCACGCTGCGTGAGGACAGACAAGAATGTCTATCCTCCCCGACTGTACTATTTCAGTACCACCATTTTGCTTACTCCACTGAACTTGCCTTCTCTCTCCAAGCCTTCAGCAGTAACCCGGCAGAAGTACATACCGGAAGCTAAATTGACTGCGTTGAAGCGCACTTTTTCCCAGCCTGCATTTTTCACCCCGTCGAACGCCGTGCACACCCTCTGCCCCCGCAGATTGTATATCTCTACTTTAACGTGAGATCTTTGAGGTAGTTCTAAGGGGATCACGGTTTCCGCGTTGAAGGGGTTGGGATAGTTCTGACTCAGCTTGAATTCAGTTGGAAGGAAGGAGGTCGAGATAGAGCCATAGGTATATTCAGGGTAATCTTCCCCGCTGTTGACGAAAGCCCCTTCCCAGGGACCCATCCCGGTTACTACCTTGGTGAATTGGAAATTGCTGCTGCTCCAGGCGGTATCCGGGTAGGCTCCCACCCGGCCTTCGTAAAGATAGGTTCCGGGCGCAAGAGTCCCGGCGATGGTCTGGTTGCGCAAGCGCACCGGGCTGGCTCCGCTGGGGAGACTGCGAGCCGCATTAAGGTAGGGTCCCGTCCAGATACCGTCCGGCAGTTTCCTCATCATGATCCAGATGTCCATGGTCAGAGTGTTAGGCGCCAGGGTGTGGACGTTGACGTTATACTGAAAACTCCCACCCGGCGCGGGAATCTGGATGGGTGGATTGATCGGAGTCATGGTGATGGTGACGTTGGGATTGGCGTATCCGGTCGTGAAGAGGATCGCCATTCCCTGCCCGATGTTCGCCGCGGTGGAGTCGTAGGCAGTGTTGTAGAGGTACTGTATTCCGTCGTCGCGGTCGTGGTTTTCGATACCGACCGTGCACGATGCCGTGTTGCCCAACTGCCCATACTGGATGAGAATGTTCCCATCTCCGGTCAGAGTGGGGTAGACCGCCGGATCGTACAGCACGACTTCGAAGGTGTGATAATCGGTGTTGGGCGAATAATCCCGCACCCGGTAGTATTCGACGATGAACAACCCTAACGGCGCATTGAAGTAGTAGCTGATGCCGCCGCTGATCTGGGGGGAGAGATCATCCCAGTAAGGCGCGATCATCGCCGGAACTGCGGCAGCGCTGGGGAGAGTGGTGTTGGCATAAGCGACGCTGGTTCTGTGCCCGCAGGCGATCCAACCGTTGGTGCAGATGGAAAGTTCGGTATAGTCCTGTCCGTAGTATCTGAAGGTGAAGGGCAGTGTGACGAAAAAGGTCTGATCATCGGCGGTGGCATTCAGCAACGTCCCCTGTCCGCCCTGATTGGGGTCGATTTCGATCCAACTGAACGCAGGACCATAAGGTTCATCGTTGAGATCGAAGGCTCGATAGCCGTATTGGTCCGGTCCTGTGGGCAGATGGACGGGCTGCCCCACGCTGAGGTTGAAATTCTGGCTGTTGGTCCAACCGGCGATGGCGCTGCCGGCGAGATTGAAATTGACCAGGTAAAATGCGGGTGAAGACGCCGCAGCAGTCACACTGAAGTTCCGCTGAGCCGATGAATCCGGCTGAAGCGATCCGTAGCTGTTGATTGCCGTATTGACAGTCAGGTAGGGATTGTATTCCGTCAGAGTGGCATTTAGATTTTGTGCCAGGTAAGTGCCGTGGTTCTGCAAGGTGATCTTCAGATTGGCGGTTTCGCCCGGTTCCAGGCGTCCATTGTTGTTGCCTCCGGCGGCGTCATCTACGATCAAGCCGGTCATTTCGATCACTGGAGCATGTGCCACCATCTGGATCGTGCTGACCCAATGATTAGTGCCGGAAGTCATACTGACCGCGACGTCGAATTGGTGCAGATCCGGCACGTCGATCCCCACGACTCCGGTGAAGGCATTAACGACGGTTATAGTATCCTGAGCAGGGATGTTACCGTAATTTTCCTGCGCATCGGAGAAAGTGATGTAAGGATCGGATTCCGTCAGGGTCGCATTGACATTGGGGGCAGCAATTCCGCCTGCGTTGATGATGGGAATGGTCAGGTGGATGCCTTCGCTGTATTCGATCTGCCCGTTGTGATTGCCCACATAATCGTCGATGGTCACGTGATCCGCCGTAAGCCAGGATTGCGCAATTGTGTTCGGCATCGCCAGATCGGTCGTGGCAGCCAGCAGCGCTTCCACTGAATGCAGAGCATATTGAACGTCCAGATATTGCACCTGGTCGGTCGCGGAGTGATAATGTGGATTCAGATCGTTACCCCAGACTTCATCCTCCATCGCCAGGACGGCGGGAATCCCTGCATCCCAAAAAGGGGCATGGTCTGCATAGACCATACTGGCGTCCTGATGGATGACAGGCTGTTGGAAGGTTGGCAGAAAAGTCGTGATGGCTTCGTTGATCTTGTTGGCTATGACGATCGACGCGGGATTAGCGTCGCTATAAATGACCAGATCTGGGGGCCAGGGATCGGTTCCGGAATAGCCCACCATATCCGCATCCAATGCTCCCAGGTAGGTTTCCCCAGGAATTGGTAAATGGGTCAGGTAATTCTCACTGCCGATCAAACCCTGCTCATTCCCGGCGAAAATGGCGAAGCGGATGGTATTCTGGAAACCGAATTGGGAAATCACACGGGCACATTCCAGCACCAGGGCAGCCCCGGACGCGTCATCATCTGCTCCGGGAGCGTAATCTTCCGGCAGCACCGGCAAACCGGCAGTTGCATCGTAATGAGCCGCCAGATAGAGAACCCGCTCTGGATGAAGCGTTCCAGGACGCTGAGCCAGGACGTTATAGCGCATCAGTCCGCCGATCTCGAAGGTGTCCCGCCAGGATGACAAGCCCATATTCTGAAACTGTTGCTGGATCCAGACCGCGGCGGAATCGCATTGCGGATTATAGGTGTTCCTGGTCCCAAAATTCTGCAGCGCATTGAGGTTGTTCTGGTAGCTTGAAGGCGAAATCTGGTCTAAAATCACCCCGACCATAGGGTTGATTGAATCCGTTTCGTAAAGTTGAGGATTGGTTTCCCGCTCTGGTCGACCCAATTTAGCGATGGCTCGGAAGGGGATTTTTACGGCAGTTAATTCATTAAGCTGTCGTGCATCTGCTACGATCAGCAGAGAGTGACCGAAGTCGAATAGGATCGTCAGTCGTTGCCGCAGCTCATTATCCTCAGGAAGAGCTCGATCGCCAATTTCGTACACACCTGCAAAATCTGAGGGAATTCCCTTCAGGCGTGTACATCCTTGCAGTTGGGCAGCTTTGGTCGAATCCGGAAGTGTGCCCACCAGGTAATTTCCCGACCTGGCGTGTATCAAGAATCCAATTTGATTCAGTTGCGAAATCGGTGTCGTTTGAGTTTGATCGATGACGACGGGGGTCAGCTCTGCAAGCAGCATGATGGGGACAAGCAGTAGCACAATTCCGAGACTCCAACGTAGAGCAGCCATGGTAACCTCCTGGGTGAGACTTATGGTTATTAATATACCAAAACTTTCGGGATAAGTCAAGTGGTAAAATGCGACTGAAGCAGAATTATTTTCCAACTCAGCAATGGATCAATCTGCCCTCATCGAGCTGATCGAAAAAGCGAAAGCGCAATTTTTACTTGTTTTTCCCTGCGGGTTTGTTTACATTACTGGATTCAGAAGACAATACGGCGCGTTCGTCTAGCGGTTAGGACGCTGGCCTCTCACGTCGGCAACACGGGTTCGATTCCCGTACGCGCTACCACAGGTTGACCAAAAAAGAAAGCCCCCGCGAGGGGGCTTTGGTTTTATCTATGGATAGTCAGGATCATTTCCGGCTGGACTTCTACTGAAGCTTTTACTGAAGTTCGGCTTGGGCGATGGGTTTTAATTTAGTATCATAATTCCCCACAATACAAACAGTGTCGCCATCGTGTCACCGCGATCGAAGGTAGCAATATAATCTTGGAATAGGCGCGATTCAAGCCTAAAGTAGGGATAATCGAGCTATAATCAGCATAATAGGTGAACGAGTAGTACTCCTCGAGGCTTTACCATGAGCCCAAGATGAATTTTGCAAGTTCCTACTTGACAGTGGGCAAAAAAAATCATATATTATTAGGATCTTTGGGATGTCGTCCAACGGCAGGGCACATGGCTCTGGACCATGGTATCGGGGTTCGAATCCCTGCATCCCAGCATAAAATCAGTTTCAGCCGATTCCGGAAAGGGATCGGCTTTTTCTCTCAGAAACCTTGTGGATTTACAGCGATTTCAATTCGGAGTACATAATCCTACGAGCAAGTCAATTGACATTTTGAAACTTTTACCGGTCTAAAATAAGATTGAAGATCAAGGTGAGTTATTATAATCCGGAAAAAGTGGTCGGGCAAGAGATCTGGTTATTGGATAACCGGTTCACTTTAAAAGTATTACCCTTTCACTGAGCACGGACGTCACCGATGAAAGTCGAATGAAGTATACTCCTGAAGCCAGCCCGGAACCATCGAAGCTTACCTCATGGGTACCCGCGCTTTGGTTACCTTGGACCAGCGTTGTGATCAATCTTCCAGCATCATCGTAAACCCCTAAGCGTAGATGAATTGGCTTTGCCAGTTCATACCTGAAGCGTGTACTCGGGTTGAATGGGTTAGGATATGCCGGTTCAAGCGTAATTGTCTGCGGGAGATTCGTGAGACGATTGTTGATTACACCCTGGCTGATCGAATAACTGATGGCGCCGATATCAACGACTGTATTATCCGGATCTCGGGGTAGGGTGGGGGAGCCTGCATTGATGCAGGGTGAAGTCGATTGCAGACTGAAAGCCAATTGAGCTGGGTTTGTCAAGATCGGTTCAAGGAAAATATTATTATAGGTGTCACAGGAGTCTCCGTTGGCGTTGACCGCAACCTTGACTCCCGATCCTTCCGGAACTCCCGAACCGTAGAAATTACCTCCCACGTTGGTCAGATCTGAATAAATTACCTCAGAATTTCCTTCAATGAGGCGGATCCCGCCGCATAAGCCCGCTCAACCCGATGATGAATTGGCGGCGATAATGCAAGAATTGACCAGAATGTCCGAATATTCAGCCGAAATCCCGCCTCCTTCCACTGCATGATTCCCGTGGACGTCACAGTTGATGAACGACGGAGCTCCCTGCGTCATCGCCACGCCACCTCCCTTGGAATACGATAGGCAACTGTGAATGATGCAGTTGCTAAAGGTCGGGCTGGAGTTTTCTATCAGTATTCCCCCACCTGTCATTTCTGCACCATTAATGATCATAAAACCGATGACTTGCGCCTGCGCAGTTTCCCCGGAATGAAAATAAAATCCCCTGCCGAAGTACTGGCAATCGATAATGGTGCTCTCTGCTCCGGATTCCGAGAGAAGCACGAGATTTTTCCCGCCAAAATCCAGATTTTTATTGCCTTCACCGATATACGTCCCTGAAGCCGTTAAAACCGTGTCGCCCGCTGTGGCGGCGTCAATACCAGCCTGGATAGGGTATTGGTCACCGGGAACGCGAATGACATTGCTCCAGGTAGTCGTTGCCATCATTAGAGTCATGATCGCAACAATTACCCATGGCGTTCGGTGCTCTGCGGTGCAAGGTAGATTTCTATTGGTCATTTTTTCTTATGGCATTGAACGCACAATTCTCTGCCGCCTTCAAAGGCTAACAGCGGTTCTGCCGGCGACAGATGAATCTGGTGGCAGCTCACGCAGGTGAGAGGAGTTTGGTTTCTCGGATCGATCAATCCAGCCCCCATAGGATGCGAGACCGTATGCTGATACTGGTGGCATTTGGAGCAAAGTTCTGTCGGCGCTGCAATCAACTGCCGCTCGTTTTCGGCGCCGTGTGGTAAGTGGCAGGAACTGCATTTCTGATTTTGGTGCGGCGATGAACGGTAATTGCTGCCGAAGGTCGAGGGTGAGGAATGACAGCCTAAACACATTGAAACCTGGTCGGCTTTAAGCAGCGGTTTTTCACTGGCTGCATGCGGGTTGTGACAGGAAGTGCATTCGTATTTTTCCGGATCAAGATGCCGGTGCGGCAATTTAAAGCTGGCAGCAACGTCTTTATGACAGCTCAGACAGAGATCGTTCAACCGCCCTTTCAAGGCGAAATTACCACTGGTTTTGGATCCTGCGTGACAGGCGTTGCAATCATTGTCAGCAAAGGGTTTATGCAGCAGCGGCATCAACAATCCCTTGGATCTTGAGGCATGGGGATCGTGACAGGCGGTGCAATTCGCATTTTTTAATTCGTACCCCTTATGAATGGCGGTAAAACGCGAATCGATGGTATGGCAGCTGGTGCAAAGCGAAGAAATCTTTTGCTGTGTCAATCCCGAATTATCGGAACCATGGGCATCGTGACATTTGGTGCAGGGTCCGGAAGTCAGGGGCGCATGTGTTACGGGGCTGGTAAACCAGGCGTTGACCTGCGAGTGGCAGGTCGAGCAGATTTCTCTTTCAGAAGAGCGCAGTAGATTGGGTTTGGCTGATGCGTGCGCATCATGGCATTTTAAGCATTCCCCCTGCTCAACCGGGTTGTGGATGAAGTTCTTATCCAAGTGCAGGTTTTGCTTGGTGTGGCAAGATAGACACAGAGTCTTCGTGTCATCATCCAGCAAGGAAGCGTGTTTTGAGGCATGGGGGTTATGACACTTCGAGCATGTCCCCATTTTCGCCGGGCCATGCACATATTTGCTCTTGAGAATTTGCGCGAAATCATCATGGCAGCCCAGACAGGCTGTCGGTTCATCGACCTTGACGGTCTGTGCATAAACGACCCCAGAAAAAAGCACGAACAGCATCAGAAAGTTGCCAACTCTTGCCGGTTTCATCATTTTGAACCCTCTCCCTGTTGTGAACTTCCGGGGTGACATACGCTGCAATCGCCTTGCGAAAATGGCGCGTGCTCGTTCTTTTCCATCATCCCTTTATTTTCGGAAAAGTGAGGCTGATGGCACTTGGTGCAGATAAGATTGTCTCCTGGCAGGTTTAAGTGTTTCGATTTGAAGTCCTTATCCGTTCCATCATGACAGGTCAGGCATTGCGCCGGCACTTCAGGTCGTGTCAGTGAAGCTGTCTGAGTGAAATGGGGCGCATGGCAGTCCAGACAGAGTCCTTCAGCAGCTGGGTAATGGGCTGTCAGCGAATCCAGTCCAGCCGCGATCTCCTTGTGGCAGGTCAGGCATAACTGCTTGGGCTTATCCAGCAACAGGTTGGGATTTGCGCTCCAGTGGGCTGAATGGCAGTCGCTGCAATCTCCCTTTATCATCGGAGTATGAACGCTCTTGCTGGTCATCGCCTCAGTTTTCAGATTATCATGACAGGTGAAGCAAAGCGAATCTTTGTCAGTGGTGAGCAGCTTGGCGACTTTGCTGGCGTGGGGATCGTGGCAGCTCTGACACTCCTTGTCCATAAATGGTGGATGAGTCGATGCCTGTGCCGGCATGGTGAAAAGGTCATTATGGCAGGACTCGCATAGAGCGGAATCCGACATTTTTATAAGAGTCTTTGTTTTTGCCGCATGCGGATCGTGGCAGGCGGTACAGTCACCCTTGTGAACCGGAGAATGCGTGTAGGCTTTGTCAAACTTAGTTTGCTCTTCGGAGTGGCAGGTAAAACAGAGGACATCTGTTTTTTCGATCAACAGTGATTTCTGGTTGCTTCCATGAGGAACGTGACAATCCGTGCAGGTCCCGTCGGCGAAGGGCGAATGCTGGATTTCTCTGTCGGCGCCGGGACCAACGTCAGCATGACAACTCAGACAGACCTGGTTGATGGGAGCCGCCAGGAGTTTCTGCTTTTGTTGACCATGTGCCTTGTGGCAATTGAGACACGATTCTTCAGAGGGCGCATGTTTGGTCGAACCAGTTAGTTGAGTACCCACGTCGGTGTGGCAGGTAATGCACAGGTCACGAGCTCGGGTCTTCAATAAGTGTGTCTCGCTGGAATTGTGGGGGTTGTGGCAATCCAGGCATTGACCGCCGGCGACGGGCGCATGAACCCCTTCCGGCGCGACGTCTCCCTGATCGTGACAGGTCAAGCAAAGCTCCTTCGGGTCTGCAACCAGACTGAAAGCAGCCGTGTCCGTCGGTGCTGGATGGCAGGCTTCGCAATTCCCTTCCGCCAGGGGAGCATGGATGCTTTGACCGAGTAAATTTTTATCTTCAGAGGAGTGGGCGAGATGACAGGAGGTACACTCCTGGTCCGCGACCGGATAATTTTTATGGGCTTTCAGGAAGGCGGAGTCGTTGGTCTGGTGACACTGCCGGCATAAGGTTTTCAGATCAGTTTTTAACAGGTGTAGTTGATCGCTGCCATGCGTGGTGTGGCAGGCGGAGCAGGATCCATCCAACTTGCCATGACCTGATTTCTGGGTAAATTCCACCTGATTATGACAAGAGAAACAGAGAGCATCACCGGACGTTTTTAGAAGCGCCTTATTATCGGAGGCGTGTGAGTCATGACAATCGACGCAATTCCCCTTGACCGCAGGATCATGTTTGAACCTCTTGTCCAGACCCAGGGTTTCGGGCTTATGACAATCGGCGCAAAGCTCGTTGATCGGTTTTTGCAGCCGCAGTAATCCCGCTTTGCCGTGGGGTTTATGACAGACGCTGCAATCGCCATCCTTCAGGGGTTTATGCTGGTATTTACCTTTGAATTCCTTCAATTCATGGCAATCGGTACAGACGCCTTTCTGCGAGAAGCGTTTGCCTTTCTTGACTTGGGCGGTTCCCGGCTGGCTTAGCATCAGCGTCCCGGCAACCGTAAGACAGAGGATCAAACCCGCAAGCAAAACGATGCGATGCGACCCTGCTTTTTCGCGGCCGGATGATTTTCGCCCAAGCATTTCACGACGTACCCTCGAGAACTGACCTAATTTTAATTTCATTTCCCCCTCTTGACGTCAAGAACGAGATTTTTGATCGCCTCGTTGTCGATGGTAATCCGAGCACCCTCCTTGAGTTGCGCCAGCGTCTTGTCCATGATTCTATTGAACTCCAATTGAGACAATGCCTCTATGATCCGATTTTTTACGGTCGGTAATTCGTAGATGTCGCCGGGTTTACGGTCTGTGACCTTCAGGATCACGTAGCCTTCCATCGATTGATAGGGACCTGACAGCGACCCCAGTGTGGCCTTTTCCAGGCTATCACGGATGGATTGTGGAAAGATAGACATTTCCAACCAACCTTTATCGCCCCCCTTTACAGCCGCGTCATCAATGGAGAATTGTTGCGCGATCCAGGTAAAATCAGCGCCCTGATTCAGGCGTTCCAGCAGCAATTTGCTGCTATCTTCCGTCGTTGTGGTAATCTGGCTGATTTTAACCTGATCCGGCTTATGAAATTGCGAACGGTTGGCCGTAAAAAACGAATCAATCGCTGTGTCGGTTACGTTGATTTGAGGGTTGACGACTTCCTTGATGTACCGCATCAAGAGCAGAGAATCTGCGTAGCCATTGGTGTTCTCGATGACCTTTTGATTGTGGGTATAATCGTGCGCCAGTGCTTCAAATTTGAGCAGCTTGCCTTCAATCAATTCTTCCAGGTAATCCGACTTCATTCCAGTCATCATTTCACTGGTCATTCCTGCGCTGCGATGAACAATCTTATTTTTCAGGGTTTTAACTGTAATACTATCTGTATCGACCCAGGCGATGATGGAATCGGCAGGGTCCGCAGTCGTCGGAGCTGAATCACGCGTAATGATTAAATCCCGCAGAAGATTTTCGTCCACCGTGATTTTATGATTTGGCTTGATCTTATCGAAATATGCCTGGCGCTTGGCTTGAAGACGTCGCTGCTTCAAAACGGTTGTAATCTGATCCCGATATAGCGACATCTGGCTTGAATCAGCTGCCTTTTCTTCAATGAATCTGATCAAAGCAAAACCTTTTCCCATCGGGAAGGGTCCGCGCATCTCACCCGGTTTCATGGCGACAAGCTGTTCCTGTATAGCTGCATCAAGGCTTAACCATCTCCGAAAACCTAAATCACCTCCTCCATACCGGAAAATTTCCGTCGCATATTTCTCCGCTTCTTTTTCCAGCGTTGATCCCTGACGCAATGCGGTTAAAATGCTGTCTGCCTGCAGTTGATCCCGAAGAATCAGTCTGAAAAGGTGGATTTCATGATACTGCCGGACATAATAGGTTTTTATCGAATCCTCCGGAATGAACGCAGTATCCGGGAGAGCGTCTTCCGTATATTGATCGATTGCTGCTCGTAAGTTGCGGGTATTGGCCATTTTAATAAATGAGGAATCAACGTCCAGTTGCAAAAGTTTTGCGTCCTGCAGAATTAACTGGTCGTTCACCATTCGGCTGATCAAGCGATCGACACTGAAGTCGATACGACTGGTATCGTGCTGCCCGGAGTGGATGCGCCCCAATTCAATCAGAAGTTGCCTCGCCGTGATGGTATCTTCATTGACAATTGCTAAAGCAAGGTTCTGCGATTCGCCAATTCCAGATCCTCTCGTCGCAGAGGACATGGATAAGGTGACCAGCCAGATTACGATCAGGAGATGGTATCGATTAGGGTTGCGTCGGTGCTGCATTGAGGTCAGTTTCCGGTGGTTTCAGATTTTTCTGCGATGGTTTTCGTGGGAAGTGAATCGAGCATTTCATCGAGAGTTGCATTGAATAGTGCGCCATAGGTGTGGATTTGTCCGATCTGGAAGATCTTTCTGCCGTCGCTTCCGGATCGCTCAATCTTCTGCGCCCAACAGATCCTCGCCGAAACGGCAACCAACATTCTCGTCTCAACTTCGAGATCGGGGATGTTTCCCATATCGGGATTGTATACCGAACCATATCGGCTCAGCAACCCTGTCATACAATAGCCGGCAGAGAATTTTTGACCTAATTCAATCAGTGTCTGCTGATCGATTTCTCCTTTGAGCAGCAACTGCTTCAAATATAATTCATGGTTAACGATTCCAGGTTCAATAACATTATAACCGTGGCGGACCAGCGCTGAAAGAAGATAATGATCGAAGATTTTACTGGTTACTGCTGATTCAGTGACGTTTCCGAATGGGATGAGAAAAACCACCGGTTGATTACTATTTTGTGTATTCTGGTAGTCTGTGAACCCTCCCATCGCCTGGCGCCGTTGCACCAGAGACGTTATTGCGCTCTCTATTTCCAGATCGATCAATTGCGTTAAAGATTCAACCGCGCGAATTCCCAGGATTTTAATATGATCATCGCGCGAGGAACATCGGGAATCTGCCCAGACAATCCGATGAGTGCGGCTGTCGAATAGCCTGAAAGAAAGCCCAACCTCAAAATTCTCCTGGTCGCTATAGTAGTCAATGGATCCTAAGACAATCCATGGTGTGTCGAGATTCTTACTGAGAGAGTCTGACTCTGCCGCGCTGAGCTGACTGGTGTCGCGGAGACGATATTTACGCAGAGCCGGCGATAATAAGCTGTCGGATACTGGATTAAACCCTGCTTTCCGGAGCTTTTCCCTGATAGCGGACATGATCACCAATTTGGCATCAGAAACGCCGCTCAGGTTTTGAAAGGGCAGCAGAATAATTCTATTTGCGTATTGGTCGCCTGCAGTCGATTGCCCGCTGCTGAATTTGACGGCGCAGAGGATCGACAAGAATAGAATTGCTTTAAAACAGGGTGTTCGTCTCACTGTATTACCGCTGAATTTACTTAATGAGGGTCTTTAGAAGTGAACGCACACAGGCTTGCATAGTTTCGCTTGTTGACTTGCCCCCGATCCCGAATAGGATCGATACCAAACTGGGACGCCCCACCGTTCTGCCGGCTGACCATACGGTACTACCAGTCTCTGTCTCAACCAAGCGCAAATCCATCGTGATAACGGGTACGGTGACGCCACCGCTGCGGAGACTGCTGGATTCACTCACTGTGCCAATAATCAATCCCTGTACATTCAACCTTTTCCCAAGTTTAACCATCTGGTCCAGATCCAGCGACATGGATTTGCCCGCATTGATCTCATTTAGTGCTTTGGCGGTTTCCCCGGGTTCGACGACGGCAAAGGTCTCGGTCGCCAACAGTTCCGTGATAAAGATCAGCGTCGCCTGCTTACCGGCTCCCTGCGAGTTGGACAGATTATCAAAGGGGATGACGGCAACACGCCCGATAAAATTGAAGTCGTAGGAGCGATCAAGAAAGACAGTGGGTCCACTGCAACCACTCATCCAGATCAAGCTTATGCCCGTCAGCGCCAGAAATGCGCTTAACGCTTTGGATTTCGTCATGAAGTCACCTTTAGAAACTGGTATTGAGACCTGCTTGCAACGAGGTTGTTTTTTGTTGTGTATAACCGGATATTTTATTATTCGTGATGGCGATAAAGGTATTGCTCCGAGTGCTGAAGGCGTAGTTTGCCTGCAGATTCAAACTCTGAGTCTTATTGATATGGAAAGTCTCTTGCTGCCGCACGCCAAAGTCAGCAGATATTCGATCGGTTAAATTCCAGCTTAATGAATAATCCTGTAGAAGATTCTCGCTGGTGGATTCTTTATTATAAAGCCATTCACCTCTGAGAAAAAGGCTGCTCGTCAATCTGCCGGTGAAGTAAACGTCAATTTCGTGCCTTCGTCCGGACAGATAAGCCAGGGCAGTCGAATAGATCTGTTGTGTATAGTTAATAACCACGTTGAGATTCTGATAGGGTGAAGCGTCTGCCGCTACCCGATATGTCCAGGAATCGAGGCTGCTGTTTTCCTGGGGTCGTTCGTTCCGAGAAAATTCAACCTCGGTCAAGACAGATAGTTTGGGCAGCAGTAGAGCCGACGTATGAAAAAGAGCTGAGTTGAGTTTCTGGTCTAAGAGGTTATTCTCGAAGACGTCGGAATGTGAACCTGAGAGGGAAAGTTCAACCGTCTTCAGTGGATTAGCGAGAAAATGCACGGAATAAATATCTGACTTTTGGTTCAATACCAAATTACTCTGATAATTCGTGATCGAATGCCTGTACCTTCCCACCGTAGTAATGATGGAAGAGGGTTTATAGGAGATCGTCCCGGTGACGTTCAGATCCTTTCTCTGCAGACCCGTGTTGTTTTCCAGTGTGGTCCCCCAGAGTCCATCGATCGTAGTTTGCAGGTTGGTCAGAATTTTGTAGGATACGTTAGCCGAAACCTGGTGATTTTGAGTCTTGTTGGGGAGAGTTCCTTCCAACCCTGAATTCATGAACGCCTGGATCTCGGTCACATAGACTTCAACTTGATCGTTAAGCCCGGAGTTCACGACCTTAAAATACCTCGACTGTGTAGCGGAGAAGATGATTTCGTATCGCTTATAAGAGAGGTTGAATGTGGACGGGGATGCCCCTTCAATCGATGACCACTGCAAATTATCATCGCTGATGTAGACTTTCCAGGAAACCTGATCCCCCGACTGGCGATCCGTGATAATGTAAATTTGACTGATAGTACGAGGAAGTCCCAGATCAAAACCGATGTTTTTATCCACTTGAACACCACCGATGTCGATAACCGGAGAAGTCGGATCCGTCAGGTTGTTATCGATTAACTCAGCCAAGGTATCCAGTGCCCCAATTTCTGGTGTATCGTCGAATTTGTATAACCCAACCACCGGCGCCAATTGAATCAAGGTCTGAAGATTGGTGCCGTTGTTTTCCTCACGTCGGGTCGAGGTGAAAAGATAGTCCCCGGAAACTCGCAACCGTTGGTGGAAAAAGTTGTTGCCGTAGTCGAAGCGAAAGATGTGTTGCTTTAATTTTTCACTGACCTCATTGATGCGGTTTTTGAAAAATCGATTTGAGTAACCGTAAAAAGCGCTGGCGGAACCATAGGAGTACGACGAGTTGTAACTGAAACGTTTCTCTTCATTATCGAGTGGTGTGTAACCGGAATTGCTCGCCAATCGGTTCCAATCAAATTGCAGGTTGCTCTGTGGAAGGTTCACAAATTTTGTGCGTAAATAGATACCTGTGCTTCTCGATAAGGAATTATTGCTGGCAACGCGATCACGGACCTGCCAGTAACGATAGTTGGCGCCTGCTGAGAATAAAGGGTTGGAATAGAACAGATCGCCTGATGGTCCTAATTCCTGATGCCAATGATCGGGATTCGGTTTCTGGTAGGTCTGCAAGGTTTGATAGTTCAGCGATAGCCGCGCGGTCAAATACGGTAATAGCGCCCGATTATAATTTAGGTTGAATTGTTGATCCAGCGATTCCGACTTGACACTGTCAATTTTATTAGAAGTACCTAAAAGACGCAAACTACCGTTGAAGTTTTCCAATCCCCAAACCCTGCCTGCCGGGATCAATAGGACGCAGATCCAGAGAGTCAATAGATAACGTCTTCCGGATGAAGAAAAATCCGGCCGCCTGTTCTGAAGCATCAAAGGTCCCTCGTTCATGGAAAAACAACCATATAAGGGTTCAGTCCCGACGCGACGAAGCGGGTTAAATTTCCGGACGTCCTGTTGATCATGGTAATACAATTTGCCTGGGGATTGGTCAAATAAATCCCGGTTTTCTCAGAATCTATGGCCAATTTAAAAGGTATTTCCACCGTGCTGATCTCGTTTATTTCCAGATTCAACGCCGGACGGAAGATCGAAAGGCTTCTTGATTCGCTGACCGAACAATAAAGATCGCCTGAAAACTCATCGAAGAACATACTCTGAATCGATTGCGCCGTGTTATAATTGGTGGTCACCAATTTCTGAACAGTATCAATTCTGACGATCTTGCCTGATCTGGAAACCGCCACATAGGCGGCTTTCTGTTTACGATCGAAATCTATACAGGTTGGCGAGGATCCTACGAATACCGTAAAGACCTCGCCTAGATTATCGGGTTGAAAAATGGAGACGTCGTTGGATAAATTGTTGACGACGTAGATCTGATCGGAGTTTGGATCCGCGGCAATATCCACCGGCGCTATCCCTACGCCGATTTTCCCGGCCATGGTTAATGAGCGAATGTCGATGACGCTGGCGCTATTTGAGCCACGATTGGCAACGCAAAGCCAACGTTCATCTCTGGATATGCAGAGAGCCTCCGGTTCATCGCCAAAATCGAGATTGATCGTGCTTACCACCTGCAGTGTTTGAACATCGATGACACTGATGGAATTATCGCTCGAGTTGGCGACGAAGAGACGATTCTTAGTTGGGAGAATTGCCATACCTCGCGGCGCTTTTCCGACCAGAATACTCCCTACGACTTCGCCTGCGGAACGATCGAAATAAGATACGTTATCCGAACCTTGGTTTGATACAAATCCCAGGGCAGAAGGCGGTGGAGTCTTCTTGAAGATTTGTTCAAAATGGAATTGAATTGCCGGCGGACTATCATCTGAGAGCTGCAGGCTGATCTCTAAAAAAATTGTCTCAGCAGATGCAGAACGCACGATGGCGTTCACAGGCATCTCGATGGTCTGTCGCTGCTCTGATGTAGTTGAATCAATGAGCTGGGGTGGACCTCCCCAGGACAATTCGAAGGATAATGATCCATACTCTTCGGGATGGATGTAAGACTGCGCCACCAGAATTTGCGAAAGTATATTCGAGCTCAGGTCAATTTGTGGATCTATCACCTCTAAAGGACTCTCAGTCGAACTGCTGTGCAAAATCATTTTTTCGATTTTAACGACAGGTTTCTGGGTCAGTTCAGAAAAGTTCACGAGAAAAATAGATAGCTGCCCCATTTGATTCTGAGCGGCGACCAGAGCTGCTAAAAGAAGCAGCGCTGACAGCGACAAGATGACTTTGAAAGCGGAGTTGCGTTGGCTCATTGCTGACGTTCCGGTGGATCAAAATTTAATATAATCAATTTCTTCCCGATAGTCAAATCTTTTGAGCTACTTTGCAGAATCCGTCCTTCTAATGCAAGAACAGGTCGGCATCTGGTTGTCCAGTTACCGACCTGTTCGGATCGGATTCAGATTGAATCGTTTTTCGTGTTCAGGTTTGGATTAGGGATTTGCGCCTTCCGAATGCATATCCTTGACGTGACACTTGTTACAAGCTGAACGCTGCTCAGCGCCTGATGCCGGCCAGGGATTCGCAATCGGCAGCGAGCCGGAAGCGACGCCATCCAGTGCCAGGAACTGCACATTGAAGTCCCAACGACCAGCGTCCGGAGCAGAAGTGGCATGGGCGCGGTGGCAAGTGACGCAGGAGACCTTGGAAGAGTTGCCCGGACCGGAGGTTGTGGAAATGGTCATGTCGGG
Organism: bacterium; assembly: GCA_026394195.1. Classification (GTDB taxonomy): domain Bacteria; phylum Electryoneota; class B3-LCP; order B3-LCP; family B3-LCP; genus JAPKYS01. The sequence continues at coordinate 2,774 of JAPKYS010000009.1, read as the reverse complement.
ATCTTCGAAAGCGATGGCTGCAACGTAGGACGTAGCAGGATCACCCGTTTCGTACTGTGTAGTACCGTTGTAGTATTGGTAGTGCACAGATTCGCTCCCCATGGGAACTCCGCTCGGGTGGTAATAGTCACTGCCTTGATAGGCGTGGTAGTCGCCGTGGCAGTTTGCGCACCATTCGGACATTCCGCTCTTGTAAGCTGTATGGTTGCTGTTGGATTCACCGACCGTAGAAGACAGACTGATTCCATCAGCTTCCGGCGCACCATTCGTGAAGGTGTAGCTGTACTGACCGGAAATCTCGCCAACGCCATTCAGCATGCGGAACGCTTCGCTGCCGTGAGGATCGTGGCAGCTGATGCAGCCGAGTTGGGAAGACGGGAAGTTACCGCCAGGTCCAATCGTCAGGGTCGGGTCGGCAACAACGCCTTTGCTGGGAGCAACGACGGTGTGACCGGATTTGTAACCCGGAATTGGACTGGTTGCGCCGCTGCTTCCATCGTTGATATTGTCTTCCTGCTGGAAGACGAAGTCACCGGCGCCATGACCGGTGCCGCCGGCAATCATCGGTTGCAGGGGATTCAATGACCAAACTTTGTAACCACTCGAGCTGGTGGCTGTTTGAGCATGGCAGCTTAAGCAGACGTCAGTCGAGTTGTTCCGAATCAGCAGTCCGGGGTTACCGCCAACATGGGCGGTGTCAATCGGAACACCATTCTGGCTGTTGTGCATGGTGTGGCATCCAGAGCAACGGGCGACGCCGCTTTCATGGAATGCATAAACTGTACCTGTCATTAGCAGGCCGACGCTTAGACACACTAGACTCACTAGTAGTGCTCTACGCATACTGTCCTCCTCAAATTGTATCATGTTTTCCATCCCCTCCACAGCTGTTTTCCCCGGCGCTGTAAATCACGCTTATCGTTGTTTGATTACCGTTTTGTTTTCTTCAGTGAGAGTTGCGGGCTCATCGACTGTTGGGAGTTGCAGGATTTGAACCAAATTGTCTAAACCTTGCGCCACCCAGGCTCGATTTTGATCATCAACTAATAAAGAGACGGGGTGATAAAACCAACCAGGTTCAATCCCCATACCGCCAAATTCAGCTTTCGGAATACCGGAATTATCGTAGACAATCAAAGTATGACGATGCTTATCCAAAACTACTATTCCTGAATTCATCGTGGCTACTGAAATAGGAAAACTTAATTCCCCGAATCCATCTCCAAGATTGCCAAATGTTTTATCGAATGTTCCATCAGACGTGTAACTGCAAACCATTCCCATCATCGGGATTGGTACATAAAGATGATCGTTACCATAATAAATACTGCCGATCTCCTGTTCCTCATTACTGGCATCCGCTTCGTTATCATGGAACAAGGGGAATTCAAATTGAAACTCTTCCGCCTGATTGTACACTAAAATCCTCTTCCCGGCAGCGTCAGCCAGATAATAGTTGTTTCTGGGATCAATGGTCATACTGCAGATCACTAAATTCTTGGAATCCGGCCCGCCAAGGAATCGAAATGGATGGAGATACTCGCCGTTGTAATCGAAAACCTGAATCGGCTCATCCTTAAAAGAATTGCTCAGAACCAGAATATAACCCGAGGTATCGACAACGACGTCCAGAGGGAATTGTAGTTTGTCGTTGTCACCAATTTCAAAGAGATAGAAACCACGCTGATCGAGAATCACGATACGGTTGTGGCCAGTATCGGTGATATAGTATTCATGAAATTTACCATCCAGAAAGATTCTCTGTGGTTGCGCAAATTCAAGATCACTTCCCGGCGCTCCCAAAGAAAATAGGAATTTCAGGCGGGGCGGTCCAGCAGAGCTTGATCCGATACAGGCCGTGAACAATCCTATAAAAATCAAAACGGTAACAACAGCCTTTTTTTCTCTACTTACTTGCACCATATTTCACTTTTCAGCCGTCTTGAATCCATAACTAAACTCACACGTGGATTTATAAGAAAGTACGTTAAAACAGATTACTTGTTTGTGTAGAAATTCACGATCTTTGATATCGCCTTATAATTTAGATAAAAAAGATAAACTGAATGCCTCAATCTCGGATTACGAGACCTGAAGCTATTTTGTTGGGTGGACTAAAAAAAATCAGTGTAATTTTCTGCTCTAAACGACCTAGAATATCCCCGGTACTTTGGTCTCAGAGAGGTTCGGGTTGCGTTTTTCTTGGACATTAATATAATAAAAAAAAAACGTAAAAGCAAGAAAATTTTAATAAATCTTACTTTTCTGTGATAGACTACACAATAAATGTTATAAAAACAACGACGTAGTTTGAGATTTGTTGTATCTTCGGACATGTACTTCTCGCCCCAACCTTAAACCTCACCTTTAAGGATGTGAAATATTCCCCAACCGTACTAACCTTCCCGCAATTTATTTTAAAGCCGCGTTTTTCGAAGACGGTAATCATGGATCGGTTATCGGTCGTGGTTTCCCCCCTAAAATCCTCCCTGCCCTTATAATTCCTCTTGACTTTGACCTCTTTCATGCTTATATTCTTGTAGTCACGAGTCACGAGATGTAGGGGCGCACTGCGTGCGCCCTGATTTGCTTTTTTGCCCCATTCATGGGGCTAGTTAGACGTAGCCCCGTTCTTCAGTATCTGTCCGACAACCATTATAAACGGATAGTGTCTTTCACAGGTGCTGGTTCTGATCTTTGAAAAAACTTGGCAATCCCGATGGTTTTGCCCAAAGTTTAAAGGGATTCCACCCCTATTATTTCAATTTACCGTT
>JAPKYS010000038.1 GCA_026394195.1 bacterium | reverse complement strand
TATGTCGTTAAAACCGATTCATTGGGAACCATGCAATGGCAGCGAAATTATGGAGGATATTATGGCGATTATTGTTATTCCGTGTTAAAAACCCCTGATAGCGGTTTTTTGTTAGGAGGTGTAAATAGCGGAAACTACTGGCTTATCAAGATTGATTCCACGGGAAATCAGATGTGGGATCAAACCTTTAATTATGGGCAAAATGATGTATGCCACTCAATCTGTCAGGCTGCCGATGGAAGCTTACTTTTAGCAGGTACAGTAGAAACGAGCCCTACTGATCTTAGCATGTGGGCGGTGCGCCTTTCTGGTTTGCAGCAAGCCTGGGTCAGCGTTACGCCGCAGGGCGCACCCATCGTCATTCCTCCCGGCGGGGGCAGTTTCCCCTTCAGCTTAGGTTTAACCAATTGCGGCACAATCCCCTGCGCCGTAAATGTCTGGGTTATGGTGCGTCTGCCTAATGGATCGCTCTATGGTCCAGTCTTAGGTCCGGCAAATCTTCGTTTACCCACTGGAGCCACCCTTTCCCGCCTCCGCACGCAGAACGTCCCCGCCAATGCTCCGGCAGGAACCTACACCTACCAGGCTTTCGTCGGAGATTACCCTGCCGTCAAGTGGGACAGCAGCAGCTTCACGTTTGAAAAACAGGGCGCTGGGTCCTGGGTGGTGGGTGGTGGGTTAAAAGGCTGGGAAAATGAGGGGGAGGATTTCGATGGAGGGGCACGCTCTGTCGTGTCCTTGTCGGGGTCAGGGGCGACCCCGACTATGGTAGTTTCTCCCAACCCGTTTAATCCCACCACTACCTTCACCTTCACCCTGCCAGAAGCGGCAAAAGTGACGTTGGAGGTGTTCGATATAAAGGGACAGCGCGTGTGGGCGCAGCACGCTGCGCCCCTACAGGCAGGCGAGCAGAGCATCGTCTTTGACGGATCGAGTCTGCCGTCGGGGGTATATCTGTACCGGTTGAATGCCGGAGAACTGACGGCGAGCGGGAAGATAGTGCTGATGAAGTAGACTAAGTGGGGAGGATAGGCATTCTTGCCTGTCCTCAATACTCGGCGATATAAACTGTCAGACAGGAATGTCTGACCTCCCCGAAATAAAAACAGGGGCACGGAACACCGTGCCCCTGCTCGTTTGGGTGTTTGACGCCACTCTCCATTTCAGGCAGCGCCGTTAATTGCTGAACTTTCCCGCGCCGATTCGAGAAAATGCTTGACTTTGGCCTAAAAAATTGTTATAATGATAAAGATAAGCTCGAAAAATCAAAATCCTACGCCTATGGCAGAGGTGCGACATGACCTATAGATCGGTTTTCCGTGCGCTTCTGGCGCTGGTATTGCTGGGCGCGTTGGGGATCTTCATGGTTCCTCAACCGGTGGATGCCGTCTGGCACATCGTCCTTAGCGAACGCTTTGCAGGCTCATCCCTTACCTGGCCGTGGGGGAACTGGACCATCAATCCCAATCGTCCTCCAACCGGATCGGGTCCTCCCTATTCCTGGGGTGTGCAGGACACGTACTACAAGTTCAATGGAATGGACACACACAGCCTCTGGTGCTGCGGTCAGCCCAATTCCCTGGACCCCTTTCAGGATAACTACCCTCCCGGCACCGTCTCCTGGGCCAAGTGGGGTCCCATCAACTTGAGCCAGGCAGTGGCGGCTCAAGCCAATTTCTGGTTCTACTGCAAGACGGAACCCGTGCAGGATTACTTCCGCTGGGGAGCCTACCCGTCGAATACATTCAACATGTATGAGTATGACCGGCGCAGCGGGGTTAATACCGATTGGCTAAACGGCTTTTTAGACTTCGACAGCCTCGCCGGCGGGACTCAGAGTATGCTGGGGCAGGGGTCCGTGTATATCGTCTTTCAGTTCGTGGCTGACGGTGACAATCAGGTAAACGTCGGCGCTTTCCTCGACGAAGTCAACATCGCCTGGGACGACGGCATGTTGGATCTGGAAGCAAAATCCCCCTTCTTCCAGGATATGGATTCCACCACGACATCAACTGCTACCTGGATGGAAATCTCTTTTCCACCGAACGACGCACCGTCAATATCGGCACGTCGATGGTAGTCTGGGAAATATCCTACAGCACTCCCTGGGTGGTGGATGCCAACACCCACACGGTATCCTGGCTGCTGGACGCGAACCATGAAGTTAACGAATCCATCGAAACCAACAACGATACCTCCCTGACTTTCACCGGCATTCCGCCAAATGACCCGCCCTGGATCCATTTAACCAGTCCGGTCGAAGGCGATACTGCCACCAACGATTTCCTCATCACCTGGGATGATCGCGACAATAACAATAACGCCGAGATTTACCTCTACTGGGATAACGACACCTTGGAGTACAACGGTAATTCCATCCCAAACGCCTACGCCATCCCGGAAGACGACACGACTGACGCCTTCCTCTGGGACGTTAGCGCCATGCCGGAAGGTCCTGTCTGGGTTCTGGCGTTCATCACGGATGGATTCCTTTCGATGTGGGATTACAGCGACGGACCTCTCTACATTCATCATCCTCAGGTGCCCAACGTGCCGCCGACCATCCAGATTCTGCATCCCACCAATGGCGACACCGCCACGACCAATTCGTATGTCATCACCTGGGTAGATTCCGATCCGGATGACAACGCCTCGATCAACCTCTACTGGGATACGAATAATAGCGGATTCGATGGGACTCCAATCCCTGGAGCCGTAAACATCCCGGAAAACAACATGCTGAACAGCTACACCTGGGGGATTACCTCCATACCTGATGGGGTCTACTGGGTGTACGCCAGCATCGCGGATGATGATACCACCGTTTGGAGCTACAGTTCGGGACCTCTGGTCATCGACCACGGCAACGGGGTGATCACTCCGTACCGTCCGGGGAGTGTACCAGGACAGTTTACTTTGGAAAGCATCTATCCAAATCCTTTTAACAGTTCGACCACCGTTCGTCTGGGGCTGTCGCACGCCGACTTCGTGCAGATGAGCGTCTACGACAACTTAGGGCGTCTCTGCGCCGAACCCTTCAGGGGAAGGCTGGAAGCAGGCTACTTTGAGGTGTCCTGGTCGCCCGATCATCTGCCTTCGGGCATCTACCTGGTCGAAATCAGGACCTCCGATGCGTTGCAACGCTCCAAAGCCGTCTTTCTGAAATAGGATCAATGAACCATGTAAGACGATCATTAAAAAGTGCTGGGAGTCGCCTCCCGGCACTTTTTTATGTCACGGCAAAATGACCAGACTGGAACTTTCTTCAACAAGTGGATTTCATGGCCGGTAAATCGACCGACTTCACCATCAAGGACGCGCTGGTTTTTCCCCGCGACGGCAATACCCCCGCATTCCGGGGAGACGTGGCCGTATGCTCTGGTGAGATCATTGAAATTGGCAGGGATCTTTCTGTTCCCGGGGAGTCGGTATCCGCCAAAGGCAGGCTGCTTCTGCCGGGCTTGATCCAGTCGCACGTTCACCTCTGCCAGACTGCTTTTCGGGGGCAAGCAGAGGACCTCAGCTTGCTCCCCTGGCTGAAAACCCGCATCTGGCCGTTAGAAGCGGCGCATACAATGGAAACCGTCCATCAATCCGCGCTGCTGGGCATCCGTGAATTGCTGTTCAGTGGGGTTACCACAATCTGCACCATGGAAACGGTGCATCATTCAGAAGCGGTCTTCGAAGCCTGCCGGGAAACCGGCATCCGCGCCATTATCGGCAAGGCTCTGATGGATAACGGCGACGACGTGCCGGACGGACTTTTGCAGCCAATCGATCAGGCTATGCAAGAGCTTGAAATTCTGCATTCCCGATATCATGGCTGCGAGAACGATCGCATCAGAGTGGCAGTGGCGCCGCGTTTCGCGCTTTCCTGCAGCGATGAGTTGCTCCGACAGGCAGTTGAATTCGCGCAGCGACATGAGCTCCTGCTGCACACGCACGCCGCCGAAAACCTGGCAGAGATCGCCATTCTGAAAAAAATCGCCGGCTGTGGAAACATCGAATATCTGGATCACAGGGGCTGCCTGGGACCCCTGACCTTGTTGGCGCACGTGGTCTGGCCGCAGGATGGGGAGTTGGAATTGATCAAGCTGCGAGGCGCGGCGATCGTACACTGCCCGACAGCCAACCTGAAGTTGGGTTCTGGGATTGCCCCGCTGCAGGCTTTCATCGAACTTGGAATCAGGGTTGGACTGGGCAGCGATGGCGCCGCCTGCAATAATTCTCTGGATATCTGGCAGGAAATGAAGCTGGCGGCGCTGTCGGCGAACGTCCGCACCGGCGTGGGTTCGGTTTCCGCAAATGAGGCTTTATCCCTGGCGACCATCTCTGGCGCCAAAGCCGTTCATTGGGACGATCAAATCGGTTCCATCGAAGTCGGAAAAAAAGCGGATCTGATCCTCGTCAATACGGATAAACCCCACTGGCAAGGGGGTGGTGACCTGCCTACCCGGATCGTCTACAGCGGCAGAGCCGCAGACGTTGAGTGGGTGATGGTAGATGGTAAGGTATTGTTGGATGAAGGCAGAATCGTGGACTAGGAAACGTGAATGTGATAAGAGTTTTTCCAACTTCCCTGCAATTTCACCTTGACTCGACTACTAAATTTATTTATCTTTAACTCTATTGTAGAAAAATAACAGATACCGTTCAGGAGGAAACCCTTGTCTGCTGACAAAATCCGTAATATCGCCCTAATAGGACATTCTGCTTCAGGGAAAACCTCCCTGGCGGAAGCCATGCTTTTCGCCATGGGAGAGATAGACCGTCTGGGCCGCGTTGAAGACGGCAATACTGCATCCGACTACCAGAAGGATGAAATCGAGCGCCGTATTTCCATATCCACCACGCCGCTGCATGGACACTATTCCGGCAACAAAATCAACATCATCGATACGCCCGGGTTCAGCGATTTTGCGGCTGAAGTTCGGGGAGCCTTAAGCGTGGTGGACGCCGCGCTGGTTACGGTTGACTCCGTTACCGGTCCGGAAGTCGGCACCGAACAGACCTGGAGGATGGCTGCCAGCGCCGGGATTCCGCGGGCGCTGTTTGTCAACCGCCTCGATAAGGAACACTCCTCCTTCGATAAGACCCTGACAGCCTTGAAGGAACACTTCGGCACAGGCGTGGTGGCTTTGCAGTTTTCAGTGGGCGAGGGTCTGGGATTCAAAGGTATCGTGGATCTGGTTTCCGGCAAGTTCCTGAGCTATAAACCAGGTCAAGTCAAAGCGCAAATATCGGATATTCCCGACGATTTGAAGAGCCGCGTGGACGAGCTGCGCGCCTCCTTAAGCGAATCTGTCGCTGAAAACGATGAAGACCTGCTGACCATCTATTGCGATACCGGCGAACTGACTCCGGAGCAGATGCAGACCGGGTTGCTCAAGGGGTTTGCCGCCGGAAATCTGTTCCCGGTCTTCTGCGGTTCGGCAACCATGTTAGCAGGAATCGACCGGCTGCTGGATATGATCGTGGAGATGTTCCCCAATCCGACGATGCGTCCTGCCGTGAAGGTGCATAAACCCGATTCCAAAGCGGATATTGAGCGCAAGATTACTGACAGCGCCACGACGGCTGTGGTATTTAAAACGGTCAGCGAGCAGCACCTCGGTGAAATGTCGTTCTTCCGAGTCTACTCCGGAGAGATCAAGAGCGGCGGTGACATTTACAATGCAACGCAGCGCGGCAGCGAGAAAGTGGGCCAGATCTACGCCATGGTGGGTAAGACCCGCAAGAATGTCGATTCCGTAGGCGCCGGCGACATCGGCGCGCTGGTCAAGTTGAAGAATACCAAGACCGGCGACACCCTCTGTGACGCCCGCGACCATGTGCTGCTGCCTCAAATCGAAGTTCCCGATCCGGTGCACCGCGTGGCGGTAGTCCCAAAAGCCAAAGGTGACGAAGAAAAACTATCGACGGGCCTGCAGGCGCTCAAGGCTGAAGACCCATCTTTCTTCTCCTCGTTCGATCCCGAGCTGAAACAGACCATCGTGGCTGGACAGGGCGAACTGCACGTCAGCGTTATTCTAAAACGGTTGAAGGAAAAATTCGGCGTGGAAGTCGAAACCGAACCGCCGAGAATTCCTTATCGTGAAACCATCCGCAAGAGCGCTGAAGGACAGGGTAAGCACAAGAAGCAATCCGGCGGCCGAGGACAGTACGGCGACGTCTGGCTGCGCCTCGAACCCCTGCCGCGCGGCAGCGAGAACCCGCTGGAATTCGTGGACGCCATCGTTGGTGGTGTGGTGCCAGGACGATTCATCCCCGCAGTCGAGAAAGGGATCCGCGCTGCCTTGGAAGAGGGCGTAATCTCGGGTAATCTGGTCATAGACGTCAGGGCTACCCTCTACGATGGTTCCTTCCATGACGTCGATTCCTCGGAAATGGCTTTCAAAATCGCCGCGTCGATGGGCTTTAAAAAGGTCTTCAAAGAGTGCAATCCGGTTATCCTGGAACCGATCTACGACATCGAAGTAACCGTTCCGGAAGAATACATGGGCGACGTCATGGGAGACATTTCCAGCCGCCGCGGCAAAATCCAGGGGATGGATCACGAAGGCAAATTCCAGATCATCAAAGCCAAACTGCCGCTGGCGGAACTGCACACGTACTCCATCACCCTGCGCTCGATGACTTCCGGCAGAGGATTCTTCCGCATGAAGTTCAGCCATTACGAACCTCTTCCGCACGAAGTGCAGGAGAAACTGGTGGCAGCTTATGAAGCGAGGCGAGAAGAAGGTTCAGGGTAATGCTATAGTCTCACAGATGTAGCACTACGCAAATAGAATTCCCATCGTCCTAAAATCCAGCGCAGTGCGAACTGCTATAGATTCGAGTGTGATTGGTAATGCCGCAGAGATTTCTTCAATCCCGGGAGAGGTCTCTGCGGCGGAATGGATTTAAACATGGGGCACTGCTAATGACCCTACCTAACGCATCAACTACACATTCAACGGTGAGACGCAAAAGACTGATTGCAATTGTCATAAGCCGTCAGATTATATATGCGCCGGTAACATCAAAACCGATATCCTGCCTGTTCCGGAAAAAAGATTACCAGATTAAGAAAATCAGGGAGTATGACGTATTTAGAAATTACTACACCGGCGAACCCGTCGTCTTGTATCGTCTAATACCCAATAATACGCACAAGGATTCAGCAAAAAATGAGTGAAGATAGATTATGGGCTCCCTGGCGCATGAAGTACATCGAATCAGCAGCGAAAGGTGAAGAATCCGGCTGCTTTTTATGCGACAATCAGAAGATGGAGGATAGCGCCGATAATCTCATCATCCACCGGGGAACTCTCTGCTTTGTCATCATGAACCTGTACCCATACAACAACGGGCACCTGATGGTGGCGACCTACCGGCATGTTGGAGAATTGCTGGAAATAACCCCCGAAGAGATGGCTGAAATCGCCGAATTGACCAAACTCAGCATCGTGGCGCTGCGTGAAACCATGAATCCGCACGGTTTAAACATCGGCATGAACCTGGGTCGTGTGGCGGGCGCTGGGGTAGAGGATCATCTTCATCTGCACATTGTCCCCCGTTGGAATGGCGATACTAATTTCATGCCGGTGGTGGCAGGGATCAAGGTGATCTCGGAAAGTTTGGAAGAGAGCTATCGAAGATTGCGAGCGGCATTTTTAAGGCGAAAGGCAAAAGGTAAAAGGTAAAAGGATCAAAAAAACGAACTCGATGAATTTGAAAAGCCAATATTCGGGCACCGATTTAACTGATAGAACCTTTCAGTTCGCTTTGAGAATTATTAAACTTTGTTCATATATTCAAGAAAATCGAAGAGAGCTAAGGGCTATTGCGCATCAGTTAATCCGCTCAGGCACTTCAATCGGCGCTAATATCGAAGAAGCTCAAGGTGCATCGAGCAAACCAGATTTCTTGAATAAATATAGCATCTCCTTGAAAGAATGACGCGAAACTCATTACTGGATACGCCTTTTAATCGCGTCTGATCTTGTACACGAAAATCGCCTACAATATCTGCTTCAAGAATGCGAAGAGATTAATAATATTTTAGCAGCAAGCATTATATCCGGTCGAAAAAGCTCAAAGCGCGAATAGTAGAATCATGCCCTTTTTCCTTTTACCTTTTTCCTTTTACATTCAAAATTTCCTAAAATTTAGTCAAACGGAGTCTAACTTGAACGCCAACGTCAAACGCATCACCACACCCTTGACCGACCAGGTTGTCGAATCGCTGAAAGCCGGAGATAACGTGCTGGTCAGCGGAGTCATCTATTCCGCCCGGGACGCGGCTCATAAGCGGCTGGTGGATCTGATCGACAAGGGGGAGCCGCTTCCTCTCGACATCAAGGGTCAGATCATATACTTCATGGGACCGTCGCCCGCCAAGCCCGGACAGGCAATCGGTTCTGCCGGTCCGACCACGTCATACCGCATGGACGCCTACAGCCCCACGCTGCACGCGCATGGACTAAAAGGATCCATCGGTAAAGGGACTCGAGATTCGGAAGTGGTCGAATCCATGAAGAAATATAAGGCGGTCTATTTCGCGGCTACGGGCGGAGCCGCTGCGCTGATTTCCAAGTCGATCAAGAAAGCGGAAATCATCGCTTACGAGGATCTGGGCGCTGAAGCCATCCGCCGCCTCGAGGTGGTGGATTTCCCCTGCATCGTGGCGCAGGATTGTTACGGCGGCAACCTCTACCAGACAGGTGTAGAACAGTATCGCCGCGGCTAAACCTCTGCTGATTATTTGGTTATGAATTCAAGTTCTGCCAACCAGCACGAATCCAGACTGCGGTCCGCCTCTTCACTGGGCATGGCGCTGTTAGGATTTGCCCTGCCGCTCTCATTGGTGGCAGTTGAAATCATCGCCGGCGTCCTGCTGGCGATTTTTATTGTGCGCCAACTCAAAGCGGGAAAACTCTCCTTCAACCGACTCGATCTCCCGGTGGCGGTCTTCGTTCTGATCAGGCTGCTCTCAGGCATTTTCAGTCCGCACCCCGAACTCATCGGTAAAGGGTTAACCTACCTGAGCTTCACCGCTGCCTACGCGCTCACTGCCTGGTCTGTCGATTTAGGCGGCGCCCGAAATTGGCGTAATTTCGTGCGAGGTCTGGTCCTGGGTGGCGTAGTCGACTCGGTGACAAGTTTGTATCAGGTTGCGGATGGCGTGTCTCGGGGTATCGGGTTGTCAGGTGGCTGGACGATCCTCGGTAATATGACCGGCGCAGCTCTGGTACTGGGAAGTTACTATGCCATCAGAGGCGGGCTGTTCCCAAAGCGCTACATGGACGTCATGGCTCTCGGTTTGATTGCCGCTGGATTAGCCGCCAGCGTGTGCCGAGCGGAATGGATTGCCGCGTTTTTCGTGCTCCTGCCCGCGGCAGTCCTCTATAGTCGTCGCTTCAGCGCTCTGTTGGGAGTCGGCGTTCTTACGGTCTTCCTCGCCGTGACGCCGCTGCGTCAACGCCTGATGACGATTACTGACCCGTTTTCCAACCTGAGTGGGCGGGATTTTATCTGGCGTGCGGCGGAACCAGCCTTGGCGGAAAGACCTGTATTCGGCAGCGGGTTGAACTCTTTCCACGCGGTTTTCCCCCGCTGGATTCGCCCCTGGCTGGTCGATACCGGACCCGGCGACTGGCACAATCTCTACCTGCAGGTGACGGTGGAAAGCGGCCTGATCGGATTAGCGGCGCTGCTGTGGATGCTGGGCAGCTTGCTCTGGAGAGCTTATGGGAAGGTTAAGGCAGCAAATTCACCCGCCGAACAGGCGCTGGCCTGGGGATTGTTCGCCGGGCTAGGTTTTTTCTGCATCGCCGGAGGGTTGAGCGTCTTCCTTGTACGGATTCCCGTCATTATCCTGGTGTTTTTAATCATGGGGATGATTTCGAGGGGTGAGCGATGAGCATTCAGCAGTCAGCAATCCGTGCGTAAGGGTTGGGCTTGTCCCGACCCGAGAATGGTGTGTCATTCCGGACAGCCCGCAGAGCGTGGTTGGGAATCCATATTTACAATTGTCGGAACCGCTGAAAACACTGATTACACTGATGTCGCTGATGAAAAAAGGGAGGTTGGCCCAGCCAGCTTGATGGCTGGGGCAAGCCGAGCTGACCCGGCCACCCTCCGCTGATGAGAACGGCGTAGGGGTCGGGCTTTTTCTTCAATTCGTCATTCGTCAATCTTCAATCTCCATTCTCCAATTACTTCACCACCACCACCTTCCCCGTCACCCGCTGCTTTCCTGCATCTAACCGCACCAGATACACCCCCGACGCATTGCCCGTGGCGTTCCAACTGACGGAATACTCTCCGGGATTCTGCCTGCTATTGACCAGCTGCGCCACCCTCCTCCCGGAAATATCGTAAACCGAAAGGTTTACCAGGCTGACGGCTGAAAGCTGATAGCTGATGGCTGTTATAGGATTAGAGGGATTGGGACCGATTGTAAGCGTAGCCCGGCACGGCCGCGGGCGCATTTTAGTAGGCTGCAATACGGCGGTGCTGTCTCCGGTGACGTTGCGGAAGAACTTGATTCCACCCTGATAATGTCCAGTGAAAATGTCCATATCTCCGTCGGCATCTATATCGCCATAACCCAAATATGATTCCTCGACGTTATTTTGGTTGAGAAAGTTCTGATTTGTCAGCGTAAAATATGGATTTTGTGGAGTTCCAATATTTGTATAGAGAAAAATGGTATTCGTTAGATAATTCACCATTAGCAGATCCAAATCGGAATCATTGTCTACATCAACCAGATAAGGAATTATTTCTGAGAATAACCACATCATGCTATCCACTAAATTCTGCCAATTATCCGTTACAAAGGTAAAACTTGGGTGGCCCGGTGTTCCGCTATTCTCATAATATGCAAGAACGGGACTGCTCGGGTAAGATAGAAATCCGCCCAATACCATTTCATCAGCACCATCATCATCTACATCACCAAGAGTCATTTGATAAAGCGAATAGGGCGTGTCCATTTCACCGATTTCAACGAACTCAGGGTTTCCATTGTTGAATCGGGTGTGATAATAGGTTATCAGTCCACTCCAGCCGCCAGCAGTTATTAAATCCGGTATGGCATCGCCATCCAGGTTCGTGAATTGACAAGAGCCAGGCGATAGCTCCATCAGGTTAAAGGTGCGAATCTCAAAATCCGGGTTTTGTGGTGTGCCATTGTTGCGCATCCAACCCAGTTGTGCATTGGTTGAGAAAAACAGGTCCAAGTCTTCATCAGAATCGATATCGCAGAGATCGGGTTCACAGGAGTTCCCCGCATCAAACGTCAGGTAGTTCTGGTTCACTTGCACGAAGTTGCAGATCTGCGGCGTGCCGATGTTCTCCCAGTACTGCATGGCGCCGGGAATGTCATAAGAATATTCGTTGCTTTTACCAAGGAGAAGGTCAAAATCACCGTCACCATCAAGGTCGCAAAAGCACGGTGCAGCATCCGCTCCTACATTTATCCCGGAAAATTGATTAGTATCTAACACAAAATTAAACTGTTGAGGTGTGCCCTCATTGCGGTAGAAGCGAACGTGTCCGGTATGATCTCCAATAAATAGATCATAATCTCCATCATTGTCAATATCACAGAACTTCAGCCTCGTCCAATTTCCAATTGCGACTCCTAATACATTAGGATTCTCCAAATTTAAGGCATACTGCTGCGCACTACCGATGTTGCGGTAAAATTGCACATATCCTGAATACCATGTTCCAGTAAAGAAATCGAGATCGCCATCTGCATCTATATCAACAAAGTCTCCATATGTACCCTCAATTGGTTGACCATTTTGATCCTTTAAGGTGTCTTCCCAAAGAATAAATGAGGGATTAATCGCCGTACCGATGTTTCGATACAAATAGGTTTGCAGTGCCCCTGATTCGATGATTAAATCAAAATCGTCGTCTGCATCTAAATCCTTCAAAATTGGACCAGAATGGCTACTAACATCGATGTCTTGAAATTTTTGAGACATCAAAGTCCATGCTGGGGTTTGAGAATTTCCTGTATTCAACCAATATGACACCGTCCCATCTGAACATCCCAGAAACAGATCCAAGTCACCATCTGCATCAATATCGCAGACAGCGGGAGTGGAATAATCATACCCCCCCGTCCATGCAGCTGGCAGGGTATAATCCCCAATTTGCAACTGCACGCTGTCGTATTCCTGGTGAAACTGGAAATCCTGAGCGTAAAGTAGGACAGGGAGGCAGAGGAGGATGAGGATTAGAGATTTCATCGATCACCTCAAGTTAATTTAGCTTTCAACAATTCCACCGCGCGCTGGCCGGAACGGACGGCGGCTTCCACGGTCGGGGGCAGGAGCGGCTCGAGCCAGTCTCCACTGAGGAAAAGATTGGGTATGGAGGTGGTCTGCGGTAGATCGACTCCCCAGAGCTGACGGGGGTGCAAAACCGTGGCGCGGCGTTCGCAAATCCATTTGGTTCGAGTCCAGCGCACCACCCGAAGCTGCGGAATGGCTTGAAATGCCTCCTTCACGATCTCTTCGACCTGCGCCTGGGAAGCCGTGAAGTTGGACGAGTTTTCCAGCATCAGGCAAAGCGGAGCGCGAGGATCATTCCACAGCCGGGCAAAGTCGAAGATCCAACCGGCGGTGCGACCCGGCAGGCAGGTGTAGCCGTCCAACTGAGGGCGGTTATCCGCCCAGAGGTAGATTGAAGCGATGGCATGGGCGCGCCAGTCGGATAAGTGGTAAGCCGCCAACGCTTGCTGCAATTCTGGTGATGTTGCGGAGATGGAGTTCATCGCCCAGGGTGGCAGAGCCAGAATCAGGGCGTCGCAGGTGAGGGTCAATGAGTTCTTCAGGCGCACTTTGACCGCCTGGTTGCTTTCAAAGTCAAGGCTCGCTACCGGGCTCTTAAGGTGCACCTCGACGCCGCTTTCCTGCAACGCTTGCAGAGACCGATCCGAGAAAAGCGTCCCTAACGGCGTGGTAGCATACCCCAGCCTGCTGCCGAAAAGCCCCTGGCAGAAACCCTCAGCGAAAATCGTCTTTAAGTCTTTCAACGACACCTGGTCAAGGGGCGCATTCAAGGCAGCTCGGATGAGAGGCTTCCAGAACAGATCAAGTTCTTCGGACTGGCTGCGCGGCTGCAAAAATTCCTCCGCCGATTGGGACGAATCGACCTGAAGCGCCATCAGGCTGCGCGCTGCCGTGAAGACGCGGCGGCGGGCTGACATAGAAAGCAGCTTAAAAGTGAGCAATCCGGCAGCCAGGTTGAAGGGCGCAGGCAGAACCCATTCCTCCAGAGCGCCGCTCTTTCCATCGGAACGGATGAAGGGGATGCGTCCGAGATAGGGGAATTTGAGGTAGGTTGACGCGTTCAGGTCTCGCAGCAGCCGCCGTGTGTGGGTGTAGGAGCTCAGGAAGAGGTGCGGACCGCAGTCGCAGGGGGTGGGCAGCGAGGGAGAATGATAGGAACTGAGCCTCCCACCCAGGTGAGATCTCGCTTCAAGCAGGGTGACCTGCACACCCGCCTGACTTAAAGAACGGGCAGCCGCGATTCCGGAGATCCCTCCACCGATGATGATAGTGCGCATAGAATTAAATATAATGCGCCGAACCAAATTTCACAAGTAAAATAACGGCGCGGATGGGAGAGGAAGGGTGAAAGCGGCAGGTCAACCTCCGTCAACCCCCGCCCGGCCATAAATGACCGGGCTACATCTATGGAAGCCCCATGAACGGAGCAGAAGAGAAGAAATTTCACGCAGAGACCGCAAAGAACGCAGAGTTTTTTTTAAATTCTTCAATCGTCAATCTTCAATCTCCATTCTCCAATTATTTCATAATAACCACCTTCCCCGTCACCGTAGTCGGGGTCATCCCTGACCCCGACAGGAGTTAAGTTATTAACCCGACCACTTTATGGTGGACAGTGTTCGCCCGCTATTCCGAATTGTTCGGAAGCGGCTGTCCGATTCCCGACGCGCTTCGCTTGCGGGAATGACAGCTTATAGTTTGTCCAGTATTTTCCGGTCGGATTAAT
>JAPKYS010000017.1 GCA_026394195.1 bacterium | reverse complement strand
GGAGTGATCTATGGCTGGTGGTTTATCTTCCAGTCCATCCTCCCCACCTTCACCGGTGGATATGCCGATCGGTACGGGTATAAGAAGACCCTCTTCTTTTCTGTGACGATGAACATCATCGGGTACCTGATGATGGCCAATTTGCGCACCTATACGGGCTTCTTCGCCGGGATCATTGTGTTAGCGTCCGGAACGGCTTTCTTCAAGCCGAGTCTGCAGGGATCGCTGGCGCAAAACCTGACCAAGAAGAACTCGTCGGTGGGTTGGGGGGTATTCTACTGGGTGGTGAACATTGGAGCCGCCATCGGACCTTTTCTGGCGACCTGGATCTTGGGAGACCCGCACACTCAGGCATCCTGGAAGACCCTGTTCACTGCTTCAGCCATAGTAACGGCGCTGAACTACCTGATGCTCTTCACCTTCAAGGACGTCCCCTCGGGGGCGCGCAAGGATCAAAATCCGCTGCAGGTGTTCGTACTGACTATAAGGAACATCGTGGAACCCCGGCTGCTCTCCTGGCTGTTTATCATGTCCTGCTTCTGGTTGATGATGTATCAACTCTGGGATCTGCATCCCAATTTCATTGAGGATTGGGTGGACAGCAGCCAGATCGCCGCCGCGATGCCTTTCGATCAATGGCGCATGAATACAGATCGGGGCGTGATGGTGCCGCAACAAATTCTGTTGAACTTGAACGCGCTGCTCATTATCCTGCTCATGGTGCCCATTTCCTGGGCGGTGCGGCGGATGAGAACGCTGAGTTCCATGGTTATCGGCATGGCGGTTGCCACGGTCGGCGTATTGGTCGCCGGTCTGACCGGCAATGGTTGGATCCTGCTTTTAGGGATCGTATTCTTCTCATTAGGTGAGATGCTCACCGGCCCGAAGAAAAACGAATATCTGGGATTGATCGCTCCACCGGGGAAAAAGGCGCTCTATCTCGGTTACGTCAACATTCCGGTTGGCATCGGCGGATTCGTGGGTTCCAACATGGCAGGTTATCTTTACGGCCATTACGGCGAGAAAGCGACGCTGGCGCTGAAGTATCTGGCTCAGCACACCGATTTTGGAATGGGGAAGGGATGGGATGGATCCGTGGCAACGCTGGAAAGCGCTCTCGGAGTCAGCCGCATCGAAGCCGTTGCCAAGCTGCAAAGCGTAGTCGGGATGGACGGCGTTCAGGTCACTAAATTACTATGGGATACTTATCACCCTCAACTTTACGTCTGGATTCCCTTCGCTGGAATCGGCTTCTTCGCCATTATCGCTCTGATCATTTTCAATCAGATGGCGAAGAAGTGGTCGGATATGAACGCTTGACGTCTGTTTTGGGATAAAGAAGGGGTTGTCTTAAGCTGTAATACTAAGACAACCCCTTCATATTTCCTCTGTTTTAACCGCTACCTCACGACTACGAACTTCCTCGCCACGTTGAGGCTCTCGCCGCTTAATCTGGCGAAGTAAACTCCCGACGAGAATTGGCTCGCCGAAAACGTGACGGACTGCTTCCCCTCCTCACGGTAACCGTCGAAAACCGTTGCGACTTCACGCCCCAGCAGATCATAGATCTTCAGCGAAATTCGTTCAGCCTGAAGTAAATCCAACTCGAAATCTACTGTACCTCCGCTGCTGCGCAAAACCGAAAAGCCGCAACCAGGCTCCAGGTCGACAGCCATAGATTCATCGACGATTTGATCTGTCGGAGTCAATTGGATGTCGAGTTGTGTCAGGGTATTGTTCACCACAACGTTCTGGATGCGGGCAGTGTGATAGCCGGCTTTGGTAGCGAAAACGGTGTAGGCGCCGTTATTGAGCAGCCGGGTGAAGCGGCCATATTGTGGTTCGGTATATCTCGGTCGCACCTGGCTAGAGATCCTCCCTTGGATTTCAACACGGGCGAAGAGCGGCTGACCGGTGTTGGCGTTGGTGACGTGTCCGGTGATGCCCGGTCCCGCCATGCGACCGATCATGTACATCGGACCCTGCATGTAACGCTGGCAGCGTTCCTGCAATTGCGAACCGGGAGGAATGAACACCGGATAAGGATTGAATTCAACGTCGTAAAATATCGCTCCAGCGTAGCCATAGAACCAGTTCGGACAGTATCCCTGGCGCCCTTCATCTGCATACCAGGTGAAATGCTGACCGTTATCCTTGATCAAGCTGTTAGCTAGGCCGGTGGCAATCGAATTCAAGACGTCCTGATCCGGTGCAGGTTGTCCTTGGAACGTCCAGGGAGCGATAACCACCTCGCCGTAGCTGTGAAAGGAGAACCCGCAAACGACTCGCTGCTGTCTGCCCAAAGTCGTGACTGCCTGGATTTCGCCTTCTGAGAGGGGGCCCGTACCCCTGTAATCATACGCCCAGGGATCGGAAGAACCGCCCAGGTTCCAGTACCAGTCATAGTTCCGGTTGGGATCGATCCCTTCATGATCGTCCGTCCACCAGGTGCCTCCCTGAAATTCGTAGTAGACGCTATCGTTGTCGATGTCGCGTGCATTCTTGCGCCAGTACAGATCGATACCGGACGTTACGGCGTAGTGTCCATCGGGATTGACCAGGGGGATGAAGAATATCTCATAATTGTTCATCCAGTTGGTGATTTGCGTGTTCACACCGTAGTTGGTCAGGAAGTAGTTGATCATGTAGAGCAGGGTTTCCATCCCCATAACCTCGCTGGCGTGATGCGTACCGACAAACAGCGCCGCCAGTTCGTCTTCTTCGGTCTGCACGTTGTCGGACAGTTTGACGCTCCACATGGCGCGGGGAAATTGCGTCGCTCTGCCGATGGAATCTAGCTTGCATAGCGTTGGATATTGAGCCGCCAGCGTGTGCAGTTCCGCCGTCAACTCTTCATAGGTGTGATATTCGGGATCGATATCGGTGTTCGCGGTCTGCGGTAAGGGGGTTAAGTTCTCGACCGAATACCCCAGCTGTTGCAGCCTGAGCAAATCCTCATCTTGCAGCGCCAGATCGACCCAGCCTTTGACCTCATCGGAGTAGATCGAGAAACCCAACTGGGACAGACGCGCGATTTCATCATGTGAATGGATCTTTACCCGGCCGATCATCGGCGCTGCCTGAGCGGCGATAACCAGGCAGAATAACATGAAAATTAGAGCCTTCTTCATCTGGAACCTCGCTGAGTTATGATGTAGCGCAACCAATTAATTAAACTATAACCAAGGTTACCCTTTGACAAACAAAAGGGGCGGGGATGGCCCGCCCCTATTATCTTACTCCTATTTCATGCGGCGCAAGATCGCGAAGCATCTTGCGGGAAAAGTGATCCGCCAAAGGCGGACTACTTCAGCAGTACCATCTTATTCTGCAGGGTCTGCTCATCCATTTTCAGGCGGTAAACGTAGATGCCGGAGGCGAGGTTAGTTCCGTCGAATGCCACGGTGTGGCGGCCGGGAGCGAAGGTCCCGGAAGCCAGATTGCAGACCAGCTCACCCTTCAAGTTGAAGACGTCCAGAGTGGCAGTGCCCAATCGATCCAGCGAGAAGGTGATCGCTGTGGTGGGATTGAAGGGGTTGGGGTAGTTCTGCTTCAGGTCGAAAACCTTGACGATCTGGGTGGGATCATAGCCAGGATCGACGCCCACGGTATCATACCAATGGAAGGGGATGGTGTCCGGGAGCAGGGGCGTCGTCGGGATGGCGGTGATCGGCACTCTGTGGTAGTAGACATTATTCAGCGTCCAGGTTCCTTCGGTCTGAACGACGAAACCCGCATCAGTATCCAGAACATAAATCAGATGACAGTAGTCATCGACGACTTTGGCCATGGAAGGATCAAGCTCTGAGAGACATTCACCTGCGAGCGCATTTTCCGGGGTCAGGGTATTGGTCACGTTGGTTCCCTGCGCCCAGGTTAATCCGCCATCGGTCGAAACGGTGACATATACTTCTCCTGATGCGAACCCACCGGCGCTATAACGCAAGGTATCGGTGTCGAAGAGCTGGTAGGCGCAGTAGAGATTACCGTTGGAGAGGTTTTCACCTAACGACGGTCTCTGGACTGTGCGATTCCAGGCTCCGGGGACGCTGCCGTAGTTATCCACGAAGTTACCGTTCGCGACCAGACTCATACGATCTGGGTACTGTTCGGTCCAGTGCCAGATAAACGAGTAGTAGTACACCATGTTTTCGAAGGCTTTGTAGATGTGTGTAGTAAAGGCAACGTGCACATAATCGTTATGATCGAAGAACACCGATACATCGGTATAGGCACGAAGGGAGTCTTTATCAGCCCGGGCTGAATCCGGCAGCAAAGAGGGGTCGGGAGGGACGAAATTGGTGAGATTCAGGGGATCGCTGAAGTCGATATTCAGACCATCCGCATCAACGAGCAGGAAGATATCGTTGTTGGATTGGTTGGTGGTCGTGTCGGGTGGATCCAGACGGAGATGGGGCCAGGCAAAAGCGACACGGTCGGAGACTGAAGACGTTGCCACGTCGATGCTGATAGTCCTTGTAGTATCGACCCAGGTCCAAGCCGTCGGACCGGTCGGGAAGGTGACGGAGAAAGCACCATCATAAGTTCCAGGTATGTAATATACGTTCTGAATCACACCTGAAGCTGAATTTTGGGTTGAAACCACGTGGAGACGATTATGGCTGTCTACTTGCATACGCGGCCAAACGATCGGGTCGATGATCCCGGGTGGGGGTTGATCCGGCACTTCCCAGGCAAGAAAACCACCGGCACGAGGCAGGATATCGTTGGCAACTGCAGTACGGTTCACCGCTGATGGAGGCACGGTCTGATGGAAAGCGGGAAGACAGATTCCGTCCGGCGTTACATCGAGGCAGTTATAGCCGGCGCGCTGCGCATTATCCACCTGAATGCCGGTTCCCGGCCAGCCCTGTTCTCCGGACGAGCTGACGAAATTGTAATAGATGTGGCGAGTGTTGGCTCCGTTATCGAGTCCATTCATCCAGGCAAGATGGAGATAGCCTTCGCTATCTCTGGCGATCATCCTGCCAATCGTGCCATTGGCTTGATCTTCGTACCAGGTCGTGCCAATTTTGATCGTGTCACCGATTTCATCGACACTGCTGATCACCGGCGTCCGGTAGGGCGGATAAACCACCGGCGCGATGACATTTTCATCGCCAACCACGACAGGCACATTCTTGACGGTTACCTGCGGGGCTGTTGGTCCTGAAGCCATTGCTGTACCTATCAGCATCATTGGAATCAGGAGGAAAAGAAGCTGACGCATAGAATCCTCCTCTATTCTTGAGATTAAGTGAGAGTCGAGCCTATTATTGAGCCTTTGGATCGAAATTTAAGGGTGAGTCGAGCCGGAGGCAAGGGAATAATGTAAAATATCTGATGCTAATGCCTCGAAATTTAAAAAACCAAGGGGCAGACACACAGTCCGCCCCTTGGTCATTGTAACTATCCACGTAGTGCAAAGTCGCTCAGCACTTTGCGGAAATGTGACATTGTCACTTCAGCAGTACCATCTTGTTTTGCAGGGTCTGCTCATCCATTTTCAGGCGGTAAACGTAGATGCCGGAGGCGAGGTTGGTTCCATCAAACGCCACGGTGTGGCGGCCGGGAGCGAAGGTCCCGGAAGCCAGATTGCAGACCAGCTCGCCCTTCAGGTTGAAAACGTCCAGAGTGGCAGTACCCATCCTATCCAGCGAGAAGGTGATGGCAGTGGTCGGATTGAAGGGGTTCGGGTAGTTCTGCCGCAGATCGAAAACCTTGACGATCTGGGTCGGATCATAGCCAGGATCGACGCCTGAGGTATCATACCAGTGGAAGGGGATATCATGCCCCATCAGCGGAGTTTGCGGAATTAAGTTCTGGGGAATGCGGTGGTAGTAAACGTCGTTTAAGGTCCAACCGCCTTCCGTCTGCAGAACGTTCCCGGCGTCACGGTCCATGACATAGAGCATGTGGATGTAGTCATCCACGACCTTGTTGATGGTGGGAGTGACTTCGGAGAGGCATGCTCCCGGTGGAGCCATATCCGGCGTGGGGGTATTGGTGACGTTGGTCCCGACTGACCAATCATAACCACCGTTGGTGGAAACGGAGACAAAGACGTCACCGGAGGGGAATCCACCCTGGCTGATTTGATAGCCGTCCTGCATATACTGCTGGTACGCGCAGTAGAGGTATCCGGTAGCCGGATCTTGACCCATAGAGGGGCGTTGCACCGTGCGATGCCAGGCGCCGGGGAGGGCATAGAGCGAATCAGAGTAGCCGTTGGCAACCAGCGAGAAAAGTCCTGGAAATTGTTCTGACCAGTGCCAAACCAGCGAAGAGGCGGTGCTGATAAAACCTTCCAGTTCATAGTACATCGGAGTGGTGAAGGCGATGTGCAGGTAGCCGTCCATGTCATAGAAGCATTCGGCGTCGGTATAGGCGCGCAGGGTGTCTTTATCAGCCGCCAGAGTATCAGGCAGTAAGCTGGGGTCCGGCCAGACGAAGTTGGTCAGATTGACCGGATTGGCGAAGTCGAAGTTGATGCCGTCTTCTGATACTGCGTAGTAGATGTCGTTATTGTACTGATTCGGGGCGCCGGTATCAGGTCTATCGTAGTAGCGCGAGTGAGTCCAGGCGAATGCTACCTTGTCGGATACGTCTGAGGTACCAACCGCGACCGCGATGGTCATGGTTGTATCGATGTAAGTCCAGGTGTTCGTAGTCGGATAGGTGATCGAGAATGATGCCGCATCATAGGTTCCCCGGCTGTACATGATACGTTGCGGGTCGCCGGCTGCCAGAGAGGATTCCGTGGCAGCGAACTGGATCTTGCCCTGGTGATCGATCTGCATGTGCGGCCAGATCACGTGATTGACCATCCCGGGCGGTGGTTGATTCGGGACGTCGTAACCCAGGAAGCCACCAGTCCGCGGCAGAATGTCGCAGGAGTTGGCGGTAATGGGGTTTGGCTGTCCAATCGGAGTTTCATGAAAGCTGATGATGGCGACTCCGCCGTAATCGGCGTCGAGATTGCAGAAGCCGCCACGTTGAGCGTTGTCAGCCTGGATACCGGTCAAGGGCCAACCCTGTGCACCCAGCGGATCGATGAAATTGTAATAGACGTGGCGGTCGATTGCTAGTGCCTGGAGTCCATTCATCCAAGCCATGTGGATGTAGCCGTCTGCATCTTTTTCGATCATTCTGCCGATCGTGCCATTGTGTTGATTTCCATACCAGGTCGTACCAACCTTGATGGTGTCACCAATTTCGTCGGTTCCACGCCCAAATGGAATGCTGTAGGGCGGGTAGAATACCGGCGCGTTTACGGTTTCGTTCCCGGTAATCTGGGGCAGGTTTTTAATCTGCGATTTATCGGGAATGCGATCAGCCGAAAACGCTACACTGGTGATGAGGAGTAGTACGATTAGTAAACTGATTTTTTTCATTGTGTTCCTCCATGAGCTATTTATTTATTTACTATTGTGTTATGTGTTCTTACTCTATTTCAGTAGCAACATTTTGTTTTCGAGAGAGCGATTTTCCGCCTTCAAGCGATAGAGATAGACGCCTGAAGCCAGGTTTGAGCCATCGAAGGTCACGGTATGTTGACCGATTCCATAGGCTCCGGAAGCCACTTCAGCTACGACCTCGCCCCGCAGATTGTAAACGTTCAAGGTAACTTCGCAGGCGCGGTCAAGCGAGAAGGAGATGGTTGTGGTTGGATTGAAGGGGTTGGGATAATTCTGCTTCAGTTGGAATACTTTGACGCTCTGTGATCCGGTCTCGCCCGGCTGCACACCCGGAGGGGTACCGACATGGAAGGGGATGTTGTTGGGCAGCAGGGGCGTCGTCGAGATGGCGCCGACCGGTACGCGGTGGTATTTGGCTTCACTGATGGTGGGCAAGCCTTCGCCCTGGATGTAGGAACCTGCCTCATGATCGAACATGTAGAAGATATGGCAGTAACCGTTCACCACCTTGGCCATGCTGGGGAAGATTTCAGACAGGGATTGCCCACTGTCGGCATTCGCCGGGGTGAGGGTATTGGTTATGTTGGTCCCGACCGACCAATCCAGACCGCCGTTGGTGGAGACGGAGACGTAAACTTCACCGGAGGGATAATTCATGTGGCTGAGACGGCCGGGATCCTGATCGAAAACATGGTAGGTGCAGTACAGGTAACCAGTCGACGGATCCTGTCCCATCGAGGGTCTCTGAGCGTTTAGCTGCCAACCACCCGGATCGACACCTTCGATCCATCCATTGGCGATCAGAGTATAGTACTCCGGATATTGTTCAGACCAATGCCAGACCAGCGAGGGTCCATAGGTTGCAGTCCCTTCTAGTTCGTAGTAACCCTGCGTAGTAAAGGCGATATGCAGGTAGTCATCCATATCGAAGAAGGCATTGACGTCGCAGTAAGCACGCAGCGTATCCATGTCGGCCATGAGGGTATCAGGAAGCAGCGTCGAATCGGGGGGAATGAAGTTGGTCAGGTTGATGGGATTGGTGAAATCGAAGGGTTGGCCCGCAGTCGTCAGCGCATAGGAAATGTCATTGTTTTCCTGATTGAGCGGCGTCCCATAATCGAGACCTCGGGGGTGCGTCCAGGCGCAACAGACCCGGTCGGATACGTCTGAAGTACCGACGTCCGGCCCGATGGTTTGGCTGGAATCCACATAAGTCCAATTACCCGGCCAACTGGGATAGGTGATTGAGAACGAGTTGGGGTCAAATACTCCATGACAGTACCTGACGACATTATCAGCGAAGGCAGTGGATAAGATATGCACACCGTTCTGACGATCTACTCCAAGGTGCGGCCAAATCCATTCGTCAGTCTGCTGTTCAGGATTCCAGTTCAGAAAGCTGCCTGAGTGCAGGAAAAGATCGTTTGACACACCGGTTACGGTGACGCCCTGCTGGTCATCCATATGATAAGACACCAGTGCGATGCCGCTGGGGTCAAG
The DNA here is from genome assembly GCA_026394195.1 of bacterium. Classification (GTDB taxonomy): domain Bacteria; phylum Electryoneota; class B3-LCP; order B3-LCP; family B3-LCP; genus JAPKYS01. The sequence continues at coordinate 102,865 of JAPKYS010000017.1, read as the reverse complement.
AGCCATTGTGGCATAACCGCCGCGAACGGCATTATCGACTACGATACCCGTTTCAGGCCAACCTACCGTACCAGTAGGGTCTACTGTGTTGTAGAAAATATGCCGGGTGATTGATCCAGGATCTGCAGCTTTCATCCAAACCATCTGTGCATACCCATCGGAAGAAAGCTCAATCATGCGGCTGATGGTGCCGTTATGCTGATATTCGTACCAGGTAGTTCCCACCGTCATGGTGTCGCCGACTACGTCGAGACCACGATTCTCCGGCATTTTATAGGGAGGGTAGAACGCTGGCCCGGTGGAGATTTCATCACCGGTGATCAGGGGGTGGTGATGCAGGGGGTGATGATAGGGGTTTGGTGATGCCAACACGGCTGCACAGAAACCGAGCAGCATCATGAGAGACATGATTGTCCTTCGCATTTTGAGCCCTCTGATTGGACAGATTTATTCTCGATGCTTTTGTCTGTCGAAAACTTTACCCTATTTACAGCCCTATTGGTGTTTCAGCACATGGAAATGCGTTGAGGCGATTTGGCTTCGGAATTATAAGATAAGATAAATTTATGTGGTGGGCAAGAAAATAATTATCAACATGCGTTGAGAGTCTTCGATTTGCTATGTTGATTTAGCTTGAGGTGCCCGCGCCGGCGTACCGGTGACTTCCACTTCAGTCCCCAGAGGGAAACGCAGCTTATCTGACGCCGATCCTTCCCGCAGAGCGATCTCGAGATAGCCTGCTGATCCGACGCAGCAGAGCAGTTCACCCTTTTCCACGTCGCTATAAGACCCGGACAATCCGACGATTTTCGTATATCCGGCGCGAATCTCCAGGTTGGCGGGATCCCAGGATTGAAGATCGGCATCGGAAATATTGGTCATCAGGTTGCCGAAGTGGTCGCGATAGACGATCATGCCGCGAACCGAATTGACCCGGGTAACCGGATGAAGAAAATCCCCGCGGTCGTACTTGGTGATTATCGGTCCGACCTCTTTAATCGGCAAGCCTTTGGTCAGGTAAGCGGCTACCGGGGAGAGGATGTCGCGTCCATGAAAGGTGCGGGAGACGCGGGGCATAAAGAGTTTTTTATTGGTGATCTGATGTACTTTTGGCAGCGGGTACTTTTCAAAAATCACACCCAGCAGACCGTTATCAGGCGCCAGGAAAATCTGTGTACCCGCTTCAACTGCCAGCAGAGCGCGATCTGTGCCCACGCCGGGATCAACCACTACCACGTGAACCGTCCCGCTGGGAAAATAGCCCGCAGCCGTGGCGAGCACAATACCGGCTTGCTTGACGTCCTGCGGTTCGATTTCGTGAGTGATATCCACGATACGCGTGTCCGGCGCGATGGACAGGATCACACCCTTCATGGAAGCTACATAGCCGTCCCGCAGACCGAAGTCGGTGGTCAGTGTTATAAAAGGAGCTGCCATTTTTGTTCGCTTTTCTTGATCAGGGATTAAATTAGAAACTTCCCGTTTTGATAAAAGAGTTCGCCGTCAGCAAAAATTTCACTTTCAGTGCGCAGGTTTTGAATCATGGGCAGGTGGAGAGACGACCGGTTGGTTCCTCCGGTGCGCGGAGGAGCTGCGCCGAGAGACAAGTTGATCGTGCCGTCCATTTTAGTATCTAATGAGTGGCTTTTAGTAAGAAGTGTAATCCCGGTATTGACGCCAAAACCGAACTTGCCGACAAAACCGGCGCCGTCATCGACCTCCAGCATCCGTTTCAGATAATCGAGACCCAACCCGGCTTCGACTCGCACCACCTGCCCCTGTTCGAAGCTAAGTTTCACATTGTCGACCTGACACTCCTGGAGGCGTAGGGGATAGGAGAAACGGATTGTTCCGGCTACCGATTTTTCGATGGGTGTCGTGTAAATTTCGCCATCAGGGAAATTCTCGTGCCCGCACCCGTTAATCCAGGTTCTGCCGGTGACGTCAAACTGAAGATCGGTATCCTGACATTTTAATCGGAGCTTCTTGCACTTGGAAAGAAAGGATATGATCTGGTGATTAGTCGATTCCACCTTGCGCCAGTGCGCTACAGGGTCGGTTTGATCGATGGCACAAGCGGAGAAGTAGAAATCCTCAAAGTCAGTTAGAGACAGATTGGCTTCCTGTGCGGAAGCGTGGGTGGGAAAGAGCGTGGCGCACCAACGGAGTTCCCCCAGGGAGATGCGCTCCAGGATTCGTTCCGAGATCGGTTTGCCGGCGCGCTTCTGCACAGCCACCCGATCCAGGTTCACACCGGCGAGATTGCGGGTATTTTGCGAACTCAGTATGGTTAGGACGGCGCTGACCTGGTCCATTTCCAATTTCTGGACGTCGCTGATGTAGCTCAGCTGCTCATCCGAAGCCGCCTTGTAGAGGATTTCAGCGATTCCATCCAGGGTGATCTTCAAGTAAGGGTGCGCGCCCGCCAACAGCGCTTCATAGTAGACGGCTCGCACCAGGGGCGCAGCGAGATCGGTGGCTTGAATCAGAAACATGTCGCCTTGCTTTAGCTTCAGGGGGTACTCGCAGAGTACCCGGGCTAATTTTTCCAGGCGAGGGTCAGTCATGATAAAGCTTTGCTTAAAACTTCACCTGCGGAGCCTTCTTAGCTTCACCCGGGGCTTCGAAGAATTCGGCTCGCTGGAATCCGAACATGTTGGCGATGATATTCTTCGGGAAGGTGCGCAGCATGATGTTGAAGGTCTGCACTATCTCGTTATAGCGCTTTCTTTCCACGGCGATGCGGTTTTCGGTTCCGGCAAGCTCATCCTGCAGACGAATGAAGTTCTGGTCCGCTTTTAACTGTGGGTAATTTTCGACGACCAGTAGCAAGCGGGAGAGTGACGAAGTCAACTCATTCTCCGCACCCATCTTATCCTTTACCGAAGAGGCCCCCCCCACCTTAGCTCGAGCTTCAGTGACGTCAATGAAGACCTTCTGTTCATGAGCTGCGTAACCTTTTACCGTCTCCACCAGGTTGGGGATCAGGTCAAAGCGGCGCTGCAATTGATTTTCGACCTGCGCCCAGGCTCCTTTAACGCCTTCATCCGCAGCGACCATGCCGTTGTAGGTGCTCTTCACGAAGCCGTATATCGAGAAAGCCGTTATGACGACGACGGCAAGGATGGCTAACAGGATTAAAGTTCCACGTTTCATGTTTTTCCACCTGATATTTACTGAAGGTTGATTACTCTTCGTTGCGAATCTTTTTCTGGATCTGGAAGAGCCGCCGGTGAGTCGCCAGAAGCTCTGCAAGATCGAGTGGTGATGGACTACCCGACAAGGCTGCGTGGAGAGTTCTGCGAACTTCTTCGGATTGACCCTTGTCCTGAGCGCCGGTTTTAAAGCGTTTCTTGGCAGGAAAAACCGTCGACAGGCGGTAATCTTCCATGATCGCAGTCTTACCCCCACCCCAGATTTCCAAGTGTTCCTTGGGGTATTGGCGGGCTCCCTGCGACGTGTAAATCAGACTGAATGTTCCACGCTGCCCGAAGTCTAACTTAAGGGTCAGGTTCTCGTCGGGTTGTTCTCCGCCAAGAGGTGAACCTGTCACGCTGAAATCGACCAGGTCAGCGCCCATCCAATTCAAGGCAAAATGCAGGAAATGGCAGCCTTCACCCACCCAGCGGCCTCCACCGACCTCCGGATCTTTCAGCCAGTGTTCAGCAGGCATTGGTCCGGCATTGACCCGATAAAGCAAGAACTGAGGCGAATCTTTGAATTGCTCTTTTAAGAATGCCACGTGCGGGGAAAAGACCCGGTTGAATCCGACCATTACCCAAGGTGAAGCGACCTGTTTCAACACTGCCTCAAGCTGATCGAGTTCTTCAGAGGTCCGCACCAGGGGCTTTTCAACGTAGACCATTTTGCCGCGTCGCAGAGCTTCGGTGACCAGCGGCGCGTGCAGGTCGTGCCGGGTGAGTATGAAGACCAGATGCACGGAGTCGTCTTCCAAAACCTGCCTGGCTTCGGTGGAGAGATTGGGGATGTGATACTTCTGCGCAATCATCTGAGCGGTGTGTCCGTGTGCTGTGGCAATGGCGCGCATTTCAGCGTCGGATGATTTGGCGATTTCAGGCAGGATGAAACTCTTGGCAAAACTGCCTGCGCCGATTAGCCCGATCCCCAATTTCTTGACCGGCGTACGAGTGGTGACTGTAACCGGTGTAATCGGTTTTAACGCTTTGGCGTACTCAAGCAGCACGCCAACCGGCGAACCCTCTCCTTCCAGAATGGCTTCATAGGCTTTTTCGGCGTCATTGATCGAGTAGCGATGCGTGATCAAGCGCGAGGGGTGGAATTTATCCTGTGCGATCAAGTCGACTACGGCTTCCATGTTACGGCGTTCGGTCCAGCGGACGAAGCCGATGGGATAATCGATGGCTTTCTCTTCGTACTGAGGATCATAGCGGCCCGGACCGTACGATCTGGAGAAATGAAGTTCGTGTTCGCCGTGATAGAAGGGTTCTCGTTCCAGCTCCAATCCTGCGACGCCGACCAGGACGATGCGGCCGCGGTCGCGCAGCAGGTGGGGAGCCAACTTCATGGGGTCTGTCGATTGCGTGGCGACCGTAAGAATGACCGAATCTGCTCCTCGGCCGCGAGTCCAACCTTTGACTTCACCTTCCGGATCACCCTCCCCCAGCAGTACGGTTTTGTCGACACCGAACTTTTGAGCCCATTCCAGTCCATTGGGGCGGATATCCATCCCCAAGACGCAAGCTCCAGAGGCTTTGAGCAGTTCTACGGTGAGCAACCCCAGCAATCCCAGTCCCATCACCACCACGTTTTCCCCGAGCCGGACGTCCGCCTGGCGGATCCCCTGCAGGGCGATGGCAGAGATGGTCGTGAAAGCGGCATCGTCGAAGGAAACGGTATCATGTATCGGTACACACAGGTTGCGTGGAATAATCGCCATGTCGGCGTGGACGGCGTATTCAGCTCCACCGCAAGCCACGCGCATTCCCGGGAGGATATCGTCAACGCCAGCTCCGACCGATAAGACGACTCCAGCGCTGGAGTAACCCATTTGTTTCCAGTCTTCTAACTTGCTTTTAACCTTCTTCAGGGTCGTTCCCAAGCCCTCACGCCGGATATTTTCCAGAACTTTCTTGACCAGATCAGGACGAGCCTTGGCTTTACCCAGCAAGCTTTTGCGCGCGACGTCCGCCGTGGAACGCTCAGTGCCGACGCTAATCGCCGAAGTGTAGGTCTTTATCAGTACCATCCCCGGGGCCAGAGAGGGCGGAGGGACGTCTACCAGTCGTATTTTACCGCTTTTGAAATCCTGAATGACCTGGAGCAAGGGTTTATCCTGCCGAAATATTGAGGTCTGGTCCGGAACGGTGATCGCACCGTTCGGTTTTGAAGTTTGGTTGAAATATGACGATTACTCGATGACGAATCCGTCAATCCAATAAACGAGTTGATCTATCTCATTCAAGAAGGTGTTGAAAATCTCTTGCAGATTTTCTTTTTTCTCCCCCTTACGAACGTCCAGGAGCACCTGGAAAGCTTGACATGAGAAGCCTGCCATCGTTCCCGCATCTTGAAATAGTTTTGATCTATCTGCAGGAATGGGTTGATTATTCAGTTCGAGGATGCCTTGAAAAACCGCAGTAAAGAGCTTTCCTGCCTTTTGCAGCGCAAAGAGCAATTCCTTGTTGTTCTGCGAGTGCATAGCATAGATCTGCCTGAGCAGCAGCAGTTTGCCACGCAGTTCTCTCTCGATCTGGAGGCGGAGTGGCTGCTTGGGGATTGCTATATCCTTCAGGGGATCTTCACCAGAGACAGTGCGATGAAACAGTTTGAAATCGAGAAATTCGAGCGGATAGGAGTCGAGAGACCTTTGGATGGCATCAGGAGCCATAAAAACTGGAGATGACAAACCTCGGCCTCGAAAGTTTTTGAGGATGGCCGTGATCTTCTCCAGGTGTCCGATCGATTCCGATGACAGTATAACCAGAAGGTTGACGTCGGATTTCCCTTTCAAGAAATCACCTCTGGCGGCAGAACCGGTCAGAATAACCGCGACGAGTCCTTCATTGAAGACACGCTTTAACTCTGCAGCGAAGCTTTCCGCCACAATTACAGGATCATTCTTCACAGACATATCCGGAACTCCAATGGATTTTAGGGGGAGGGTAGGCGCTTGTCGGTGACTTGAAAGCAAAAGACGTCAACCAAAAAGGGATTTGGGTCACGACCCAACAACTTCTTCCAGTATGGGGCGGCTTCTGGGTCAGCAGGCACATAATGCCAGGTGTCGACCACAGGGTAAAGCGCGGATAATTCCTTGACGACGTCCAATCCTTCCAAAGTGATCTGCTCGTCACCACGATAGCGAATAAGAATGTATAAATGATACGAGCCTTTTTCCGTAAACCGTTTCTCGACTTCTTCCTTGGCGCCGACTAATCCAAATACACTCAATGGGCTTTTTGATAAAGAAAGTTGCTTTAAAAACGCTTCTTCATCCGTTACCACAAGATCAGACGATTGGGCTCGATCTTCGATATCGTGTTGGATCTGCCGCCAGGGGACCAGATACTTTGGATTTAAAAATTGCTGTCCCTGGAAGTAGTTATTTAATCCATAACAATTAACTCCTATGATGATAGCGCCCAAGGCAACCTGTAGAGTTTTACGGTTTAACTTCTGCCACCCCTGTGCAATCAAGAGGAGAAATAGAGGGAGCAAAAACATGATTTTTGATGGAAGCTGAAATGTGCGTGAAGAGAAATTGCGATGCACTTCACTCAAAACAATCAACACGATGAGCGAGAGGGTGAAAACAAAGAACAGGAAACGAGTATTATTCTCTGTGGGACCACGCATTTTGAATACCAGAATCAGAAACAGCAGCAAAAAGGCTAACAATACTGGGATTGAAGTTACCAGACGCCAGGGATAGGTGGTTTCACCAAGTGTGAAGGTATAAGCGAGAAAACCAACCTTCTGAACACTATTAAAGATCATCCCCCTCAGTCCGAACTGCTTCTGTGCCATCCGCGGATTTTCCAGCGTGGCTTTCTGGGCTACCTCAGGATAGACGTCGTACTCTCGTCCGATCTGGTCCAACAGCACCGGCAACCAAGGAAGAAACAGTATAAACATGACCAACCCTGCAAGCAGCCAGCGCTTAATCGGAGCAGCGCTGCTTTTCGGATGCAGGAAAAGATATAGGTATAGACTACCCAATAACACTAATCCGAGATAATCAGAATAAATTAAAATTGTTCCGTTCAGGGTAAAGAATATCCAATCGCTCCAACGACCCGAACGTCGATATCTTTCAAAAAGAAGTATCGTCAGCAGCATTAATGTAACTGATAATGGGTACCAGCGCAACATTCGGGAATACATCACCAGAAAGGGGCTGGTCGCGCATAATAGTGTGGCGAATAATGCGGATTGTTTGGACAAGAACCTGCTTCCCAGCCTGTAGACTAAGAGCAGATTGACAAATCCAAAAAGAGCATAGAGAAATCGATTTCGTACGACGTCATTACCAGCGAAACCGTGTTGCCAGAAGTAGTGCAGGAAATTATAAAGCGGGGGGTGTACGGTAATGGCAATCGATTTAGTCGTGCTGAGAACCTCACTCAGGTTCCTCCCTTTTGGGAAGGTGAAAACTTCATCGCCCCAGATATCGTATAGCCCCAGGTTGGCGAATAATAGGATTGCGCCGACGAGTAAGATCAGACCGAAGAGGATTTTTTCTCGATTGACTTTCACATTATTCATAATTACAACCTCCAGCTCTATCACCTAATTGATGAGCCGTCAGTATCCCCCCCCTGCTCCTCCCCCACCGGAGCCACCTCCTCCGAAACCTCCAAAGCCACCACCAAAACCACCGCCAAAGCCTGAGCCGCCACTACCCCCAAAACCCCTGCCACCACCTCCCATCATCAGGAAGGGTAGCAACCAGGGTCGGCGTAGTACAACCAGAACCATAACGATAAAGAACAGAATGGAAAATATGCCTCCACCACGCCCGGCGCGAGAACGCTGACTATCCGGGGGTGGAGCAGTTTGGGAACCCGCCTCAAGTGTAACTCCCGCATCAGCCGCAATGACGCTTGCGATTTCCGTTAAACCGGCGTAATATCCATTCGCCCGATCTCCGGTTTTCAGGAATGGTACTACGTATTGATCACGGATCGATCCGACCTTGCCATCCGGCAGGATACCTTCCAGACCATAACCAACTTCGATCCAGATTCGTCGGTCCTGGATGGCATCGAGCAGCAGAATTCCGTTATCCTTCCCCTTTTTACCGATTCCCCACGCTTTGAAAAGTTCATTGGCGGTTTCGCGGACGTCATTCCCTTCCAGCGACGTCAGAGTAACGAGAGCCATCTGCGCGCCGGTTTTATCTTGCAATTCTTTGCAGAGAGCGGAAATGCGGCCGGAGGAGGCATCATCGAGGACTCCGGCAAAGTCATTGACGTAACCTCGAGGAGGAGGGAATTTCTGCTGCGCAAAAACCGGCAGGTTCAGCAGAAATACGATCAGACAGAGTCTTAATGGTCGAATCATCACGTTCCCGATACAGTTAGATTATCGATACGCAGAGTTGGAGCGGCGTAGGAACTACGGAAAACCAGATCATTGCCGATCATGGGGATATTATTCAGCATATCCAGAATATTACCGGCGATTGTGGCCTCTTCAACTGGATAGGTAAGTTCCCCTTTCTCAATCCAGAGACCTGCAGCACCGCGGGAAAAATCGCCGTTTACCATGTTCACTCCGAAGCCCATAGTGCGGGTGAGATAGAGACCGTTATCGACGGACCGGATAATTTCTTCGGGCGTCTGTTCTCCAGCTTTTAGATAGAGATTCCAGGCGCCGATGGAGGGAGTCGAAGCGTAGCCGCGGCGGGCGTTACCGGTCGGTTGAGTTCCGGCCTTGTGCGCGGAATAGCCGTCATAAAAATACATCTTCAGCACGCCCTGATCGATCACCACCTTGGTGGTCGTGGGGATGCCTTCATCATCGATGGGCTGCGAACCCAGCCCGCGTTTCATCAGGGCATCGTCGATCATGGTGAGCTTATCGGTGGCGATTTTCTGTCCTAACTTATCCACCATGAAGCTGGAGCGTTTCATGATGCTGTCCCCATTGAGGGAATAGAAGATAATCCCCATCAAAGAGGCTGCCATCTGCGGATCGAATACGACTGGAACCTGCTGAGTCTTAGGTTTGACGGCTCCCAGCATCAGCACGGTACGGCGAGCTGCTTCCTTAGCCACTGATTCAGGACTGTCCAGCTCTTTGAAAAAGCGTTTGCTGGAATACCAGTAGTTGGTCTGTTTTTTATCGTTCTCTTCAGCAACAGGGCTGCAGGAGAGGCTGCAGAAAGAACTCATATAGGAGTGCACGATCCCGTTTGAATTGGCGATGACTGATTCGCTCTCTCCATCGGAAACGCTGGCGCCGTTGGAGTTGGTGATGCGTTTATCATAAGCCATAGCGATGGCTTCCATCTCCTTGGCTGTTTTCAATTTCCATTCTATGGGGATGGAGGCGACTTCAGGATCATAGAGATCGAGATCAGGATAGCTCGGTACTTTGGGTGTGGGCGGCAGGACATTATTGGGATCCGGGGAGATCTCCTGCGCCATTTCGACAGTACGTTTGGCGAAGTTGCTCAGACTTTTTTTATCGAAATCCGAGGTGTAGGCAAATCCCAGCCGATTCCCGCAATAGACGCGCAGCCCCAATCCCTTGGAAGTGGCTTGCTTAAGGGTTTCCAACTCACCCATGCGGACGTCAACCTCTGATTCGCGGCCTTTTTCCAGGTAGACGTCAGATTGCTGGGCTCCTGCTTTTATCGCCTGTTCGACAGTATATTGTGCAATTTCCTGTAGAGTCATCATGATTGAACTCAGTGATTGGCGGTTAAGTTACAGTAACTTTAAATTCTTTTCCCGTTCGCGCACTGCGCGGTTAGCTTCTTTTAAGGTTTTATGCCACTCGGGTAGGATCGGCATTTTACCCGAGAACAAATCCTCAATAGTGATAATCTGTAGTATTGGGAATTTCCGTTCAACACCAGGTAATTGCCAGGTGCCCATCGCGGCAGCTTCGGAAATCATCCCTGGTGTCGGTGATTCTAACGCTATAAGAATTCCAAGTGGAGCATTTTCACGATCCATCACTGATTTGAGAGAACGAACGTCCTTAGGGTGGTATGAGCCGCCTTTAACTTCAACAATCAAGCGATAAAATTTACTTTTAGCATCTTCAAAAAAGATCAATCCATCGATACCACGATCGCCTCCACCCTTACTTTTAAAGGGTTGTCCACCGATCAATGACACCGCCCAGGCTTCAAATTGGAAGGGAGACTGTTTGAACAGCTGTTGAGCGTCATAAACAGATTTCGGTTCCCCTACAATGGTATAGTGCGTCCCGGGAAAATTGTCATCTAATCTCTTTTTGATCAGGGCAATGGCTAAATGCGTGAGATCAATCCCAATCCATTTCCGATTTAATCCTTCTGCCGCGACGACGGCAGTACCGCAGCCACAAAAGGGGTCTAGGACGATATCGCCTTCGTTTGAAGAGACTTGTACTATTCGATCTAATAGAGCAACCGGCTTCTGGGTCGGATAATGCAATCTTTCGGCGGCTAAATTATGTAAAGGTCGTATATCGTACCAAATATCCTGAAGGGGAACACCCGGAAGGTCGGAGGGATACTGTTTCAAGCGCGGCATTCCATCTTTTTTCTTTGGCCAATGAATTTTCCCTTTGGAATCCAATTCCTCTAAGACGTCTGGGGGGTGCATCCAATGTCTACCCTTGGCTGTAACATCTATCCCTCGCCAATTATTCCCACTTACTCCTCGACTGATTCCCGCGCCGGTCAAATCGGCTCTTTTATAACACTTCCCCTGCTCATCCACCTCATCAAAAAAAGTATCGATATACTCTTCATCATAAGCTTGAAAGACATTATTCCATGTATAAGTATTTGATTTTGTATAAAATAAGAGGATGTCATGAATTGGACCGCAACGATTGGCGCCGCTATGGGCGCTGGTCCGATTCCAAATAATTTCATTTCTGTAATTCTTGGTCCCGAAAATCTGATCCATAAGAATTTTAAGGTAATGACTGGCTGTGGGATCACAATGCAAGAAGATCGAACCAGTACTTTTCAGGACTCGATGAAGCTCGACCAATCGAATCGCCATCATGGTCAAATAAGCCATCAGGTTATTGATCCCCATAAACTCCCGAAAGGCTTTCATCATATTTTTAAGATCCCCGGAATATCCTCCCTTCATGATCTCATCGAAAGCGCTCTGGGTTTCTGCCGACCAAGTCCAGGTATCTTCAAAAGCCTCAATCTGAGCCGCTGAATCTTGACCCGTTTTATCCTGAAAGATGACATTGTAGGCGCGTTTTGAGTTGAACGGTGGGTCGAGGTAGATCAGATCCACCGATTCCGCGTCGATATGCCGGCGTAGAATCTCTAAGTTGTCTCCGTAGTAGAGGGTGTTCATCAGCTCATTTCTTAACAGGGAGCGGAAGTGGCGGAGGTTTCCTCTCTGCAGGCACAGGAACCTTTACCCCTCCGTCTTTCTTTGTATCATTACTAATGGGACTCATTTTATCCTTAATAATTGTGATTTTGAAAAAATTGTCACCTGCTTAATCACTCTTCTTTTTCACAGTCTGAGGCAAGGGAGGGGGTGGGGGTTTTTTGCCTTTTGGTGCTGGATTATAACCCTCTTTAAGGGGTCTTTCTTTATCCTTCTTATTCAGTTCCTCGGTAATTAGGGTTTTCATCTTCGTCCTCCTTGAGGATTTTATAAAATTGAACGAATCTTATCTCCGACGCATTAATCAAAATTCCAGGGGAGGGTATTGGGATTTTATCTCCATTTTCTAAAAACCAATCAGCTTTTGTTAAAAAGATTACAGGACCTTCCTCGTAGTTATCAGAGAAATATTCTGGGTATCCATAAATACTCTTACCATCTTTAAGATGAACAATAACATAAGTTGCATTTTCAGCAGATTTCCTCGTTGGAATAGCGCATTTATCATGAATAATGTCTAACCAAATTGAGTCTCTAGATGATCTTCTTGTCAACCGCAAAAAGCGGGCAATTTTCATATGGAGATCATAGGTTTTCAGAATCCCAACGACACAACCAACTACAATGGCAATTATCGACAACAGCAAAACACCGTTTAAATCTGTGCTGAACGAATAAAAAGACTCCTTGTCACTTACTTGCTGAACACGCCATGTTAATAAATCGTTTCTCGAAATTGTAAGCAGCAGTACGTAATTTACAAAGGAATATATCAGAGCTTTTACGATTTTATCAATGCTGGAATCCGCCCTCTGATACGCGAGAATCCGCTCAACTCCCAAAGTTAAAAATCCTGGTAGTAATACCAGCAGAATTGAAAGCGAAGTCATGGTCGAAGGTATTTCCATTCTTACCTCAAATATTTATTTTAAGCTGTACAGTTACCCCATCATACTTTTCGCTCTTACGGCAGTGCCGCCCACGGTGATTTCGGAAATCTTCAGGGTTGGTTCACCCACGCCGACGGGCACGCCCTGTCCGTTCTTGCCGCAGGTTCCGATGCCGCGGTCCAGAGCGAAATCGTTGCCGACCATGACGACCTTGGTCAGCACTTCGGGGCCGATGCCGATCAGGGTGGCTCCTTTGACCGGCGCGGTGATTTTACCGTCTTCGATCAAGTACCCTTCGGTCACGTTGAAGACGAAGTTGCCGTTGGAGATATCGACCTGCCCGCCGCTGAAGGTTTTGGCGTAAAACCCTTTCTTGACGCTGCGGACGATGTCGTCAGGGGTGTGCAATTCGGCTTTGGAACCTGGGATCAGGTAAGTATTGGTCATCCGGGGCATGGGGTAGTGCTTGAAGGATTCCCTGCGACCGCTGCCGGTGGACTGCATCCCCATCAGTTTGCCGTTAAGGCGATCCACCAGATAACTGCGCAAAATGCCATCCTCGATGAGTACGTTCTTGCGCGTCGGGGTGCCTTCGTCGTCGATGGTCAGAGACCCGCGGCGGTTGGGGATGTTTCCTTCGTCTACGACGGTGCACAATTCGGACGCTACGACCTGACCGATGCGATCAGTATAGAGCGACGTCTTCTTGCGGTTGAAATCGGATTCAAGACCGTGACCGATGGATTCGTGCAGAAGAATGCCTGCCCAGCCGTTGCCTAAAACGACTTCATTCGGTCCGGCGGGGGCTTCCACCGATTCAAGCAGTATCGTCGCCTGACGCACTGCCTCATTGGCAATTTCTTCCGGGGTGAACGTATCAAATTGGTCAAATCCCAGACGCCCGCCTCCACCGTTGTAACCCGATTCACGGCGACCATTGCTCTCAGCAACGACGCTGGCGTTCAAGCGGTAGAGGACTCTTTCGTCCTGAGTGTGAAGGCCCTCGGAATTGGCGATGGTGATCATGGTGATGGAATCGGCGAAGGAAGCGTCAACCTGGGTAATGCGGCTATCTTTGGCTCGAGCGGCCTTATCAGCCCGGTAGAGCAGGTCGGTCTTCTGTTTGATGGCGACCTGATCCGGCGTAATTTTCACAGGACTGACGTTCTTGTGGCTTTGCATCACGAGTTGCGCCGGAGTAACCGCGCTGGAGGGCTGATCGGCGATGAAAGCAGCGACCTCAGCCGCTTTTTTCAGGCTATCGAAGCTGAAATCATCTGAATACCCGTACCCTGTCTGCGCCCCTTTAAGCACGCGGATGCCGACTCCCTGCACGATACCGTAATTCGCCTGACGAATCAGTTGTTCCTGCATGCTGAAGGAGTTGTTGATGGTGTATTCAACGTAGACCTCAGCGAACTCCCCGCCTCTGGAAAGCGCGATAGTCAGCAGTTTCTCGATGGTCTGCTTGTCGATCTGCGCTTCGGAAGAGGTTATTGCCGCGGCAAAAAGGTTTTTACCTTGCAATAAAAGGGCGGCGATAGGCGGCGCTGCCGCAACGATTACGGCTCCTTTACCAGCTTTGAAAAGGAATTCGCGACGCGATATGGCTTTTTTATCCTCGACGTTCTGATGCATGGTTCCTTCATCTATGATTGGCAATCCGGGTACTGACAGGGAAATGTAGCATTTTAAACTCGAAATGTCAAGTGAAATTCCACGGAATGGATGGAGTCTTCCTATCTCATCTCCTTGAGGTTAGACGAACAATCGGCTTATTTTGTTTCGAACCGCGCTTTGAAATTGTGGGTTTGATGGCAAGAGCGCTTATGGTCGGTGCAACAGCAGTAGGTGGGTGAGTCTCAGATGGACACTCGATTAATTTCAGTTTGGGAATTTACAGGAGTGTCAACACAGCGGGAAGGTCGTACACATAAGCAGCTTAGAATGATTAAATTCAGGTCCAGATTGAGTTATTGGGCAGCGGATAACTGTCTTGCCACCGATTCCGCGATCACTTGATATCCCGTGGCGATAGGATGGTCATTGCCGGTATTAGGGTAGATTCTCTTTGTTTTCAGCGCCTGTCGCATATCCTCAAGCACGTCGAAATATTTAATCTGTTCCTTCTGAAAAAAATCAAGGGTCATGCTGCGCCATTTACGTTCCGATGAAATGATTTGATCTGCGACATTCTTGTCGTGGAGCTGATCACCCCAGTTCAGGTAAGGTTCATAAACGAGCTCCTTGGTGGGGATTAAAACGACAGTAAATTTGATGCCTTTCGACTGGCACTCCCGGTTCATCCGATCGATCAATTTGAGTCCGATTCGCCCACCTTCGTGAATGGTCGAATCTTCATAATTGCACTCCCGCAGCCGAGTCTCCAGCTTGAAGATCGTTTTGATATGCTTCTGGGTATTCTCAAAGTAAGATAACGGTTGGTTGCTGCGCTTGGCTGAAAGCAGCATGTGGATGTATTTGGACGCTAACCGGTAAGACACAGAGTGCGATCTCAACCAGAAACCTAATGAACCGACATTACCTTGTTGATTCGATTCGACAATCTGTCTCGACTTCCTGTGGGAGGCTTCATCGGCAGTATAACTGGAGTCCCGAAGGTCTTTCCAATAATCGTAGCCATAGGCCATATCGTAACAATTTTTAAAATCGTTGCCAAGATATAAACCGAGGAAAATCTGGTCAGGATGCAGTTTTAAGGCATAGGTATTGAACAAATAGTAATACTGGACGAGTCCATATCCGGCCAAGGAAAGGTTATAAACGTCCCGGTGTAGAACCTTTCCCAGATCCATGGGCCAGCAATTATCCGTTAGTGAACTTCCACTGTTATAAGTTTGTGAATCACCCATGGTGATAATGTCCGCTTTCTCAGGAATTTTCTTATTTTTAAATCCCCAGGTATCATGAGCGCCTGTTTTGGGTACCAGTTTAAAGCCGGTAATCTCGTCCAGAACCAAAAGAGGGGATAGACAATTCATCGGATCGACGAAAATTCTCAAAACGCCTTCCGCCAACAGAAGGGAAATGCAAAGAGATAGTAAAAAAACTGAGACGTTGATCAGGATTTTTCTCATGGCGATGGCTTTTTTCTTTGTAGCAAGGACTTGATTTGAGGGCTCGGAATCGGACACTGTCGCCCCATCAATTCAGGTACGACGAATCGCAATATAAGGATAATTCCAGTCGGTGTCAAGCATTTTCTCCCCTGAATAATTTTAATTCACACCGTCTGCGTTTAATCACAAAACAAAAACAGCAAGGCGGGTTGCCCCACCTTGCTGATAATCTCTATCTTTGGTTGCTTGGTTGCGCCCGATAAAAGCGAAGGCGCCTCATTTCATCAGAGTCATTTTCCCTTCAACACTGTAGTCGCCGGTCGACAGTCGGTAAAGGTAAATACCGGAGGTTAATTTTGATCCATCGAAGCTAACCTGGTGGAGTCCCGCCTGGAATTGACTATCGACGAGATTTTCGATCAGACGACCGGAAATGTCATAGACCGCCAGTTGGACCTGGCCTGATTCGGGAAGGTCAAAGTGGATAGTCGTAACCGGGTTGAAAGGATTCGGATATGCATTCACCAGTGCAGGCGCCATGGGGATCGATGGAGCTGATGATCCCTGGTTTGGTGTCCAGTCACCTTGATCGTCCCAGGAAGACGACCAGTCACCGTTGATCCCATCAGTGCCGGTTTTGGTTACCGGAAAGGAGGACTCTGCCCAGACAATGACTGGATAGACTCCCAGGTGACCCGTGAAGGTGTATTGCCCCGCCGGAGCTGAACCCGGCAGCGTCTGATTTCGGTTGCGGTTGCCGTTGAAGCCGACCGGAAAATTCAGACTGATGGGTCCTAATAATGGAGTTGTCGTTTGTCCATTGGGTAGAACCGCATCGCACCAAACTTTGGTCTGCAACGGAGTCGTCGCCAGATTATGGATGGCGATATTGTAGGTGAAAGTACCGCCTTGAGGTGGGATGACCACCGGAGAGGATTGCGGCGTCAAGGTAAAGGTAAGATCAGGGGGTTCCATCAAAGGAAGGTTGATATTTTGTGCTGAACCCTGGGTCACGTCGATAAGTGTCGGAGACCCGGGCACTCCCCAGAAGACCTGAGGATCACCCGAACTTCTGCCCAGGTTGTAGTCTTCTTCCATGAAAGCGAGCACGTAGTACTGTCCCGGGTCCACGAAGACGGAGTAGTCGCCGTTGCCGGTCAGTACGGTCAGGAAACCGTAGTTGGTTATATTTTCAAAGAGTGGATCGGTTGCCGCCATGATCAGTGTGGCTCCGGAATGTCCTGTGGGACAGGAGATCGTGCCGGAGATGCCCGTAAAGGGCAGCGGCGCAACCAGGATGTCCAGATCGCTGGTGTTACCGATGATTTCGACAGGCGTGGGAGTGGTCCCGCCATAATAGCCCATATAATCGTCAACGGATGGCGTCAGGTTGCCGTCCCGATCCTGAAAAGCCGTGATCAGGTAAGTCCCAGCAGGTACGTTGAAGACGTAGTAGTTCCCGGTACCGAACAAAGCCAGACCTATATGGAATTCAAAGGTCAGCGAATCGAGCGAAATGGCGTAGACGTAGGTGATTCCTCCCAGGAATTCTGCACCGGTAATCTCTCCGGAAAGAGTGTAACCAAATGCCGTACCGCAGAGCATCAGACTGAGCAGCACGATGAGTAACCTGCTGACAACTTTCATGGCCTTTTCCTTATTCGTTAGCATTGGGTTGCGTTTTGGGGTTTGACTGGTCTTGCCTGATTTTGAACTGACATAGGATATAATTTACGACATTTCCAAGGGTGTTCCAACTCACATTTTCAGAATTTTATCGAAAAATGGCTGATGAAGTGGTAGTCGATAGTTTTGCCGTGCTCGAAATGGATGACTAAAAGTGCTTGAATCTCCACAGTAAAATGTTTATATTAGCTGAGTTATCGAATTAACGACGGAAACCATGCGACAACGAACTTATTGCGGCGTCCCCGACGCCGCTTACGCGGGTAAACCCGTTACGCTTTGTGGTTGGGTCAATCGGGTGCGCGACCTGGGTGGCTTGCTATTCCTCGATCTGCGGGATCATACCGGATTGATTCAGGTACGACCCGCCCAGGAAAATGTCGAACATAGGGAGGTTATTCGCGGACTGCGCCATGAAGACGTGGTGATGGTGCAGGGTCGGGTTCAACGACGACCCGAAGGCAGCGCCAATTCCAAAATGACGACAGGACAAGTGGAGGTGATCGTCGATTCGATCGAGATTCTGGCGCGGGCCAAAACCCCTCCCTTCTTGCCCGAAGAGGCGGATAAAATCCAGGAAGACATTCGCCTGAAGTACCGGGTGCTGCACCTGCGCAGTGAAGGATTGCAATATAATCTGAGATTGCGACACCGGCTCTGTCAGAGTGTCCGACGCTACTTCGATGAAAACGGGTTTTGCGAAATCGAGACGCCCTTCCTGGTCAAACCGACGCCGGAGGGCGCCCGTGATTTCTTAGTGCCATCCCGCCTGCACAAAGGGCGAGCCTACGCATTGCCGCAATCTCCGCAAATTTACAAACAACTGCTGATGATATCAGGGTACGATCGGTACTTTCAGATCGTCAAATGCTTCCGAGATGAAGATTTGCGGGCTGACCGTCAACCTGAATTCACACAAATCGACGTTGAGCTTTCGTTCACTGATGAGCGCGAGGTTCAGGAGATCGTAGAGGGTTTGATGGTTCGGATCTTTGCTGAGGTCCTGGGAAAGCAAATTCCCACGCCCTTTCCTCAGATACCCTACGAAGAGGCAATCCGTGCCTACGGCAGCGACAAACCCGATCTGCGTGTACCATTAAAAATCGTGGAATTATCTGAAATTTTCGCGGCAACTGAATTCCAGGTTTTCAAGAATGTTCTGGAAAACGGCGGCGCGGTCAGAGGCATCAATCTACCCGGCTGTGGTGGGTATTCCCGTAAGCAGCGCGACGACCTGGTGGAAAAAGCCCGAAGTTGGGGATTGGGCGGGTTGGTCTACATCATCCCCACAGCGGAAGGGATCACATCACCGGCAGCCAAATTTCTTTCGCCGGAACAGATGCTCGAAGCGGTGAAACGAAGCGGATCCGAAGTCGGCGATCTGACGGCAATCGGAGCGGATGCAAATATCCAAAAATTGGCGCTGGGGTTGGGACAGCTTCGCCTCTGGGCTGGACACCATCTGAATCTGATCGAAAAAGATCAATACCAGTTGTGCTGGATTACAGACTTCCCCATGTTCGAGTATTCCGAGGAACTGGGTAGAGCGCAGGCAGCCCACCACCCCTTTACGTCACCCGTACTGGCGGATTTGGACCAATATGAGAATGAGCCTCTGAAAATCAGGTCGCGAGCCTACGATCTGGTGTTGAATGGGCATGAAATCGCCGGAGGGTCAATCCGAATAAACCGTATGGAAATCCAGAGGCGCGTGTTCAACTTGCTGGGATTTTCTGAAGCGGAGGCGCAGGCAAAATTTGGTTTTTTGCTGGAAGCTCTGGAATTGGGCGCTCCGCCGCATGGAGGCATCGCCTTTGGGTTGGACCGCATCGCCATGCTCTTGGCGGGCGCTGATTCGATCCGAGACGTGATCGCCTTCCCCAAGACCACCGCAGCGCTCTCCTTGATGGATGGATCTCCTGCGGAAACAAATGCGGCTCAATGGGCTGAATTGGGGCTGAAGCCAATTTCTGGAATTACAAAGATGATTCAGGATCAGATTGATGAAGACACGCAAAAGTAAGTCGACCAATCCTGCCGGACGAGACCATAGAAAGCCGCACTTCAATTCGAGCCGGCGACCGGAAGAGCCGCGTCCACCGATACCCGTCCCCGGAAGGCGACCGGTGGAGGAGCTGTTGGCAAAAGGTATTCAGCCGGAAAGAGTGTTGATTGCCAAGCGTGAACATACCGGTAAACCCGATCCTCTGACTGAACGCTGCCTTGCGGCTGGATGGAAAGTCGAATATGTGGATCGCCAGGAGCTGGACCAGCAGGCGGAATTTCTGCATCACCAGGGATTTCTGGCTTATATCCATCACTTCCCCTATCTGTCGCTGCAAAGGCTGCAATCGGATCTTCAATCGATTGAGGCGCCGCTGCTCATTGCCCTGGATGAAGTGCAGGATGCCGGCAATCTGGGCGCGATATTACGGTCAACAGAATGCGCTGGAGCTTCCGCAGCGCTCATCCCTTACTATCATTCAGCGTCTGTCACTGCTGCCGTGATTCGCAGTTCAGCAGGAGCAGCTCTGCACCTTCCCCTCTGCAGGGTCATCAACCTCGCCAAGGCGCTTGAAGAGCTTCAAGAATCCGGGATGCGCATTGTCGGTGCGGATCAGGAACAGAGTCGATCACTCTATGATGTTGATCTCACAGGACCACTGGTGTTAGTCGTAGGCTCTGAGGGACATGGGCTGCGCCCCGGAGTTAGAAAACGTTGTGATGAACTGGTCTCCATCCCCTTGCTCGGTCGTGTTGGATCATTGAATGCCTCCGTCGCCGCGGCGATCTGCCTCTTTGAAGCAGTCCGCCAACGGACCACTCTCACCTAAAATTTGCTGCCTTCTTTAGCCTCCGGCGCTGCCTGAGGACTCCCTCGAATCCAAAAAAGTTTTAGAATTTGTTACAAGATTGTTAAAGTTCTATTAGCACTTTCGCTCAGTTTTGTCTTTAAATTAATTGAAAAAATGCTAATATTCTCCGAATATTACGACAATTATTAAGGGTAAAATAAATTTTTCAGGAATTGATTATTCCTCTTGACTTTTGGCTTTTTTTTTATTATAATATAGTCCGCTGAGAGATTTGCCAGGGAAACAAAACCTCAGGGGAGGGTTCTGGCGTACGCGGCTGTAAGTTCGCGCTTGATCCCCACGGCCCTTGTTGGGTTTTTTTTTGCTGGAGAAACTAACAAAGGTGTACAAATTCGAGATCAATACCGCCAAAAGGTGTGAACTCATTAATATTGACCACCTGCTGAATCAAGCGCTGGATAAATCAGGATTAAAGAGTGGCGCGCTCTTGCTCTTTGTCCCGCATACAACCGCCGGTATAATCGTCAACGAAAACGCCGATCCAGCCGTTAAACGTGACATACTGAATTCATTGGAACGAAAAATTCCATTTGAAGAGCAATACACGCACCTCGAAGGTAATTCAGCAGCGCATATTAAAGCCACATTGACAGGGAGTTCGGTATTGGTTCCGATCGAAGCCAATTCTGCGAAGCTGGGAACCTGGCAATCGGTTTTCTTCGCGGAATTCGATGGTCCACGACGCCGACAAGTTTGGATTACGTCACTTCCAGGGTAGGTAATGGATTTCCTGCATAATATTGCACTTGAATGTAACAACCCAAAAGTTGCAATTTAATCCACCGACTACAATCCCTTCACGGGATAGTGTTGGTAAGTCATACAATACCAGACGCCATCGATCTTTTCCTGTCGTTGTGCGCCTGTAACGAACCGTCTCGCAATGAAGAAAGATAAGAAACAAATTAAGACAACACGCCAGAAACCCGAATTCGCGCTGACCATAAAAAAACTTAACTTCGAAGCGATCCGCGATGGTATCCCCAACCTTCCCGAGAGCGCTTTAAGGCGGATGGCAATCCTTTGGCTGCATTCCGAAAGCGCCATGCTCATGCCGCGCGAGGAACTTCAACCGAAGATGATCGAGGCTCTCCAAAATCCTGAAAAGATCAGCCACATACTGGATCGGCTACCTAAGCGAAGTTGTGATCTGCTCTACTATATCTTTTCGGAAGGCGGCACCCTGTCATTCAAAGAGATGGAAACAGGTTTTCCACTTGACGAGGGCGAAAAGGTCGAACAGATCATCGAACCACTGATTCATCGCGGGCTGGTATGGGAGTGCCACCAATCATCCAAGGGTGAGGTTTCCGTTTCACTCCACCTCCTGGAGCCCTGCGCCGAAAAACTACAACTCCCATCATATTTAGCAGGCAAGTACGGTTCCGTTCTGTCACATCGCAGCAAAGATCAGCAACATAATCTGGTCAAACTGCTGGGGGGCGACCCCAAGAAAATGGGGCGTGATCGTACCCTTATCCCCTGGTTGAAGGCAGAGTTGTTGAATGCCTCACACTTGCGACGATTCTTTGATTCACTGGCACCGGAAGACCGAAAGCTGCTGAAAATATTGGCGCTGCACCCCGAAGGTCTCACACACCAGGAGTTGAATCACGAATTATCCCTGTTCAATGACGATGATGATGAAACGGTGTTAAACGAAAGTTTGCACCGACTTAAAGACGAATTAGGACTGGTCTGCACCATTATCAGCGAGATGGAAGTCGGTCGGAAACGGCATAAATTATCCCTCTACGTGCTCCCACGCGAGATGACTTTTCTGGTCCGCACCAACTTCCGCGAAAAATATCGTGACGTCAGGCCTTCGATTACGGTTTTCAAGGCTCCCGACGAAGATTTCGCGTTGGGATCCCGAGGTAAAGAACGCCCAACCCTCTGGATCGATTTCCACCAGTTGCTCAACCATCTGGTCCGCTGCGAGGTGGGCGTC
Source organism: bacterium (assembly GCA_026394195.1). Classification (GTDB taxonomy): domain Bacteria; phylum Electryoneota; class B3-LCP; order B3-LCP; family B3-LCP; genus JAPKYS01. Next base: position 80,821 of record JAPKYS010000017.1, on the reverse strand, counting down.
ATCCGCAAAGGGGGAATGCATAAAAAGAACCTGAAACGAATCCTGGACCGATTGGAAGGTCAACCTGTGGATTCGTACCACTATCTCGACTTTCTTTTCCTGTACGCCTATGGAAAAGATATCTTCTATCCCGATGGCGAGCGCTGGCGCATCAACATCAATCAACTGCTGCCGGTACAGGACGTATCTGTTTTTTACCGCGATTTCTGGACGTTCTACCGGCAAAACGGATCATGGAATGACCGCGACTCCAGCCCTCTGCAGGGAGTATTGCAGAAAGGGGATACACCCCAGGTCTTTTCCTTGCGCCGCGCCATTCTGCGGTTGATCTGCGACTGTCCGATCGGTGAATGGGTCGAGATGAAGGTTTTCTTCGATGAGCTATGTGATCGGGAGATGGCCTTCCGCAGCGGTCCGCCGCCGGGGCTGACCAACGATCCCATCAAGGAGAAGTACCGCTTCATGAAGGCGACGCTGGAGCGATCATTGAACTGGATCGGCATCGTCGATACGACCACCATCGCCAACCGGCGGCTTGATTTGTTCAAATTAACCGATAGCGGCGCGTGGTTATTGGGATTGCAGCCGGATATTTCTCCTTTCCCAAAACACGATAATCCGGATCGCCTGATCATGCATCCCAACATGGAAATCATAGTAACCGAGAGTTTCCCCCTGGACCGACAACTTTATCTCGCACGTTTCACAGACGATCAGAAAGGCAGGGTGGTTTTAAATCGTGCGGCGATCCGACGCGGTTTGGAAGAAAATGTATCCATCAAGCAGATGATAGACTTCCTGCACGAAAACATCCAGAACAACCTGCCTCCCAATGCCACGCATCTGTTGGAAGAGATGAGTGAAAAGTCGGGGCACGTCTACGTGGGCGGTGAACCGATCCGGTTGGAGGTAAGCGATCAACTGCTCATGGATAAAATACTGCACCAAAAACATCTGATTCCTTACATCGCTGAGCGGGAAAGCGCCAAGAAGGCGCTGCTTCACGACGGGACAGATCTCCCGAAATTCATCGAAGAGTTACGGCGGGCCGGCTATAGCCCGCGCCAATTGTGATCCAAAAGAGAAAGTAACCTACTTGCGATTCAACATCCGGTGCTACCATTTGTTGAACCGTTTTTATTGGAGGACGAGTCATCCGTTGACGAAAATGTTTAGCTCGGTGATCGGTCCGAGTTAATTGAAAAGGAGAACCTGGTACGAACAAGTTAGTTAGACTAATTTTAATTTTATTGAGTGTTATGTTGGTTTTAGGCGCGATGGCTTCCCTGCAATGGCGCTACCAGCACGACGCGCCGATTATGCTATACCTGTCTTTTCTGATGGACCATTTTCATTATGTCCCGTATTGCGATTTCTTCGATATGAATTTACCTGGAACGTATTTCTGTTATTACCTTATCGGACGTCTTTCTGGGTATACCGATCTGGGAGTGAGAATTGCCGACTTGATTATTATGGGATTCGTTTTATTCCTCAATTGGCGGATAATGAGAGCTTTTGGATTAAAGGTAGCCTGGGCTGGCTCCGTTCTCTGGGGATTGGCGTACTTAAGACTGGGTCCAGAGACGAGTCTCCAACGAGAAGCGCTGGTTCTTGTTCCGATTGTTGCGGCTGTCTACCTTTCGACCAGTTTGGAAAAGCTCAATTTTACCCTTAAAAGCACAGCATTGGGATTGCTTTTCGGTATAGCAGCGACAATCAAACCTCATGCCGCGATAGGACTACCACTGCTGTTGCTCTTTATTATCGTCGATCATAAAAAGAACAAACCCGATAATTCCTCGGGATTGCGGACTATTATTAAATTCTATCTTCTCCCGAGTATTATCGGCTTTTCAATTCCGCTCATAGCAGTTTTGCTCTATTTGGCAGCGGTAGGCGCACTGGCTCCTTTCTTCGATATCGCCGTCAATTATTGGCGCTTGTACGCCCATTTAACTGGCAACCACGAATCCATTATAGGATATAAGCGTATTACCTATCTACTCCAGAACTACCGGAATCTGGGTGAATTTACAATATGGTTCGCTGCCGCGGTGGTGGGCGTTTTTATCAGCCTTTATCACTCGACGCTTAATTCAGCATTAAAACGTCAGGTCATCCTATTAGCAGGTCTAACTTTCTGCTACAGCATCTACACTTTATTAGCAGGTCAATTCTGGAGTTATCACTGGCTTCTCTTTTTATTCTTTTTAATTCAATTATGTTCGCTCACTCTTGTTAGACAAAATAAGGATTCAACGAAGGGCGAGAGGTTATTTCCCATAGCTGTATTTCTGCTAACAGTAGTATTGGCAGTGAATCCGCCGCCGGATTCAGCCATGCTTTTATTCGAACACAAGCTGCCTGCGATTAAAAGTGGGCAGGTTGACGAAATTGCAGTTTATTTACAAGCTAATTTACGTCCAGGAGATACCGTACAACCACTCGACTGGACGGGCGGAGCGGTTCATGCTTTACTAATATCTAGAGCAAAATTAGCAACTCGGTTCGTATACGATTTTCATTTTTATCATGACATTTCCAACCCTTATATCCAGAATTTGCGAAAGGAATTCATTAGTGAGCTAAAGGCTGCCCAGCCGCGTTTTATCGTGCAAATATTCGGTGAAAACAAGCGGTGGGTTTATGGCGCTGACACCACCAGGGAATTTCAGGAGCTGCAAAGTTTGCTCGATCAAACCTACGGCGTGATAGCTAAGGGAGATGGGTATTATATTTATGAGCTGCGGGGTGGTCTAGAAAAACTGTAGGAGCGGATCTCTACCTTTGACTGTTCCACACAATTATTAATCCGACTACTTAATATTGCAAGACTAAACAAGCCATCCTAGCTTTCTTGTTGTGTCAGGATTTGTAGTATAGCCATTCCTACGGAACCAGCAGGATGTGCTAACACTTGCAAGTTCGGGTTATAAAGCGTCAGTTTTCGCCTCCTGTCGGCGTCTGAAATTTGACGCAACGTATCTAGAGAGCGCCAGATAGCGGGAATGGAAGCTTCCGTTTTGTCCGAAATTTTCCCGTCTGATTAATATCCATCGAGTTAACGCATGAGCGGGCTGGAAAGATTACCGCTTTAAAGGTTTCTATAAAAATAACAGGGACTCGCCAATGCGAGCCCCTGTTGTTTCTGGGAGGTGTTTGGGTCGTTATTTTACTAAGGTTAACAGTCGGCTGTAGGTTTGCGCGCCTGCCTCGAGACGGCAAATGTACGTTCCTGCGGTGAGGCGCCTGCCGCTCCAGGTGATTTTATGCAAACCTACGTCTTGCATTCCATTCGACAGCTCTGAGATCAAGCGACCTGAAATGTCGAAGATAGTCAGACGAACTTGCATAGCATCAGGCAGAGTGTAGGAAATCACCGTCTCAGGGTTGAACGGATTGGGATAATTCTGCAGCAAGCTGAATCGCTCTGGTTTAGAGAGACTACAGGTCACCGAAATCTCATCCGAATAGGTCACCGCACCACCTATATCGATCTGCAGCAACCTGTAGGTGTAGGAATTACCGATTTGGGCATTCACGTCGGTGAAGCCGTAATCGTGTTCTTCAATGCTGGTGCCGTATCCGGAGATGAATGGACTTATGTTGACAAATTCGCCATTTTCGGTCTGGCGTTGTAGGTACCAGCCGTAGCATTCCAGTTCACAGGCAGTGCTCCAGTTCAGTTGCACGCCTTCCGATACCAAGGCGGCGTTAAAAGACTGGAGGACCACGGGCGTTGTCGCTCCCTGATTGTAGTAAAACGCGCCGCAGTCATTGCGGGTTCCATCGGGATCGCGGTAAGCGATGTCGGGATTGCCGTGGTCGATAGCGGCTGATAAGGCGGTCAGATGGAAGTCGTAGGGAGCCCCACCGATATAGGCTGGGTCGCCCACCAGATCGCCCAAGCCCGGCACGCAATTGATGTAGTTGCCCCCGACATTCTCGAAGTAGAGATTGTAGGAAAACACCGCAGTGCAACTGCCGATCACCGCGAAGCCACCGCCCTGCACACTGAAGGAGACGATGTTGTTCATGAAGACGGGAGCGGACCCATCCTGGATTTCAACGCCGCCGCCCCAGTTACATGGAGCCGTATTATTGGAGATGGTGTTGTTGATGACGTCGGGACTGGAGTTGTTGTACATGGCGATTCCACCGCCGCCGGTGCTGATCGCCGTGTTAAAAGCAATCACATTGCGGGTAACCAGCGGAGACGCGCCATTAATGGCGATGCCGCCTCCATGCTTGGCGGTGTTGAACTGGAGGTAATTCCAGGCAATCTCGCCGCCAGCAGTATTCATGATCAGAATGCCGGCTCCGCAGCCGGAACCCGAAGTCGTGACATTATTGACGATGTTGTTATATTGGATAATCGGTGATCCGCCATCGCTGAAGATTCCACCGCCGCCATCCGGAGTTACATTTTCCTTGATGATATTATGATCGATGGTGGGTGAAGAATTCATCAGATAGAAAGCTCCGCCAACGCGGAAGATTCCGAGGTAGGGGCTGCCGATCCCGTTCATCAGGGTAAAACCTGAGACAATTCCGGTTTCACCGGAGACCATGCGGAGACAACTACCGACGTCACCACCATCGATAATCGTGCTCACAATGAAGTTGGAGTCCCCTGTGGTGCGATAGAGGCTGAAGAGTTCGAGGTCTTTGCCGAGGAAATCGAGATTTTCGTGGTAGGTTCCGGGACTAACAAGGAGAGTATCTCCGTTAATCGCGGCGCCGATGGCCTCCTGAATTGTGGCGTATTCGGTGGGTACAAGGTGGATGCCGGCGAAACTATACCCCACCCCAATTGTAACCAGGAAGCTCAGCGTGATCAGAAACTTTATCAACTTCATAGGGTCCCCTCCCAGGGATGTGCATGCTTGTATCGTTAGTCTTTATATCATCGTGGTTTAGTATGACGAAATACCACCAGATTAAATATAAGATAAAAAACAGGCGAAGTAAAGAGATATTTTTCACATAACCGGAATTATTTCCGTTGTCACAAGTGCAGGTTAATATCGGTCTGACAGGGTAAAATATGCCGCATTGAATGATTTTTTCGACTGAGGGGTAGAGTTACCTAATCGATCAGGCGTATTTCACCGACTCTGGCATCAATTTAGTTAATTTCGCAATTTGAACCTGTGCCCAGCATCACATCAATGCATTTTTTCCACGGAATTTTCGTTGCTTTAAAGTTGGAATTTTACGATATTGTACGATAACCAGCATAAGGCAATTCTCATTAATACGGGATCAAAAGATGATGGTGGTCTACCAGAGGATTTCAAAGGCTGAAGTCCGAGTCGATGGTGAGGTTACGGCTCAGATAGGACGAGGCGCACTGTTATTGGTGGGGATCAGCAACGATGATGACAGCCAGACGGTACGCTGGATGGCGCAGAAGGCAGCCGGTTTGCGCGTCCACGAAGATCAGGGTGGGAAATTAAATTTGTCGCTGGCGGACATTGGTGGAGAAATCCTGGCGGTATCACAATTCACGCTGCTGGGTGATTGCCGTAAGGGTAAGCGCCCATCCTTCACCACTGCTGCGCCTCCGGAGAAGGCCGAGCCTCTCTTCGTGCAGTTCGTGGAATTCCTGCGATCTGAAGGAGTCCGGGTACAGACAGGCGTGTTCGGAGCTCACATGGAAGTCAGCCTGGTCAACGACGGTCCGGTAACGCTGATCATTGAGTCGCCACGGGCGTCGACCGCTCAAAATCGTGGTGTTTCTTCAGAAAGCGAAGCAGGTTTTCTCCCAGCAGACTTCTGATGCGCAACGGGGTATATCCCCTGACCACCCAGGCATTGATCAAGGGCAATGCAGAATCCGCATCAACACAATCCACGCCGATATTTTTCCAGCCGCAGGCCTCTCCTAACCGCTTCAGATCAGCAGTATCTAAAGCCTGCATGGTCTCCGGACTCAGCCAGAGAAATGACCCACCTTGGAAATACACCGAAATATCGTCCGGAGTGAAGCCGGACGCTGAATTGACTCGTATCACGCTGGGTTTGACATCGGAACTGAGTAGTTGTACTGCTTCAGAAAATGACCGGGTTTCCCAGATGACCACTTGCGGGGCAACCTCCAATTGCTGCACCAGTTCTCTGCCCTCCTTTTTCATTCCTCTGACACCAAAATAGAAGCCCTTTGGCGACTGCGGCACGTGGATGAAGAGCAGGTCTAATTTGCGCAGCAGATCGAATATCTCAGGTTCACCTTCGACGAAAGCAGGAGTGGGAACGCCAAGCGCAACTGCAGGACCGACTTTTCCACCTGGAATTTCTGCAAAGGTTTTCACCTGAGCAATATTCGCCTTGGACAGATCAACGATTGATCTATCCAAGCGTTCCAGATCCACCATAAATTTACGCAGCCGGTTCCGACCTGAAGGATCGAGAGATTTCCCTGCTTCATAGAGGATCAAATCAGGAGAATCATCATCGGAAATCAGAGGGAGGGCAGGCGCGCCTAATTGAACCGTTTCAGCAGATTGATAGAGGTATCGGGCATATCTCTGCGGATCAGTCAACTGAGCTGGGTAATCTGCGAAGGCACGCAGACCGGCATAGTCAACCTCGCCGACCTCTTCGAGGGTCTTCGGTTGGATTAACTCGACGTCATCTAACGGATTGTGATAGTGGAAGTGTTCGCCACGGCCAAAGGTAGAAAATGCCGGAATACCTAAATCTTCGAAGGGGGCGTGATCGCTGTTGTGTCCGGGTTTGAAGTGAACAATGCGCTGCTTCTCAAAGTCCGGCAGGGCTTTCGACCAGACGTCCCAGGCTTGAGGAAAATTAGGGGTTCCCCCTAAAGAGATCCCTTCTCCACCTTCGCCGACCATGTCCATATTAATCACAGCGACCACGGAATCCAGGGGGATGGGAGGGTGTTTGGCAAATTGCGTCGAACCGGTCAAACCGAGTTCCTCACCGGCGAAGGCGCAAAAGTAGACGCTACGGCGAGGCGGGATGGGATCTGTTGCTAAAGCGTGCGCAATTTCCATGAGCAGCGCAGTCCCGGAGCCATTATCCTCGGCACCGTTGTACACTCGTCCCAGCGCATCCACTCCCAGGTGATCCATATGCGCGCCCAGCAGCACGATCTCCCCCTTCAAATTGGGATCTGCGCCGGGAAAACGCGCAACTACGTTGCAAGTTGTCGAATTGGGGATCACTCCGGCGTTGGCTTCCATCAATACCTGACAGGGAACCTCATAGTGATAGCCGGACGGATGAGCATTGGCTCGCGTCCGCAGGGAATCGACCGTCAGGCCGGTACCTTTCAACAGTGCTTCGCAAGTCTTTTTGCTGAGCCAAAAAGCAGGTAAATCCGCTCGGAAGAAATCTTCACTGATCGTCCCCTGGACCGCTTCATCCCAACCGACCTGTAAGAAACCGACCGCTCCGGCATCGCGAGCATGCGAAGACCGATACCCGTTGTAATTCTGATCATCCCAATAGGCTTCGTCTTCGGTGGAAGGGGTCCCCCGCAATGCCAGCACGATTTTTCCTGTTAGATCGACGTCATTGAGATCGTCTCTGCCTTTGGTGGGTTCATGAATCCCATAAGAGATGAAAACTATTGAACTTGCGACTCTTCCCGCTCCACCATAGGCGAAGGATACGAAATCGTCTCCGTAGCTGAAATGCACCGTATCCGGGCGGATACTGTCGGGTAGAATGCAGAAGGTCATCGGCAGGCGCTCGATGGGCGCAGCCATGGCAAACCGTTGGAAATAAGAGGTATCCCCCACTCCGGGTTTCAGACCGAATTCCTGGAATTTTACGGCGATGTATTTTGCCGCTTTTTCGCCTCCGGACAGACCGGACCTGCGCCCTTCCAGAGAATCTGCCGCCAGAATTGCCACGTACGATTTGGCGCGATCGCCGTCGATCCGGACCGCACGTGTTTGACTGAGTACGGAATGATTCACCAGGGTTATTGAGCAACTTACGAGGAGCAGAAAGTAAGGTATTCTCATCAGAGGAAGCCTGTTGTAGTCAGATTTGGGGTGATTCCGATACCGGTTCAGGGGTGTCAGCTTGATTCGATCTCTTCGAAAACGCGGATATTCTCGGTCATGTGGATTGACATTTATGGCTTAAGCCGAAATCGACTTTCCGTATTTGAAGAGCCCGCCCGCCTGATAGATATCCATCTGAACGGTGGAGAAGGATTTGGCTTTAAGGTGAATCTCCTTGGTTTTGCAGGATATCGTGCCCTGGGAAAGATCGACATCCACGACGTCTCCGGATTGCAGACCGGAATCGGTGATGCCACCGCATTCCAGCAGAGCCATCCCGGCGTTTATGGCGTTGCGCTTGTAGATGGCGCCGAACGATTCGCCGATCAGCAGTGAGATACCCAGCGCGGTGAAGCAATCCACAGCCTGCTGGCGGGATGAACCCGAACCAAAGTTCTCACCCAAGACCAGGACGTCGCCGGGTTGGGCTTGCTGCGGGAAGTCCTTCCAGCCTTCGAGGTTGCCGAAGGCGTGCGGAGCCATTTCCGCCAATTTGGTGATGTGCAGGTGCTTGTTGTGAAAAATCATGTCGGTGTCCACATTATCGTGGTCCACCAGCCATATACGGCCTGAAAGTTTGGTTGGTTTGATTGGCATGGGCTGTTTAACTCCGTAATGTCGGGGAAAAGGGCGACCACAACATGGTTATTTCTTCAAGACGTAAATCACCCAGGGAGCGATAAGCATAGTCGGGGGTCAGGGGCGAACCAGACAGGTCGGATTCCGGGCAAGCCGGAATGACCTGTCTTTAACGATGGGAGCCGACCCCGACAATGCTGCTTAAGTTTAAAACAACCCCGCGAAATTCGACGGCGACGCTTTCACGAATTCAATTAAGTGCAGCAGCGAGGCGTTCATCAGGTTGAGCACCGGATGAGGCCAGATGCCCAGATAGATCACAATGACCGCCAGTGGTATCAGTGTGAATAACTCTCTGCCGTTGATTTCGGGCAGGAGCTTGCGGATCTGTTCCAGGGTCATGCCGTCATATTTCGGATCGCGCAGTTTTTCGCCGAAGAACATGCGCTGGATGGTCCAGAGAATGTAGCCCGCTCCGATGATGATACCTGAAAGCGAGATTATGGTCAGCACGGGCCAGGTCGGGAAGGAACCTAAAAAGACCATCGCTTCAGAGATGAAGGCGGAAAGCCCCGGCAGCCCTAAAGCTCCGAAGAAAGCTACCGCGCTGATGCCCAGATACCTCGGCATAATGTTCGCCAAGCCGCCGAACTTGGCGATTTCGCGATGGTGGGCGCGGTCGTAGATCACTCCGACCAAGAGGAAGAGCATAGCCGTCACGCAGCCGTGGTTGAACATCTGGAAGACCGCTCCGTTGATACCGGCGGCGGTCATCGCCGACATCCCCAGCATGACGTAGCCCATGTGCGAGATCGAGCTGTAAGCGACCAGCTTCTTCAGGTCTTTCTGCGCCATAGCGCAGAAGGCTCCGTAGACGATATTGATCGTCCCCATCAGCGCCAGGAACCAGGCCCAGTGCATGGTGGCGTCGGGGAGGATGGGGTACATGATGCGCAGCATGCCGTAGGTTCCCATCTTCAACAGGATGCCTGCCAGAATGACGGAAATGGCTGTCGGGGCCTCCACGTGAGCGTCCGGGAGCCAGGTGTGGAACGGGAACACCGGCACCTTAATGGCGAAACCGATGTACAGCCCGAACCACATCAGCGTGCGGATATTGGACAGAGACAACCAGGGCGAGTGATTGGCTCCGTTCATCATGTGCAGCATGTTGAAGGTGTGTCCGCCGGTGACGGGATCTTTGACGTTGAAGTAGAACGCCAGCATGACCAGCAGCATCAGCACCGAGCCGATCAGGGTATAAATGAAGAACTTAATGGCCGCGTAGATGCGCCGGGGACCTCCCCAGATGCCGATTAAGAAGTACATCGGCAGCAGCATGATCTCCCAGAAGACATAGAAGAGGAAGAAATCCAGCGAGACGAACGCTCCCATCATGCCGGTTTCCAGCAGCAGGAACAGGGCGAAGTAGCCTTTGACGCCGGTCTTGATGTTCCACGAGGCGATGATGCAGAGGAAGCACAAGAGCGCCGTCAGCAGCACCATCGGGAAGGACAGACCGTCCACGCCGATGTAGTACTCGATGCTGAAGGCGGGAATCCACTTGCCGTGTTCGACGAACTGGAAGCTGTTGGCGTCGTTGATGCCCACGCCGGTGCGGGAAAACTGCGGAAACAGCGCCATGGCGATGATCAGTACCACCAGGGTGGTGACGACGCCGGTCCAGCGGACGGCATTGGGTTTGTTGCTCGGCAACAGAGCAATCAACGCCGCTCCGAATGCTGGCAGAAAGGTGATCAGTGATAGAGGTCCCATAGAGACTCGGGTGTTAGGTTATAGGTGATGGGTGTTGGGTTCTGGGTGTTGGGTTCTGGGTGTTAGGTGTTAGGTTTCAGGTGTTCGTTCCATAGTCGGGGTCGTCTCTGACCCCAACGGTGCTTTGTGTCATTCCCGCGCAAGCGGGAATCCATTTTTACAATTGTCTGAACCGCTGAAAACGCTGATAAAACTGTCTGAACCACGGATTACACGGATTACACGGATTTAAAAAGATTAAAAAAGAATGTTTCACGCAGAGAACGCAGAGAACGCAGAGTTTTTTTTATTCTTCCCGCCAGCTGGCGGATCTTCGGCAATCTCCATTCTCCAATTTGAAAAAGGGTGGCGCATGCGTCTCGCTTGCGACTTGATGCAATGAAGCCAGCCCACAGAAGAGGTGGGGGGTGACAATGGCTTCACGATGTCGTGAAGGTCAATGTGTCCTTAGTTGCACACCCTTCGGCTATATTTAAAAGGGTTCTGGCAAAGGAAATTGCTTGATTATTAGTGAATGAAATGTTTAGACCTTTGACATTGCTATCGTGAGGTGGATTACCTAAGCTGCCTGCGTTCTTTTTATATTTGAATTTGCATTCGATAAGGTTTTCATAGCTAATTTGTATACTCAATTCGAAATCATTGACATTCGAATCGTGCCCAAATTTGCTCTGCGGATAGAAAATTTTTGCCTTCATTTTGTATCCTTTCCTAATTACGATAATTGCTTCTCCAAGCATAACAACTTGAATCTATTTTCTTTGCTGTATATTTTTGAATCATTCCTTGTATTCAGGCTGTCGTCTTTGGTGATGCGCCAGGCTTTAAGTTAAAAATTACAACGATTTTATCCATTCAACTACTTGTTCATTCGTTAAATTAAGTTTCTCATTACCACAGGGGCTGGTGCTATGATCAATTCGACTTTCACCAACCAAGGTAATTTCGCTCTTTATATTCCGTATATCAGGGAGGTAATCGTCGCTTGGATCAATATCCCAAATGTAACAATAAAATAGGTAGTCGAAACAGACTTCAGCAAAAGTATCGTACTCTTCAAGTTCATAATTTATTTGTGTTTTTCTGGATTTAAAAAATAAATATACACACTTATAATAATTATCAATGTTGCCTTCTTGGTGAAAAAGTTCGCTCATTCCCAGATAGCAGTAATAATTCCCCTTCCTAACGCCTTCTTTATAATATTTTAGCGCCTGATTAAAATTTATAGATACACCCCTACCAAATTGATACATTTCACCAATTGTTTTATAAGCCATTGGACAACCGAGTATCGCCGCTTCCTTGAACAATTCCAGTGCCTCCTGATAATCCTTCAAGTAATCTCCTGATCCAACAAAATATTTCATAGCCTCATCCCAAATGTCTTTCCAGATAGGCTTTACCGATAATTCCATTTCATCTAAATCATCAGATTCGTGAGGACCGAATATTCCCTCTTCTGATTCATCATTATCGATATTAACTGGTGTTGTGCAAGCACCTGGCGCTTGCACTAGTATTTTAATAACCTCATTTGCTGGTGCTTTGAAGAATTCGCGATTCTCAGCGACACGATATCCTTTTCGCGCCAGCATGGTATGCACAAAAGTCTCTGCCTCATCTGCGTCTTCGAAATATTGTTCAAAGATGACTATAAAGGGTGTTGGGATACCTGTTACACTCGAAAGCTCCTGTGCTCGCTTGGAAGGTTCGCGATTTGTTCTGCCAACTTTTACTAAATCTGGCATGGCGCTGTTGGCCAATACATAAAGGTAACCACCTTCTGACATGTGCTTCTCCTGTAGTAACCGATTTTGATTCTATTACCGTATCCTGAAACTTAAAAAACAAACATAATTACTGATGATCCTGCTAGTAAGACTTGTTCTCTTTTCTGATTTGATAATCATCCCTAACAGCAATAAATTTGTTTGGTGCAGTGAAATTATCGTAAAATCCCAAAGGTATTACATCAAATCCAACTGTTTTTGCTGGACTTTGAGCCCAAACTAACCCGCAATAGCTGCATCTATATATGACATCATTTGCTGAAGTACGATTCAATATCTCTGCTGGTATATCAGCCTCAATGGCTTGGATCTTGATTAATCGATTAGGGCGCCCCCCAGTACAATCTGGCGCTGGGCAATGAATTTTATACTTCTTTTTAGGTGGCATATTTGCTCCTTGGTTAGCCCCATCAAACTATTTTGCTCTTGTTTATACCCCCCCGGCTGCCCCACCGCTTGCGGTGGGTTGGTTAATTGTTTCACATCCTCAACTTCTCTGCAATTGGGGGCAGTTTTTCTTCGATCCCTGCAAGGGGTTGTCTGAACCGCGGATTTCACGGATTACACGGATTTGGGAGGATTCGTTGGGTCCGGCGGTAATCCGTTACCTTTGCTTATTTCATCGGTTTCTGTGATTGCTGGTCGTTGATGAAACGTTTAAATACCAAACTTTTTTCACCAAAATTGATTAACAGTCCAATCTCCTGATGATAGGCTTCCAGGTAGTTGATAATCTGGGCGAAATGAGAATCATTCAACTCCGAAATCGCCTTCAGTTCCACCAGAATTTTATCCTCAACGATGAAGTCAGCCCGCCGCGATCCGACGTCCTGCCCTTTGTATAAAATCGGAACTTCTGCTTCCCGCTGATATTTCAAGCCTGCCGCATCAAATTCGATCGCTAAACATCGCTGATAAATAACCTCCTGGAAGCCGTTACCGAGATTGGAGTGCACCTTCATGGCGCATCCGATAATCTTCTCGGTAATATCGCCGTACTTCATCTGCCAAAATTCCTTTTCTTAATCTTCTTTAATCCGTGTAATCCGTGGTTCAGACAATCTTCTTAATCCGCAGTTCATACTCACCTGGATTCCGGATCAAGTCCGGAATGACACCCTTTCGTGGGGGTCAAGCTCAACCGCGACTATGTTCCTTCTCTTTTTAATCCTCTTAATCCGTGCAATCCGTGTAATCCGTGGTTCAGACGGTGTTTTTAATCCGTGTAATCCGTGGTTCAGATCCTCTTAAACCTCCCCCTCTGCTCCTTCGTCATCTTCTCCGTGGCGTACTGCACGATGATGCGACCGCAGGCTTCTTTGTGCTTGAGCAGGAAGGCTTCGACCAGATCGGGCTGCTTCTTCCAGCATTCCCGCAGGAACCAGCCCAGACCCTGCTGGATGACCTTTTCCTGATAGAGCATCATCGGGTCGATGAAAGCCAACAAGTCCGGAATCGGATAGCCCTGCTTCATGACGTCGATCATGGTGACCGGCACGGCGCGGCGCTTCCACTTCGATTCAGCGTTGCGCCAGTCGGAAAAGGCGTTAAGAGTCACAATCTTATCGTTGATAAAGTGCGGCAGTACCTTGCTGCTGATGTAATCCACGTGCGCCCAGTTGCGCAGACCGTCGTCTAACCAACTCCCGAACCTCGTCAGGGTCTCGGGTTTGTACTGCTTTTTAAAGGCAATAGCAAAGACGATGGCGAAACTGCCTTCTTCGTACTTGGGGCTTTTCACCAGACTATCGCCCAACTTCAGGAATGCATCGAAGCCCAACTGATCCTTATATGCCTTCACCAGGGACTTGGAATATTCCTCGAATTTCTCTCTGCCCACCCCATAGGCATCATACCCTTTCTTGAAGTAATAGGCATACTTCGCGACCAGCGCCGGGTCGGCATTCGCCTCACAGAAGGCGCGGATTTCGGATAAGAGGGATTCTGGGGTCATGTGCGACGTTTCTTGGCGCCAAGCCACTTGCTGAAATTAGTGATTGTCATGCCAACCATCTTCTTCCCGCGAAGACGCAGGAAAACTCCATCCTCAAGAATGTCGGTATCGGTTGCATGTTGGGGACGTTCCAAGCTGACGTAGAGCACGTCGGCTTCTTTATCAAAATCGAAACATAGGTGTTCCGCACCGATCTTACGCAGGTGCGGCAATGCTTCGAAGATTTCCTTTACAACGGTTGCTGCCATAGCACTCTCCGATTGAACAATTTTCTGATCTTGGTGGTGAAAAAAGCAGTAATCACAAAACCGTCACCATCCTCTTTGGATTTTCGATAAATGACCAGAAGAACCTTGCTTTTCGTGACCCTCTTCATCGCCCAAAGTTCCCCTTCAAACCCCTCGAAAATCCATTGTGGATTTTCAATCGTCTCTAAAACGTCAACAAAAAATCCAGCCATATCATCGTGGTTTTCAACGATGTGAAGCCACCTTTCAGAGGTCAGCCGAACCGGAATTTTATTGATTGATAAGGCGGTATCTTCCATTTGGGTTCTAATTCAAGTTCCAGCCTCTAAAAGGCGTGAATAGAATACTAGGGTAAATCTCCTACGCGATCGCTCGGGCGATCCCGAACGCGGCGGCAGCAGCCAGGCCGCCGATCAAAGTCGTCTGGAAGCCACTCTTGAACTTGCTGATGCCGGTGAAATGCCCCTTGACGAAGCCGAAGAAAAACAGAGCAATCAACGTCATGACGACCGAGGCATATAAAGCTGTTTGAATATCCTTGATGAAAATGTAAGAAGCCAGAGGAACCAACCCGCCAACAATATAGGACAGGGCGATGGTGAAGGCGCTCTGCCGAGCTCGCCGGGGATCAGGTTGTTCCAAGCCCAACTCAAAGCGCATCATGAAATCCACCCAGCGCTTGCGGTCGGATCGGATGGCCTTGACGACCGGAACCAGCTCTGTTTCACTCATGCCGAAGTCACGTAAGACCGCGGCGACCTCTTCCTCTTCTTTCTCCGGAACGATTTCGCACTCGTGGCTTTCGCGCCGCCGTTCAGCCTCGTAATGATTCATTTCAGATTTGGCGGCGAGGTAGCCCCCCAACCCCATGGCGATCGATCCGGCTGCTATCTCGGCGAACCCTGCTGTGACCACGATGCCGGTCGAAGCGACTGCTCCGGTCAGCCCGGCTGCCAGAGCGAACGGCACGGTCAAACCGTCCGACATACCGATCACGATATCGCGAACCGTTTCGCTGCCGGTGAAGTGCTTTTCGACGTGCGGAGTAGCTGGCATCCGATCTATTTCACCTCGGTTAGAATGCTATCCGTCACCGTGGTAAAATTATCACCCAGGCGGTGCCCACCTTTTAAGACAATCAGCTTCCCCAGACTCGGATCGAGATCGCGACCCAGTGCGTCTTTATCCTGTTCGGAGTAGAAACTGAGAATATTCATACCTTTCAGTTTCTGAAGTTCAGGCGGGGTCGCGAATTCGCTCGATTGCGTCGAGCGGCCCAGCCAATTCGAAAAATGGAACTCAAAATCCGCCACCCGGGCAACACCGATCAAAGCGACGATCTGTATTCGAGAGCGCAGATCTTCGGGCAGCCGGCTGATCATAAAGGGTAAGACATCGGCTCCCATGGAATAACCGATCAGGACCGCTTTTTCTTTCTTCCAACTGTTCAGATAATGGTTCAGAACGCGTTCCAGGTCCTTGCCGCACTGATCCGGTGTGCGTTTCTGCCAGAAATACTTCAAGGAATTCCAGCCGATTACCGGGATGCCGTGCGCTGATAAGTTCTGCGCCATCCCCTTATCCGCTCCCACCCAGCCACCGTCACCTGTGATTAAAATGGCGAGTGCAGTTTTGCTGCTGTCGTTGGTTGGGACTTCGATCAAAGGCAGATCACTCACGCCCGGAGCGATTTTAAGTCCCGTGTCCGGCTGCGTCTGAACGATGCTTTCGAAAGCGGCTTTAAACTGGGCGATCCAGTTTTTAGGCGCAGAAAAGCCGTGTCCGACTTTTGGCAATATCATGATGGAGGCGTTTTTAGTCTGCTGAACGAATTTTTCCGTTTCACTGGGGCTAACGACCTGATCTTCAGTTCCCTGCAACGCTATCCAGGGTACTTGCAGGGTCTGAGAAAGCTGGAAGATATAGCTCTTTCCTTTCGGTCCGAGGCGGCATTCCAATCCGTCGCCTTTGGCAAAAGGTTTAGTCAGCGGCAAATCGGGACCAAATCCCAGGCTGATGGCTCCCTTGAAAGTGTGAGCCGGAGCCTGAACCAGCGTGGCGTAAACCAGCGTGGCTCCGGACGAGTAACCCACCAGAACCGGAGTCGTGTAGTTCGTGTAACCGAGCTTCTGTTGCACAAACTTACTCAAGAGTTCAAAATCCGAGGCCGGGTACGAGTGAGTTTCCTCGGATTTTTCCAACTCGCCGAGGTAATGGATGATATCGATGCCCACGACCAGAGCGTCCAGCGTGACCAGCTCCCGCGCCATATCCACGACGCCCTTGTTCCAACCACCATCACCGGAAACGAACAGCACCACGTTCGACGGTTGTGGTTTTGCATAATATAGATTAACCTTGCCAAACCGGCTGAAAGACAGGGAATCTTCGGCACAATTAGCAGATCCGGTAAGAAGCATCATGGCGATAATGGTGCTGATAAAGTTGATCTTCATGGGGTTGTGCATTTTTCTTCCGATTTGCGCTTTAAAAGTCTGGAAATCTCGCTCTTAAAATCGGCGAATTTTATTCCAGTTCGGTTAACGATCAATAAACCGATCAGCCAGAACGGTATGGAGAGTACAACGAAAACTACCAGAGAAAACCCAGTCGCGGTCGTTTTATCGACACCGAACAGAGTCAGTCCAATCACGGTAAAAAACTGATAGGCGCCTACGTTTGATGGGGCATTGGGAATTGCTGTTCCCAAGATAACGATCAGAAGTGTGGCTGCGGCTATCCATATCGAGAGATCCAAGCCAAAAGCCCGCATCACAAACCAAAAAGCGATAATTTGACATATCGTCGGAAATGCCGAGATTAATAGCGCCAGATAGGAATACCGAGTCTTGCCAATTTCCCTGACTCCCAGAGCCACTGGCTTTAAAATTAAGTTCGAAAACTTTGATAATCTTCCACCCGGAATCTTGGATTTACTTTCGGGACTCCGCGGTTTTCCACTGCGCAAAACAATTGCAGCAAATGCAATGAGTGCCAATATCACAATGATACCCAGGATATCAGCTGAATCGGCGATATCGCGGGGCAATTTCACAAACGCCGTGGTTAAACCGATCCCCAATAGTAACCAGGCCGCATCAAAGAGACGTTCCACGGTCATCGATGGTAAGACTGAGACGAAGTTGATACCCATCCAGCGAGATACCAGATAACCTCGGGCTAACTCCCCAGGACGCATGGGCAAAATTTCATTCAGAAAGAGACCTGTATAAATAGCCTGGATAACTTTGACAATTTTTATTTTTCCATGAGGTCTTAAGAGCAATTTCCAACGGACTGCCTGAAAAACGTAAGCCAAGAGATCAACTGGGATTGCGATCACTAACCAGACCCATTTCAGATCCTTTATCTGGCGAAATAATTGATCGGCGTCTGTGTCGTGGAAGACCCAGATCAGACAGGCAGCGGCAAGAATATAACCGGATGCTTGCCGGAAAAACTTAAGTAATCTGCCGCCAGTCGGTTTTCCGGCTTCGAGTGGACTTAGTATGGGGCTCTCGAGGTCCATCGCCCTGCTCGATTAGTTGGTAACCGACTGGTTTGAGGATCCTTCCTGCCTACCTCGGATCTCTGTCAAATCCCGTAAAACAATCGCTATTTTCGGCAAATCCAGGGCACTTCGGTAAATCGTATATCGGGGTTCCCAAAATGTGGCAAACTTGGCTTTATAGTGTAATAATCCCTTAAAACTGAATAGAAAATCCAGATTCTGAAAAAAGAAATGGATCGCTTTTTCTTCAGGGCCGGCATTTTCTCCCTCAGTAAAGCCAGACATCGGAGCCAATCCAAGATTAAAGCGGGTGAATCCCTGCTCTTTCAAATAAAGCATGAGTTTGATAAACAGGTAATCCATGATTCCGTTTGGCGCAGTGGATCTGCGACGCATCAGATCAATAGTCGATTCTCCTTTACAATACGAGGGGATCAGGTTGACAAAAGCCTGAACTACCCCATCACTATCGATGGCGACGAACACAGGAGTGGAACGAACGTAATCCCGGTCGAACATACCCACCGTGAAACGCCTTTCACGGCGTCCCGAAAGCCGCAGCCAGTTTTCGGAAACATCGCTTAATCCTTCAAGTTCGGGTTCAGATAACGATTCGGGAAGTTGTTTAAATACAATGCCGCTATCCTCCAGCTTACGCAAGATCTGCCGGAATTGCTTACTTTCTTTACTATCTAAGGAAAAGGACGACAAATCGACAATGGCTTCATCTCCCATCTTCAACTTCTTGAAGCCTCTGCTTTCATAGATGGGCAAAAAGTCGGGCAGCGTTTCATGAAAGCCGAGGTTCCAGTCGTTTTCTCTGCAAAATTCGGCGAAATCATCGATAATTTCCGGTATTTCGTGTTCCGGACCCACCGGATCAGCCAGGGTTATGGCAAAATTTTTACTTACACCATAAGCAATTACGCTTCTGCGCGACTCTGAAAAAAAGTACGATTTATCGGGAGCATATTTAAAATAATCCAAGGCGGATCGCCCATGTTCTTCGATAATTTTCTTAGCGGTCTCCATATCCCGGGGACGGTCGCGAAAAATAAATATTACCGGCCGGAAAAACGCAGAAATCGCCAACACAATCGCAATAATGGTGGTCAAGTAGAGCGAATCGAGGAACCAGCGGGCATAATGCGTCAGAGGAAGCAGATTCGGGTCGCCAACCAGGAAAAGATACCGGAACGTTTCCTGGATGGAATCGATAACATTAAAATTGATATGAAAGTGATGGTGTTCAACGAACCAGAAGCCGGTCGTGCCATAAACGATAGCCAGAAATGCTGCTATGGCGAAACGAATCATCCCCAGGCGAAGGCTGGGAATGCTGCTTTTAACGGTAAAATGCCTCCGCGTTAAAACCAACGTGATGAGGAGGATGAAGGAAACAGTCGCTTCTTCATAATCGAGACCTTTTGTAAGGTGAAAGACGATTGAAAGGCAAGCAATCAGCAATACAAACAGGAAGGCTCGCCGTTTTTGTTTGAAAATGTTGAGGGCTGAGATGACCAACGCAAACCCGCTGATCAGGATCAGAAATTTGGACAACCGAATGAACTCCATTGGAAATACATCCTGCAATATTTCCATCCGGCTCGGGAGGCTCGGTCCGATCAGCGAAAATAAATTGACCAGACCGCTTCCCAGCGTAATCATCGCAATCAAAAGGACTAAGGCAGGGCGACGTTTCATAAAATTTTACTCCAGATCGAGGCGACTGATTTTCCAATTCGATCCTACATCTTCAGCAACAAAAATATCGCCAGCACCACCGCTGAAATCAGCATGTAGCGCTGCAACTGCCCGCCCTGGAACAGGCGCACGAACTTGCCCCAGATGCCGACGAACCATGCCGTAAAGTTGACGGCGCCGTCGACGAAGGTGTTGTCAAACCAGCCGACGAAGAAGGCCCACAACCGGGTGAGGTCGGCTGTGCCGTTGACGATGCCGTCGATGATTTTCAAATCGAACCAGGCGTAGAAGGCTGCCAGCCCGTGCACTCCCCGGACGAAGACCGTATGGTAGATCTCGTCGACCCACCACTTGTGGAACATGCCCCGGTAGATTACGCCTAGGCGCTTCTGCCAGTCAGCGGCTGAAATCTTCCATTTATAGTAGGTCTGCCAGGCCAGCCAGATGCCAAATCCCGCCACCAAAACCGAAATCGCCATGGCAATCAGGTGCGAAGTGTGTTCGACGTGAGCTTCGTGTTCCATCAGTGCTGCTTCAGATTCACTATAAGCAGGAGCGGTAGTTTTGACCGCCTGGCTCGCTGCCGCGATTTCTGCGGTTGCTCCATCAATCATCAAACCGCCCAAACGAGCTTGTGGCTCTGAAATCGCATGTTCATAAGCTCGCGGCGGGTTGGCGAAGAGCGTCCCAAACCAGCCTCCTGCCGGGGAGGATGGATTGAACGCGGGCAGGGTGTAGAAGAAGAATAGAGTCAAACTCGATAGAACGACCAACGGGATAGTCATGTTCTTCGGAGATTCGTGCAAGTGACGTTCGGCTTCCTTACCGGACCGGAATTCGCCGTAGAAGGTCAGGAAGATCAAGCGGAACATGTAGAACGCCGTCAAGGCAGCGGCTCCGAAACCGAAAACCGGCAGCAGCCAGTTACCGGGATGCAGCCGTGCGTAAGCTAGAGTTCCTCCTAAGATGGCATCCTTGGAGAGGAATCCGGAGGTGAAGGGGACGCCGGAAAGCGCCAGAGTCGCCAGCAGGAAGGTAGCGAAAGTGACAGGCATATATTTTCGCAAACCACCCATGTTGCGCATATCCTGTGCATCAGCGTGGGAATTGGTATGGTGCAGGGCGTGGTGCATGGCGTGAATGACGCTGCCGGATCCTAAGAACAGGCAGGCTTTGAACATGGCGTGAGTCACCAGGTGGAAGAACCCAGCCATGTAGGCTCCTGCGCCCAACGCCATCACCATATATCCCAGTTGACTTACCGTGGAATAGGCCAGCACCCGCTTGATGTCGTTTTGCGCTACGGCAATGGTGGCGGCAAAGATGGCAGTGAAACCACCGACATAGGCGATCACCTGTCCGGTTTCAGGGGTTAGAAATACGAAAATACGGGCGGTGAGATAGACTCCGGCGGCGACCATCGTGGCAGCATGTATCAAAGCGGAAACAGGGGTCGGACCCTCCATGGCGTCAGGCAGCCAGACGTGCAGGGGGAATTGCGCTGATTTGCCGATGGCTCCGCAGAAAAGGCAGATGCCGGTTACAGTGAGCAGAGTCCCGGCGATCTGACCCTGGCTGACTGCGATGGCGACTTCCTTCAGATTCAAAGTCCCGATGGTGGTCAACAGCAGCATGATGCCGACGAACATTCCAGCATCCCCGACGCGGTTGACGATGAAGGCTTTGACGGCTGCGTCCGAGGCGCTTTTCTTCTCGTACCAGAATCCGATGAGCAGATAGCTCGAGAGCCCCACCAATTCCCAGAAACAGTAGATGATAAAGAGATTGTCGGCCAGCACCAGCCCTAACATGCTGAAGCTGAAGAATGACAGGAAGGCGAAGAATCGGCTATAACGGGGATCGCCGTGCATGTATCCGACGCTGAAGAGATGAACCAGCGCGCTGACGATGGTTACCACGACCAGCATCACGATCGCCATGTTGTCGAGATTGATGCCTATCTTGAAGGTGTAGTTCCCGTAGAACAGCCAATTGAACTGCCAGGTTTCAGAGAATCCTGGGTCCCAGGCTGCCAACATGCGGATCAGCAGATAGAGCGAGATCGCCAACCCACCGAAGATAGCGGTCAGGCTGACCCAATCGCCGCTTCGGGGAAGCCGCTTCCCCACGAAAATCTGAATGACGAAGGCTGCCAGAGGAGCCAAAAGGACGACGAGCGCCAGAGAGATCATGCAGAGGTACCTTTTAGATTACCATTTTTTGTAACGCCACAACGCATAGAACAGCCCGACGGAGACCGTGGCAAATCCCATAATGATCCAAAAAGCATCGGGATGGTTTTGCACGGGTATTTTTACGTTCATGGAGAAGGCGCTAACGACCAATGTAGGCACCATGATGCCGATGGTGATGATGTTCAGGGTCTTCATCAAGACGTTCAGATTATTGCTTACGATTGATGCACGGGCGTCCATCATCCCTGCTAAAATATTCGAGTAGATTTCCGCTTGTTTGTAGCACTGATTGTTTTCGATGATGATGTCGTCGAGGAATTCCATTTCGTCTGCGCTGAAGCCGATTTTGATGGAATTGTACTTGAGTTTTTCAATCAGCATGGAATTCGAGTTAATGGCGTTCAGATAATAGACCAGGCTTTTTTCCAGGATAAATAAATTCAGCAGGTAGCGGTTCTCCATCGAGGTGCTGATTTTCTGCTCGAGGGAGTCGGAGATGGAATTGATAATCCGAAGGTGCTCAAGGAAATGAAAGATCGACCGGTAGATCAGCTTGAGCATCAGGTTCTGCAAGGAGTTGATTCTGGTAAAATACTTCCCTTCGAAAATAGGGATCTCTTCAGAGAGAACCAGGATCAGGCGATCTTTGAATAGAAACAGACCCGAAGAGGTAACTCTGAATAAGAATTGATCGGCGGATGAATAGTTTTTAGGTCGTTTATAAATCAGAGCCAGGTGTTCAGGCTCGAACTCCATGCGGGAGAGTTCGTCAGGGTCCAAGCTCGAGTTCAGGGTGTGTTCGTCCAACTTGTAATTTTCGAGCAGGAAACGACGTTCATTCTCATCAGGATTGACGTAAACCAGAACCTGTCCATCCCGCTGGTTTTCTACCAGTTTTCCGTCCAAGATATTGTATTGCTTTAGCATGATTGGATCTTTTAGGGTTTAATTTTACATTGGTAACCTAACTCCCTTAGGGGTTATGTCATTATTTGTCAGTTACTTTGGTTAAGTTGTATTGAAAGACGATCTTGAAAGTTACCCTCGCAGTTGATTCGCTTTATCCACTTCTGATGTTGATAGAGTCCGATAGACGTTCAGGAAAATTGCCAGAGCCACGGCGGCTTCAGCTGCGGCGAGGATGATCACGAAAACTGCCGCGCCCTGCCCTAACAGATTGCCGGCGGTGTAGTGGCTGAAGGTGACGAAATTCAACGCGCCTGCATTTAAGATCAGCTCCACACCCATCAGTACTGAGATGGCGTTCTTGCGGGTCATCACGCAGAGCAGACCGAGAGCGAAGAGAATGGCTGAAACTCCAAGATAGATCAACAGCTCATTGTTCATGGTCTTCCTCCCGAGGGCGAGCCAGCCGCATCGCGCCGATCAACGCTGCCAATAATAGCACGCTGGCGACTTCAAAGGGCACCAGATAGGTCGTCAGGAGCAGCTTTCCGAGTCTGGCGGTAGTGGGTTGATTGGGATGATCAATGACTTTCCAGTCCGCCGTAAACAGGACGTACATCAGCACTCCGGCGATAACTAACACGGGAATTAGGGCTAAGAAACGCTGATGGGTCTGCTGCGGGATGGTCATGGTGTAGATCTTGGCGGTGACGAAGACGCCGAAAATGATCAGCGTCAGGATGCCGCCCACGTAGATCAGCACCTGGCTGGCAGCGAGGAAGTCAGCAGCCAGAAAGACGTACAGTCCGGCGACTCCGAAGAAGGTGAAAAGGAGCGCAAAGGCGGAGTAAATCACCCGCTTGTGGAAGACTACCACGACCGCCGAACCCACAGTTACGATGATGAATAGCCAGAAGGCGGCCTGGCTGAGCAGTTCAATCATGAATCCTCCTTGGAGTCAGATTTAGGCGGTTCGGTGGTCTGCGGTGGATCTGCCGGTTTGGGTGCATCGGTAACAGGCGTGACAGGCGCGGGCGGCGCAGCCGCGGCTTTGGCGGCGGCAGCTTGAGCGGCTTCTGTGGCTTTGGCAGCCTTCAGGGCAGCGTCACGATCCAGCAAGCGCTGACGTTCTTCCGGCGAATACTTGGACCAGCTCCGCTGCAACCCCATGCGGCTGTAGGTCACCTTTTCATGCGGCTGTTCCCAGTGGATGGCACCGGTGGGGCATGCTTCCACACAGAGTCCGCAGAAGACGCACCTGCTCATGTCGACGTCGAACTTGACGATGTGCAGGCGGCGGGGTTTGCCGTCGGACGTCAAGCCGAGGTCTTCTTCAGGCAGCGCTTTGACCGTTTCGATGGCGATGATTTCTACCGGACAGGCTCGGGCGCACTGCTGGCAGCCGTTGCAGGCGTCGATGGCGTTGACCAGCATGGTGCGAGCCGTCTTGGGCAGCTCCATTTTCTGGTGAGGGTATTGCAGAGTAACCGATGGCACGAACAGGTGCTTGATGGTTACCCGCATCCCCACCAGCGTGGTCACCACGCCGAGGTAGATATCACGAAAGTACTTATGCGTTGGGTTCATATTCACTTAGAATCCAGAAGACAGAATTCAGAATCCAGAAGACAGAAGGGTTGGGGTCAAGTTTATTTGTATTTAATGGCTTCTTCGATTGCTTCAACGGATAATTGTGGATAAATTAGTAAAATCTCTTCCTTTGGTGCTCCGTTAGCAATCAACTCTTTAATAAACTCCACGCTAATCCTCGTTCCCGCTATGCACGGCTTTCCACCGAGGATGGTAGGATTGGAGGTGATTAGGGTGAACATGTTTTCTTTTCGCTGATTATCTAGCACTAAAGTAGCGATGGATTGGGTTCATATCTCTTAAAATCCAGAACTCAGAAGACAGATGACTAAATGCAACTAGGTATTTCCCTTTAGTATTTTCGCTTCTAATTCCTTCAGGGGAATTTTCTGACCATTCTTGTAGAGGTAAGTGTACCCATTGATATTCTGTTCCTCAACACCGCTTAATTTATGAAACATATCCTCATTGATTTCAAATAACTTACGAAAATCAGATTCAGTCTTATAAGCACCGCACCAACACTCAGTTGATGAACTCATTTGATGTAGCAAAGTCTTTGGTACACCATTTTTATTAATGAATGAAAAAACCTCTTCTTTCTTCCAGTAAAATATCGGACTGACTGAAAGGCACTTAAATCCAGGGTGATACCAAATTGGTATATACTGTTTTCTAATTCTGGATTCTTGTGCTCTAATCCCATCAAAAACTACTTTTGGGCCTTTAATCGTTGAAAGAAAATTTGCAACTGGTTTTATTTTTAGTTCACGACAACACCACCTCTTGTTAAAACTCGGTATTCCCCATTCTTTAACAAGTGTAAAATAATCCTGTTCAGGCTTCACAATTTGGAGATTAACTTTCAAATAATTACAGACATCCTCGACATAGGTTTTGCTTTCAGGTAAACCAGCTGTCGTATCAATAAAAAGAGCGGTAATAGACTTATTCAGTGATTCAGCAATTTCCTTTAGGTATATCAGAGTCGCAAGGCTGTCTTTCCCACCACTAAAAAGAACAAATGATTCTGTTGCTCTTATCATATTATTTATGTCATTCCCATCAATAAAGACTTTATCACGAATTATCGCCGATTGTTCTTCATCAAGGGTACATATTCGTTCCTCGTTCACATTTACTCCATGCAAAATGCAAATAGGCTTAACAACTGGTCCCTTTGTCCACCTAGTTACCGCATAGCCAAGATCGTTGCACTTCGGACACAATGCTTCAAGGCCTTTAAGCTGTATTTTTGCAATCTCATTTTTAAATGGCCTCCACCAAGTTTTATCGCTAGGAATCTTTGTAGATTGTTCCATTTTCTTCACCTTAGTTTTTTAATTTTTTCTATGAATTTTATGAATGGCTTATAACCAATGCTGATTTGCTCTAAAGACTCGTTTTTTGCTTCAAGATATATAAACATTTTATATCCACAAGTACAAAGATCACTTTCGATTTTTTTAAGTCTTTCTGAGTTTCTAGCAATACAATGGTCTACAAAGTACCATAAATTCTTATTAAATTTCATAAGCTGTTTGCAATAGTCTCTATCATCCTTGCTTACACTTGATATAGAGCTTTTTACCTGGATGACGACCTTTACATCATTTTTGTAAACTAAAGCATATCTCATAGTTCTATTATCAAATAATTTATGTGCCATAGGTTTATAAATAATAATATCACATTCTTTGGAAAAGGTATTACCATTCTCGTCAATAATTTGACCCCAGTCAACTTCCAAATTCCTCGCCAGATGTTTTTTGATGACATCAATAATATTTGATGAAAGAATTAATCCATTAACGAAATCGTGAATTGTAGGATTTCCAAATAAGGGGCTAGATAATGCAGTAGGCATTGACTGAGCCAGTAGCACATCTAATTCCTGGGCGATTATTGTTTGCGCTCGTGTGAAGGTGGGTGATTTCATCCTCTAATCCTCTCTAAATACGTATTTGCGACATATTCCGCCAATTTTGGTAGGGGAGTTCTATGCTCTTTTGCAAATTGTCGAAGTTTCATCAAATTCTCTTTGAATAACTTCAAAATAACTACCCCATCAGTTAGTTCGAACGACTCAAAATCTACTGTATGGATTAAAACTTTGAATTGTTTATCTAAGATTTCATCAATTTTATTTGACTCAATGGATGTGCGCAATTGTCTTAATGTCGATTCCTTTACTCTGAGATATAATACATACAAAATTCTATTTTTTGACGCAATAAATCGTTTAACTAAAATATTTATTGGAATTGCATGGTTATCAATTTTAAATTTCACAATATTTCGAGTATCTTCAGAGCTTAGTTTGTTTTCAATTATTAGCTTTGCTAAATCAAATTGATCCTCTTTATTTAATTTGGATAATCTATAACATATATCTACACTGATAATTAAATCCTGTTTTATCAAGTTCTTTACTTTTTCATCTAACTCCAATATTTTTAAAAATTCCCTGACCATTTCTGGAGATAATTTTACCAATTCACTAATTTTTGACAGCGATGAGTATTGGTCATATAGGACTTTTACACCTTCTGCTACTTGCAATAAATTAATCTCCCTTTTCTTTCTCTTCGTGCCTTTACTGATCTTAGCAATTGCCTTAATGTCCATTTTAAAGCTCCTTATAAAAACCTTGATTATCAAGCCATTCCTGTATAGCCCGCTTTGCAACTTCTTCTCTGCTTAAACCTATCTTTTTAGATGCTCTATCCAAGGCATCAACGAGGATAGGGGTTAAAGCAACAATAACCTTTTCTTCAATTTTAGGCCTTTTCGCCTCTTCGACTAACTCTTTTACTGTAGCGTTTGGTTTTTGCCTACTAATTTCATGAAAACGCATTTTTTCCGGTTTTATCAAGTTATGCATTTCTTTTGCTAGTTCGACCATCTTATTCTTATCATCGGCAGCGATTTCCATGACTCTTTTAACATCTTCTTTACTAATTTTCTTTTCAGAGAGCATGTCTTTTAATTCTTCTGGTGCGTCTTGAATTTTTAAATGTTCATAAACAAAGGATATGCTTTTCCCAAGCAATTTTGCAACATCTTTTGCAGATTTGTTACAAACTGAATATAAATAACTTACTGCGTTTACAATATCCATTCTATTTAATTCTACGCGATGGATATTTTCACTTAAGGATAAGATTTTTAACTCCTTTTGATCGGGAGGATTACTTAAAATTCTTGCTGGGATGTACGAATATTTTATCCTATCTTTTTTAATTAATTCTTTATATGCACGGTACCTTCTTTGCCCTATAATTAGCTTATAATCTCCATTTGATTTGTATACAACAATCGGCTGAAGTAAGCCAAATTCTTGTATGCTATTTGCAAGTTCATCGACTCCTTTGTCTCTATCAAGTGTTCTGACATTCCATTCGTCAACACGGATAGAACTTAGCGGAATTTTCTGAAATTCATTTGCGTTATGTTGCATCATGACCTCGGAGATTTATTTCTAGGACACCTAGTTTGAGTCCAATCCTTGGATTCATCACCTGTGTAAAACCTACCACTTTTGAGGATTTCTCCAGATTCTAATAATTCTTGAGTTTAGCAGACCCATATTTATTGATAATTCCTTCGTCTCAACGGATCTGTTGTTTCTAATAATTCTTTTTCATTTCCCCCACAGCACTGCCCATAATCCCACCAGCATTAGATTGGCGAAGGAGAAGGGGAGGAAAATCTTCCAGCAGACGTGCATCAGTTGGTCGACGCGCAGACGGGGCAGCGTCCAGCGCAGCCACATCTGCACGAAGACTAAAGACATGGCTTTGCCGATAAACCAGACCGCTCCGGGGATGAATTTCAAGAACGGGAACGGAGCCTGCCAGCCGCCTAAAAAGACGGTGGCGGCGATGGCGGAAACCACGAACATGTTGCCGTATTCCGCCAGGAAGAAGATAGCGAAGCGCATCCCAGAATATTCGGTGAAATACCCCGCCACCAGTTCGGATTCCGCTTCGGGCAGATCGAAGGGGTTGCGATTGACTTCCGCTAACGACGCCCAGAAGTAGATGATGAAGGCGACGAAGCTGAACGGGAACATGCGGAAAACGTACCAATTCCAGAAATACCCTTCCTGATTGTGGACGATTTCCTGCATGGACATAGTCCCGGACATGATAACCGGAACCAGCAGCGAGAGCGCCACCGGCACTTCGTAAGAGACCATCTGGGCGGCGGCGCGCATGGCTCCGTAGAGAGCCCACTTGTTGTTGGACGCCCAGCCTGCCATCAGGATACCGATCACCACCAGAGACGAGATGGCGATGACGTAGTACATACCGATATTCAGATCCGATCCGATTAATTGCGCTCCGAAAGGGAGCACGGCAAATCCCGCCAGGCTGCCTACAAAGACGAGGTAGGGAGCCAGCCGGAACAGCTTGTTGTCCGCCGCGGCCGGGATGATGTCTTCCTTGAAAAGCAGCTTGAGGGCATCGGCGATGGCTTGGGACCAGCCGTGCCAGCCGCCGGTCTCCATGGGACCGAGACGATCCTGGATATGAGCGGATATTTTGCGCTCCAGCCAGTTCGAAAACAGCACGAAGAGGAACACGAACGCCACCACCGCCACGCAGTAGACGATGGTGAGCAGCAGCGGGATCTGAGACAGGAATTCCAGGTTCATCGGTCAACCTCACCCAGTACGATATCAATGCTGGCGACTATGGCGACTAAATCAGCGATCAGGCAGCCGGTGGCAAACGCGGGCAGGGCGGAAATTGAGCAGTAAGCTCCGGAACGCGCTTTAACCCGATAGGGTTTCTTGGTCCCATCGGATACGAGATAGATGCCGAGTTCACCACGCGGGGCTTCGGTGCGGACGAAGGAATCGCCGATCGGCATTTTGTTGAAGTTCTTGGGCATCTGCTCTTTGACGTCGCCTTCTGGCAGGCGGGCGATGGCTTGCTTCATGATCTTCAGCGATTCTTCGATTTCCCGCACTCGGACGATGTAGCGATCCCAGCAATCCCCCGGTTGCCCCTGCTCGCCGCGGCCGATAGCGGGTTTAAACTGGTAATTCTGGTATCCGCTGTAGGGTTCATCGCGGCGCATGTCGTAGTCGACGCCGGTGGCGCGCAAGTTGGGGCCGGTGATCCCGTAGGCGATGGCTAACTTAGACGACATGACTCCGACGTTGGCAGTTCGCTCGATGAAGATTTTATTGAAGGAAAGCAGTTCGTTCAATTCCGGAATTTTGGGGATCATATAGTCGCAGAACTGCAAGACTTTGTCCGTCCAGCCGGGAGGAATGTCATGCGAAAGCCCGCCGATGCGGATATAGTTGAAGAGCAGACGGCCGCCGCAGAGTTCTTCGAACAGATCGAGGATATGTTCGCGTTCCTGGAAAAGGAACAGCAACGGCGTCCAGGCGCCGATGTCCAGACCATAGGTTGCGATCGCTACGCAATGGCTGGCGATGCGGTTCATTTCACAGACCAGCACCCGGATGGTCTGGATGCGTTCATTGACCTGGATTCCCATCAACTTTTCGACATTGAGCGCATAACCCAGACTCATGTTCATGCTGGAGAGGTAATCCATGCGGTCGACGTAGGGAATGACCTGCGGATAGGAGACGCTCTCGGCGATCTTTTCGAAGCAACGATGCAGGTAGCCGATGTAGGGCGTAATCTGAGTGACGATTTCACCGTCAGTCTGCAATTCCAGACGCAGCACACCGTGCGTCGCCGGGTGCTGGGGACCCATCTGCAAGGTCATCCGTTCGCCGAAGGGGTTGTGGCTCAGGTCTAATTTGAGCAGTTTCTCCGGATCGGGTCCCAGAGGGATATTTAGTTCTTTAGTTTCCTTCATCGCCGGGTGTCAGAAGTTGGGTAGTGAGCGGAATACCGTGATAAAATGCTGGTGGTTGATAATCTTTGCGCAGCGGGTGTCCTTCCCAGTCCTCAGATAAGAGAATGCGCCGCAGATCGGGATGTCCGTCGTATCGGATGCCGATCAGATCATAGGCTTCTCGTTCATGCCAGTTGGCGGTGGGCCAGATCTCGCTGACCGTCGGTATCACCGCATCATCTTTGGGGCAGCGCACCTTCAGAGTAATGTGGTGTCGGTGCTTGAATGAGAAGAGGTGATAGACCGTTTCCAGAAATTCCGGGCGTTCGAGAGCGGAAAGGCAGAGCAAGCTATCGAACGCCAGATCGGCGTTACTTTTCAGGAGCTGTGCCGCCTCTTGCAGTGACTCGCTGGTGATCTCTAAACAGGGTTCGGGAGGCGTCTCCTGAAAAGTTACCTGAAGACCGGCGTCAGTGAGGCGCTGACAAATCTCTTGAGGGGTCATGTTCGTTTTATTTATCTGATGAACTGTTTACTGGAGCAAAAGACCATACGGCCAATTCCCGGAACTGAACATTATGCCGTCTGCTTTGCCAGGGTTTCGCGGTCTATCTTTGCTTGCAATTGGATGAAAGCATCGAGTAGCGCTTCCGGGTGCGGCGGGCAGCCAGGGACATAGACGTCCACCGGAACGACCTGGTCGACGCCTTTGACCACGTGGTAGCCGTACTGCCAGTAAGGACCGCCGGAATTGGCGCAGGAGCCCATGGAGATCACCCATTTGGGTTCGGGCATCTGGTCGTAGAGACGGCGCAGCCGTTCTGCCATCTTGGCGGTGACGGTGCCGGCGACGATCATGCAGTCAGCCTGGCGCGGGGTGGGGCGCATGAAGATGCCGAAGCGATCCAGATCGAAGCGGGACGCCGCCGTGCACATCATTTCGATGGCGCAGCAGGCGATACCGAAGGTAACCGGCCAAATGGATTTCGCTCGACCCCAGTTGAAGACTTTGTCGAGTGAGGTAATCAGGATGTTGGGTCCGTATCGTCCTTCTATGATGCCCATTGAAACTCCGGATAATGCCGTATTATTTGAGTATCGGGTGAGCTAATCTTTGGACTTCACCCAGCCCGGTTTCGGCTTGATCCATTCCAGATCGCGCTTCGCCCAGACGTATGCCAACCCGATCGACAAGATAGCGATGAAAACAGCCATCTCCACCCAGGCGAACATGCCCATCTGCTTCAAATTGACTGCCCAGGGGAACAGAAAGAGCACTTCGACGTCAAATACGATGAAGATCAAGGCAATCACATAGAATCGGGTGTTGAATCGTATCCAGGGAGAACCCACCGGTTCCTCGCCGCATTCGTAGGTGGTCAGCTTGGCGGGATTGGGTTTGTGAGGCGCCAGCAGCCGATTGGTCAGCAGCGCGGCGAAGACGACTGCGGCGGCTGCGCCGAGGAAGATCAGGATGGGTACAAAGTTCATTAGTTCTCCGCTGGAATGATCCAGTAATATACAAAATGGAGCGTGAGGAGTCAACCAAAAATCAGCTTTCTCGTTGTGGCTTTTCCGCAGAAACCAGCCTTGATGTTTAACCGTTAACGGGTGACATATATCTTTTAACAGGAACTGCGATGTACTTTAATACCTTGATGATAAAAGAGTGCGAAGCAAAGTACGGAAAACCAATTCTCCTGCATCTGAGCTATCCCACTCCGAAGGGGGATTTCGATTTTATAGGTTCGACGCAGAAACAGGGGCGCGCTCATGATGTGACATTATATCTATATCATGAAAATCGCCTTGCCGTCACCCGGAAACCGATGTACCCCAAAGAAGCATTCCGTCCACCTTCGGGGGGTCTGAATCCGGGTGAATCAGCGGAAGAGGGCGCTCGACGCGAAGGCTGGGAAGAGTTGGGGGTGGATCTATCCCTGGTACGCTACCTGCTGCGCGTCCAGGTCGATTTCGCGCACAACCAGGACCGAATATGTTGGACCACACACGTTTTTCTGACCAAATGCCCTGGTACGCCGATCCTGAATCCGCAAGATCGACACGAGATTGTCGAAGCGCTGTGGGCAAATGAAGCCGAATTATCCGGTCGCATGCGACAGGGGCTGATTGAGGCGGGAACTACGGGTCTGCTCTACCGCGCACACCTGCACGACGTTGTCTGGCGGCAGTACGGATGGGGAGAACTATCTCACTCAAGACAAAAAGTACGCTGAGTCACGAGGATTTTCCTCGTGTAACTGGATCAAGATTGGGCTTGACAATTCGCTTTCTATGTGATATATTTAACATATAGAAAACCACGTAAAACGTCATCGAATCGCGTAAGGATGAGACCAGATATGGACCAAAATCTGCAAAACAAAGACGTTGATAAAGTCCTGAGCTCGCTGCAGGATCGGGTGAAGGAATTGAACTGCATTTATCAAGTTGAAGAACTGCTGCAGGATTATGATGCCGATCCCAAAACAGTCTTCGAGGGCTTGGTGGCTGTTATTCCTTCCGGATGGGCGTATTCCGAAGTGTGTGAAGCCAGCATCACCTACCTGGGAGCAGAATATAAGACTCCGGGATTCGTCAAGAATGTCTGGATTCAATCTGCCAAAATTTACGCCAAGCGGGAAGTGGTCGGCACACTGGACGTCTGCTATACAGTCCAGCAACCGCAGGAAGATGAAGGTCCATTTTCCAAGGAAGAGAGAAAACTGATTGAGTCCCTGGCAGATTCCATCGGGCATTACATCATGCACCAGGAACTGAAGCGGATGGTTCGGGACATCAAGACAGCTCAAACACGTCAGGTTGACGGAGAGGGGAAAAGCGCCAGTGTCATCACTGAATTGCTTTTTCGTACCGATTACGAGCTATCCATCAGGGTCGCCCGCAAGATGCTGAATCACCTCTACCGCAGCGGAGTCAAAGAAGCCATCTCTCTCTTCAAGCAATCGGGACTGGAACAGCCTGCGAACCAACCTGCGGAGTCAACGGGATCGAACATCCCCACCCGAGTCAGAGCGCGAATCGATTCCCTTGAAATCGCCAAACATACTTTTGAGATCGCCGCCAAAGCGATGAGCGATAAGGAAATCATCACCCGGGTGCGCCGCTGGATGCAGGAGGACAAGGTTAGCTTCTTGATCAAAGTACTGAACGATTCAACCGCCAGCATCGAAGATATTGCCGATAAATTGCGCCGTTTTCAGCATTTGACGGAGCGCGAGCACCTGGAGGTACCGGAAACCCTGCAACGCGCCATTTGCGTGCATCTGATCAGAAGATTGATGTCTGGTAACGTTGGCTTTATCAAGATTGCGAAGGATTTCGTAGAAGTGCAGGATTTCTACGATCTCTTCCCCATGATGATTTATCCAACGAACAGCCATGGTAAATTAGGCGGCAAAGGATCGGGGCTCTTCATGGCTTCCCAGGTCATCAGGCGGGAGATCAAGGATCAGGAGCTTTTCAAGAACGTTAAAATTCCCAAAACGTATTATCTAACTACAGATGGTTTGTACACGTATGCCGATCACAACAGTCTCGAAGAAATCTTCGAGCAAAAATACAAGGACATCGGTCAGATCCGATTGGAATATCCGCAGATTATCGAGCTGCTGAAGAATGGCGAATTCCCTCCTGAAATCGTGCAGAAGTTATCCTTCGCCCTTGACGATCTGGGTGATTCGCCGCTGATTGTTCGCAGTTCCAGTCTATTGGAAGATCAATTAGGGTCAGCATTCGCGGGAAAATACCAGAGCCTCTTTTTGGGTAACCAGGGCGGCAAACAGGAACGCTTAGAAGCTCTAATGGATGCCATCGCCGAAGTCTTCGCTTCGACGTTCTCACCGGATCCGATGGAATATCGTGCAGAACGTGATTTGCTGGATGCTCAAGAAGAGATGGGCGTGCTGATTGAAGAGGTGGTCGGAACGAAGATTGGTCCTTACTACATGCCATTGTTCGCAGGAGTTGCCTTCTGCAATAACGAATTTCGCTGGTCGCCTCGTATCAAGCGTGATGATGGTCTGGTGCGGCTGGTCCCCGGTCTTGGGACGCGCGCAGTGGATCGAGTTGCCGACGACTACCCCATCATGATTTCGCCTGGACAGCCGGGTTTGCGCGTGAATGTCACCGAAGAGGAGATGATCCGTTATTCTCCGAACAAGATAGACGTAATCAATCTGGAGAAAAATACCTTTGAAACTATCGACGTGAAGGACTTCGTCTGCCAATACGGTGACCAACTTGAGGGGATATACCAGATCGTCTCGATGCTGCAGGATGGTCACCTGAAAGAACCCTCCTTCCTCGATACGGAATTCAAGGATTGCCAGCCGGTCGTGACCTTCAATGGGTTGGTCAAGAATACACAATTCATCAAGCAGATCCACGAAATCCTGAAGCTGCTCAAGGCGAAATTCGGTTACGCCGTCGATATCGAATTCGCTTCGGATGGTAAGACTTTCTACCTGCTGCAATGCCGCCCACAAAGCTATGGACGCAACACTCGACCCGCTCCGATACCCAAGGACATACCTGAAAATTCTGTTGTTTTCAGCGCTAATCGATACGTTTCCAACGGGCACGTACCCGACATCACGCATCTTGTCTACGTTGATCCCGTGCAATACAGTGAGATCAGCGATAAAAAACGGCTGCTGGAGGTCGGGCACGCCATCAGCAAACTCAATGCAACATTACCCAAGCGGCAGTTCGTGCTGATGGGTCCGGGACGGTGGGGCAGCCGAGGTGATATCAAGCTGGGCGTCAGCGTGACTTATTCGGACATCAACAACACCGCAGTTCTGATTGAAGTCGCCCGTAAAAGCGGGAATTACGTGCCGGACCTCTCCTTTGGTACCCACTTCTTCCAGGACCTGGTGGAATCGGAAATTCGATATCTGCCGCTCTACCCTGATGATGAGGGGATTCAGTTCAACGAATGGTTCCTGCAGACGTCTCGGAACATCCTTGCAGCCATTCTGCCGGAATACGAATACTTAAGCGACGTAATCAAGGTAATCGACATAGCGCAGAATGCTGAAGGGAGGGTCTTACAAATATTCATGAACGCAGATCTTGATGAGGCGGTGGGTATCCTGGCTCCACCATCACGCAAGGCGGATGAAGAGAAAGAGGAACGAGAGTACGCCTTGGAACCGGAATCTGACGAACACTGGCGCTGGCGACTGCGCATGGCTGAGAGCATAGCCCGGCGTCTCGATCCGGAAAAATTCGGGGTCAAAGCCTTCTACGTCTTTGGAAGCACAAAGAACGGTACAGCAGGACTATGCAGCGACATCGATCTGCTGGTGCATTTTATCGGCGATGACGAGCAGAAAAAGCAGCTTAATGAGTGGCTCAAAGGCTGGAGTCTTTGTCTGGATGAAATGAATTACCTGCGGACGGGTTACCGGGGCACCGGCTTGCTTGACGTCCATTTGATCACCGATGATGACATTGCCCGCCGCACCTCCTACGCGGTCAAAATCGGAGCGATAACGGATGCGGCTGTGGAGATTCCGATGGGGAAGGAAGCAGCTAAATAAGTTCGCGGGAGGCTTGAGTAGGGTCGTCGAGATCGAAGCGGATCAAGGCTAATTCCGGACCTTTGTGAGCCGCATTGAACATCAGGGTTTTGCCGAGTCGATCCTGCCAGGATCCGGTTAATTCAGTCGATTCATGGACGTGACCGTGCAGGGTGACCAAGGGTTGACGATCCTCGATAAAGCGGCGGATGGCGATGCTGCCTACGTGCACATCGAGAGGAACGTGGTCGATCATCTTGCCGTCCAGAGCGGCGCGGTCAAGCCGGGTTTTATGGGGCGGGGCGTGAAAGAGGAAAACTGCTTTCGAGAGATCGTCGTTTCCGGTAAATTTCTCGAGATCATCACCTATCGTTGAATATCTTCTCTCATCCTGCGACATGGGGATGGTCAATACTCCTTCTTCAGGTGAGATGCAACCCGGATCGGTGTAACGGGAGACATCGTAGCGTTCCCAGTCCTTTAATTGAAAAGGGGTTGGCGGAACGTAAGCATAACCGTAGATCGTGTAGATTCCAACCTTGACTCGCCGATCGTGACTATAGGTCCAGAGTCCCTCCCCTGCCACTCCGAGGATGGACGGTTCCGGAAACCTGCCGTCGTCGTTTCCGAGGATGATGAAAATACGCGGGTATGGCTCACCCAGAACACTGCGCAGTTTCCGCAGTTCGGGAGCCAGGAAATCGAAGATAAAATCCTGGTGGGCGAAATCCAAGGATCGAACCTGCGAGAGCCCGGGCATGATATCCCCGCCGATGAAGACAAGGCGGGGTTGTTCTGCTTCAATGGCGTGGAAGAGTTTTTGAAAACGATCCACCTGTCCGTGCAGATCCGAGACGAAGAGACTGGAAAATTCTGTGGGCATTGATGATGTCAAGGTTTACCGGCTGCTGAGATTGCAATCCTATGAGCAGTCAAAGATTTACCTATCTAATATACATTACGCTATAACCGCAGAAAAGCATAACTTTGAAAATTCTCGGTACAGCAAGCGGCAGTTGACACGGATTAAACAAATTACCGGGGAATCGACTGCTGACTGAGGAACGTGTGACGTAATATTTTGCTGTTATTTCTTGAATCGATCCCCTTTTTTTTGTATAATTTATATTTGTACCAAATACAGCCAGTTCTGGTTGTGTTTGACGTAACGACATGACAACTTCAAACAACAGACCTACGTCTAAAAGGTGAACCAATGAGTACCAAGGCTTTTAACGCGTTTGAGATGGCGCAAACTCAATTCGATAAAGTTGCCGAGCTGTTGAATCTGGACCAGGGCACAAGAGACCTGCTCCGCCAGCCCATGCGCGAGTTTCACTTCAACATCCCCGTCAGGATGGACGACGGGACAGTACAGGTATTTCGCGGATTTCGCGTTCAACATAACGACGCGCGCGGTCCTGCAAAGGGCGGCATCCGCTTCCACCCGATGGAAACCATCGACACCGTGCGCGCTCTGGCGATGTGGATGTGCTGGAAAACCGCTGTCGTAGATATTCCTCTGGGAGGCAGCAAGGGTGGCGTGATCTGCGATCCACATAACCTAAGCGTTCGGGAATTGGAGCATATCGCTCGAGGCTGGGTGCGTCAGATCGCCCAAAATATCGGACCGCTCTCCGACGTGCCCGCTCCAGACGTGATGACCAGTCCGCAGATCATGCTGTGGATGCTGGATGAATATGAAACCATTATGCGGGCGCAGTACCCCGGCGTCATCACCGGCAAACCGGTCAATATGGGTGGATCATTAGGACGCACGGAAGCCACGGGCTACGGAGTCATCTACACGGTGCGCGAAGCCTTGAAACAGTTAGGTATGCGACCCGACAATTCCATTGCCAGCGTACAGGGATTCGGCAATGTCGCTCAATATGCCATCCAGCTCTTCAACCAGTTGGGCGGTACGGTGATTTGCGTATCCTGCTGGGATCAAGGCGACAGCCTGTCCTATACATACCGTAAAAAGGATGGAGTCAGCCTGGATCAACTTCTGGGGATTA
Organism: bacterium; assembly: GCA_026394195.1. GTDB lineage: Bacteria > Electryoneota > B3-LCP > B3-LCP > B3-LCP > JAPKYS01. The sequence continues at coordinate 43,130 of JAPKYS010000017.1, read as the reverse complement.
CGGATCGCTTTGGTGGGATTGATAAGAAGAAAGCCAAGGATCTGGGATACGAAGTTCTCCCCGGGGACGCCTGGATCGAGCAGGAAGCGGATATTCTCCTCCCCTCCGCCATCGAGAATCAAATCACAGCCGAGAACGTCAACAAGATTTCCAAGAGAGTCAAAGTCATCGCCGAAGGCGCCAACGGACCGACCACTCCGCAGGCAGATGAGGTGATCCAGCAGCGGGGCATCTTCCTGATACCCGATTTTCTGGCGAATTCAGGCGGCGTGACTTGCAGCTACTTCGAGCAGGTTCAGAACGCCATGAACTACTATTGGCAGAAGGATGAAGTACTTGGTAAGCTGGACGTCAAAATGACCGCGGCATTTTTGGCAGTGAGTGAACTGGCTGTCAGGAAGAAGCTCTTCATGCGTGATGCTGCGTTTGTGATCGCAGTAAGCCGGGTGGCACAGGCTTGTAGAGACCGCGGCTGGGTATAAATCGACAACGTTTCGGTGAATTAATAACCCCGGAATCCTTTGCAGGATCCGGGGTTTTGTGTTAACGCCGAACCTATTTATTCAGGGCGCGTTTACGAAGTCGTACGGCTTTGGGAGTGACCTCGACCAGCTCGTTATCGGCGATGAATTCCAGGGCTTGTTCCAAGGAAAGCAGACGGGGCGGATGCAGGTGGTAACCCTCTTCAGAGCTAGAGGCGCGCATATTGGTGAGCTTCTTCTCCTTGGTGGGATTGACCCAGATGTCTTCAGGTCGTGAATTGACGCCAACTACGCGCCCAGAGTAAACTTCCTCACCGGGGGAAATAAACATCTGACCGCGTTCCTGCAAGTTTTCGATGGCGTATGCCGTAGCTCTTCCGGTGCGATCTGCCACCAATGACCCGGCTTGACGACTGTTCAGTTCACCCAGGTGCGGAAACCAACCCAGGAAGATATGATTCAGGATGGCAGTCCCGCGTGTTTCCACCATCAGCAGTGAACGCATACCGATGAGACCTCTCATGGGGATATCGGCTTCCAGGCGGATCCAGCCTGACGCGTGGTTGACCATGCGCGTCATGCGACCCTTGCGCTGTCCCAGAGCCTGAGTCACTGCGCCGATAGCATTTTCGGGACAATCGATAACCAGATGTTCAAAGGGTTCCAGCAATTGGTCGCCGTCATGGCGGGTGCGTACGGTGGGCTTTCCAACCGTCAACTCGTAGCCTTCACGACGCATAGTTTCGATCAAGATAGCGAACTGCAACTCCCCCCGCCCCACCACCCGGAAGGCGTCAAATGAATCTGTCTCTTCGACTTGAAAAGCCGGATTTCCCATCACTTCCTTAAAGAGGCGGTCACGTAATTGCCGAGTGGTCAGGAAGGTGCCTTCACGTCCGGAGAAGGGAGACGTATTGATCGAAAATATCATTTCAAGTGAAGGTTCATCGATCTTGAGCAGCGGTAATGGTCGGGGATCCTGAATGTCGGTTAAAGTATCGCCCAGTTTGATTCCTTCGATTCCGGCGATGGCGACGATATTTCCGGGTCCTGCAGTTTCAATCGGCACACGCTTCAAGCCGGAAAACCCGTAAAGCTGGGTGATCCGCGTGCTGCTGGACTGATCGTGGCTGGCCATGAGTACGTTCTGCCCCACTCTAATCTCACCATTGGTAACCCGTCCGATGCCGATGCGCCCCAGATAATCGCTGTAGTCGAGTGTGGTGATCTGGAGCTGCAAAGGGTGCCCTTCTTCATAGGTCGGGGAGGGAATGGTTGCCAAAAGTAGATCAAATAGCGGCTGCAGATCAATTCCGGGGACGGAGGGATCCATGGTGGCGGTTCCACGGCGGGCATCCGTGTAAACCATGGGGAAGTGGCACTGTTCTTCACTGGCATCGAGGTCGAGAAATAACTCGAGAACCTCGTCCACCACTTCAGCAATACGGGCATCGGGACGGTCGATTTTATTAATCACCACAATGGGGGTCAACTGGTTCGCCAGAGCGTTGGAAAGCACGTACCTGGTCTGCGGCAGCGGTCCTTCCGAAGCGTCCACCAGCAACAGGACTCCATCCACCATTTTCAGGATGCGCTGCACTTCGCCTCCGAAATCGGCATGACCCGGCGTATCCACGATGTTGATGGTCGTATCCTTATAGCGCAGAGCCGTATTCTTGGCCATTATGGTAATGCCTTTTTCGCGCTCCAGATCCAGGCGGTCCATCACGCGTTCAGCGACGTGCTCGTTATCCCGAAAGACTCCTGTTTGGCGCAACATGGCATCCACCAGCGTGGTCTTTCCGTGATCCACGTGGGCGATAATGGCGACGTTGCGCAGTGTGTCACAAGTCAAGGGCAAATCCTTCTCTCTACAAATGGAAACGCATCTTCAGCGCATGAAGACGCGTTTGGGCGTTCAGCGATCGGCAACTGGATGTCCAGCGTTCACTTAAAAATAAAGCGCTGGTTCTGCGCCGACACTTCATTATAATATACGAAAAATAAAGTGCGATTGCAAGTTATTTTTGTGGGGAAGTCTAATTGAAACTGACGTTATATCAGATCCGTCTGCGAGATTATTCTTCCCGATCTTTTACATTGCGATCAACTAACGTCAAATTCTCCGCTGACGTCCTTCTTTTGCCGGTAGGAGTACCCCTTGATTTCGTCTTCACGCAGAGTGGCGTCTTCCTGCAATTTGATATAAATTAAATGTTTCAACATCAATTGGCGCAGGCGTGACTTCATATCCATCGTCAGCGCTTTGGCAACTTCGGGGTGAACCGTCAACATGACGCGAGGTTCCTTGGTCTGGTGCCTGAAGCGGTTAATCCAGCGTTCCAGCCGGGTGATGATGGTTTCCATGGAGGGGACCATTCCCAATCCCTGGCAAGTGGGGCAAGGTTCATTGAAGGTGTACAGCAACGCCGGTCTGAGGCGCTGGCGCGTCATCTCCATCAGACCGAATTCGCTCAGCGGTAGTATGTCGGTTTTGGCACGATCTCGTGTAAGTTCCCTTTTCATCTCTTCGTAGACCTTACGCCGGTTTTTATCGTCCTCAAGATCGATAAAATCGACCACGATCAGTCCGCCGATATCGCGCAAGCGCAGTTGCCGGGCTACTTCCCTGGCTGCGCGCAGATTGACTTTCAGCGAATTCTCCTCGTGATCCTGTTTTCCCATGAAGCGTCCGGAATTGACGTCGACGACCACCATCGCCTCGGTATGATCGATGACGATGTAACCGCCGCCTTCCAGATGAACCCGCCGCGAAATGATACTCTCAATCTTCTGCTCGATCCTATAGAAATCGTAGATGGGGGTTTTCCCTTTATAAAGGCTGAGGGAATTTAAAATTCCGGGGGAAACCTCTTTGAGATATTTTTCGATTTCGCCGTAGAGCGATCTGGAATCGACCACCAGGCTGGCGATATCGGGCGTGCATAAATCCCGAACTACGCTGAATGCCATGCTCAGGTCCTGGTAGATCAAAGATGGAGCTTTCTGTTCATAGATTTTTTTCTCCAGTTTTCCCCACAGCTCCATCAGATTACCGAGGTCGGATTTGAGCTCTTCGGATTCGTGGTTGGCGGAAACTGTGCGGATTATCAGCCCAAATCCCTTGGGTCGCATCGTTCGCGCCACGGCTCGCAACCGCCTACGTTCCTCGATCTGAGTAATACGCCTGGAAATTCCGGATTCGCTTTGCCCGGGAATCAGGACCAGGTAACGCCCAGCCATAGAAATCTGCGAGGTAACCCTGGGACCTTTGCTGCCAATGGGTTCCTTGATGACTTGTACGATTATTTCCTGACCATTACGCAGCGGTGCTCGGGTCGTGCGCTTTTCTCCTGAGGGTTCGGTGATCACCATCTCCACAACGGGTGTAGGTGATGCTCCCCCCGTATTACCAACGTCTGAAACGTCGGAAAAGTGCAGAAAGGCATCGGATTCACCACCGATATTGACAAAGGCGGCTTGCATTCCAGGAACGACCTTGCGTACGATCCCTTTATACATATTACCCAGCGTTCGTACGTGCTGGGGGCGTTCGACGAATAGTTCTGCCAGATCACCGTCTTCCAACATGGCAATACGAGTTTCGGTCGGCGAGGCATTGATGATGATTTCTTTTTTAACTTTCATACTTTGAAGGTTCTGAGTTTACGGTAATTTCTTGATAAATGAGTTGGTCGGGTGATTGATGTATTCCTGCAATGTCCCACCACATTCCCTGCCGCTCGACGTCCCAATCGGCCAGGAGACCTGCCGGTGAGAGATCTGGTTGATTTGCCGAACCGGCAAGAAGCAACTTTAAAACGTCCTCGACACGTGGTGTGGGACCGCCGTGATTTTTTATACCGATGACCAGGTCTCCTTCTACATAGGCAAGCATCCATATAGAGGGCCTGGCATCAAAGGAACGGATTTTTCCAGGTCCAACGCGTTGCACCGGGAGGGAATCTGCCAATAAAAGCGTGTTGATGCCTGCCTTTAGAAAAGCACCATCCGGTAACAGCCGGGACACTACTCGGTATTGGAAGATATTGAGAGCGCCAATGTTAGGTTGACCTCTCAAGATCTCCCGAACGTGCAGAGCACGGTAGCCAGCAGGCAAACCCTTTTGCAGGCTGTCCAATAATCCATCGGACCAGTTTTCCCATAGTCCGAAATCCAGGTATTCGGACTGCGAGGTCATACCCAGAGCCAGCGGAGGTGAGGCGCTCAATTTCAGATGAGGTTTATAGCCTTGGGTGAACTCCAAGGGCATTTGCAAGCGCCGCAAGGCACGCTCGAAAACTCCCAGCGTAGCAAGGTGAGCGTGATAACGAGCTTCGTCTGAACGCTGGTAGCGCAGCCGGTAGCGCTGGCAAGATTCACTCTGGTGAGACGTAGAGCGGATGGTGGGGAGTGCAATTTTACTGGTGACTGGGCTTTCCGGACAGGGGACGTCATGTCGCGTTTGCAATCCGCAGAACTGACACCCCTCGGAACGGCAATCCGGGGTCATTTCGGAACGGGCAGCAGCTTGTTGTTCAGAATTATAAAATTCGCTGTCGATACCGTTGGTGATGTGTTCCCAGGGAAGTGGCTGGGTTTGGGAGTACATCCCTGTAAGCCGATCAAGACTGAGCTCTGCCTCCCCGAAAGACTTTTCCCATCGGTCAGCAGAAAAACCATTGCTCCAAGCGTCAAACAAACCGCCGGCGCGGTAGGAGTTCAGGATCGCCTGTCCGCCACGGCGATCGCTGCGAGCAATCGCTGTTTCGATGCGGGAGATTTCGGGTCCACGAACTTCCAGTTTTACGTTGCGATGGCGGTGGAGACTCCGACGCAGCAAGTCCAATCTGCTGCGAAGTTCCTGGATGGGGAGCTGTCCTTCCCTTTCGAAAGGGGTATGTGGTTTCGGTGAAAATGGCGACACCGAGACGTTAATCTGCCCTCCCTGGTGCTTTCGACCGACGATATTCACTTTGTTAATCAGATCGATCATGGCATGTAGGTCGACTTCAGTTTCTCCCGGCAAACCGATCATGAAGTAGAGCTTGAGCGATTTCCACCCGCGCTCGAATGCCAGCTCAGCGGCATTCAGGAGCGCTTCATCGGATGTATCCTTGTTGATGCCGCCGCGCAATAGCTGTGAGGCTGCTTCCGGAGCGAAGGTCAATCCGGTTCGGGAACCGGAGGCGGCACGATCAGCCATCTGGGGGGTGAATTTATCCGGCCGCAACGAAGGAAAAGAGAGAGAAGCCCGGTGGTGTGATAAAATAGGTTCAAGACTTTCGAGCAGTTCACTGAGACAGCTATAATCCGCGATAGAAAGTGAAAGCAGAGAAAGCTCGTTGTATCCGGTAGCGGACAGACCGGCGTCAGCTTCTTTCAACAGGTCAGAGATCGGCCTTTCACGCACTGGACGATTGTTCATACCGGGAGCGCAGAAGCGGCAGCCACGGCTGCAGCCGCGGGCAATTTCCACAACCAGGCGGTTGTGAGTCGCTTCCAAAGTGGGCACAATCGGCTGGATGGGATAATATTGAGCTTGGAGAGGATTGGTTATACGGCTTAAGATGATCTTGGGCAGGCCGTCATCCAAGCGTCGCAGGCTCTGATACTCACCCGTTTTCGAGTACTGTGGCTCATAATATGACGGCAGGTAGATCCCTTGGATATCACCCAGAGCTCTGATCATTCCGAATCGTGTGGTTCCTTTCCGTTTCTCTGCCGCCAAGACAGTCAGCGCTTCCGGGAATAGCTCCTCGCCATCGCCGACAGCGATGGCGTCGAAAAAAGGAGCGAACGGTTCGGGGTGATATGCCAGCGGACCGCCACCCAGGATTATTGGATCCGATTCGGTGCGATCCGCAGCAAATAGGGGAATTCCCGCCAGATCCAGCAGTCCCAGGATATTGGTCGAATGCAGCTCATACTGAATATTAATACCAATCAGGTCGAGGTTTTTCAGCGGTGTGCGGGTTTCCAGAGTAAACAGCGGGAGGTTTTCAGCTTTCAATCTGATAACTGCATCAAACCAGGGCATGAAGACGCGTTCACAGGCGACGCTTTCAATTTCGTTGGCGAGGTGGAGTAGAATCCGCAGCCCCAGGTAGGACATCCCCAGTTCGTAAAGATCTGGGAACGCCAAAGCGACCCGCAGGGTGGGGTTTTCAGGCAGGCGCGACAAGCCCGGTTCACCGCCCAAGTAGCGGCTGGGCTTCTCGACAAACGGAAGAAAGTGTTTTTCCAGACAAACGAGATCTGGGGTCATGTAGGGTTGTCAGGACAGGTACGCGAAAAGGGCGCGATACTGTTCCCCGATATCCCCTGCTCTGGTTTTGACCAGGAAGTTGAAAATTGCGTCCCCGTATTCACGGGAAAATGCGCCTCGTACGCGAGCTCCGATTAAACCGCAGATCGAGAGAGAAAGAGGCGTGGGGTGAGGACTTAGGTCCATAGCCACCGCAGGATTGAGCCTTTTAAGCCTTTGCAGCAACGAATCCCTGGGGAAGCGCCCCAGGCGAAGATCCTGCGAATCGTAAGGGTGTACCTTAAGATAGGGTGATACATGGACCCAATGGAGAAAGTCTTGGGGGACGAGTAGATGCAGGTGAATCCCTGGCACATTCTGCAGCAATTCGAGGCAGTAAACCATGGCGGCGTCGAAGGCTTTCGCCTCAGCCGGCATCACCAGCAGCCAATTTTCCGGTTTTTGGAAGAACCGGGCAAAATCGAGCGGGGAATCCGGGGTATTTTTCAGCCGCCTAAGGACTATGAAAGCGGCGATCTTCGCCCAGGTATTCCTTACAAACTTCTCTATTTTTTTCTGAGAACCCGCAGGTTGACTCAGATTGGTTTTCGTCTTTGTAGACATTGAAATCTATTCAGATGCCGTTTCACTGATCGGCGGTCGCTTTTCTATACGAATTTTACTGACGTGTTTTCCGACAAGTTCCTCAATGATCAAATGTAAATTGCCGAAATCAATGACTTCCTTTTGCTTGAGCAAGTGACCCGTCTGGTGGTAGACGAATCCACCGAGGGTCTCATAATCTTCGGCTTCGGGGATGACGTCATCACCTAAAAGTTCGTTCAATTCCTCGATATTAATTCGGGCATCGGCGAGATAGGTGTGATCGTCGATCTGCTGATAAAGAGGCATTTCACTATCGTACTCATCCTGGATTTCACCGACGATCTCTTCCAGGATATCTTCCAGCGTCACCAGACCTGCAGTGCCGCCGTATTCATCCACCGCAATCGCCATATGGAATCTCTCGCCTTGAAATTGGCGGAGCAGATCATCGATTTTTTTGCCTTCCGGTACGAAATGCGCCTGTCTTATGATCTTGGTGAGATCGACCTGAGTGCTGCCGCTTCTTAAATAGGGAAGCAGATCCTTGACGTGGATCAATCCGGCGATATTATCAAGATTACCGTTATAGATGGGGATGCGGGAATGACCCTCATCCTTTACCAGTTGAATGACGTCCTGGATTGAAGCCGTAATGGAAAGCGAAGCGATATCCACCCGGGGCGTCATAATTTCTTTCACCGTCGTTTCGGAGATGGCGAAGATGCCTTCGATCATCTCCTTTTCGTCTTCTTCCAAAGCGCCGCGATCCTCAGAAATTTCGACCAGAGCCTTGATCTCATCCTCGGATATTCCCAACCTGCGCCGTTCAACGCCCAGCGCCGAGGACACGCCGCCGGAAATCAGGTTGAGCATCAGCGTCAGCGGCAGCATCAGACGCCGGGTAATTTCGATGGGAAGACCGGTCCCGAGCGCCCAGCGGCGGGCGTGTTTCAGCGCCACGATTTTCGGAGTGATCTCGCCTAAGATCAAGATCACTCCCGTAACGATGATCACCTCAAACGCCAAACCGAAAGATACGGGAAATCCGGTGGCGTGGCATAACTCGATAGCAAAATAGGCGGAGATAACCGCCATGACCACGTTAACCAGCGCATTCCCTGCCAGAATCGTGATCAAGAGTTGCTTGGGGCGTTCAAGCAACCGAACGACCCGCCGCGCCCCAACCTCTTTGGATTCCTTCAGCTCCGCCAGTTGACTTTGCGTCAAGGAGAAAAAGGCGGTTTCCGCTGATGAAAAGAAGGCTGAAAGAGCCAGACAGATTCCGAGACCCAGCAGGAGAAATCCCGCGTTTATACCCTCTTCCACGATGATTTAGTTATTATTCTCGATGGATTTGCGGGAATCAAGTTCGCCGAAATCCAGTTTTTCCTAAGTAAGATATTCTTCGCCATGCGCCAGCATCGCTATACGTTGTTCGTCGGTGGCATCATCCCAACCCCCCAGATGCAGGATGCCATGCGCGACCAGTCTTGCCAGAGCTTTCTGCACGGATTCACCATGTTCCAAAGCTTGAATTCGCGCCTGGTCCAGATTGGCATAGACTTCAGCGGGCATGGTGCCGGTTTCATCCGGAGCGAAGGCGATGACGTCAGTGGTTTCCTCTTCTTTGAGGAATTGTCGGTTCAACCGTTCCAGCTCAGAATCGTCCGCGATAATGACATTGACTGGAAAGAGCAATCCTTCCCGGGCAATGACTTTTTGGGCAAGAGATTTCAGTTTACGCAGATCGGGCGTCCCATATGGGTGAGCTGAAAAAATCTGCACGACCGGCGTGCTCGATCTACTTGCTGTGGTTGCCATTGGTGCACGTGGGAAGTATTTTGTAACGCTAATCAGGTAAAATAATACAATTTATCAGCAAAGGCAAGCTAAATAAGAGCTCACATGTTATTGCAATGGTTGATTGTCTGTTAAATTTTATTTGCCGTTGTTCTGGAATTCCTGATATGCGATGATGATACGGCGCACCAGTTCATGTCGAGCCGTGTCACTTTCGGTCAATTCAATAAATTCGATGCCGGGGATGTCGCGCAGAACGCGGGTGACTTTCAATAGACCGGACTCATCCTTACGCGGCAGATCGATCTGCGTAAGATCTCCGGTAATGACGGCTTTCGAATGCAACCCCAAACGCGTCAGAAACATTTTCATCTGATCGCCGGTCGTGTTCTGGGCTTCGTCCAATATGACGAACGAATCGGAGAGCGTGCGGCCGCGCATGTAAGCCAGCGGCGCAATTTCGATGGTGTTGCGCTCGATATAGCGCTTCAGGCGCTCCATCGAAATCATCTCCATCAAGGCATCGTACAGAGGACGGAAATAGGGATCTACCTTTTCTTTTAAATCACCGGGCAAAAATCCCAGATTTTCGCCTGCTTCGACTGCGGGACGCACTAAAACAATTCTCTTGACTTCGTGGCTGATCAGAGCCTGCACCGCCATGGCAACGGCGATATAGCTCTTACCGGTTCCAGCGGGACCTATAGCAAAAACAATGTCGTTATTTTTCGATGCCTGGTAGTATTTATCCTGGTTGGCACTGCGGAGATAAATTCTTTTTTCGGGCGTTTCAATCGTCGAAAATGAAGAGGGCGCTTCATCTCCGATTGCCCGCGTCTTTTTCGAGGAGGACAACCGTGAGACGGTTTCAATGTCTTCGGTATCCAGATTGCCACGCTGCCGCACGATGTTCAGGAGTTCCTGCACCACGCCGCGAGCTTGCGCCACGTGTTCGGCGGAACCCATAATCACAACTGTTTCGTTATTGATGATCAATCTGGCGGATAAACAGGCTCGCAGAACCTTCAAATGCCGGTCGTTCACCCCCGCAAAAATGAACAGTTCTCCCTGCTTCAAGGGAATCTCAACCCGTTCGACGTCGGTTTTTTCGTCAGCGTGTGGGTGCGGCGTTTCGCTGTTTTCAAGTGAAGATTTCATGGCGTTCCGACATGGTTTGGATTAAAAAAAATAAATGCTCCGGGCAGGATGGGCTGGCGCGGAGCATTCGCATTCGTATGATATCTCACCATAAGAGTGTAAATGATTGATATTTGCTTCAGCCATTAACCTTTAGGTTGTTAGTTCCTTCTTAGCAGTATAAGATAACTTAATTGTACAGCGTTGTCAAGCAGAATTTCGTCCGGCGACATGCCTCAGTGAGGATTTTAAGCAATGATACGAATCCGGATGGCAGTCGATCATCCATCAGCGGTGAAAGACCTGGAGGAAAAGCAAGGCAGACAGGGTTTTGCAGTCGGTGATCTGCCCTTGCTTGATCTTCAGCAAGGCTTGCTCCAGAGGCATATGCACAACCAGCAGTTGCTCGTCAGGATCGGGATGATTGGGACCAGGGATCAAGTCCTCCGCCAGGTAGATCCAGAGCAATTCGTCCGTGTAACCGGGCGCAGGATAGGTGCAAAAGAGGTGAGTCCAGTGGTTGGCTTCGTAACCGGTCTCTTCGGAAAGCTCACGGCGGGCACAAACCAGGGGATCTTCGTCGGAATCGAGTTTTCCGGCGGGCAATTCCAGCGTTTCGGATGAGAGGGCATAACGGTATTGCCGCACCATGACGATTCTGCCATCATCGAGATAGGGGATCACTACGGCGGCGCCGGGATGCCGCATCACCTCACGGACTTCTTCATGACCGTCGGGCAACTGCACCACGTCTCGGTGAACTTTCAACAACCGGCCCTCGAAGACTAATTCCCCGCGCACGAATTTTTCAGTCAGGTCCATATTCGGTCAATTTATTTTCGATTTCATATGAGGTCATTCGTCGAGTTTCATTAATAACCGTTCAGTTGGTATTGGGTTCCGAGGACTCCTATGACGTTCGGTGGATAGTAAAGACAACGCTTTGGCTTGACTTTGAGTCAAATATTTAGTAGATTCAAAGATGCAAATTGCGAACACAACGAATAACCAGCCATCACAGCTTGACACCCATCCTTATAAATTGCGGCGACCCAAACGGGATCGGACCGGAAGTCACCTTAAAAGCGCTGAGTTCCCTATCCAGGAATTTTCAGAATCGAGTGATTCTCGCCGGGTCGATACGCCAATTGCAGGAAATAAACTCACATCTGGTGGAACCACTCGCTCTGCAGCGGGTGAAATCCATAGGGATGGGTCAGATGTGGTCGGCAATTCCGGTCATTGAACCGGATGGCGCGGCTGATTTTATCCCTGAATACGGAAAAATTTGCGAAGAGGCTGGAGCCATTTCCGGGCGAGGGATCGTTCTGGGCGTCGATGCCTGTCTTAAAGGAGAGGCAGGAGCTCTGGTCACTGCGCCATCCTGCAAGGAAGCGCTGCATTTAGCAGGATATCGTTTTCCCGGACAGACCGAGATGCTGGCGGATTTGACGGGCTCGCCTGACCATGTGATGATTTTGACGACCGGAAAATTTCATGTAGGATTGGCAACAACCCATTGCGCCCTCAAAGATGTGAGCCAATTTCTAAATCTCGACTTAATCCGACGCAAAATCAACGTATTACATAAGACGATGGTTGGTTGGTTTAGACTTACCCAACCGCGAATTGGTGTCTGTTCGATGAACCCGCACGCTTCAGATGGCGGTATTTTCGGCAGTGAGGAAGCTGAAATCATCCGCCCGGCGATTGAAAGCGCTCGAAATTCGGGTATCCTGGTTGAAGGGCCGCTTCCGGCGGATACCCTTTTCCCGCGTCGACGGGAGTATGGTGCAATACTGGCGATGTATCATGACCAGGGGATGATCCCGATCAAGATGGCAGGTTTCGGACGAGCCGTAAATCTAACGGGCGGATTGCCTTTTCCGCGCACCTCGCCGGACCATGGCACCGCCTTTGACATCGCGGGAAAATTTATCGCAGACCACCACTCCATGCTGCTTGCCGTCAGGATGGCATTCCAAATGCTGCATATTCGCAATAAGTTAAACGATAAATAAAGAGATAGGGACCCTTGCTGCTTGAATGCGGCAGACAAGAATACAGCTTGTGTTCACGAGGAATACGATGAGACGCCTGAGAAATTCACTGATAACGTTGATCCTGCTGTACGCGCTGACGGCGGCGGCAGATCCGGTTGTGACCGGGAATGATCTCTACCTGCAAATCAAAGACAATATTGGGGTCTATGGAGCAGTTTATCGCGAGATCAATACACGCTACGTCGATCTGATCGATCCGCAGAAATTCATGCGAGCCGGGATTGACGGTATGCTGTCTACACTCGATCCGTACACCGTTTTTCTGGATAATGACCAGGCGGACGACCTGCACATCATGACGGCGGGAGAATATGGCGGTGTGGGAATTGAGATCGGCGTGCGAGGTAAGGATAAAATTCTTACCGTGATTTCACCCATGGATGACACACCCGCACAAAGGTTGGGTATCAAGCCGGGTGATAAAATCATCGAAATCGAAGGAAAATCAACCGACGGATTTACTACGTCTGATGCGGCTGAACTGCTACGCGGTGACGTCGGAACTACCGTTACCATCAAAATTGAACGCAGCGGAGTGCCCGACCCGATGACCTTCACGCTGGAGCGGGCGATGATAACCGTCAAGGACGTTTCCTGTTCCGGTATCATCGAAGGAAATGTGGGTTACATCAAACTGACCCGCTTTTCACGGAACGCCGGTGAAGAGGTGAGAAAGGCTCTTGAACAGCTTAAAACTCAAGGCATGACGTCCATCATATTGGACTTGCGCAACAATCCTGGAGGATTGCTGCCCGCGTCAGTCGACGTCAGCCAGAACTTCCTGGCTAAGGGTGAAGAGGTCGTCAGCACCATGGGCCGTGAAGAATCATCCAAGCGTAAATATACCTGTCAATTGGACCCGGTCTGTCTGTCTCTTCCCATGGTGGTCCTGGTCGATGAAGGGTCTGCGTCAGCATCCGAGATTGTTTCCGGAGCGCTTCAGGACCTTGATCGAGCGGTTGTCGTGGGAAAAACGACCTTTGGCAAAGGACTGGTTCAGACCTTGGTTGATTTCCCCGACGGTCAGTCGCTGAAAATCACCACGGCGAGATACTATACTCCTTCCGGGAGGCTCATCCAGAAACTTGATTACTATGACGAAGAAAAAGGAGCGATCATGCGGCCGGCTTCAACCGACGACAGCCTGATCACCGAGAAAGATTATCTCACCAGAGCCGGTCGAATCGTGCACGGCGGGGGGGGCATCAAGCCGGATGAAGAAGTTGCTCCGCAGAACTTCGATCGCTATGAGACTGAATTGATCCGTGCCGGATACCTTTTCGATTTCGCATCGGACTACGTATCGAAGCATACCGAGCAATCACAATTCCAGATAACGCCGCAAATACTTGAGGAGTTCAAACAGTATTTGAACGACAAAGGTTTCCAATTCCTGAGCGAATTGGAGCAGCAGTTTACTCAGCTTACCGCCCTGGCGAAAAAAGATTCGACCCTTTCGAAGGACCTGGAGAATAACCTGGAAAACCTGAAAAGTCAAATTGAAGCTTCCCGCCCCAATTACTTCGGACAGCACCAGGATTTTATTTCTGATGGTCTAAACAAAGAGCTGGCAGGACTGAAAGAGGGATCCAAAGGGAGAGTTTTTGCCGGATTGAATTCAGACCCACAATTGCAAGCTGCTCTGAACCTGCTTAAGGATGAATACGCTTACCACAAGATCCTGATGGGCAGTGAACAGGCTTTGGGAAGCGAAAAATGATCGGAGAATTCCAGTTGATCGAAAAACTGGTTTCCGGCTGGTCGTTGGGTCAGGAGGTTGCTATAGGGCCGGGGGATGACGCTTCGGCGATCGCCATCCAGCAAATGGGTGGCGATCTCTATTTGCAGACTGTAGATCTATTGATCGAGAGAGTTCATTTCAGTAAAAACTGGGGTTCTCTTTTTCAGTTGGGCTGGAAATCGCTGGCGGTTAATCTTTCTGATATCGCAGCAATGGGTGGTCGCCCCCTGCATACACATTTGGCTCTGGCTATCCCACCTTCCTGGTCCGAGACGGAAATCATGGAATTCCGCAGGGGTTTTCAAGCGCTGGCGCAGAAATACCAGGTCAGCCTCCTGGGGGGCGACACCACCGCAGCGAAACAGGATTTAATGGTTGCAGTCAGCGCTGGTGGTATTGCAAGACAGGATCAGGTTATCAAGCGGAGCGGAGCCAGCCCAGGCGACGTGATTTGGGTTTCGGGTCACTTAGGTGATGCGGCAGCTGGTCTACACGCGCTGCTGGGACATTGTGCTGATGACGTGGACCCGTCGCTGTTGGAGGCATTTCTACAGCCAGAACCGGAAATCGATCTCGGCAGACTGTGCGCCGAAACCGGTCTGGTTCATGCAATGATCGACATATCCGACGGTTTGACGGGAGATTTGGGACATATCTTAAAAGCCTCGGACGTCGGCGCAATCCTACAAGAAGAATTGCTGCCTGTAAGTCCGGAACTAAGGCAGTTTGCCCAGATGAATCAATTGGAGCATCTAAGCTGGTGTATGAAGGGCGGCGAAGACTATAAATTGTTGGGCGCTTCCAGCAGATCGGATTTTACTACCCTGCAAAATGAAGCAGAGAACCGTCTGCACAAGAAAATCTATCCAATCGGCGAGATAACCGCACCATCCGGATTATATTTGCAGCGCCGGGACGGCAAAATCGAAGAACTCGTTCCCCAAGCCTATGACCACTTCAATCCAGCTTCAACCAACCAACCCTGATAGAAAAGAGGCATTGCTGACCATCGCGGGATTCGATCCTACGGCAGGAGCGGGCATTTTGATGGATTCGGCAGTATTTCGAGCTCTGGGATTCCACCCTCTGGCGGTCTTGACCTCCGTCGCGGCTCAAGGAACCAATGGCGTAGCCCAGGTGCAACCGCTGTCCGCGGCATTCATCAAGCGTGAATTGCAGATCATTCAGGATGAGTTCCATCTTGGAGCCATCAAGATCGGGATGCTCTACAGCGCCGGGGCAATCAAAGCGGTCGGATTATTTCTGCGCGCTTCCGAGTTGCCCGTAGTTCTCGATCCTGTCCTGACGGCATCCGGTGGAGGAGCGTTGATCGTTCCACATGCGCTGCGGACTCTGGAAAAGGAGCTTTTCCCTTATTGTCAACTCATCACTCCTAACCTGGATGAAGCTGAATCATTCAGCGGCACGAGGTTAATAACAATCACCGATATGGAGACTTGTGCCGGTAAACTCTCAAAACGATGGGGGTGCGCCGTGCTGCTTAAAGGGGGGCATCTACAAGGCGAGGTGGTCGACGTTCTTGCCGATAATGGGAAGATAACTCGTTTTCCTCACCAGAGGCAGAGAGAAGGTCTCAACGTGCGCGGTACGGGTTGCGCCTTAGCAGCGGCGGTCGCTGCTTTTCTTTCCAAAGGAATACCGCTATCCGAAGCAGTCGGGGCGGGAATCAGATTTGTCGAATCCGCCCTCGCGGGAGCATACTCAACCGGTTACTCTTCGAACGTGGGTTTTCTGAATCTTCCCGAGGCGCTCAATCCCATCTAAATACAATGCGAGATCAATGAATAATGATAAACCCCGAGCCAGGCGCTGCTCGGGGTTTCCGTTTAAGTATTTTTGAGCCTCCGGCTCTGGTTCTCTTAACCTCAGGAAAATCCTCCGCGGGGTGAGCAGGACGTATTCAGGATGCTGCCTAACCCCGAGAAGAGGGAAACCTTGCGTTCGGGGCGCACACTCCGGCAGTTCGGACAGTGCAATGGTTCATCGCGGTCAGCGGAAGACCTGAGTTCTTCAAAATCCTTACGGCAGTCTGGGCAATGGTATTCGAAAATCGGCATAGTTGCATTTTTAGGTTTACGGGTGTTTATCTTCTTTAACCATTAGATGCAGAAGCGTCGGAAAGGATCCGCGATAGATTTGCAGAGAGTGCCGCTCTGCCTCACAGATAGGGGACTGCCACCCAGAGTCATTTCTTCACTTTTTTGTTGAAATCAGTAATCCCATAGCCTTCCCAAACCTGATCGCGCGGACGGTAGACTATTTTATGCCCCGCTCCATCGGACATCTCCGCTCTGCTGACCGCATCGACCATCATGATCTGCCCGCCATCAGGATAGTAGTTGAAGGTCCACTCCTTTTCCAGATCCGGCATCAGCGAGAAATAATGGCCATCCCGCAGGATTGCCAGCCCTTTGGGGAAATAACCTTTCTCATCCTTGTAAGTTTGCAGAGCGCTGACCAGGTCCGTCAGAGCAGCTTGAACTCGCTGCGCACGCGCCTGCATTTGTGATTTCCCCTTCTGTGAACCTGCACATCCTGACAGCAATCCCAGAAATAGAAAAGCTAACAGAATGATACCAATCATCTTAGCATTTTTCATGATACCCTCGGTCGTCATTGCTATATCGATCAGCCTGTTTTAGCTGCTGATCGAGGATCTGTGGAAACCGCAGCGTGACGGTAGTTCCATCTATCGGTGAGGATGAAACTCGAATTTCACCGCCATGCGCGCGGGTGATTAGTTCGGCGAAGGTCGTTCCCAGACCGGTACCGCCGTGTTCCTTTTTGGTGGTATTGAATCTTTCGAAAAATCCGGCTAACCGTTCAGGTGGAATTGGCGTCCCGTGGTTGTTGATACTCACCGCCGGCCAGCCAAAATCTTCATAAATACGGACCCGAACTGCTTCTCCAGGAATTCTGGCGACATGTTCGATGGCATTCTTGATTAGATTGATGAATACCAATTCCATCTTGGTCAGGTCGACATTCACTTCATCTCGGGGCAATTCCTGAGCGATGACGATTTCGATGCCGCTTTCCTGAGCCAGGGGCCGAAGATGCTTGATGGCATTCTGCAATAGATTATTAAGAGAGCAGAATTGTTTATCCAGCTTGGTACGACCCATTTCATAATAGTCCAATTCCCGCAACATATCGATGACTTTCAACGATGAGAGCGTGGAATTCTGGGCGGAGTCGAGATATTTTTTCAAACGGGGCGGGACGGGCTCGGCAAAATTCAGCGCCAACTCAATATAGCCGATAATCGCCGCCAGCATGTTGCGCATCTCGTGGCGTAAAAAGGCGCCATATTCCCGCCGCAACCGTTCCACCTTGGCTTCGAGGGTCCGCTTTTCGGAAATATTGATGGCGAGACCCATATAGTGCGTCGTCTCACCCATAATATCTCGAATAGGTGTAATCGAAAGTAAGACCGGCACCAGTTTCCCATTTTTACACCGATTTGTAATCTCCCCTTTCCAATAACCTATCTCTGGGTCAAGGATTTCCTTCCACATTTGCAGATACAACTCGGGTGCTGAAAAGGGACTTCGCAACGCTCGTGGGGTTTTACCCAAAATTTCGTCCCTTGGGTATCCATAGATCTTACTGAACGCGGGATTTACGTCGACAATCACACCCTGACGGTCAGTGATCATGATGGCATCCGAAGAATCCAGGAAGCTCTGACGGAAAATCTGCGGGAGCGGTTCTGTCTCAGTCGCAGCCGGGTGGTAAGCGATTTCCGATTTTGCCATCGAAATGAAGCGTTTCCCTGTAGCTTAAGGAATTGTTGAAGACGAAATTGATTGTGCAGCTAAGTACGGTATTTTCTCCGCACTGCCCAGCGACCTAATGGGCCCAAGAGATTAAAAACGTAGACCATCAACCCACGCGTCGGTGGGCAGTATGCGATTAAACGATCCTTTAAAATACTGGACTGAACGATATCTGAGACCTGCTGTGGACTGACCAGCTTATGCGGTTTCGATCCCTCCCATACTCCCGCAGCAAAGAACTCGGAATCGACCGGACCGGGATTGACCAGATGGACGGTCACACCCGACCCGCTAAGCTCGTATGAAACAGCCTCTGTCAGGGCGCATAGTGCGAATTTCGAGGCGCAGTAGGATGCCATGAACGGCAACGCCACTTTGCCGGCTCCGGAGGAAATATTTACGATGGCTCCGGAGCCCTTTTTGATCATCCCGGGAAGAAATGCCGACATCAGGTGAGCGGGAGCGGTATAATTGACTTCCAGAGTGCGGCTGATCTCAGCCGGATTTTCCCGGACGAATAGGCGATAGTGACCAAATCCGGCATTATTGATAAGTATGTCGGGCGTTCCGAATTCGGTATCAACCTGTTCGATCAGCGACTGCCGCTGTGAAGCGACAGCCAGATCGCAGCTGATAACGCCGGCCCAACTGCCTCTTTGCCGTATCTCAGCCGCGATGAGTCTGAGTCGATCTCCCCGCCGGGCAACCAGCACCGGACGCGCTCCTCTGGCTGCGAAATCAAAGGCGAGCTGCCTGCCAATTCCAGAGGACGCTCCCGTGATTAACACCAATTTACCTTCGAAGGAGGTCATGGCAGCCTTGCGCGGGATTAAAGCAGCCAGGGGGCGATCCCGCTGAAGGTTGCTTTCAATGCTGCTGCTTTGGCAGCGAATTCAGCCGCCTGGAAGGGATTACCCATTTTGATCAGATGAAAGATAAAAGCTGCCGAAAATACGTCACCGCAGCCGGTTGAATCCACAACGGTCTGCACAGGAAATGGCGGCACTTCCTCTTTTAAGATACCCTGCTCATCAGCGTGAAAATAGTATACACCCTCAGACCCACGGGTGACGATTGTTCCCTTGGTTTTGTGTTCCAGCAGCCAGTCGGCAATATCCACCAATCCGGCGATGGTCGATTTGGTTTCACCAGTCAGGCTGTTCGCCTCCCTCCAGGTGAACTGGACGTAATCAAAACCAGCCAGCCAGTCCTGCCAGTCGCGCAGCGCTCGCAAGCGTCTTTTCCCTCTCGCATCCGGGTCGCTCATGGTCAGGCTGTGCACGTCGACATAAATGGGTCCCCGGTATTCTCTGCGAATACTGCGCAAGGTATCCTGTTCAATGTCACGCCCTGAAGTAAAATTGATCAGTAAAAAATCGAGGTCCTTCAGATGCGGTTTGATTTGCGAGAATGACAGCGGAGGCAGCGTAATTTCAGCGATTTCTTCTTTCTCTTCCTGATTGATACACTTTAAATTGACCCGATTATGTTTTTCAACACAGCGGATTATGCCTCTGGTTCGAATGTTGGTAAATCTTTGCACCAGAGCCAGAAACTCCTCCTCAAGGTCAGCGCCGACAGGACATATGGGGATAACCGAACCGCTTTCTTTCAGGTAATGCGACAGGGTAAGAAGGTTGTAGACTATCCCACCCCACGAAGAAACCTTGGCTCCCGAGGTCAGTATCAGCTTGTCTTTGTTCGGAGTTCCGATTACACCGATATTCATTGCTTCACCCGTCGACGTCTGATTTGTTTTAAGTTAATATGGTGAGTCGTTTAATTATAGATTTTTTCAGTGTGGTAATCGCAGGTATAGTGGGGAAACGCGTCTGTTGTTATCGCAGAGAAGGCAATGTCCGGACTTGTGGGTTGCGCACTTTTCGCATCACCATTGAATCGTTCCACCTGGGTGCGATTCAGGTCGTGATCTGCGCGGAAAGCGATAAATGAGGCTGCAGAGAACCAGAGCAAGAGAACGACAGGAACTACGGATTCAGAATGTAAGCGATGGAGAGCGCCCAGACAAACCACAAACGCGATGGAAAGCAAGACTGGCAATAAGCGCTTTAAAGCCAATCGGGGCAAATTGTGGGTAAAATACCAAAACCCTCCGAGTAGAAACGCAGCCATATTGAAACCCGGCGTCCGAATATGATCCAACAAATGCGTTTCGGACGATTCTTTGGCAGTTGATATGGCGACCTGACGGTTGTTAAGATGCCGGTATTGAGAAATTGCCGAGATGGGAATCCAGTCAAGACCACTTTGATCTTTCACCAGCAGTTGATCAGTT
Organism: bacterium; assembly: GCA_026394195.1. Lineage (GTDB taxonomy): Bacteria > Electryoneota > B3-LCP > B3-LCP > B3-LCP > JAPKYS01. The sequence continues at coordinate 22,958 of JAPKYS010000017.1, read as the reverse complement.
GGTCGAATTTTCCCCATCTGGAGATTCTGCAGAAAATCCGCCGGCGACTTGATGAGGAAGAGAACTCCTCCTCTGCGGATAAAAACCGGATTCACCTGGTTAGATCTCCACTAAGTGGCGTTTTATCGGTGGGTCGGATGGTGAAATATGAGATGCAGAAGAAATCTCCTATGAAACCCAAGTCATCTTCAGCCCGGGAGTCGGGGTTTCATGTACGGAATATAAAAGAGTCGGAGGATTAATGCAAGAGGAAAATGAGACTTTCTGAGGCTATCCATATCAGTGATGTAAGAAACAACTTACTGATCGTATCTCTACAGGCGGGAATCGAAAGACGATAGAATCGATGCCAAGATCGACTGAATAACGAAAACGAGGGAACTTCGGTCAGTTCCCTCGTCAAAAACCTTTCACTCTGCCTGACGGCGTTCCTCCGCCCGTCGATCCTGGTCATTTCTCCGATTTTGCATGGCTTCGAGGAGCCTCTTTTGCAGAGCTAAGCCCTCGGGGGAAAGTTTACGACGCTCTCCGATGCGGCGTTCGCCTTCTCGCCGATCAATAAAAACTTTTCCCATATTCTCCTCCTGTGGGCGAGGTTTAGCTTTTTATTATTATCTTTAAGTACAACGGGAATGGTCGTGCGCTTTTAGGTTCCGGAAAGTTAATAAAAAAAGTCACCATTGTCAAGTAGTATTTTTTTGCATCGCGAGTAATTATCGATTTTTTTCCATATCCGGTTCTGGTAAAAAAAGACGAGCTAATGGTGTAGTCTGACATTGAGAGCAGTTGAGGCAGTCCGCTTGGGACTGCCTCAGCATGAAGCATCAAACATCCTCAGCCAAGATAGGAACGCAGCGTCTTTGATCGACTGGCGTGCCTGAGTCTGCGGATGGCTTTTTCCTTGATCTGCCTGACACGCTCACGCGTCAGGCTGAATTTTTCACCGATTTCTTCCAGAGTCAGTGGATGTTCTCTACCGAGTCCGAAGTATAAACGCACCACTTCCGCCTCGCGGCGGGACAAGGTGGTCAGCGCGCTTTCGACCTCCTTACGCAGCGATTCTTCAATCAACCCATGGTCAGGCGAAGGGGCGCGATCATTGTGGAGAATATCGAGCAGTCGGTTGTCTTCACCCTGATTGAAGGGCGCATCCATGGAGAGGTGTCTGCCGGACATCTTCAGGGTATCGGTGACCTCGAAGGCCGTCATATCCAACTGCTCGGCAATCTCTTCGGGGGAAGGCTCTCGCTCAAATTCCTGCTCGAGGTTGCTGAAGGCCTTACCGATCTTATTCAGCGCACCAACGCGGTTCAACGGCAATCGCACGACGCGGGATTGTTCAGCCAGAGCTTGCAGGATGGATTGCCGAATCCACCAGACTGCGTAGCTGATGAATTTGAAACCACGCGTTTCGTCGAAGCGCTTGGCAGCTTTGATCAGACCCAAATTCCCTTCATTGATCAGATCGCCCAGGGAAAGTCCCTGGTTCTGATACTGTTTTGCCACACTGACGACAAAGCGCAGATTGGCTTTCGTCAGTTTCTCCAGTGAAACCATGTCGCCTTGCTTGATGCGACGCGCTAAATCAATTTCCTGCTCCGGTTCCAAGAGTTCTACCTCGCCAATCTCCTGGAGGTATTTCTCTAAGGATTGGTTGGCGCGAATATTCACTTTCTTGGAGATCTTGGTCATGCCACTCCCGAATGAGGGTTCGATGTATCTCTAAAAGGCTTTTGGCGACAGTTGGCAAGAAGCACGGCTGATTTTACCTATGGTTTGACAGCTTCGAAGGTCAGACGCCCATTGCGAAGAATTCGAAAGAGGATTGCATCTTTTTTATCGCCGATCTGGCTCATGATTTTACCATAACCCGCTACTGTTTTAACCGGTGTGCGGTTAATTTCGACGATGACGTCCTGTGGGAGAATTTTACCTTCGGCAGGGCTGCTGTAGTCTACTTCAACCACGAGTACACCTTCCGTGGCATCGAGGTTCAATTGCCGAGCGCTGGGTGAATCCAGGCTTTCGATATGAAGTCCCAGCCAATTCTGTTCTTTCTGGGTGCTGGGGGCATTCGCCACCGGAAGGTGTTCGGATCTGTCACCCAGTGTGAAAGACATGTTCTTTTCATCGCCGTTGCGGAGCACTTTCAAGGTCACATTTGATCCCGGTTTGTGCTCAGCAATCATGAAGCGGAATTTCGACGGATCATCAATCGGCTGCTCATCCACCTGGGTGATGACGTCGCCGGCTTCCAGGCCTCCCTTGTCAGCAGGGGTTCCTTTTTCTACACCGTCTACGAAGACGCCCTTGACGTCTCGATCCACCTTCAAGGCTTCTCGAGTCGCATCATCCAACTCTCTGGGGACCATTCCGAGATAGCCGCGCACCACCTGCCCATCCTTGCGGAGTTGATCGAGGATTTCCTTCGCCAAGTTGGCGGGAATTGCATAACCCATCCCCTGCCCCTGCATGTTGATGGCGGTGTTGACTCCGATAACTTGCCCATGAATGTTGATCAGTGGACCACCGGAGTTTCCGGGGTTGATCGAGGCATCGGTCTGGATGAAACTCTGATAGGATGGACCGCCGCCGGCGATGGCGAGATTGGAACGCCCCTTGGCGGAAATCACTCCAACGGTCACAGTCCAATCCATACCGAAAGGATTGCCGATGGCAATAGCCCAGTCGCCGACTTTGATGGCGTCGGAATCGCCCAGTTCGGCAACTTGATCTTCGGTAAATTTAGAATCTTTGACTCGGATCAGGGCGACGTCGGAATCCGGATCACGTCCGACGACATCAGCCCGATATTCGTGCCCGTTGAAAGCCTTAACACTGATTTCGGAAGCATCAGCCACAACGTGATTGTTGGTGAGGATAAGACCATCTTTGTCGATGATAATGCCCGAACCACCGGAGGTCACGCCACGTGGAATTTGCGGATGGACCCCGGGTGGGAAGAAATCACGGAAGGGACCCCAATCGAATTGGGAGTTGCCTCCGCCTGTTTCCGTCTTCTTGGCGGTGATGTTCACCACGGATGGTCTGACTTTTTGTGCCACCGCGACGAAGGGGCTTTCACCCTGGTCGGTGAGTAGACCGGACGATTTCAGGGTTTCGGTGGCGCTGGGCGTGCTCTGCTGAGCCTTGGAATCGGCTGTCCATTCCAGGCGGGAGGCCAGCAGGATTCCCAGAATGGTAAAGGTAACGGCGAGTAATGCCAGCGCAAAGAAGCGCTGAAGTCTGTTGTTCGTATTTTCTTGTGTCATTTTTAGTGAACCTATAATATACCATTTTTTTTCTTTTCTGTCAAGGGCTGCCAAAGGAACCTGCCGAGAAGTGTTACGTTCAGGTCACCGTTTCGATTGGCGCTCAAGGTCTTATACTCCGCCATGAGCAGATTTCTCCCGCTTCCCCAAAAATTAACCGACGCAATCGCGGATCGCGCCGGTTTCCCGAAACCGAAGAGTGTTTATTTCGGATTGTCAAATCTTAAGCAAGGATGGATATTGGTTAACTCCAACTCCTTAGAAGATCGCGTAAATAAAGGGAGCTAGAGCGGAAGTCTGGGCGAAGATCAGGAGAGTGCCCACCAGGAGCATCATGACGATGATCGGCCCCAGCCACCACTTTTTGCGGACTCTCAAGAAGTCCCAGATTTCACCCCAGGCAGATTTGTGCGCCATTTTCGACCTCCTCTTGTTAAAATTGTCTCTCGTAAGTACTTGGATCAAAAGGTGTTTGCGGACGGCGTATCCAATACGTCTCGGCTGATTTGTCAAATTTCTCTTTGATCAAATCGACACGAAAAAGCCGCAGGATCAAACCTATCGGCGCAAAGACCAGAAAGTAGACGACACTCAGGATCAGCCGCGTGTTGAACCGGGCGAGGGCCGCGGCGAATTTCATCCATACCTGATAAGCAGGCCGGAGTAACACCGGAAACAGCAATCCCGGCACGAAAAAGACACCGGCGAGAATATAGAATATCCGGGCACCATTTCCATGATGCCATACCAGCAACTGGATCGTGGCGATGATCGCCAGGAGCAGGGCGAATACCAGAGCCCAGGTGCGGATTTCTTTGTTGGTGGTCTGTTTTTTCATATTATTTATTTGCTCTTTAGGCTTTTAATCCAATTCAAATTCCTTCTTCCAATCGATGTCTTCCTTCAGCGGAGGTTGGTCCTTTTTATCCAGCAGGAAGGGTCCCATGATCAAGTAATCCATCTCTGTACGCATGAAGCAGGTGTAAGCGTCGCGGGGGCTGCAGACGATGGGTTCGCCGCGCACGTTGAAGGAGGTATTGATGATCACCGGACAGCCGGTGCGTTCGTAGAAGGCTTTGATGGTATCGTAGTAAATGGCGTTCTCGTCCCGGTTGACTGTTTGCAGGCGCGCCGAATAATCCACGTGAGTGATGGCGGGTATGTCGGAACGGATTACGTTCAGTTTTTCGATGCCGAAGAGTTTCTCCTGCTCAGCCGTCATGGGGATGCGGCGTTCGGGACGGACGTTGGCAACCAGCAGCATGTAAGGGCTGGGGCAATCGATCTCGAAGATTGAGGAAGCGTGCTCTTCCATGACTGTCGGAGCGAAGGGGCGGAACGATTCGCGGTATTTGATCTTCAGGTTCATGACGCTCTGCATCTGGCGGTTGCGGGCATCGCCGATGATGGAACGCGAGCCCAAGGCTCGGGGACCGTATTCCATGCGGCCCTGGAAAAATCCGATGACTTTTCCGGCTTCCAGTAGCTGTGCTATTTCCCCGGGGACGTCTTCCATCGGCAATTTTTTTGCTGGAAGTCCGTGTTCCTTCAGGAAGCCGTCAATTTCTGCATCCTCGAACTTCGGTCCCAACAGCGATGCTTTTTGCAGATCACGATTGCCGTTTAAAGTACGAGGTTTATTGAGGTAGTGGTGCCAGGTGACCAAAGCCGCGCCCAGGGCTCCGCCGGCGTCTCCGGCGGCTGGTTGAATCCAGAGGTTCTTGAAGGGTCCTTCGCGCAGCAACCTGCCGTTGCCGACGCAGTTCAGCGCCACGCCACCGGCCAGACATAGCTTCGTCAGACCGGTTTCTTTGAACAGCGTCCGCGCCATGCGCAGCATGACCTCTTCGGTGACCACCTGCACGGAACGAGCTAAATCCATCTCCTTCTGCGTCAGGCTGGATTCCGGCTGACGGGGGGGACCGTCGAAGAGGCGGTCAAACGCCTTGCTGGTCATGGTCAGACCGGCGCAGTAGTTGAAATATTTCATATCGAGCTTGAAGGAGCCGTCTTCCTTCAGGTCCATCAGCTCGGACAAAATTTTATCGACGTACTTGGGTTCTCCGTAGGGAGCCAGCCCCATCACCTTGTATTCGCCGGAATTAACTTTGAAGCCGGTGTAATAAGTGAAGGCTGAGTACAACAAGCCCAGGGAGTGCGGAAAATGGATTTCGGAGGTCAACTCGAGGCGGTTGCCGTGTCCGACGCCCATGGAAGTGGTGGCCCATTCGCCGACGCCGTCCAGCGTCAGGATGGCGGCATCCTGGAAAGGGCTGGGGAAGAATGCAGAAGCGGCATGGGATTCGTGGTGTTCGGGGAAGATGACCTCGCCCTCGTAACCCAATTCCAGAGCCAGCGTCTTGCGCATGAAGAGCTTCTGCTTCAACCAGAGCGGCATCGCCATCAAAAAGCTGGGAAATCCTTTGGGGGCATAAGCCAGGTAGGTTTCCAGCAGCCGCTCGAATTTGATCAAAGGCTTGTCATAAAAAGCGACGAGTTTCAGGTCTTTGGGCTGGATGCCGGCTTCTTGCAGGCAGTAGGCTACCGCGTGCGTGGGGAAGCGGTGGTCGTGTTTCTTGCGGGTAAAACGCTCTTCCTGCGCCGCAGCGAAGATTTCACCGTCACGAAGCAGGCAGGCTGCGGAATCGTGATAGTAAGCCGAAATGCCCAGGATGTAAACGGAATCGGATTTTTTAGCCATCGATCTTTTCGTTAGATAACCTGTTATTGTGAACAGCGATACGAATAATGAGGCTGAGTTGTAAATATAATAAATTAATTTTGCTTTGTCAAGTCATGAGTTGCAAAGAATTGAGAAATTTTAAGGTTGACGATAACAAGCAAGAAAGCAAGAGAGCAAGAAAGCAGGAAAGGAAAAAAAGATGAGGGGGGAGAAGAGAGGGCGACGCATGCGTTGGTCGCCCCTGCGGAGGGACACGCTTTGTCGTGTCCAACATTATGAGATCATCAGGGCGCGACGAAGCGCGCCCCTCCGACTACCTGGGGAGGTCAGACATTCCTGTCTGACTTTTATCGGGCAGGTTATTGGACAGGCAAGAAGGCCTATCCTCCCCGAATCAACCTATTTCATTAGCACCAATTTCCCATTAGCCGAGTAGCTTCCTACCTGCAGTTTGTAGAGGTAGACTCCTGAAGCCAGGTGCGAACCATCGAAAGTCACCTGGTGCGAACCGGCCTGTAGGGGTTCAACATGTTGAACCCCTACAACGCGCCCATTAACATCGCAAACAGTCAGCATCACCGAGCTGACTTCCGGCAGATAAAACTGGATGGTGGTGGTTGGGTTGAAGGGATTTGGGGAAGCACCTAACAGCACGAATTGCGCTGGTTGTAAGGGCGGCGCATGCTGCGCCCCTACGTCTGGGATGGCGTATTCTTCGAACAAATCGCCGGTGACGTAGGAATCGCTGATCCAGGGATTGCCGTCCTCAACCGTCGATTTCGTGATGGTGAAGAAGCTGCTGTCGGCGATAGTGTTTGGATAGGTTCCCACGTAGGAGATAAAGTACAACGTCCCTGAGGAGATTGTGCTAGCTATGGTCTGGGTCAGCACACGGCTGGGATTGGCGCCCCCCGGTAAAGAGCGGGTAACCGGACCCCAAACCTGAGTGTACACGTTTCCAGCATTCCGCACTTTGTTCCAAACCGAAAAAGTCAGTGGCGAAGTAGTTAAATTGTGGATGTTGATATTATACTGGAAGCTGCCGCCGTTGCGCGGGATTATGATTGGAGGATTTACGGGGGTGGTGGTAATGTCTAATGACATCCCAGGTGGAGTGAATTGGTAAATGCCGAAATATTCCCAATCCGCCACAAAGGTGTAGATACCGCTGACGGCAACGCTTTGGGCTACTCCGGGCGTATTGTAGAACCCCACCTCTACAGGTGATGCCGGGTTGGAGACGTTGATCACCCGCAGGCCAGAACCTCCACCCGCCACATAGGCGTAGTTGCCGCTAACTGCCACGCCTAGGGCTCCTCCGGCATAGAAGCCCGCTTCCACGGGGGCAGCCGGGTTGGAGACGTTGATCACCCGCAGACCGGAAGAATTATCCGCCACATAGGCGTAGTTGCCGCTAACTGCCACGCCTTGGGCATATCCCGGTGTGTCATAGAATCCTACTGCTAAGGGGGCAGCCGGGTTGGAGACGTTGATTACCCGCAGACCGGTATCGTAATCCGCCACATAGGCGTAGTTGCCGCTGACGGTCACGCCCCAGGCAGTTCCGGGCGTGTCATAGTATCCCACTGCTACGGGGGCAACCGGGTTGGCGACGTTGATCACCCGCAGACCGGATCCAGAAGCTGCCACATAGGCATAGTTGCCGCTGACGGCTACGCCTATGGCATATCCCGGGGTGCCACAGAACCCCACTTCCATCGGGGAGGCCTGGTTAGAGACGTTAATTACCCGTAGACCGCTATACCCATCCGCCACATAGGCGTAGTTGCCGCTGACAGCCACGCCAACGGCATCATCTGGCGTGTCACAGAACCCCACTTCCACGGGGGAAGCCGGGTTGGAGACGTTGATCACCCGCAGGCCATAGTCATAATCCGCCACATAGGCGTAGCTCCCGCTGATAGCTACGCCAGAGGCATTTCCGGGTGTGTAATAGAACCCCACCTCCACCGGGGATGCGGGAATGGAGACGTTGATCACCCGCAGGCTATACATATCCGCCACATAGGCGTAGTTGCCGCTAACGGCAACGTCACGAGCCCATCCGGGCGTGTCACAGAATCCCACTGCCTGTGGGGATGCCGGGTTGGAGACGTTGATCACCCGCAGGCCATAATTATCATCCGCCACATATGCATAAGCACCGCTGACAGCCACGCCATGAGCCCATCCGGGCGTGTTGTAGAATCCCACTTCTACGGGAACAGCCGGGTTGGAGATGTTTATCACCCGCAGGCCATAAGTCCCATCCGCTATATAGGCGTAGTTGCCGCTGACGGTAACGTCGAATGCTAATCCGGGTGTGTCATAGAACCCGACTGCTACAGGGGCAGCCGGGTTGGATACGTTGATCACCCGCAGGCCGTAACTATAATCCGCCACATAGGCGTAATTGCCGCTGACGGTAACGTCGAATGCTAATCCGGGTGTGTCATAGAACCCGACTGCTACAGGGGCAGTCGGGTTGGTGACGTTAATCACCCGCAGGCCGGAATCACTATCCGCCACATAGGCGTAGTTGCCACTGACGGCTATGCCCTCGGCATAGCCGGGCGTGTCATAGAATCCCACTTCTACAGGGGCTGCTGGGTTGGCGACGTTGATCACCCGAAGGCCGGACTCACCACCCGCCACGTAGGCGTAGTTGCCGCTAACGGCTACGCCATTAGCCCATCCGGGTAGAGAACAATATCCCACCAGTTGCCACGGCGAAGCGGCGTTGGTGATGAACAGGCCGACATAGCAGGCAAAGTAAGTGTAATTTCCCGCCACGGCGACATCATATACATTTCCGGTATTCAGGAATAGCTGCCCGGTGCGGGTTACATTCAAACTATCCTGCGCCTGAGCGCTGAGGCTGACCAGAGCGATGGTCATTAGAAGAACAACGACGAGATTCCGGTTCATGGAACTCCTCCTGTGATGAAAAATTTGGTCTTGGGGTCTGATTGCAATTCAATTTAACACATTTATTTGCAAATGTCAATAGATGGAAAGAAAATTCTGAAGAAAAATTAGTGGCGAGGTTAAAAAAGTGGGCGCCGATGAATTCCGATCTTGCTCCTCACTTTCCCTCTAATCCGTTTGACAAAGGAACAGTTTTTCCGTATTTTATCGCCATCGCCAAATATGAGCCGAATGGAATTCCAACCCAAATCGTCCCTGCCGCACAGGTTGCGTAAAATTGTGATCGGCGGAGCCCGCGATCTGCAGGACCAATCCCTCTTCCACAAGCTGACCCTGATCGCCTTTTTCGCCTGGGTGGGATTGGGTGCGGATGGTTTATCATCGTCCTGTTACGGCCCTGAAGAAGCCTTTCTGACGCTGGGGAAACACCATTACCTGGCGCTTTTTGTGGCGATGGGCACGGCTCTGACCATCTTCATCGTCAGCGCCAGCTATTCGCAGATCGTGGAACTCTTCCCGGCGGGCGGCGGCGGGTACCTGGTTGCCAGCAAGCTCTTGGGACCCCACTTCGGCATGGTATCGGGCTGCGCCCTGTTGATCGACTACGTCCTGACCATCACCATGTCGGTCGCCAGCGGATCCGATGCCCTGTTCAGCTTTTTCCCACCCGAGTACCTGGTGTACAAACTCCCCTTCGCAGTGCTTGGTGTCATCTTATTGATCTTATTGAATTTGCGGGGAGTCAAAGAATCCGTCCTGCCTTTAGTGCCTATTTTTCTCATCTTTATTGCCGCTCACCTGCTCGGCATTGGCTACGCTATTTACGCCCATTTCAGCAATTTCGAAGAGCTGGCTCAGCGCACCATAACCGACGTCCAAACGACCCAGACAGAGCTGGGCATGTTCGGAATGGTTCTGTTGATCATGCGGGCTTACAGTATGGGAGCAGGAACCTTTACCGGTATCGAAGCTGTCAGCAACGGCGTGCCCATTTTGCGCGATCCCAAGGTGCACACCGCCAAGCGCACCATGATGTACATGGCGGTTTCGCTGGCGGTGATGGTCTGCGGCTTGATGGTCGCCTATCTCCTCTATGGAGTCGAGCATCAACCCGGGAAAACGCTCAACGCGGTGCTTTTCGGAGCGATCACCGCTTCCTGGGGTGGGTGGGGCAATGCGTTTTTTCTGGTGGTTCTTATTTCCGAAGCGACCATCCTGTTTGTGGCGGCTCAGACTGGCTTTTTAGATGGACCCCGGGTTCTGGCAAATATGGCTCACGATCGCTGGATGCCGGGGCGGTTTGCCATGCTCAGCGACCGCTTCGTAACCCAAAACGGAGTCATCCTGATGGGTGGAGCTGCGCTGTTGACCATGTTAGCCACGCGGGGATCGGTGCGCTTTTTGGTGGTCCTGTACAGTATCAACGTGTTTATTACCTTCGTGCTGTCGCAATCGGGTATGGTGCGGCACTGGTGGCAGGAACGAGGCAAAGTTAAAGGGTGGGCGCGGAAATTGGCGATTAATGGGATCGGCACAACTCTGTGCGTATTCATCCTCATTTCCGTAGCAGTCCTCAAATTTTATGAGGGTGGCTGGATCACACTGTTTATCACCGGGCTGCTGGCGCTGCTGGTGCTGGGAGTCAAGAGGCATTACCGCAAGACCGGCAAGTTATTGCGCAAGCTGGAAAATCTGGTTCAGGCGACCAAGCTGGATATTCCGGATGCTCCTCAGGAGCTGGCGGCTCAAGTGGATAAATGCGATCCTCATGCGAAGACGGCAGTACTGTTCGTCAATGGATTCAACGGGCTGGGCTTGCACACCCTTTTCAGCATCATCCGACTCTTCAGCGGAACCTTCAGAAATTTTGTCTTCGTGCAGGTGGGAGTCGTCGATGCGGGTAACTTCAAGGGATCTGAAGCCATCCATGAGCTGCGCCAGCACATTAACGTCGAAGTGGAGCGCTATATCGAGTACATGAAGCGGCACGGATACCACGCCGAAGGGCACGCCGCCATCGGGACGGACGTTCTGGATGAAGTCATGAAGATGGCTCCGCAGATTATGGATAAATTCCCCAACTCGGTATTCTTCGGCGGGCAGCTGGTCTTTCCGGAAGAAACGTTCGTCACCAAGTTGCTGCACAACAACATCGTCTTCGCTCTACAGCGCAAGTTTTACCATATCGGCATACCGTTCATTATTCTGCCGATCAAGGTGGCGTAGGTGAGGAATAATTCCTGCTTGAACTTTAAGTGCGGCAATCCAGGAGAAAGGATATCGAAATGAGCATAAAGGCGCACATTCTGGTTGTGGACGACGAAACGGATATTTTGGAGTTGATCAAATACAACCTGACCAAGGAGAAATACACGGTCACCTGCCTGACGACCGGCGAAGAGGCGATCCGGGTTTTCCGGAACGAACTACCCGACCTGATGATCCTGGATCTGATGCTGCCGGGTATGGATGGCTTGGAAGTTTGCAAAATACTAAAGAATGATGAGCGCACGTTGAACGTTCCCATCATCATGCTGTCGGCCAAGGGTGATGAATCGGATATCGTGGTAGGATTGGAACTCGGTGCGGATGACTATATTACCAAACCATTCAGCCCGAAAATTCTGTTGGCTCGCATCAAAGCAGTGCTGCAGCGATCCAGAAAATCAACTCCATCCGACGAAGAAAGCCCGCTGCGGATCGCCGGTTTGTCGATTTTTCCGGAAAGACATGAAGTGACACTGGATGGGGAACAGGTCAACCTGACGGTCACCGAGTTTCGCATCCTGCATTTCCTGGCTCGCCGGCCCGGATGGGTCTTCACGCGCTATCAGATTGTTGATGCCGTGCGCGGCGAACATTACCCTGTTACTGAACGATCCGTAGACGTTCACATTGTATCTCTGCGCAAAAAATTAGGTGATTTCGGCGTTGCGATTGAGACGGTCTGGGGCGTGGGTTACCGCTTTCACAACACTCAGGATTAGAGAAATCAACAATGCGAAAGAGATCCCTGCAGCGTCACCTATTTCTAACCTATTCCGCGGTGATAGTGGTCTGCCTGCTGGCCAATGGCTGGCTGGTGACCGGAGTCATTCACCGGTTTTATCTGGATCACCTGACCAGTGATCTAAAGACCAGAATTGCTCTGGTCCAAGAACAGATCAGATGTGACGTTTCTGCAGCCAATACCACTGAACTCGATTCCCTCTGCAAGACCTTAGGCCTCCTATCCCAAACCCGCATCACCATCATCGATCTGAACGGTACCATTCTCGGCGATACGGATGATGACCCTGCTCTGATGGAAAACCATTCGGATCGCCCGGAATTCAAGGCAGCCATACAGGGAACCACGGGCATCGCAACTCGGCAGAGCCCCACCCTTAAAAGGAGAATGCTCTACCTGGCGATACCTGTAATCCGTTCCGGACAGGTTGCCGGGGTATTACGGTTGGCTATTCCCATGTCAGCCATCGATGACGCTCTCTACCGTATCTACACATCCATTCTAATGGTTGGCATTGGTTTGATCCTATTGGGCGCGGCGATCAGTTATTGGGTGTCCAGGCGGATCAGTCGTCCAATCGCGGAGATGAAACAGGGGGCACAGGCATTCGCCGGAGGAAATTTCGAGCGCAAAATCATCACGCCGAAATTGGTGGAGTTCGGAGCATTATCCAACGCTCTGAATGAAATGGCTGAACAATTGCATATCAGGATCGCGTCCATCACTCGGCAGCGTAACGAACTGGAGACCGTATTATCCAGTATGGTTGAAGGCGTTCTGGCGCTGGACGTCGAAGAACGGATTATCAAGATCAACCATGCCGCTGAACGGCTGCTGGATATCAAAGCGAGTGAAGTGCAGGGGCGATATATTCAGGAGGTTGTCCCCAATCCGGACTTGCATCGTTTTGTAGCGAATTTGCTCTCAGCCCGGGCTTATACCGAGGGCGAGATTATCCTGTTGAACCGGCAGATCTTTATTCAAGTTCGCGGAACACTGCTGCGGGATGCCACGCAGCACGACGTTGGAGCGCTGATTGTATTGAACGATATAACGCGGATTCGCCGCCTGGAAAACCTCCGCAAGGAATTCGTCGCCAACGTATCGCATGAATTGCGCACGCCCATCACCCTGATCAAAGGTTTTGTAGAAACCCTGCAAGACGGCGCTATTAAGGATAAAACGCAAAGAGACAATTTTCTGGAAATCATCAATAAACACGTCGACCGGCTCAACGCAATTATCGAGGATTTGCTCCAGTTATCCTATCTGGAGCAAGGCGCTGAAAAAGACGACGTCCATTTCAGCAGCGAAGATATCCGAGAAGCCATCACGGCATCTGTACAGAGCTGCGAAGCCAAAGCGGCTGGGAAAAATATTCACCTCAGGGTTCAGGTTGAAAATGAAGCAAAAGCGAAGATAAACCTAATCCTGATCGAACAGGCATTGATTAATTTATTGGAAAACGCTATAAAATATAGTCCAGTGGATACCGTGATCGAGGTCGGTTTGGATCAAACAGAAACCGAAATAGTCCTGTACGTGCGGGACTCTGGTTGCGGGATTCCAATAGAACATCTATCGCGTATATTTGAACGGTTTTACCGCGTGGACAAAAACCGCAGCCGTGAGCAGGGTGGGACGGGCTTAGGTCTGGCGATTGTCAAACACATCGCGCTGGTACATCATGGGTCTGTCAGCGTGGAGAGTGCTGTTGGCAAGGGCAGCACGTTTCGAATCCATATCCCCAGATAAATTCAGGCGAAAATCACCTGTAGGATTTTTCTTAATACAATTCTAACAGTCTCCTCATCAAGCCCTCATAGCTGGTTCGTACCATTATTAAAATCGACAAACGAATCGGACTCGTAAGAAGCAAATTCGACAAGGAATTAACCCAATGAGGGCATCAGAAATGACAAAGACATTACTAATTAGCTTGCTTTCGGTTCTTTTCCTGCTGGCGATGCTTCCACTCGAAGCAGTCCAGGCGGGTGATCCGACTATCAATGGAGCAGGCGCAACTTTTCCTTATCCGCTCTACTCACAATGGGCGTACAAGTACAATCAGATCACCGGCATGAAACTGAATTACCAGTCCATCGGTTCAGGAGGCGGCATTCAGCAGATCAAAGCCAAGACGGTTGATTTCGGCGCTTCAGACGCTCCGCTGAAGGCAGAAGAATTGGCGACAGCCGGATTGATTCAGTTCCCCATGATTATGGGCGGGGTGGTACCGGTCGTCAACGTCAAGGGAATTACTGGGGGACAACTTAAGCTGGATGGTGAAACCATCGCTAACATCTACCTGGGCAAAATCACCCGCTGGGATGATGCTGCAATCAAGGCATTGAACCCAGGGTTGAACCTTCCGAATCAAGCTATAGCAGTGGTCCGTCGATCGGACGGTTCCGGCACCACCTGGATCTTCACCAATTACCTCGCCGGCGTTTCTTCGGAATGGAAGGAAAAAGTCGGCGCGGATAAATCGGTCGCCTGGCCGGTGGGCAATGGCGGCAAGGGCAACGAAGGCGTTTCCGCCTACGTTCAGCAGCTTCCTGGCAGCATCGGTTATGTGGAATACGCCTACGCTCTGCAGAACAAAATGTCCTATGTGCAATTGAAGAATAAAGACGGCAATTACGTCTCCCCCTCCAAAGAGACCTTCATGGCTGCAGCAGCCAATGCCGATTGGAATAATGCACCCGGGTATTATCTGGTGCTGGTGAACCAGCCCGGCAAGGAAAGCTGGCCTATAGCTGGAGCGAGTTTCATTTTGGTCTACAAAGAACAAACCGATGAGAATAAAGCCAAGTTGATGCTGAACTTCTTCGATTGGTGCTTCTCACATGGCGCTGAACAGGCCATCGCTCTGGATTATGTCCCCATGCCGGAGAACGTCATTAAAATGGTGCGCGACACCTGGAAGAAAGACATTCGCTGTCAGGGGAAACCGGTTTGGAAATAGGTCTGCAAAAAGCAAATAGCAAAGGCTCATACAGGGGCGACCGCCTTTTCCGACGGCTCGCCCTTTGCTGCGCTCTGACAATTCCGCTCTTGATGATAGGGATCGTCTTCGAACTGGTCAGAAATTCGCGGTTATCCCTGGCTCAGTTCGGATTTGGATTTCTGACGTCAAAAGCCTGGAATCCGGTCACACAGGACTTCGGCGCATTGAGCAGTATGTACGGGACAGCGGTGTCGACCTTGATCGCCATGCTGATCGCGCTGCCATTGGGCTTTGTAATCGCCTTATTCCTGGTGGAACTGGCTCCACCGAGATTGAGCGCTTTCTTCGGGTCAGCTATTGAACTCCTGGCGGCTATTCCCAGTATCATTTACGGTATGTGGGGGTTGTTCGTCTTCGCGCCGTTTATGTCGAATTTTGTGCAACCTCTACTGGGGAAATACCTGGATTTTCTCCCGCTGTTTCAGGGTCCGCCGTTAGGGATCGGGATGCTGACTGCTGGAATTATTCTGGCATTTATGATATTACCGTATATCAGCTCGGTGACGCGCGACGTCTTTCAAATGGTTCCCCCGGTGGTCAAAGAGTCGGCTTATGGCATCGGAGCCACCAATTGGGAGGTCACCAAAGCTGTGACCATGCGGTATTCCCTGCGGGGGATGGTCGGAGCGGCTTTCCTGGCGTTGGGTCGCGCCCTGGGTGAGACGATGGCGGTGACTTTTGTTATCGGCAACAACCACCAAATCGCTGCCTCGTTATTCGCCAGCGGTAACTCCATCGCCTCGACGCTGGCTAACGAATTCACGGAAGCTTCCGACCCGATTTATTTAAGCGCTTTGGTCGAGTTGGGACTGGTCCTGTTTCTCATCACTTTCGTATTTCAAGCCGCAGCACAACTATGGTTATGGAGTATTAAAAAGAAACTGGCATGAAATTGGTCGTCAAATCCCTGAAATACCGCCGTCTGGCCAATCGAACCGTACAAGTGCTTTCGGCGCTCAGCGCCTCAGTGGGGTTGGCTATGCTGCTTTGGATACTCATTGTGGTATTTCTGCGCGGCTTCAAAGCGATCAACCTGAGTTTCTTCACTCAGCTGCCGATGCCGCCGGGAATGGTCGGCGGTGGGCTGGCTAACGCAATAGCAGGCACTCTTTTAATCACAGTGCTGGCGGCTTTGATCGGCACGCCTATCGGACTGATGGCCGGAATTTATTTAGCAGAGTTCGGCAAGGGGCGAAAACTGGCGGCGGGCATTCGCTTTTTTACCAATATCATGATCGGAGTTCCCTCGATCATCGTGGGGGTTTTTGTCTACACTCTGATAGTGTTGCCCAGCAAGTCTTTCTCTACCTACGCCGGAGCTGCTGCTTTAGCGATTATCATGCTGCCGGTGGTGGTCAGGACAACAGAGGACATGCTGACCATGGTGCCGAATTCATTGCGTGAAGCGGGACTATCGCTCGGGGTTCCCAACTGGCGAGTCATCCTGGGGATCACATTTCGAGCGGCTCGGAGTGGTCTGATTACCGGTGTACTACTGGCGGTGGCGCGAGTTAGCGGAGAGACTGCGCCGCTTCTTTTTACAGCGCTCAACAGTCCATACTGGATCAACTCTTTGCATGAGCCGGTCGCCAACCTGACCGTAACGATTTTCAATTATGCCATGTCGCCCTATGCCGATTGGAAGCAGCAAGCCTGGGGAGCGTCACTTCTAATCATGGGAGGCGTGCTGTTTCTCAACATTTTCGCGCGCATTGCCATCAAAACTAAAACCAGGACCCGATGAAGCCAACCTTAGCAGAAGCAACGCATCCATCGCCGGATGCATCTGCTCTGAAAGAGCCTCAGATGACCATCAACGAACAGACGGTTGCAGAACCAGCAAAAATTGCTGTCCGCAATTTGAATTTTTTCTACGGCAAGCACCAGGCTCTGCACGACAACAACATTGAGATTCTTCGCAACCACGTCACTGCGATTATTGGTCCTTCCGGGTGCGGGAAATCCACCCATATTCGTACCTACAACCGCATTCATGAATTATACCGCGATCAGCGGGCTACCGGTGAGATCATCATGGGCGGAATCAATATCCTGGCTCCGGAGGTTGACGTCATTGACCTGCGTCGCCGCGTGGGGATGATTTTCCAAAAACCCAGCCCTTTCCCCATGAGTATCTATGAGAATGTCGCTTACGGTCTCAGGATCAACTACAAGTTGAAAGGTTCGGAACTGGCGGAGCGTGTGGAACAAGCTATCAAGCAGGCGGCGCTGTGGGAAGAAGTCAAGGATCAGCTCGATGAACCGGGGACGGCGCTGTCGGGGGGGCAGCAGCAGAGGCTGTGTATCGCCAGAATGATCGCCATTGAACCAGAAGTTCTGCTTATGGACGAGCCCGCCTCTGCCATCGACCCGGTCGGCACTGCCAAACTGGAAGAATTGATGTTAACGCTAAAAGAAAATTACACCATCGTCATCGTAACTCACAACATGCAGCAGGCGGCGCGCGTTTCAGATTATACCGCCTTCTTTTATGAGGGTCGAATTGTTGAGTTTGGTAAGACCAAGCAAGTATTCACCAATCCGCGCATGAAACAAACGGAAGACTATATCACCGGTCGGTTTGGATAGAAAGAGGAGAATCCGATGTCATTACATCTTCAACGCGAAATCGCCAACCTGAAAAAGCAGCTCCTGACCATGAGCGCCATGGTGCAGGAGATTATTATCAGAGCTGTTCGGGCTCTGAACGAGCGAGACACCAGGCTGGCGGACCGAGTTATCCAATCAGATAATGAGATTGACCGCCTGGAATTGGATATTGAGGAAGATTGTCTTAAGATACTGGCGCTCTACAATCCGGTAGCCCAGGATCTGCGCTTTGTGGTTGCGGTGTTGAAGATCAACAACGATCTTGAGCGCATGGCGGATCAGGCGGTCAATATCGCCGAACGAGCCAAGACGCTGGCCACTCGGGAAAAAATCGAGATTCCATCCGATCTCACCAAACTGGCGGACATATCGTTGCAAATGTTAAAAGATGCCCTGCAAGCGTTGATCAAGCTGGACACGGATTTAGCTGCCGCAGTCATTAAAATGGACGATCAGGCGGATGATATCCATCGCCAGATGTATCAGCTGGTACAGCAGAAGATGCGTGAAAATCCTGAACAGATCGAATGTCAGATCAATATCATTTCCATCTCACGGAACCTTGAACGCATTGCCGACCAGATTACCAATATTGCCGAAGACGTGATCTATCTGGTCAAGGGAGACATTATCAGACATAGCTATCAGAATGACTGAGCAAAAGCTAGACTTCACATGATTATACCCGTAAAAAACCCGACAATCGTCGGGTTTTTTACGTATACCATATTACCGTTGAGACTGATATCATTTTAGCTTTCGTAAACCTATATCGGAGTATCTCAACGATCAATTTAACAGGAGTTTAATCCAATGAACGACTTAATATTGGTCACAGGAGCGACCGGTCAACAGGGAGGAATCGTTGCCCGGCATCTGCTTAAACAAGGACAGAAGGTGCGCGCATTTACTCGCAGCCCGCATAAAGCCGAAGAGTTGAAAAAATTGGGAGCCGAGGTGGTTCAGGGCGATCTTCTGAATCGCGCATCTATCGATGCGGCTCTGAAAGGGGTAAAGAGGATGTTTCTGGTCACTACCCCGTATGAGGCTGGAGTGGAAACTGAGACTCAGCAGGGGATCAACGGCGTAGAAGCCGCAGCAGCCGCAGGTGTGGATCACCTGGTCTTCTCTTCAGTCGGCAGCGCGCAGCGCAACACGGGTATCCCCCACTTTGAATCCAAATGGAAGGTCGAGCAGCGCATCAGCAAGCTGGGCTTGAAGACGACCATTCTGCGTCCGGTCTTCTTCATGGAAAACTTTGGATTTCCCTGGTTCCTCCCCACTCTGAAAACGGGAACCTTCGGCATGCCGCTCCCTGCCAACCGAAAATTAGCGATGGTTTCTGTGGAAAATATCGGCGAATTCGGAGCTCAGGCATTCATTCATCCTGATAAGTACATCGGGGCAGAAATAGAACTGGCCGGCGACGATCTGACCATCCCAAATGCTCTGGAGCTGATCTCAAAAGCGACCGGCAAGACGTATCACTATCAGCAATTGCCTCATGAGGGAGCCGACAAAATTTATGGAGACGATTTCGCCATCATGTTCAAGTGGTTCGATGAGGTCGGCTATAATCCTGATTTCGCCGGGCTAAAAAGCAAGTACGGTATCCGGTTGATTCCCTTCGCCGAGTATCTGAAGACGGCTGACTGGTTGAAGGAATTGTAGGACAAGACATGAAATCGAAAGCTTCGCTGAGTACTCTGCTGATTTTAACCAGCGGATTGGTTGCGGTTGTCGCGATAAGCATAGCTCTTGGAGGATGGAAACCGGAGGCGAGAGCCAATCGGGTGGGAGTATCTATATCCGAGCCACAGCTTGCAGCATCAATAACCCAGCAGGATACAGGTATCAAGGCACAGGGAAAAAGTATGAACTATAACAAATTAACACCCGAAGAAGAACGGGTCATCATCCACAAAGGCACCGAGATGCCTTTTTCCGGAAAGTATGATAGTTTCAAGGAAAAGGGGACGTACGTCTGCAAGCGGTGCGGCGCTGCTCTCTACCGTTCAGAGAATAAATTTGACGCTCACTGCGGTTGGCCCAGCTTCGATGACGAAATACCGGGGGCAGTCAAACGCATCCCGGACGCTGACGGCAAGAGAACGGAAATTGTCTGCGCCAATTGCGGCGCTCACTTAGGACATGTTTTCACGGGGGAAGGATTGACGGCGAAAGATACCCGGCACTGCGTCAACTCGATCTCGCTTAGTTTCATCCCGACTGCAGCATCTACCGAAAAGACCGAAAAGGCATACTTCGCGGGTGGATGTTTCTGGGGGGTGCAATACTATTTTCAGAAAGCTGACGGGGTAATATCAACGCGGGTGGGATACATGGGTGGGCATACTCAGAATCCGACCTACCAGCAAGTCTGCACAGGCACTACTGGACATGCAGAGACTATGGAGGTCGTATTCGATCCTGCCAAAACCAGCTACGAAATTCTGGCGCGGCTATTCTTCGAAATTCACGATCCCACGCAGGTCAATCGCCAGGGGCCTGACGTCGGCGAGCAATACCGATCCGCAATCTTTTACGTTGATGATCAGCAGAAGCAGGTGGTGGAGAAATTGGTCAAATTATTGAAAGAAAAGGGTTACAAGATCTCTACCGAAGTGGCCAAAGCCGGACCCTTCTGGGTGGCTGAGGATTATCACCAGAACTACTACCAGAACAACGGGCATAAACCTTACTGCCACGTCTACACCAAGAGATTCTAAGTTGTCTTTAGAATCGATACCCCAATTCCATGCCGAAGCGGTCTGTGTCCATCAGATCGCCACGATAGAGTTCACCGAAGGCAGAGAGATAGAGGCGGCGGGTTAAATTGCTGCTTACGTTGAGGTCGTACCAGTCGTAGGTTACAGGATTTTCAGAGGTGATAAAGGCATAGCGGCTGTGACCTACGTCGAACTGCAGATAGACGACCTGGAAGAAATACCGCGCCAAATTGAGTGAAGCCTGATACCCCGTGCTGAAGCGGTTTTCAAAGGCGTTATATTGCAGCGAGGCGCTGATCCCCGACCTGAAAAAATCACTGCGACTCAAACC
The DNA here is from genome assembly GCA_026394195.1 of bacterium. Lineage (GTDB taxonomy): Bacteria > Electryoneota > B3-LCP > B3-LCP > B3-LCP > JAPKYS01. Next base: position 2,385 of record JAPKYS010000017.1, on the reverse strand, counting down.
AACCGCTACTGTGCGCGTGTCCGTTTCACCCGTCTGACGGGTGCTGAGCCCCCCCCGCAACCAACCGCGTAACTCCAACGGTAATTTAGCGCTGACACCGGCGCGAAACCCCTGACGCAACGCTTCATCGAAGAGCGAATCCGGAGTATCTTTGGTTTCGAATGTGTGCACCAGTTTTCGATTATCATACCCGAAATCCAGGGAGAGTTTTGAGCTGATCGTGTAACTGGCGTTGAGCAGTAAATTGGATAGACCCACACTCGATCCTTCCGCCTGCTGCCGCCAATCCCGATTGATGGCTATCTCCGCACTCTGATATACGTATAGACGCCGCGACCAGGAATAGGAGACCTGTTCGTAGAGGAATTCCTCGTCGATGGTCCCGGTGTGATACCTGCCTACCAGAGCCGCAGTCCCGGTAAATCGATGCCCGCTCCACTCACCAGCCTCATAGGCCGCGAACAAACCGCCGGTAGTCTCGTCCGAAGTCGGCGAGGAGGTGATCAGGTCCGGGCGCGTCCCGCCAAATGCGCCGGCGCTCCAGCCGCGCTGCAACTTGTATTCAAGCAACACCCCATCAAAGGGGCCTATACCGCTGAAGCGGTTCGAGGCAATTCTCCCCATCTGGTAATTGAATGATGAAGCTGGATTATTATACTGCAGAGCCAATTCGTAGATGCGGTTGTCCCACTCCGATAGATGGCTTGAAGATCCGGAAGTGGCTCGAATGTTTTTACGCGTACGCAGGTTGACTGATAAATTCAGGTAATTCATGAAGACGTTCTCGACCGTTGCTCTAAGCACCAGCGCGGGTTTGGTGACGTCATTGCCGGGGATCTTGTGGTCTGCCTGGACGTTGACCTGCGCGGCGATGCGACCGTGAATGCGGGTCGAGAGACGAGATGCAGCGGCTGTGCTCGTTCCCGTTTCAGGGGCGTATGCTACCTCACCTGTTAAAGAGGGTGTGACCGCGATTTTTACAGAATCCTGAACGGAAGGCGCTGAAACCATCACGCTCACTCGGTCGCCAACCTGCAAACCCTGTTCACCCCCAATGATCCGGGCGGATGAACTGTTATCGGCGACGTAAATAATTTCCAACCGTGCAATTGCTTTACCGTCTCGAAGCACGTCTGCACTATCCCCCTTTTGGATACCCCCGGCTGATCCCGCGCTCAAGTATACCGACGTTCCACTGACGTAGTTGATCACCGTCTCAATCGTTGCACTGTGGCTCGCTTGCGCTGTCAGCAGAAGGACACAAAGAACCAGAGTGTATTTGGCTACGGATTTGATCACGGTTTCCTCTTCTTCTGCCCATCGGTACCTCGTTGACGGCCAAGCAGCCCGCCACCACCACCAGTGGGATGGCAATTATAACAGGCTTGACTCTGGTATGAGTACCCGGGAACACCCTGATGCTGTTGATTCACCTCGGGTTGGTTATTATGTTCATGGCAGTCGATACAGGAAAAACTGAGATAATTGCCTCCGATATGGCAATCTGTACACAGATTCCATTCTCCCTGATGTGAACCAGAATAGATCGGGAAGAACTGCTGGTCATGATTGTAGGTAGTATTCGTCCAGTTGACGGTGGAGTGGCAGAGCTGGCACTGGGTTGGGAACATAGCCTGCTGATGGTTGGGATTCGTCGTGCCCTGGAAGTCGCCCTGATGACAGAAGTAGCAGTTTGTGGGTGTGCCGGAATATTGACCGCCGGGATGGCAGTCTACACACCGCGCCGTAACGTGCGACCCGGTCAAGGGATAAGTGGTCTGAGTGTTGTGGTTGAAGGTCGACGGAGACCAGCCAGCCGTATTGTGACAGACCGTACAGACATAGCTGAAGGAGGGGGCGGTATGGATGGGGTTGTTCGCTCCCTGGAAGCTGGTCTGATGGCAGGAGTAGCAGTCCGTTGGTGTGCCGTTATAAACGCCATTGGCGTGGCAGGAGGCGCAGCTGACGGTAACGTGCACTCCGGTCAACGGATAAGTAGTCTGAGTGTTGTGGTTGAAGGTCGACGGAGACCAACCAGCCGTGTTGTGACAGACTGTACAAACGTAGTTGAACGAGGGCGCAGTATGGATGGGATTGGTGGCTCCCTGGAAGTTGTTCTGATGACAGGAGTAGCAATCAATCGGTGTGCCGTTATAAACGCCGTTGGCGTGGCAGGAGGCACAACTGGTCGTGACGTGCACTCCGGTCAGCGGATAAGTGGTCTGAGTGTTGTGGTTGAAGGTCGACGGTGACCAGCCAGCCGTATTGTGACAAACCGTACAGACGTAGCTGAAGGACGGAGCGGTATGGATGGGATTTGTAGCTCCCTGAAAGCTGGTCTGATGGCAGGAGTAGCAATCCGTGGGAGTACCGCTATAGACGCCG